>NZ_JAKNTK010000001.1:1386603-2773206 GCF_022440805.1 Holdemania massiliensis | reverse complement strand
TTATCAGCGGATCGTTGATTTCAATCCACGCACCGCGTGAGCGATGCGACTAGGTCTGACTTAGTTTTCTGAGCGCCACTTAATATTTCAATCCACGCACCGCGTGAGCGATGCGACGACCAGAAATGGACAGGAATGGATTTACACACGCATTTCAATCCACGCACCGCGTGAGCGATGCGACCCCGCCGAGCCGTGCCGTGATCCGAACTCTACTATTTCAATCCACGCACCGCGTGAGCGATGCGACGCCTGCTGACAGCGTGACATACTCATGAGATACATTTCAATCCACGCACCGCGTGAGCGATGCGACCAGACCTCAAACCATTTATTCCCGTCAATATCCCATTTCAATCCACGCACCGCGTGAGCGATGCGACGTTCTTCCGATTGTGCTCGTGCTCATTGAGTTTATTTCAATCCACGCACCGCGTGAGCGATGCGACAGTTGATAAGAAACTTAAAGATGTACAGATGATTCTTATCTTACTTTTATAATATCGAATCCTCCACTTACTTGCAACAATTTCCTCATATTTCACATAATTCCAGTGCGAACCTCCCTGGGATTTTATGTTTACTTCAGGTTCGCACCAGAATCATAATACAAAGAAAAAGAGGAATTATCAGGATGGAAAATCATCCCTAATATTCCTCATAAAGTAGTATTCTATAATTAAATTAGTTCAAGAAAAACCTAAATGTTTTCATTATATCCAAGGTTATCATAATTATAATCAATTAGGCATTAAGATTTGTGACAATGGCATATTGGAAACATTTAAGTTTGGTGTTTGGTTCAGCGCTCCAGAAGAAAAATAGAAGACAGAGGCGATCACGATCAGAATGGCAGCTAACTTGCAGAGTGTAGTCAGATTTTTTTGCATTGGGGATTCCCTCCTTTTATTTTCAGCATAAGCGCGAAACGCTCTTTTATTCTTGATCTTACTATAACATATTCATCAGTTTGTTAAATGAACGGCAGCTTAACAATTTATTACAGATTCCTGACGAGGACAACGAGAGATTTTGATTATAAGAAAAGCAGAGAAATTGTAGAAAATTCTGCGAATTTTTTTGCGAAAGTGAAAATGCTATGATTCTTTGATCTCTGTTACGCATGAGACAACATCTGACAAGTTTCGTCGAGATCAATCTCTAAAATAAATCTGATAAGAGGTGGAATTTTGATGAAGGGATACGATTGCTTTTTAGAGAACTTAATGCATCTGATCAAGAGGGGAAAACAAGCGGAGTTTGCACACCGGCTGCGGCCGGAAATCGCTTTGATGACCGACACAGTAGAATTGTTTGGAAGGGAAGCAGCTGCACGTTGGTTGTGGACACAGCCACTGATCATTGCAACAGAGAAACCAAAAATTCAGATGCTGTCTGCTCAGTTGATGCTTCAACAAGGATGGGCTTTTCATGGGAAAGTGAAGCTGAAATATGTACTTGTAGTTGACGTACTTTTAGATCAGCTCGTTCATTTGACATTGTTGAAAGAATCAGATCAGGCTACTGATAAAAACGAAGAGTCGTTACGATTGGAACATCTGCTAAAACAAACTCAGAAATTTTGGCTGGAATGGGATATTCAACAGGATACTCTTCATATCTCTGAAAATTGGTTTGATTATTTACATTCCTCTTCACAAGAAACGCATTCATGGCACAGACTTTCACCTTCCGCTGCTCAAATTGCCAAAATCCGTACACAGCTGCAGCAGGGAAAATCAGTTCCCGAGATGGAGATTCGTTTGAATTGTGGTGAAAAAGGGATGCGATGGTATCGCCTGGAGCTGGTGCTGGAAAAGGATGATCAAGGTCAGCCGTCAAAAGTTTTGGGATTGCTGAGTGACAATGATCAGCAGCAGCGGGAAATTCAATGGCTGCGCCGACTTGCTCATCAAGATTGTTTGACGGGATTGTATAACCGCTTTATGATTCAGCAGTTGATCGAGGAGGCACTGCGTTCAGCTGCGCCAGATCAGCACATGACGCTGGCGGTGATGGATATTGATAATTTCAAGCAGATTAATGATGCATACGGTCATGACTGCGGCGATGAAATGCTGCGTCAGACAGCGCTGCAAATTCGTAAACTGTTTGCCCCTGAAGATTTAGTCGGTCGGATCGGCGGGGATGAATTCGTCATTCTGATGCAGACGACAGGAACCTGTGATCAAGTTAGCGCTCGTTTGGATCGGATCCGTGAACAGCTGCAATGTTTACGTCAGCCGTCGGCCTCATCGCAAGGCGTTTCCTGCAGTATCGGATGCGCCTTCTTTCCAACGCAGGGAACAACCTACAAACAACTCTTTCTAAAAGCCGACGCCGCGATGTATCAAGCTAAACGCCAAGGAAAAAACAGTTGTGTCTTTTATTAATTGATAATGTTCAAGATCTGAAATCCTTGAAGTTGCCATTGGTTTTTCAAGTCAGCGTGGTATGATAAACTTGATGAAATGGAAAACAAGGGGAACGCTGAAATGAAAACAACATTGATTCTCGGATCCACGGTCATTGATATGATTGTTCGGGTCCCCCACCTTCCGGTAACTCAAGAAGATCTGAATACGCGGTCGATGACGATGGCACTGGGCGGCTGTGCTTATAATGTGGCACGGATGCTGCGCCTATTTCAACTTCCGATTATGCATTGCTCGCCAACCGGCGATGGCCTGTTTGGACAAATTACGGAAAAGCTTTTAAATGAAGAAGGACTGCAGCCGACTGTTCGTGTGAAAGGGAAAGATAACGGTTGTTGTCTGTGTCTGGTCGAGGATAGCGGAGAACGGACATTCTTGTCAACCCATGGAGCTGAATATGGCTTTGATAAACAATGGTTGGCTGATCTCGATCCGGCGCAGCTGGACTATATCTATATCTGCGGGATTGAACTGGAGGAACCTACGGGTTTAGCCATGCTGAACTGGATCCACACGCATCCCGGCCCGCAGGTCTTTTTTGCTCCTGGAGCCCGATTAATGCATTTGGATGATCGCCGCTGGCAGGCTATCGCTGAATGTCATCCAATCCTTCATTTAAATGAGGCAGAAGCTTTCTGGCTCAGCGGGAAACAAGAAATTCGCAGTGCTGCGGCAGTTTTGCGGGAACGTTTCAAAAATGCTGTGATCATCACCCAAGGAGCTGAAGGGGCAGCCTGCTGCTCAGCCTCCGGAGATTTTTGTCAGATTCAAGGGCAAAGCACGGTCGTTGTGGATACGATCGGCGCGGGAGACTGTCATGCCGGTACCATCCTGGCTGGTTTAAAGCAGGGATGGCCATTGGAAGCGGCTGCAGCGTTAGCCAATGTCATGGCGGCCAAGGTGGTTTCCAGCCCATCCGCGCGGCTGGATGAGGCGGAATTTCAGGCCGTATTGACCACCTGGAAGCAAAAAAGCGGAAAGGACTTGCCGTCAGCATAAAAGTGCGGTATCCTGTAACCAATTCAAATAAAAGGTGGGAAATAACATGGAAAAGGTAGAAATTCAGGATTTATTAAACTATCGCTTTGTACACAGCTTGGCGGCTTCCGCAAAGCATATTCTTTGTCTTCAGACGCAGATGGATAAAGAAGAAAACGGCTACCGCACAAATTTAATGGAACTGAATCCGCAGACAGGCCAGCTGAAAACACTGATCGGGGATGGACAGGTATCCTCTTTCTGTTTTGAAAATGACGATACGGTGTTGTTTGCGGCGGAGCGCAAGTCTCAGGATAAGCCGGAAAAGTATGATCATAAAACCGTTTACTATCGCCTGTCCTTGAACCAGGGGGAAGCGCAGAAGGCCTTTGAAATACCCTATACCGTGCTGCAGCTGCTGCCGGTCGCGGACAGCGATTGGGTTGTTCTGAAAATTCAGGAGAATCTGCATGCCTTAGATCCCAAGACAGCCTCTAAAGAAGAACTCGAGGACGCCCAGGATTATGTGATCCTGCACGAAGTACCGTTTGTTGCCAACGGCGCGGGTTTTATTGATTCAGACCGCTGTGGCTGTCTGGCTTGGAATAAGCGCACTGGCGAGCAGCAGCGAATCACGCCGCCGGGTTATGACTGCGGCCGGATCATCGTGGAAGGACACCGCGTGATCTATACGGGCAAAAACTGGCGCGATGTCATGCCGAAAACCTCGGAGCTAGTAAGCTATGATCTCGATACACAAAGCAAGCAGACGCTGGTTTCCGAAGGACAGCTGCGCATCGGCGCCATCGCTGCAGAGAATCAGGTCTTGATGTTCATGGCCACCGATATGGCGGCTTACGGCAACGGTACAAGCTGTGATTTCTATCGCTGCGACCTCAATCAGGGAAGCATCGACAAAGTGCTGGATTATGAATATTCCGTCGGCAGCTGTGTCAACAGCGATGTGCGTTATGGATCAGGAAAAACATTTTTAATGAAAGACGGTGCCTTGTATTTTACGACCACGGTCGGCTATCATACCGAGCTGATGGTGCTGCGGGGAAATCAGCTGGAAAAAGCGGTGGCTTTTAACGGTGCAGTCAGCGGTTTTGACTTCATTGAAAACGGTTTAGTGTTCTGTGCAATGGAACCGGGTCAGCTGCAGGAAATCTACATTGCGGATGGCGCTGGAAACATTACCGGCCATACCCACATCAGCGAGGTCTGTTTGAAGGACAAGGCAATTCAGCCCGTCGAATATGCCGGATTTGTCAATTCCGCTGGGCAGTCGATTGACGGCTGGCTGATTAAGCCAGTCGGCTGGCAGCCGGATCGGAAGTATCCGGCGATTCTGGATATCCATGGCGGTCCGCGGACAACCTATGGTGAGCTGCTGAGCCATGAAATGCAGGTCTGGGCCAGTGCAGGCTATTATGTATTTTTCTGCAATCATCGCGGATCCGATGGTTATGGCGATGCCTTTGCCGATCTGCGGTTAAAATATGGGACGATAGATTACGAAGATATCATGGAGTTTACCGATCACATCCTGGCCCGAAATAGTCAAATTGATCCGCTGCGCTTGGGCGTGACCGGAGGCAGCTATGGGGGCTACATGACCAACTGGATCATCACGCATACCCATCGCTTTGCGGCGGCGGCCAGTCAGCGCAGTATTTCGGACTGGATCAGTGATTATGGAACGTCAGGCATCAGCTATGATGATGATCTGCATGACGGCGGCAAGCCATGGGATCAGATGGAAAAAATGTGGGATCATTCTCCGCTGAAATATGCGGATTTCTGTGAAACGCCAACGTTGTTTATTCATTCCTTTGAGGATTATACCTGCGCTGTATCCCAGGCAATGGAAATGTTTACGGCGTTGAAAATCCTGAATGTTGAAACCCGGGCCTGCCTGTTCAAGGGGGAAAATCATGAACTGTCCCGCAGTGGCAAGCCAATGCACCGCTTCAAGCGGCTGCGTGAAATTACGGATTGGATGAACAAGCATTGTCAGGATTAGCCAAATCCGGCCTTTCGCCTCGGCTCTGCCTGAACATGGAGCTTTCGCTGCAGCGCTTCTAAACTCTAAGACTAGCAGGAAGAGCGCAGCGATGGTTTTCAAACTGGATTTCCTGTATAATCAATAACACAGCTGCCGGCAAAGTCCGGCAGTTTCCTTAAGAAAGCGGGGAGAGAAGAATGGAAACAGGAATTTTAATTCTGGCGGCCGTCATAGTCGTTTTGATGGTGGTCATTGTGGTTCAGCTGATCGGCATGAATCGGCGTCTGAGCCAGCTGGAAGCTCAGGATATGGAGAAGAAGCTGACAGCGCTGCAGACCACACTGGCCGAACAGGATCGGCAGAGTCGGCAGGAAATTGTTGATGCTGCTCAGAATGCTGTCCGCTTGGTCGGGGAAATGCTGAGCGCTAATCAGCAGACGGCATTTCAGGCTGAAAGTCAGAAGCTGGATGCGATGAATCACAGCGTTTTGCAGCAGCAGGCTGCCCAGCGTGAGATGCTCCAGTCCTTGAGCGCGCTGTTAAGCTCGAATCAACAGCAGATTTCAGAACTGCAAAGCCGGAAATTCTCAGAGATCAGCCAGTCGCTTTCAGAAAAGCAGAACACGCTCAATACAGCGATGGCCAATCAGTTCAGTGTGCTGGAAAATCGTCTGAAAACATTTGAAAGCGGCAATGAGCAGAAACTGGAAAATATGCGTCAGACGATTGAGAAGCAGCTGACCGCCATTCAGCAGGACAACAACCGCCGGCTCGATGAAATGCGCCAGACGGTGGATGAAAAGCTGCAGAAAACACTGGAAGATAAAATGACACAGTCGTTCCAATTGGTCAATGACCGGCTGGAACAGGTGTATAAAGGATTAGGTGAAATGCAGACGCTGGCGGTCGGGGTCGGCGATCTGAAAAAAGTGCTGTCCAATGTCAAAGCCCGCGGGATTGTCGGGGAAATTCAGCTGGGGGCAATTTTAGAGGAAATTCTTTCACCGGAACAATACGCGACGAATGTGGCCACGGTGCCGGGAAGCAAGAACGTCGTTGAATTTGCGATCAAGCTGCCGGGTGAGGAAGATCAGCCGGTCTGGCTGCCGATCGATTCCAAATTTCCGGCGGATGCCTATGCCAATCTGCAGGATGCCTATGATTCCGGCAGTCAGGAAGCGGTAACGCAGGCTGTCAATGTGCTGTCCCAGCGCATTCGTTCCTTTGCCAAAGATATTCATGATAAATACATTGAACCCCCTTATACGACGGATTTCGCAATTCTGTTTTTGCCATTTGAGGGATTGTATGCCGAAGTCGTCAACCGCGGTTTAGTGGAAACACTGCAGCGGGACTACCGCATCAACATCGCTGGACCGAGTACAATGGCGGCATTGCTCAACAGCCTGCAGATGGGCTTTAGGACCTTAGCCATCCAAAAACGAAGCAGCGAAGTCTGGACTGTTCTGGGCGCAGTAAAAACGGAATTCGATAAGTTCCATGACGTTCTCGCAATGACTCAGCAGCGGCTGGATCAGGCTAATAAAGAGCTGGATAAGCTGGTTGGTACGCGGACGAGGATGATTCAGCGGAAACTCAAGGCTGTGGATAAGCTCGATCCGGCTCAGTCGGCGCAGCTGCTGGAAGTGAATGCTGAGGATGACATCCCAGTAGAGGCTTAAGCTTTACTCTGAGAATTCATTTTTCCAATTCCAGGTTCTGCGATGATTGAGCCGGAAGGATATACAAAAGAAGCAAGTCACAGGAATCTTCCAAGGGACAGGCTTCTTTTTTATGGCATGATATTCCAAATCAGACTCCTGGTTTATGTCGGTTACAAAAACGAGCTTCTATGATTTCAGGCAGATATCCCCGACGCTAAGATCGTTTTTTTTTTTGCATATCTGCACTTTGTTTCCATGGCGTTTAATTGAAAATTAAGGTAAGATAACAATAGTAAAATAAAAAGGCGTCATCTCCTTGGTTTCATTCAAGTAAGCTGACGATGAAAAAGAGGAGATGGGAAGCGATGCGGGGCAGAAAGAAAGGGCGTCAAAGATGGATTTGGGGACTCAGTTTAATGTTGATTGCAGGCTGCACCGGACCGGACAATCCCGTGGTTATCCTTCCTTCTAATCAAGCGGCAACAGTATCCCTGACCTACTTTGGCAATAAATATGAACCGGAGAATGTCAAGGTGATCGAAGCGATTATTTCACAATTCATGGATGAAAATCCGGGAATCAGCGTTGCTTATGAAAGTCTGAAGGGGAATGCCTATTATGAAGCACTGACCAAACGCATGGCCAATGGCAAAGGCGACGATATTTTTATGGTGAATCATGACACGGCTCTGACCTTGGCCAAACAGGGCCAATTAGCCGATCTCTCCGGTTTGGCGACGATTGAAAATTACACGGATGAAATGCTGAGTCAGATGTGGGAAGGGAATCATATTTATTGGGTGCCGACGACGGTTTCCGTCTTTGGTCTTTACTGCAATCTGGATCTGTTAAAAGAATATCATCATGAAGTCCCGGCAACCTTAGCACAGTGGGAAGCGATCTGTGATGATTTTGTCCGTCAGGGAATAACGCCGGTCATTGCCAACAATGATATTTCACTCAAGACGGTGGCGATCGGCATGAGTCTGGCTGCTACTTATCAAGCGCATCAGCAGGCGGCTTATTTCGAACAGATCAATACCGGGCAGGCCGTACTCAGTGAAAAGCTGACATCTGGATTTGCCTATGTGGAAGCCATGATTCAAAAGGGTTATCTGGATCCGGCCGCTACACTCACAACCCAGAAGACCTCGGAGGACCTGGATATTTTTGCCCAGGGTGAAGCTCCCTTCTTATTAACCGGGGCCTGGGCCGCAGGCCGTCTGGCGCAGAAAGAGCTCGATTTCCAATTTTCGGTTGTTCCTTATCCGTTGATGGAAAATGGCAGTTTTGTCGTCATCAATGCCGATACCCGTTTGAGCGTCAATGCCGACAGTTCTCATCGGGAAGAAGCGCTGCGGTTTATTGAATTTTTTACCCGTTCTGACAATATTCAGAAGTTTGCGGATCAGCAGGCCTCATTCAGTCCGCTGAAAAACAGTCGCCCTTCGTCCTTGGATCAGATCCAGCCGCTGATTCCGGTCTACGAAACAGGACAGGCTGTGATCGGCTCTGATTCACTGCTGGACAAACCGATCTGGGAACTGACCGCACAGGCGGTGCAGCGGCTTTTACAGGGCGAACCTGTAAACCAAGTGATGCAGCAGCTCGATGAGGAAGCGGACCAGGAGGGATCATCATGAAAAGAAACAAGAAGAATTCCCGCCGGTCATTCACTCTCGGAGCGGCGGTTTTGGCGCTGGGACTTTGCTTACTGACCACTTATTTTGTAACCAATGTAAAAACGCAGCTGTGGAAGCAATCGATCAACACAATTCTGGAGGCGACCCGACAGGGTCGGCGAACCCTTGCTGTGCAGCTCAATGAAAACTATGAAGATCTGGGGCGGATTGCTGACAGGCTGGCTGAAATGCGAACAGATGATCGTTCTGAGCTGAATCGGCTGTTTCAGGATTTCAATCAGCTGGAAAACGATATTCATCTAGTGCTTTCTGAGGATTTCATTCTGCCTTTGGATCAGCCCTTTGACCAGCAGGCGATCACCTTGCTTGATCGGCAGAACAAAGATCAGGATGTGATTGATCCGCATATCAGCAGCGTGACGGGGATGGATGTGTTTGATTTGGTTGTTCGTGTTCATTTTGCGGATGGCGGGACAGGCTATTTGATCAAGGAATTTGAAGTCAATGAAATCGTTGATACATTCACGCTTTCCTTTTATGAGGATGCCGGTTTTTCCTATGTTGTCGATACACAGGGAAATGTCCTGATTCGGTCTGCGCATCCCAACAGCAACAAAACGGTTCAGAATTTGTTGGATATGCTTTCGCCGCAGGCGAATGATCCGCAGGCTCTGAGCCAGTTTGCCCAAGCGCTGAAAGCTGCGGATACCGGCTGGGCCATCTTTACTTATGAAGGCGAACGAACTGTTTTCTGTTTTACGCCGGTGGGTCTGGAGTCAGACTGGGCTTTGATATCGATCATTCCGGAAGCGGCGGTCAACGCGCAGACCAACGCTCTGCTAAGGCAGTCACTGGCCTTAATTCTGTCAGCGATTCTGGGGATCAGCATACTGGTGCTGCTTTATCTGCGGCATAGGACGAAAACGCAGCAGCGTTTAACGCATCAGACCAATTATATCAGTCATTTATACAACGCCCTGCCGGAAGCGGTCGCCTTGATTTCGGTTGATCAGCCGTATCACCTGCTTCAGCTGAACCGGGAAGGACGGCGCTTGGTCAGATATGCCATGGAAAATGCCGAAGATACGCTGAATCTGAATCTTGAGACCACCATGTCATCCTCAGATTACGCCCGTTTTGTCCGCCAGATTGAAGCGGCAGTCCAGAGCGGACAGAAGGTCAACCTTGTGGAGCCGATGAAAAAAGCCGGCGGGGAAATGTTCTGGGCCTCCGGGATTATTGAACAGACGCTGGATGAAAACGGCAAGCCGGTGCTGATCTATGCTTTCCATGATATCACAAAGGAAAAACAGGCTGAAGAAGCTGAAAAACAAAGAACAAAGCAGGAACGGCTGACGTTGGTCAGCGCTCTTTCCAACGCTTATCCGGTCATTATCAGTCTGAATCTGACGCAGGACCAGGTGCATTTTGTCCATGTCAGTCCAGGGCTGATGCTGGATCTGGGCAAGCAGAAAACCTACAGCGAGTTGTATGCCGATTTAAAAAGTACGATTGATCCGGAATTCGCTTCCGATTATCAGGCGTTTCAGCTGGAGGCTCTGCGCAAGACGTTTGCCGAGAAAAACGGCGAGGTTCAGCGCGAGATGAAAATGCTTTTGACAGATGGGCAATATCATTGGACAACGACGCAGATCATCCACGTTGACAACCCGTATTCTGAGGATCAGCTGGCGATCTTGATATCCCGGCGAATTGACGAGCAGCGCTTAAAGGCTGAGCGGCAGCAGGAAATCCTGAAGACAGCATTAGAAAATGCTCAGGCCGCCAGCGTGGCGAAAAGTCAGTTTTTATCCAATATGAGTCATGATATCCGTACACCGATGAATGCCATCGTCGGCATGACGACCATTGCTGAGACGCATCTGGATGAAACGGAACGGGTGAAGGAATGTCTGCATAAGATCAGTCTTTCAAGCAAACATTTGCTCAGTTTAATCAACGACATCCTGGATATGTCCAAAATTGAAAGCGGAAAACTGACCATTGCCCAGGAACCGTTCAATTTTGCCGAATTGATCATTGAGGTTGTGGAACTCGTTCGGCCGCAGGCTGAAGAAAAAGGTCTGACGCTGGTATTTCAGCCAGGGGCGCTGGAGAAAGAAGGCGTGCAGGGCGATCCGCTGCGAATTCGGCAGGTATGCATCAATATCTTAAGCAATGCCGTTAAGTATACGCCTTCAGGCGGCAGGATTACGATTGAAATGAGTCAGCGGCCAAGTTCCTATAAAGGCTATCAGAATTTTGTCTTCCAATGCAGTGATACGGGAATCGGCATGGATCCGGAATTCATGAAGCATTTGTTTCAGCCGTTTGAACGTTCTGACAATCCGATGACCCGAACAGTGAACGGAACCGGATTGGGCATGGCGATCACGAAGAACCTGGTGGATTTGATGAACGGTGAAATCCAGGTTCAAAGCCATGTCGGGCAAGGCTCAAGGTTTACCGTGATTTTGCCGCTGCCGCTGCAAAGTCAGACGGATGAACAAATTCCGACGAGTTGGCAGGGAGCCAGTGTTTTGATCGCCGATGACGATCTTCAAATCGGCGAGGAGGCCGGCGCTTTGTTAACAAAGCTGGGAATGCAGGCTGATTACTGCAGCAGCGGGGAAGCGGCAATCGCCGCAGGAGTGCAGGCTCAGGCTTCAGGAAATCCGTATAAGCTGATTCTTATCGACTGGAAGATGCCGGGGATGAATGGCTTGGAAACGGTAAGAGAGCTGCGGCAGAAACTGGGAGATCAGCCGGAAATCGTCATACTTTCAGCCTATGACTGGTCTGATATTGAAGAACAGGCCCGTCAGTGCGGTGTCAGCGGCTTTTTGACGAAACCCTTCTACCGCTTTAAAATCTGCCGTCTGCTGAATGAGCTTAAAGAAGAACGCCGGAAACCAATCTTAGTCAAACCGGCTTTGTCTGACTTCAGCGATTGCCGTCTGCTTCTGGCAGAGGATAATGAGATCAACCGTGAGATAGCCCGGGAAATGATTGCCAGTCTGATCACCGTGGAAATGGATGAGGTGGACGACGGGCAGGCCGCTGTTGAGAAAATCGCTTCCAGCACGGAAGGTTATTATGACTTAGTTCTGATGGATATTCAAATGCCGCGTTTAAACGGCTATGAAGCGACCCGGCAGATCCGTCAGCTGAACCGCAGCGATGTAAAAACACTGCCGATCATTGCGATGACCGCCAACGCTTTTGATGAGGATGTCCGATTGGCCATGCAGGCAGGCATGAGTGCTCATTTTGCCAAGCCGATTGATATTCAGAAACTCGCAGAGATACTGCTGCAGTTTCTGACAAAATCGCATCCAAAGCAAGACGATTAGATTTATCCATGATTTATCAAGTCCCGCAGGTCTGCGGGATTTTATTTTGAAACAAATCAGGAAAGCTCTGGAAAACGATAAATTCTTATATTTGTCAATTGTATTTTTATTGGGAATGGAATACAATAGCGAGGTGACCGACCAGTCGGTCGGGAAAAGGAGAGGCCTATGTTTTCTAAATTCAGTGTTAAGAAACCTTATACTGTAATCGTGGGAGTGGTCATGTGCCTGTTGTTGGGCGTAATTTCATTTATGAATTCTACAACTGACCTCTTACCGGAAATGGAGCTGCCCTATGTCGTCATCTATTCGACTTATCCGGGTGCCAGCGCCGAAAAAGTAGAAACCAGTCTGACGCGGATCCTGGAATCCTCTGTCAGTACGACCGAGAATTTATCGAATATGAGTTCGATTTCCTCGGATAACTTATCGTTGATTATTTTAGAGTTTGCCGATGATACCAATATGGATACGGCAATGCTCGATTTGAACGCGAAGATTGACTTAGTTAAAGGATATTTGGATGAGACCATATCCAGTCCGACATTGATGGCAATCAATCCGAATATGATGCCGATCATGATGGCAACGGCCGATTATGATGGTCATGATCTTCAGGGATTGAGCGACTTTGTGAATGAAAAAGTCGTACCGGAACTGGAAAAGACCAAGGGTGTCGCCTCGGTCGATCCGACGGGATTGTTGGAAGAGACTGTTCAGATTGTTCTCGATCATCAGAAGATCGATGAGATCAACAACAAAGTTCTGGCCAGCGTGAATTCTGAATTAGCTAAGACAGAGCGGGAATTACGGGAAAAGCTGCAGGAAGTCAATGACGGTCTGCAGAAAATTACGGACGGAGAATCAGAATTAACAAGCACAAAGAACGAAACCTATGATAAACTGGCGCAGTCCTCAGTTCAGCTGCAGCAGGCAGCGACCAATTTGATCGCGATGGATTCCCAGATCACTCAGCTGAAAGCAGAGCAGGCTGCATTTACGCAGATTGTCAACGGTGTGGATCAGCTGAAAGCCCAGTTGGGATTGGGAGCGGAAGCAACAGCCGAGGAGATTGCCAGCGCAGTTGGAGCGGCTATAGATCAAGCCCAGGAAGGGATCAACAAAGCTGAAGCAGGAATTCAGTCTCTGACTTTTTTGCAGCAGCAAATTCAGGAAGTACCGGATGAGGAACCGATTTCTGAGGAAATTAAAGCTATGCTTCAAAGCGCCGGCATCACCGCTGAAATTGGAAACTATGGACAGGCCAAAGCTTTGATCAGCACGATGCTTGGCGAGCTTAACACGGCAAAAGAACAGGCGAGCGCTGGAATCACGGCCATGCAGGCAGCTTTGCAGATTGTGCCGAAGTATGAGGATGCCAAAATCAAGCTCAGCAATGTTGAAATTGAAATTGCGACTGCTGAAGGCGTGAAACAGGCAGCCAGCAGTATGCTGACCCAAGCTGGTATTGATGTCTCCGACCTCAACAGCCTGCAGTCGAAGCTGGAATCAGGAAAGCTGACGGCAGCCGGTGAAATCACCAAAGGGGAGATGACAATTTCCTCGACCAAAACAACGCTGGAATCGGCAAAGACACAGATTGAAGACGGCTTGAAACAAATTGCCGAGGCGCGTGACGAAGCGCTGAAAAAAGCAAATATCTCAGAAGCCCTTTCACCAAGCATGATCTCGACGATGCTGACGGCTGAGAACTTCTCCATGCCGGCCGGCTACATCGCCTCCAATGACGATTCACTGCTGATCAAAGTCGGAGACCAGTTTGCTTCTTTGGAAGAAGTAGAAAATTTGCTTTTGATGTCCATGGATATCGACGGCTTGGAAGAAGTCCGGCTTCAGGATCTGGCCAGCGTACAGGTCGTTAACAACAGTGAAGAATTATATACCCGCGTGAATGGAAATCCGGGCATCATGCTCTCTTTCCAGAAAAGTTCAACCGCTTCGACGGCCGATGTCTGCAAAGCGCTTCATAAAACGTTCGAGAAGCTGAGCGGACAATACGAAGGCCTGCATTTTTCTACCTTGATGGATCAGGGTGTTTATATTGATATGATCGTCAATTCGGTTCTGGAGAACTTCTTATACGGCGCAATTCTGGCGGTCATCGTCTTAATTCTGTTTCTGCGCGATCTCAAGCCGACGATCATCATCGCCCTCAGCATTCCAATTTCACTGATGTTTGCGATGGTGCTGATGTATTTCAGCGGTGTAACGCTGAACATTATCTCCCTGTCTGGCCTGGCTCTTGGCGTCGGGATGCTCGTCGATAACTCGGTTGTCGTCATTGAGAATATTTATCGGATGCGCAATGAAGGCGTGGGACTCATTGAAGCCGCGATTGAAGGGGCCAAGCAGGTTGCCGGTGCGATCATTGCGTCAACCTTGACGACCGTCTGCGTCTTCCTGCCGATTGTCTTTGCGACCGGTTTGGCGCGGCAGCTGTTTGTGGATATGGGACTGACGATCGCTTATTCGCTGCTCGCTTCGCTCATCGTCGCCTTGACGCTGGTGCCGATGCTTGCCAGCAAGATGCTGAAAAAGCAAAACGAAAAGAAACATTCCTTCTTTGAAAAGCTCGTGAATGGTTACACTGGACTTTTGAAATGGTCGCTGGGTCACAAATTGATTGTGATGGGCGGCGTGATTGCGCTGTTGATTTTCAGCACGATCGGCGTCATGAACATGGGAATGACACTGATCCCCTCCATGGATTCCGGTCAGATGTCTGTCAGCATTTCTTTGCAGAATGAAGAGGCAACCGATAAAGAGTGCTTTGCGATGTATGATCAGGTGATGGAACGGCTGATGCTGGTGGAAGGCGTAGATACGGTCGGCGTGACCAGCGGCGGCAGCGGTTTGTCCATGATGATGGGCGGCGGCGGAAATACCTCAACAACGTTCTATATCATTACTGAAACCAAAGCGGATACGAAAAAGATGGAAGCCGAGATTCCGCAGGTTCTGGCCGATCTGCCGGTGGACGCTGTAGTTTCTACAAGCAATATGGACTTGAGCGTGCTGGGTGGCAGCGGTGTTGCGATGACACTGTATGGCGATGATTTGGATGAACTGCAGGCTTCAGCCATTCAGATTGGGAATCAGCTGAAGCAGATTGAAGGCATTGACGTCGTGGATGACGGGCAGCAGGATCCGGTGCATGAAATCCGCGTCATTGTTGATAAGAATGAAGCGATGAAATACGGACTGACAGTGGCGCAGATCTACCAAAGCGTTGCTTCCGGAATTAAAGAAGAAACAACCAGTACGACACTGTCGATACAGAATAAGGATTATCCGGTTGTGATTGTTCAGGATGCCGCTTCCCTGACTCAGCTGGACAATCTGCAGGATCTGAAGCTGAAAGGAACGCAGAATCAGGAAGAAAAAGAAGTTGAACTGTGGCGGATTGCCGATATTGAAAACGGCAGCGGCATGAACAGCATTTACCGTGAGAACTCCCGCCGTTACGTCAATGTGAGCGGCACGATCAAGGAAGGCCATAACGTGACTCTGGTCAGCCGTGAGGTGGAAAAACAGCTCGATACCAGCGTGCTGCCGGAATCGGTAACGCTGGAATTCAGCGGTGAAAATGAAACGATTATGGAAACGATGTTCCAGATGGTTCAGATGATTCTGCTAGCAATCGCGTTTATCTATATGATCATGGTTGCGCAGTTTCAGAGCCTGTTGTCACCGTTTATCGTAATGTTTACGATTCCGCTGGCCTTTACCGGAGGCTTTTTGGGATTGTTGATTACGGGACAGGAATTGAGCATCGTCGCAATGCTGGGCTTTCTCGTTCTGTGCGGCGTTGTCGTTAACAACGGTATCGTATTTATTGATTACGCCAATCAATTAAAGGAACAGGGATATACAACCCAGGAAGCGATTGTGGAAACCGGACGGACACGTTTGCGTCCAATTCTGATGACAGCCATGACGACGATTTTGGCCATGACGACCATGGCGCTGGGCATTGGAACCGGCAGTGATATGATGCAGGGGATGGCGATTGTCACCATCGGCGGTCTGACGTATTCGACTATTTTAACGCTGTTTGTCGTACCGATCATGATCGAAGTGACAAGTCGGCGCCGAGACCGTAAAAAAGTGAAGGAAGTGGCTGCAGATGAATGAGGATAAGAAGGTACAGGTTTATCTGGGAGTCATCAGTCTGGTCCAACAAGGCCGTTCCATGAATGATTTAAAGGTATCTGAAATTGCGCAGGCCTGCGGCATTGGCAAAGGAACATGCTACGAATATTTTTCATCCAAAGAAGAAATTATTCGGGAAACCCTGATGTATACCTTCCATAAGGAATTTGACAGCTTCTGCGATCTGCTTCAGTTTGATCAAGGCTTTGAAGCGGGTTTTAGACAGATCTTAACGGCGATGGAAAAAGCGTTAAGTCAGTTCTCCCCGTTTCAGACCTTATTGTCGAGTGTCGGCAAGCGCGAACTGAAACAATATGTCAGTGAGGAAATCATGGAAAAAATTATGCATCAGATGATTAAGCTTCTTGATGTTTTGCTGGATCAGGCACTGCAGGAAGGCTGGATTCAGCCGCAGTATCCACGGGAATATCAGCGGTTTCTGTTAATCGGCGTGATGGAAGCCTATTGTTTCCAGATCATCAATCCGCAGCTGAAAATTTCCGCAGAGCAGGCCGCAGATTACGCCTGTCGGGGACTACAGAAAGCATTGTCCTGACTCCTTGTGAAATTCATCCAAGACTGAAAAAGAAATCCCACAGTAGATTCTGTAATTTCAATGAAATAGAAAAAAAGCGAAATTCAACTTCGCTTTTTTTAATGGATGGCGGGATTAAACGTGACATTTCCGGCGTGCGATCAGCAGCAGCCATGCCGTAGCGGCAGTATAAAACATTTCCAATAATGAATTAATGCTCAGAAAGCGGATATAAAGCAGCGCACAGAAGATCAAGATCACTGAAGTGACTTCAATACCCCAGCGGCCTAACTGCCATCTGCGCTGCTGTCCCTGATAAAAAACGCCTAGGATCAGAACATTCAAAGCGATGAAGGCCAGATTGCTGATGAAGATGTGCAGTTGAGACACAAATGGCAAGGTTTCCGGCAGATAGGGAAAGACCATCGAAAGGATCATGAACAGAAAGGTCAGATCATAGCAACGCTTCCAGCAAAGTTTGAAAGCCTGCGCTAAATCCTGAATCATCATTCGGAAAATCAAAGCACCGCTGACAGCCCAAATCAGAATTAAATAACGATAGCCTAACCCGTTGCCAACCCAGGACAAATTGGTTGTCAGCGGATTGTCCCGCAGAATCAGAAAAAGGGTGTAGAGCGGAAACAGCACCCCGCCGAGCCATTCAGTTTTATTTAGGGAATAACGCGGTTTTTTCATATTTCTATTATAGCGAAAAGCGCTGTTCAATTCAAATCCGGACTACGCAGGCGGAAAAAATGTGATACAATAAATTCACTTTGGAGGACGAACATGGATAAGAAAATCAAGGTGGGGTATCAGGGGGCGCATGGCACCTTCAGTGAAATTGCAGTTCAGGAGTTTTTTAAGGATCAGTCTTTTGAGGCCTGTAATTATAAGAATTTCCCTTCGATTATTGCGGATGTTGAAAAGGGCGTGATTGATTATGCACTGCTTCCGGTTGAGAATACAACGACCGGTATCATTTACCGGACTTACGACTTATTAAAAGACAGCGACATCTTTGCGGTAGGAGAGATTTTAGTTCGGATTGACGAGCATTTAATCGGCTTGCCGCAGACCCAAATCGAAGATTTACGCGAGGTGTATTCCCATCCGGAACCGCTTGATCAATGCTCCGGATTCTTTGCGGCGCATCCTTGGATTAAACCAGTGACTTATCAGGATACGGCGAAGAGTGTAGAATATGTAGCACAATGTCAGGATCCGACCAAAGCCGCATTGGGCAGCTGGCTGGCTGCGGATTATTATCAACTGCCAATCTTAAAGGAACGGGTTCAGGACAACCTGTTGAATACAACACGTTTTTTCTGTGTGGCAAAAGGTGAACAAACCGTCTGCGATGCGGATAAAATCAGCATGTACTTTGTAGTCAATCATGAACCGGGCGCTCTGTATGAAGTTATCCGTGTGTTCGCCCAGCGCGGCATCAACATGTTAAAGCTGGAATCCCGCCCGATCCGCGGCCGGATGTTTGAGTATTGTTTCTATATTGATTTTGACGGCAGTCTGCTTCAGGATAAAACCCGCGAAGCGATCGCTGAGGTCCGCGAACATTGTCTGGAAGTAAAAGTCTTAGGGAGCTATAAGCGGGCGTTTAATGGAGAGCTGTTATGAAAAAAGGGATAATCTTTTTAGTGCTGGCAATGATTTTAGGTGCCTGCACCGCAACCCCTCAATCTACGCCTGATCCGACAGAAACACCCACTCCAAAGATTGAAGAAACGCTTGCGCCAACACCAACGCCGAATGCTTCTGTGAATGCAAATCCAGCCGATATGAGTGCTTATGAAGACTTTGATGACACGCAGAATGCCTTTGTTGAGATCAGTATGGAAGATTCATTGTCAAAGATGGAACAAGGTGAATCATTTCTGATCTATTACGGCAAGCCGAATTGTCCTTGGTGTGTGGAAGCCATTCCGGTGTTGAATCAGGCTGCGAAAGAGAAGGGTGTCTTGGTTTATTATGTCGATACAAGCAAATCGGAAAACTATTCGGAAGCGATGTTTGATACGCTTATCCGCCGTTTTCAAGGATGGCTGCTGACCAATGAAGAAGGGGAAGAAAGCTTTTATGTACCGGATGTAGCCTTAATTCTTAAAGGAAAGGTAGCTTCCAATCATATCTCGACAGTGGATACGCATGATCCCTATCTTGGGACGATGACAGAAGCTGAACAGACGCAGCTGAAAGCAATTTATGCAGAAATGATTGAAAGTCTGGAAGCCGAGAACTAATTACGCTGATTTTACTTAAAAAAGGATTCGGTTATTGAAATCAGGATGATATAATAAAAATGGATTTCAATCAGTCTTTTCGATAGAACATAGTAAAGCGGGGGATAAAAGATGAAACGGCGGAATAAAGGTTTTACATTGATTGAATTGATCGTCGTTGTGGCGATTTTAGTGCTGCTGATGTTGATGTTAGTGCCGAGGTTGACTGGATTTACGAAAACGGCTTCTGTGACAGTATGTAATGCCAATGTAGCGAACGCTTATAAAATTATGGTTATGGAGTATTCCTTAGGGAAAAAGCCATTTACAGAGGGCTCTGCTAGAGAGGCAATAAAGGAAAACTTAGGAGATTCAGAAAAACTTTGTCCTCTAGGCGGAGAGATTATTGTCGATGTTCCTGCAGATAGTAGTAAATTTACAATTTATTGCAAAGAACATGGTCAATCAGATCAACAGAAATTAGCCAACTATTCTGGTGATGTTTTGAAATTGGCTGTTAGTAAATACTATAATAATAAAACAGGACAGTTGGATTCGACTGGACCTAATTTTGGAGTGAATTTTAAAAAGGAGATTGCAGAGCTATATAATTTGGATGTAAATAACTTTGATTTCGCTGTCACTGATAATGGATCGAGTGGTTATTCTGTCTATATCTTTGATGGAATATCGAATTTGGAGGTTAATGCAGAAATAACAGGTGTTGTTTATACATTTGATAAAAGTCAACAACCAACTGGAAATTCTGCAGGAACAACATTCAAAGGGAAAATCAATACAAAGAATGTTGATGGAACACAGATAAAGTATCTTGATACGAAAACAGTAACATACTAATTTATTCCATTTGAAACAAGACATCAAAGTTTCAGAAAAAGATTGCATTTCAATCGAATTGTGATATAGTAAAAACATCGAGGTGTACATTATGTTAAAAAATGGCTGTAAAACAATTGAACATCCGAGTTCTTCTTACTTTTATTTTACCTTTAGATAGAGGGCTGGTTCGCTTTGGACATTAGCCCGTTTTGATTTGAAATCAGGCTATATCTGAAGGGAATGCGAAATGAAATGCTGAACCGTACAGGATATGCCTGTACGGTTTTTTTGTGGATTGTGTGAGAGGGGAGAAAAGAAATATGATGAAAAAAATCACGGTCAATCTCAAAGACAAAAGCTATCCGATTTTGATTCAGCGGGGATTACTGAATCAGATAGGACAGGTTCTCGATGGTCAGCGCAAGGTGATGATCATTACCGATGAAGGTGTTCCGGAGGAATATGCTCAGCGCGTGCTGGCTCAGTGTTCCCAGGGTTATGTTGAACGGGTAATTCAGGGCGAAGGAGCCAAAAGCATGGAGGTTTACCAACAAATTTTGCGGCGGTTGCTGAAAGAACGCTTTTCACGCAAAGATCTGATCGTCGCGTTAGGCGGCGGGGTTATCGGCGATTTATCCGGATTTGTTGCGGCTACCTATATGCGAGGGATCGAGTTTATCAATATCCCAACGACAACGCTTTCCCAGATTGACAGCAGTATCGGCGGCAAAGTCGCAATTAATCTGGATGGAATTAAAAACTGTGTCGGGGCTTTCTGGCAGCCAAAAATGGTGTTAATCGATCCGGATGTGCTTGCCACGTTGCCCAAACGGCATATCAATAACGGTTTGGCTGAAGCCTTAAAAGCGGGATTAATTCGGGATGAATCGTTATTTGAACTGTTTGAAACCGAAAATCCGATGGATCACATTGAAAAGATTTTATATAAATCGCTGATGATGAAAAAGAAGGTCGTCGAGATTGATGAACGTGAGATTGGTGTCCGGCGAATTTTGAATTTCGGCCATACGATTGGTCACGGCATCGAGAGCTATTATCATCTGCAGGATGTTTATCATGGCGAAGCGGTAGCCTTGGGCATGATGAAGATGATCAAGGATGAAGCGGTGCGCGAACGTCTGCATCCGATTTATCAACGTTTAAATCTGAAAGAGGACATTGAATATGACCGTCAACAGGTTTACGATTTCATAACCAAAGATAAGAAGATTGATGGCGGAACACTCACGATTGTCCTGCTTCGTAAGGTAGGCGAGGCGTACTTGAAAGACATTCCGACAGAGAAAATCAAGGAATATCTGTAACAGGTCAAGAATACAGAAATAAGATTGAAGGGCAAAACGAATAAAACAAGGAGATCAAACGATGAAAAGTGCGATTGGACAGTGCATTCAGCTGTCGCTGTTCGGCGAAAGTCATGGTGAAGCGATCGGCGTTGTGATTCAGGGGCTGCCTTCGGGAATCCTGATTGATCAAGCCTGGATGCAAAAACAAATGGAAAAGCGCAAGCCGAAAGGAAAGATATCCACGCAGCGCCAGGAAGCTGATATTCCTGAAATTGTCAGCGGAGTCTTTGAAGGAAAAACAACCGGAACGCCGCTGTGTATTTTGATCCGCAACGAAAATATGCGAAGCAAGGACTATTCTAAAATGCGGGATATTCCGCGGCCTTCCCATGCTGATTACACCGCGCAGGTAAAATATCAGGGATTTCAGGATTATCGCGGCGGCGGTCATTTTTCCGGACGGATTACCGCACCGTTAGTCGCGGCCGGAGCGATTTTCCTGCAGATGCTCAAATCCAAGGGAATTGAAGTCGGAACGCATGTCAGCCAGATGCAGGAAATCATAGATGAGCCGCTGGCTGATGATGAGATCGTGCTGCGAAAACAGCTACTGGCTTTGGAGGATCAATATCTGGCCTGCATCCAGGATTCCGTACGGGATGCAATCCAGAAAAGAATTGAAGAAGCGCAGGCTCAGGGCGATTCGATGGGCGGTATTTTGGAAAGTGCCGTTGTCGGAATGCCGGCCGGCGTAGGGGAACCTTTCTTTGATTCGGTCGAAAGCAAGCTTGCACATTTGCTTTTCAGCATCGGAGCTGTGAAAGGCGTAGAATTTGGCGATGGTTTTGACTTCGCGGCGAAAACCGGCAGCGAAGCCAACGATGGCTTTGCGATCAAGGACGGACAGCTTCAGACGCTGACCAATCACAACGGCGGAATTAACGGTGGAATTACCAACGGCATGCCGCTGCGGATCCGGACGGTCGTGAAGCCGACGCCTTCCATCTATAAACCGCAGTCCAGCGTTAATCTGAAAACTGGGGAAGCCGTGACGCTGCAGATCGAGGGCCGGCATGATCCGGCGATCCTGCATCGGGCAAGAGTCGTTGTTGACAGTATGATTGCCTTGGGGTTGGTGGATCTGTTGACAGAACGCTTCGGGATTCTGTGGTGGAAAGGGGAAGACGCATGCGGCGGGGATTGATCGGTGAACATTTAGGTCACAGCTATTCCAAACGGATTCACGAAGCTCTGGGCGGTTATGCCTACGAGCTGACTGAAGTCAGTCCTCAGCAATTGGACGCTTTGATGAAAGCGAAAGAATTTGCGGCGCTGAATGTCACGATTCCCTATAAGCAGATGGTCATCCCCTATCTGGATGAACTCGATGAACGAGCACGCCGGATCGGCGCGGTCAATACGATCGTCAATGATCATGGCCGCCTGATCGGTAAAAACACCGATTATTATGGATGCCGGTTCATGCTGGAACAGGCGGGAATTGAGATTCGCGATAAGAAAGTCATTTTGTTGGGCAACGGCGGGGCTGCCCAGGCCGTTTATGCGGTATTGGAGGATTTGGGGGCTTCATCCATCATCAAGGTGAAGCGGAATCCATCAGCGCAGACCTTGACCTATGAAGAAGCTTATCGACAGCACAGCGACACTCAGGTGATCGTCAACACCAGCCCGGTAGGAATGTTTCCAGATCAGGAAGGGATTCCGATAGAACTGGATCACTTTCCGCAGTTGGAAAGCGTGGCGGATGTTATCTATAATCCGCATCGCACCCGTCTGATTGTCGAGGCGCAGAAGCGCGGATGCAAAACTGCGACTGGGTTGAGCATGCTGACAGCGCAGGCGGCGGAAGCCATCCGGGCATTTACCGGCAAAGCCGTCAGTTCGGAAGCGATCCTGAAAATGACGGCGGATTTAGCCAGAGAAAAGATGAATCTTGTTTTGATCGGTATGCCGGGCTGCGGCAAGAGTACGATTGCCAGGAAACTGGCGGAGCTCAGCAGCCGTCCGCTTGTCGATATTGATCAGCGGATTGTTGAGCGGATCGGCATGCCGATTCGGGCGTTTTTCGATCAGGAAGGCGAAGCCGCTTTCCGCCAGATTGAGGCTGAGATCCTGGCTGAGGTGACGCTGCAGAGTGGACAGATTATCGCCACCGGCGGCGGGATCGTCAAAGATTGGGAAAATGTTCGGCGGCTGCGCCAAAGCGGCAAGGTGTATTTCTTGGATCGCAGCCTGGATCAGCTGGAAACCGATCCAAGCCGGCCATTAAGCTCCAGCCGTGAAGCACTGCGTCAGTTATACGATCAGCGGATTGAGCTGTATCGGAGTGCTTGTGATCAACAGATTGACAACAACGGAAGCATTGAACAGACAGCACAGGAATGCTGGCGCTGCTGGCAGACCGAGAACGACGGCTTTATTGATGAGAATACAAATTCAATAGGGGGAATGAAAAAATGATTATCACATTAAAAAAGAACACACCGCAGCCGGAAATTGACCGACTGATCAAAAACTTTGAAAAACAAGGCGTTCAGGTCAACATGATTTCCGGCGCCAATTACAATGTTTTTGGTTTAGTCGGTGATACGGCGAAACTGGATGAACGTCGGATCATGGCGAATGAATGGGTGGAAGAGGTTACGCGCATTGCCGCCCCATATAAACTGGCTAACCGGATGTTCCATCCGGAAGACTCCGTTATTAACGTCAGCGGCGTAAAGGTCGGCGGTCATGAAAAGATCGTGGTGATCGGCGGTCCTTGCTCGGTTGAAGGTGAAACGATGATCTGCGATATCGCCCAAGAGGTCAAAGATGCCGGCGGTGTGATGCTGCGGGGCGGGGCATACAAGCCAAGAACCTCCCCATATGCGTTTCAGGGCATGGGCACCGAAGGTGTTCTGGCGATGGTCAAAGCCCGGGAAAAGACCGGTCTGCCGATTGTCAGCGAATTGATGAGTGCGGATAAGATTGATGAATTTGTCGAGCATGTCGATCTGATTCAGGTTGGGGCGCGCAACATGCAGAACTTCGATCTGTTAAAAGCATTGGGGAAAGTCGATAAGCCAGTGCTGTTAAAACGAGGACTGGCGAACACGATTGAGGAATGGATCATGGCGGCGGAATACATCATGGCTGGCGGCAATAAGAATGTGATCCTGTGCGAACGCGGGATCCGGACCTTTGAGAAATACACCCGCAATACGCTGGATCTGAGCGTTGTACCGATCATCAAGGAACGGACGCATCTGCCGATCATCATCGACCCATCGCATGCGACCGGGGACTGGAAGCTAGTCGAAGCGATGTCGCTGGCAGCGATTGCGGCGGGCGCTGACGGTTTGATCATCGAAGTCCATTCCTGTCCGGAATGCGCGTGGAGCGATGGGGCACAGTCATTGAAGCCGGCGAAGTTTGCTTCGCTGATTGAAAAAGGCCGCGCGATTGCTCAGGTGGTAGGGAGATCGCTGTAATGCAGGCAACGATGACTCCGGGTATTTGCACTCAGCCGACCGTTTCAATTCCCCCAAGCAAATCGATGGCGCATCGAGCGATCATCTGCGCGGCTTTGGCTCAGGGGGAAAGCTTGATCCATCATGTTGATTATTCCGATGACATCTTGACGACGATTGACGGTATGCGCAAACTGGGCGCCCGAATTGAACAGGATGGCAGCGATGTGCGGGTTTGGGGAATTCCGGATTTTCATCAGTTAAAGACCGATGAAATTTTCTGTAAGGAATCCGGCTCAACCCTGCGCTTCTTCATTCCGATCTTTTCGCTGACTGGCCAGCGTGTGCGCTTTACCGGTCAGAATCGCCTGCTCAAGCGTCCCCAGACCGTCTATGAACAATTGTTTCAGGCTCAGGGACTGGTTTATTCGCATACGGAAGAACGAATCGAAATTGAAGGAGCACTCAAACCAGGAGAGTTTACGCTGCGCGGCGACATCAGTTCGCAGTTTATTTCCGGCTTGTTGTTTGCCTTAGTCTGCTGCGGCGAAGATTCCCGGCTGCATATCGAACCGCCGTTTGAATCACGCTCTTATGTGGAGCTGACATTGCAGATGCTTGAGGATTTTGGTGTTCATGCTTATTTTGAAGATGAACTGACGCTGCGGATTCCCGGCGGTCAGCGTTATCGCGCCTGTGAAACGACGGTGGAATCGGATTATTCCCAGCTTGGCTTTTACGCGGCGCTGGGGTGCATTAATCATGAAATTCGCTGCCTAGGACTGCGGCCGGATTCCCGCCAGGGCGATCGGCAGATTCTGGATATCGTTCGGGCCATGGGCGGTAACGTGGAAGTGAATGAAAAAGAAATTATTTTCCGTCCTGCGGCGTTAAAAGGTTCGGTCATCGATATGCAGAACTGTCCGGATCTCGGCCCGATTTTGATGGTCTTGGCCAGTTTTGCCCAGGGTGAAACAAAAATGATCAATGCGGCTCGCCTGCGCTATAAAGAAAGTGATAGAATAGAAGCGATGGAAATCGAGCTCCGTAAAGTCGGCGTCCGGATTCATTCCACAGAAAGTGAAGTCTGGATCGAAGGACCTACACCTTGGCAGGGCGGCGTTACTGTCAGCGGCCATCAGGATCATCGCATCGTTATGGCACTGGCCATTGGTGCAACAATGGCAGTGGGGCCGATTACGATTGAAGGCGCACAGGCCATTGCCAAATCGTATCCTGGATTTTTTGCGGATTTACGGTCTCTGGGTATTGAAATAAAGGAGAATTAACAACATGCAGGAGGAATCGCATTTTCTGATCATCGGTTTAGGTCTTTTGGGCGGCAGCTACGCTCAGGGATTAAAGCGCAAAGGCTATCACGTCAGCGCTCTGGATATCAATCCTGAAAGCATTGCTTATGCCTTAGAACAAGGCTGGATTGATGAGGGCGCCGTGGGTTTTGATGAAAAACTCGTAGCTCAGGCGGACAGCATCGTGTTTGGCCTGTATCCGCAGGCGCTTTTGGAATGGATTGATCAACATCAGGACAGCTTTGCCCCCAACACCCGCATCACGGATGTGACCGGCGTCAAGGAACAAATTGTCACTCAGGTTCAGCAAAAGCTGCGTCCGGATGTGGAATTTATTGCCAGTCATCCGATGGCTGGCCGGGAGGTCAGCGGGGTTCAGTATGCCGACTGCTCCATTTTTGAACCGGCGAACTTCATTATTACTCCTACTGCGGCGAATACCGAAGCTGGAATTGCCTGGGTTAGGTCATTGGCTGAAGCTCTGAATTTTCGGAATATCGCTGTGCTCAGTCCCGCGGAACATGATAAGATGATCGGTTTTCTCAGTCAGCTGACGCATGTCATCGCTGTGACCCTAATGAACACCAGTGACAACACGCATCTGGTTGACTATACCGGTGATTCTTTCCGGGATTTGACACGGATTGCCAAGATTAACGAATCGTTATGGACTGAGTTGTTTTTGATGAACAAGCAGAATCTGGTTCGAGAAATTGATGAATTTGCCGCCGAGTTGGCGCATTTCCGGACTGTTCTGGAAAATGAAGAGACAGAAGAGATGAAGCGGCTGTTCCGTCAATCGACACAGCGGCGAAAATGTTTTGACAAGTGAGGAAAAGAAAATGAAATTTTTAGTTGTCAACGGTCCGAATATCAATATGACCGGAATCCGCGAACAAGGCGTTTACGGCGCACGGAATTATGCCGAGATCACAGCAATGATCCAAGCGGAAGCCAAGCGGCGTGAAATCGAGATTGAAGTCGTTCAAAGCAATATCGAAGGTGAGATGATCAACGCCATTCAGCGGTGTTACTTTGAGAACATGGATGGTCTGATTATCAATCCGGGAGCTTATACGCATACCAGCTATGCCCTCCATGACGCAATCAAAAGTATTGCGCCGATTCCTGCGGTTGAAGTCCATTTTTCCAATGTTCATGCCCGTGAGCGTTTCCGGCATGAATCCAAAACGGCGCCGGCTTGTCTTGGACAGCTGTGCGGCTTTGGTGATTATGGTTATGTCATGGCGATGGATGCTTTAATTCAGCATCTCAGCTCAAAACATTGAAACAGCTTCGGCTGTTTTTATTTTCTTCGGCTGTTCATCCAGATGGACATCGCTTATAATGGAAAGAACAAGTAAAGGTGATTTTCCAGTCTTGTTTTTTAGGCAGCAAACAAGAAAAAGGGGGCTTGGCAATGAACGCGGATTTACATATTCATTCCTGGTATTCAGATGGTTCGATGACCATTGATGAAATTCTGAATCAGGCACAATTAAATCAAGTTGGACTGATTGCGGTGACGGATCATAACCAGCTTTCAGGTAGCCGAGAATGTCTGCGGAAATGTGAAGCCTGGAAGATTCAATGTCTGTCGGGCGTGGAGTTGGACGCCCAGCAGCTGGGGATTAATTTTCATATTTTGGGGTACGGAATGGATTTAGAGGACGGCCAGTTGAATGAATTTGTGGAAACGAATTGTGGTCGTTTGGAACGTGTCAATGAGCTGTTAATTGAAAAAATGGAACAGGCGGGCGAAGCGGTAAGCATGAAGGAATACCAACAATTTTCTTATGATCGACAATTAGGCGGGTGGAAGGCTTTGCATTATTTCGCGGCCAAAGGAATCGTTGCGAACTACAGGCAGGGATTCTCGGTTTATGCTCGATATCATCATGATTACAGCTGCGCCGGTTTTCCTTCGGTTAGTGAAGTCGTTCGGCAGATTCACGCAGCGAAAGGGAAGGCAATCCTGGCACATCCGGGAAAAGTGATTCCTTCGTCGGCTTTGCTGGAAATTTTGCCAACGATCATGGAGACGGGATTAGATGGAATTGAGTGCTGGTATCCCTCCCATGATCGTTTTGTGACACAAACCTGTTTAAAGTATTGTCAAGATCGAGGATTAATGATCACGTCTGGCGCCGACTGCCACGGCATCTTTGAAAAGACAACCATCGGCCAGATGGCAGTTCCAATATCGCAGTTAGAATTAAAAGATCTGATATAACTAAAATTGTTGGGCTGGTCAGAAGTTCGGAAACAGACAGAAGTAAAACTTTTTGCGTACTTACCGCTGCCTTGTATTTCTGTGCAAAAATTGTTCGTGTTTATCAGCTCAGCGATGAAAAAAGTCTTGCAAATATTTTAAATCGGACTATAATATAAAAGGTATCGGGATGTAGCACAGCTTGGTAGTGCACTTCGTTCGGGACGAAGGGGTCGCAGGTTCAAATCCTGTCATCCCGACCATTTAAAAATAACGGCATGAAGGCCGTTTTTTTGTGTTCTGAAGCGGGGATGACGGATTTAACTAGCGAAATCATCCTCACCTAAAGTTGGTTTGATTCCCCTTCGTCCGATTCAACATATTCCAGGAATATTCGATCTTCAAAACGTCCGCGGGAATTCGCTTTTTGTTTTTTGACGGTTTGGATCTCGTCTTCATTCAAGGCAAAATGCCGGATAACCGCATCTACGACTTCGCTTAAATCGGCCAGTTCCTCAGTCAGTGCCTTGCGGTCTTCGGCATTCTGAACTTCCATCTCAACGAGTTTAGCTTTGAGGGCTGTGCAATACGCTGAGGACGTTAAGGTGCGGGTTTGACAGTGTCGGTGCTCAGCCCGAATGATGTCGGGAATGCGGTCGCGAACCAGTTTATTATGGTGAATCTGCATGGTATTCACACTCCATTTCTGTCTTTATTGTAGCATAGTTTATCGAGGTCAAGTCAGATAATAAACTCCATAATCTGATCCTGAAATGTTGAAAACTGGGCTTCAATAGCGGGTGGGGTACAATCTGGAAATGGCAATTTCAAGCTTTTATGTTATAATGTCAGCGATCTCGATGTAGGAATTATAAAAAAGAAAGAAAGGAACTGAATATGAAAATAGGAGTTGTATCTTTAGGCTGCTGCAAGAATTTGGTTGACAGCGAGCGCATGATGGGGCTGCTGCGGCAGTCCGGTCATGAAATTGTTCATAATGTTCATGAGGCGGAAGCGATTATCGTGAATACCTGCGGCTTTATTGAACCCGCTAAGGAGGAAGCGATCAACACGATTCTGGAAATGGCAGAATATAAAAATGAAAACTGCCGGAAGCTGATTGTTGCCGGATGTCTGGCACAGCGCTACAAAGCAGATCTGCAGGCGGAAATGCCGGAAGTTGATTATTTCCTGACGATCAGCGAATATCCGAAGATGGGACAGATTTTAACGCAGGTTTTAGGCGAAAAAGTGCTGGATGGGTATGGCAAGAATACTCGATTAGTTTCGACCAAGCCATGGACAGCTTATCTGAAAATTGCCGAAGGCTGCGATAATCGCTGTTCATATTGCGCTATTCCGGGAATTCGTGGCGGATACGTTTCTTTCCCGATTGAAGATCTGGTTGCGGAAGCAAAACAGCTGGCGTCCGAGGGGGTAAAAGAACTCGTCGTAATCGCTCAGGACACCTCCCGCTACGGCACTGATTGTTACGGCCGGCGGCGGATTTGGGATCTGTTGACGGAACTGAATGCGATTGAAGGACTGCATTGGATTCGTGTTCTTTACTTGTATCCTGATGAAATTGATGATGAATTTGTTACAGGCATAAAGGATCTGAAGAAAGTGATTCCTTATTTCGATATTCCAGTTCAGCATGGCAGCGATAAAATGCTGCAGCTGATGAATCGCCGCGGCAGCGTGGAAAGTATTCTGAGGACGGTGAAACTGATTCGGGAGAATTATGAAATGCCAGTCCTGCGGACAACGATGATCGTTGGTTTCCCACAGGAAACAGAAGAAGACTTCCAGAAAATGATTGATTTTATTCAGGAAGTTCGTTGGGATCGTTTGGGTGCTTTCACTTTCTCCAATGAGGAGGATACTCCAGCATATACCATGGAAGGTCAGATTTCCCAGGAAATCATGGATGAACGATTGGAACGGTTAATGACAGTTCAAAATCAGATTGCGCAGGAAAATGGTGAAGCGTTGATTGGCAAGACACTGGAAGTTCTGATTGAGAACCAGGATGGACTAACGGGCTATTACCATGGCCGCGGCATCCACAGTGCGCCTGACGGAATTGACGGACTGATCAAGTTTAAAAGCTCCCGCAGCTATCAGCCGGGGACCTTTGCCTGGGTTAAAGTAACGAAGGCCCGGCATCATGATTTAATTGGCGTTGATGCCTGTGATGCTGAAGAAGTGACAGCTTAGCCGAAATATCAAAACGAAATTATAGACAACACCACTCTGTCTGATTTACAGACGGAGTTTTTTTACTTTGGGGGAATTGAGTTGAAATGAGGAATCTATTAAAAGTAGATACGCGCGTTGGGAAACCTTAAAAGTCAGCCAGTATGTCAAAGGAAAGAAGATGGAAAAGAAGAAAAATAAGAATTGACAAAGACAGAAGAGGATCCTATAATTCATTTAGATAAACATCTAATTGATGGAGATCAGAAAGGAAAAATAAAATGAACAAAGCAGTTAAAAAAGGATTGATCGGGTTAATGTTGATGGCAGTTGTTCTGGGCGGATGTCAAAAAGCGTCGGAGCCTACACAGACCGACGAACCAGGAACGGAGGTTACGGATAAAGTGACAGGCAGCCGCGAAGAAATTGCAAAAGCGTATGTAGAAACCTTGGGAGCCGGCGATTTTGAAAAGCTGTTAAAAGGTTTTGCCTACGATGAACAAATGCAGAAAGCTGCGGCTCAGCTGCAGGCTTCTCTGGAACCTTCATTGAAACAACTGGGGGCGCTGAAAGAAATTCAGACAGCCAATGAGATCGAACAGGGTGCCTACAAGATTGTTCAGGTCCCGGTTCTTTTTGAAAATCAGAATTTAAGTGTTAATGTCGTCTTTGACGATCAGGATCAAATCGCAGGCGTTAATTTCTCGGAATATGTTGAACCAAGTGATGTTGCGGCCCTGACATTACCGGAAGGCGCGAGTGAACAGGAATTGACAATCACGATGCGGGATGGAAAGGATCTGCCGGCGACGCTGACATTGCCCAACAAGGAACAGCCGGTTCCGGTCATCATTCTGGTTCACGGTTCCGGGCCGAATGACCGCAATGAAACAATTTACGGCAATACCGTTTTTAAGGATATCGCTTATCGTCTGGCTGAACAGGGGATTGCAACCCTTCGTTATGACAAGCGTACCTATGTTTATGGCGCAGATTGTGCCGCTGATATACAGCTGACGGTTGATCAGGAAACAGTCCAGGATGCCGTGGATATTGTTGAATTCATGGCCGGGCAGCCAGAAGTGGATTCCGCTGCAATCTATGTCTTGGGTCATAGTTTAGGTGGGTTATGCATTCCCCGCGTCGCCGCGGAAACACCGCAGGCTGCCGGTTATATTATGATGGCTGCACCGGTAACGGATTTAGCCTCATTAATGCGATTTCAATATGCTCATTTAGCTCAGTTTATGAATACAGATCAGGAAAAAGCAGCGGTTGATGCAGCCTTGGCTGAGCTGGATAAGCTGAATCAGCTGGATCAGTTAGCTGATGACGAATTAGTCGCAGGAGCTTATCCGGCTTATTGGAAAGATCTGCTTGCTTATGATCCGGTTAAAACGGCAGAAGCGATAACGAAACCAGTTCTGGTACTGCAGGGAGAAGAAGATTATCAGGTTCCGCTGCAGGAATATGAAACATGGAAGGCCACTTATGGCGAACGATCAAATTGGACTTTCCACAGCTATCCGGGGTTATCTCATTTGATGATGCCGGGTGACTTTGATGCGAATCCGAATACTTACTATATGCAGAAGGCGGTTGTGGATGAGCGGGTGATCAAGGACATTGCAGCTTTCATTACGACCGAGTCGACACATTAATCATGCGAGAATCGGCCTGTTTATAAATAAGGTTAAATCAATATCAGGTTTGAAAATAAGCGAAACCAGTTTTAAAAACCAAGATGCCGATCAGGTCAGAATTGAAATTTGCGAGTGAGGACAAAAGTTTGAGTTACAAACGGCAGCGTTGCAGGATTATATAAAATTCTGAAAGACAGAAACTCGCGATCTAGACAGACTGAAAGAAACTGGAAATCAATCCGGAAAAAATCAAAAAAAGAGCTGTATTTTCATTTAGGAGCAGCGGAAATCACGTTGCCTCCGTTTGAAAGAAAAACAGCTTTTTTTATTGGAAAAATGGTAAAGGAGATGTGAAAATTCAGGACATTGTGGATGATTTGAGTGAAAAAATGCAAACGGTTGACTACATTGATAAGTTCGTTCAAACAAAGCTTGATCAACACTAAACTGATGGATGTCTGAAATCCTGTTATGAAGGATTAAAACTGAGCAGTGAATGAATGATTGATTATGTATGGAAAAATTGGTTTGTTTATTGGACTTCCAGCGCCGCACTGAAAAACCTGACTTTTCGATGCGGTCTTTAGTTGTAACCCCTTGCAGCTTTCGCTATAATTAAATCTAAGGAGGACCTAGAGTATGAAAACATATTTAGGAATTGATTTAGGGGGAACGAATGTCCGCGTTGCCAAAGTTACGCGTGATGGAATTGTTTTGGCAGAAGTCAAACGTCCGTCGCTGGCTCAGGAGGGACCGCGGAAGGTCATGGACAACATGATGGAAATGATCCGGGAAATTCCGGGGTATACTGAATGTGAGGGGATTGGCGTCGGGGTGCCGGGGCCGGTGGATACAATCAACGGAAAAATGCTGATGGCGACCAACCTGCCGGGTTTTGAACAATATCCTATTGCGGCGGAATTGACGCAGAACTTCAATATGCCGGCTTATGTTGACAACGATGCCAATGTTGCCGGACTAGCGGAAGCGTTAGTCGGGGCTGGAAAGGGCTTGCCGGTCGTCTATTATGTCACGATTTCGACCGGTATCGGCGGCGCCTTAATCGTCGATGGCAAAGTTGTCAGCGGCAAGCATGGTCACGCAGGTGAAATCGCCAATATTATCATTGACCGCAACCGCGAAAAGATCAATCATTTGAATATCGGCGCTGTGGAAAATGAAGCCAGCGGAGTGGCGATTACCCGTAAGGGTAAAGCGCTGTTCGGGGATCAGATCCGGCATGCCGGGGATGTGTTTGATCTGGCAAAACAAGGCAATCCGCAGGCGCAGTCGATTGTGGATAATATGGCCTATGATTTGGCTGTGATGTTTTCAGTCATCGCGCATATTGCGGATCCGTGGATGTTTGTGATCGGCGGCGGCATGATGCAGTCCAAAGACGTATTTATGGATAAAGTTGTTGCGAATTTCAAGAATCTTGTGCATGTCCCGATGCGGGATACGCTCTTTGAAACAGCCAAGCTGGAAGAACCGGGAATTATCGGTGCGGCAATGCTGCCAATCTCTCACGGAAACTAACAGAACAGAAAGAAGGAATAACCTTGATTTCAGAAAAATGTCTGCGCCAGTATGCTGAACTGGCTGTCCGCTTGGGCGTTCATGTCCAGAAAGGACAGCTGCTGGTGATTAAAGCGCAGGTGGATTCAGCGCCGTTTGTCCGGCTGTGTGTTGAAGAAGGCTATCGCGCAGGTGCAGGCGAAGTGGTGGTGCTGTGGCAGGATGATCAGCTCACAAAGCTCGATTATGATTACGCGGATACCGCGGTGCTTCAGCGTGTGCCGGATTGGCTTGTGGCGCGGGAACAGGAATTTGTTGACCGCGGCTACTGCATTTTGAACATTGACTCCAGCATTCCTGGAATAATGAAAGACGTCGATCAACAAAAGGTGCAGCAGGTTGTTGCGGCGCGGCGCAAAGCCTTGGAGAAGTTCCAAAATTACACGATGGCTAATGAAGGTCAGTGGTCGATCATCGCGATCCCGAATCCGGAATGGGCGCTGAAAGTCTTTCCGGACGAAACGCCGGAAGCGGCCGTGGAAAAACTGTGGAACGCCATTCTGGCTTCCGTGCGCATCCAAAAGGATCAGGATCCGATCGCTCTATGGGAAAAACATAACCAGGAGCTGTCCGCTCACAACGACTGGCTGAATCGTCAGCAGTTTGCTTCCCTGCATTTTAAAAACCAAAAGGGAACCGATCTGGTTGTGGAGTTGGCGGAAGGTCATATCTGGGAAGGCGGCTGTGAAAAATCCCAGCATGGTGTTGTCTTTAATCCCAATATGCCGACTGAAGAAAATTTTACAATGCCAAAAAGAACGGGCGTTCAAGGCCGCGTTCAGGCAACCAAGCCGCTGAGCTATCAGGGCAAGCTGATTCAGAACTTCTGGATTGAATTTGAACAGGGCAAAGCTGTGCGCTGGCATGCGGAGGAAGAAGAAGCCGCTTTGGCCAGCCTGATTGAATTTGATGAAGGCAGCGCTTATCTTGGTGAAGTCGCGCTGATCGATGTAGATACCCCAATCTCCCAGTCTGGAATTTTGTTCTATAATACCTTATTTGATGAAAATGCCAGCTGTCATCTCGCTTTGGGCCGGGCATATCCGATGAATATGGAAGGCTCACAGGACATGAGTGAAGAAGAAATGAAGGCCAAAGGCTGTAATTTCTCAATGGTCCATGTGGATTTCATGTTCGGCAGCGACGATATGCAGATCACGGGTGTTCATGCGGATGGAACGGAAGTTGTTTTCTTCAAAGACGGAAAGTTCTGCATTGAAGCCTAAACCAGCACAGAAAGAACAAAGGCGCGAAGAAGCGCCTTTTTTTGCCGGGAAAAAGGATCAGGGATATCCCTTTTCACGATAGCCGTGATATACTTGAAAGGATGAGGTGGATGTATGAAGAAAGCATTAGCAGAAATTATAAAATTTAATGAAGAACGCGATTGGGATCAATTTCACAGTCCGGAAAATCTGGCCAAGTCAATTGCGATTGAAGTGGGTGAACTGTTGGAATGTTTCCAATGGAATGCCGAGTTTGATCAGCAAAAGGTTTGTGAGGAACTGGCAGACGTGATGAACTATTGCCTGCTGATGAGCGCAAAGCTGGGTGTGGATGCCGAAACGATTATTTTGCAGAAGTTGGAAAAGAACCGTGAAAAATACCCGGTGGAGAAAGCCAGAGGAAAAAGCACAAAATACGATCAGCTATAGGAGGAATTTTGAATGGTCAGAATAAAAGTCAGTGTGAATTTTGAATGTTTCTTCTGGACGTTTCATGCTTGACGATACTGCTGACAAAAACTTTTCTTGGATTGCCTGATGGGGAATGATATAATCAAAAAGGTGATTATTCATGGTTCATATTTCAGATTGTAAAAAATTTAAGCGATGTCCGAAATATTTCTGGCTGTCAAAAAAAGAACCGACACCACCCTTTTCTCCTTTTGTGAGAATGGATGAAGATCTGACCGGTTTGGCCTGCCAGAAATTAAAAATTAACGAACATTTTCGCGGTATTCGCGGTGATGATCCTTCCCTTGCGATGGCGGCTCTCAATCAACAGGAGTGGCTGGTTTCAGCACGTTTTGAATACAATCAGCTGCGCGTTAAAATTCCATTTCTGCATCACGGAAGCGCGGGGTGGGAGGTCTATTTTCTTTACGGCGGTCATCTGCCGAAAGAAGATGAAGCGTTCAGCTATATGCTAAACAACTGGGTGTTGGAGAAGCTGGGCATTTCTATCGTTCAGTTTTATATCATTCATCTCAATCCTGATTATATTCGAGGCAAAGAATTAGATCCGCAAGCCCTTTTTTTGATTTCTGATCGCTTTTACAATGATTCAGGGAACCCTGCTCGAAAAGTCGCCGACGCCATTGAAAAGCAAAAAACCGAGGTTCAGCTTCTTCTTGATCAAATGGATCAGCTGTTGGATCAGGGGGAACCGGACTCGGTAAAAACCAATCGCTGTACCCGACGCAATAAATGCGTTTATTATGAGCGCTGTTTCGCAGCGGAAAAAGAGCTGGAGGCGGATTCAATTCTGACCCTGGTTTCATCTCAATATAAAAATCAGATGGCGGCGGAAGGTCGATTAAAACTGCAGGATGCGGATTATGATCGCTTAGAAGGCACCCGCCAGCAGTTCGCCCAGATCAAGGCTGCTCAAAACGGCGGCTGTTACCTTGATTACTTTGGTTTGAAGACCTGGTTTGACGGTACTTTGGAATATCCGTACTGTTTCCTGGATTTTGAATGGGAAACGTATGCTGTGCCGCCCTATGAAGGAATGCGCAGCTATCAGGTGTTGCCATTTCAGTATTCTCTGCATATTTTAGAAGCGGACGGGACTTTGATTCATCGGGAATTTATCGGCGTCCATGACTGTCGGAGAGACTTTGTTGAAAAATTGTTAAACGATCTGCCGTCCAGAGGCAGCGTGATCGCTTATAATGCCGAAGGAGCGGAGAAGATCCGGCTGCAGGAGCTGGCTGCTCGTTTTCCGGATCGGGCAAAGCCCTTGATGAAAATCCATGCCCGTATGGTTGATTTAGCTTTTCCGTTTCAGGCCGGCCTGTTTTACGATACGCGGATGCGCGGCTACTATTCATTAAAGACCCTGCTGCCGTTATTTGATGAGAATTTAACCTATCAGAAGCTGGATATTCATCAGGGGATGGACGCCGTGGTTCAATGGCGCAATCTGGATCAGAACAACACGGAAACCGACCATCAGGCTATTCGTGATCACTTGCTGCAATACTGTGGACTGGATACTTATTCCATGCTTATTGTTATGGAAGGATTGAAAAAGAAACTGATTGAATGGGAAGCCAAGCATCAGTTAAAGGAAGCAGCATCCGCTGCTTGAAAGGGGAAAAAAATGAGAATTTTTGATTTGCATGCCGATATCGGCTGGGACATCCTGCGCAAGCACGAACAGGGAAAAATGCACGTATTGAAAGAGGAGCATCTGCCCAAGTTACTGCAGGGTGAAGTTCTTGGCGTAGGCATTGCCAGTTATTTTGAAGGATCAGAAGACTGGGAGCGAATGCAGAAAATGGTCTTAGCCACCCGTCAGGAAATTGAAGAAAATTTGGATGCCGTTACGTGGGTAAAATCCAAAGCGGATCTGGAAGAAACCGGAAAACCGCATGTTGTGATGACTGTAGAAGGCATGTGCGGAATCCGGGATCAGGCTGAGGAAAAAATTCAATGGCTGTATGATCAGGGAGTTCGCATTGCTTCCTTGTGCTGGAATGATGAAAATGCGCTGGCCACCGGCGTAAAGGGGACTGTGACGCGCGGATTAACCGAAGAAGGCCGCAAAGCTGTCCGAAAGATGGATGAATTGGGAATGATCCTGGATGTATCACATACAAATGAAAAAACGTTCTGGGATATGGTTGAGATTGTGCGCGGTCCTCTGATCGCCACTCATTCCAATACCCGTGTGCTCTGCGAAGTGCACCGCAACCTGACTGATCAGCAGATCATGGCGATTGCCGCCAAGGGTGGTGTGATCGGTTTGAATGCAGCGAAGAATTTCATTGATGCCAATCCTGAAAATCAGGATGCGCTGCATCTGGCTGCCCATGGCCGTCATATTGCGGATTTAGTCGGAGTGGAGCATGTTGCAGTCGGATTTGATTTTATGGATTTCTTTGAAGATCATGCGACATCCATGGGCAGCGATCTTGCCAGTGCCGTTCAGGCGCAGAATCTGATCAAGGGTCTGAAAACGCAGGGCTTCTCAGAAATGGAGTGCCAAGCGATTGGCTATGATAATGTCTTAAAGCTTCTGCGCCAAGTTTTAAAATCATAAATGTAAGAAAAAGGGGCTGATTTACAGAAATCAGCCCTTACGCTTTCAGTATAACACGAAAGTAGAGACGTTTAAAGACTGATTTTTTTCTTTGGAACAGCTTATACTAAAAGTACATCAAAGGAGGAATTATCCATGAAATTTGAGATTGTCGGAAAAAATGTCAGCATCACGGAAGGAATGAGGCAGAAAATTGAAAAGAAATTATCTTTCTTAGACAAATATCTGTTAATTGATCCGGAAACAAGAGCCCGTGTTGTTGTACGCACTTATCCTCTCACACAGAAAATTGAAGTCACGATCCCTACCAAAGTAGGAATCTTGAGAACAGAAGTTGAACATGAAGATTTATATGCGGCTATTGATCTGGCGATTGATAAGTTAGAAGATCAGGTTCGCCGCCAGAAAACACGCTTATCCCGCCGCCATCGTGAAAAACTGGCGCTCAGCTTTGTTGAACAGGACAATGTAAAGCTGGATCAAGGAGATATCGCTGTCAGAACTAAAACAGTCAAAGCTCAGCGTATGGATCTGGAAGAAGCAATTATGCGAATGGAGATGCTGGGACATTCCTTCTTTATCTACACGGATGAAGAAACGGACGGAATTGCGGTCGTCTACAAACGTAACAGCGGAGGTTATGGCCTCTTGGAGACGGAAGACGAATAATTGAATTTCAAGGAACGGTTAACGCCGTTCTTTTTTTTCGTGTGACTGAACTGTCACTTTATCATTTGGATAGCAGTCATTTTAAAGTCTGGTTTTGAGAGTATAATAAGATTCTAATTTGAAGGGGTATAAAGCATATGGGAATGGTTATTGGAATTTCGATTATCGGTGTGCCGATCTCTTGTTTAGCTGCCTGGTTTTTCACGCGCAGATATCGCAGGCGTACTGATCGTACAAAAATTCGTAAACTGATGGTTTGGGGACTAGTCGCTTATGGGCTTTTGGTATTTTTTGCAACCGTGGGTCTTGACCTTATCATGTTTGGACCTTATGCGTTTCTTCCACCTGTATATCTTGTTAATTTTATTCCGTTTGTTTGGATACAGGAAACCTATCAAATGGGATTTGCGCGAATGATCGAGCAATTATTATTGAATATTGCAATGTTTGTTCCCCTAGGCTTTTTCATCCCCGTATGCTTACCTCAATGCCGCAAAGCAGGAATCTGCCTAATGAGTCTTGCAGGAAGTTCTTTATTTATAGAAGTTTTGCAGTATTTCATTGGCCGTTCTGCAGATATTGATGATTTGATTATGAATGTGGCAGGAGGTATGTTAGGCTGGCTGATATTTAAAGCATTACAAAACACGAAATGGGGAAAGGAAGTTCTATTAAAAGATAATACAGATTCATTTTGATTCAAGAGGTGTGATTCTAATTGTGCTGCCTATGTCATTTACGGAGGTTTATATAACTAAGCTAGATTTATCATTTTTAAATATTTAATCAACGTGTTGAAATACAAACAGAAAAAGAGGATGATCAGTCCTCTTTTTCTGTATATTTTATCCTTGTAGTGTGAGCGATGCGACATTCTTATCCAAAACCGCAGCAGGGTTTTTGTGATTTCAATCCACGCTGACCGCCTGTGAGCGATGCACTTGATTAAACTGGTTTTTCCACCAATCCATGGCAAATTTCAATCCATGCATCACTCGTGAGCGATGCGACCAACGGCAACAGAGCGCATGACGATAGGCAAAATAATTTCAATCCACGCACCGCCTGTGAGCGATGCGACTCAGCTCGTTTTCCGTTAAAATAGATTTCTATAATATTTCAATCCACGCACCGCCTGTGAGCGATGCGACCCGACAGGCTTAACTGAGTTAACTACTGACGGGATTTCAATCCACGCACCGCCTGTGAGCGATGCGACAACATAGCCTTTAATATCATCTTCTGTCATGTTATTTCAATCCACGCACCGCCTGTGAGCTATGCGACCAGAAATTTCTTGATTTTGTTAAGAATATAACAATTTCAATCCACGCACCGCCTGTGAGCGATGCGACAGCGAATAAGAAACTAATTGATATTTAGGTGATTCTTATCTTACTTCTATAATAGCGAATAACCATTTTACTTGCAACTCTTTCCTCATTTTTCACATATTTCTGGTGCGAACCTCCCAGGGATTCTATGTTTACCTTAGGTTCGCACTAGAAATCTCTGATCTATTATTCGGAACTATCTGAAATGAACTTTCACAGACCAGGTGGGCAAAACGACAAAAAATGCTCAGCTCTTTTTCTATCATAGAACGTAGAGAAAGGAGAAAAGCGTGAACAGTTATGTGGAAGTAACCGTAATATTGGGAACGATTTTGAACGGTTCTGTATGGTTGAGTTCAGCTTGGCTTTGCCGCCGGCCAGTACGGTTGAAAAAGCTGTTGATACTGAGTCCTCTGGCTCCCCTAACGGCCTGTATGTGCTGGTTTGAGGGAGCGATCTGGATTTGTGCCATTATAGAATTGATCAGCGTTTTAGCCATTTTTTCATTCGGCTTACAGGCCTCCGTCTTTGCCTTGGGTATGCGTTTTCTGCTGGAATTTGGATTGATGAAATTGTGGCAGGGATCCCTTGTTCATTTTCAACTATTTTTACCCGCTTCTTGCTGGCAATGGCTGGTGGCGGCCGGCATCTTACTGCTTTGGGATTTCATGATTCAGCGGAAAATCGGTCAAGGATTGTCAGAAACGGCTTTTTTATATCCGGTCACGTTACGGGCAGGGGATTGTGAATTAGCTTTATCCGGCTACTTAGATTCCGGCAACAGTGCTGTGATCGAAGGCCGGCCGCTTATTTTCTGCACGCATGAAATCCAATGTCGGCTGGCAACGAAGCCGGTTCGTGTACTTCCTATTCAAACCATTGCCGGTGTTCGTGAGGTGGCGGCCATTCCGGCTTCACTGCAGATTCAGGGTGGTTGTTCGCAGCCGGTCTGGCTGGCCTTCAGTGAAACACTGAACGACTGCGGTTATGATGCTCTGCTTAACGTCACGCTGTTTACAGGTCAAGGATAGAAATGAAACGTTGGTTATTGAAGTTAAAGATTTTTCTGTTCGGAAAGCGAAGCCGTCTGGTCTATTTTATTCAAGGTAATGACGTCCTGCCGCATCCGCTAGCCCGCGATGAGGAGGAAGCGGCACTGATTGCTTTGGAGAATGGTGATCAGCAGGCCCGGGATACACTGATTGAGCATAATCTGCGCTTAGTTGTTTATATTGCCAAACGCTATGAGACGAATCCGATTTTTATGGAGGATCTGATCAGCATCGGGACGATCGGTCTGATCAAAGCCGTGAACACATTCAAACGGGATAAGAATATAAAATTAGTGACGTATGCTTCGCGCTGCATTGAAAATGAAATTCTGATGTTTTTGCGCAAGAAAAGCCGTCGAAAAACAGAGATTTCATTTGATGAACCGCTGAATGTCGATTATGACGGTAATGAACTGTTGTTATCCGATATTCTTGGAACAGAAGGCGATATCGTCGCAGAAAGCTTTTATGCGGAAGAAGATAAACGGCAGCTGTTGAAAGCCATGAGCAAATTGAAAGACAATGAGCGGATGATTCTGGAAATGCGGTATGGCATTAACCATGAAGAATTAACGCAGAAGGACATCGCGGATCAGTTAGGCATATCCCAATCGTATATCTCAAGGTTAGAAAAACGAATCATTCAAAAGCTTAGAAATCAATTGATCAAACAGGAATAAAGCGCGGATAAACCTTGACAGAGTCTGAAAGAAAAGGCTACAATGGACACGACGGGGGTGGCATCATGAGTCGTGTTCGCGAAACAGTCAATGGTTTGCTGGTTGAAGTATTTAACCATATTTTATTTATTGAAGAACAGTATATGAAACATCAGGGTGTCACGCTTTCAATGACGGAAGTTCATATTTTAGAAAATGTTGAGAAAAGTGAAACCAAGACATTAGGTGACGTTGCCCGACTGCAAATGGTGACCCCAGGGACTTTGAGCGTCGCCGTGAATTCGCTGGTCCGCAAAGGGTATATCATAAAATGCAAGGATTTGCAGGACAAGCGGGTAGTCAGACTGCTGCTGTCCGGCAAGGCCAATGAAGTGCTGCGGATTCATCATCAATTCCATGAAGAAATGGTGGACAGCTGCATTGCCGATCTGGATCTGGAAAAAGAAGAAGTGATGATCGAAAGTCTGGAAAAGATTTTGAATTATTTCCGTTCAGAATTGGAAAAAAATGAAAAGCCGAAGCGGCGCACATCTGGGAAAGCCAAATCGAAAACGCAAGCCCCAGTTTAAATCCAATCACTGTGCATTTAAAGATTCTCAATTAAGACCTGCTGCAAAGCGGGTCTTTTCTTTCAGTTGACATTCATTTCCGCCCTGTTACAATGAGATTATCAAGATAGGGAGAAGCGAGGGAAGAAACATGGGATTACCAATCATTACAGTGAGCCGGCAATATGGTTCAGCCGGGCGCGATGTTGCACGTCAAGTAGCGGAAACGCTGCAGATTCCGTATTATGACAAAGAAGTAATTTCGATGACCGCAGAGAAGACGGGGTTTTCTGAAGAGGTTGTCAAAAATGAGGAAATGAAGCGTTCTGTGCTAAGCAATCCGCTGTTCAGTTTGACGCAGATGATTGACGTTCAGGTATTCATGACCCAATCCGAGATCATTCAGCAGCTGGCGGTGCAGCCTTGTGTCATTGTCGGGCGGTGCGCTGATTATGTTCTGCACGGACAAAACATCTGCAGCGTCTTCATTAACGCACCGCTGCCGGATCGAATTCAGCGGGTAAAAACATTTTATAATCGCAAGGAACGGGATATCCGAGCATTGATCCTGCGGACGGATAAAGAGCGCAAAGCGTATTATGAGTATTACACGGATAAAAAATGGGGCGACAGTGAATCCTATGATCTGATGATCAACAGTTCCATCGGTTTGGATCTGGCCAAAGACCTGATTGTACTGGCCGCGAAAAACTGGAAGGGTTAAGAAATAAAGATCAATATAAAAATGTCCTGGTATTTTTCAGCTAAAGTCTAAAAGCTGGAATCCGGGACATTTTTTGTTAGGCCATGCTGGATGAGGAATCGAAGACAGGTGTATTCTGTTTGAATTGATTGACGTCGGGGACAGCGTATTTTAAAGGTTAGTCAGTATAATATCTTTAAATTCAGCTAAAGTGGAAGTGTTTTTGGCCAAGGTGAGGATCTCCTGATTCTCAAACATGGATAAAATAAACTCATTGATAGTTAAAAGAACTTGTTTATCATATTTGTTGATCGCAATCAACAAAATAATATTGACGACGTTATTTCCCCAAACAATGCCGCTGCGGCTCACGGCAACGCCGATTTTAGTCTGATAGGCATCCATGTGAACTGAATGCGGAATTGCAATACAGCCAAAGGCTGTGGATGACGCTCTTTCCCGTTCGTTGACAAAGGTCTTAAATGAAGCGGCGATGAAGCCCAGTCGTTCCATCTGATCGCAGAGCGTCGATATTACATAATCCTGACTAACATCCTCCATAACCAAGAATAAATCTGAATGAAAGTAATGATCGAAGTGATTAAAGATCAGAGCTTTCTTTTTGGTCTGCTGGATTTCATAAATTTTTTCACGAATTTCGTTTTTCTGTTTGTCAAGCTGGAAAGGAAGCAGTAAAAGGAAAGGATATTCATAATTTCGTTCATCCTCAAGGAATGTGATTAACAGATCAAAATGATGCTGTTTCAATTCTTCATAACTGGAAACAATAGTTTCAATGAGGATCTCATCGGCGTATTCCTGCATGAGCTGATGATAAATTTTCTTTTCCAAACCAAGGTAATCTGAACAAAGCAAGATACAATGGAGTTTGTCATTCTCGGTATTCTGACGGTCAATTTCTGTACCGACATGCAGAAAAATAAAGGCGATCTCATCTTCAGGGATTTCAACTTGATAGATTTCCGAAAGACGCAGAGCGATAAAAATAGCGATATCATAAATGATCGGACAATCCTGTTTTATTTTCTCCGATAGAGGATTGCGATTGTACTTGCCTAAGGAAGCCCGCGTAATCAGCGATTTGATATGCAGACCAAAGGGAATAATAAAACTTTCATGATTCAGATCAATCGAATAAAGCTGCGATATTTCTTCAAGGATCTTAACAATCTGAGTGAGATAATCTTCACCAATTAATTCTCTTAGCTTTGCATAGTTGGAATCAATAAGATAATTGATATTTGTTTTAAAGAAGATATAAATTTCATTTTTTTCGTAAGTGTTCAACTGAATGCTGAAATCATGCTCTATCCGGGCCGAAAGCTGATTGACCAAGTTCCGCTCTTCGGGATTCTTAATCATAATTTCACGGATCTCAGATAAATAATGACCTGTTTTTACGCGCTCAATGAGGATCGCAAAATGCAAAAGCAGATTAGTATATGAAAAATTATTAAGATTGAAGGTGTCCTTCTTGAAAAAATCATTGAGAATCTGCGATATTTTTTCAATTTCTGTAGGATTGAAGGATTTTTTCAATGCGGCAAGATCGAGAATCCGATTATTGGTTTCCTGGCGAATAATACTGGATAATAAAGCCCGTTTATCTTTTTCGGATCCTTTAATTTGAATAATATCGTTTTGCGTAGAAAAATGGATATGAAAGATTTGATAAAGCGTGTTCATTTTCGCCAGATCACTTTTTAAAGTTGAATAGCTGATAAATAATTCATCGCAAAGATCAAAGGTGTTGAGCGGCTTATGTTCAATCAGAATTTTTTTAATGATATAGATGGAACGTTCTGAATAACTGAATGCCAGCGTCTGCGGTTCATCGAGAAAGCCAAGATCGTTGATTTTTAATGCGGTATATCCCTTATTGGATGAAAGTATCACTTTATGATGTGCGAGCGTATTGATTTCTTTCACGTACATTTTAACAGTGCGAATGGAAACATCTAATACATCCGCCAATTCTGAAGCTGTACAAAAGGAATTCCGCTCCCATAAATAAAGCAGCAGGGTCTTTTTTTTGTTCATCGCCATCGTCTCACCGCCGTTCGTTAGCCTTATTATATAGAAAATAAAAATCTTATTCAATCTAACTGGTTTCACCGCAGCGTGCAAGTATTCTGACTTGAGTCATCCTTGTGCACTTCAGCGGGCAAAGGTCAAGTTGAGACAAATTCACAGACAAATTATAATGATTTTGCGAGATGGGAAAGGAGTATATCAATGGAAAAAAACACAAAACCCATTCAAGTTCTATTGTGCTGCGGAGCCGGTTTATCCAGCGGATTTTTAGCCCAGGGAGCACGGAAGGTGGCTAAGAAGAAAGGTCTTGATATCAAAATTGAGGCTAAAAGTGAAACGGAAGCTGTCCTGTATCTGCCAAAAATTGACGTGCTGTTATTGGCGCCGCACTATGAAAATTTCAAAGCGAAATTCACGGAATTAGCGAAGCCGTATAACGTTGCGGTCGGGGTCATTCCCCAGAAAGTCTACGGCAGCTTGGATGGAGGAAAACTCATCGAGCTGGCAGTTGAATTATACCAGCATCAAACGCAAAACGATCTGTAAGGGAGGAAAGAATAACTTATGAAACGATTTATGAATTGGCTGACAAATTCATTTACACCAACAATGAATAAATTTTCGCAAAAACCGGTTGTAGCTGCATTATCCAGTTCCATGCAGAAGATTATCCCCTTTATTCTGACGGGATCCTGTATTCATCTGTATAATGTTCTGCGTTCATATATTCCGGCTTTGCCCAACTTTATTCGGATCATCAACTTCTCTTTCGGCATGCTGGGGTTATTGACAGCCTTCATGGTCGCTAATCAAATGATGGAAAAATTAGGTCATACACAATATACGATCAATGCCGGTTTAACCGCCATCTCTGTTTTCATTATGTTTATTAAACCGGTATTGGATGCCAATGGGATGTTCACCGTTGAATTTAATCGCTTTGGCCCAACCGGGATCATTGTAGGCATTGCTGCAGGCTATATGGTATCCATTCTTTTCCATCTTGTAGGTAAACTCAACTTATTAAGTAATTCAAGTCTGCCGGATTTTGTGATCGGATGGGTTCAGAATATTATCCCGATTATCACCTCGATTGGACTGACTGTCTTCCTGACCTTCTATTTAAATATCGACCTGTTTGCTTTGGTTCTCCTGCTGTTTTCCCCTATTCAGAATTTTGGCCAGACTTTGCCGGGGTTTGTTCTGTTAATTTTCTTAATGACATTTTTCTACACCCTGGGCATTTCTCACTGGCTGTGGAATGGTGTAAAGACCCCGATTTTTATGGCTGGCATTGCAGCTAATATCGCAGCGGTGGAGGCGGGTCTGGCACCGATGAACATCGCCACCAATGAAGCGGTATTCACAGCCGGTCTGATTACGATGGGCGGAATGGGAGCGACCTTGACTTTGAATTTGCTGATGTGTTTCTCTAAATCAAAAAGCTTAAAGACAGTAGGTAGGCTGACGATTTTACCTTCGATATTCAATATTAATGAGCCGATTATGTACAGTGCGCCGATTGTTATGAATCCGCTGCTGATGGTGCCTATGTGGATCAATTCGATTACTGGCCCGTTGGTCGTTTGGTTTACAATGCGCAGTGGTCTGCTGAATATACCGTCTAAAATGATTCAAGTCGGACAGATTCCTGCCCCTTTGTCGAGTGTTATGATCACGGAGGATTTGCGTGCAGTTCTTGTTTACGTCATCTTGTTTATCCTTTATCTGGCAACCTGGTATCCGTTCTTTAAGGTTTATGAGAAACAAAGAATTGCTGAGGAGCAAAACGAACTGCAGTTGGATCAATTGGATTAAAGGTAGCTTCAACAAAAAAAGAAAGGAATATCAAAATGACTTATACTGATGATGAACGTTTAGAATCTTCTGATATTGACTTAAATCAGATGGCAATGCAGATTATTCTGCATTCCGGCAACGCAAGAACCATGGCAGATGAGGCTTTTCAATATGCTAAAGAAAAAAAATTTGTGGAAGCTTACCGCAAGCTGGAACAAGCAGATCGCGAAGGAATCTTGAAGGCCCATCAGGCACAGACGCAGATGATCCAGGAAGAGGCACGCGGTATCGTTCATGAATCTTCCCTGTTGTTTACCCATGCTCAGGATCATTTAATGACGACGATGTGTGAAATCAACAATATAAAACGATTGATAGAATTATACGAATTGATTGTGAATCAGAACGAAGTGAAAAGGGAAGGGTAAAGAATGGAAAAAGAAAGATTTAAGTTTCCGGAGGATTTCCTTTGGGGCGGGGCGACAGCTGCGTGTCAGATGGAAGGGGCCTATGATGTTGATGGGCGCGGTCTTTCCACTTCGGATATTCATCGGTACAATGCCAAACTGGATCGGGTACATTATCGAAAAAAATTAGTGGAGAATGAACATACTCTGGCGACGTTAACCGCAGCGGTTGCCGATCAGGAAGGGTATTATCCGAAACGTTATGGCAATGATTTCTATCATCGCTATAAAGAAGATATTGCTTTATTAAAAGAGATGGGCATGAACAGCTTTCGGTTTTCGATCGCCTGGCCGCGGATTTTCCCTCGCGGGGATGAGCTTAAGCCCAATGAAAAAGGGCTGCAGTTCTATGACAAAGTAATTCAGGAAGTGATTGCAGCCGGAATGGAACCGATTGTGACGATGTTTCATTATGATATTCCGCTGCCTCTGCTGACGGAATACGGCGGTTTTAAAAATCCCAAGCTGATCGAATTCATGGTTCGTTATGCGACCGTGCTGCTGGATCGTTACGGTAGTTTGGTTAAATACTGGATACCCTTTAATCAAACCAATCTGATTCAATACTGTTCTTTTAAATCCTTAGGAATTTTAAGAGATCAAACGAAGAATTTGACCGAAGATCAGTACATTGCAATTCATCATCAATTTTTGATTGACGCTCAGATTAAAGCTTATGCCAAAAAAATCAACCCTGCGATTAAAATCGGAATAATGCTGGCAGATTGTACGTATTATCCAATGACCTGCCGGCCGGAAGATATCGTCTTTACGATGAAACGAAATCGAATGCAATATTTTTATGCGGATGTACCTTTGCGTGGGGAATATCCTGGTTTCATGCTGAGATATTTCAAAGAAAATGATATTCATGTTGAAATTACCGAAGCGGATAAGATTCTGTTGAAAGAGAATACATTGGACTTTCTGGCTTTCTCATATTACTATTCACGGACTCTGGACTCCCAAAAGAATACGATGAATCCCGCCTCAATCAGTGAAAATCCATATTTAAAAGCGAATGCGTGGGGTTGGACGATTGATCCCTTGGGCATGTACAACGCGATCAGTCAGTATTGGGATCGTTACCAGAAACCCATCATGATTGCTGAAAACGGATTCGGTTATGAGGATATTTTTACGGATGGGACAGTTCATGACGACTATCGGATTGACTATCTGCGTCAGCATATCCAGGCTGTTGCAGAAGCGCTGCAGGATGGCGTCAAGGTCTTGGCTTATCTGCCGTGGGGGCCGATTGATTTAGTCAGCTCCGGAACGGCCGAAATGAGTAAACGCTATGGTTTTATTTATGTCGATCAGGATGATCTGGGTCATGGCTCAAAAAACCGATATCGAAAAGATTCTTTTTACTGGTATCAAAAAGTGATTGCCAGCCGCGGCAGTGATCTGTAAATGGGGAACAGATCTTCAAAGAACAGAAAGAAGGAGACCGGATGCGGATTCCTTTTTTTCTTAGGAAAGCAGGAAGTATTAGTTTATAATTTTTAATTAAATCTGACATGCAGATGTCAAGTATTAACTTGTATGATAGACTTATAAAAAGAAAGACGTTCTGCAGGCAGAACGCATGAGGAAATGATATGAGCCGACCAACAACAAAACAAGATCTGATTGCAGCCGCGAATACCAATTATGATAAACTGCTGAACCTGATCAGCACGATGACGGAAACGGAGCTGAATACGCCTTTTCATTTTGAACAGGATGAGAAGAAAAAAGAAGCCCACTGGAAACGGGATCAGAACTTAAAAGATGTGCTTATCCATCTTTACGAATGGCATCAGCTTCTGCTGAACTGGTATGCCGCCAATCAAAGCGGTGATCCGAAGCCGTTTATTCCGGAACCCTATAATTGGAAGACCTATGGGGTGATGAATGTCGGATTTTGGAAAAAGCATCAGGCGACGACGCTAAAACAGGCTAAGCTGCAGTTGGATCAGTCACATAAAGAAGTGGTCGCTCTGGCTGAAACGTTAACGAATGAACAGTTGTTTGCCAAAGGCAGCTATTCCTGGGTCGGAGGCAGTACACTTGGTTCTTATTTTATCAGCTGCACATCCAGTCATTATGATTGGGCAATGAAAAAACTGAAAGCCCATATTAAAAACTGCAAGGCTTAAAGTGGTCTGAAAGATGCAACTTCACTGTGTTTTATACCAATTGTGATACAATAAGACACAGAAAGAAGGCGAAGAAATGAACGTAATTTTTCACGTTGATGAAATGGAGCACTGGGCGATGGCGTTGGGCAATGTCCGCAATATGCTGGATTGGCTGCATCAAAATAAGGAAACTTATCAAATTGAAGTGCTGGCTAATGGTCCGGCAGTTCGTGCTTATCTGCCCTCAGCGCTGGCGGATTCGCTCAGCGTTATCATGGCTCAGGCGAAAGCCGAGGGTGTTGTGTTTGCGGCCTGCAGGAATGCGCTGCGTGCCCAGTCGATCGAACCGGAGACCCTGATTGAGAAAACCACAGTTGTCCCTGCCGGCGTCGTTGAGCTGGCGCAGAAGCAGCAGGCTGGGTTTGCCTACATTAAGCCTTAAAGTCATTGATCTTCAAGAACGTAGAATGGAAAAAGATCGCAGCCGGCGGTCTTTTTCTTTTGGATAAACGGCTTATCACTCAGAGGGACAGATGAGAAGGGCATATGATGGTTTAGGAAATCATGGATTTCTAAAGGAGGAGTACATTATGAATCATTTGCACAATGCCCAGTTTCGTCCAGGGCCAGAAAATTCCCTGTTGTATTTTACTTCCGAGGGAAATGTACGCTGGCAGCCTTCTTCTTCACAAGGTCACCATGTTTGTGTCATGACGCAGACGTCCAGCCGCCAAACCACGCAGCTGAATTACGCTTTGCCGATCTGGGTGAAAGACCGCACAGAGCTGCATCTCAGCACTTGGCTGCGGGCAAGCCAAAGGAAAACGGTGAGCATTTCGCTGCGCTATCAAAAACAGGATGGAACAAGCGTTAAAGAAGAACAAATTCAGCTGACGGCAGCCCCGCAGTGGCAATGGAAATATCAGTGTTTGGATATTCCAAAGGAAGCAGAACAACTTCGTCTGTCGCTGCACTTAACGAGTCCTGGAACACTGCAGCTGCGTCAGCCGCGCGTCTTCTTCTGGTGGTAACCTCATTTTCTGACAGAATGTGATATAATCCTGATGGTATTCAGGAGGCTATTATGATCGAAGAAATAAATCCGCATCACTTTTACAATCAATTTGAACCGCATGTTCCCCAGTCCAATGATCGAATCTTCATGCTGATAGAAGAACAGGCTGCGATGATGGCGGGGAGGGACGGACTTGAGTTTCCCCGCCTTGCTGAGCTGATGTTATCATCAGTTGAGACAGAGACTTTGATCTTTTTATTTAAAATTGACGAGGAGGCCTATTTTCTCTATGAAAAGACGGTTGATTTACCTTTTTTGCATTGGTTTCCCATCTCCCAGTTTCGTCAGCTGAAGCCCAATTATCTGGCCATGGCCGGCATCACTGCCGTACAGCTGCAGCGCTGGCGTCAAAGCCATCGCTTTTGCGGTGTCTGCGGTCAGCCTTTGCAGGACAGTAAGCGTGAACGGGCACGTGTCTGTCCGCATTGCGGAAGGATCGAATATCCGCAGATTGCGCCCTGTGTGATCACGGCTCTGATCGACAGACATCAAAATAAGCTGCTCGTTGTTCAGGGTCATTCAACGGGCCGCAGAATGGCCTTGATAGCGGGATATGTTGAAATCGGCGAAACATTGGAACAAGCTGCTGCGCGGGAAATCGCAGAGGAAGTCGGTCTGCAGGTGAAGCATTTGCGCTATTATGGATCGCAGCCCTGGGCCTTTTCCTCAACTCAGATGATGGCCTTTGTCGGTGAATTGGAGGGAAGTCCGCAGTTTACGCTTCAGGCGGAGGAAATTGCCGCTGCCCGCTGGATGTCGCCGGATGAAATTCCAGTGAATCCCGATCCTTTCAGCATTGGTCATCAAATGATCGAACATTTTCGCCAGGGACGTTTGTAAAACGAAGTTAGAAAACGAAGGGGATAAAAAAAAGCAGGGAGTTTTCCCTGTTTTCATTTGGCTGAGCATTTCACAAGGCTGGACAAATCCAGGATTCAAGACAGCCACGATCGTCTGATCAGACTGAACTTATTCCGTGACGGACGATTCCTGCGCCGATACTTTTTGCATCCTAGTCCGCAGATGGCGCTCAATCGCTTCTTCCTCCATCGGTTTTCCAAAATAATACCCTTGAATCATGTCGACATTCATTGGGTATAGGATCTGGAACTCTGCCTCGGTTTCCACACCTTCGGCACAAACTTCGATATTTACTTTATGGCAGATTGCCACGATGAACTGAATGAACGATTCATCAAAATTACTGGCGTCGACGCCATGGACGAAAGCCCGATCTATTTTTACGATATCTGCCGGCATTTTCTTTAACATTTCAAGACTCGAATAACCGGTTCCGAAATCATCCATCGCAATCCGCAGACCTAGGTCATGAATCCGTTGGAATAAGTGCTCGAGCGAATGAGCCCGGGAGGCGATGACGGATTCCGTCATTTCAACGATGATGCGGCGGGGATCGGCCTGCGTCTTTGCGAGGGTCTGCTGCATATAATCAATAAACCCAGGTTCCATCAGCTGCATATAGGAAAGATTGATGCTCATTGTCAGGGTTGGCGCCAAGGCCGACCAATCGGCACATTTTTTGCAGGCCTGAAAGAAAATCCAGCGGCCAACCTGGCTGATCATTCCGCTTTCTTCCAACAGCGGAATGAATTCGTTGGGCGGGACCAGACCATAGGGCTCCTTATTCCATCGGGCCAGTGCCTCCAAACCCGTCCATTGTCCGGTGGTGACGCTGACCTGCGGCTGATACATCAAGAAGAAGCCGGCATAATTCTGGACGATGGATTCCCGCATTTTTTCAATAATGCCCAGGGAACGGATTTTTCGGGCCAGGATTTGACGCGTGAAAAATTCAATTCGGTTTTTCCCGTTCAGTTTGGCTTGTTCTAAAGCATAGCCGGCAGCTTTGACCAGTTCCAGAAAGTTTTTGGCATCCTGCGGATAAGTAGCGCAGCCGCAGGACAGCGTACAATAATAGCGCTTGCCTTCATAGATCATCTGCTGATCAAACGCTGTCTGCAGTTTGGCGTAAATTCCCAGGATTTCCTGGGGCTGGGCCCCGCTGATCAAAATCCCGAATTCATCACCATCCAGCCGATAGACCTCGGCATTTTCCGGAAGCAGACTCATGATTCGCTGGGCGCTGATCCGCAGGATCTCATCGCCGAAGCTGCGGTCATAGAAGTCGTTGATGTGTTTGAAGTCATCCAGACCCAGCTGCATGATCGTCAAAGGCGTATCCGCCCGATGGCTTAACAAGCGCTGAGCTTCCTCGCTGTAAACCATTTTATTGAAAAGTCCGGTAATCCGGTCGGTTTTATTTTTGCGGCTTAAATTGGAAATGAATCCGGCAAACAGCACCGGACTGCCGTTGCTGGCAAAAACGACTTTGCCGCGGCAGCGTACCCATACCCATTCTCCCCGCTGATTCAGCGCCCGGTATTCAACATTGTGCGAAGTCGCGCGGCCGTCAAGAATGATTTGATTGGCTTCCAGGAAAGCGGCTTTATCATCCGGATGGACTTTCTCTCCCCAGATCGCCGCGGCATTGCGGACGATTTGACCAGGCAGACCAAATTCTTCCACCATGGCTTGGGGATAGCGGAAAACATCATCCCGCATATTGTTGATAAAGATATAATCGTCAGTGCTTTCCACCAGTGCATCATACAGATAAGCTGAATCATAGCTGAATACCCCTTCCCCTTGATAATCATTCAGCTGCATCTGCGCTTTTTCTGAATCCTTGAGCTGTATGTGCAGCAGTCGTTTTTGGGAATACATCGCATCATCAATCTGCGACAGCAGGGTGCTGCTGGAAAGCTGCGTGTTTGACGGAAGTGAAATTAATCCGTAACAGAAATTGCAGCGATAGGCTTTGTGCTCGTTCTTCGCCCAGTCCTGAAGCTGCTGCTGGGCCTGATTCAGAACAACCTCCGCTTCTTCGGTTCTCTTTTCTGTGAAAACAACGATGAACTCATCTCCGCTTAAACGGAAAAACAAATCATCCTGCTGAAGCTGCTGGGAAACCGTTTTACTGATCTGACAGATCAAAAGATCCCCTTCCTGATGACCAAATTGATCATTGACGACTTTCAGCTGATCAATATCCAGCATTGCCGCCGTTATGCCGAGCTTTCCCTGTCCAACCTGTTCGAGCAGCTCTTCCAGCCGGCGCAGACCCGCCCGCCGGTTGGGAATGGCCGTCAGTTCATCTGTATCCGCGTCAAAGCGCAAGCGATGCGATTCGGTCACGTCAATTGCATGCTGAAAATGAACAAGCCGTCCATCCGTCCAATGGATCAGCGAATCATGGTTGCGGTATATCCGCTGATTCAGTGTGTTTCTGTGATCCCAATGCTTGTGCGGCAGACCCTTTTCAGTCTTAGTCAACAGATCGGGCAGCGGACAGATTCGGCAAGGGCCCTGCCGGTCTCGCTGCAGAACTTTCCAGCACCGCTGTCCTTCCGGTGCATCCAGCTGAAAGTCATCTTTCATCGCCTGGTTCATGAATAATATTTCATGAGTCTGAGCGTCGGAAATCCAGAGATGGGTCGGAATCTGATCCATAATCTCATGGAAAAACTGGATCTCGTTTTGATGGCTGCTCAGACAGCGGCGATGAGCGGCCGTGAACTGCTGCAGCTGGCGGATCAGCATCAATTCATTCTCCTGCCAAGCCTTTTGACGATGGCCCAGATGAAGCAGGGTCCAGGGCTGGGCCTCAATCCGAATCCAAAGTTCATGCGGACTGATATAAAAATCATCCTTTGTCAAAGCTGTCAGAATCTCATCGATCCTCTGCGAAGAATCCGATGAAGGACCGATGAGCTTGGTATCGGACAATGACCAGCTCTCCCATTCGGAAGAAAGCGTGCGGTACAGTGTAATTTCATTGAGATTCAGCGGCTGCAGAATTCGATTGAGGGCTTCGATCTTTGTTTTCCCATCGTCTGTCTGCAGAAACGTGATCAAATCTGCGCTTTCTGCAGTAAAGATAGAGAATGCCGAATCGGGAACGCTGCTGAAAGAGGATGCTGTCATGTTCAATCCCTCCAGTCATCAAAGGAGTGCTGTTTTCATTATAGCAAATTTTCTTTGAAAAGGGTGAATTCCTAACAATTCACCAAGTTTCTATTGAGGCTTCTGCACGCACTTTCCGCACAGGTTCAACAAAAAAACAGCGGCAAAGTCCGCTGTTTTAAAAAGACTGTTCGTTTAGATCAGAATCAACAGAATGTTTCCCAATAAAACAAGGGAATAAGCCAAGGTCATCGGAATGATGGAATGGGTTTGATTATAGGCATAGGAAGCTAGGGTCGAAGTCAAAAAGAAATATCCGAACAGCCGCAGAAACTGATCGAAGGTGCTTGGAAGCAGGCCGACGGTACACAGAAATCCGAACAGAAATCCGGAGATCAAAATTGTCATCGACTCATTGACCTGCAAGTGAATCCGGTCAACAAAAATTTTAAACGCCAGGGTGAAGCTGACGGCATAACAGAGAGAATAGGCCAGCACCATCGCCGGAATAAAAAAGGTGTAATGAAGCAGAATTTCACGTTCAACGATCATGCCGCCGGGCTTCAGGATATAATGATAGCCCAGCTGCAGAACGATGATGGCAATCAGGCAGATCAGCGTAAATAACAGACAGTCTTTGATGTTTTGGGAAAAACGCTGCAGATGCAGACTGAAAACGTTCCAGTTGATGATAACCAGGATCAGCGCAGTGGCACTGTAAATTAAAGTGTATGTAATCGTCAGTGAATCGACAAAACGGTTCAGCCAGACTGCGCTCAGCGGCAGGACGAAATAAATGACGAGCGATATCAGTATTTTAGGAAAGGGTATTGTTGTTTTATTCATAGAAAACCTCCGTCATTATTGTAATCGAAACCGGAATAATTGTCACGATGAAACCCATTTGCAAAGCTTACCTAAGCGTAAAAACTTGATTTTTAAGTGATTTTTGCGGAAAAGAAGTTAAAAACCGGGAAAGAAATAAAAAAATTTACGATAAGCGAGAAAAAACGGGGAATTTCGGGAATTTGCGCAATAAGTATAATAGAAGGCAAAAAAAAGGAGAGGAGGACTAGATCATGAACAAATTACTGAAAAACCGCGAACAGGAGGGGATCATTCGGTATCTTACACAATGCTACCGCAAGTCGTCTCAGCGGCTGAAGCTGCATCGGCATTTGATGAAAGAGCGGAAGTTGGAGGTGAGCGAGGAGCAGCAGTGCGATGAGCTGACGGTTGCGCTGTACGAAAGTGCCTTGGAGGCTTTGCCGGAGATGTACAGGGAAATCATCGTCCGGGAATTTTTGGATGAAAGCGCTGACGGATGGTTCTATAATTACTATACAAAAAGCACATTTTATCGGCTTCGCCAGCGGGCGATCCATGAATTTATTGATTGCCTGAACGTGTAAAAAATGATATCATTTCTTGTAGAGGTGGAAAGATGGAAACGTTTGAGTTATTGAGGTCCTTGCTGGCTGAAAAAGTCAAAGACGAAGTCGAAATTACACCCCGGACGAACCTCAGAGAGCTGGGCATTGATTCCGTGGATCTGGTGGAAATTCTCTTAAATTTCGAGGAAAAAATGAACCTGACCTTTGAGGATGAAGCCATGCTGAAACTGAGTACCGTTCAGGATGTGCTGGATTTGTCGCAAGAGATATCAAATTAGGAGGAAGTAGTATGTTAAAAGGTATCGCAGCATCGTCAGGAATCGCTATCGCAAAAGTGTACAAGCTCCAACAGCCGGTCTTGAATATCGAAAAGAAAGAATGTGACAGTGCGGCAGAAGTAGCCAAGTTCCAGGCAGCACTGGTTAAGACACAGGCGGATATTGAAGCGGTAAAAGCGAAAGCGGAAGGCAAACTTTCAGAGGAAGAGCTGGCGATTTTCGACGCTCATCTGATGATGGCGAACGATCCGGAACTGTCCGGACAGATCGAAGAAATGATCAAGAATGAAAGCTGCAACGCGGAGTTTGCAACAGAAACAGTTGCCAACATGATGATTTCCATGTTTGAGTCGATGGACAATGATTATTTTAAAGAAAGAGCTGCTGATGTCAAAGATGTTACTTTCCGTCTGAAATGCAACATCGTCGGTGCTGTTATTCCAGATCTGACAGCCATTAATGAGGAAGTTGTCATTGTTGCGGAAGATTTAACACCATCAGATACAGCGCAGCTGAACAAACAGTATACGCTGGGCTTTGCCACAGCGACAGGCGGACGGACATCCCATTCCGCGATTATGGCGAGAAGCTTAGAAATCCCTGCGGTGGTCGGCTGTGCCGGCATCATGGAACAGGCTGATCAGGGCGATCTCTTGATTCTGGATGCCGTTGAGGGTCAGGTTATCCTGAATCCAACGCCGGAGCAGGTAAAGGAATATGAAGCGAAAGCTGAAGCATTTAAAGCAGAAAAAGAAGCGCTGAAGGTCCTGAAAGATGCAAAGAGCGTGACCACCGATGGTCATGAAGTTGAATTGGCGGGCAATATCGGTACGCCGAAGGATGTTGAAGGTGTTCTGAACAATGGCGGTGAAGGCGTAGGTCTGTACCGTACGGAGTTCTTATATATGGACAGCGAACTGGACTTCCCAAGTGAAGACGAACAGTTTGAGGCCTATAAAACAGTCCTGGAAGGCATGGGCGGCAAGAAAGTCGTTGTCCGGACCTTGGATATCGGCGGCGATAAGAAACTGCCGTACTTCACATTCCCGGAAGAAATGAATCCGTTCTTGGGATATCGTGCAATTCGTCTGTGTCTGGACAGAACGGATATCTTCAGAACACAGCTGCGCGCATTGATCCGGGCTTCCGTTTACGGCAAGCTGTGCATCATGTTCCCGATGATCGCCACGCTGGATGAATTCCGTCAGGCCAAAGCGCTGTTTGAAGAAGAAAAGGCGAAGCTGATCAGTGAAGGCGCTGCCGTTTCCGATCATATCGAAGTGGGCATGATGGTTGAAATTCCGGCCGCTGCCGTTTTGGCAGATCAGTTTGCGAAAGAAGCGGATTTCTTCTCCATTGGTACCAACGATTTAATCCAGTATTCAATGGCTGCTGACAGAATGTCGGAAAAAGTTTCCTATCTGTATCAGCCGCTGAATCCATCCATCCTGCGTCTGGTTAAGATGACGATTGATGGAGCACATAAGGAAGGCAAATGGGTTGGCATGTGCGGTGAAATGGCCGGCGATGAACTGGCAGCACCGGTACTGTTAGGTTTGGGCCTGGATGAATTCTCCATGTCGGCTTCCAGCATTCTGCGGACCCGCAAGATGATCCGTTCCTTATCCAAACAGGAAATGGAAGTCATGGCGGAAAAAGCATTGCAGTGCGGCAATATTAAAGAAGTTACAGAATTAGTGAAAAACAGCTTAAAATAATGTAAAATAAAGAGTGGAACTCCACTCTTTATTTTATTTGTGCAGGTGATACCATGAAAAGAGTCATGTTTATTTCTTCAACCGGCGGTCATTTAACCGAGCTGCTGCAGCTTGAGCCGCTGTTTCAACGTTTTGACGCTTCGTTGGTTACGGAAAAAACGAAATCGAACGCGTCTTTAAAAGAGAAATATGGGAAAAAAATGCATTATCTGGCCTATGGGACAAAGCAGCATCTTTTGTCTTATCTATTCATTTTTGCGTGGAATATTATCAAAAGCTTCTGTCTGTTTGTTAAAATCCGGCCTGATGTTGTGATCACAACCGGGACGCACACTGCGGTTCCGATGTGCTTTATCGCGCATTTCTTCAAAAAGAAAGTGATCTGGATTGAAACCTTTGCCAATTCCACGACCCAGACTGAAGCCGGCAAACTGGTTTATCCAATTGCCGATCTGTTTATCGTTCAATGGGAATCGATGCTTGAATTGTATCCGAATGCTGTGATGGGAGGTTGGATCTTCTGATGATTTTAGTAACGTTAGGTACACAGGATAAAGCCTTCCCGCGCTTGCTGGAAGCGATAGAAAAACAGCTGGAAAACGGCACGATCACCGATGAGGTCATTGTCCAGGCCGGCTGCACAGCCTTCGCCTCAAAAAAAATGAAACTTTTTGATTTGATTCCCATGGAACAATTTGATCAGCTGCTTTCGCAATGCGATCTGTTGATCACCCATGGCGGAGTTGGGACAATCATGGCCGGTCTGCGGCTGGGCAAGACGATCATTGCGGCACCGCGGCTGGCTCAGTACCATGAACATCACAATGATCATCAGACGGAGATTGTATCCAGCTTCGAGAAGCAGGGACATCTTTTAGCTCTGCATGATTTTGACCGGCTGGATGAAGTGTTAAAGCAAGCTGAAACCTTTGTTTGCAAACCCCTTGTCAGCAACACCTCGAACATGATTGCCTTGCTTGAGGATTGGATTGAGAAACACGCTTAAGTCCAAAAAAGGAAGTAAATATTTTTAAGAAAGATTTATGGAAGCAGAAATTAGAAAACAGGGGAGGAAAGTGAATGAAGTTTTTGGCATCCGATTATGATGGAACGCTGCGGTTAGCGCCGCAGGTCGATCCCGCAACAGCCGCGCGCGTCGCGCAGTTTCAAAAGCATGGACATTGTTTCGGCATTGTGACAGGCCGGGCCCTTAATTTAATCTATGATGAAGCCCACCGCAACCAAGTGTATCCGGATGTCTTTATCTGTTCCAATGGAGCGATGATTGCGGATCGGGATAAGAACATTATTGAAGCAAAGTGGATTCCCTTTGAGCGGGGATGTGCGTTGATCGCGTATTTGAAGCAGTCGGATTTTGAATCGTTTACCTTCTGCAATGGTGAGGCCAGCGGTTATCATATCAATGAACATATTCATCAAAGTGCGCGTTCCTTGCAGCGGCGCGAGTTGTTTTTCAAAACGGTGCAGAGCGAGGCGGAGGTCTTAGCTGCGGGCCGGCTGATTTCGATGGCGGCCTGGATCGAGGACCGGCATCGGATGGCGCAAATTCAGGCAGAGATTCAGGAACAATTTGGCGATATTGTGGAAAGCTACCTCAATCGCGGAACCCTGGATATCGTCGCCAGCGGTGTTTCAAAACAGACCGGTGTGGAACAGGCGGCAGCCTGGCTGAACGCCGATGAAGTCTATGTGATCGGCGATGATTACAACGATCTGCCGATGATTGAAGGACTGAACGGCTTTGCGATGAGTTCGGGGGTGGAGGCGGCCAAAGCGGCAGCCAGTCGGCTGTTTGATACCGTTGATGATTGTCTGGATTATCTTGAATCAGGAAGGGAATAGGTCAGGCTTAAAAAGCCTAATGAGTTCCATTGAAACCAGCTCATAAAAATTAACTGGAAAGACTTCAACGGTCTGAATTGAGCGGGTCCAAAAAGAATGCTAAAAGTCTAAAAGCATTGCGATTATAAGGCTCAATCGTTAAAAAAACAGCGTGTGACCGCTGTTTTTATTTTAATATCCATATTGAATATGGAACTTTATTTGACTTGGGCTAATGCTTGGTTGACCGCTTCAATAATCGCTTTAGAAGTGACGGTAGCGCCTGAAATTGTATCGACTTCGGTTCCATTCGCTTCCATAATGGCTTTTGGCAGCTGTTCAATTGCTGGATCAGAAATGGTTTCAGATTCAGAATGTTCAAGAATCTCAACATTTGCGATCTTATCGCCATCCATTGTCACTTTAACAACAAGCTTGCCTCCCATACCGGTACCTTCACCGATATATTCATTCGCCGCGGTTTCGTAGTTGGTTTCTTTATTCAAATCAGTGACTTCACCTAATTTTGTCGGGGTAGATTCTACTTGAGGGGCCAGCGTGTATTCTGGCAAGGCTTCCTTCGCCGCAGCCGCGTTTTTACCGGCAATCTGTCCGAAGATAATGCATTCAGCCAGATTTGTTCCACCCTGATAATGCTCAGAAGTAATACCCCCCATTTCACCTGCAGAGTACAAATGCGGAATTGGATTACCGTTGACATGCAGGATTTCAGCGTTCTCATTTCGCTTTGGACCACCCTGTGTATTTAGGATTTCGGCTTTAACTGGGAATGCATAATACTTTGTTCCATCAAATGGACGCATCGTTTCTGCTTCACGATGATATTGTTCATCTGTACCCTGTTTTGCATAATCGTTAAAGTTCGTTATGGTAGCCTTGAGCTGATCCAGCTTCATGCCTGTCTTTTCAGCCAGTTCTTCCAAGGAAGAGGCTTCAACAACCTGGGAACGGAAAGCTTCAGGAATCGCTTGGGCTTCGCTAATCAGATCGGCCTGTGTCTGATCATAAACAGTCCACATTTTATCCGGGTAAATTGGATTATGCCAGGTACCATTCATATACATATGACCATGACGGACAGGCACAGATTCGTTGACGAACCGATCTCCATCCATGCCTAACAGAACCAAGGCTCCAGTGTTCAGCGGTCCCTGACTTAAAACCTGAATCTGAGACGCGCGCTGACCCTCTTCAACATAGAAGGAAACGCCGCCCAAACCGAAGCCGCCTTCATAGACATGCATATGCCACAGATCAGCCCCGACAGCCTGCGCCATCTTGATTCCATCACCGGTGTTGTATAAGCCGCCGATTGGAGCGTAGTCAGTCAGACCAATATAGTCTTGAACCATTTCCTGGTTGTCCTCAAAACCACCAGTACATAAGACAACACCGTTGAGTGCACGGATATTACTTACTTGATTGCCGCGTGTTGCTTTAATTCCGATGACTGCACCCGACATTGGATCCTGAATCAGTTCGGTTGCGGGTGTTTCAAACCAGACGTCAATTTTATCGGAGTTTTTGATAACTTGTTCTTTCAGAATCTGATATAAGTGAGAATCACTCGTTCCCATGTGGGTTGTCCACAATCCGACAGAATCTGAACCTTCAAATTCAGGATATTCCGGAGACATAACGCCGATGACTGGATAGCCTGTCCAATCAACAAAATCCTCTTTGTTTAAACCGAAGTCGTTAACTAAGGTTTCTGCCATATGGGCAACCCCGTTGACGATGGTGTCCAGCATAGCTTCCGGAACTTCCGTATCCCCCGCCAAAGCCTGATAATACTTCTTTGTTTCTTCAACATTGCCGTTGCCATAGGCAAACAGCTGACCGGCTACCTTCGAGTTGCCCCCAGCTTCCCCTTCACTGCATTTTTCGACGATCAGGACTGATGCTCCATTCTCAGCAGCCGTCTTGGCAGTGACGGCTCCGGACGCACCGAAGCCGGCGACGACGACGTCATATTCTGCGTCCCATTGAATCGTATCCGCAAACGTATACCCGCCGTTGGTATTTGGTGTTGATGTACCACCGTTGTTGGTCGCACAGGCGCCTAAGCTAATAACGCAAAAGGCTGCCGTTGCAAGTGCTAACAGCTTTTTCATTTCATTTTCCTCCCTTGATGTCAACATTTTATCATGATAAAAAATGATCATGATCTGCGAAAAACTTTGCTTTTGCAAAAATTACAGTTGTCCCTTCTGCATTTTGGAAATTCATGGTACGATTAAATCATGGAAGAGAAAAAATTATTGGAAAAAGCATCAACGGATTTTGTCCGAAATAATATGCTGATCAATTATTGCTTGTGGGATGATAAAGAATTGTTGATTGAAAGTTTTGTTAAAAACAATCAAATTCCGCTGCGGTTTGATTTAAAGGAATATTATTTCTGTATTACTGGGATTGACAAGAAATATAATCTGATCGTTGATTCTAAGATCTTTCAGCAGCAAGTGGAAGCCACACACGCGATTTATAGGGAAATTGAAAAACTGCTGGATAAAAATCATTGCCGGGGAAATTGTTTTCTGATTAAAGTTGATAATTCCAAACAGCTGGCTGTGCTGTTTAGTAAAGATGTGGATTGTCAGAAAAGTGCAGTACAGATTGGAGAAGAAATTCATCGTTATTTTCTGCAGCGTCCTCCTTATTCAACGGAAAATCAGCGCTTTGTTGCCACTTCGCTGACGGGAGCCTACCAGGGGTATGAAGGTATGCATTGGGCTTATTTAAAAGCTCGTCAGCTGAATGATCTGCATTTTTTTGAATTAAACTGCCTGGTGATCACAGAAGAAGTATTGAAACAACGAATTGATCCGGGTATTCTTGCAATCTATGAGAACTGCCGGCGGCTGCGCAACGAGCTATGTACCGGTAATCTGTCAGCTGTTTTAGAACAGGTGAATTATGTCTTCGATTATTTGATTCGTAATTCGCTGGATATGAACTGCTGCATGGCCGCGCATACCTTTGTCATGGCTATCCTGAGCTTGTTTGTTAAGGTATACGGTGTGCAGCTGGACCTTGATTTTACACCACAGGATTTTTTCTCGCTGAGTGAATATCAAAATCATTTAGAGAATCAAATTCGTCGGCTTTATCAAGACAGAGAGTGCAGCCCTTGGTATACAGCGGAAGTCCTGTTAGCGCTGGGATTTATCCATGAGAATTATATGAAGGATATTTCATTAAAATTGGTCGCGGAATACACCAATACGAATGTCAGCCATCTCAGCAGTGAATTCAATCGTCAGACCGGCCGTTCTTTACCCGATTTTATCTCGGGCCTGCGAATAGAAAAAGCCTGCAGAGATTTGGAAAAAACAACAATGACGATAAACCAAATCAGCCGTGAGGTCGGTTTCAACAGCGTACGCTACTTTACGGAAATTTTTAAAAAGTATTGCGGGAAGACGCCGATCCAATATCGTTTACAGTTCAAGCCGATAGAACCACAAGATTAATGCCATGACTTCTACTGCAAGCGGCTATAAACAGCTAAATTGAAAGAGGGAGAAAATAATGGATGAACAATTATTAGGTAAATGCGGCTATTACTGCGGCAGCTGTCCAACCTTGATTCAAGGAATCTGCCCGGGATGTTTGAAAGCCCATCGGACAGGGGATTGTTTTACCCGGGACTGCGTACTTCGTCAGGGATTAACGGCATGCGGAGAATGCCGGATTTTTCCCTGTGAAACCATCATGACCCGGCCGCGCTGTACTGTGCTGGATAAAGACTGGCTGAAGTGGAAGAAACAAACGATGCCGATAAAATAAAAATGCCCCCTGAATAAAACAGAGGGCAGAGATTTTCTCAGCATCAGATAAAAATGATGTGTTATGTTAAGCTGTCCCGTCTGAAAACAGGCGGGATTTTTGGGTTAATTCATACAAAACGCTGTTTATGCATTGCTTTCATCGTTCAAAGTGGGAAGGAATTGAAATGGCAGGGCAATCCGGCGTCAATTTCAGTTGTTTCCAACAGAAGACAGCGGCTGCGGCAAAGCCCAATCCACCGATCAGTCCGGTCAGATCCGGCCCGATCAGAGGGCTGAGAGTTCCGGCAGTCAGCAGCGCAGAGGCAGTGTAGAGGTCAATGCCGTTGAGGGAAGCATGCCATAAGGCACAGGTCCACACCGATTGGCTTTTCAGCTGCAGCCATGCCAGAATCACACCCTGTATCAAGCATAACCACAACTGCATCAGCACGCCGAGCAGCGGATGGTCGGGTCCGTAATTATAACCTAACAGGATGATAGGGGCATGCCACAATCCCCAGATCAAACTCGTCGCAAGAACCGCTCTTCTCACTCCCAGAAATTCCTGCAGGCGGGGAAGCAGCCAGCCCCGCCAGGCTAATTCTTCCCCCAGGGCTGGAAGCAGACCGCCGAAGGGATTGACAAGCATCGCAAGCAGAACCATCGGAATCAGCTGCGATCCCAGTGCCGACAGGTCAGTAATGCCATTTTTGACCGCAAAGCTGGATGCTAGCGGCTGAAAATGAGCGGGAAAGAAAAGAAAGGAAAGACCTGCACCAAGAAAGGCCAAAACGGGCGGCAGAAACCAGCTGAGGCCGTAAGTGAAAGCATTGCGCTTCAGCTGCGGCTTCAAAAACAAAGAGCGATGATCGTGGGTCAGCCGGTTAACGATCAGAACACTGAGCGCCGGGGTCAGCATCAACAAAGAAAGCAGCCGGTCATCCCGCTGAGCGGCGTATAAAATTGTAAAGAAAATCAGAAAGATCAGAGTCAGTCCGGCAAAAAGACCGAGCTGTTTTTTTGTGCCGGAAGAATGCGATAAATTCATGACGAATACTCCTTTATGAATTAAAAGCTGATGTGAAACAAGGAACCGCCAAAGCAGTCAAGACTGATCACAACCTGTCCGTCTTCAATCCAGATCGTTTGATACCAGGGCTTGGAAGAACCGGCGTTTAATGCTTGAGATCCGCCCGCAGCCAATCCGGCGCCGACCAGAAGGGAGCCACTTAAAACCAGAGCCAGCCCGAGGGCCAGGGCTTTTTTTCTGAAATTACGAATTACCATTTCTTTACCTCCTGAAAAAATAGGGACCGCAGAAACTGCGTGGTGTTGATGACCAAAGTCTTAAACAGCGGAATGGTAACGGAAGCACCCAGGGCTGTTAAAAGCAGACCGCCTAAGGCGATGACGCCGATTCCGCACTGAAGGATTCCGACGCCAAGCGAGACGCTGGCCATGACCAGCGGACTGGCGCTGATGCTGACCAGCGCGACAAACAACAGGCTGACTGTCATGACGACGCAGACAAACGGAACACATCCGGCAATCAAGAATCCGGCTAACAAAATCATTAAACCCGCAAGAAGCAAAGTTCCCCATAACGGAAAGCCCAAGATTAACAGAATGAGCGTACTGACATTGTTTAACGGCAGAGAAAACTTAAATTTCAGACTGCCGCGGTCCTCAAGAAACGCTTTAGCCAGCTGCTGCGGTGTTTCAAGCTGCGCTACAGCTTCACTTTCAGACAGCCCGTTTTCAATCCGATCCTCAATCATTTCCCGGGCATAATCGAAACAGAGGTCTTTTTCTGATTTAGGCAGCCATTTCAGCGCTTTGTTTAACGCGTCAAGATATTCTTTTTCAGTCATAGTGAACTTCTCCTTTAATAAAATCGATCACGGCCACCACCGCTTTCCAGTCATCCAGAAAATCAGTGATATGCCGGCGGCCGCTGTCAGTCAGCCGATAATATTTACGCAGCCGGCTGTTATGTTCAACAGAATAGGTCTCCAGATCATGACTGGTTTCCAGCCGCTTCAGAATTGGGTACAACGTTGATTCTGAGATCTCGATCACCTGGGATACGTCTTTGATGATTTGATAACCATAAGAATCCTGCTTGGCCAGGGCGGCCAGTACACAGATTTCCAATAAGCCTTTTTTCAGTTGACTATCCATAATTACCCCCTTACGCATTATACTATATATTACATAGTATAAGGTGTCAAGCAGTATTAGGATATTCCAACGTTTTATTTTCACTGCAGAGAACGAATCAAGAAAGAATCCGAATCTTTTGGTTTACCCCATCCTTGAACCGCGGTTGATGAAAAGCACAAAATGCACCTCATCCAGTTTTTATGCATCTTATCGTTTCGCGTGTAGAAAAGCCAGGCAGACTATGAAAGAATAAAGAAGAATGAAAGGGGAGGTTCTATGCGTGTTGTGATTCGAAATGTGACTTCACGTCAGGAAGAACAGGTGGTGCTGGAATGCGTTGCATTCACGCCGGAATTTGAAGATATCAGAAATTACTGCTTATCCAAGGAAAAATCACTGATCGGCATGACCGGAAGCACGCAGCGTCCAGTTTACTACGATGAGATTTTGTATATTGAGGCCGTGGGTGAAAAGACCTTTGCGTATACCGAAACTGGCGTCTTTGAACTGCGGACACGGTTGTATAAACTGGAAGAACAGCTGCGCAGTGAGAAATTTGTCCGGTGTTCCAAAGCGTTTCTGATCTCGCTGATGAAGGTGGAATCGATTCGTCCGGCGATCAATGGCCGTTACTGCGCACGGATGAAAAATGGCGAAGAGGTCATTATTTCCCGCCGCTATGTTCGGCAGGTAAAGCGGCAGATTAAGGAGGAACTGACATGGAATTTAAAGAATTTCTAAAAGCCCGGCTGCTTGATTTCCTATTGATTCAGGCAGGAATTACGCTGGTGATCGGTCTTCTTGGCTGGCTCTTACAGCCCACGGTTAAACTTGGTCCGATGATTTTATTTGTTCCCTTTGTCTACGCCTTTTTCTGTGTTCTTGTTTCGTTTGTAACTTATTCGAAACATGAGCTGAGCGTAAGGGCGATGGCAGGGCGGAAAGTCATTCAGTTTGGATTGATTGAGGTTGTCGTTGTGCTTGTTTCCTATGCTTTTGAGCCTTCTCTGGAAAGGTCCATGGCGGCGGTGATTATGCTGAGTGCGGCAGTCATCTGTGTCATCGTGCAGGGGATTGACTATCTGATTGCCAGGCGAGCCGCAAACGAGCTGACGGCAGAGCTGCGCTTGCTGCAGGAACGGGAAACGAGGCGAACCCAATGAAGACCGGGACGAAGAAGACGAAGTGGTTTCTTAGACCGGATGTTCTGTACCTGCTTTGCGTTTTAGGTGTTTGCTTTGGGTTGGGCTTTGCAGCTTGGCTGAGGCAGGGGGAGGCACGAATATTGATTTATGAAGGACTGCAGAAAGGATTTACCGCGTTTCCGGTTCTGGCGGCCTTAGTGACAAGGAAGATCACACAGGATCAAAGTCCGTGGCCGTTGTCTTTGAAGCTTTGGAAACGGCCTGGATTGTGGTTGTTCTGTGCTGTTATTCCGGGAATTCTGATCGTGATCGGCGCGGTTGTTTATTTTGCCCTTTTTCCGCAGACTTACAGCGGAATCTTCCGATATGGACCCCTGTTGGGAATCGAAGGCGAAGCCCCGATTCGTTCCCTTTCGGCATTTTGGCTGGTCACAGTGGCTTTGGCTGCGGTCTGCTTTCCGCTGCAGCTGCTGGAACTGGGCGAGGAGCTAGGCTGGCGCGGGTATCTTCTGCCAAAGCAGATCCAGCGTTACGGTATTCGTAAAGCTGTGCTTCTCAACAGTTTTCTTTGGGGTGCAGCGCATCTGCCTTTAATCTATTTCGGCTTTAATTACAGTCTGAATAATCCGCTGGCGCCGTCTAGCAATATGGTCATGATGATGCTGGTGTGCATGACGCTGGGGATCCTTTGCTGCTATGTCACCCTCATCAGCGGAAATTGCATGTATGCCGCGGTCATTCATGGGGTAGTTAATCTGATCGGAGAAGTCCCGGTCTTCCTTTCCGTCAGTCTGGAAAATACGCTGCTGGGCCCCAATCCTACCGGTTTGATCGGAATGCTTGGGCTGATGCTCTGCGCTCTGGTTATGTTAAGGCTGCTGAAACAAGCAGAAAATCGCCTGCCCCTGAATAAAGGCAGGAAGTGAAAAAGGGATTTTATAGGATCTTTGCTGGGCTCTTATTCGAATTTAAGTAAATCGTAATAGGCAAAAAGAGAAACGGTGAAATGATGCGGTGAACGGCATAATCTTACTATTTCTTTTTAGCATGTCTTAAACTATCCCCTTAGCCGGTTGCGTAGGTTAACGATGTTCATTCTTATCCGATGAAAAACAGCCAATCGGAGGAGAAGTTGACTGTCTGGGTCATCATAAAAATGGTAAAATAAACAGCGATGAACAAATTGAAGAGAAAATGACAGATTTCCGACTCCGTTATAAAACAAGTGAAAAAGGCCTGAATTCAAACTGGGGGAGACGAAGCGGATTATATTCCGGCCCGGATTTCAATTGATTATCAGTTATACTGCAATAACGATCAATATCTGTCGTTTGCGATTCTTTCCACCTATGTCCGGGCTCAGTCCAGTCAGACGGTTGATTGTTACAATGTGGAAGCCGGAACCGGCCGTACCTTGACGCTGATAGACTTGGCCGGAACGGATTACCAACAGCGGATTGCCCAGGAAATAAAACGCCAAATTCAAGCCAAGCCGGAGGCAGAACAGGCTGTATACAACGACGACCTGGATCGGATCTCTTTAATCGGTCCTGAACGTCTGTTTCATCTTGATCATAACGGGAATTTGATCATCGAGTTTGAAAAATGTCAACTACCCACCACCTAAAGGGAGTGGGCTTGCAACTGCCCAGTCGTAGTAACAGCTTACGCCTCCGACCTTTAAACCCCAATAGATATTGATATCTAAAGTGGCGTTACATCATAGGGTGGTTGACAGCACCCTTTACAACAAAGATTTACTCTGCTGTAACTCTATTAGGTACTTGACTATCGGCAAGATAGTGGATTCCCATACGATATAGATTCATAGCTCCAATACGGTCATCATTGGATTGATAACTACAGTTCTTGCAAGTAAACAAATGGATTTTCTTGTTACGATTCGACTTTTCAATATGTCCACATACCGGACAACACTGACTTGTATAACGAGGGTCTACTTTGAGCACAAGAGACTGATTTTGTTTTGCTTTGTAAATAAGTTTTTGTTCTAAATCGTAGAACGACCAGGATACAGATACATAACGGTTCTTTGTACGCACTCGTTCTGTGACAGAACGCACACCGCTTAAATCTTCTAAAACAAAGAGTGTATGCTTTGGGTTAGATTCCACGAGTGCCTTTGATACTTGATGGTTAAGATCTTGCATCCAACGGTTTTCTCGTGAGCCCATAGCCTTCAATCTTCGTCTGGCTGAGGGTGTCTGACGCTTTTGTAATTCTTTGCGAAGTTTAGAATATTGTGCTCTTTTTTGTTTAATCGTTTTGCCACTAACAAAACCTGATTTGTGTTGACTATCGTAAGTAGCAACAACAAAGTTAATCCCTCTGTCGATGCCAACAATATTGCAAATTTCGTCATTAGAACATTCTTCTACTTCGTAAGTAACGGGGATGTGTAAAAAATATTTACCATGCTTATTTACAAGTTTGGCTGTGCCAAAATTATAAATACTATGGTCAAAATATTGAGACATACCTTGAGCAAAATAAGGTAACTTAACACGTCCATTCAATGTATTGACTGAAAAGCAGTCATGCGTAAGAGAATAATCTCGATTCCAAACAAGGTCATATTGTGGCTTTTTAAAATTAGGTTTCATCCACTCATTCTGATTTTCAAGAATGGTTTTATATCTCGCAATAACAGTCTTTAAAACAGACTGAGCCATTTGAGATTTTAAGCCAAATCGATCTCGTAAGTCAGAATACAGTACCTTATTAAGGGCAAACTGCTTTAAGTTGTGTGTTTGGAATACATAGTTTGAAACATAATTACAAGCATCTGTATAAGCGGACATGGTAGAAGTAAGCAGTACTTTATCATCATCACTTGGAGCTATCTGTATTTTAGCTGTAACTGTAATTTGTGGCATCCGTGTCCTCCTTTCATTGATATTCCACTGAGTTAATTATAGAGCATTTATCCGTGAAAATCAATATTTTGAGGTGGATTATGGATAAGCGTATAATTGTCATAACAGACGTAAATATAGTCTAAAAGTACGTATTGTACTCGTGACAAAATATCGCAAATAATTACTTCAAGGCCATATTGCGGACGATACAAAACAAAGAACTAGGCAAGGCATAGAATTGGGAAATAATCGCTATGGAAACAGACAAAGACCCTATACATTTTCTAGTCAGCTACGATACAACAGATAGAGTATGTGATATTGTAAAAATTATTAAACAGAAAACAACTCATTATCTTTGGACTCAATATTATAATTTTCTATCTAAACACGATTGGAAGAAACGCAAATTTTGGTCTGACGGCTATTTTGCTTGTAGCATTGCAGAAGTATCATCAGCTACGAGACAAAAATATATCGAGAGCCAAGGTTAATAGTTAACAATTTACAAGGCTCCTCCCTTCGTCTAAAGACAGTGGGTTTCCGCCTACTAAAAACGAAAGAATTTAATTTATGAAATCGCTGTCGGCGCGGCCGGCGTCCAGACCTTTACAATCGCATTAGATCGGCTCCAATGACCATAAAATAATCAAGATAGAAGGCAAAAAAAGAGCTGCATCACAGGGAAAATCCCAGCGTGGTGCAGCTTGATTTCGTTGACAGAAGTTTAACGGTCAGAGCGCGCAGTGCTCGATCTTACCCTCGATGATCGTTGCCAGACACGACGTCAGATTTTCAAACGGCATACCGTCAAAAATGGCGATATCCGCGTCTTTTCCGACTTCCAGTGAACCGATGCGGTCTTCAAGGCCTAAGAGCCGGGCTGGGCGAAGGGTAACCGATTCCAGTGCTGTTTCAAAGCTTAATCCATAGCGCATCGCAATTCCGATATCCGTCGGCAGCCAGACTGTATCCGAAGCGCCGTCCGCGGTCAGACAGAAATTGATTCCGGCTTCTTCAAAAACCGCCGGGGTATCCTGACGGCAGCCCCAGATTTCAAATTTCATCGGTCCCATTTTCAACGGTCCGACCACCGCCGTGATGTTCTTTTCTTTCAAGAATTCTTTAATTTTATAGCCTTCTGTGCAATGCTCAATCGCATAGCACAGATTGAATTCTTCAGCGATCCGGATCGCGGTGACGATATCGTCAGCCTGATGGCAGTGAATCCGGCAGCGGCGTTCTCCGCGGACAACCGGAACCAGCGGATCCAGGCGGAAATCCGGTTCAACCTGAACCGACGGATCGGTTTCCGCTTTCTTCAGTTTATCGGAATACACCTTGGCCTGAAATAAGGTTTCGCGTAAAACAGCGCCGGTACCCATGCGGGTCATCGGCATTTTTTTATCCGGCCCATAACAGCGCTTTGGATTTTCACCCAGCGCCATTTTCATGACCTCCGTTCCCGGAATCATCATGTCCTGAACCGTCGCGGCCTTTTTCAGCTTAAACGAGAAGCCGATGCCGCCGATGACATTAGCGCTGCCCGGCAGTGTACAGCAGGTTGTAAACCCGGCGTTTCTGACCTTGGGAATCGCTTCATCAAATGGATTGAAGGCATCCAGCATCCGCACCTGGGCGGTTACCGGATTGGTAATTTCATTGGCATCCATGGTCGAAGGCATCCAGGCCGGTTCATTTAAGCCGGACAGATGGCTGTGGGCGTCGATCAAACCCGGAGTGACCCATTTGCCGCAGGCGTCAAGAATCTGAGCCTGAGAAGGAATTTCAATATCTTTGCCGATCGCTGTGATCCGGCTTCCGTCAATCAGGATCGTGCCGTCTTCGATGACACCCTGCGTGACAGTGAATAATTTTCCATGTACGATTGCAATCATAAATCCCCCTGCTGACGGGTGAATTCCCGCTTACCGTCAATGATGACCTGCTCGCATAAGGTCAGGTTGGAGAATGGCATGCCGTTAAAGATCGCGATATCCGCGTCTTTGCCGACTTCCAGGGAACCGACCCGATCTTCCAGCTGCAATAAGCGTGCCGGATTGATCGTTACGCATTTCAGCGCCTGTTCAAAGCTGAGGCCCTGGCGCATCGCGATGCCGACGTGTACCGGCAGCCATTTGGTTGCGGAAGAATCATCGGCCATCAGACAGAAGTCTTCGATGCCGGCCTTTTCAAAGACCGCCGGCGTATCCTGACGGCAGCCCCAGATCTCAAATTTCTGCGGACCCATCAGCAGCGGACCGATGACAACCTTGGCTTTTTTTGCTTTCAAAAAGTCCAGGATCTTATAGCCTTCAGTGCAGTGTTCAATCGTGTAATCCAGCTGGAATTCCTCAGCGATGCGGATCGCCGTGACGATATCGTCAGCCCGATGGCAGTGAATCCGGCAGCGCATTTCACCGCGGACAACCGGAACGAGGGCTTCCAGATCAAAGTCGCGCTTGATATCCTTGCCTTTTGCCAGATCGTCGCTGTACTGCTTTGCCTCGAATAACGCTTTGCGCAGAACCGCGCCGGTACCCATGCGGGTCATCGGCATTTTCTTTTCCGAACCATAACAGCGCTTCGGATTTTCCCCCAGCGCCATTTTCATCATTTCTGAGCCTTCAATCGCGATTTCCTGAACGGTCGCGGCGTTTTTCAGCTTGAAGCTTAAACCCGTGCCGCCGATAACATTGGCACTGCCCGGGCCGGTGTAGCAGGTCGTAAACCCCGCTGAGCGGGCTGCACTAATTGCCATGTCAAATGGATTCAGCGCGTCAATCCCGCGGATCTGAGCCGTGACCGGTGCTGTGATTTCATTGCCGTCGCCGATATGCGGCATCCAATGCGGTTCATTGAACGTAGAGATGTGCGTGTGAGCGTCGATCAGTCCCGGCGTCACCCATTTCCCGGAAGCGTCGATGACCTCAGCTCCTTCGGGAATGGAAATGTCGGTTCCAATCGCTGTGATCTTGCCGTTGTCGATAAGCAGCGTTCCGTCTTCAATCGTTCCATTGGTGATGGTCAGCAGTTTGCCGTGTGTGATAGCGATCATTGTATGTCCCCCAATCTATATGAATTTATTGTATCCTAAATACCCTGAAAATCAATCCGTGATTCCGATCATTTTCATTAAATACTTCGCATTGCGCTGGGTACAGCGGCCCGGTTTCAGCTTGTAATCAAAGAAAATCTTCTGATCCTGGTAATGTTCTTCAAAATGAACGTTGATTAGCGACAGTCCAGCCTGTTCCTTCAGCTCGCAAAGTTCAAAATCATGCGTCGTGATCATCGCCCGCACCCACGGATGATTCAGATGCTTCAACACCTGAGCGCTGCCGTCAATCCGATCGAGGGAATTGGTACCCTTAAAGATTTCGTCAATCAGCACCAACATCGGTGTTTCCTGCCGAATTGCATCCATGATCTTACGGATCCGCAGCAGCTCGCCGTAGAACGTTGAAATTCCTTCATTGACATCATCACGAATCCGCATTGAGGTGAGTACCGTAAAACCGCAGGTCGTCATGCTTTGGGCACAGACGGGTCCGCCGGCTGCAGCCAGGATCTGATTCAGACCAACCGTGCGCATAAACGTTGTCTTGCCGGACATGTTGGAACCGGTGACCAGCGTCAGCGAATGATCCAGCGTAAAATCATTGCCTACCGCCTGTTCGGGATTGAGCAGCGGATGAGTCAGATGAGTAAAGGTCAGCACTGGGGCTGGGGTCTCATGAAACTGCGGCAGACAGGTTTCCGGATGGGTCAGGGCCATCATCGCCAACGCTTCCAACGCTTCCAACTCACCCAGCTGGTTCATGATGGCAATCCAAATCTGCCCAGCCTGAGCCTGCCATTGATTCCATGTCTGGACGCACTGCAGATCCCATAAAAGGAAAAGCTGGGCCGGCAAATAGAGAAATGGATTGGCCTGCAAGGACAATCGGCTGAGCAGATGGTCGAGCTGTTTGGCGCCTTTCAATAAGCCGTTGGGCTGGCGGAGCTGAACTTTCAGCGAATCGATCAGCGGACTGGAAAGAGATGAAGCATCCAGCTTCTGACAGCGGATCAGAGAATTCTGCAGTCCTTGTCTCACTTTGGCCACGGCCTGCAGGCGCTGGTGCACATAGCCCAAGGAAAACAAGGCCAGTGCGGACTGGACAAAAAAGATGAGGATAAAGCACAGCGGCGAGATCCAGCGCAGAAGGCTTAATCCCAACAAGGTCAGCGTCACCGCCGGCATCCAACGGATAAACCAGGCGGGAATCGGCAGGCTGACCGGCTGAACCAGCTCAACAAGCTTAACGTAAGCGAGAGCCGCGGCGGTTTGCGGGGACAGGGCATGCGTACATGTCCAATCCTCAAGCATAAAGTCCGGAGCCTGAATCAAAGCTTCAACCGTTTTCTGACGCTGCCGGATTTGATCCGCCGAAACTGTGTCCTGAAAATAAGCAGCCAACGCCTGACGGCCCTGCGGCAGGATCGCCATGCAGCAGAACTGATACAAGGAACGCGGTCCAAAGACGTCAAGATCGGCCATTGCCGGCTGATCCGGGGATAAATATTCCTCCCCGGTGTCCGGTTCCTGCTGCCACTGGCCGTTAAAACGCATTAAGCAGCGTGTCAATACACGGATCCGGGCTTCTTTTTCCAAAAGCTGCCGATGGTTTTTCTGATGGGCTGACAGCGCCAGACAAAAGCCTGCCAAACCGGCGGCGAAGATCGGTCCGTATCCGTAATGTCCGTCCACCAGCTGAAAAAAAGACCACGCGCTAAGGATAAACAAAGCGAAGCGAAGCACGGCGATCTGTGAATTTTTATGGTGAAACTGATCGCGCTGCGTCTGAGCCTCGTGAAGCTGAGCTTCCCATTTTTCTTTCTGCATCGGATTCCTCCTTCAATGTCCATGAATAGCCTTAGTATAAGCCAGATGCCGGGGAAAATCAAAGCTGGAAATCAACCCGGTGAATTCAGGTAAAGATTGTAAAATCGAAAGAACCAGGACTTAAATTACGAAAACAGCAGGAAAAGCGGCAAGGGTCGCTATTTTCATTCTGAAAAAAATATGCGATAATAAAAAAGCCTTTAAGACAGTTCTGCATCAGAGAACAGGAGCGAATTATTATGCAATCCATGGTCGTCTTTTATCAATGCCGCAGCCTGGCTGCGACAGATGCTTTTTATATTCAGCAATTAGGGTTAAAGCTTTGGCATATCCAAAACGGCTGTCATATCTACGACAGCGGATACGGATATCTGGGATTTGTCGAAACGGATTATTTTGAGCTTCCGGCTTATTCGTGCATTTCCTTTAACTGTGAAAACTGTACCGAAGTGGATCGGCTTTATGAAACATTCAAAGGAACGAAAGGGGTTCGTGCGCCGCAGCGGCATCCGCAGTTTGCGGTGTATTCCTTTTTCATTCAGGATCCCGATGGCTATACAGTCGAGTTTCAAAAGATTTTAGAGGAGGGAGAACAATGAGCGAGCGTGTTGTTCAGACGGTAACGCCGCGTCAGCTGCGTCGGGAATTCAATGGTATCGGCTTAACGTTTCTGGTCGTTTTTGCCTTAGCGGCCGGGGTGATCTTCGGATATCAGTGGCTGACTCCAATTCTGGAACCGTATTATCAGACTGTGGACCGGCAGGCTGCGGAAATGGGAATCCGGATCGTTGTAACCTTAGTCGTCATGCTTCTTCCGTTTCAGGTGTATGCCGCGCTGAAAAAGATCAAAACCGGACGGTTTTTCGGCGCCTGCCAAGGTGAATGGCGGGAAATTCTCGAACTGATTCTGATCGGTCTGGCACTCAATCTGCTTTTAACCTTCATCGTCGGGATTTTGGCTTTGGTGCTCAGCTGGTCAAATATTCAATTCGCTTCTTCAGAAATGATTGTGCAGGGTAAGCTGCCGGCAGTCATCTTAAGTGTTGTTCAGGCTGTTCTGATCTTTCCGTTATGCGAGGAGTTTATTTTCCGCGGCGTGTGTCTGCGCAGCTTTGGCCGCATGGGCAATTATTTTGCCATTTTTGCCAGCTCACTGTTATTTTCGCTGATGCACGGCAATCTGATCAGTATTCTGCCTTCCTTTTTCCTGGGCGTTTTTCTGGCGGTCGTCACAATGCGCTTCAATTCGATCCTGCCGGCGCTGATCATCCACATTGCGATCAACCTGCAGACGGTGGCTTTGCAGTGCGTGCCGGTTCAGTATTCCTGGATTATCGGCTTAAGCTGCATCCTCATCTACGCCTTGGCGTTAGCCGCGCTGATCCGCAATCGGCATCAGCGGATCATCATCCGCCGGGAGGCGAATCCCTGGGTTTTGATCCAGCAGTTCTTTCTGTCCTGGGCGATGGTGATCACGCTGATTTTGTACGGTGTTTTGAACGTATTAACGATTAAACTTTAATCAAACCGGTTTCGGCCGGTTTTTTATTTTATGTTTTTTTTAAAACACATTTGTTTTGCCGAGGGAATCGAACAGTGATACACTGATTTTATGAGAATGGAGATGACGGAATGAGAACAACATTTACTTACGATCATTACGCAGATTATGCTGAGCTGACTGAACGTTTGCTTTACTTTAAAGAACAGTATCCGAAGTATATGCACTTGAAGAGCTTAGGCCAGACGCCGGAAGGGCGAGAACTGTGGGCTGTGGAAGTCACGGATCTTGGCACCGGGAATTTTGATGAGAAACCGGCGCAGCACATTGACGGCAATACGCATGCCGGGGAAGTGACCGGTTCGATGGCGGCGCTGCATCAGCTGGATGTTCTTCTGACGATGCATGATGATCCGCAGATCGCCCGGCTGTTGCAGACCTATACCTTTACCTTTATTCCGCGGATTTCGCCGGATGGGGCAGAAGTCTATCTGAAAACCCCCGCTGCACTGCGCTCGGTTAACCGACCTTCGGGTAAAGCTTTGGAAGGGGTCGTCCGGCAGGATCTGGATGGGGATGGCGTGATCCGCTGGATGCGGATTGCGGATGAAGACGGAGCCTGGGCGGCGGATGAGGAAGAACCGCGGCTGCTGCGCCGGCGCCGTCCGGATGAAATCGAAGGCGTGTTTTATACCGTCATGCCGGAAGGGATGCTTCAGGGAAAAACGGATTCTGTGCTGAAAGCCGCACCGGCGTTGTGGGGATTGGACTTTAACCGCAATTATCCATGTTGGTGGAAACCGGAACAGCCCGGCGCGGGCAATTATCCGCTGGACAACCCGGAAACCCGGGCTGTGGCTGATTTTCTGATCGCGCATCCCAATGTCGGCGTGATGATCACCCATCATACCAGCGGCGGCATGATTCTCAATCCGCCAGGCCCGTTTTCTGAAGCGCAGCAGGAGCCGCTGGACCGTAAGATTGTTCATGCGATCGGCGCGCTGGCGAAAGAAGAAATGGGATATCCGCTGCTGAATCTGTACGATGGCTTTCACTGTACGGAAGAAGACTATGCCGCCGGGGCCGGTGACGACTGGGCTTATCTGAACCGTGGTATTTTTGCGGTGACAGCGGAGCTGTGGGATTGTCAAAGCCGAGCTGGAATCTCGGTGGAAGAACAGCTGGATCCAGATCTTGGCGAAGCGGAGCGCTTACGCCAGCAGAAACTGACATTAAAGTGGATCGACGCGCACTGCCCGCAGGCCTGGAAGGCTTGGACAGCGTGGGATCATCCGCAGTTTGGTCAAGTAGAAATCGGCGGTCTGGATTACAAGTTTACCATTCAGAACTGTCCGCCGGCTTATCTGAAACAGGAATGCGAGAAAGCGACGCGGTTTGCGCTGCGTCAGGTTTGCCTGCTGCCAAGACTGGCCATTCGTCGTTTCCAGGCGCAGCCGTTAGGCCATGATTTTGTGAAGCTGAGCGCTGAAATCGTCAATCATGGGTATCTGCCGACCTATATCAGCTCTCAGCGTAGGCAGATGAAACTGGCGGAACCAATCCGGGTAGAGCTGAGCGGGGCAGAGATTATCCAGGGACAGGCGCAAAGTGAAATTGAAGCGCTGGAGGGCTATGCTTTGGATCAGACCGAGCTGTCCTTTTCCGGCGTCTATGGCCAAACTGCAGCGATGCGTAAGCAGTTTGAATGGATTATCCGGGCCCCAGCGCCAACGACGGTTGAGCTGCAGGTCATGTGCGCTCAGGCCGGACAGATCCGCGCCGTATGCACGATTGAATAAGCACACAGTGGAAGGACAAAGGGAAGCGCCGTATTTCTGCGGATGTTTAAGCCAGGATTATTTCAGCTGCCAGAAATAGGCGAAGTATAAGGAGAACTCCATGCCGGAATTGATGAAGAACAAAATAAACGAACAATCGCTGTACGAATTAGCCACGCGAATCAACCAAATCGATCCCTCGTTTGCGGTGCGTGCGTTTGTCAGCGATGGGCTGCGCGAGCCTTGGGAAACACTGACGCTCAAAGCCCGCATCCGCAAGATTGCGCTTACCCTGGGGCAATATCTGCCGCAGGATTATCGTTCAGCGGTCTCAATTCTCAGTCAGGTTGCCGCCGGATATCCGCCTACCGTCAACGGATTGTCCTTGTTATGTCTTCCTGATTTTGTTGAGGTCTTTGGTCAGAAGGAGGCGGATTGGGATATTTCGATGGCGGCGCTGGAACAAATGACGCCGATCGCCACCGGGGAGTTTGCGGTCAGAGCCTTTATTCTGAACGATGAGCCGCGAATGATGCGGCAGATGGAACGCTGGACGCAGCATCCGAATGAACATGTCCGCCGGCTTGCCAGCGAAGGCTGCCGGCCGCTGCTGCCTTGGGGACAGGTCTTAAACGGTTTCCGGAAGGATCCGCTTCCGGTGCTGAAGATCTTGGAGCTCTTGAAAGCCGATCCCGCTCCCTATGTGCAGAAAAGCGTGGCGAACAACCTGAACGATCTATCCAAAACACATCCCGAGTTGGTCCTTCAAACGGCTTACCGATGGTATGGGGAAAATGAAATCACCAACTGGATCGTCAAACATGGCTGCCGGACCTTGTTGAAAACAGGCAATGCCCAGGCCCTGGCGCTGTTTGGCTTAGCGGATCAGGAAAGTGTGAAGGTTGCGAATTTTCGCCTTTCATCCGCATCCATTCAGCTGGGAGAAGACCTGAATTTCAGCTTTCAGATCGAAGCTCATAAAGCGGTGAAAGTGCGCTTGGAGTATGCTATTGATTATGTTAGGGCATCGGGAAAACGCAGCCGCAAAATCTTCAAAATCTCTGAGCTTACGTTAAAGGAAAAGGAAAAACGGACATATGTCAGAAAGCATTCCTTTGCCGATACGAGCGTGAGAAAGCATGTTCCAGGACGGCATTCCATTACCTTGATTGTCAACGGCGCAAAGCTGAAAACACTCGATTTCGAAGTGATGGCTGCCGTGATATGATCCGGCTTTGATTTCAGTTCAGACAGTTCAATGAAAAGAAATAAAAAGAAAAACAGGAAGCGCCCCCAGCTTCAGCGATGAAGAACGCGGATTGGGTTGACTTCCTGTTTTTTTCTATGATTGGACTGATTTTGGATGCGTTTCGAACGTTGAAGCTTAAGCCAAAATGAGGCTTACACGCTGAAATTCGGATCCGTTTCTGTTTGGGAACAGCTTAAACTGTCCGGCCGGCATCATTGCCCGCATGAATCGCCTTGGCAATGTTGAATGGATGAGCGCAGTCGCCGATCGCATAGGTTTCTGAAACTGCAATCCCCTCGAGCAGGCTGGTGTTTGGCAGCATGTCCGCTCCGTTGACAATCGCATCGCAGGCAATTTCCATTTCCACGCCGGTTTCTGTCAGAATGACGGCTTTGTTCTGATTCACAGACTGAATCGAAGCCTTTGGCCAGGCGCTGAAGCCCAGGGCATACAAGGCCGTCGTCATCATCCGCATTGCATGCTGGGATTGCTGCATATCCAGCTCTTCCGCCGCGTTCGGGGTGACCATCGTAACATGTTTTTTATGTACGGTTAACCACAGTGCCATATCAAAGGCCTGAGCATTGGAACCGTAAACAATGACGTTTTCGCCCATTTCGGTAAACATGGCGGACTCGATGTCCACAACCGGCGCACTGCCGTCGCCATTGACTGTCAGCGTATCACGCAGACCGCCGGTAGCCAGAATGACGGCATCCGGAGCTTCAGACTGAATCTTAGCAGCATCAATTTCAACCCCGGTTTCCACCTTAACTCCGGTGATTTCCAGCTGTCGGATCAGGTAGTTCTTGAAATCCTGCAGGTTTTCGTGCGGACCTTTCACGGTATGGGCAAAATCCAATAATCCGCCCAGTGTGCCTTTCTTCTCATAGAGGGTGACATTATGACCGCGGGCTGCCGCGATGCGGGCAGCTTCCATGCCGGCCGGACCGCCGCCGATGACCATGACATTTTTAGCTTTTTCAACCGGCGGTAGTTCGTAGGTTGCCGGGCCGCCTTCGCGCATGACCCGCTGCGTCATCGCATTGACGCGGCAGTATCCCGCCATGGCATTGGCTTCGTTGCTTCCGATATGGCAGTGCAGACAGCGCGTACACGGCGCAATTTCATCAAGCCGGTTCTCTTTCAGCTTGTTGACATATTCCGTATCTACAGTTAACGGCCGGGTCATCAAGAAGAAATCAGCCTTGCCGTCTTCCAGCGCCTGTTCAAAGAAATCTGGGGCATGCGCCGGATCCATGTAAGTAACGACGCCGCATGGGATGCTGACGGCAGCTTTATAACGCGCCGCGACATCCAGAAGCATGCCGGCACCGCTTGTGTCGCCGATCAGCTGTCCCTGCCAGTGTTTCTTGAAATCAAACTGCGTACCGAAGCCGGAGGCGCCTTCAATTCCATTTAAGATAAAGTACAGATCGCTGCCGAACTGCGCAACATGATGGCCTAACGGACCTAAACGCAGATGCATGGAATCAGCACCGGCCGCTTCAAACAACTTGGCGAAGGCAATGCCTTCCTCAACGGTCGTGACTTTCGTCCGCGGTGTTGTTACGGCGTTGTCCAGCGTCATCAGCGTCGGGTTGTTGGCGACGTTGTCGTTTTCTTCAATCGCGTCGATCAGAATCTGAACGTTGAAATCGTCACCGCAGGCCTGCTTGATCTTGGTGATGCATTCGGTGACGAAACGGGCGCGGTTTTCCAGTGTGGTGCAGCCATATTCATCAGTCCGGGTATTGTAAAAGCGGGACAGGAAATGCTCGCCCATGTTGAAGCCGGCGGCATTGATTTCAAATGCTTTAAAGCCCAGCTCCTGCATGCCTTTGGCGATTTGAGCACCGCGGTCTTCAATCGCCTGAATCTGGTCTGGAGTCATTTCGTTTTCCCCAGCACCAAACTGAGCCCATTGATAGCCCAGGCTGGCTCCGTATTTCGCACATTCTTCGACCAGCTTTTTGCCGAAAGCCAGGGTTTCAGCACTGTAGCCGCTGCCATCAGCCGGAATTTCCAGTGCTGTGATGCCTTCAACATAGATCATCTCCACGCCGCCCTTAGCGAAGTTGACATAATATTGAAGCAGTTCATCCGTCAGTCCGGCCAGGTAAGTTGCCGAACCGGCGGCGGATTTCACCATGCGGTGGCTGAGCTGCAGCGAACCGACAGTCAGCGGTGAAAACAGCGTTTTCAATTCTTTGGTATGCGTCCGGTAGTCATCGCGCTGGATGTTGAGATACGCTGCGGCGATCTTGTCATTTTCGACAGAAGGAGCCGGTGTAGTGACCTCCGGGGTTTTTTCGTTTTCTGTCGAACAGCCGACTAACCCCGCGGCCATGAGTGATAAAGCCGTGGCGCCGCTTCCCTTCAGGAAGTCGCGCCGTGAAATTTTGACCATGATTCTTTCCTCCTCTTATGTTAGTATTTTAACAATCAAAGGGCTTACACTTCATCATCTGATTGCTAGATTATTCACACAGGATTTTGTGCAAAATGCCGAAAATCCAGATAAGGACGTCCAGGTTATGATAAAATAAAGAAAAAAGGGGGCGTAAGGATGCAGGCTAAAGCTTTGCTCGAAAAGATTAGAAATGATTTTTCAATTTCAATTCCGCAAAATTCAGGCAATATGCCGATCCTCCGCTGTCAGCTAATCTTTGCGAAGCCCGCGGTGCTGACACCGCAGACATTGTATATCCAGGCGGAATCCTTCGTGCTGGATCCGTCAGCTTTTTCCGACAGCTTCTTTCTGATGAAGGATCGGGGAAGCGCAGGATGCAATGCCGCCGTTTATCATTCCGGCAGCGCTCTGGATTTATATCAGGTCCTATCCATGCTTTTGACCGACGCCGAAGCCTATGCCCAGGCAATTTCTGCGTTGCAGCAGGCGGCCGGAAAGGGCGGAGGCATTGAAGCGCTCGTGAAAACAGCTTACCAATATATCCAGAATCCGATCCATATTCTGGATAAAACGTTTTCGCTGATTTACTCCTGTCCGCAAACGCCCAGCGGCAACGCGATCTTCGATCATTTCTTAATTCATGGAAAACCGCATCCGGAGTATCTCTATCATGTCGAAGCGACGATTATGCATTTCAGCGAACATCATATCCGCTGCGCCCAGATTATTGATTATGATGCCGGCCCGCTGAAACTGATCAGCTGTTCGATTGGTTCCCTGCCGCATTTGCTAGGCGGAATTGAAGTTCTCCAGCTGAACCGTCCGTTTACGCAGAATGATGTCAAGATCCTGGATCAGCTGGCGCTGCTGTTGCAGATTGAATTGTTTAAGGCGAACAATGCCGCGGAAAAAGCAGATACGCAGTTTGAATTGCTGATTCAGGATATCCTGTACCGCCGGTTTCTGCATCCTGAGCTTCTGCAGCTTCGCCTTCAGCCGTTCCCGCAGCTGCAGAACCGCCGCTTTTGTCTGCTGCTAAGTCAGATCCCCAAAAGCAAAACCTGTACGCTGAAATATTATCATGAAGAAATAGTGCGCTGTGTTGATGTCATTGAATCCTTTCAGCACCAAAATGATCTCTATTTCCTCATTGATCCTGCTGGCTGGGAAACAAAAAATCATCAAGCGCTAGACAAGCTGGCTGTCAAATCCGGAACTTTGATGATTCTCAGCGATCCGCTGGACAGTCTGATTCATTGTCCGGTTATCGTCGCGATGCTTCAGGGCGGGCTGAGCGTAATCAGTAAGACGAATGGGTTATACCTTTTCAGAGATCTTTATTTTAAAACGCTGCTGCATTCGCTTTCCAGTCCTAGCTCGCTGACCCTGCCGGATTTTATTCATCCTGGGATTCAGCGGCTGAAAGATTTTGATCAGCAGCATCAGACCGATTTTCTGGAAACGCTTAGGCTCTATCTGCAATGTCAGTGCAGTCCATCGCAAACCGCGGCACGACTTCATCTGCATCGGAATTCACTGGCATATCGACTTCAGAAAGCTCGTCAGATCAGCGGCTTTTTCAGCGAGAACCCACAGGATTCCCAGAATTTTCTGTTGGCGATTCAGATCGATGAATACTTAGGATCTTAATTCTGCCAACGGATTTTAAGCTGGCAGCGCTGCGGCGAGAAAGTAGTGCAGATGGAAATTTCAGGCTGGGAAGCCGCCCGGCTTTGAATTTAGTCATTTTGATGATAAAATAACAAGAAAAGAAGACAGAATTCATTTCATTCGAGGACTGAATAAACGGAGATAAACGATGATGTACTATGAAGATTTAATGGGAAAAAATGCGATTGCCACCGTCAAGGTATCCCGCGAGCTGCTGAAATATTCGGTTGGAGAACGTATTCCAACGGTCAGCGAGTTTGTGGAATCGCTGGGATTAGCCCGAGGAACGGTTCAAAATGCAATCAAAACGTTGATTAATCACGAAGCTGTACGAATTGAATCAAAGGGGCATCTTGGCTCCTACATTGTAAAAAAGAACATGCGGATGCTGCTGAAATTTGCCGGCGTGCGGATGTTGCTGGGGACGATGCCGCTACCTTACAGCAAGCGCTACGAAGGGCTGGCCTCCGGCTTGATCGCGTCGATGGAGAACAATTATGACCTGCCGATCAACCTAGCCTACATGCGCGGGTCCGTCAACCGCATCAGCATGGTCCTGCAGAAACGCTATGATTTTGCGGTTGTTTCCCGCTATGCCGCCAATCATTTCTGTGAAAAATATCCGGATAAAATTGAAATTGTCCTCGGATTTGGCCCGGGTTCTTATTTGAGCAGCCACGTGATCATGTTCCACAATCCGAATGTCAATGAAATTCAGGATGGTATGAAGGTAGGCACCGACTCAACCTCGATTGACCAGAAAGAACTGACACAGTCAGTATGCCGGGGGAAAAAGGTAGAATTTATCGAGATTGAATATTCGCGAATCATTGAGCGCATCATTTCTGGTGATATTGACGCGACCGTCATGAATATAGACGAAGCCAACGATAAGCATGTCAAAATTCATACCCAGCCGATTCAGAGCGGAAATCTGGACAACACGGAAGCTGTGCTGGTCGTAGCCAAGGAAAATGAAATTTCCTCTTTAATCAAGGAACTGGTCGATGTGGAAACGGTACTGAATATCCAGCGTTTGGTTTTGGAAGAAAAAATCACGCCGAGTTATTAAGCCAATTGAGTTGATTTCAATGATAGTTGATCCGAAAACGCTGAACGGCGTTTTTTTCTTGGCTTTAAAACCGAAAGAAACATAGCGGATTATTCAAATCGCAGAGAAAGGAAAAACCAGGCTTAACCTTCCATGAAGGTAAACAATCCAGATTAAATTCAAAATACAAAAAAATGTATTTTGCTTGTTGACTTTCTCACTTGCTGGGGATATACTGAAATTGTAAATACAGAATATTGTATATTGGGTGAGAGAGATGAAAGAAATCAAATGCTACCGCTGCGGAAAAACTCATTCCGTCGCGGCGTTGAAACTGCGGAAAGCTTGGGAATGTACGCATTGCCATGGGGTGATGGTGCTGGATTTACCGACTCAGCGAAAATTAAAATATGTCCGGATGCTGTTTGTCGCCGTCATCGTCAGCTTACTGATGTACGGCTGCAGTCAACTGGGAAGTGTAACTAGTTATATCGCATTGATCATTACCTGTTCGCTTGCGATTGTCATCACGCAGTTTTCCGATCAGCTTTGTCTGTGGCTGACGGATAAGCTATTTGGCTTAAAGTATATGCCGGTGGAAAAAGACAAGAATTCCCCGTTAAAAAACAGACAGAAAGGAAAATGAGAAAGATGGATTTTACGGAAAGATTGAATTTGTATTTGGAAGGCGGCATGATTCAGCCGGAAGATGTTGCGGATATCCAGGCGATTATCGCGATGTTTGACACGAAGTATCACATTGTCCTGCAGGAAGAAAATGCAGATACGTTTATCGCGCATCTTTGCGCCGCCTTTGGCCGAACGGCAAGCGGGGAGGAAGTTGAGCCGCTGCCGTCGGAAGTTAAGGCCGAGCTGGAAGGACTGGACAGTTATCCAAAATCAAAAGAAATGTTACAGGATGTTATGGCAGCGGCACGCAATCGCTTGAATGAAACCGAACAAGATTACGCGCTGCTTCACATAAATAATCTGATTGCCCGGCTGAACGAGGAACAGCCGCAGTTGGATTAAGGGGAATCTTATTAGTAAGAGGAGGTAAACATGGAAGGAATCATTACTAATTTTGAATTTTCACTGCCGTTTCGTGCGATCGTATTGATTGCGATCTGTGCCTGGGCAAGCTTGCTCTCGCACAAATGTATTTCCAACTTCAACGACGGCGCCCGACCTGTCTTTCCGGAATTGATGGAAGGCCGGATGACGCGTGCTGAGTTTGCCGTAGTCGTTACCGGCATGGGTTTCGGCTGGGTCTTAGCCGGGTTCAGCCAGTGGTTGGGCACGGGACTGATCGCCTGTCATCTGACGCTGATCGCGACGGACTGCTTAGGCGCCTGGTCGCCGAACAAATGGGTGGCATTGATCATCGGCGGCGCTTATGGAGCATTGTGCGCCTTCGGCACCAGCTTCATCAATTCCGCCTTCACCGCTCTGCCGTATAACTTCCTGAATGATTTAACGCAGATCAGCTCCCCGGCATTGCCGGTGTTCTGCATGTTCCCTGCGGTTGCGATCGCAAGCCAGTTCGGGGCTAAAAAGGGAATTACAACGGGTGTAATCGAAGCGGTCGTCTACATTTTCTGTACGGTTGTCGGCGCTGTCAATCTGGGTTCGATTTCCGTCAGCCTGTATCCGTATACCTTTGCGATGCTGGCCGGCATGATCTGCCTGTTGGTCTATTCAATCCAGGGAAGCAAGAATTCTGAAAGCGTGGAAAACGATTCAGAAACTGAGAACCTGTTTACGAAGAATGCCAACCGGATTAAGAGCAACTGGGTTTATCTGTGCATCCAGGGTGCGCTGAATGCTTTAGGCATCCATGTCTTAGCTCAGGCTTATCAGCCTTACGTTTTATCCTCGGCCGTTCTGGCAGGCAATATGGGCACGTTTGAATTGGCGATGATCGGCGTTATTATCGCGTTTATTCCGCTGATCGTATCGACCGCTCTGGCCACCGGCGTTTATCAGGCCGTCGGTCTGACGACCGTCATGCTGGTGGGCTGTCTGGCACCGACCTGGTGGCTGGCGCCAATCTTCGGCTTCGTTGCCGAATTTGCAGAAATTCAGCTGCTGGGACTTTTGGGCAAAGGACTCTCGAAGTTTCCGGAGCTGTCCAAATGCGGCGATTATATTCGTGATGCGATGGTTTCCTGTATCGGCTTAGCGTTAGTTGCTGGTTCATTCTTGGCAGCCAATGCAACCTGGGGCGCGGTCGGCCTGATGATCGTCGGCGGCTTCTTCGTCCTCAACGATGTAACCGGCCAGCGTATTCCGAAGTCGGCTGTGGGTCCGTTAGCGGCGGTCGCTGTTGGAATTCTGTTCAACATCATGATCTTTTTAGGATTTGTCGCGTTATAAGGAAATAAAAAAGGAGAATTGCTTATGTTAAAAATTGAATGCTGCGGATTAACCGCTTTACAGACAAAACAGATTATTGAGAAAAAATTCCCGGGTCTTGTCGAGACCTCTTTAGATCCGGATATGATCGCGGCCCGCAAAGTCAAAAGCGGCGAGGTGGATTTTTACTTAGGAAGCTGTATGACCGGAGGCGGCGGTTCAATTGCGACAGCGATTATGGTATTGGGGTATGGAAACTGTCTGACGGTTTCCAAGCAAGGCAATTGTCCAAATGAAAAACAGATTCGTCACCTCATTTATTCAGGCAATCATAAGGCGTTTGGGTATGTGAAAACGCATACTGAACAAGTTGTTCCAGCCTTGGTGCAGGCACTGCTTGATAAATCTGAAGGAAAACCTGAATAGCGAGTATTGATTTAGGGGCATCTTCGGATGCCTCTTTCATTTAAGGAGGTTATGCAATGATCCGTACGGTAACAAACGATATCGAAAAAGAAGAACTTGGCATTACGATGTGCCATGAACACTTTATTGTTGATTTGGATCGCGTCCGGCATGACGGCATCAGTAAGATTGAAACTGTGGAAGAAGTCGAGCCGGAAATTCAACAGATGATGGCGCTGGGCGTCCAGGCCGCGGTGGAGGTCAGCACGATTGATCTCGGACGGGATGTCCGCAAGCTCAAGCAGATCAGTCAGGACACGGGCTTGACCATCATTGCCGCGACCGGATTCTATTTAACCCAATACCATCCGGAATGGCTCAAGGAAGCCTCGCCGGAGCAGATTGCGCAGGTGTACATCAGGGAACTAACGGAAGGGATTGACGATACTGGAATCAAGGCCGGGATTATCGCCGAAATCGCTTCGTCCCCCGATCGGTTCGAAGGAGAAGAAAAAAAGATTTTACAGGCGGCAGGCATCGCCAGCCGGCTTACCGGCGCCGCGGTGTCAACGCATACTAGCCGCTTTACCGCAGTGGAAACCATTGAAACGCTGCTTGCGGAGGGCGTCGATCCGGATAAGATCATCATCGGTCATCAGGATCTGATCGACGATAGCGCGTATCATGCCCTTCTGTTGGAATACGGCGTAAATATCGCGTTTGACACATGCGGTAAGAAAGCCTACATGCCGGATGAAACGCGTGCCCGCAATGCGTTAAAAATCATCGAAGCGGGGTATGGTGATCATCTGCTTTTCAGCAATGATATTTCCCGCCGAACGTATTTTACAAGCCACGGCAAAGCCGGCTACCTGAGCGTGATGAAAGAGGTTGTTCCGCTGTTAAAACAAATTGGGGCGAAAGAGGAACAGATAAGACGGTGTCTTGTGGACAATCCGGCGCGAATTCTGGATAACGAGTGGAGGTAAACTATGTTTTTGAAGTCCTGTCTGCAAAATAATTCAAAACTGATCGAGTTCGCCTTTCACGCTCACCAACAGGGATTGATCCTTCCCGATACGTATCTGCTGGATCTTGACACGATTGTTGAAAACGGCAGAAAGATGCTCGAAACGGCCCGGCAAAATGAGGTGAAATTATTCTTCATGCTCAAGCAGCTCGGCCGCAACCCCGTCATCGCGAAACGCCTGGAAGCTTTGGGGTTTGACGGCTGTGTCGCCGTGGACTACAAGGAAGCGCTGCTGATGATCGAGCATGGCGTCCATTTAGGCAACGTCGGACATTTAGTTCAGACGCCCAAAGCGGCAATGAAAAAAATCGTAGCCGCCCGGCCGGACGTAATGACGGTGTACAGTCTGGAAAAGATCGCGGAGATCAATCAGGCTGCCGCTGAGCTCAACGTGATTCAGCCGCTGATGCTGCGGATCACGGATGCGGATGCCAGCTTGTATTCGGGACAGGTTGCCGGTTTCTTCAGTGACGAACTGCCGGAAATCCTGCATTATTTGAAAACGCTGAAGCATGTCTGCTTAGGCGGAATTACCGTTTTCCCGGCACTGCTTTACAATGAGGAAGCCAAACAAATTCAAGCGACAAGCAACGTCAACGGCTTGCTTCGGGCACTGCAGCGAATTCAGGCGGAAAGCTCGCAGCCGCTTTTGATCAACATTCCCAGTGCCACTTGCTGCGCTTCGATTCCGCTCATCCGTCAGTTAGGCGGCAATAACGGCGAACCCGGACATGGCTTAACGGGAACGACACCGCTGCACAAAGCTGAACTGCAGCCAGAGAATATCGGATATGTCTATGTTTCTGAAATCTCACACAACTATAAGGATAAAGCGTATTGCTACGGCGGCGGTCATTATCGGCGGGGGCACATGGAGTATGTTTTAGTCGGTTCTGATTCAGCGCAGGCCAGGCTGCTTCCGATTGCGGCTCCGGATGATGATTCGATTGACTATCATTTTGAAATTGACGGCCGCTGTACAGTTTCAGAAACCGCGCTGATGTGTTTTAGGGCCCAGATTTTTACGACCCGCTCGCAGGTTGCGATCGTTGAAGGACTCCATCAGGGGACACCAAGAATCAGCGGTCTTTACGATGCGATGGGCAAAGAAATCAAGGTGAATTGGGAGTAACCATGAAAGACAATTATAAGCTGCAGCATAAAACGGCGCTGCTTAATCCTTACGGTTCCGTAGTTCGGGTGCTGGAAGCCGATCCTGCCAAGCTGTTAGTGGGGATTAAGAACGTGAAATCGATTCCCAACAGCTTGATGCACAAGCTGGAACCGGCCGGGTTTACACTGCATACGATTGATAAAAAATCCCAGCTGGCGGGCCGGGCAGTTGACACGCAGCTGATCAACCCGATCAGCGGTCGGTGGATGTCCGGTTCCTCATCCGGAACCGCGATCAACGTGTTCGCCGGGATCAACGATTTGGGGATCGGCAATGACGGCGGCGGAAGCGTCCTGGCGCCGGCGATCAGCGTCAATATTCTAAGCTTTATCAGCAAATTGATCGAAGCCGATCGTCCCCAATCGCTCAAGCCGAACACGGACAACATGACGGCATCCAATTCGATCGGCTTCATGGCGCGGGATAAAAAGATTCTGTATCAGGCCATTCGTGCTTCAATCGGCATTGAACCGGCTGAAAAAACCGGGCTGATTCTGGCGGATCGGGATTATCCGCCTTTAAAAACACAGATCATTGACATCAAGGATCCAATGGCTCCGCGCGCAGAACTGACAATCTATTTGAAAGAAGTTCTGGCACAGTGCGATGTCTTGATGATCAGCGAAGGACCAATAGACCGCAATGGGTTTGGCGACTCGCTGTTCGGCCATTTCGACGAATCGACGCAGCGCATCCAGCAGGCTGCCGGAAAAGGCTATGTCCGGGTCTGCAATTTAGCCGATGCGACAGCCCTGTCGCTGCCGCAGGCAGCATTAGGAACGGCGACCTTGTTGATGTGTGAAAGCAAGCCGGAGAAGATCGCCCGGTTATTGCATGCAGGGGAGCAGCTTGAGGAAGTTCATGATGCCCTGATCGAACGTTATTTCCTGGATCTCAACAATTATTTTATCGACGGTTACGAAATATAGGAGGAAGTGTATGAACGTTTATCCATTAGAGAATATTACCTTGCAGCAGGCCATGCAGAAACAATTCCGGCTGGTCGACTGCATCACCCGGTATTTCAGCGGTTCCGAGAGTCTGACGCGCGGAGATCTGGGCGTCCGCCAGCCCGGCAATCAACCGCTGACGACGCATAAAGCCGAACAGGCGATCGCCGCCTTCTTCGGCGCAGAAGACTGCATTTTAGTCCGCGGCAGCGGAACCGGTGCGATTCGCTATGGTCTGAGTGCGATGGTGAAACCACAGGCCAAAATTCTGATTCATCAGGCACCGGCCTATTCAACAACGCAGACCAGCTTTGAAATGTTTGGTCTGATTGCGGTGGAGGCGGATTTCAATGACCCGGAAGCGATCGTGAGGACATTGAAGGAAAATCCGGATATCTGCGGCGCGCTGGTTCAGCACAGCCGTCAGAAGATCGACGACCGGTATGGTCTGGCAGAAGTCATCACCGTAATCAAACAAACGGCGGACATTCCGGTGCTGATCGATGATAATTACGGCGTAATGAAAGTCGATCGGATTGGCTGTGAATGCGGTGCGGATCTTTCCTGCTTTTCCACCTTTAAGCTGCAGGGGCCGGAAGGCATCGGCTGCGTGGTCGGAAAGCAAAAATATATTGAACGGATTCGGAAGATGCACTATTCCGGCGGCAGTCAAACGCAGGGATGGGAAGCGCTGGAGGTTCTGCGCGGGCTCACCCTAGCGCCGGTTATGCTTGCCTTGGCAGATCAGGCGGCCAAAGAAGCGCTGAGCCGGATCCAGGCAGGGGAAATCGCAGGCATTAAAAATGCCTACCTGGCCAACGCCCAGTCCAAAGTCTTGCTGATTGAACTGACGGAACCGATTGCGAAAAAGGTGCTGGCGGCTGCTGAAAAACATGGCGCCCTGCCTAATCCTGTCGGCGCCGAATCCAAATATGAATTAGCGCCGATGTTCTACCGGGTGTCCGGAACCTTCCTTCGCTCCGATCCGACCTATGCTGATACGATGATCCGCATCAATCCGAACCGGGCTGGGGCCGAAACGGTTTTAAGAATTCTGGCGGAGAGCATTCAGGATGCCCAAACGGCCTGAGACGCAGGAATTCAGCCATGAGTAAACGATTTATTATTATCGTGCTGGATGGCTTCGGCATCGGTGCGATGGCGGATGCCAAAGCCGTGCGGCCAGGCGATGAAAAGGCTAATACGCTTCGCAGCCTCCTGCACGATCATCCTGAGCTGAAGCTGCCCACACTGGAAAAACTGGGTCTGATGAATGCCTATGGAGCGGAAAGCGCCCAGATGAAATTCAATCCCCAAGCCAATTTTGGGAAGAGTGAACTGATGCACTTCGGCGCGGATACGTTTATGGGACATCAGGAAATCATGGGGACGCTGCCCCGCCAACCGGAGGTGCATCCCTTCCAGCAAAAGGTGGATCTTGTCGCTCAACATCTGAAAGATCATGGACATCAGGTCAAGATCATTCAGCGGCAGAACTTGCGGTATGTCGTCTGCGATGAATTCGTCACGATTGCGGATAATCTGGAAGCCGATTTGGGCATGTGCTACAACGTGACAGCCCCTTTGGATTTCATCTCTTTTGAATCCGAGGTTGAAATTGCCGAGCGGGTGCGCGAGGTGGTCACCGTCGGCCGGGTGATCGTCTTCGGCGGAACCGGCAATACGATGCAGGATCTCTATCAGGCCGAAGAAATTAAGCAGGGACGGTTCATCGGCATCGCTTCAGCCAAATCCAAATCCTATGAACAGGGCTATCAATGCCGTCATCTGGGTTATGGCGTCAACAAAGAGGTGCAGGTTCCGACGATTCTGACCCGAGCGCAAATTCCATGCATGCTGATCGGCAAGGTTGCGGACATTGTCGCCAATGATTTGGGAACGAGTATATCCTGTGTGCCGACTGAGGAATGCCTGCAGCTGACCTATGAAGCACTGCAGAAGATGGATACGGGCTTTATCTGCACCAATGTTCAGGAAACAGATCTTGCCGGACATTCGCAGGACAGTACCGAATATGTGCGGATCCTGAAACAGGCGGATGCGGGACTGGCGCGGATCCTGCCGTTGTTAACCGAGGAAGATATTCTGATCGTTCAGGCGGATCATGGCAATGATCCGAATATCGGCAGCAGCCGGCATACACGTGAGTGTGTCCCGCTTTTGATCTATCGCAAGGGCTTATCCGGCGTCCGGATCGGTACACGGCGCACGATGTCTGACAACGGAGCCACGTGCTGTGATTTCTTTGGCGTCCGCGCTCCGGAAAACGGAACCTCCTATCTTCAATACCTTCAATAATCAGAAAAAGCTGAACTTTGACCCGGATTGTAAGTTTTAAGAAACTTATTCATCAAAAATACCGGAGCCAACCTACGACGAAACGCTGTCCTTGGAAACCATAGGCGGCGTTTTTACGTACATGTGGCATCGTTATTGAATCGGGGGCAGAGGTATAATATATTTGTAAGCTGGCTTCCCTTTCAACGGAAAAGGGAGTTCGTTATGGAGAATAGAATCAATGATTTAGACATTAGGTAAGAATATGCAAGATTTGCTTTTTCCTGCAAAGAAATAAGCAGACTGGCATGGTATAATCAATTCCAGGTGATAAGAATGAACTATTTTCAAGGATTAACAAATGCAATCGAATATGTGGAAGCACATATTTTGGAAGCGATTGATTTTGATCAGGCATCGCAATGTGCAGGAATGTCAAGGAGCAGTTTTCAGCGCTTTTTTCTTCTTGTCGCAGATATGACTTTTTCTGAATATGTCAGACAAAGAAGAATGGACGGTGCAGTTTTTGACCTCTGTAATACTGATGAAAGAATTATTGATATAGCGGCGAAATATTGCTACGATTCGGCGGCTGCATTTAGTCGCTCAGTAAAAAAGCTGACTGGAATGAAGCCCAGCGAAATACGGCAAAATGGTTCTGATTTTTGTTTTCCCAAGCTTTCTATTGAAGTTAGCCTTAGAGGAGGAGAATTGATTATGAACAAAACACCTATCGTCAAAATTGAAGAACATCACAAGGAGAAAGTCATTGCATTTAGGGTAGACTGCGAAAATCCCGAGAGTGCAGCATGGGGACTTATGTCTGAATGGTGCATTGAGAATATGAGTGACAGAACAGGCAGACGCTATGTGGGATTCGCGCCAATCGGTCATCATCCCAATGGAGCTCCACATCAAAATGCTTCTGAACTGGAAACGCATCCTTATGTAGCTATGATGTTTTTGATAGGAGATGAATGTGAAAAAGAGGTATTTCATGGACTTCAAGTTGAAGAGGCTCCAGAAGGTCTGTTTTTGGTTAATGATGTTGTATTGAACCAATACGATGAAAACGGAGACTTGGATATAGCCCTTAGCATGATGAAAGCATCGGAGTCCTTTGTTGAATTTATGAATAAAACAGATCAGTATGAGTTTGACTGTGGCAAAGGTATTTTCTTCGAAGAACACATTTTTTCTGAAAGATGGTTTGAGCAGGGGGGTGTTCCCGACGGATTTAGAATGTGGGTGCCTATATTAAAGAAATAAATTTACTTTATATTGCTTTGCCGATTTGCGGATTGTCCGCAATCTCCTACAACTGAATATGACCTGTGTGGTCAAATGAAGAAGCCGATGTGTTGATGCAAAATGCACCGGTTTTTTTTCAAACTGACTGCACGCACGGTCAGAAAGCAGATAAACGGCACAGCTTAAATCAACCGGATCCTTTTTAGTGAGAATGCTAAAGAGAGGATGGGGGACAAAATCAAGTGTCTTTTTCGCGATGAGATTCAGCAGATTGCAGCTTGTTTGGGAACTTGATGGAAAAATCTTGCATGTTCATCTTTGGAACGGCAGGCTAATCTTTTTACGTCAGGAGAACAAAGTCGGCTGAATTGAAAATATTTTCAGAATCCTTCTTGTTTTTTGAGCAGGGAAAGTGGTGAATTAACCGAATACGGGTATAATTGAACCGTTTACTTGATATGATAGAAATCGAGTCTTTTTCAAGTAAATCAACAAGGAGAGGGGAATTGTCTATGGAATATTCGCAGATGCTTGTAAATCGAATCAAAACTTTGTGCCGCCAACGAGGTGGAATCACTATTCACCGCTTAGCGAAAATGTCCTCTCTGCGCCAATCGACGCTGGATAACATCATGCGGGGCAACACAAAAGATCCTCGCATCAGCACGCTGCATCACATCGCACTGGGTTTTAATATGACGCTGACCGAGTTTCTGGATTTCCCAGAGCTGAATGATTATGCTTTTGAAGAAGAGGATGAAGAACGAAAAAAATCCGTCTTCCGGGCATAAAAAAACGGAAAATCCTGCGTCAGACGCAATTTTTCCGTGAACTGATTTATTGATCTTTTAATCGACAGAGGAGGTAGTCAGCGACCTCTTCTTTTTTTATTTGAAAAGACAGGGAAATTTCTTCATGAAGCAGCTCTTCTGCCTGTTCTAAAATTTCAGCATCGCTGCGGGAAATGGATTTTCGGTCCCGCAGTTTATCCTGTTTCTGCGTATAGATGGATTTGATCAGCTGTGCCAGCTTCCGGCCGTCGCCTTCAGCCAAAATCTTGCGGTAGACCTCTTCCCGAGTGCGTTTATCATCAATCCACTCAGACTCCAAACGCGGCATTTCTTCGATCATCTGCTCGATCTCTTCCCGCTTCATAACAGGCCGCAGCATGGGATTAGAAGCTGGGGTCACGATCTTCGTATTAATTCCATAAACAGAATTGAGTACGTAACAGATTTCCTTATGCCGTGGCCGCAGTTCTTTTTTGATTATTTCTTCAACCTGAAAAATACCTCGCGCGCCATACCGGACATAATCTTGAACTTGAAACATGAGACTCACTCCCCTTTCAAAAGGTCAATGGTTACTTCTATTTTACCATTTTTAAGGGATTTTCGTAAGTAAAATCGTTGGGTGGGCAGGAAAGGCGATTCCCGGATAAACCGGATTGTTAATGTTCATCGCCGTTAGGCGTCTTCTTTTATTAGCGAAATTAGAGTTATCGGAAATCAATCAGGGAAATAGGAATCCAGCCGTTCCCAGCGCTGATCCACATTGGAGTACACTTCAATTTGAGAAAGCGGTGTTTCCGCTGAAATTTCAGCCTGACCTCGGCTTTGAATTTCGCGCATCCCTCCCTGATAGCCCAGGATGGTATAAGCATCAGGATCCAGCGCAGTTTCATCGGAACGGGACAGATAGAGAAGATAAGCTTTTCCAACTTCCACGTCGATGTCCTCTGCGATCTTTTCATAAATATAAGCGGGTTCAGGCTGATCTGTTTTTACGTGATTTGATGCAGGGTTGGCCAAAAGCCAGTCCGCGTGACTGACGATCCCGCCGGGACGGGCATAAGCGACGATCTGATTTTCCTCCAGGCTGCCTTTCAGACTTCTGATAATTTTCAGCTGTCCCCGCGTAAATGGCGAAACGTAGCTTTGCGCTGCTTCATTGAAATTACTGCCTCCGGTAATCGAACATACAGAAGCCAGTACGATATCGGTGCTCTGTGCGGCCAGGGTTTCAGCAGTGAACGCTTCCGGCATGAGTTCAACCTGTCTTTCCTGAAGCTCAATCGTCTGCGGATCCAGCTCTGCGTAAGCATCCGTATAAAGACAAGGATCCCCATCCAATGGCTTGGAACCCTTAAGATCATCGGAGGCGGTTCTAAAGGAACAGGCTCCAAGCAGAGTCAAGCAGAGTATGCCCGCAGTGCCTTTTTCTATGAAATTCATCGTGATCATCTGCCTTTCTAGTTTAATTTTAGCAGGAAATTGAAGCTGAAAATCAGAATTCATAAAATGTTAAGAAAAAGAAATAAACTAGCAAGATTGAAAATCTGCACAAAGTAAAAACAGAGTTTTTCATCAGAGATTAAAATAACTCTGCTTCTCAATAATTTACATGATCAGGCAGAAATTCGATAATACTGAGATATTGTATCTAGCGCCTTGCACATTTCATCCAGTAATGCTTCGCGGTCCATATCCCGATTTTCCAATATAAAATAGATGTTTGAAATTAGATTTTCACAAATTAGGTGATTATAATGCCGCTGAGTTTTCGGATTTTCAAATCTGCGCAGAAAGAAGCCCTCATTTTCATGCTTTTTTTGCTGTTCATCGAGGAGTGTCATCAGATGACTATCTGCGGTTTTTGGACAGTCAGGATCAAACAGGCAAAGGGCAACGTCCATAAATTTATCAATTTCCTGTATTACTATTCTGAGTTTATCCCGCAAATTATTTTCTGCCGTGTCACTGAAAATGAATGGATTGATATGATACTCAATAAAATCACCTAAAAGTTCATCATATAACTGCAGTTTATTTTCATAATGCAAATAAAAAGTCCTTCGTCCAATATGAGCATAGGCAGCGATTTCAGCAATCGAGATTTCGGAATATTTCTTCTTCTTTAGTAAGTTAAAAAAAGCTTGATGAATTGGTGTCAATTTATGCGGCATAGTTTCACTTCCCATCTATTCCATCGTTTTTATTTTATCATTTATGTATTAGAAAGTAAGCGGCAATCATCCGAAACAGCATCGTATCCCCTTTTAATCTGGATAAAAACATAGTTCCTGAATTTAAGACAGGGACAAGCCTAAAAAGAAGCCTCCCTTTGAAGGAGGCTCCGTAGTTATTTGTTTAATACGTATTTTGCAGCTTCCGTTCCGGAAACGCGTCCGAACATGACCGCGGTTGAATAAGCTCCGCTGGTTGCGGTTACTTCACCAGCAGCATACAACCCTTCAACAAGGGTATTATCGTTATAAAGAACTTGTGCATTTTCGTTGGCTAGAACGCCGCCTTTTGTCATATGGGCTGCAGATTCAACCATTGCAGCAAAGTAAGGGCCTTCTTCACTCATTTCAATCGTAAATGGAGTATCACGGAAAGGATCTTCGCCTTCCCCTTTAATAGCTTTGTTATAAGTATCAATTGTTGCTTTCAGGTTCTCTGCAGGAACGCCCATTAATTCAGCCATTTCGTCAAGCGTATCAGCCTGTAGATAATAACCTAATTTTACATGTTTCTGTAATCGGAATGTCGTGTCAAGCACCCGTTGATCAAAGAAGTAAAAGCATTTTTCCTGTTCTAGGATCGTTTTCGCCAGATCCAGACCAGAACTGTTCTCGGCAATAAAACGTTCACCGTTCTCATTTATAAAAAGAAATCCATCTCCGCCTCCGCCGGCTCCTGTCAAATCGCGGCGCGGCTTTAAAATAGTTTTAAATACACTGACCTGATCCATGTTGCTTAACTGAATATCGTTAGCTTCAAAGATTTTAACAAAGTCACCTGTTGTTCCAATCTGATTGGATGTATTGAGGATTTCGTAGCCCGGCGCGTATTCAGCAAGCATTTCTTTGTTTGTGCAGAATCCTCCGGTAGCGACTATTACTGCATCTGCGAGAATGTTATATTTTTTGGTTTTTGATTCAACTTTAACTCCCGTGACTTTCTTTCCTTCAAAAATCAAATCAGTGCCTTGCGTTCCGGTCCGGACATCAACATTTAATTTTTTTATGTAAGCTTCCATTCCATCCTGAATGGCTTCTCCGCCGTAGGCATCATCTTCTGCCTGGTGTGTAGTCCCGGAATTACTGTTAAGCTCAACCCCAAAACTTCTTAACCAAGCATCCAGATCCCAGGCTTCCTCTGCCCAACGTTCTATTCTTGCGGGTGAGTCCATGCTGCTTTTTAATTTGCTTTCAATAAATTCCTCTTTGCTTACAACTTTATTCTGTTCCTGAAGTTTCTTCGAGTTAATGACGTCAAAGAAACTCATATCGAATTTTCCGTTGCCGCTTAAAATATCTAATTTTTCAACAACAATCACATCGTTGACGCCGCTTTCTTTCGCTGCGATTGCTGCTGCTAATCCTGCGGGTCCCCCTCCAATAATGACGACCTGTGTTTTTACATCTTCACCCTGTTTCTGTTCTGCAACAGGTCCGGAAGTCGTCATTGTAATTTCACCAAAATCCGTTCCAGCTTGTTTTGCTGCTTCTGCAACAGCGGCTTTTACTGCATAAGAAGAAAATGTTGCAGCCGTCACATTGTCGACAATTGGAGTCTGTGCGTCTAATATTCTCTCTTTAATCACGGCCAGCATTCTTCCCTGTACTGGTGATGATTCATGACTTTCGATAATCTGAATATCGGACATTTTGCCAGCTTCGATGGTCAGTTCAATTTTTACCGGTCCGCCATATCCAACGCCGGTTCCCTCATAAACCCCATCCGTCATTCCTTTTAATGCTGGATTCTCTGGACTTGAAGGAGCATTTGTATTGGTACAGCCGCTTAACGTCAGCAGTACCAGAAGAAGCATACTTATCATTCTTTTCATTTTTCCATCCTCTTTGAAAACTTACTTTCCTTTCATAATTCATTATAGAAAACGGTCTTCTCATTATCAATCTTTCTCAGACTCTAGCTCCTGCACAGCTGACTGAATTTGTGCACAAAAAAACGAAAGTCATGTTTACTCAAACTTATTCAACGGATGAAACTGAATCGTTCCAGTAAAGTATCATGCTCTTTTAACCTGGCTGACGCGAATAAAATGTTAAGAAAAAGAAACAAAATGGCAAAGAGTCCGCAAAGGCTGGCTGTTATCTACTTTCATCAATCTACACAATTCCAAGCCAAGCGCTTTCATTTTTCACACTCCCGTTTGTCAGCGGGAAGCGTTGATTTAAACTTAAACAACTCTTAACGGGCGGTTTACAAAGGTGTTTGCGAAATGGGATACAATGGCGATGTTATCTGAGGAAAGGACTTGGAGAATGAAACGAAAAGAACGCACACAAATTCTGATTCATTGTCCGCTGGATTTTCTGGCTCTGCTGAAACAGAAAATTGAAAGCGAACATCCGATTCGGATCGTTGAGGATCCGCAGCTGTCCCTGGTTATGGTCAAAATGCGGGAGAGTGCTCAAAGCAGTCTGTTCTATTTGACGGAAATGGTGGTCAGCGAGTGCAAGGCAGAGGTGGAAGGAGTTCTGGGAATCGGAATTCTGCAGGAAAATCAGCTGGAAAAAAGTCTTTGTCTGGCTGTGATTGACGCCGCCTACAATGCTTCTTTGAAATGCTGCGAACAGCTCACCGCAATGATCCGCGAGCAGGGACAGCTGCAGCAAAAACAAAGAATTCAGGAGAACAAGCAGATCTTAAAAACCCGCGTCAGCTTTGAAACCATGGACAAGGAATGAGGAGAAGTCAATGAATAAAGATCAGGTTTACAGTCTTCACCGCGTTTACCGCAAGGTACTGGATGCAATGGCGCGGCCGGGAACAATCCAGTCGCTGCGGGAAGAGGCAGCGATGATCCGTCTGGATCTGGGATGTTTGCCTGCAGCCCAATGTCTGATTCAGCTTTTGCTGGATGCGGATACGACCTTCTGCGCTTTCAGTGCGGATGAAGCCCTCGAAAGAAAAATCAGTCAGCTGACTTACTGTCCGATCCGTCCGATGGAAACGGCGGCGTATGTGCTGGTTACGAAATCGGTAGCCGCAGCCCTGCCGTCGGTGATGGAGCAGGTCAGCGGCGGAACGTTGGAAGATCCGCAGCTGGGTGCGACGCTGATCGTGGAATGCAGCGCTTTGAAAAGCGGCGGGGAGCTGGTGCTGAAAGGGCCGGGAATCCGGGATGTTACCCGCTGTCAGATTGAAACCCGAGCTGGCTGGATTGAAGCCCGGGCAGAAAAGAATGCTGAATTTCCATTAGGGATGGATCTCATATTTGTTGATCCCCAAGGGCAAATTCTCTGTCTGCCGCGGACGACTCAAATAAGCAAGGAGGCAGAAACATGGCCTATGTAGCCGTAAAGGGCGGAAAAATCGCCATTGAACAAAGTATTCTCCGTTTAAAGCAGGAACGGCTGCGCTCCGGTAAGGCCGCCTCTGTCAAAACAATTGAGAACTCAATGCGCCTGTTAGTGGATCAGGTGATGAGTGAAGGCTCAATTTATTGTCCGTCGTTGGCCGCTTTGGCGATCAAGCAGGCGGAAGGCTCAATGGAGGAAGCCGTATTTCTTCTGCGGGCATATCGTTCCACGCTGCCGCGCCGTTATTATTCAACGACGGTTGAGAGTGCAGATATGCAGATTGAACGCCGGATCTCGGCGGCATTTAAAGATATTCCCGGCGGTCAGATTTTGGGAACTTCTTATGATTATACCCATCGGCTTCTGGATTTTGATCTGTTAGAGGAATCCGATGAACAAATTCAAAAAATTCTTCAGCAGTTCAAAGAAGCGGACACGGACACGATCACCGCACCGGAATCGATGCAGATGCCGAAAGTGACGGATTATCTGCGCTCACAGGGATTCATTGACCCGATCGAGCCGGATGACAGCGAACCCAAGGATGCGACCAAGGAAACACTGACTTTTCCCTGCCCGCGCTCAATGCGGCTGCAGATTCTGACCCGCGGCATGACCCAGGCCGTGACAGCGCTGGGCTATGCTTCGCTACGCGGATACGGTGTAGCGCATCCGACGGTGTGCGAGCTGCGTGTCGGCCGGCTGCCGATTACGATAGCGGATCCGGCCAATGGGGACGATGAAGAAAACGAGTATGTGATCGGCGAGATCAAAGTGACGGAAGTGGAAAGTTTAATTCCGGTTACCCGTCGGAGCGAGGACGGCAGGAAGCAGATCAGTTTTGAAATCGGCTACGGCATCGCGGCCGGTCAGAACGAAACCAAGGCGATCGCAATGAGCATTCTGGATCAATGCTTAATGCATCCGGAGAGCAGCTTTGCGACTTCGGATGAGGAATTCGTCCTTTACCATGTCGACAGCATCGAGGCGACCGGTTTCATTTCTCATTTAAAGCTGCCGCATTACGTTACATTCCAGGCCAAACTGAACAGCGCCCGGAAAGTCAGGGAGGAAAAAGCATGAACGAGCATATCAACTTTGCCTTTTTTGACGAAGGCAGCAAGCGTGAGATTCGCCGGGCTACCTTGAAGGCCGTCGCAATTCCGGGATATCAGGTTCCTTTTGCTTCCCGGGAAATGCCGATTGCCCGCGGCTGGGGCACCGGCGGACTGCAGCTGACGCTGTCCTGCATCCTGCCGGAAGATCATCTGAAAGTCATTGATCAGGGCAGCGATGAAAGCGTGAATGCGATTTCCATTAAAAATCTGATCACCTCCACGACCGGGGTTCAGATTACCCAGGATACCGAGCAGGCCACGCTGATCCAGTCACGCCATCGAATTCCGGAAGTGCCGTTAAGTGCCGGACAGATCCTGGTTCTTCAGGTTCCGACACCGGAGCCGCTGCGGCCTGTGGAGCCGAGTGAAAGACTGACAAAAAAGCTGCATGCGGAAGCGGAATACAGCGGAGCCTGGCTGATGCTTTTTGAACAGATCATGAAATACGGACGGATGGCCACCGGCGCCGATCACCCGGTTCGCACAGCCGGCCGATATGTCATGGCACCTTCGCCGATTCCCAAGTTTGACAATCCGAAAATGGATCACGGCGAAGCTCTCATTCTTTTGGGAGCCGGCCGGGAGAAAAAGATCTATGCCGTACCGCCGTACACCTCAGTTGTTTCGCTCGACTTTGAGGACGTCCCTTTTGAAGCGGAAAGCTTTGAGGGGAAGAAGTGCAGCTTGTGCGGGGCAGAACATGTCTATCTGGATGAAATTCTGGATGCAGACGGCACCGTTCGCTATCAATGCAATGATACAAGCTACTGTCTGAACCGCCGCAACCGCAGGGAGGAAAACTAATGGAAGTCATGGAAACACCGCTCATGAGCGTGCGTCATCTTTACAAGCAGTTCGGCACGGGCTGCGTCCATTGTCAGGATGGCAGAACCGACGAGTTAGTCGGCAATTACTGTCCGCACTGCGGTACGGTCTATGCCTGCCGCGATCTGAACTTTGATCTGTACGACGGGGAAATTCTCGGTGTGGTCGGGGAATCAGGCAGCGGGAAATCCACGATGATGCGTTGTTTGTATTTTGACCAGGAGGTCAGCAGCGGTTCGGCAACGATCCGAACGTATAAGGACGGCCGCGCCAATCTGTTTACTGAATCTTCCCAGCAGCAGCGGTTTATCCGCAACACCGTGCTGGGCATGGTTTATCAGAATCCGTATCTCGGTCTCAAAATGAATTTCTCCTCGATCGGCAACATTGCCGAGAAACTGATCGCCGCCGGCTGCCGCAATGTGGCTCTGATGGAAAACCGCGGCGTGACGCTGCTGGATCGCGTTAACATTCCCGCCCATCGCCGCAAGGATGAACCGAAGACGTTCTCCGGCGGTATGCAGCAGCGTGTCCAGATTGCCAAAGCTTTGTCCAACAACCCGCCGGTGCTGCTTCTGGATGAAGTGACAACGGGTCTGGATCTGTCCGTTCAGGCGAATGTTCTCGATCTGATTAAACAAATCCAGCGGGAAAGCGGTGTTTCGATGATTGTCGTTTCGCATGATCTGGCTGTCATTCGGATGCTGGCAGACCGCACGATTGTCATGCTCGAAGGCCGGATTATCGAGCAGGGGCTGACCGATCAGATCATGGAAGATCCGCAGCATCCCTACACTCAGCAGTTAGTATATTCACTGCTTTAGGAGGAAAGTTGAATGAAACTGATTACGAACGTCCGCGTTGTGACGCCCGAAGAAATTCTCGACGGCTGCCAGGTTGTGATCCACGAAGATCAGATCCTCAGAATTCAGCCGGAAGGTTCTCCTGTCGAAGGGGAAATTGACGAACAGATTAACGGCTACGGCGGCTGGCTGATTCCCGGCTTTGTCGATATTCATTCCGATTACGTCGAACAGATGATCGCCCCGCGTGTGACGAGTGTGATCGACTTTGAGCTGGCTTTATACGAATATGAAAAAGAACTGATGGCGCATGGCATCACGACGATGTTTCATTCCATTTCGTTATTAAAAAACACCGGCAAAAAGGCGATGCGCCGGCCGGAAAATGTCCGCCGGCTGATGGAGCTGATCGACCGCAGCCACAATCAGCTGCATCTAATTCACCATCGTTTTCATCTGCGGTTTGAGCTGGATAATATCGACGCTTATGAAGACGTACTGGATTTTATTGATAAAGGTTATGTGCATCTGCTTTCCTTTATGGATCACACACCAGGTCAGGGCCAGTACCGCAACCTGGAAATTTATAAATTGTCCTACATTGCGGACGAAGGTCTGAGTGAAGCGCAGGTGGAGGAAGAACTCCGCCGCCGCATGCACCATGAAACACTGACGCTCGACAAGATTCAGGCCGCCGCTGCCAAAGCCTTTGAAAAGGGGATAGCGATTGCTTCCCATGATGACGATACGATTGAAAAGCTGGATGTGGTTCAGGATTTCCACGCGACGATTTCAGAATTTCCAATTACAATGGAGGTCTGTGCCGAGGCCCATCGCCGCAACATGGCGACGGTAGTCGGTGCTCCGAATATTCTGTTGGGCGGCTCGCATGCCGGCAATCTCACGGCCAGTGAGGCTATTGAAGCCGGAATTGCGGACATTCTGTGTTCGGATTACTATCCGGCCAGCATTCTGCATGCGATCTTCATGATGGAACATCAGGGCCAGACACTTCCGGAAATGGTGCGGATGGCCACGCTGAATCCGGCCAAAGCGGTCGGCATTGAGGATCGGGTGGGTTCCATTGAAGCTGGGAAAAAAGCGGATCTGTTGATTGTTCAGGAGCTGCCGAACCATTTCCCGGCGATCACGCATGTGCTGGTCGACGGCGTTGTCGTCAGTGAAACCCACTATCGAATTTAATCGGCTAGGCCTCAACGGACAGGAGAACAGATTCAGCCATAAGGCGAGGAGATACGTATGGAACACAATGAACAGATTTGTCTGCAGATCCGCGATCTGTCAAAGCAATTTACGATTTACAACAGCGGCAAGACGATCCATGCCTGCCAACATGTCAGTCTGACGTTGAACAAAGGCGAGTTTATCGGCATTACCGGGAAGAGCGGCAGCGGGAAATCAACGATTCTCAAAGGCATCTACCGCACAAATCTGCCGCAGACCGGCGAAATCTGGTATGCCAGCGAGAAATACGGCTGGATCGATCTGTGTCAGGCAACAGAACGGCAAATCCTTTATCTGCGGCGTTATGAAATTGGCTACGTTTCACAATTCTTACAGCTGATGCCGCGCACAACAGCGCGTCAGATCGTTGAAAATGCGGTGCTGGAAATGGGCGGTAAAGCCGAGGAAGCGCGGCGTGAAGCCGAAGCGATCCTACGTCATTTTGAACTCGATGAAAGCTTATGGGATACCTATCCCAACACCTTTTCAGGCGGTGAAAAGCTGCGCTTAAATATCGCTTCGGCGATGGTCAAGCATCCGCGATTATTGCTTCTGGATGAACCGACCGCTTCTTTGGATCAACATTCCAAACGCAAGGTGCGCGATCTGATTGAACAGCTGAAGCAGGAAGGGACGACGATGCTGGGGATTTTTCATGACCTGGAGTTCATGGAGAATCTCTGCGACCGCCGCTATAACATGCAGTCGGGAGCGATGGATGCATGAGTTGGGATTACCACATTCATTCGGATTACTCAGATTCAGACCAAACTATAAAACAAATCCTGAATCAGGCACGTCAGCGAAATCTGGAAGCGATCGCCCTGACCGATCATGACTGCGTAGAGGGGGCGCTGCAGGCGGCAAAGCTGAGTCCGGATCTGGAAATCGTGTTGGGCATTGAAGTCAGCGCGCAGGACGACCAGGGACGTCCCATCCATGTTTTGGGCTATGATTTTGATCCGGAGGCTGTTCACCTGCGCCGACTTTGCCAAAAGACGCTGCTTCAGCAGCAGGAACGTTCAATATGGCAGATTGAACAGCTGCAGCGGGCAGGATATCCGATCACGGTTGAGGAAGTGATCGAACGGCTGGGTCACAGCATGTGGATTTATAAGCAGCATATTATGGACGTCCTGACGGAAAAAGGCATTGCCGAAAGTCTTCACGGTGATTTCTACAGAAAGACTTTTAAAAACTGCGGAATTTGCGAACGGGCGATCCTCTTTCCATCAGTACGGGAGGCGATTGAAGCCATCCACGCCGATCAGGGACTCGCTGTTTTGGCACATCCCGGTCTTTCCGGCTGCATCGAACAGATCTGGAAATGGAAGGATTTAGGCTTGGATGGAATCGAAACGGGGCATAGTTCCCATTCTTTCAGTCAGGTGATGCGGCTGCATGAAATAGCCATGGCCTTAGGGTTTATTGAAACCGCCGGCAGCGATAATCATGGCCGTTACGGCAAAGAGCCGCCGATCGGAACCATCAGCTGGAAAGGGGACCGATTATGTCGACGGAAGAAAAACTAATCTTTGCTCAGGCTTTGATTCGCGAAGCCGGCGCTCAGCTGCGCAGCCGTTCACGGAGTGAATTGAAGATCCATTTAAAAAATCATGATGTCGGCGATCTGGTCAGCGACGCGGACAAGCAGACGGAAAAACTGCTGGTTTCTGCGATCCGCAAGCGTTTTAAAGGTCAAAGCTTTCTGACGGAAGAAAAATGGGTAAGCTATAAGCCGAAAACGCAGACGTGGATTATTGATCCGATTGACGGAACGACTAATTTTGTTACCTGGAAACGGGATTATACGATTTCCATTGCTTATTATGAAGAAGAACGTCCGGTTTTTGGTTTGGTTTACGATGTTGAAGCGGATGATCTGTATCTGGGCATTACCGGCGGCGGAGCGTGGAAAAACGGGGAACGATTGGCAAAGCTGCCGCAGGATAAGCCGCTGTCCAGATGTGTGGCCGACGTCAGCCTGAAAAGCGTAGCGCTGTTAAAAAGCAGGTATGGGATTCAGCTGGAAAAACTGGCGTCGCATATCCGCGGACACCGCAGCAGCGGCTGTGCTTCCCTGTGCCTGTGCCGGCTTGCGGCCGGGGAACTGGACGTCTATCTTTCCGCCCATTTGAAGACGTGGGATTATGCTGCAGCGGCAATTCTGATCAATGAAACCGGCGGGGCCTGGGGTTTGCCGTTTCATGACCGGCAGGCGCTGTACAGCACCTCAGTTCCTTTTTTAGCGGCCGGCAGCCGGGACTTATATACCCAGATTGTAAATAAATTTTTGACAGTCAACCGGATTTAACGGTGGATCAGCAGATCAAGAATAGAGAATCAGCCGCGAAAGCGGCTTTCTTTGTGGGGATCATGCCGATAAGAATGGAGATAACGAGAAGCAACGGAAACGTAAAACGAACTCTGACGTCGCATCCGTTTGATAAGGTGAATCAAAAGGCAGCAATCAGTTTACGATAAGAACGGAAGATGACAGGCTGTGATGGCTTCTTCTGCCTGTTCTTATTGAAATGAATGGCAAGAGTCAAGCAGAATCAGAGATTTTTAGCCTTTTTCAATTTTAGTTCGGCTGAGAATTCCGCTAATCCGTTTGAATGCCCGTTTATTTAAGCTTGCGATGGGGATCAACGGGCAAGGTTTCATTATCTCGGCTCTGTTAATATCCATTAACATTTGCTTAAAAAGCTTAACCGAGAAGAAACGGTGACTCAATCCTGACTCCTTGATCCCTTGATAAAATAGGCCTGTCTTCATTGAAGAAGCGAAGAAGACACGAGGAGGACAAGAATGAAAAAACTCACAACGATAGTCTTGGCAGCTTGTCTGCTGGGGACAGCCGGCTGTTCGGCAGCTCCATCGACAGGGAACGGCGGATCGGCACCGGAAAAAATCACAGTTGCTTTTTTGCCAAACGAACAATCGACAGGTCTGTCGAAAACCAACGAAATGCTGGTCACTGAAATTCAGAATGCGTTAGGAGAAAACGTTAAAGTTGAAGGCATCGTCTGCGATGATTATTCCGCAGTATCGGAAGCGATTCTGACCGGTACGGCTCAGATTGCCTGGGAGTCAGGTGCAACCTTTGCCGCCGCGCATATGGCAGATGATGCAATAATTCCGCTGTTTACCTATGGCGAAGATGCCGATGGAGATGGCAAAGGCGATCTGGATCATGCGGTCTACAAAGCCTACATCGCAACCGATATTAAAAATAAAGCAGATTTTGAAGGCAAGAGCCGTGATGAAATGTTTGAGCAGCTCGTGGGCAAAAGTTTCTCCTTTGTCAGTGCCACTTCCACATCTGGCCGCTTAGTTCCGACAACCTCACTGTATATGGTATTCGGACCTGACGGCTTGAAAAAAGTGACGGAGAAAGCCCAGATTTTTGAAAAAACAGAGAAGGAAGGCGGACTGTTCTCGGAAGTCCAGTTCGGCGGCAATCATCCGGGCAGTGTTCAGCTGATCGTTACGGATAAGGTTTATGCCGGTGCGTTCTGCTGTCAGTATGGGGATGAGTACCAGGATCAGCTGTATATCATTGATACGGTCGATGTTCCCAATGGCCCATTGTGGGTGAACTCAGATTATATTAACGCTGATCAGCAGAAAGCCTTGATTGATCACTTCGTGAATCTGACACCGGAAAATGCGGTTGAGAACTTCTTTGATGCGGAAAACGGCTTCTTCTATGAAACCGACAATCCAGCGCTGAACCGCTTTGTCCAGCAGCCGGCAGATTTCTATGACTTCCTGTTTGAAATGTATAAGGATGAGGGTTAATCGCGAAAGGAGAGCGCCGCATGACTGAAATTTTATCGCTGAAGCATGTATCCAAAGTGTATGATAATCGCGTTCAGGCCCTGCATGACGTCAGCTTCGATGTCCGTCAAGGTGAACTGATTTCGATCATTGGACCCAGCGGAGCGGGAAAATCGACTTTGCTTCGCTGCATTAACCGCATGATCGAAGCCAGCGAAGGACAGATTCTGTTTTTGGATCAGGATGTAACGGCAGCTGACAAAAAGCAGCTGAAAGAGGTTCGGAAGAATATCGGCATGATCTTTCAGAATTACAATCTGGTCTATCGCCTGTCCGTGTTGGAAAATGTCATGCATGGCCGGCTGGGCAGCTATTCCACCTTGCAAAGCACGCTCGGGCTGTACCGCCGCGAGGATGTTGAGGAGGCTCAGCGGCTGCTGCAGATGCTGGGTCTGCAGGATCGCCTGTATGAGAAGTGCTCTAAGCTTTCCGGCGGGCAGAAACAGCGGGTCGGGATTGCCCGCGCTCTGCTTCAGCATCCGAAGATGATCCTGTGCGATGAACCGATCGCATCACTGGATCCGCAGTCCTCAAAAGTGATCATGGAATATCTCAGGGATATTGCAACCTCGATGAACATTCCGTGTCTGGTCAATCTGCATCAGGTGGATGTTGCGCTGCATTACTCAGACCGGATTATCGGTATGCATCAGGGGGAAGTGGTGTTCTTTGGCAGACCTCAGGACTTGGATGATGTGGTCATTGAAAAGATTTATGGTAAAGGATTAGAAGATTTACTCAGCCATGGAGGTCAGGCATGAGTTACTTTCGGGAAAAACGCATCCGTACTGCGGCTTTTCTCATCGTCGGGTTCTTGCTGACGGTGGCGGGATCTCAGCGCATTCAGTTTGACTGGATCTTGATGATCACTCACTTTCCAGCCGCGATTACGCGTTTTATCCAGCTCTATCTGCCGCCGGATTTCAGTGAATTAGGGCGGATGATTCAGGAAATGGGTGTTACGGTTCTGATTGCCTTGGCCGCGGCCGCAACGGGGATGATTCTGGCTTTCTTTGCGGCTTTGGCGATTTCAGCACGAACGTCAAAGAATAAGACCCTAACCCTGATCGTCAGGATGCTGGCGTCACTCACCCGCAATATCCCGGAAGGGGTATGGGCGATTGTCCTGCTGATGTGTTTCTGGTATGGCGAATTTCTTGCCTATCTGGTCATGAGCATTATTTCATTTGGTTTTCTGGCCCGGGTGTATGCGGATGCGATGGATGAAGCGAGTATGGATTGTATCGAAGCCTTGGAAGCCACCGGGGCTTCCTACTGGCAGATTATTTTCAATGCCGTGGTTCCGGAAACGCTGCCGGCCCTGATTTCCTGGAGCTTGTACGCCGCAGAAAACAACATTCGGTCCTCAACGATTATCGGCATGCTGGCAGGGGGAGGAATTGGATATCTGATCGGCAATTACCGGCATTTCCGCCAATTTCAGTCGCTGCTGGTTGCGATTGTCCTGGTTGTCGCGGCAGTCTTGATTTTTGATCAGATTTCAGCTCAAATACGGAGGAGGATTCTGCAATGAGTACGTTAGCTTCCAACATTCAGGCGCCTGCAGTGCCGCTGAAGAAAACGCGGAGCGGCCGCTACCAGCTGAGTCAAAAAGACGTTTCTTCCTGGCTGGTGCTGGCCGTAGGAGTCACATTTCTGTTTTCCTTGATTTTCTTTCTTGGCTTTGCTGCTAATTATAAATGGGATCAATTTTCACCGGCAGTCGCGGCAAAGATTGCCACTGAGTTTTTCCGCTTTGATAAGATTGCGTTTGCAGATCAGCTGTCCATCCTAGCATTGTTAATCAATACGGTAATCCTTGGTTTTATCACTACCGTGCTGGGAGCCTTGATTGGCCTGCCGTTTGGTTTGATGGCCGCACGCAATCTATCCTGGCCGTGGCTTTCCAATCTTATTAAAGCACTGGCCAGCTTTGTCCGGGCGGTTCCGACGATTATCTGGGTGTTATTGTTTATTTCTGGTTATGGCCTGACATCCACCACGGCGATTGTCGGCATGGTTTTTCACAGCTGGGCATTCTTTGTTAAAAGCTATGGTGAATCCTTTGAGGAAGTCGATCCGGGGACGATTGAAGCGCTGCGCTCGACCGGCTGTACGTCCTTTCAGGTGATCAGCAGTGCGGTGATTCCCAGTGCTGCAACCCGCATAATCTCGTGGATTGCCATGCGCAGTGAAATTAACTTTGCGGTCGCTGTGGTCATCGGTCCGGCAGTTGGAGTCGCAGGCACAATTGGATCGGTCATCAACGGTTATTCTCGGGTCGGCAATTACAGCGGTTTGGGATTTTCATTGTTCTGTGTCTTTCTGACCGCGCTGGTCTTTGAATTGATTCTGACCCGGCTGAAACAACGTTCCGCCCGCTAGAAGTCCTGCGGGACTTTTTTATTTGCAGTGAAAAAAACTCACCTCGGCAAGATAAAAGAGAAACGATTTGAGTAAGGTCTCATTGAAATTTGCATCTTTGAGTTAAACTGGATCATGAATCAACAAAAAAAAATCAGACAAACGTCTGATTGAGTTATCAATGGTCCCCGGGGCCGGACTCGAACCGGCATGGTATCACTACCGAACGATTTTGAGTCGTTTGCGTCTACCAATTTCGCCACCTGGGGAATTCATGTGCTTATTTATTATATCCGATCCCCAAGCTGAAATCAAGTAGAAATTATCACTTTTCAGAGGTGTCACGCGCCGGGGTTAAACGGTACTGCTTCATCAGCCGTACGCATAAGGCTCCGACGCAAATTCCGACAAGGCAGCCTGCCAGAACGTCCGATGGATAGTGAACATGCAGATAGATGCGGGAAAAAGCGATCAGCACGGCACTGCCTAAGCCCAGCCAGCGATAATGACCGCCGCAGGCAAATAAGATCATCATCGCTGCAAAAGAGGTTGCTGTATGACCGGAAGGAAAGGAACTGGACGTCGGCTGTGTGATCAACGCCGGCAGCTCCGTATGCGTCATAAACGGCCGCGGCCGGTCGACAAGCTGTTTGATCAGTAAATCATTCAGCGTCCAGGTCAGCACAACGGCTAAAAGCAAAAATACCGCTGTCCGCCGATCCTTTTTAATAAAATAGAAATAACATGCAAAGCCAATCCACAGGGCGCCCAGATTTCCCCAACCGGTAATAAATCGCATGACAGCGGTCATCACTGGCGATTGAAAAGCCTGAGTAATCCAATGCATAATGGTTAAATCCATGAGGGCGCCTCCTTTGAAAACTGTTCTTAGCATAACACAAAAGCTGACTGATAATTCTGAAGAATTATTAAAAAATACCGGTGAAAACAAAGAAAAAAGGCTTGATTAAGCCTTTATTTACACATGGCGGAGAACATGAGATTCGAACTCACGGAAGCGTTGCCACTTCGCCACCTTTCCAAGATGGTGCCTTAAACCACTCGGCCAATTCTCCAAGTGCTTTTATATTATAGCGGATACCTCAGTGCTTGTCAAAGGTTTTAGAAAATTTCTGAATTTTCTGAGCCATGGCAAAGAAATAAAAACAATGAAGCCCATGACTTTCCAGCCGGGATTTCTTCATTAAATACGCAGAAAAAAAGACGGCAAATTGCCGCCTTCTTTGCCGAGTCTAAATCTTATTCAACGTTTCTTTGGTCTTTTCGATCATCGGGGTAATCAGTTCAGCATATTTAGGAAAATGGTATTTGCAGTCGATCAATTCTTCAGTCAATCCCATTAATTCCTGCCTTAACTTTGCAGCATCCATCGTGATCTGAGATTTCTCCAGCGCCATCGAAATCCGCATACTCACCGCTTCTACGAATTTACGATCCATGGCCTGCCGCAGATCACGCTGATGAAACGGCGGTTCAACATCAATGTCCTGAGCCAGATCCCACATCTGTTCGACATCTTTATTCAAAATATCAAAGCGGCGCAGATAACCCTCTAAATGCGGCTGGCCTTTTTCAACTTCATCGATCACACGTGTGAAATGTTTGGAAATCTGCAGATATTCCTGTTCCATTTTTTCTTCACAATGCGCGCATAACGTGGAATTGCGGCTCGGTTCGATCCGGCGCCCGCACTGGCGGCAGCGCCGCCCGTCACGGCGCGGTTCATCCGACGTTTTAAACATCGCGATAAAGGCGCGAATCGTATCAATGAACCAGCCGATCCCCATCAAACCAAACGTAAAGAAATAAAGCACGCCTAAGCCATAGTGCCGGCGCAGAAAATGATGGACACCAAAACCTCCGAAAAAGAAGGTGATAAAAAACATAAGAATCGGATCAAAATCTTCACGATCGTTCATAAGGGCCGTCCTCCTGTGCATCTTAATTGCTTTTGTAGATACAGTATATCAGATTTATTGAAAAACAATCGGAAAAACTTATGAAGAATTTCGTAAGAAAAGAAAACAGAATTCCTAACAAGTGAAAAAAGAAAGGCTGGTATGACCGTTTGTTTTATTCCGGGAACCTTTCCTTCTGACAAAATGACCGTGCGCTGTCCGCAGCTTAAAGCAGTTCGTTAATACGGATGTCCATAAGGGATATTGAACGCGAACTCCCTGCCACTGTGCGTAGCATAGGGAAATCACTTATTTCTTTAGCTTTTTAATGAATTTCCAATAAAGGGATTCCATACGTTCTTCGTTTCGCAACAATACATCATAAGCATCGATAATTCCAATTCCATATATAAATAAGTAAACCGAACTTGCAACTAAGATACATTGAATTTCAACCAAAGGGAAGTTAGCGATATTCGCAAATTCCAGGATAACAGCTAGGAGTATCAGACATATAGCTAAAAGAATAAGGGCGATATATTTTCTTTTATAGGTTTCATACGTCTTTGCTAAACTCGAAAAGTAAGCCGGGTCAAAAAGCAGACGTTCACTTTTTAGTTTCTTATACGGATTTTCCATCAACGACATATTCAATAGAAATGCAAGTCCAGTAACAAGAAACATACTGGCAAGCGTTACAGATACCAAGCGATGATCAATAAAAAGATAATAGGGAACGCCGCCGAACACCATGATTGCAACACCCGCAGCCGTACGCTTCGTTGTTTTTTTGTGAAAACTCAAGAAACCCTCTGCACATTCTTTACTCACATAATATCCATTTTCATTGGAAGAGAGGGGCCCAGTGTTTTCTTTAAGTAAATCGTCTACAGACAATTCAAATATATTACTAAGCATAAGTAATTTTTCTGTTTCTGGATAGCCTTGATTATTTTCCCACTTACTAATTGCCTGTCTGGTCGTATTGAGCTTCTCCGCTAAGGCTTCTTGTGAAAATCCTTTTTCTTTTCTTAACTTAAATAGTTTCTCTCCAAATGTCATTTTCATTTCCTCCCAGCTATTTAATAATCAAATTTTATCAAATAGCGATGCTCTTATCTATCACTCTTGAAATGCACATTGTCAACTTTGCGTTGCAGGCGTGTTAATTTGACCTTCATTTCCATTGGTTTATGGTGATGCAGGATCGGCTGAACGAGTATTTTTCACTGGGCGCATGGATAAAGGAAGGCGGTTTTAAAAAGGCAATCGGAATCGTTTAATTGATTAAGTATGCGCTTTTTTGAACTATCCCTTAGCGAGTGAGCCAGAGCTGAAATAAAAAAGTTCGCTGTTGTGTTCAGACGAACTTTTTAAAATTAATTGGATTCTGTCCTCTCTGAATCAGAGCTGGAATCCAACATCAGACGGATCTTGGCGATGCGCTTGCCGGCCATGGACAAAACGGTAAAGCGCAGGGAACCGATCTGAATTTCCGGATGTTCGTTCGGCTGCGGAATCTGGCCCAGCTGTTCGATTAAATAACCCGAAATCGTATCGTAATATTCAGTTTCCAGATTTAAACCGAGTTCTTCATTCAGCTCATCGAGATTCATCAGTCCGTCAATCTGATATTCATTGGCGCTTAACTGAATCAGCTCCGGTTCTTCCTGATCATATTCATCATACAGATCACCAACAATTTCTTCCACGAGATCCTCTGTTGTGGTAATCCCGCTGAATCCGCCGAATTCATCAATCAGAATCGCCATGCGGTACTGGGTTTTCTGCATTTCTCGAAACAGTTCAGCCGTCGGCTTGCTGTCAGGGACAAAATAAGGCTTCTGCAGCAGCGACTCCAGTTCCAGCTGTTCGGTTTTTCCTTCCGAAATGGCAATCATCAAGTCTTTTATATTCAAAATGCCGATAATGTTATCACTGTTTTCACGATAGACCGGAAACCGGCTCAGACGGGTACTCAGCAGCTCTTTTAACTGCGGCCGGATCGGCTCATCCATATCCAGCATGACGACTTCCTGCCGCGGCACCATAACATCGCGGGCGGTTTTATCATCAAAGGTAAAGACCGAATCGATCATCTCCGTCTGCGACTCATCAAAGACGCCGCTGGCGCGGCCGCTGTGGACCAGCGAGCGAATTTCCTCTTCACTGACTTCTTCTTCGAGATTTTCAGTCTGCATGCCGAGCAGGCGTAAAAAGCCGTTGGTCGATAAGGAAAGCAGCTTTATAAACGGAGAAAGGACGCGGGAAATAATCAAGATCGGCTGCACGCACATCAAACTGAATTGTTCGGCTTTCTGCAGCGCGATGCGCTTGGGAACCAATTCACCGAAAACCAGCGTACAGTATGAAAGAATAATCGTGACGAAAACAACCGCGATTGTAGAGCTGTACGGAATGCCGTATTGCGCCATCCACGCCCCCAGCACCTGAGAGATACCGGTTGCGGCGGAGGCACTGGAGAAGAAGCCGGCAAAGGTGATCGCGACCTGAATGGTTGACAGAAATTTCGTCGAGTCATCAAACAGACCTTCAATCAGCCGGGCTTTCTTGTTACCTTTCTCAGCCAGCATTTTAATTTTGTTTTTATTCACGGAAACGATAGCCATTTCAGCGCCTGCAAAGAAAGCGTTGACTAACGTAAGAAGTACCAGCAGCAACAGCTGCATAGCGATGGCGTTGCCGCCGGGATCTGATGCCATAATCATCCTCCTAAACTTGATTGCAAGTATAGCAGAGTTAAGCCAAAACCGCAAATACAGCTGAGCGAGTTTGTCTAATTGAATAAGAAAAAGGACGTCCGCATGAAACCACAGAGACGCCCCTAGTGAAACGTGAACCTAAGCTAAATTGAATACGGCCAGCACAAAGGCAATGCCCAACAGCCCATAACCGCCATAAAGCAGAAGCTTTTCCTTTTGATTGTAGGGAATCCCCTGACCGGCGATACAGCGCTTGTTATATACAATTTTAGAGGCGATGACGAGTGCCAGACCCAGCCCCAATAACAGAAATGCCATCTTCATTTTCCTCCTTTATACTGAAACGGACAACACCTGCAGCGGTGGGCTCAGCGCCCTATTCACAGCGATGAGAAACAGCCCTGACAAATAAGCAAGCCGTTGAAAGGATTGCTGCATGTTATTTCGTTGACACCTTTTCAAATGCTGTCAGGATCTGCGGCTCGCTGAAGCTTTCCGGCTGCTGCTTGATCCAGCGGACAACCTCATTATAATGCAGCAGGCAAACGTCACTTTTAGCCTGTGTGAGATCGGCCGAGTCGGGAAAGGCTAAGATTTCCTTGCAGGTTACCCCGCCCAACGCCTGACTTTGATAACGGCTGTATTGGTGCAGGCCGGCGGCAGGATTGGCAATCCGATAGTTTTTGGTTTCATCCTGAGCCTGACGGCGGACAATCCAGTGCTTGTCGTTTTGCTTGCCGCTGATCTGCCCCTCGCTGCGCACATCACGGATCACGAACACCCCACGCGTACAAAGCAGGGTGACATAAGTCTGTTCCACATGGCCGTTTTGATCTACTACAGAATTATACAATAACCGATGAAACCCCAGCTCCTGTTTCAGCCAGCTGCTGATGGACAAATTCTGACGGAACTGATAGCGCCAGAAGTATTCCAGATAATTGGCGAACAGTACTGGATACAATGTACCCCGATAATGTTTGCGCAGCCGAAAGGCCTGAAATAAGGTCAGCGACAGCACAACGGTAATTAATCCATACAGAATGACGTCCATCTAACAGATAACCCCCTGCTTGAAGATCGCGATGCTGCGCAGATCGCTGATTTCGTTGCGGGTTTTCTTCCCTTCAAGCACGGCGATCAGATCTTCTACTAACTGCTCTGCCGTTTCATCCAGCGTGACGCCCTCGGTCAGAATGCCGGCATTGAAGTCAATCCAATGCGGTTTTCGGGCCGCCAGTTCAGAATTGGTCGAGATTTTGTAGGTTGGAATAAAGCCGCCGAATGGGGTTCCCCGACCGGTTGTAAACAAGACAACCTGACAACCGCTGGCGCCCAGCGCGGTTGTGGATACGAGGTCATTGCCTGGCCCATACACGAGGCTGACGCCTGTTTTCTGAATCCTCTCGCCGTAATCGAGCACATCATTGATCTGCGACGTGCCGGCTTTCTGGATGCAGCCTAGGCTCTTTTCCTCCAATGTGGTAATGCCGCCGGCTTTGTTGCCCGGCGATGGATTTTCATAAACGACCTGATGATTGGACAGGAAGTAGTCCTTAAAGCGGTTGATCATCGCCACCAGCTTATCAAACGTTGTCCTGTCCGCAGCCCGGTTCATCAACAGCTGTTCAGCCCCGAACATCTCCGGGACTTCACTGAGCACAATGTTGGCGCCATAGCGCACAAGGTTATCCGAGAAGCGCCCCAGCAGAGGATTCGCGGTAATGCCGGAATAGCCATCCGATCCGCCGCATTTTAAGCCGAAGGAGAATTCGCTGAGATCGCAGACTTCGCGCCGGTCATGACGCATGGTCTGGTAAATCTGTTCGAGCAGCTCAACCGCGCTGTGAACCTCATTTTCCACGTCTTGGCAATTCAGACAGCGCACGCGCTGCGGATTGATCTGTTCCAGGCTGTCATAGAAGGGCTTCAGCTGATTGTTCTCACAGCCCAGCCCCAGCACAAGCACACCGCCGGCATTGGGATGGGTGACGATATCCTGCAGGATCTTCACGGTATTCTGATGATCCTGTCCCATCTGGGAACAGCCGAACGGATGATTAAAGGTGAAGATGCCGTCGATGTCGTCCAGCGGATGACGCTGCCGGAAGGTGTTGACGATATTGCGGGCAGTATCGCCGATGCAGCCAACTGTCACGATGACCCATAATTCATTGCGGATGCCAATCGTTCCGTTCTCACGGCGATAGGCCATGACCGGACGGCTGCCGGGCCGGGCCTCGATCGGATTGGAAACCGGATTGTATTGGTAATCCAGCGTTCCGGACAGGGAGGTTTTCAAATTGTGACTGTGAACCCATTGTCCAGGTTGAATGGAAACCGCCGCGTGTCCGATCGGCTGACCATATTTGATGACGGGCTGACCGGCAGCGATGGATTGACAGGCAAACTTATGGCCGGATGGGATATCTTCAAGCAGTGTGATGCCGGCAGCGGTTTCCCCGGCATAGAGCGGCTCCAGGGCGACGATCACATTATCGTTAGGCTGAATGTGCAGTGTTTTTTTCATACATGAACCTCCTTGGTCATCGCTTCGCGCAGACCGAGCGTGGTGATGGATCGGATGATCGCGGATAAGCGTTCATCGATATTTTCCAGGACGGAAAATTCGGTTTTCCATAACGGCAGATTCAGCAGCGCCTGCACTGTGTCTTCCGGATGATGCTCATCCCAAGCCTGCCAACAGGCCAGCACCTCATTGCTTTCGCTGACCAGCGGCGTACCGTCAGCTTGGCACCGGCTCATTAAAACGATCAGCGCGGCTAAGGCGAAACAGCCGTGCGGCGGCAGGGTCTTGTGTGTTTTAACATAATGCTGCATCGCCGGCAGATCCCGCGTCTTGAACTTGGCAATGGAATTCAGGGAAATACTCATGAGTTCATGCCGGATATCCGGATTTTCAAAGCGCTCAAAGACATCGGCAGTAAAGGCTGCCAGCTCCGTCTCACTGAAATTCAGCGACGGCCAGACTTCTTCTTTTAAGAAAGCTTCAAGGAAGGCGCGGATCTGCGGATCTTCGACTGTTTCCTTCACCGTTTCCATCCCGGCCAGCAAGCCTAACGGCACCATGCACGTATGTGATCCGTTGAGGATCGCTACCTTGCGGTCGCGGTACGGCGTGAGATCATGGGTAAAAATAATGTTCTCGTTCAGCTTGTCCAGCGGCAGAACGGAGGTTAACGAAGGATCACCCTGAATGACCCAGCTGTGATAAATTTCGCCTTTCACCAGATAGGCGTCGCGATAGCCCAGCTCTGCTTCCAAGGCGACGGCCAGCTCTTTGGGATACCCGGGCACGATGCGGTCAACCAGCGTATTGTAGAAATGATTGGCTGCTTCAATCCAATCCAGAAACGCCTGCGGCTCGCCCTGTTCACGGGCTTTGCGGCAAACAATGTCTTTTAAGGTATCGCCGTTGTTTTCAATCAGTTCGCAGCAGAGAATCTCAAAGCCCTGATCCCGTTGCCCGTGGAAGGTTTGATAACGCTGCTTCAGTACGGCCAGAATCTTGCCCGGAAAGCTCTGCGGACAGGTTTTCAGCGTTACCGGTTCGTCAACATAGGCGATTCCGGCTTCTGTCGTATTGGAAATAAGGATCCGGCACTGCGGATCAGCGGCCCGCTGCAATAAAGCGGCGTAGTCAGTGTAGGGATCAATGCCCTGTTCGATCACATCGATCATCCGCACGTCACGGATTGGCTGCCCTTGCTTTTTTCCTTCCAGCAGCAGCGTATATAAGCCATCCTGCTGCATTAAATCCTGAACTCGTCCGTGCGGCCGCGGCTGCACGACACAGACGCTGCCGTTAAAGTCGGTTTTTTCATTTAACTGAGATATGAAATCATCGACAAAGGCGCGAAGGAAATTTCCCTCGCCGAACTGCAGAATGCGAATTGGCCGCTGCGGCCGCGGATAATTTTGACGATTAAGAGATTTCATCTTTGATTACTCCATTCTTTTTTATCATTTTATCATGTTTAACGAATGTCCACGCTTGTCAAGCAGGCAGTTTATTCCGGTAATTTTTTAAGTTTTCGCTGTTTTTTTATGCGGCGTGGCCTTGCGCTGACTTGATTCTTCTGTTTCTTGCGCTTTTACCTTACCACAAAACGACGGTTCCACAGATCACATAAAAAAGGATATCTCCACTCAAAGAGATATCCCCAGCATAGAAAAGGAAATTAAGCCTGAACCAGGCAGAACGGGTGTCCGGCCGGATCAATCATTGTGACAAACTGGCTGCCGCCAAACTGGGTATCCGCCTTCTTTGCGCCCAGACTTTCTGCTTGATTGATCACCTCATTTAAATCCTGAACGAGGAAATCGAAATGTACCTGCTTCTGCGGTTTACCTTCAACTTCCGGCCAGACCGGCGGTACATAATCCGCCTCCTGCACAAACACCAGCATCACGCCGTTTTCACTGACGATGGCAGGATTGCCAAACAATTCTGCGGTTTTCCATCCTAAGAGTTCATGATAGAACTGACTTAGCTTTTGGGCATCGGGGCAGTCGATAATCAAATCGGCTAAACGAACTTCATTTGTCATAAGAAGAACCTCCATTTTCTCTGTTTGTCTTTATTGTAAACGGTTTCTTAGAAGATCGCAAGTTATCTGAATTTTAAGCTAATCACTGATTGGCGGCACTTTGGGCGGCAATCCTGGCCCAGACTAGCTCTGATGTCAGCTCCCAGCCTGGAATCGCGGTATACTGACCATATATGGCATAGAGCCCATCAATTTTGTTTGAAGGACTGTAGCGGTAAATCACCTGCCCATGATCGTCAATAGGCCAATAGGCAGAGGTTAACGTTGTAAAGATATTCCAATCCATCGTCCGGTATTGAATAACAGTATAGGGAGGAACCAGCTCGCTCATCGTTTCTGCCGCACGGTCATATTCTAAATCTTTGCCCAGTTTAGCGTATTCGTTATATTCAAGGATGGTCTTTTTAACGACTTGAGGATAATCCTGGTTGATGATTAAGGCTACGGAATCAAGATCATCTAAACAGGCGTAATACGTATTTAGAGAAATCTCTGCGGCTTCAACATGACGAAGATCACTGAGGGCATAGATCGGTTCTTGTTGGGAAATGAAGTAAATCAGATCATGAAATTTTAATTCGGGATCTTTCTCATTCAAAAAACGCCGGCCATCAGAATTAATCAGGATAATATTGGGCAAGGTGAAGTAATCATAATCTTCCTGCAAGGACGCCGCACCTTCCCAGTTATCTAACTTTAGCCTTGAAGTGTTGCCGCTAAGGTGAAAATCAAAATCTTCTTTAGAAAAATGATCGGGGGCAACAATTAAAGCCTGTGTTTTAATTTTCGGAGAATAGCTTAAACTGCGGTCGTTTTTGTTTTCAGTAAAGAATTGCGTGACTTCCACACCTTCGACTTTGGTGTTGTCTTGATCGAGGATAATGTTGGTCAGCGACGCGTTGTTCATGATTTGAATTCCAAGCTCACTTACGGTTTGAAGCAGTGAAGAGAGCAGAACTGGACGTCCATTCTCGTTTTCATCCTTTGGCATCATCATCAGTTTATAGTCAGGAAGCAAATTTTCCACGGGTGAAGCAAAAGGAACACCGCAGCGATCTCTCAGCCAGTCGACATCAGCTCCTGAATGTTCGACTGTGGTTGAAAATAAACTGTCTGAGATATAACTGTACTTGTAATGATAACGCGAGGCGTAATAATCCGTATAAAAGTCCATGATTTCTTCCAGCTCGTAGTGATGCAGGGTCGGATCGTTTCGCTGATCGGTTGCTTCCCAGGCGGCATAGCGATCATATTCCGGCGGCAGAACTTCAGGCGATTGAGGCAGCCATTCGTTGTGAAAGGGATAGAATTGATCCTTAAGGAACGGAACTACGACTAAAATGTCATCCATTCCTTGATCATGCGCTTCAATCGCTGCGATTAAGCTGGGAATGGGATTGCCGACAATGACCAGCTCGTTTTCCCAATCGTAGTCATAGGTATCTAAGTTTTTTTGACAGCCGGAAAGAAGCATCAGCAGGCAGAAGGGGAAAAGCAGAAATCGAAATAAGCGGGAATGCATAGAGATCACCTCAATAAAGAAAGTTTAGCACTAAAGTCTACAAATGTAAACCCACAGTGTAAAAAAGAACCTCAGTCCTTTGACTGAGATTCCTAGAGGGAAAGCTGCTTATTTCGCAGCGGCGGCATTGCGGCCGGCGATCCGTCCGAAGACGGTGATATCGGCGATCGCGCAGGTGCCGACACGGTTGTTGCCATGGATGCTGCCGGTGACTTCACCTGCCGCAAACAGACCCGGCATAACGTTGCCTTCAACATTCAGAACTTCGGCGTTTTCATTGATTTCAACGCCACCCATGGTGTGGTGAACGGAAACGACGCCTTCCAGAATGAACCAAGGGCCTTCCTTCATTGTAACCATGCTGGTTTTCCGGCCGAATTCATCGTTGTTGTTTTCGATGCCTTCATTGTACTTCGCCATCGTTTCAACAAGGTTCTCAGCATTGATGCCGTAATGGTCAGCGACTTCTTCCAGTGTATCAGCCTTGAAGAAGACACCGTCTTCCAAGCAGCGGGCATATTCATCCGCGAACTTTTCTTCCAGGTTCAGCCGATCCGCGACTTCCTGGTTGTAGATCGCATAGACCAGACCGCCCTGAGCCAGAATGCCTTCGGCACGGACATCACGCATCGCGACTTCGTTGACAAAGCGCTTGCCGTCTTTGTTGACATAGATCAGACCTTCGCTTGACCAGCTCGGTGCTTCAATGCCATAGAATACGCCGGTGATTGGATTGTTGAACGGATACAGCTGAATATGTTCCATATTGATCAGATTCGCTCCGATCTTTTCCGCCATGACGATGCCGTCGCCGACAATCGCCGGGGAATTGGTTGTTTTGACAGAAGCATCCAAGGTTTCCCAACGGGTGTTGTAGTGTTCGCGCATTTCAACGTTGGCGCCGAATCCGCCGGTCGCCAGAACAACGCTGTTGTTCGCGGAGATCGTAGCGGTCTGATCACCCTGAGAAACTTTAACACCGACAACCTTGCCGGTTTCATCCTGGATCAACTCTTCTGCTTTGGTGTTGAGCATGATTTCGACGCCGTGGCTTTCAGCATAGTCCTTTAATGGATTGATCATGCCTGGGCCTAAATCAATCGGTTCAACAGCACGTGCTACGCTGTGGCCGCCTTCCTGTACTAGATAATCCTGATACTTGACGCCGATTTCGTCACGCAGCCATTCCGCGGCTGCCGTCGCGTTGTTGACGACGATATCGACCATTTCCTTTTTAGCGACCTTTCCGCCGCCTTCCCACATTTCCTTGGCCATCAGTTCCGGGCTGTCTTCAATGCCCTGTTCTTCCTGCAGCCAGTTGTTCGGGCAGGCCAGTTCGGCATAGGACAAAATCGTGTTGCCGCCGACATACGGCATTTTCTCGATGACAACGACATTGGCGCCCGCGGCCTGCGCTTCAATCGCTGCCGACAAACCTGCTCCGCCAGCGCCTAATACGACGACGTCATAAGTTTTATCTTCCAAAGTGACGGTCGTTTTGGCTGCACCTTCACCGCTCATCAGGGCTTCAATATCGGCCCCAGCTTCTGTTAATGCCGCTTTGACCGCATCCAGAATGGCGTCCGAAGTATGCGTTGCCCCAGAAACTGTATCGACATTCAGTGATTGGGATTCAACAATCGTTGCTGGAATGTCGGCAATAGCCGCATCGGAAATCCCTGCGGATTCCTTGTGTTCTGTGACCTCAACCTTTTCAATCTTATCGGCACTCAAGGTGACTTCGACAGTCACATCCCCATTATTTCCCTGGGCTGTGCCCGTGTAGGTACCGGCTTTGAATTTGCCTTCCCCGCCCTGATCATTCTTCGGTGCCGAGCTGCACGCAGCCATCGAAGCAATCATCATGACAGAAAGCATCAGTTTAACAATTTTTTTCATTTTTCCTTCCTCCTGGTTCTTATTTTATAGAACGTAGGAAGCAGTTTGAATGGATTATCTTCTGTATTCTTTGTAATATTGTCCATTTATGCACAAAAACGGATGATTCTGAACAGAAGCGAAGGATCTTCCATGGATCAAGGGGCCAGAGTTTATGGCGATCCTGCAAAAAAGGTCAATGAAAGTAATAAAACTTTCACAAAGTGATTGACCTGTAAGCCGCTAACAGGTTTATAATGGTGAAACCGAAAAGGAGGGAAAGTATGAAAAAATTACTACCACTGCTGCTTGCGGGATTGTTGATGATGACGAGTGCGTGCTCGAACACATCCAATCAGGCAGGCACCTACACTCCAGGCAGTTACACCGGCGAAGGTCAGGGCTTCGGCGGCACCGTTTCTGTTACGATCACAACTGACAAAGACAAGATCACCGAGGTTGTCGTTGCTGGGGAGAATGAAACGCCGGCCATCGGCGGAGCTCAGCTGGAAACGCTGAAAGATCAGATTCTGGCGGCGCAGAGTGCGGAAATTGATGGGGTCTCGGGGGCCACGTTAACTTCCGGCGGCGTTAAGGAAGCGGCCGCGGCAGCCATTGCCGCAGCCAAGGGCGAAGGCGCTGAAGAAGGCGGCGAGCTGACTTATAAAGCGGGAACGTATACCGGCACCGCCGAAGGCTACAATGGACCGGTCGCGCTGGACGTTACATTCAGCGACAAAGCGATCACGGATATCCAGATCAAGACCTCCGGTGAAACTGCGCACGTCGGCACACCGGCCTTTGATATCCTGTTTGCGGATGCGATTGCCGCCAATGGTTCAGGCATAGATTCGGTTTCCGGTGCGACGTTCACCAGCCGTGCGATCAAAGACGCTTTAAATGACGCCGCAACTCAGGCGGAAGCGACAAACATGAACGCATTCAAGAAGAATACCGTGGATCATCCGGCTCAGGCCGATATTGATCTGACCTATGATGTCGTTGTCATCGGCGCCGGCGGCGCGGGAATGGGAACCGCAGCCCAGGCAGCGCAGAATGGCGAAACCGTGCTCGTGCTGGAAGAAAATGCTGAAATCGGCGGCAATACGCTGGTTTCCGGCGGTGCGTTCCAGTCCGTTATGCCGTATCTGGTTTGGGATGCCAAGAATCCGGACGCCAAGACTGCCGTCTGGGATTACAATGGACAGACTTATGATAAAGTCATGTCAACCCAGGGCTGCATCGACACGTTAAAGACGATTCTGAACTGGTCGGAGGAACCGTTCGATGAAGCTTATTACAAAGATCATGAATATGTTGCCGGGGATATTGAAGAGCTGAGCAAGCATGGCGTGCATCAGGAATATCTGCCAACATTAAAGGCGCTGAAAAAAGAAATTCAGGCTTATCTGGACTGGGCGCAGCCGCAGCTGGACAAAGGCGTTCAGGAACATGAAATCACGTTGTTCTCAACGGTCAACCTGCATATTTTCCAGACTTACTACGGCGGTCTGCGGGCGAATTCAGATATGACAAAGTGGATTTACGGCGATTATGATCTGGTCAGCCAGTTTATCAATGACGGCCAAGGCTTAAAAGAATGGCTGGAAGATCAGGGGGCATTATTTGATGATGCCAGCCAGCCGACGTTGATCGGGGCGCTGTGGTATCGTGAAAACGGCTTCGGCGGCGGCGATCTGGACGGCGATGGAAAAGCTGAGGAACCCGCACAGTGGGGAACGTATTTTGCGACGACCAAGAATACGGTTTTGAAAACTTCGGCAACGGCCGGTGAAAATCAGATTATGACGCGCACTAAGGCGGAAAATCTGATCCTTGAAGACGGCAAGGTTACCGGTGTTCAGGCAACGATGTATGACGGAACCAAAGTGATTGCGCATGCCAACAAGGGTGTGGTTCTGGCGACCGGCGGTTATGCGGCAAACATCCAGAAAGTCATCGACACCAATGAATATTGGAACAAGCAGTTCATTACTTCCAATACCAAGACGACCAATCGTTCATCCTTAGTCGGCGACGGCATCACGATGGGCGAAGAAGTCGGTGCGGCAACGACAGGCGAAGGCTGGACACAGATGATGCCGATTTCCTGGATTGACAACGGCAACCTGGCCTTTGGTGCAGGAACTTATGCGGTTTATATCAATCCGACAACCGGCAATCGCTTCGTCAACGAATCCGCAGAACGCGATGTTCTGTCGTTAGGTGAATTTGAAAATGGGATTGAACTTCAGGGTTCCCAGGGTGTTTTCTTAGAAATCTCCAATGCCGATGTGATGGTTGGACGGCCTTATCCGTATGATGATTATGCCAACAATGTTTCCGGTAAGGAAGACGTTGAAAATCGAGTATACTTTGCTTCCAGTCAGGATGAACTGAAAACGATTCTGGATCAGTTCGGCATGAAGGCTGATCCGGCGACGATTTATGCGAATATCGAAGCTTATGACAAAGCGATCATGGCCGGCGAACAGCCTGCGGATGTCGCTAAGAGCCAGGCCAGCGATATTATCGGTTCGGCGGAAAAAGATGAAAAGGGCAACTACAAGGCTGACACGTACACCTTGGACGGCGTTATGCTGCGAATCAGAATCATGGCTCCATCCACGCATCACACGATGGGCGGTTTGACGATTGATACAGACCGGCATGTCCTGAATGCGGATGGCAGCATTATTGAAGGCTTATATGCGGCAGGCGAAGTTACCGGCGGTATCCACGGCGGCAATCGACTGGGCGGCAATGCGATTGTTGAGATCTTCGTTTCTGGTCGGACCGCAGCCAACAGCATCGCAGCTGATCATCAGTAAACGCAAACAAGCATTGATTTAAATTAGAATCTTTAAAAATAAAACGAAATTCCAATGCGGAGTTTCGTTTTATTTTTATAATCATGAGAACAATTTTATCCCTTCGCTACTCTTTTTCTGAAAATGAGAATTCATCGACATTCTCAAAATACTCTTTATCAAAAAATATCTCGAGTGTAATATCAAGAAAGCGACATATTTTAAATATACTTGGAATCGATAAGGCTTGTTCATCATTGCCTGACATAAATATTGGAAGCGTTGTTTCATTGAGTCCAGCTTTCTTACTTAAGTAAGAGTAACTAATTTTTCGTTCTTTACAAAGCTCATTAATTCTTTTCTTTACAGCCGCGTTACTGTTCATTTAAATACCTCGGATATCCTGAAAAATAGGATCTGAAAAGAAACTGGAAAGACTAAGGTCAAAAACACTTATAATTTTGATCAAAGTTGCTAATTTCAAATAACGGCTTTTGATATTCATAAAATTAGAAATAGAGTTGCGTTTTACTCCGCTTCGCTTAGCTAGTTCATATTCACTGATTTTATTTGATTCGCATAATCTCCTGATCTTATCTCTAATTGCATCATTCAGAATCAAAGTTAGTTCCTCTCTTTCAAATTCATGATTTAATTATAAGCTCAGAAATGGTACAATAAATTTGAAAGTAGCGAACGCTTTTACGGAGGTAATAGAATGAATGAAAGATCAATGTTATCTGAAGTCGAATGGATCATAGCTAATTTTTTAAAACAGTTGAGAGAAAATCACGGAATTTCGATTGAAGAGTTATCCGCAAAAACACACTGGAATATAGAAAAGATACGCCAGGCGGAAACATCCGGTGAAATAGGATTACCTGAGCTGGATCAATTAGCAAAGATATATGGCATATCGCGGAAAGAAATTTTAAATGCATTAGATAATTATCTTGATAAGTATAAAAATACAAGTGAATCATAACGATAGTCATAGAGAATCATTATATAAATGGGGAATGCGATTTTTGTAGCATAGCAATTAGAAAAGATATGCTTTATAGCCTAGTTGAAGTAAGTCAAATACGAAAAAATCGATCCAACTGCAAAAAGATGTTTAAAATTGTGCAGAATAGATCGATTTCATTATTTATTTACCGTTGTGTATATCCTTTTTTGTTTATTCATCGCTTGTTGAGTTTGGTATGATTAAATTATCATCTTTATAAATGTTTTTTGATCAATAAGTATAATTTTTTGAAAAACAGATAGTGATGAGGGGAGGCGTAAAAGTGACACCCTATGTGTCTAAAAACAGAACTGGTTGGGCAAGGGCAAGGGAATAAGAAAGATTCTGGATCAAATTTTTTTGTTTTATGAGGAAAGACGCAGAGCCTTCTTTTCTAAAGGGCAGGGTATGGGAAGAATCTTAAAAGATAGGAACTTTTAAGAAGAAACGCTGCAAGGGCGTTGAATACGAATGCCCAATAGAAAGAGATTGACCCCGGCTTTCCCTTTTTAGTATAACTCAGCAACGTTATTTAAGCAACTCTTTTGAGTTTTGTTGCGCAAAACAACAATGATTTATACGTGGTGTTTACAATCGTTTTCTGCAATGACGAAGAAATCAAAGCTGATCCAGCTGAAGTGCCTCAAGCTTGGCGTCGATTTTCTGCATTTCGTTGTCACTGAGCTTCCAGGCAAAGGTCTCGATGTTCTCTGCGACATGCCGAACGCTGCGGACTCCGACTAAAGCAGTGGATACATAGGTTTTCTGCGTTGACCAGTTGATGGCGACTTGGCTGACAGGCACATTGTGAGCTGCAGCGATTTCATCCAGCGTTCCCATCAGTTCCATAACCCGCGGAAAGACATCCGGACGAAATCCTTTATAAAAGGATAACCGCACGTCGTTGGCAGGCCAGTCAGGGACTTCGCGGAATCGTCCGGTCAGAATGCCGCCGCTTAAAGAGCCGTAGGTCATCGTATCAATCCCGTGTTTGTGACACCAGCTCATCAAGGACTTATACCGCTGATCGATCATTGAGAACGGCGGCTGAATAACATCAACCTGACCGTATTTCATCGCTTCTTCCAATAAAGCCTGATCACAGTTGGATAAACCAATAAATCGAATTTTGCCTTGTTGCTTTAGAAAGTTCAGAGCGCACATCGTTTCCGCAATTGGCGTATGTGTATCCGGCCAATGCAGGAAATAGAAGTCGACATAATCAGTTTGAAGATTGCGCAGGGAGCTGGCCATTTCTTCCATGACAGTGCCGAAGCGCGCGTCGCGGAAGACACCGCCGGTAAACAGATCGTTGTGGGTGCCGAACTTGGTGGAAATGAAGATTTTTGACCGGTCTAAGCCCTGAATCGCCCGTCCGACAATCTGTTCTGAGCTGTGATTGCCATAGTTGGGAGCGGTGTCGATCAGGTTGACGCCGCCTTTTACCATCGCATGGATGGCTTCAATCGCTTCGGTCTCGCTCATTGCGCCATTCCAGCGCAGACTGTCCAGGCCCCAGGTTCCGACCGCTAACTGGCTGACGTCCACGTTAGCATTGTTGAAATGGGTCATTCGCATAGGTTTCATCATCCTTTCTTTAACGTATTTTAATAAGAAACGGAAAACCCCGGAGCCAAGCGGAAATCCGGGGATGCGCGGGAAAATGCAGTTTACCAGAGCTGACGGTACAGTTCGATCATCGCTGCTTCGGTAATCGGTTTGCGGGTATTGGCCGGGGAACCGGACACTGCGGCGTCATGCGCCATTTTTTCTAAGGCGCTGAAGAACTGATCACGATCGACCTTCAGCTGCGCCAGAGTCGGGACATTGAGTTTTGCCAGCAGAGCAGTCAGATTTTCGATAAACAGGTCAGCGGCCTGTTGGTCGTCTTCCGTCTGCGTCATGCCGCAATATCGGGCCAGATCCGCAAACCGGTCAAGGGCGCCGTCTTTAACATAGTTCATGCAGACCTCCAAAAGCACCGCATTGCTTAACCCATGGGCGATATGGAACAGCGCGCCGATCGGACGGCTCATGCCGTGGACGATCGTAACCGAAGAATTGTTGAAAGCGATCCCTGCTTCCAAGGCTGCCAATGACATCTGAATCCTAGCTTCCTCGTTATCGCCGTGTTCGTAAGCTTCCACTAAATTGTTGAAGATACGCTTGACGGCACTGAGGGCAAAAGTATCCGATAACGGCTGAGCCTGTCGGGAAGTGTAAGCTTCAATGGCATGGCACAGCGCGTCAATGCCGGTCGCACTGGTAACGCCCTTAGGAGCGGTCATGGTAAACTGCGGATCAATGATCGCGAGATCAGGAATCAGGCTGCCGCCTTTTAACAGCATCTTGACGTCGTTCGCTGTGTCGGTGATGATCGTAAACTGCGTCGCTTCGGAGCCGGTGCCGGCGGTTGTCGGAATCGCGACCTTTTTCGGCAGCGGGACTTCGACCGGGTGGCCCATATAGGCGTTGAGCGGCCGATCCGGTTCGACGCTCATCATCGCGATCGCCTTCATCGAATCAATCGGGGATCCGCCGCCCAATGCGATGAAGAAATCGCACTGTTCTGTCTGATATTGTTTTAAACCTGCGGTGATCATCGTATCGCACGGTTCACTGTTGATTTCAGCATAAATCGAATAAGCGATGTGATGTTGCTTTAAAATGTTGAGAACTTTGTCCAGATTGCCAAGCTGAACCATCATCCGATCGGTAACGATCAGTGCTTTTTTGCCCAGCGTGGCGAGGGATGATCCGGCATCTTCCAGCGCTGAAGAACCGCTGATAATTTTGGCCGGAGTTAAAAAGAGATTAGCCATGTTTTTTCTCCTTATTTCATCATGTAGCTGCGGATCAGCCTGACTAAATCGTCATAGCCGCCCAAAAACTGGTTCATTGTCGCTAAGAATGCTCCGTAATACTCAAATTCTTCCGGTTTCAGTCCGTCTTCCAAATAAGCTTTCTTGAATTCATCCAGCTTCATTAACTCATCCATCAGTTTTGGATCCACCGGCGTGTCGATGTTGTTTTTGATTTCCACATCGCTGCCGTTGTACTTGCGCTGCCAGTCGCTGGTGATCGTCAGCACGATATCCCCACCGATGAATTCTTCCCAATGATGCTGATTACGGAAGGCCGCCACTAACAGCTTGGTGCGGTAGCCGCGTTCTTGATATAAGCGGTAAGCATTCTTGACCACCGCGACCCCGGCCATGTCTAGCGCTTCAGCACTGATCAGCACGTCATGCTGCTTCACCCAGGCTTTTAAGTAATCGTCCGTTCGGCCGGCCATGATCGTGCAGACTGGATGCATTTCGGCGGTCGGCAGTCCTTCGGCTTCCCGTCGGGCTAAACCGCGCTCAACCGCTTCCGCCACCGCAATCGCCTGGGCGCAGGTGAAGGAAACCGTTGCGTTGATGCTGATGCCGCGATAGGTTAATTCCTCGAACGCTTCGACGCCGGCTTTGGATGTTGGAGCTTTGATTTGGGAGTTGGGAACGACCGCCGCTAACTCGCAGGCCTGCTCAACCATCTTGTCCTTGCTGCGGTAGAACTTGGCGTTGGTCTGAAAGGAAATCCGGCCTTTCTGACCCCGGCTGGCTTCAAACAGAGGCCGTAAGAGCTTGCTGGCCTTGGCGCCCAGGGCTTTGATCACATCCCAAGCGACTTCATCTTCGGTATAAGCCGGATGGTCAGCGATGATCGTTTTGATCGTTTCTTCCCATTGTGGCAGTTCTTTCTTCAGGACATTGCCGACGATGACCGGATTGGTCGTCGCGCCGCTGGCGCCGTTGTCGATCGCGTACTGCAGTTCCGCGCAGCTGCAGGAGTCGTTCCAGACTTCGGTCTGCGGAAACTGCGTGACGGTTTCATATAGTTTATTCATGTTGTGTTTCTCCTTTTTCTTTTCTATTGTTCAAGCTGGAAGAATTCAGCGTTTTCATCGTTGACCCATTCATGATCCGGATCGAAGGTTCGTGTCTTAATCCAAGGATTGCCTTCCAGATGCGGAATCATCCAGACATAGAACATCGCGTAACCCGGCGCGGCGTTTTGCGGATGCGTCAGTCCGCCGGGAATCATCGCGACGCTGTTGTGCGTGATTTTATAGACGTCCTCGCCCATGAAGCAGCTGCCGAAGCCCTGCGAATGATCGAATTTGTAGAAATAAACTTCCGGCTGAGGATGATGATGCGGCGGATAGCTGCTCCAGATGCCGGGGAAGTTAGTGATTTCACCCAAGACCATCTTCGAGTATGGCGTCCGCTCATAATCTAAAATCGTCGTCACCTGGCGCTTGGTCGTCGCGGCCAGCTTGCCTTCGCCGAAGAACTGTTTGTCAATGTTGGATTTGTCATACAGCATGCTGGGAAAGGTCTGGGGATTTATCTTTTGCTGAATTAAAACCTCGCCGTCTTCCTCAAAGGTCAGCACCACCGGGGTTTTCCGGCAGACATGCAGACAAGTTGCATCATCGTGAAACAAATCCTGCCGCTTCGCTGTGACCGTTTTCCCCTCATATTGATAGGTGAGGGTTCCGCTTAACAAAAGCAGCGCCGTTTCCTGTTGTTCGGATTCAATCGGCCAGGACTCACCCCGGCGGCCGATCAGCAGCTGAATGTGCATGAACATCTGATCTTTTTCCTCATCGCAGATCAAATTGAAACCCGGATGCAGATCTTCATTTTTTCTTAACACCGTGAACTCCTTTCTGCTTGTCACATGGATTCAACTTGTCTATAATGAATAAAGTTGAAAGGTCGGGGAGAAACCATGAAATACAATCGTTTGCAGGAAATGGAAGCCTATATCCGCAAAAACCGCTCGGTGAGCAATGAGGAGCTTCAAAAGCTGTTCAACATCTCCGTGCAGACACTGCGCCGGGATTTGAAGGAGCTGGAAGACCGCAATGTGATCACCAAGGTGTACGGCGGCGTCCTGGCCAAGCCGGAAAAGATCAGCGCGGCAACCCTGCCGACCCTTTCCTCCAGGCTACAGACCAACGCGGCGGCCAAGGATCGGATCGGTCAGCTGGCCGCAGGACTTGTGCAGGACGGCGATGTGATTTTTGTGGACTCCGGATCCACGGCTTTTACGATGATCCCGTATCTTCATCAGCGGGAAGTCACCGTGATCTCTCACAGCCTGCATGTCATGAACGCGTTAATCGAAGCTGAGAATCTGACGGGGATCTGTCTGGGCGGGAAGCTGCGAAGGGAAACCCAGACCTTCTTTTCCGATACCTCGTTTTATCCATACTACTATAATAAAGCGTTCATCTCGACGGTCGGCCTGTCGATTTCCAAGGGACTGACGAATACCGATTTCAGCGAAGGCGTGATCAAACGGCATGTCATCCAGAATTCTGCGGAAGTCTGGATTGTCGCCGATCACTCGAAATTCGGTACGGTGGCGTTTAATAAATTTTTCGATCTTGAAGGGATTACCGGGGTGATCACCGATGAACAGCCCAGTGAAAAATATCGGCAGTATTTCAAGAATCTCAAAATCCAGCTGATTGACTAAGTCCGACATTCGGGCTTTTTTATCGCCTGGACATGTTTATCATAGTGTTTGACGATCAGGTTGTCAACTCGATGATGAGAAAGTGTTGGTTAACTTGAGTAACTTATGGTTTTGTGATGAAAAGGTTAAATAAGCCTTTATAAAGGGATAATTTTCAGTTTTTACAGGATGTGCGGAAACAACAAGCAAAAAATTACCGGATTTTTGTTTCCGTTTTTCTTTCAGCCGGACTTGGAAAGTATGTTATTTTATTGACGAGGGAAGGGCGGTGACAAGATGAATGATCAAAAGTCTAATTACTATACCCAGCTGATTTTGAAGGCGCTGTTAAATAAAGACATGGTGACGACCGGTCAGCTGGCGGAAGAAATTGGACTGTCAGAAAAAACGATCCGCACGAAAGTGGAAGTCATCAACAACATGCTGCTGGACAATCAGCTCGGTGAGATATGCAAGAAACCACGCATTGGAATTTGGCTGGACGCCAATGAACAGCAGCGGCTGAAACTGAATTCTCTGATCAACAACTCCGATAACATGGATGTGCTGCAGAACGATCAGATCCGCACGGCAACCGCGCTGAAGCTGGTCTTAAAAAGCACGAAAAACAACACTTTGACGACAAAGCAGCTGGCTTCTCAGCTTTATCTCAGCGTACCGACGACGCTCAAGGTGATCAACGACTGCCGCAGCTGGCTGAAGCTGTTCAATATTGAACTGAATGTTGTGCGCAATAAGGGGCTGGAGCTGGCGTATAACGAGGTGTCGTACCGGCTGGCGCTGAAGCATTTCATTCTGAAATTTGATACGGAAACGAATGTCGATGAAAGTATTTTATTCTTCATGCCGGGACTGGACCTCGACGCTGTGCGCCGCGGCATTATTGAAACAGAAAAGGAATGGAGCTTTGAATTCGCCGAGGAATCGTTTAATGAGGTGCTCGTCTATGCGTCCCTGGCGATCTATCAGAATCAGCAGAAAAACAGCCGCCGGCTGAAATTTTCCGATGAGGAGCTGACGATGCTTCAAAAATACAACGAATACAGCTTTGCCGAAGCGATCTTCAAAAAGCTCGGCACGCATTTCAACATGACGCTGCCGGCTGAGGAAAAAGCGTTTCTGTCAATTCAAATTTTATGCTCCAAGCTGATCGACAGCGGCTACAGCGCCGACAGCGGCGAGGTGTTAAGGGAATATGACAACAAGCTGCAGGAGTTTGTCCGCAAGATCATCTCCGTTGTCAGCAACGTTCTCAATGTTGATCTGAACCATGATGACGCGCTGTATCACGGCTTATTGATTCACATGCGGCCGACCTTGTTCAGGCTGCGCTATGAACGCGGACATACCAACGGCTTAACCAATTATATTAAGACCGAATACAAAAAGACGTTCCGCGTCGCCTGGCTGATCTCCGTGCTGTTTGAGGAATACTTTGACCTGAAGGTCAGTGAGGATGAACTCGGCTATATCGTTCTTTACATTCAATCGGCCTTGGAGCGCAATGAAAATCCGGTCAGAACAATTCTGGTCAGCGCGTCGGGGATGGGCATCAACCAGATGCTGTGCGATAAAATCTGCCGTTCATTCAGTCTGATTCATTCGGTTAAGGTGGTCAGTGTTCATGACTTCAAGATTGAAAAGGTCACAGACGTCGATTTGATTCTGACAACCCGTCAGCTCAACGTCCAGGATCCGCGGATCGTGGAAATCGACGATTTCCTGTCGGATGCTTCGATTCAGAAGATCAATCACTGGATCCGCAAAACAATTCTCAACAAAGTCAGTGAAGCTCAGTTCGATGCCGACTGCCATCAGCTGTTCGAGCCGGATTTAATCTTTACGCACCTGCAGATCGAGGATAAACCGGCCCTGCTGAAATTCCTTTGTGAACGCTTGGTCCGCAAAGGCTATGTCACGCGCAAATATGTGAAGACCGTATTGGACCGTGAAGCATTTACGCCGACCTCGATCGGCAACGGCGTCGCGATTCCGCATGGCGATCAAAATGAGATCAATGAAGCCCGGGTGGTGATCGCCACGCTGGAAAAACCGATTCTGTGGGACAGCGAAAGCGTCGATGTGATCTTTCTGTTAGTCGTCAAGATGACCAACGACTTTGAGATTCGGCGGACCCAGGCCTTCTATAAGCAGTATATCAAGCTGGTCGGAACGGACGAACAGGTGAACATCCTGCGCAATTTTCAGACCAACGTTGATTTTTACAAGTATTTAATCAAGTAAGCGAGAAAACCCATTGAGGATAAGGAGAGAAAACGTATGGCATTAGCGGATATTTTGGATGAAAACATCATCGACCTGCATTTAAAAAGCACAACGAAGGATGAGGTGCTGCATGACTTGAGCCAGCATTTATTCGAAGCCGGCTACATTGAGGATATCGAACAGTTTGTCAAAGACATCTATGTCCGGGAAGCCGAAGGCATCACCGGAATGGGCAATCACATTGCGATTCCGCATGGCAAAAGCCATGCGGTGAAGAAAATCGGGATTGCGATCGGCCGCTGTGAGAATGAAATTGAATGGGAAAGCTATGATGATGAGCCGATCAACCTGGTCTTCTTATTCTGCGTCAGCGACGATGCGGACTTTGCGTCCAACCACATGATGCTGTTAGCGGAGCTGGCAGGCAAGCTGGGCAACGACGAACGTGTTGAAAAACTGCAGAAAGTTTCAACAAAGCAGGAATTGATTGATTTATTCCTCAACTAATGATCAAAATTACCGTAATTTAATCGTTACTTAATCAAAAAATTACCGTAATAAAGTTCCCTCAGTTGTTAAGCTAAAGCGCTTGCAACATGATAAATTATGATCATGCCAAAGTAAGAGAAACGGATGGGAGGTGAACCCAAATGAAGATTGTAGGAATTACAGCTTGTACTGCAGGCATCGCTCACACTTATATCGTGGCTGAAAAAATTCAGAATGCAGCCGAGGCGGCAGGCCATCAGTGCAAGATCGAAACGCAGGGGACGATCGGCGCGCAGAACAAACTGACAGCGGAAGATATCGCCGCGGCGGATGTTGTCATCGTCGCTCATGATATCGCCGTCGGCGGAATGGAACGTTTCGCCGGCAAGCCGACCGTTGACATTCCGATCAGCGTGGCGATGAAGAATCCAAAGAGCTTGATCGCGACGATCGAAAAGAAGATCCAAAAATAAAAAGGGGTAGATGAATCCATGAAAAAGTTGAACTTTAAAAAACACATGATGACCGGCATCTCGTACATGATTCCGATGATCGTGGCCGGTGGTATCCTGGGCGCCTTAGCGAAAGGCTTCGGCGGATGGGAAGTCGGCAACTACGCTCCGGAAGCGGGCGCTACCATCTTCACCAACCTGAACTGCTTCGATTGGAAACAGTTCTGGTGGATGATTTCCAAATTATCTGACTATGCGATGAGCTTCGGCGTGGCGGTCATGACGGCCGGTGTGTGCTACTCGATTGCTGAACGTCCAGGCATCGTTCCGGGCTTCATCATCGGTTATGCGGCAAACCAGTCGAAAGCCGGCTTCTTAGGCGGCTTGCTGATGGCCTTTGTGATCGGTTATTTCATTCAGTGGATGAAGACCTGGAAACTTCCGAAGTGGATGGTCGGTCTGATGCCGGTTATGATTATTCCAGTGATTGCGACCTTCGTCTGCGGTGTTGCCTTCTTCGCGATTGTGGCTAAGCCAATGGCGATTGCGATGAATGCATTGCAGGGCTGGATCATGAGCCTCAACGGCGGTTCCAAATTCATCATCGGTGCGGTTATCGGCGCCGGTATGGGCTTCGATATGGGCGGCCCGGTCAACAAGACAGCTTCCATGGCAGCCAATGCGCTGGGTGCTGACGGCATCTATGGCCCAATGTCCGCGAAGATCATCGGCGGCATGACGCCTCCATGCGGAGTCTTCGTTTCAACCTTGCTGACACCGAAGAAATTCTCAGCGACAGAAAAAGAAACAGCGAAAACCGCGTTCCCAATGGGCTTGTGCTTCATTACTGAAGGTGTACTGCCGTTTGCTGCGGCCGATCCGGCACGCTTCATTCCAGCTTCCATGATCGGTTCAGCGCTGGCTGGCGGCATTGCCGTTGCCATGGGTGTTGAATCCGTTGCCGGACACGGCGGAATCTTCGTCTTCCCGATGATGACCAACTGGATGTGGGCAGTCATTGCGCTGATCGTGGGCTCGGTTGCGACCGGCGTCATCTATTCAGCAATCAAAAAGCCAAGTGAAGAAGGTCAGGAAGAGGAAGAAGAAATCGTCGACCTGGACATCAATCTGTAAACCTGAGCTTAAATCGCTAAACCATTCAGTAAGATTATAGAAGGAAAGAAAGAAGGAGTCATATGTTAGTTTCGATGAAGGATATCCTGCAGCACGCGCATCAGCATAATTACGCGGTGATGGCAGTCAACAGCATCAATATGGAAATGGCCCGCGCTGTGATCAGCGCCGCCGAGGAAGAACATTCCCCGATTATCGTTCAGATGGGCCCGGGCCAGATCGGCAAGCATGCGCATCTGACGGAAATCGTTCCGTTAGTGAAAGAACTGGCTGAACGTGCCAGCATCCCGGTTGCCTTAAACCTGGATCACGGCGGAAAGCTGGAAGATATGGTTACGGCCATTCATAACGGCTTCACCAGTCTGATGATTGACGCTTCTTCCTATCCTTATGAAGAAAACGTCAAGCGGACTTCGGTGGTCTGCGCCTTAGCTCATCCGCATGGAATCTGTGTCGAAGCAGAGCTGGGACACGTCGGTCAGGCAGCCGATGGCGACAACAGTAAGGTCGATCTGTATACCAATGTCGAAGAAGCAAAGCAGTTCGTGAAGGATACTGGCTGTGATGCTCTGGCGGTGGCGATCGGAACAGCCCATGGCGATTATCCGAAGGGCTATGTCCCAGTGCTGAACTTTGAACGTCTGGCTGAACTGAAAAAGGCATTGGATATGCCGTTGGTTCTGCACGGCGGCAGCGGCAGCGGCGAAGAAAATATCCGCAAGGCCGTGGCAGGCGGCATCAATAAGATCAACGTCTGCACCGATGCTTTCCATGCCGCAAAAAATGCCATGCTGGAAAAGCTGGAAGCAAAACCGAATGCCGATTATCTGGAACTGTGCATGACGGCCGAAGCTGCCGTAAAGCAGTTTGTGAAGGAATATATCCGCGTCATCGGTTCCAACAATCAGTATTTCTATGGCGAGTCTGGTTCAACAGGCAACGAATAAATCCTCCCATGATTGAAACGGCGGACATTCTGAAAAAGAGTGTCCGCTTTTCTGTTTCTGATTTCAGTGTTTGTCTTGAAGAAGCTTATTATATGATCAAAATTCAAGGATAAAGAGAAAAATAAAAGGCAATCCCCAATCATTAAGGGAGAAGGATTGCCAAGATTGTATTTAATTATTTTATTGAATGTCTGTTATTTTAAAATAACGCAAATAATCAGGAATAGAAAAAACATCAAACGCCGTATAGAGGATCCAGAGATGGGTATCTTGAGTCATTTCAGTATAAACAGACCAATACAGGATTGTAAGGATCCACTTGATTATAAAGAATCGTTTAGTCTTTGCTTTTACAAAAAGGGTGTTCCAAAATAAAATTATCCAGCTCAAGAAATAAATGATCGCAAGAACGGCATAAAAATTGTAAATCGGAGGCATGCGGCGGCTTAGCAAGGATAGGGTCAGAATGATTTCATTGATACTGCATAAAAAAACAATCGGCATGCGAATTAGGGTATAAAATTTTAAATAATACAATTTGTAAACATCTAAGACTGTGTGATATCTTTTTACATGATCAAAACTATCTATGGCCGTTATCTTGAGCTGCTGCTTTCTTTTATTATAGTGTTTGATGAAACTTTCGATCTTATTCTCTCCAATCTGTTGTTGTAGACAAGCCCCGCAGAGGAACTGGTAAGCCTGGGCTGGATTATAATTGAAATCTTTTTGGTCAATTTCTGACAGAAGAGAACGGTCCTTAATGATGATGTTGTTCGTTTCCGCAGAATCCATAATGACTTTCACGGTTTCTTTAAAACACTCCTGATATATTTCAGGCGAAACTTCGATCTCGGTTTCAAATTGAGTTTTTTCAGCGATGACTTGCAGATAGGTTTCAATGATGTGATGAGACAGAAAATTATCTTGTGATCGTTTCATAATTTCTCCTTTAACTCCTATAATTCAATCATAGCATACTCCAACACAAAATGAATACGCAGATGAATTAAAGTAAATAAAATTGACAAGTCAATCCAGACCGAATGAATCAGAAAGGAAGAACGTTGAAAAAGAATCCCATTTTAATCCTGGATAAACGACAATTTACCACATTAAAATGACGAGGATTGATAATCCTGCACGAATCGTTTATGATACTTTTATAGACAGGAACAGGAAAACCGATGTTCCTGTTAAAAAGAAGAAAAGGAGAAACAAACACATGAAAATTGCATTGATGAATGAATTCAGCCAGGCTCCGAAGAACTCGATTATTCTGGCACAGCTCAAGGACGTTGTCGAACCGATGGGACACACCGTATACAACACGGCGATGGCAAAACCGTTGCTGGACCAGGATGTTCCGGAAGCGTACACCGAGGAAAATCCACGTCTGACTTATCTGCATTTAGGCATCCAGGCCTGCCTGCTGCTCAACAGCGGCGCCGTGGATTTCGTCGTGACCGGCTGCGGTACGGGCCAGGGCGCGTTGATGTCTTTGAACGCTTATCCAGGCGTTGTCTGCGGCTACTGCATCGAACCTTCCGACGCTTATCTGTTCTTACAGATCAACAACGGCAACGCGCTGTCGATTCCGTATGCAAAAGGCTTCGGCTGGGGCGGTGAACTGAACATCCACACGATTTTTGAGAAAGCCTTTGGTTCTCCGAAGGGCATGGGTTATCCGAATGAACCAGGCCGCAAAGAATCGCAGAACCGCAATGCAGCACTGTTGAATGAAGTCAAGGCGGCCGTAGGCAAGCCGGTTCTGGAAGGCTTAAAGGCTTTGGATCAGAACATGGTGAAAGAAGCCCTGACTCAGCGTTTCCAGGACTGCTTCTTTGCCGGCTGCCAAAATGCTGAGCTGGAAGCTTACGTTCGTGAAGTCTTAGGCAAATAACATGAAAAAGGTGACCCTTCCGCGCTACACGATCGGCGCGGATGCGCTAAAGGATCTTGAACATGTCGTTTTGCCGTATGGCCGCAAGGTGGCACTGATTCATGGTGAAAAAGCTTATGCTGCATGCAAAGCCTTGTTGATCCCAGCATTGGGTTCATTGGAAGTTGTCAAGGAAGTCGTTTATGGCCATGAAGCGACGTATGAGAATGTGGCCAAACTGACTCAGGACGAGGATGTTCAGCGGGCGGATGTCTTGGTTGGCATCGGCGGCGGCAAATGCCTGGATACGGTTAAGCTTGCCGGAGATCAGCTGGATAAACCAGTTGTTACGATTGCGACGATTGCTTCGACCTGTGCCGCGGTCACCAAGATCAGCATCCTCTATAACGCTGACGGTTCGTTTAAGGATATTCCGAAGCTGAAATCCGCTCCGGTGCACTGTCTGATTCCGACCTCAGTGATTGCCGAAGCCCCGATCCAATACTTGTGGGCCGGGATCGGCGATACGATGGCGAAGCATGTGGAATGTACGTTCTCGGCTCGGAATGATCAGCTCGATTATGCCAGTGAGCTGGGCCGTACGATCAGCGCGATGTGCTTTGAGCCGGTGATTGCCCATGGTGCCAGCGCTCTGCAGTCCGCGAAGAAGCAGGAAGTCAGCGATGATCTGGAACAGATCATCCAGAACATTCTGATTTCCACCGGCAGCGTTTCGCTGCTTGTGCATCCGGATTACAATTCGGCATTGGCGCATGCGCTGTTCTACGGACTGACCGTTCGCGAGCATATCGAGAAAAAGCATCTGCATGGTGAGGTCGTTTCTTACGGCACGCTGGTTCAGCTGATGATGGACGGCCAGATGGATATGCTGAAAAAAGCCTACACCTTCCATCGTCAGATCGGTCTGCCGGTTTGTCTGGCTGATCTGGAGCTGACGATCGAGGATCCGCTGTGCGATGTGCTGGAAATGGCGGAAAAGAATCAGGAACTGAACCATGTTCCATATCCGGTGACGCAGGCCTTGATCCGCAAGGCGATCGAAGATCTTGAACAGTACGCCGGCTGAATAGTCTGCAAACAAAGGGACAAGCCGTCCCTTTTCTTTTATAAAGAAGGAGGAATAAGATCTATGGAAATGACATTACGGTGGTATGGCACCGGTTATGATTCAGTCACATTAAAACAAATCCGTCAGATTCCAGGCGTCAGCGGCGTCATCACCACGCTCTATGATACGCTGCCGGGTGAAATCTGGACGCCGGAAAGAATTGCGGCAATGAAGCAGGAGGTTGAGGCTTCGGGACTGCGCGTCAGCGGTATTGAAAGCGTCAATGTGCACGATGCGATCAAGGCCGGAACCGCTGAGCGCGATGAAATGATCGATCACTATATCCAGACATTAAAGAATCTTGGCGAAGCCGATATTCACATGGTTTGTTATAATTTTATGCCGGTATTTGACTGGACAAGAACTGAACTGGCACGTCAGCGGGCCGATGGGTCAACCGTTTTGGCGTATACCCAAAAAGCGGTCGATGCACTGAATCCGGAAAAAATGTTTGCCTCGATCGGCGCGGATACCAACGGCTTTATTCTGCCGGGATGGGAACCGGAGCGGATGGCGCGGATTCAGGAGCTGTTTGAGCTGTACCGCAGCATTGATGAAGAACAGCTGTTTGAAAATCTCAGAATCTTTTTGGAAGCGATTATGCCGGTTTGTGATCGGTACAATATCAATATGGCGATTCATCCGGATGATCCAGCCTGGAGCGTCTTTGGTTTGCCGCGGATCATCATCAACGAAAGCAATATTCAACGCATGATGAACATGGTCGATAATCCGCATAACGGCGTGACATTCTGTTCCGGGTCTTACGGGACAAACCTGGAAAATGATCTGCCGCACATGATCCGATCGCTCAAAGGCCGGATTCACTTTGCGCATGTACGCAATCTGAAATTCAATTCACCGGATGATTTTGAGGAAAGCGCGCATCTGTCCAGCGACGGCAGCTTTGATATGTATGAGATCATGAAGGCTTTGTATGATATCGGCTTTGATGGGCCAATTCGGCCGGATCATGGCCGGATGATCTGGGATGAAAAGGCGATGCCGGGTTATGGACTGTACGACCGGGCTTTAGGCGCAACTTATCTCAACGGTCTGTGGGAAGCGATTGTTAAAAGTGAGGCGAAACACAGATGCGATTAACTGATGAAGGACTGAAAGACCGTCAGGTCTGGCTGAAGCAGGGCTATGCACTGCCGGAATTTGATCGTGAGTCCCTGCGTCAGGCAACTTTGAAGACTCCTCGCTGGATTCATTTTGGTGCCGGCAATATCTTTCGGGCTTATCCGATGATGCTGATGCAGAAGTTGTTGAATGCGGGACTTGCAGCGGAAGGTCTGATCGCGGCGGAGGGCTATGATGATGAGATTGTTGACAAGATGCTCAAGCCGCACGATGAGCTGAATATCCTAGTCACGCTGAAAGCCTCAGGCAGCGTAGAGAAAACCGTTATCGGCAGCCTGGCTGCGGCCTTGAAGCTGAATCCGGACAGCTCGGATTTTACTATGTTATCCAATTTATTTCAGCAGCCCAGCCTGCAGATGGCCAGCTTTACGATCACGGAAAAAGGCTATCGTGTCAGCGATGAAAATGGGGAAATCCTGCCTGAAATCAGCGCTGAATTTAACCATCAGCCGCAGGCCGCCCGCAGCTATATCGGACGGGTTGCCGCGCTGCTTTACTGCCGTTATAAAAACGGGGCGCTGCCGATCGCGATGGTCAGCATGGACAACTGTTCCCACAACGGTGAAAAACTGAAAAAAGCGATAGTGACGCTGGCCGAAGGCTGGGTCAGATCGGGTCAGGTAGAACCAGGTTTTCTGGATTATGTGCAGGACGAACAGCGCGTCAGTTTCCCATGGACGATGATCGATAAGATTACACCGCGTCCTGATCCGACGATTGAGGAAAGGCTGCGTCAGGATGGACTGGAACAGGCAGAACCAATCATAACCTCCAAGCACACCTACATCGCGCCGTTTGTCAACGCTGAAGAATGCGAATATCTTGTGATTGAGGATCGCTTTCCAAACGGCCGGCTCCCGTTAGAAAAAGCCGGCGTGATGTTTGCGGATCGGCAGACCGTTGAAAAGGTGGAACGCATGAAGGTGTCCACCTGCCTGAATCCTGTTCATACTGGATTGGCGGTGTTCGGCTGTCTGCTGGGATTTACCAAGATCAGTGATGAGATGCAGGATGCGGATTTAAATCAGCTGGCCAATCGAATTGGCCGGATTGAAGGTTTGCCGGTGGTCACCGATCCCAAGATTCTCTCACCGCGGCAGTTTTTGGACGAAGTGCTGACGCTGCGGATTCCGAATCCGTTTATGCCGGATACGCCGCAGCGGATTGCGACAGATACCTCGCAGAAACTGGGTGTCCGGTTTGGTGAAACGGTCAAGGCCTATCTGAACGAGAACCGGCCGCTGTCGGATTTAAAAGCGATTCCATTGGTGTACGCTGGATGGCTGCGCTATCTGTTGGGGATCGATGATCAAGGTCAGCCGATGCCGATTAGCCCCGATCCTTTGTTGGATCAGCTCCGAGAACACTTGACAGGGATTCAGTTAGGTCAGAGTGAACCGCAGCTTGATGGGGTACGGTCAATTTTGAAGAATTCGACAATCTTTGGTTTGGATTTGGAAGCCGCTGGATTAGCGGATCTGATCGAAGCTTTATTTGTGGCGATGCTGCAGGCACCGGGGGCAGTGCGGAAGGTGCTGCACGAACAGCTTCAATAAAGTTGTGAAAAAATAAATGAACGATACAAAAGCTGATTTTTGTGCTATTGTTAGAACAGATGAGTGAAGGAGGATGAACATGATTTATAAAGAAGGCTTGCTGGAAGGCAAGGTGGCTCTGGTCACAGGAGCCAACCGCGGATTGGGTTATGCAATGTGCGTCGGACTGGCGGAAAACGGCGCGGATATTTTCAATATCGGCCATGGCGATGACACCGGAATCCGTGAAGCAATTGAAAAACTGGGCCGCCGTTATCATTATATGAAGGCCGATTTGTCCAAACCGACCAAAGCTCTGACCGATGAAATCGTTGCGGAAGTCGTTGCGATTTACGGCCATCTGGATATTCTGCTGAACAATGCCGGGGTCAACCGCCGTGCTCCATTTTTGGAATATGCCGAGGCGGATTGGGACTACACGCTGAATTTGAATCTGAAACAAGTTTTCCTGCTTTCGCAGAGTGCGGCGAACCAGATGGTGAAGCAGGGAACCCGCGGCAAGATTATCAATATTGCAAGCATGCTTTCCTTTACCGGCGGAATTCTTGTTCCGGCTTATACCGCAAGCAAGTCAGCGATCATGGGGCTGACCAAAGAAATGGCCAACGAATTGTCAAGCCAGGGCATCAACGTCAACGCGATTGCTCCGGGTTATATGAAAACTCCGCTGACGCAGGCCATGCAGGACGATCCAGTTCGCAACAAGGAAGTTCTCGACCGGCTGCCGATCGGCTATTGGGGAGATCCTTCCGTTCTGCAGGGACCGGTGGTTTTCTTAGCCAGTGAAGCTTCTGATTATATCTGCGGCGCAACGATCCCAGTGGATGGCGGCTGGCTGGCACGTTAAAACGGATCAACAACTTGAAAATGCTGAAGCGGCATGGCTTAGATGCTATGCCGTTTTGTTTTTGTCCAAACTGCGATTTGGCGATCAGATCCGACTATGATAAAATGAAGACAAGGGTGGAAGAACGATGAAAAAAACACCACAGTTAGGTCTTGCCGGAGTCCTTCCGCTGATTATTGGGAAAGGACTGAGCCTGGTCATGCTTTTACCGATCACCGGGTGGCTGCTGCTGCCGATCAGCACAGTCCTGTATTTCTTGTGGTATCGTTTGGCTTACCGGCTGTTTGACGAACATCGAAATCTTTTTATTCAATCTTTTCTGATGTGTGCGTTTGGCTTGTTTATGCTGCTGCTTCTGTTATTCCAGGAGTTTGTTGTCGGGCATATGTGGCTGAATATTCTGGGTGTGAGCTGCCAGCTTTACTTTCTGCCGGGCTTATCGATAACGTCTTTCGTTTTATCGCCGTTTCTCTTTGGTGCAACAGAGGCCGTGCGGTTTTGGCCACTGTATCTTTGCGAATAGATAATTCTATTTATACTCTGTCTGATCGGCGGATTGATGAAAAGAAGAGACCGTTTTTAATTTCTTGTATCCAGCTGATTGAATAAAAGGATGGGCAGGGGACGAGTCATATCTATAATCTCACACATCGTCAAAATCCTCATTTTTATTGCCCGCCTATGACATAAACTCATCGAGTAATAAAAGCGTGAAATAAATTCTTGGAACGATGATCTTAATTATGAGTCTGTGGAAGGCTTCCTCCTTTTCCTTTTTGCGAAAATAGCTTACAATGATCTTAATGAATAAGCGATTAGCGGTGGATTTCAAGCAAGCTGAATCCGGGAGGCAAGATATGGCAGATCTGACAAAAAAAGCGATTGCGGAAGGCTTAAAAGAATTATGTCATCACAAAGACTTTAATAAAATATCAGTACGGGATATCACGGAACAATGCGGACTGAACCGTCAGACATTTTATTATCATTTTCAGGATAAATATGAATTGCTGGACTGGATCTATTATCAGGAAGGTTTTGTTTACTTAGCCAGCGACGTCACGTTTGACAACTGGCATGAACATATGGAAAAGCTGCTTGAAATGATGCGGGAGAATCAGATCTTCTATGAAAATACGATCAGTGCTTCCCCGCAGTGTTTTGAGGACTATCTGTTTCAAATAACCTGCACGCTTTTTGAAGAAGCGATTCGGCGTCTGGACGGCAGTCTGCGGCTGAAGGAAGACGATGTTAAGCTGTATTCCCGTTTTTACAGCTATGGCATGTGCGGCATTATCCGCGACTGGGTTCGCGGCGGAATGAAGGAAAGCCCGAAGTCCTTATCCCTGCGCATCCGTAAACTAGCCAATGACAGCGAGAAGATGGCAAGCCTGCGTCTGCAGGGGCAGTTTTAAGCCAAGAAAAAAGGCTAGATCCGTTGGATCAGCCAGTTTGTCGTGTCTTCAATGCTGGTTTTTTTCAAGAGGTTGAAACATTCTTCACTGATTTGGGATCGGTCATATTCAGGCAGATCCTTTTTTTTCAGCGTGCAGGCTAAATCGACAAGATTACGGGCTGTCTGCCGGCCGGATTTGCCGCGGCGCAGCCGATGACGGGCGGCGGTTTCCAACAAGGATTGTTTCAGCTTAGCGTCTAGTGACATTTCCTATCCCTTGCTTTCTGACATTAGAATACCCGAAGAAAGGTCTTTTGCCTATGAGCAGTTTGCGCTTTGTGTCGTAATTTTAGACAGATTTTGAGGTAACTTTTCTTCATTGAAAGGGAACTCGTTTCAAGGCTTGGAAATTGGATAAAAAAGACCGCGGAGAACCGCAGCCTTCTCATTGAATTGGTGCAACCCAGAAACTTACAAGGAAGCGAGGTATTCTTCGACGAAGTGACTGGCAACGGCGCCGTCGCTGGCCGCTGTGATGACCTGCCGCAGCGCTTTGGTGCGCACATCGCCAACCGCGAAAACCCCCGGTACCGAAGTTCGTGTTGTTTCATCCGCCGCAATGTATCCATGCTCTAATGTCAGCTGACCTTCAAATAAAGCCGTGTTGGGCAGCTGGCCGACAGCGACAAAGACGCCGTCACAGGCAATTTCCTGCAGCTCACCGCTGAATTTATCACGCAGCCGCAGCCCGGTGACTTTTTGATCATGCAGAATCGCATCCACCGTACTGTTCCAGATGAATTCCAGGTTATCACAGCTCTGCAGCGGATTGAGATAAACCCGATCAGCCCGCAGCGTATCACGGCGGTGAATCAAAATTACCTTTTCACAGATTCTTGATAAGAACAGCGCGTCCGCCGCCGCGGTGTTGCCGCCGCCGATGACTGCTACTGTCTTGCCTTTATAAAACATTCCGTCACAGGTTGCGCAATAGGCCACACCCCGACCGACAAGCGAATCTTCTTCCGCCACACCCAACTTCCGTGCGGAAGCACCGGTGGCCAGAATTACCGCGTCCGCTGTTAATTCTCGGCTGTCAGTCACGATTTTTTTCGGAACGGCATTCAAATCAACGGAAATCACTTCTTCCAGAAACGATTCAGCCCCGAATCGTTCTGCCTGAGCCTGCATTTTCATTCCCAGCTCGAAGCCGTCGACGCCTTCGTCAAAGCCTGGATAATTGTCGATTTGGGAGGTTGTGGCCATCTGTCCTCCCGCCGACAGCTTTTCTAAAATAACTGTGCGGAAACCGGCCCGCGCGCAGTACAAGGCCGCGGTATAACCGGCTGGACCTCCGCCTAAAACAGCGACTTGAACATGTTCCATATTAAATTCCCTGCTCTTTCAGCCAGTTCATAATCGCACCGCGGGAAGGCGGGTTGACTAAGGTTGTACCGTTTTTTCCTGCCTGAAACAAGATCAGGGATGGAATGGTGCTGATATCGAAGCGTTCCTCCAGCTCCGGCTGTTCATCAATATCGACCGTTCCAAACCGCACCTGTCCTTCCAGCTCTTTTTCCAGCTTAGCGATGACCGGGGCTAAGCGCCGGCAATACATGCACCAAGGTGCCTGAAAATCCAGGATGACGGGCAGTTGAGAGCCGGCGACCTCCTGATCGAAATTATCTTTTGTAATCACTGTTGCCATAACGAATCCTCCTTACCTTTATTCTGGTTTCATTATAGGCGCAGAAATCAAAAGAAAACAAGGATTTTGCCTGCGAAGGATCAGAAATCTTTCAATTCGATGAAGAAGGATTGAATAAGCCAGTAAATTTCGTTAAACTTAAGCACTAGATAGGGGGATATTCATGACTGGTATTCTAAGTAAAACGATCACTGAGTATTTCAATGGTTTTCTGAGTACGCTCGCAGAGAACAGCGGCCTTTTATTTTGGAAAGGCGTTGGGATTTTACTTGTAATTTTAGGCGGTAAGCTGGTGCTGGATCTGATCTCCAGGATGACGGCCAGACAGATCAAAAAATCCGAGGACATGCCGGAAATGCAGGCCCGCCGCGTGCAGACGATGATGACGATGACCCGCAGTACGTTCCGCTATATCGTTTACGGCATCTGCGCGCTGATGATTCTGGCGCAGCTGGGCTTCGGCAACGCGATCAACAATCTGTTGTTATCGGCTGGGATCGGTTCGCTGGCTTTGGGCATCGGGGCACAGAGTTTGATCAAAGATGTGGTCACCGGATTTTTCATGATGTTTGAAAAACAGTTTTCCGTTGGCGATTATGTCAAGCTGGATGATGTTGAAGGCACGGTAACGGCAACCGCCATGCGTGTGACCTATCTGAAAAACTTTGCTGGTCAGCAGATCATCATCCCGAATGGATCAATCGGCCGGGTGATCAATTATTCGCGCATGGATTCGCTGGCAAAAATCACAGTCAGCACACCGTATGAAGCGGATACGCGGCAGGTTATGGAAGTTCTGGATCAAGCCGTCAAGGCGTATGCCAAAGAAGTGAAGGATATTTTAGTAGAAGAACCGAAAATTCAGGGGATTACCGATTTGGCTGATTCTTCTGTCAACATTACGGTGATCTGCCGCACCTTGCCATGCCGTCATTGGGAAGTTGAGCGAGGCCTGCGGCTGGCGGTGAAGGAAGCGCTGGATGAAGCGGGAATCGGGATTCCGTATCCGCAGCAGGACGTTCATTTAAAACTGGAAAAGGAAGAAGAAACACAACCAAATTGACGTTGCGCCCTTGCGGCGGTAAAATAAAAACAATGGACTCTTGCTGGAGTCGAGGGGGAGAATAAAAATGGCAAAACCTATTCAAATCGATACGTTTAAAACGTATCAGTATCTGTCGGAAGCGACCTTGTCGAGTGACGGAAAGCGCTGTGTTTATGTACAGAGCCGAAGCAATCCGGAAGGTACGGGCTACGAGCATGATCTGGCCTGTTACAATTTTGACAGCGGACACAGTTATTTTCTGACATCCAGTCATTCCGAGCGCAACTTCCTGTTTGAGGATCAGGATCATATTCTGTTTCCGACTGACCGGACCGGCGAGGATGCCAAAGCGGCGAAAAAGGGAAAAACACAGACCACATTTTACCGCCTGAGTCTGAATGGTGGGGAAGCTCAGAAAGCCTTCACCCTGCCCTGGAAAGTGTCGGCGCTGAAAAAGGTCGATGGGGAAACGCTGGCAGCGCTGGTATCCAAGGATCTCAATGAGCTTCCGCTCGAGGGACTGGAAGGCAAGGCGCTGGATAAGGCTCTGGCTCAGCGGGAAGAAGAAAAAGATTATGAGGTTTTAGACGAGCTGCCGTATTGGTTTAACGGCCGCGGTTTTATCAATAAAAAACGCACCTGGGCGGTTCTGGTTAAGCCGGGCACGGAGTCAGTTCAGATTTTATCACCGAAATTCATGGATGTAAGGCATTTGGAAATCAGTCCGGATCAAACCAAGGTTGCGATTGCCGGTCCGGAATTTGACAGCGTCAACAGCCAGACTTCGGTTTTGTATGTTGTTGACCGAAACAGTGGGCAGCGGACGACGTTGGTGCCGTCCGGAAAGTGGAACTTCGGCCATCTTGGCTGGCTGAACGATCATCTGTTAGCTGTGACGGCCACGGATTATCAGACCTGGGGTTCCAGCGAAAATGCGAAGCTGTATACAATTGACTGCAATACCGGTGAAATGTCGCTGCTTAACGGCGAGGATCTGTCCTGGGGCAGCTCCGTCGGAAGTGACGCTAAACTGTATGGCGGCCGCGGTTGGAAAATTGTCAACGGTGAAATCTGGACGCTTCTAACCTGGGATAATCATTCAGAATTAACTGTTTTTGATGCTCAGGGACAGCGTCGGGCATTGACCACGGCCGAAGGTTCGGTTGATTTCTTCGATGTGCAGGATGACCGGGTTGTCATCGGTGCGATGCGCGAAATGCGGCTGCAGGAGCTGTATGAGCTGAAAGACGGCGCTGAAATTCAGCTGACACATATCAATGATGCGGCTCTAGACGGGAAGTATGTGGCGAAGCCGGAAAAACTGAGCTTTATTAATGACGGCGTGCGAATTGACGGCTGGGTACTGAAGCCGATTGATTTTGATGAAACAAAGACTTATCCGGCGGTTCTGGATATCCATGGCGGACCGAAGGCAGCTTATGGTGAAACCTTCATGCACGAGATGCAGTATTGGGCCTCACAGGGATATTTTGTCTTTTTCTGCAATCCGCGCGGTTCGGATGGCCGCGGCAACGCGTTCATGGATCTGCGGGGAAAATATGGAACGATTGATTATTCCGATATTATGACCTTTACCGATTTGGTTCTTGAAACGTATCCGATGATCGATGCCAAGCGGGTAGCGGTCACCGGCGGCAGCTACGGCGGATTCATGACGAACTGGATCATCGGGCATACCGACCGTTTTGCCTGCGCGGCCAGTCAGCGTTCGATTTCCAACTGGTTTTCCAAGTCCCTGACAACGGATATCGGCTACTATCACAATATGAGCCAAATGGCTTCCACCCCATGGGATAATCCTGAAAAGATGTGGAGCTTCTCGCCGTTGAAATATGCGGATCAGGCGAAAACACCGACCTTGTTCATTCATTCCGATCAGGATTACCGCTGCTGGATGGCGGAAGGCTTACAGATGTTCCAGGCCCTCAAGCTGCATAATGTTGATTCCCGGATCTGTCTGTTCCATGGTGAAAATCATGAACTGAGCCGTTCCGGCAAGCCGATCCACCGCATTCGCCGGCTGAAAGAAATGACGCAGTGGTTTGATCAGTACACCGATCATCTCAGTGAGCTGGATCCGGAAGAGGAAAAGGAAAACGAAGCGGAATAAACAGCGATCATTTCTGATTTGTTTCCAAGAGATCAACAACTTATTTCCTATTCAGAGAATCAAGATAGACTAAAAAGAGGAATAATCCGGCTGAAAGCATCGTGCTTGGTCAGGATATTCCTCTTTGTTTTTTGCTTGTGATCCATTCTTCCTTGTTGTCTTCTAATCTAAATTTATCAAATGTAAAGTTTTGATACCGAATAAGCAAATTACAGATTAATTTAGTTCTGCATGACCATATTCCATAATTTTAAGACTCAGCATGATCTGAAACAGTGTTTCGTTATCCGAAAGGCATAGATGGAACAACTCTTCAATCCGCTTTATTCGATACAGAATCGTGTTTTTGTGAGTGCACAGAATTCCGGCTGTTTCTGCAGGATTGCAGTTGCATGCCAACATTGTTTTCAAGGTAATGAAGTATTCCGTGCCATGCTGCAAATCATGTTCAATCAGGGAATCGATTCGCTGGTCACGATATTCGGACAGCTCTTGGTAACTGAAACCAGTATGATGAAACAAAGCATATTCCGGATGTTTATCAAAAGAAATCAGCTGCGGTAAATTCCTGTTCTTCATATCTGGATGATCTGCAATGCAGGCCAGCTGTTTGCGGCAGTCCATAAGATGATGAAAGACCAGACCAATACAGATCGAAATTTGAAAAGCGGAAGTCAGGGATGTCAGCCGCTGAAGCTGCAATGCGGTGAGATCCTGATCGGTGACATCGACCAGAACGTTCATCGATTGATCGTAGGAAGCGATCAGGGCTCCTGGAAAAATCCGCTCTAAGCCCGAGACAATTAAGCCGGGATTTAATGGTTCCGGCAGCTGACAGGAAACAAGGCGCCATTGCCGATCCTGATAAGCACGGATATCAGAGGTCATCCCTGCCAGCTGATCCCAGCGTGTAATGATGCCATGCAGCAAGGCATTGAACAGATTATAATTCTCGCGATCATAGCCCCAAAGACCTTGTACCGAGCAGGCTAGAGCAATGATTTTGCACAGCGTTTCGACAACGTCCAAATCAATCTCCTTAAGCGGCAATTTCACATGAGGAATGGAAACATTGCCAAAATAGCGGGATCCGATGACGACGTTGCAGAAAATTTTATCCGGAATTGCGGAATTACTGGATTTTAAGAGGACCGGCGTATCCGATGCTTTTTGATGAATTACCTGCATATAGGTCTGAAAACCTTGGGGATCATCTGCCAAGACGCCACGGATATATTCAATATCTTCATTGGGATATCCAGGAGAACAAAGCGCGAAGTCCAGATTATTCTCGGGTGAAAAGCGAACAGGGGTATTGAGAAATTCAGCGGCAGCGTTGATGATGGTCTTCAGCTCAGTATCTTTGTAAACCATCGGCAAAAGCAGAGCTTCTAATTTGGCGGATAAAAAAGACATGATTTTCTTCCTTTCTTTGTTTTATAGTACAAAAACTAAAGCGAAAATTACAGAATTAAACAAGAAACCGGTTGATTTTGGATTTTGCCTAAAATCACAAGAAGTTAATTAAATACTAACATATAACGTTAAGTAAGGAAATAAAGATATAATAAACTTAACTTGATAGAATTCTTACATATTGTATTTATAAACAAATCAGATTTGACGCGGATTGCGTTAATCATAAGAAAGGAGAGCATGGGATCAAGGAAATCTCATGCCACAAAGAAATATGAAACAAAAACTCTCACGACGCGATTTTCTAAAAGGGACAGCGGCTGGGGCTGTAAGTTTAGCCGCAGCGGGGATGTTGAGCGGCTGTAATGCTGGGGGAAGCAGACAGACCCCTGAATTGAGCTATGCCGACACAATAAAATGGGATGGTGTCTATGATGTTCTTGTCATGGGGTTTGGCGGTGCCGGTGCGACAGCGGCCCATTATGCCGCGGAAGAAGGTGCGGATGTCCTTCTTTTTGACGCTGCGCCGCAAGGACACGAAGGCGGAAATACACGCTATGCGGGTCAATTCTGTGTCGTAGGACATGACAAGGAAAAACTTATGACATATTATAAGGCGCTCTATGGCGGGCTGCCTTATGATGAAGAACTGCTGGATACGTTTACCAGCGACTTGCTGGTACTCGGCGATCGGATGATTCAGGATTATGGTGCTTCTGAGCTGATGTATTGGAAAGGCATTCCGGCCACAGCCTGGGCCATTCCTGAATTTCCGGAGCTGGAGGGCGGAGATACGATTGATTCCTTCTCGGTTCATAAAGGGGCCAGCGACGGGGCCTTGTGGAGAATGCTGCGAGAAAAGGTTGTCAATCGGGATCAGATTGATATCTGGTTTAATACCCGAGGGCAAAAATTGATTCAGGATCCGGAAACAAAGAGGATCCTGGGCATGATGATGGAACGGAATGGCGAGCTGCTGAATATCCGTGCTTTACGAGGCGTGGTTATGGCCTGCGGCGGTTTTGAAAATAATTCCCAGATGGTTGCTGATTATCTTGGCCTGGCGATTTCCAATCCACGGGGTACCCTGTATAATCGTGGTGATGGTGTTGCGATGGCGCTGGAGGTGAATGCGGATCTGTGGCATATGGATTGTTTTGAATCACTGGATATTCTCGGCGGACATTGCATTTCGCTGGGTGAAGGAACTCAGGCCATGCAGACTTCAGGTTTTAAAGAGGGTGGAAGCTTTATTTTGGTCGGACCGGATGGCAGCCGCTATCTCAATGAAACAGAATATAGCCGGCATGGTCATCTCTATCATTGTGGAGAATATCATTTACCTTCTTACCCGCAATACTCTTATTTAATTTTTGATGAGAAGATGAAGAAACAGCTGGAAGCGGAGAATTTATTGGAAGTCAATCACAGTGAGGTGTGGGTCAGCGCAGATTCTTATTCCCAATTGGCGTCTTTCATTGGAGCGAAGGAAGAAGTGCTCTTGTCTTCAATACGGAAGTATAATGCATACTGTGCAAAGGGGGAAGATGAGGAATGTGGCCGCGATCCAGAAAAAATGCAGCCGCTTGCGGAAGGGACATGTTATGCTATGAAAATGAATCCGCTTATTCTGAATACACAGGGCGGAGCGCGCAGAAATGCCCGTGCTGAAGTTTTAGACATAATGGGAAACCCAATACCCAACCTGTACTCAGCCGGTGAATTTGGCGGGATGACAGCCAAGAATTATCAAGGTGCCACCAACTTATCCGAATGCCTGGTATTCGGCAGAATAGCGGGAATCCATGCTGCACAAGTGAAGGAAAAAGAGGCTGCTTATACTTTACGTCAGGCAGTTGAGTCACCGATGACCTATAAAATTGGCAGCTCAGATGAAATTGGCGGAAGTGCAGGAATCGAATTGAAAGAAAATGAATATCTCGGAATGAGTCCTAATGGCATGGGTGGTGATGTTCAGGTCAAGGTAACCATGGATGGGGATCGGATTGTTTCCGTCGATCTTGTTCAACATTCTGAAACAGCTGGTATTTCTGATCCGGCGATCGAACAAATACCAGCCCAGATTGTTGCCCAACAGAGTACCGATGTAGATCTGGTTTCTGGGGCAACGATCACTTCCAAAGCGATCATCGCCGCAGTCCAGGATGCTTTGTCTCAGATTAAATAAATACCTACCCTGATTTAACAGGAATTCACAGCTGAAAACAGGATAAAGACCGATCGCTTAAACTTGACGAATAAACTAAAAAGACCAGCATTCAGATTGATTTGAATACTGGCCTTTTCTAATCTTGTAAAACAACGATGTTTTAAGATTCACCTTTCAATAATCGCATTGTCAAAATGGGATAGGGCATGCCCTGATCATCAGTATCTCTCTGGCATACGACGCAAAATCCCAAATGTTCATAAAATCCTGCGGCCTGCGGATTTTGTTCATTGACATCCAATTCATTCACTCCGTATTCACTCATGGCATAGGTCAGAAGTGCTGCACCCCAGCCCTGCTTACGGTAAGCCGGATCCAGAAACAACATTTCCAGTTTTTGTCCACTGATTCCCATAAAGCCGATCCAGGTTTTATCCTTTTCAGCTAGAATCAGATGGGGGATGGAAGCTAATGCCTGCGGGACATAAGTCTGAATCTTATCGATTTCTTCTTCGGACAGAAAAAGATGTGTTTCTTTGACAGAGGTCCGCCAAAGACGGGTGAGCTGGTCGATAAATTCCGGATTGCGGTCCTGAACATGGATCTCGGTAAGCAGCTGCCATTTTGGATTGACAGCGGCATTTTCCATGCTGGAAAAAGTGAAGCGCATCGTCGTATTGATCAGAACCTGAGCCTCACGCTGGATTTCATTGCGATGCAGAACCTTCCAGCCCTGTGCGCGAAAAAAGGGTTCGGCGGTCAATGAAATATCACTTTCCAAAAAAGCGGCTCCTGTCTTTTGGGCCTGTTCGCTCACCGCCTTGAACAAGGCGGAACCAACACCCTGCCGCTGAAAATCGGGATGGACATAGAAACAATCCAATTGGGTCGGACTTTCCAGATTGGCAAAGCCGGCCGGCTGCTCGGCAATAAAAGCCCCGATGGTCCAGGTGGACAGGAAACGCTCGGCCCATTGCGGATTCTCCGCGTTTTGAGTCCAGGCAGCACATTGCGCCGGTGTATAATCACAGCCGGCGATTTCAAAAACGCTGCGTTTGAACAGATTAGTCAGGGCAGGCAGATCCTGACGGGTAATCCGGCGGATTTCCATTAACGCCACAGCTCCTTTTGATGATCCATTAAAAACGCATCCAGACCCGCCAGGATTTCCCTGTGATGAATGGTATAAAGGGCATTTTTTTCAATCGCTTTGTCGGCGGCTTTGCCATGCAGCCAGACTCCGCAGCAGGCAGCATCCATCGGGGTTAATCCGCGGGCTGCCAGTGCTGCGATCAAGCCGGTTAACAGATCCCCGGAACCCGCTTTGGCCAGGCTCGGATTGCCGGTTTTATTCACGCAGCGCAGACCCTGCGGGGAAACGATCAGCGTATCCGCCCCTTTTAAAACAAGGGTTACCGAATGCGAGACTGCATATTCCTCAGCACAGCGAATTCGGTCTGCCTGAATTTCTTCAACGCTGCGTCCGCACAGCGCGCTGAATTCTCCGACATGCGGAGTTAAAATGATTTCGCCCTGCGGCTGATTCAGCCACTCTGGATGTCGGGCCAGACTGCGCAGCGCCGCGGCATCGAGAATAACAGGAACAGAACTGTTTTTCAGCACGGTTTCCAATAAAGCGTCAAGATTTTCAAGATGATCGCAGCCGCTGCCCAAAGCAATAGCATCGGATTGGCTTAATATAGCCAGAAAGTCTGCTTCAGATTGAGTCGACGGATGGAAGACCACGTGCGGACAGGCGGCTTGCAGAATCGGATAAATCTGCGGGTCAACCACCGCGCGGATCATTCCGCAGCCGATTGCCTGGGCTGCTTCCAGATTGAATTGGGCCGCACCCGCCATCCACGCGCTGCCGGCGATGACGGTCAGCCGGCCTGTGCTGTTTTTATAATCATTGTCAAATAAACGCGGAAGCAGCCGCGTCACCTGCAGCGCATCCATCTGAATCCAGCGCGAGGTTTCCGGCTCAGGAAAACCAAGGCTGATCGGGATCAGGCGATCCAGTTTCTGATGTTCCCGGCTGAACAAATGCACCGGTTTTAACGCCCCCAGCGCTAAGGTCAGCACGCTGTGCAAAGCATCCGGATCCCCCAGGCTGTGATCGGCTTCCAAGCCGCTGTTGAGGTCGATGCTGACAACGGATAGGCGCTGCTGGTTAATCCAGCGGAAGGCATCCCGCAGAAAATCCGGCAGCGGGGCATGGAAATTAAACCCAAAGACGCAGTCGACGATCACGTCATAACGCTGCGCCATGGTCTGAAACTGAGCTTCGCTCATTTCTTCGTAACCGTAAATCAAACAGGATTCCGGCAGCTTCTGCCGGGCGTCAATGGCTGCCGGGGTGCGGATGTCGTTCATCATCAAAACAATCGCCACCTGACGTTTCGCAGCCAGACAATGCCGGGCAATGACAAACCCGTCGCCGCCGTTGTTGCCGCTGCCGCACAGAATCAGAAAGGAATCATTTTCTGGATATTCATGCAGCAGCGTATCTGCGCAGCGCTTGCCGGCCAGCTCCATTAACTGCGTTTCACTTTTGCCGCTTGCCGCTTCCGCCGCGGCGATTTGATTTTTTTCGAGGATCACAGAGACCACCTCCTGCATCCTATTCTAACATAAATTGTTCAGGCTCCCAAAAGAATGGTATAATGAATTCAAATAAAAAGGGGGTATATCTTTGATTTGGAATGAAGCATTAGAACAATATGTCAGCGATCATCAGAATGAGGTTGTTGAACTGATCCGCACGCTGGTAGCGATACCGGCCTTCAGCAATCATGAACAGGCGCGGGCGGAATACTGCGCAAAGTGGTTCCGTGAATGCGGTGCGGAAGACGTGAAAGTGGATACAGCATCCAACGTCATCGTAACACTGGGTGACGTTCAGGCCGGCGGAGCCGTGGCCTTTATGGCGCATCTGGATACGGTGTTCCCGGATGAAACCGGCTTTGAGCTGATTGAAGAAGACGGCTGGCTGAAAGCGCCGGGAGTGGGCGATGATACAGCCAACGTGGCGTTATTGATGGTGATCGCCCGCTATTTGATTGAGCAGCACTGCCAGCCGAAGCAAGGCGTTCTGATCGTGCTGAATGCTGGCGAGGAAGGCCTGGGCAACCTCAAGGGCTGCCGTCAGCTGATGCAGGATTACGCCGGCAAGCTGAGCGAGGTCTATTCCTTTGACGGTTCGTATAAAGGTTATGTCAACAAGGCGGTCGGATCGGTTCGCTATCGTGTCGAGGTGAAGACGGAAGGCGGACATTCCTATGGGGCCTTTGGCAACCGCAATGCGATCCGCGTTCTGGCCTCCTTGATCGATACGCTGTATTCAGTCAAAGTCCCGGAAGGCGGAAAAACGACCTACAATGTCGGAACGATTGAAGGCGGCACTTCGGTCAATACAATCGCTCAGCAGGCAGCGATGCTGTTTGAATTCCGTTCTGATGTCCGCGAACATCTGCAGCAGCTGCGCGATATGTTTGACAGCCTGATCGAGGCCTATCGGAAGATGGGCGTGGAGATCAATGTTGAAATTTTGGGTGAGCGGCCATGTATGGGCGATATCGATGAAGAGAAGCAGCGGGCGATCGAGAAGAAAGTCGAAGATCTGATCGAACGGCGGATCGGCACTCGGCCGGAAGGTCATTCCGGATCCACCGACTGCAACATTCCGTTTTCCCAGGGTGTCAATGCATTGTGCTTCGGCGGATACCTCGGCGAAGGGGCGCATACCCGGCAGGAAAAAATCGAAAAGGCTTCACTGCTTCCGGGCTTAGGCGTCATGATGGAATTTGTTTTAGATTATTTTCTTTGATTTTTAAGTTGAAAAAACAGCTTGATTCCGTGATTCGACTTTATTTAATTGATGTTCAATGCTATAATAAAATCGATTAGGGGGTACCTGACAAATGGAAAAGAAAACAATTCAAGATTATATCGACATTATCAATCAGAAAAAATGGGATGCGCATAACATCCAGTGGCTGTATATTGATATCAATGCGAAAGAGCTGATGACAGAAGTTGAGCCGAAGGTCAACAATCTGACGGCCTGCTGCAAGGCGATGATGGAAATCATGCTGGAAGGCGACCGCTTTATCGAGCTGCCGAAGGTGAAATCCAAGATCGGCGGAGCGCTGACTGTGCGGTATTATTGCGACAATTTGAGTCCGGAACGCCGGAAGTATTCAGAAGTCAATCAGTAATGAAAAGGGCCGCATATTCAGTGCGGTCTTTTTTGTCAAAAATTAGAAAAGAGGAGCAGAAGTATGGATAAGTATCGTAAGCGCAGAGCCGTGGCCATTGCCCATGAAATGGTCGACCTGCTGGCGGAAAAAGGGTATATTACCTATTACGCCGAAAATGTGGAGGAAGCCCGCGATAAAGTGCTGGAGCTGATTCCCAAGGGCGCCAGCGTCGGCGTCGGCGGTTCGGAAACGTTGAAAGCCATGGATATGATCAATATCCTGCGCAACGGCGATTATCATTTTTTCGACCGCTATCAGGAAGGTCTGCCGTTTTCCGAGGTCGAGGAAATTTATCGTCAGGCATTATTGGCGGATGTGTTCCTGACCAGTTCCAATGCGATTACCCGGCAGGGCCAGCTGGTTAATATTGATTCGTCTGGGAACCGGGTTGCGGCGATCAGCTACGGACCGCGCAAGGTGATCGTGGTCGCCGGCGTGAACAAAGTGGTAGATACGCTGGATGATGCGATGAAACGGCTGCGTCAGATCGCTCCGCTCAACGCGATGCGTGTGCATCACAAGGCACCGTGTGTTGAAACGGGAAAATGCATGGATTGTCAGATTCAGCAGTCTGTCTGCAACTCCGTCGGAATTATAAACCATGGCCGGAAAACACCGGGACGCTTCACAATCATCATGATCGCTGATGAAATTGGATTCTGATCTTGAAATCTTGAACTGTGAGCGTTGTGCGGATAATAACGTTGTCCTAAAAGCACTGTCGTTTGCTTCATTCTGACTAAAATTTAAAAAAATAGACATGCGGCTTTCTCTAATGGGAGAAAGGGCATGTCTTTTTTATCGTTATTTCAAATAAGACAGATCATTGAATTTGCGCACGATCCGCTTGCCGTCACGTTCCCATAAGCAGGAAACGCCGCCGGCCTGTCCGGCAAACTGGATGGAATTCAGAGCATCCGCTTCCAATCCCAGCCATAAGGCCTGCAGCACGCCCAGCGTATCGCCGTGAGAGACCAGAATCAGGATATCGTCCTCCTGTTGCAGAAGATGGTCCCAGAAAGAACTTAACTGTTCGGCCTGTTCGCGCCGCGTTTGAGCTGAGGGAAACAGCCGGTCGTCGATCGTGATTTCCGGTGTTAAGAGATTCGCTTTCAGCCAGGCGACAGACTGACCGACGGCTTCGCCCAGATACCGCTCCCTGAGCAGCGGTTCTTTTTCAGCTTTGATTCCTAAAGCTTCGCCGATGATTTCAGCAGTGTGCCAGGCGCGTCTCAGATCCGAAGACAGAAGGCGGATAGGTTTGCCGGCCAGTTCTGCTTTCAGATTCAAAGCGATGCGCTGGGCTTGCTGTACTCCCAGCTCGCTTAAATCCCAATCTGTCCAGGAACCCACCATGCCGTTGAGATGATGCTCAGACTGCGGATGCTGCAGCGTATAAATGATTTTCATAGCCGACCTCTTTTCTAATTGGATTGACTCGGGATTTCATTATAGCTGCAGGGACTGAAAAAGACCAGGGGCTGCAGATAAAATTTGTTCTTTGAAAACAAAAAAAGGCTCTTCTCTGCTTTTTCAGCAAGGCTTAAGAATTTCTTTTGAATTTCCAGAAGGGGATCTTCATGTTTAACGGGTAGAATAAAACCAGAAAACAAAAAGGAGCCTGAATTTATGGAACAGAAATCAAAGTGGCAGAAGCGGGTACGGTGGTTCTCCATCAGCGCGGTAATTGTCTTTACGATCGTCATGACGGCAGTGTTGTTTGTTTTATTTCAAAGCGTGGCCTCCGATCCTGCGCAGTTCAAAATCTGGCTGGATCAGTTCGGCTGGCTGGGACGGATTGTGCTGACCGGCATGATGGCCTTACAGGTGCTGGTGGCCTTGCTTCCAGGAGAAATCATTGAAACTGGTGCGGGTGTCGCCTACGGACCGATTGAGGGACTGATTCTCTGTCTGATCGGCGCCGCGATCGGCACGGCCTTGATTTTCTGGCTCGTTCGCCGCTACGGCTCCAATTTAGTCGAATGTCTGGTGCCGAAGGAAAAACTGGATAAGCTTTCCTTTATGAAGGATGAACAGAAGCTTGACAACCTGATCTTTCTGATCTTTCTGATTCCAGGAACCCCGAAGGATATCATCACGTATTTCGCCGGTCTGACTCCGGTTAAATTCTCCCATTTCCTCTTCATTACCACGGTTGCGCGGATTCCCTCGGTGATCACTTCGACGCTGGCCGGAGATAAGCTGATTCAGCAGGATTTCGTTTCCGCCTTCTGGATTTATGCGATTACGATCGCTTTCAGCGGTGCGGGACTGCTCGTTTACCGGTCAGTGATGAAAAAGCGTCGGGAACGGGCATTAAAACGTCAGCTAAACCAACAAAATCAAGACAAGAAAGGCAAAGCGGCCTTTGTGCCAGCGAAGGGATAACCCATGAAAATCAGCGTATTAATACCTGCATATAACAGTGAAAAAGAAATTTATACCTGCATCCGTTCTTTATTGGAACAGACTTATCAAGACTATGAAGTGATCGTAGTCGATGACGGATCGACGGATCGAACGGGTTCCCGGCTGGATTTCTATGCCAAGATCTATCCGGAACTGATCACTGTCATCCATCAGGAAAACCGCGGTGTTTCAGCGGCCCGCAATGCCGCCTTGAATGCGGCAAAGGGGGAATTCGTACTGTTTCTGGACAGCGATGATTGGATGAAGCGGCGCACGCTGGAAACCTTGGCGGCGGCTCAGGCTCGGTATGCAGCGGATGTGGTGATCTGCGGCAATGTCAATGAGGGGCGGGTGACAACCCGCCGGCATGTCCGCCGCGTCTTGGTTCCGCATAAGCGGACACTGATGAAAATGTTGATGAAGGACCGTCAGGTACGCAATTATGCCTGGGGCAAGCTGATCCGCCGTTCCTTGTTTGACGGCCTGCAGTTTTGGGAAGGCCGGGTCTTCGAGGATGTTCAGCTGATCGGACAGATTCTGCTGAAGGCCGATAAGACAGTCATTGTTCCGGATACGCTGGTGCATTACAATACCCATCGTCAGAACAGTCTGACCTATTCGCTGCGGCCGGAGATTCTGAAAGATATGCTGGAAGCCTTTGAAGATCAGGCCGGCTACATTACAGCCTATGATCCGACGCTGAAACGCGAAGCTCAGGCGATGCTGCGGCGGATCCGGCTTCTGATCGGCGGTGCGCTCTTGCTTCATGGGCGCTTCCAGGATCCACTGATGGAACAAATTCTGCCGTTTTCGGAAGCCGCTTCTGCCGCTGAATTTCGTGTTCACCGCAATCTTTACTAATTCTTAAGCTTTTTCTTCATTGCAACTTCATGAGTTTACTCTATACTAAAAGAAGAATCAGTGAGGGAGCGAAATCATGCAAAACTATCAAATTTTAGTCTGTGAAGACGAAGTCGAGATCGGCAACGCGATTGAAATCTATTTGAAGAACCAGGGGTATGGCGTCCACCGCGCCTATAACGGCAAGGAAGGCTTGGATATTCTGGCCCGTCAGACAATTCATCTGGCGATCGTCGATCTGATGATGCCGGTTATGGATGGCCTGACGATGATCATGACGCTGCGTCAGAGTTATGATTTTCCGGTCATTGTGCTGTCCGCCAAGTCGGAAGACATGGACAAGATTACCGGCTTAAATATGGGGGCAGATGACTATATCACCAAGCCGTTTACACCGATGGAGCTGTTGGCGCGGGTGAACTCTCAGCTGCGCCGCTACGCTAAATTTTTAAGTCTGAAAGAACATCAGAGTGAAGATGAACAAGTCTATACTGTCGGCGGTCTGGAGCTGAACAACAACACCAAGGAAGTGACGCTGGACGGCAATCCGGTGAAGCTGACGCCGATTGAATTTCGGATTCTGCAGCTGTTGATGAAAAATCCCGGCCGCGTCTACAGCGCCGAGGAAATTTATGAACGGGTGTGGAACGAGGAAGCGATCGCTACCGATACGGTGATGGTGCACATCCGCAACATCCGTGAGAAAATCGAAATCGATCCCCGCAATCCGCGTTATTTAAAAGTGGTGTGGGGCGTCGGTTACAAAATAGAGAAGGGATAAAGGAATGAAAAAATCCAAATTTTCAGAAAAACTTCTGGCTGGTTTTTTAGTTTTGGTGTGTTTCCTGAGCCTGATCCTTGTCCCGTCGGCCGGATCGATCAGTGAGAATGCCGGACCGGAAAGCCGCCGTGAATTATTCAGTCAGAGCCGCTCAGTTCGCTCTTGGATCAATGAATATGCGGTGACGATGATCCGCGATCTGATCAATGAAACAAACCATACGGATCTGGGATATGCGGATCTGTATCTCAGTTCGGCGCAGCTGCAGAGGCTGCTGGATCAGGGCTGGACGCAAAGCGAGATCAACGAAGAAAAAACGCAGCTGGAATGGTCGCTGCAGCAAAACTATAAAGAAAGTCTGCAGCTTGGAAACCTGCATGCTTTCGCGATTGACAATGCGACGAAGACCACCGTCCGCAGACCGAAAAACAATGCCCTAGGTCAGACCGACCGCGAGCTTTCCGAGGCATATCAGTTTTGGATACGGGCCGAGTATGACAGCTACGGCGTACTCACTGTCACGTCCAACGGCGGTTACAGCAATGCGGATTTCTATCCGATGGCCAACCTGGCGGATACGATCCAGTATTATGGAAATTTCCCGTTGGATCTGTATGAGCCGGAACTCAAGAATATGACCTTGATATTTGGCATTCCCAATCACCTGGAAAGCGATGATGCGCTGGCCACGCTGATAAAAAACAATGAATATTCTTCCTATCGGCTTCTGGCGTCCCAGATCAATCTGGTGCTGTATTTTATCCTGTTTTTAGGCGCGCTGTATTTTACGCGCAGCAAGATGCGGGAATCGAAAATCGGAAAGCTGCTGAACCGGGTTCCGCTGGAAGCCCAGATCATCATCAGTGTGTTCGCGCTGGCCTTGATGGAGGAAATGTCTTACAATCTCGGCGGAATCATGATGGATGTGTACTCCCAATCGATTGATGATATGACGGGATTCTTCCAGATTCTTTCCTATGAATTCACATTTTTGCTCGAATGCTCCGGTCTGTATTGCATGATTTATTGGATTCGTCTGGCTCTGCATGACGGCTGGCGCGCAACGTGGCGGAAGATGGCAACGATCACGCTGTGGCAGCGGTTATGGCATGCGCTCGGACATGGCTGGTCGACGCTCAAGCAGTGGACGAAGGAATGCTTTACCGTTGATTTTTCGGAAAAAGCGCATTCCCGGCTGATTCGACTGATGATTGTCAATGTCGCCCTGATCAGCATGCTGTGTCTGCTTCTGCAGGATTTCTATGCAGCGCTGATCTACACCGTCTTTCTGTATCTGATCATCATGCGGGCGCTGAAACGGCTGCGCAGTGATTATGAAACCTTGCTGGGCTGTACGCGCCGGATGGCGCGGGGAGATCTGGAAACGGAAGTCCATGAGGATCTGGGTATTTTTGAACCGCTGCATGGTGAGCTGGATGATATCCGGTATGGATTCAATATGGCAATCGAAGAAGAAACTAAGAGTCAGAAAATGAAAACGGAACTGATTTCCAACGTTTCGCATGATTTGAAAACTCCGTTAACATCGCTGATTTCCTACATTGACCTGATGAAGCAGGAGACGGATGAGGCAAAGCGGCAGGAATATCTGGCTGTGCTGGAACGCAACTCCATGCGCTTAAAGCATCTGATTGAAGATTTATTTGAGGTCAGCAAAGCCAACAGCGGAGATCTGAAGCTGAATGTCGTCGATGTTGATCTTGTGTCGCTGATTTCTCAAACGCTGTTTGAATTGGCGCCGGCGATTGAAAATGCCGGACTGACGATCAAGACCTCATACAGTCATGATAAGATCGTCTTGCCGCTGGATTCGCAGAAAACCTATCGGATTGTTGAAAATCTGATTTCCAACGTGACGAAATATTCGCTGCGTGGTTCCCGGGTGTATCTGACGTTAATTGAGCGGGGAGAAGAAGTTGTGCTGTCGATCCGCAACATTTCGCAAACGGAGATTGATTTTGATCCCAACGATTTGGTTGAACGATTTGTGCGCGGTGATAAATCCCGCAATTCGGAAGGCTCCGGATTGGGCTTGGCGATTGCCAAAGGCTTTGCGGAGAGTCAGCATGCCCACTTTACGATTCAGACCGACGGTGACTTCTTCAAGGTGATCGTGATCTTTAACCGTCAGGCTTTGGCTGATCTGAAGCCCCAGCCGTTGGAAAGGGAGCCGCTGGAAGCGGCCCAGCCGCCGTTAATCCTAACTTCAAAAAATAATGAAATTGAAAAATAGAGATTGACAAAGCGCTTTCATCAAGCTTATAATAAGCTCGCAAAAGAAAAAGGGACATGTAACTGGTAATGCAGGCAGGATCTCATAAAAAGACGAAATTCCGAAAGGAAAACGTACTTTTATGATGGTCCTGCCTTTTGTTTTCTGCGCTTCTGGCCAGAGCGGGAAAGCACCGGAAAAACAGTCCGAAGTTCTTGGCGTACATGGAGGAGAAAATCATGGATTATAAACAAACGGCTGCCGAAATACTGAAATATGTCGGTACGGAAAAAAATGTGGCTCAGCTTGAGCACTGCTCGACCCGTCTGCGTTTCACGCTGAACGATCAGAAAAAAGTGGATGAGGAAAAACTGAAAGCCGTTCCGGGCGTCATGGGTGTTGTCCGCAGCAATCAGTTTCAGATCATCATCGGCAACGATGTCGTTGAAGTTTACGACGCGCTGCTGAAAATGATTGATTTTAAGGGACAGGATGTTCCGGCTGTCCCGGCTGAAAAACAGAAGTTAAGCAAGGTAGCGCTTGATTTTCTGATCGGAATCTTCCAGCCGTTAGTTCCGGCAATTGCAGGGGCCGGCGTCCTGAAATCAATTCTGATTCTGTTGGTCGCGATGCATCTTATGGATGACGGCGGCGCGCTGTATAAAATTTTAGTTTCGATCTCGGATGCGACGTTCTATTTCCTGCCGATGATGGTTGCGGTCACGACTGCGAACAAGCTGAAAAGCAACCGTCTGGTCGCGATTGCCGCGGTCGGGGTTACCTTATTGCCGGCGGTCACGACGATGATCGCGGAAGGGACGACCTTGTTTGGCATTCAGCTGCAGAGCATTGCCTACAATGCCCAGGTATTCCCAGCGATTCTGTGCGTCAGCTTCTTAGCCCTGATGGAACGGCTCATGAACAAGGTTTCACCGAAGCCGATCCGGATCTTCTTTGTCCCGATGGTTGCCCTGGCAGTGACTGTTCCGGTGACGCTGCTGTTTCTCGGTCCGTTAGGCTACAACATCGGTCAGATTTTCACAGCGGCAATCCTGTTCTTGTATGATAAGCTCGGCTTCGTCGCGCTGGCTGTGCTGTCCGCGATCCTGCCGTTAATGGTGGCTACCGGCATGCACAAGACGTTGATTCCTTATGCGATTTCAACGTTTGGCGAGCTGGGTTATGAAATGTTGTATATGCCGGCTTCCTTAGCGCACAATGTTGCCGAATCCGGCGCCTGCTTTGCGGTAGCTCTGAAAGCCAAGAATGAAACTTTGAAATCAACGGCCTTCTCAGCAGGCATTTCCGCCTTTATGGGAATTACCGAACCGGCCTTGTACGGTGTAACGCTGCAGAACAAAAAAGTCCTTTACAGCGTCATGCTGGGCGGAGCGATCACCGGTGCTTATTTAGGTCTTACCGCCGTTAAGGCGTTCGCGATTGTCGGTCCGGGTGCTGCCAGCATGTCGATGTTTATTGACGGCTCCAACGGAATGAATATCGTCTGGGCGTTGATCGGATTTGTCGTTGCGCTGGCTTCGGCCTTCCTCTTTACCTTCATTCTGTGGAAGGAAGAAACCCCGGCCGCTTCCACTTCTGGGGCAACAGCATCCGTTTTGGAAAACCGTCAGGATACGCTGAATGTGCTTTGCCCGATTGTGGGTGAAGTGGTTGCCCTGGATCAGGTTGGGGATGAAATGTTCTCCAAAAAAGCACTGGGTGAAGGGGTTGCCATCATTCCTGAAGTGGGCGAGCTGCGGGCTCCGGCGGATGGGACGATTCAGATGGTGTTTGAAACAAAGCATTCCTTGGGGATGACAACCGCCAACGGGACAGAGATTCTGTTCCATGTGGGGCTGGATACCGTCAATCTGCAGGGCAAGCCTTTCACACCGATGGTCAAAGCCGGGGATGTGGTCAAAACTGGCGACCTGCTTCTGAAATTTGATATTCAGGCGATCAAGGATGCTGGCCTGGATCCGATTACGCCGATTGTCGTCACCAATTCTCAGGATATGAACGTTATTGTTGTCAAAACAGGACATGCCGATCAGCAGGACATCATTCTGCAGACGCAGAGAAAGGAAGGCTAAGATGCGAAAATTTCCGGAAGGATTCTTATGGGGCGGGGCAACCGCTGCCAATCAGATTGAAGGCGGATGGCGTGAAGGCGGCAAAGGCTGGTCGGTTTCCGATGCTGCCCGCGCTCATTTCGACGCCGATGTAAAAGACTACAGCCAGCATAACCAAATCACGACGCAGGATATTGAAGAAGCCCTGGCCCATCCGGAGGATGAGGTCAACTATCCAAAGCGCCACGGCAGTGATTTCTACCATCATTATAAAGAAGATATCGCCTTAATGGCGGAGATGGGTTTTAAGGTCTACCGCATGTCGATCGCCTGGAGCCGCATTTATCCCAACGGGGATGATGAACAGCCCAATGAACAGGGCCTGCAGTTCTATGACGATGTGTTTGATGAATTAAAAAAATACAACATTGAGCCGCTGGTTACGATGTCGCACTATGAACCGCCGCTGAATCTGGTTCTGAACTATGACGGCTGGTATTCCCGTGAAGTCGTCGGCTTCTTCGAAAAGTATGTCAAAACGATCTGTGAGCGCTATAAGCACAAGGTCAAATACTGGCTGACTTTCAATGAGGTTGACAGCATGATCCGCCACCCGTACACGACCGGCGGCTTAATCGAAGACCGCTTTCCGGGCAAGAATTTTGAAGAGGTCTGTTACCAAGCGATGCACCATCAGTTTGTGGCTTCGGCGCTGGCAACCAAGATCTGCCACGAAATCATTCCTGGTTCCCAAGTCGGGTGCATGATCACCAAGCTGACTTACTATCCGTATACCTGCAAGCCGGAGGATGTGCTGGAAACGCAGCGGCGGATGCGCAGCATCTACGCTTACAGCGATACGCAGGTTTTCGGCGAATATCCGTCCACGCTGCTGTCCTACTATAAGAACCACAACATTCATATCATCAAGCAGCCGGGCGATGATCAGATCATGAAGCAGTATCCCGTTGATTTTGTCTCATTCAGCTATTACATGTCCAGCTGCGTCGCGGCCGATGAAACCGGTCTGGACGTGACGCCGGGCAATACGATTCTAGCTGTCAAGAACCCACATCTGGAAACCAGTGAATGGGGCTGGCAGATCGATCCGATCGGCCTGCGGATTTCCTTGGTCGATCTGTATGACCGCTACCGCAAACCGCTGTTTATCGTTGAAAACGGTCTGGGTGCCAAGGATGAACTGACAGCGGACGGCCAGGTTCATGATCCATATCGGATTGATTATCTGCGCCGGCACTTCGCATGCATGCTCGATGCGATCGATGAGGATGGCGTTGAATTGATGGGCTATACGTCCTGGGCCTGCATTGATCTGATCAGCGAATCGACGAAGCAGATTTCCAAGCGTTACGGCTACATTTACGTTGATCTTGATGATCTGGGCAACGGTACGTATAATAGAATCAGAAAAGATTCATTTTACTGGATGCAGAAAGTGATTGAAAATAACAGTCTGGATTTTGAAACGGAGTAATGTCCGATCGCGAAGCAGAAAGGCAGGGGAGTGCGGATGCGGATCAAGAAAGTGCTGAATTCCAGCGTCGTGCTGGTCGAAGATGATGCGCATCAGGAATCAATCCTGTTAGGCAAGGGCATCGGTTTCGGTCAGAAGCCGGGCAATGTCATTGTCCAGAATCAGGAAAATCAGGTGTTTCTGCCGGTGGACAATGCGCGTTCACGGCAGATCCTGGAGCTGGTCAACAGCCTTCCGCCGGTGATGCTGGAGCTGGCGCAGGAAATTGTACTGGATGCCCAGCAGCGTTTAAATACCCCATTGGGTGAGAATCTGGTCTTCGTCCTGGCGGATCATCTGAACTTTGCCCTGGAGCGGATCCGCAGCGGCTTAGTGATTACCAATCGTGTTTTCTGGGAAATCAAGAGCTTCTATCCACAGGAATTTGAAGCTGGGAAACATGCGCTTGAGCTGGTCAGAAAGCAGCTCCATATAGAGCTGCCGGAACAGGAAGCGGCCAATATCGCGTTTCATTTGGCCAATGCTCAGGCAGGAAGTGATCCGGATTATGACGCGGCCCGCAATGCTAAGCTGATCGGCGACATCATCAATCTTGTCCGCTATTCACTCAACCGCGAGCTGGATGCCTCAAGCATTCACACCGCCCGGTTTATCACGCATATCAAATTCTTTGTCGATCGCTTCTTTACTGACAAGCTGCTTCAAAATGACGACGATCTGTTATTTGAACAGGTCAGAACACGCTATCCGAAGGAATTGGGAATCGCGTTAAAGATCAAGAGTTATCTTTACGACAAGTATGAGCGAATCCTTCCGAATGAAGAAGTAACGTTTCTTGTCATTCATATTGCCCGAATTGCCCGCAGCGGCGATTGAGCTGGTCAATTTGAAATCCGCTGGAATACAATGATTTCTTCAGAAGCAGTTCAGCGCGGCTTTACCATAAACCAAAGAACAGGAAAATCCTGCCCTGGAGATTTCTGTTCTTTTTTGTCTTTGAAGAAATACCCCGCGGCTTAAAGCGGAGGGCAGAGTAGGCTCAGTGTTCTTCCAGAGCATTTTCAAGGGTGTAGCGAATATCCTGCATCTTTTTGTCCAAAAGGGCGCTGAGCTGGGCACATTCATTCAGCTCATCGGCAGTTTGGTTAAGGAGAGGTTCAGGCAGAGCTTTCTTGTAGCGAAGCTGATGTTCCAGATTCGCCCAGAACTCCATCGCAATGGTTCTTAATTGAACTTCAACTTTCATCATGCGTTTTTCATTCTGCAGGAAGATGGGAATCTCAATGATCAGGTGCAGACTTCGATAACCGTTTTCTTTTGGCTGACTGATGTAATCTTTGCGCTGAATCAAACGAACATCATCCTGCTGAAGCAGGCAGTCTGCCAACATATAGATGTCATCGACAAAGGAACAGATCACGCGAACGCCTGCGATATCTGCCATGTTTTCCTCAATGGCAGCTAAGGTGCCGGGCAGCTGATAGCGAATCATTTTCTCCTGAATGCTTTCCGGTGATTTCAAGCGTGAGGTTATACTTTGGATCGGATTGCGTTCATGCTGGAGTGAAAATTGTTCATTCAAAACTTTGAATTTGGTCTCTACTTCCAGAATGGCACAACGATAATAGGTCATCAGACGCCGGACATGATCCATATTTTTCTGCATTTCACTCAGATCAGCATCCAAGAGTTCAGCAATGCGCTGAATAAAGGATTCTATTGTTACAGAATTTGTTTTTTGTGTCATAGGGGCTGAATTTTGGATTTCTTGTTGAATCATTTTAATGAACTCCTTTTATTTCATATTGAAGATAAACTTTTCCAGGCAAAGACTCCCCAGAAAATAAAATCTTAGGCTTACCGTTTTATTATAAACGCTGTCCGCCCTTCTTTCCTGACTCTATCAATGAATTTAAACAAATGGATCAAATTGTTTGAAAAGCATCGGGAGTCTGGACCAAAAGCAAAGCTTTCCAGCAACAGCGTTTTCGAGTCGGATATGTTATAATGAAAATGTTCGTTTTCAAATCAATCCCGATGTAAGGATCACCGTAAGAAAGGGGCGAAAGTGTCCATGACAAGTTCAGCGCTGGCTGATTTATATTTTCCTCTGACCGCCAATCAAGGATCAGGATATCAGGAATTTGAAGCCTGTCCGGCGTTAAAGCCCTGGATTCGCTGCTTTTGGGTGTATACAGACCAGCGTGATCAAATCGTGATTCCGGATACATGCATGGATATCATTCTGCGCACAGATCAGAGCGGAAAGACGGATGTTTTTTTCTGCGGGATCAATGATTTCACGTTTACTTCTAAAAATGATGAAGCGCATCCGGGCGAGCGCTTGATTGGAATTCGTTTTCACTTTTGGGCCGTTGCCAGCTTTTGCCGGGGATCATTAAAAGCGGTGCGCAATACTCAGGATCAGCTGGAATTTTATTTTCCTGGCTGGGCGGAAGCCTTGATCGAATCTTTTAATGAGGCTGCCAATCTGGAGGAGCTGTGGCCGAAGTGGGAAACGTTTCTGCTCGATCAGCAACATGAAAACCCCATTCCGCCAGTGATTGACAGAGCCGCTGAAATCATCATCCGCCGCAAAGGCGTGCTTTCGATCAAGGAACTGGCAGCGGAGCTGGGCATCGATCAACGCTGGATGGAACGCCGTTTTCTGGACAGCTACGGTGTTTCGTGCAAGCGTCTTTCCCTGTTGATCCGCTATCAGCTGATCTGGCAGGCCTGTCTGCGGGATCATGATTTCAACATTCAGGATACCGTGGCGGATTATGGTTTCTATGATCAGGCGCATTTATTGAATTTCTTTAAAAAATATCACAGCACACAGGGCCTGTCGTTTTTTTCCAAGACGAAACAACGCTGAATCGGTACAATGACTCCGGAGGTATTTCTGATGAAGAAAAAAATAACACAGGCGAAGTTTAAGCAGATACGCCGCTGGATTCTGCGCAACAGCCGGCCTTTGGAATGGGCACGCTGGCAGCTGTTGTTTGAGGTAGGCAGTCCGGATTTGATGATGGATGCCCTGCGCAGCTATCAAAACGCTGACGGCGGGTTTGGCTGGGGGCTGGAGCCGGATTCCATGAATCCGCAGTCTTCCCCTTATCAAACCTGTATCGTGTTAAACCTTTGTGAAGACCTAGGGGTGGACGGTCAGAATTCCTTGATTACCGGAGCCTTTACTTATTTAAGTCAGCCCGGCACAGCTTATAAGGATGGCTGGCCGTTTACGATCGCATCCAATGACAAGCATCCGCACGCCCCATGGATGGGGTATGATCCAAAGCTGAATGAGGAAGAAAGCTTTGGACTGAATTTGGATCTGGCCCGGCATATCCTGACGAAGGATTGTACCATTCCGCAGCTAAAAGCCAAGGCTGAGGCGATTGTCGCAAATTCACTGACACAGTTATTTACACGAACAGAATTCGGCGAGATGGGAGTGGAGGCATACTGTGCCTGGCTGCCGCTGCTCGAGCAAATGCCGAAATCGAATTATACCGCGGATCAGATTCAAGCCCAGATCACTTCGCTGATTGAAAAGCGAGTTGAAAAAGATCCTGAACAATGGCAGTATTATAAACCAAGGCCATCCTATTTTGTCCGGTCCAAAAACGATTTGCTTTACCCACTATTTCAGGATCTGATCGAATTGGAATTGGATTACCTGATTGACACCTGTCCCGAGGACGATGTCTGGGAAATCCCATGGAGCTGGTTCGGCCTGTATCCCCAGGATTTCCAGGTTTCACGAAACTGGTGGAAGGGCTGGAAAGCGATTGAGAATTTATTGCTTTTAGAAGCGTTTGATCGAATTGAGCCGAAGAGCGAAGGAAAGGAATCTCAAGATGAATAAAATTACCTGTATCTGTTTGGGGGTTCGGGACATGACCAGATCCATCCAGTTTTACCGTGATGGATTGGGCTATAAAACGGACTGCACGGAAGCAAATCCAATGGTTTGTTTCTTTGACACGCCGGGAACCAAATTTGAACTGTATCCGCTGACACAGTTGGCACAGGATATCAATCCTGACAATCCGCCGGCGCTGAATCCAGGCTTTACTGGGTTTACCCTGGCCTATAACGTCGCTGAAAAGGAAGAAGTGGATCAGATAATCGACCTTGTGCGTCAAGCCGGAGGTACGATTATCAAAGAACCGCAGCCGGTGTTCTGGGGTGGCTATCATGCCTATTTCAGTGATCCGGACGGCTACACCTGGGAAGTTGCCTGGGGTGCCAATTTTCAGTATGATGAACAGGGATTATTAAAATTCTGATGGTGAAAAAAGATTAGTTAAACTCAATCCGATTCTTTGAATCCATGATATACTTATATAAAACCTGACACAGTGCTGTCAGGTTTTATCGTGTAGAATGAGTTTAAAAGGAAGGTGCTGGGTATGACATTTGATTTTAAGAAAGCGGATAAAAAGTTTTATATGCCAAAAAATAAACCGGAGATCCTGACAGTACCGCCGATGAAGTATATCGCGGTACGGGGACAGGGAGATCCCAATCAACCGCAGGGAAGCTATCAGCAGGCGGTTGGAATTTTATATGCGGTGGCTTACACGCTGAAAATGAGTTATAAAGGATCCCGTCACATCGAAGGCTTTTATGAATATGTTGTCCCACCGCTGGAAGGATTCTGGTGGCAGCCGGGGATCGCTGGCGTGAACTATGCAGAGAAGCAGGACTTTCATTGGATCAGTGTGATTCGGGTTCCGGAGTTCATCAAGCTTGAAGATTTTAAGTGGGCGGTGCAGGAAGCGGAAAAAAAGAAGAAAGTGGATTGTTCAAAAGCTGAATTTTTAAGGATGGATGAAGGCTTGTGTGTTCAAATAATGCATATCGGTCCCTACGATGACGAACCTGTCAGTGTGGCTAAGATGGATGAATACATCGAGGCTCTGGGCTATGAAAATGAAATCAATGAAACACGGATGCATCATGAAATCTATTTATCGGATCCGCGCAAATGTGATCCCGCAAAGCAGAAAACCGTAATCCGTCACCCCATCCGCAGGAAATAAATCAATTTAAGTCGGATTATTAATCGTTAAGTTTCAATTTAGATAGCATGTCAATTCTTGAAGGTCTTCAATGCAAGGCTGACGTGACTTCTCAGAAAGTAGACTGATAGTTGCTGTAAAATTTTAAACTGAATCTTACAGCAACTTCTTGTATAATAAAATTGCAAACAAGGATGATAATAACAGAGAAGGCGTTGATAATATGGCTAGTATTTTACCCATATCTGACTTGAGAAATTATAATGAAGTTCTCAAAAATTGTCGAACGGGAGAGCCAGTTTTCCTGACGAAAAATGGCAGAGGAAAATTTGTAGTTCTTGATATTGGGGATTACGAAAAAGACAGAGCAGAGAAAAAATTGTTAGCTAAATCGCAGGAAGCAGAAGAAGCGATTGTAGATGAAAAAGGATGGATGAGCTTTGATGAGTTAAAATCAGCAATGGAGGAATAACGATGGATGAAACTAAGGATTAATCCTCTTGTAGCGGCTGATTTGAAAGCAATTCGGGATTATATAGAGGCGAATGAACAAAAGAACCGCAAACACTGAAGTCTGCGGTTCTTTTGTTAAGATTACTTATGTTTGTCCATCACTCGAAAAAATCGACAAGCTCCTCAAACTTTTTCTTTTCCAGCTCAGGCAGCTGCGCTCCTTTTTGCGCATGGCCAACGACCAGAATCATTTCGGCGATTTCATTGTCAGGCCGTCCGCACAGTTTGGTGAGAAAATGAATGGGAGCCGGGGTATAGGTCAGCATCGAATATCCGGCCTGGTGCAGCGCCTGGATCAGAAAGCCGGTGGCAATGCCGACCGATTCGCCGACATAATAATTGGGAACCCAGTGTCCGGGCTGATCTTCATGCGTCATCTGCTTGAAGATCACAATCAGGCACGGAGCTTCTGTCAAAAACGGTTTTTCCACCTGCAGATTTAATTTTTTCAGATCCTGCCGCCAGACTTCACTGATACGCTGTTCATAGAATTCCCGTTCAACCTGTTCGCAGGCTTGACGAATTTCGATTTTCTTTGCCTCACTGGTGATGACGCAAAAATGCCATGGCTGCATATCGGCACCGCTGGGAGCGGTAGCTGCAATTTCCAAACAGGTTTTAATTTCATCCAATTTTACCGGTTCTCTGTCAAAATCCCGGATTGTGCGCCGCTTCTTCGCCAGCGTCAGAGCTTCTTCAATGGCCATCATTTTATCCCCCTGATTGATTACTCTGTCTTTATTATAGGGGAAAGTAAAGAAAAAAGCACGGAGGAAAGACGGCATAAGTTTCCAATTCGGCAGCGGCGATGTTCAGCTAACCTTCACTTGCAATCATAAACAACCATGTTATAATAGAAAAGCTGAATTAGGATGTGAAACGATGAGCAAAAAAGAAATTAAACTGATAGTTGCTATTTTATTTGTAGCACTGGGAATTTATGTCGGCGTTCAGATCTATAACCGGATGAACGTCAAAACTTATGGGATTGTCACGTATAAAAATCAGGTAATTCATACATTCAATGTCAACAAAGATGAGGATTACTATTTTAACGGATCCTACGGCAAGATGAAGCTGGAAGTCAAAGATGGCAAATGGCGGATTACGGAAGAGGAATGTCCGAACCATATCTGTTCTTCAATTGGCTGGGTCAGCGCTAAGGATTATTTTCCTATTGTCTGTATCCCGAATGAAGTGATTGTAACCTTAAAGGATAACTGATATGAAAATCAGTAAAACTAAGCATTTCGTTTATGTCACGCTTCTGGCGGCGATGGCGATTGCGATCAATCTGCTGGAAACCATGCTTACTGTGTCGCTGCCGTTTGGTATGCGTTTAGGACTGGCGAACATTATCGCCTTGATCACAATTGAAATTCTGGGCATCCGGGAAATGATTGTCGTCAATACGATGCGCGTCGTGATCGGCAACCTGTTAAGGGGCACGATCTTCGGATCTACTTTCTGGATCTCAGCCGGCGGTGTAATCCTTAGTTCAATTGTTTTGATTATTATCAAGAAGGGCCTGAAAATGTCGATGATTTCGACGTCGATGCTGTGTGCCATCGGTCACAGTGTCGGTCAGGTTGTAATCGTTATGGTTCTGTATAAAACAGCGGCGATGATGACGATCGTTCCGCTGCTGCTGGTCACTTCAATCCCTACGGGTATCTTTACCGGGATTGTCGCTACGCAGGCACTAAAACGCATTGATAAAAATTTGATTGTGCGCTGAATAAAATGGGAAACAGAGTCTTTCGGGATTCTGTTTTTTTTCTGCTTTTTCCTGTAAAATAGAAGCATAAGGGGGGATACGCTATGAAAATAACTTGGATCGAGCACAGCAGTTTTTTAATCGAGCTGCCGGAACATGTGCTGGTATTCGATTATTATGGAAAGGACAGACTTTCGCTGCCTGCAAACAAACAGGTGACGTTCTTTGCCAGTCATCATCATGCGGATCATTATGACAAAGCGATTTTAGAGCATGGTACCCAGCAGATCTGGTATGTACTGAGCCGGGATATCTTTGGAGTTTCGGATGATCATCATATCAAAGTGAAGCCGCATCAGCGTTATGAACTCAACGGAATGACGGTTGAAACGCTGAAATCGAATGATGAGGGCGTTGCGTTCATCATAGAAGCCGAGGGCTGGCGGATTCTGCATGCCGGTGATTTGAACGACTGGCGCTGGGATGAGGAAAATGAACAGGACCGGCGTGAAAATGCCGTCCTGAAACAACGCTTTGACCGCGAACTGGAACGCGTGAAAGGACGGACGTTTGATCTGGCGATGATTCCAACGGATCCGCGGCTAAACGACGGATACAATTTAGGGTTGTTAGGCTGGGCTGAAGCCTGTCATCTGGGATGGATTGCGCCGATGCATACCTTCGGTGATCTGACCGTGATCGATAAACTGCTGCGTGATCCGGCCTGTGCTGCATTCAAAAATCAGATTCTAGACCTGCGCTCAGGGCCGATGGAACTGGAGCTTCCACAGTGATGAAGAAACTGCTCAGTATTCTGATCTTGCTGGGACTGTGCTTTATCCCGCTGCCGGTACATGCCGCAGAAAAGGAAAGGATCACGGTTCGCTCCGTTGCGGCCGTGCTGCATTCAGATAAAACGATCACTGTGACGGAAACGCTCCAGCTGAGCCTGCCCCCAAACGAGGATTATGAATTGTTTTTAAATCTGCCGGACAATTCCCAGATGAAGGCTGAAAAGGTGAAGCTGATCAGCGAACAGGCTGTATTGGATCCCCAATGGAACAGCATTCAGTTCAACCGCGATCCGCAGGTTGAGCTGCAGCTGGAGTACACTCTGCAGCTGTTTCAGGACGAAGATGAACAGGCTGACACCCTGACGCTGAATTTGGCCCGCTCACCTTTGGATCTGCCGACGGACAAGCTGCATGTTGAACTGCAGCTGGATCCTGAACTGCGTCGGGATAACTGGATTCTGGACTGCGGCCAAAGCGGCAATCTATGTCGGTATGGTGAAGGCCGCTGGCAGGATCAGACCTTTGTCTTTGATTCCAATCAGGTCTTGGATTATCAGGACGTCAACCTGATTTTGAATTTTGATGAAGGCACATTTGCCAGTGCTCCTGTCTATTTGTGGCCTTCCCGCTATACCCTCTGGCGCATAGAGATTGAGGTCTTGCCTCAGATGGATTTACAGGTGCATCAGGAAATTCTATGGACGCGCCAAAGTGATGATTTGGATCCGATGCTGGATTTGTTTTTAGGCTGGCCCAGCTATCCTGACGCTCAGCTGAAAGAGGTAGTGATCAGCGATCCCGCGCTGGAGGTTTCAAAATATGGCTTTTTGAAACTGCCGGAGACCCAGGAAGTGGCACTGACGCTGGATTATCGGATTGAGCTGACATCCTCTGCGGATCAATGGCGTCTGAATTTTGATGATTCGATGAATCAGGCGCAGATTGATGAGCTGGAGGTTACGCTGCGAATGCCCCAGGACCTTGAGGTGATGACGGATTTTTACAATGTTCTGAACTATGATGATCATAAAAAGATGACGATGGAACGCAGTGAAGACGGCAGGCAGCTGCATTTGAGTTCAACCCAGACTCTGACCGGGGATGATCGAGTAAGCCTTACGATTGAAATCCCGAATTCTATGCAGCGTGTCCTGTGTGGGTCGATGGGATTCTGGTCGATGTTTGCCATCGGTGTGTTGTTGGCTGCCGGACTGTTCCGCGGACTGAACCGATCGGCAAACCGGCGTTCGATCGGGGAACTGCCTAACGGCGTCAATCCGGTTCAGGCGGCCTTGCTGACACATCGGCAGACAGAAAGTGAAATGTTGGCGGCGGTTATCGTGAATTGGGCAGCCCGTAATTATATTCAAGTACAAATGGATGGCCGGACATTCCGTTTGTTTCGCCGCCGTTCGCTGATCCATCAGCCGCAATGGGAAAAACAATTCATGCATTCCTTGTTTCATCTGGGCGACGGCAATTCTGTAACGGCTGAGGAAATCCGTCTGCGGGGACAGGCTTGTGTTCAGGAAGCCCTGCAACAAGCAAAATCGGAAGCTGCCCAATGGCGGCATCCGGGATTGTCTGGTTTGCGCTGGCTGTTGATTCTGCTCAGTGTGCTGCCCCCAGTCATTCTGCTTTGGATGCAGGTTCAGCAGACCCATCGCTTAGTTGTGGCTATCCTTCTTGGCGGAGGTCTGTTGCGGCTCTCCTTTATTCTGGGATCGCGGATCCTGGCAAGGAAGCAGGGAAAGAAAGGCTCGCGCATCCAATTCGCAGGCTTAGCACTTTTGTGGCTGATCTTGCTGGAATGGGTGATGGAATACTTTGTTTTGCGGTCGCTGCCGCTGGCGATTAGTTATATCAGCATGGCCGCAGTTCAGGTTCTCTTAGTACCGATGAAGCCCTTGAATCCGGAGGGTCTAAGGCTACGGCAGCAGGTGGTGCAGTGGCGAGGGGATCTTAAACAAATGCCGGATAAGAAGCTGGACGAATGGCTTGAACGGGATCCGGAATACGCGTTAAAAAGCTATGGGTATGCCCGTACGCTGAACGTCGCCGATGTTTGGGAGAAACGTTTTTATCCGCGGGTTTTGCCGTTGTTGGAAACCGTTGTGGATGCCGGCGGTCAGCCGGAGCGGATCTGGGTGCTGGATGAGCTGTACGATCGGCTTCAGCACTGTCTGAAAAACGAATAAAAACAGGGGTTTCTGCAGCCGTTCCCTGTTTTATCTTAAGCTGAAAAGGATGCTGCTATTGGGAATTTGGCAAATGAATCTGCAAGATAGGAAACCGGTTGTAAATTGTGTGTGTTTTATTCTTGGCTTATAAAGCCCTGCGGCCGCAAGCAGAAGTTTTTAACGAGATTAACCTGATTTGACTTTTATGCTGGTCAGCTTTAAACTGGAAGCATACACCTTTGACGGATAAAGGCGGACAGCGAAGATTGAAATTCTTTCGCATGGAGGACGCATGAAGACGATCTACAACACACCGCAGGGGAAACAAAAAATTATGGCGCTTTATGATGAACAGTTATCAAGGCTTAAGACATCCTATCATGATATCTATCTGGAAACTTCCTTTGGCCAAACGCATCTCATTGAAACCGGCAATCCAGCGGGCTTGCCTTTGCTTGTATTTCATGGCGGGAACGCAACGAGCGCCTATAATTTATTAGCGTGTACGTTTCTGTTGGATCAATTTCGTATCTATGCCGTGGATACGATCGGCCATCCTGGAAAAAGTGCGGAAACGACGCTGTCGCCGAATAACGATGATTACGGCAAGTGGGCGAGCGAAGTGATTACCAATCTGGGATTTCAGAAAATTCGATGCTTCGGCGGTTCCTTTGGAGCGGGCATTCTTGCGAAAACCATGTGCGTTGCCCCTGAAAAAATTGAGAAAGCTGTGCTTTACGTGCCATCCGGAATAAAAAATGCGCCGGCTGTCAATTTGATAAGCATGGCATTGCCCATGATGTTGTATTGGGTGACTCACCAACAGAAGTGGCTGATTAAAACGATTCTCCCTATGGCTGTAACCGAGGATAATATTGATCCTGATGCTTTTGAAACCGCAAAGTGCAGTATTGATAACGCAAAGGTAAAGGCGGGTATGCCGAGCAATGTGGTTCCTGCTGACATGCGGAAATGTCTGGCTCCAACACTTGTGCTGGCCGGCGAAAAGGACTGTATGTTTCCGGCTGATCGGGTAATTCCGCAGGCTGAAAAGATGATACCCCACTGTGAAACCTATCTATTGAAAGGCAGGGGACATATGCACAGCTTAACGGAAGCAGAAAAACAAAGGATCGTTCAGTTTCTGATGTAAGATTCTGCGCTGAATTCTGACGCTGAAATCATTTTTACGCTTTGATGTAACAAAAAAAACAGACCTGCCAAGGCTTCGGGATTTGTCTGAAACTTTGTTCGCAGATCTGTTTTTGTTAATTGGCAACTGGATTTGCCTGCGTCTTGGTTTGCTCAATTTTGTTTGGATCAAGAGCCTGCACTTCCCGCGGAATGACAATCGGTTTGAAAGCATCGAGAACAATCGAGACCATGCCCAAATGATTGAAGGCGTTGCGCGTGTCATTGCGATAGGAACGGCCGATATGACCATCTGCATCGTTAGCGTAGCGGTAATGGAAATCACCACGTTCATCGCAGTATTCCAATAGGGAAACCTCGAATCCTGCTTGGACAAAGACTGCACAGAACTGCTTGTAATCATAAACAATTTTGTGCGAAGCCGCCGGATGATCCTGAGGCCCCGGCCCGCCAATCTGGACAAGCCGCTGATAATCGGCATTGCGGAAATAACGATCCGGGACTGCCGCACGGATCCAACCGCCGGGCCGCAGATAACGATAGAGCGTCTGCGCTGCGAACATACCTTCGGCCAGCGTCAGATGCTCAAATAAATGCTCCGCTAACATGGCTTCCGCCAGTTCTCCGTGAAAAAAAGCCTCAAAGGTTTCCGGCTTTAATAAATCCAGCTGTTCTTGCTGCGTGCTGATCCAGCCGTCAACCTGCGTTGCGCCTGCGCCTAAAACGATTTTCATAAGAAAGTCTCCGCCTTAGTGCTCACTGCAGTTGGCAGCGTCAATCGCCAGGACAAGCATCACAACCATCAGCTCATCCTGCGGATCATCAAAATCAATCACATACGTGTCCGTCAAGGCAATGATCTCCTTGCTGATGGTTCCGCACAGCTCGCCGTCACGGTATATTTGATAATCCCAGCCAAACAGGTCTCCTTCAACACTCCACCCTTCGCAGTCAATGCGGTAGCGGGGATGAAGAAATGAAAATTCCTTGCGGATGACGGCGACAAGATCTCCATCCAGTTCAACTTCAAATGTCGGCAAGAAGTGGAATAATTTTTCGCGGACGAGGCCGACTTCCTGATCTTGGTCATCAAAGACCCGAAGCACATGTGACAACGCTAATAAATCGGCACGGACGCTGTAAACGGCATAACCCTCCTCATCCGTAATATCAAAGCTGTCGGTCCAGGAAAAGAACCGCTGGCGAATATAATAACGCATGAACTGATCCTCCTTCAATTCGTAAGTTTATGATACACAAGGAGAAAATAAAAGACTAGAGGCAGAAGCAGATTGTAAGAAAAAGGAAAGAAGTGATCTGTAACTCTTCATTTAAAGATTTTGAAACTAGAATTTAATTCATAAAAAGAATATAATGAATACAGGGTGATTATGTTGTTTAAAATTTATTTAGATATGAAAAAAATGATTTTGAAAGATCCGGCTGCCAATATTTTATGTTTAATAACGTTAATTCTAAGTCTGGTTTATCCGGGATTTCTTCATTTATGTATAAATGAAAGAGAATTGTTTATTCAATTAGATTCTATACAGAGTTTTATCTATGCATTGACATTTTGTGTTCCGATGTTTGCTTTCTGCTTTGTCGGAGAAATATATTACAGCATTAAATATGCTAATGTGGCAGTCCTGCGTGAATGCTGTATATTAGCAGGCGGAGAATCTTTGTTAGTTTTATGTTTGATTGCTTTATCTGTCTATTTTGGATATGTTTCCAGATACTATATTATAGTCATCTATCTGGTTTTTGCAGCTGTGGGAATTATTGTTACCCGAGGCTTCCGAAAGAAAGAGGGGAGCATGAAAGCGAAAGTTTTTGAAAAAGAGACAAAGAATATGAAGGTTGATGCTTGATCTGATAATTATAAAGCGGAACCAACAGTCATCAGTCAAAATGATCCGAGGATAGTAAAAAACAAGATTCGTCAAAAGCTTGGTTTTGCCCTTGTGCAAAGCAGTAAATCGTGCTAAACTAGGGATAAATTCAAGGACCAAGAGGGATCTGGAATGGGATAAGCAAGAGAGGGAAGTCTAGGCTGTAAGCTTCCTTTATCACCTCCGGCAACCGACACTTGCAAGAAGCGGCAGTGAACAAGCAGTAGCTGCTGACGAATTTCCGGCGTTATCGGAAAGAGGGCACGAAGGAATTTCGTGAACTAAGGTGGTACCACGCAGATGAAGCGTCCTTAGAGGGCGTTTTTTTTTGTGGAATGATCGTAGTGGTTCTTGAACACGTAAAGGAGGAAATGATGATGGAGAATTACCAGACTCCGCGCGGCACGCAGGATTTGCTTCCGGAGGCGACGCGCAAATGGCAGAAAGTAGAAGATTTAATCCGCAATCTCTGCGATGTTTATGGGTATGAAGAAATCCGCACGCCGGTTTTTGAGGATACGCGGGTGTTCAAACGGGAAAATGACAGCTCTGATATGGTCAATAAAGAAATGTATACCTTCTCGGTGCATGGTGAAGATTCACTGACGCTGCGGCCGGAAGGAACGGCCGGCGTTGTTCGCAGCTTTGTTCAGCACAAGATGTATGGACGCCTGGAAATGCCGGCCAAACTGTATTACATGGGTGAAATGTTCCGCTATGAACGTCCGCAGAAAGGCCGTTACCGTCAGTTTAATCAGTTCGGAATTGAAAACATTGGGATGAAGAGTCCGCTGATCGACGCCGAGGTCATCGCGCTGGGCTACAGTATCGTCAAGGCTTTAGGCTTAAGTCAGGTCAAAGTGCTGATCAACACACTGGGCGATGATGCCAGCCGGACGGCCTACCGCGGGGCATTGCGCGAACATTTCAAAGACAGTGTGAGTGAGCTGTGCGCGGATTGTCAGCGGCGCTATGAACAAAATCCTTTGCGCTTACTCGATTGCAAGGTTGACAGCGAACATCCGAGCATGCAGAACGTGCCCTCGCTGCAGGAATATTTAACTCCGGAATCCAAGGACTATTTTGATCAGGTGCTGGCGGCGCTGGACGCGTTGGAAATTCCGTATGAAATTGACGATAAGCTGGTGCGGGGATTGGACTACTATACGCATACCGTTTTTGAGGTTGTTTCCACACATCCGGAATCCGGTTCGCAGGCCACGGTTTTCGCCGGCGGCCGCTACGATGGCTTGGTCGAATATTTCGGCGGTCCGCAAATGTCGGGGGTTGGTTTTGCGATGGGGCTGGAACGCTTGATGATCCTAGCCGAAGCTGAAGAAGTGGAACTGGGCGAAGAAGAAAGCCTGGATGTCTACGTCATGGCCTTAGGTGAGGTTGGCACGCTGCCACTGGAACTGGCGACGCAGTGCCGGGCTGCCGGTTACCATACCGAATTCAACATTCAGCCGCGTTCGCTGAAAGCACAGTTTAAATCGGTAGATCGGCGCAAAGCCAAAGTCGCGGTGATTGCCGGGGAAAGCGAAGCCGCGAATCATCAGGTGAACGTCAAATTTATTGATCAGCAGCGCCAGATTACGATTGATCAGGATGAACTGATCGCCACACTGGACGCTTATTTCCAACAGGAAGGGGAAGAACAAGCATGAAACGCACACATCAAAACGGAGAGCTGCGCTTAGCTCACGTCGGCGAGCCGGTCACGTTGGTCGGCTGGGTCAGCCGCCGCCGCAACTTAGGCGCTTTGGTATTCATCGATCTGCGCGACCGCAGCGGGATCGTACAGATTACCGTAGATGAAAAACTAGCGGAACAGGTGAAGGATGTCCGCAATGAATACATCCTGCAGGTAGAAGGCAAGGTCGTTGAACGTCAGGATAAAAATCCGAAGATGGCGACCGGCGACATTGAGGTTTATGCGGAAGCGATCACGATCGTCAACACCGCGGAAACAACACCGATGATCATTGCCGATGAAACCGACGCACTGGAAGATACGCGTCTGAAATATCGCTATCTCGACCTGCGCCGCGCACCGATTCAGAACAACCTGATGCTGCGCCACAAGGTGACGATGCTGACGCGCAATTATTTGTCAGACCAGGGCTTTATTGAAGTGGAAACGCCAATTCTGTGCAAATCCACACCGGAAGGGGCCCGTGATTACCTTGTGCCTTCGCGGATTTTCAAGGGGAAGTTCTTCGCTCTGCCGCAGTCGCCGCAGATTTACAAGCAGCTGCTGATGGTCGGCGGGATTGAAAAATATTTCCAGATCGCCCGCTGCTTCCGTGATGAAGATCTGCGTGCAGACCGCCAGCCGGAATTCACACAGATTGATATCGAGATGAGCTTTGTCGATGAAGAACAGGTCTGGACAATCGTCGAAGGCTTGATGAAGGAACTCTTCCGGAACCTGAAACAGGTGGAGCTGTCCGCCTTCCCGCGCTTAACCTATAACGAATGCATGGCCCGCTACGGCTCAGATAAACCGGATACCCGTTTCGGTATGGAAATCCAGAATGTCAGCGAGTTATTTCAGAATACAGAATTTACCGTCTTTAAGAACGTGCTGGAACAGCCGAAAGGCATGGTAGGGGCGATCGTTGCTGCGCAGGCAGCCGATCAGTTTTCCCGCAAGGAAATTGACAAGCTTCAGGAATTTGTCAAAATCTACGGAGCGAAGGCGCTGGCTTGGCTGAAAATGGCGAACGGCGAACTGAGCGGATCGGTAGCGAAGGTGCTGAAACCGGAAGAAAAGACAGCATTGATTGAAACGCTGGGATTACACGACAACGATCTAATTTTTATGATTGCCGATAAAGCTAAGGTTGCACAGACGGCCTTGGGTGCGCTGCGGGTCAAGCTGGGACGTCAGCTGAAGCTGATTGATGAAAGTCAGTTCAACTTCCTGTGGGTTACGAATTTCCCGATGTTTGAGTACAGCGAGGAAGAACAGCGCTATGTCGCTGCCCACCATCCGTTTACCAGCCCGAATCTGGAAGATGTGGACAAGCTGATGAGCGATCCGGAAAACTGTTATTCCCGTGCCTATGACTTGGTTCTCAACGGATATGAGCTGCTGAGCGGATCCATCCGGATTCATGATCAGCATGTGCAGGAAAAGGTTTTTGAAGCGATCGGTATGTCGATGGAGGAAGCGCGCGAAAAATTTGGCTTCTTCATTGATGCCTTCCGTTACGGCACTCCGCCGCATGGCGGCGTGGGCATCGGTCTGGAACGCTTGGTCATGATCTTAGCCGGTACGGACAACATCCGCGACGTTGTGGCATTCCCGAAAACCGCCAGTGCTTCAGATCTGATGAGTGAAGCTCCGAACACGGTGGATGAAAAACAGCTGAAAGAATTGCACATTGCACTGGAAAAATAACACTTTCTATAAGTTTCCAAATGTCAAGCATTCATAAATAAAAAAATGCGTGCTATAATACTAATGCCTAAAGGGAACACATATATTTCCAACACTTGATATATGGGAACCCGGACGTTTCAGTTTGGTGTCGAAAACTCTGATTTATCAGAGAATCCTAAAAATCTGAACAGGGTACCCACCTGGTTATTGCCGGGAATCATATCAACCCTTTAGGTCACAAAGAAAGTCTTCCAACGAAGGCTTTTTTTGTATTTGCGAGGAAGCGGGATGAGGCTTTGATCTTCTTCAGCATTATTCCGTCACAGTTGGTGTTTGAAGTGCTGCTTTACATTTTTATCAAAGGATGATATTCTACAAGTGGAATATGGAGGAGTGATTGCGATGGCTTTGCGGCAAGGACTGCTTGGCTTGCTGAATTATGGAGAAATGACAGGTTACGAGCTGGCTAAAGCGTTTAACGATTCGCTGTCTTATTTTTGGCAGGCGCAGACAAGTCAGATTTACCGGGAACTGAATCAGATGGAGACCTTAGGCTGGCTTCAGTCGCGGATTGAGGTGCAGTCGGACAAACCGAATAAGCGGGTGTATTCAATAACGCCTGTTGGCAAAGCGGAACTGCAGCGCTGGCTGGAAAGCGAGCTGCCTGCGGAAATGATGCCGACGCGCAGCGAAGTGCTGCTGCGGTTATTCTTTTCGGCTGAGCGATCACCGCAGAACAATATCGAAAGTCTTCAGCGATTGGCGCAGGCTTATCAAGCTCAGCTGAGACAGATGGAGCAGGTTGGCGGAGTCATCGCTCAGTATCAGACGCTGACCCAAGCGCCCCAGGATGCGCTGTATTGGGAAATGACCGCAGACTTCGGACTGGCTTACAGCCGGATGTGTCTGGATTGGGTTAATCGCTGCATGGAAAGGCTGAAGGACAATCATGATGAAAATTCTGGTGCTTAACGGAAGTCCGCGTGGGACCTCAAGCAATACCTATCAACTGACGCAGGCGTTTGTTGAGGGCATGAAAGACGAACTGAAGGCCAAGCTGAGCGTGAAGACCTTGACCCTCAGCGAACTGTCCATTGAATCCTGCCGCGGCTGTTTCAGCTGCTGGACGGCAACGCCGGGGCGGTGCGTGATTGGGGATGAGATGGCTGCGATCCTGGAGGAAATGCTAGACGCCGATTGGATTCTGTGGAGTTTTCCGCTGTATTACTATGGCATGCCGGGACCAGTAAAAACCGTGCTTGACCGCTGTCTGCCGCTGAATCTGCCATGGATTGAAGTCGGGGCTGGCGGCCGGGCAGTTCATCCAAGGCGTTATCCTCAAGCCCAAGCCAAAACGATCTTGATTTCAACCTGTGGTTTTTATACAGTGGATCAGAATTATGAGGCGCTGATCCAACAGTTTGATCTGATCTTTGGGGATGGATTGAAAATTCTTTGTCCGCAGGGTGAGCTCTTTGCCCGTCCGGAGCTGCGGAAGGTAACCGCGGCCTATTTGACACATGTTCGGCAGGCTGGTCGGGAATACGCGGTTTCACAAGCCGTGTCTGCTCCAACGCTAAAGCGGTTAAGGACGCCGCTTTTGCCGAGAGTTCAGTTCATAGCCTTAGCCAATGCCAGCTGGAATATTGCCAATCCGCAAGAAGCAGAGGATGGCCGAGCCTCGAAAATCCGTCAGGCGGAGCGTTTTACGCAGCAGATGGCGGCGATGTACAATCCGGTCGCTTTTGATGGAAAAGAAAAGGTATTGGAGATTTACTATACGGATGTAGAAGTCGGATATCAGCTTGTGCTGGGAGAAAACTGTGAACTTCGTGCGCTGAATGGCGGGGCCTATACGACCCGCGTTGAAACGCCGTTAAACGTCTGGCAGGCGATTGCCCGCGGGGAAATGCGGGGGGATCAGGCAATGATGGAAGGCCGCTACAAAACGTTGGGAGATCTCAGTCTGTTAATGGAATGGGATCATTATTTCAGCGGCCCGCACGCTCCGCAAAGTCAGCCTGATCAAGTTCAGATTAGAAAAAAGACCAACATGCTTCTGTTGATCCTGCCGTGGTGCTGTCTGTGGACGCTGCTGCCGATTTCTCAGAATTTCGGCGGGAGTCTGGCGGTCGCTGCTGCACTCCTATTGACTTTGGCCGGGCAGAAATGGCAGCTGACGGTCTATGACGCGCTGTCCGGGCTGCTTGTCGGCGGAATCGGCTTGCTGGCGGTGCAGGGAGGGGATGAAAGACTGCTTGTTCCTCTCTCCTATCTCGGCTTTGGCCTGTTGTGGCTGGTTTCCTGCGGAACAACGATTCCCCTGAGCGCTCATTATGTGAAGGAAAATTATCATGGGGATGATGCTTTGCAGAATCCGGTATTCATGAGGGCCAATCGCATTCTGTCCTGCTGCTGGGGCGGGCTTTATGTCCTGAGCGCTCTCTGGACTTTAATCCTGATGCATAGCGGATGGCCGCAGGCTGCAATTCTGATCAATACCCTCAGCCCGATGGCGATGGGGATGTTTACTGTCTGGTTTGAAAAATGGTATCCGGCAAAGATTGCCCGCGGTTAATCCGCGGGTTTTCTGTGCTTGAATACGATTGGAATGAGATGATAGTTTATCTGTGTTCAGTTTGCCGTGCCTTTGCTGTTCTTCAGGAGCTGAACAGTTATCCACATTTATTTCAGTATCCATCCCGATATTTTTCTCTTGCTGCTCAGGTCTTACGGAAGCATAAAAAAATCTCCCCGGTCAAGGAGAGATTTACGATCAAAACTGAAACAGAACACCAACGGCTGCCGATAAGGCAATCCAGACAATCGGATGTTTTTTGATTTTGGTCGTCAGGAATAACAAGATCGCAAATAAGAGAATGTTTTTTAACGGAAACAGATCGACCAGATTGCCGGAGGCTTGAAAGGCACTGAGATTGATGACTGAAACATTGACCAGATTCAGCGCCGCACACAGGATCAAGGCCGCGACTGCAGGTTTTAGACCGGTAAAGATCGCTTTGACAACCGGGCTGTCACTGAACTGTTTTAAGAAGTGTGCGATGATAATGATGATCACAATGCTCGGCAGAACCAAACCTAAGGTCGCGATGAGCGAGCCGGGGATGCCGGCTGTTGTAAAACCGCTGTAGGTGGCCATATTCACACCCATCGCTCCCGGCGTGGATTCTGAGATGGCAATCATGTCGACTAAGGTTTCAACGGTAAACCAGGTGTATTTTTCAGCCAGCTGATGCAGGAAGGGAATCGTTGCCAATCCCCCGCCGACGGCGAACAAACCGATCTTGAAAAATTCCAGGAATAACTGAATCAGGATGCTCATGCTTTCTTCCCTCCCAGCTTATATTTCAAAAAGCCGAACAAACCGGCGCCCAGTGTAATAAAGACAACCGAAATATTCGTAAACAGCGATAAGAGGAAGGCGAAGATAAACAGGATTACGCCAAAGCTGTCTTTTACACCGTTTTTAATCAGCTTGTAGACCGAGGTCAGCACCAAGACGCAGACGCCGACGCGCAGGCCGGCAAGCGCATGCTGGACGATCGCCAGGCTGGCGAAGTTCTGAATGAAAGCCGCGATGATCACGATGATGATCAGCGAGGGGAAAACAAAGCCGAAGGTCGATACCACTGCGCCCAGGATCCCTTTTTGATAATAACCGATAAATGTCGATACATTCACCGCAATGATGCCCGGCGTACACTGGCCGACGGCGTAGTAATTGGTGATTTCATCGTAAGTCGCCCATTTTTTCTTTTCCACGATTTCTGATTCCAGCAGCGGAAGCATGGCATAACCGCCGCCGAACGTGAACAGCCCCAGCTTGCTGAAGGTTGCAAACAATTCCAAATAATCCCTCATGATTCTGTGTTTCCTTTCTTAACCAGGTGACAAATGACTGGATAGTGATCCGATGGATACAATCCGTTAAAGCAGGTCGTGATAATCCGCGTCGAATGAACATCAAATTCCTCGCTGACGTAGATGTAGTCAATCGGCTGCCGGTCTTCTTTCAGCCGGCCTTTGCCATAGTGGAGAGTATTGAACATGGCCGAGGAATCATAGACCGGCTTCAGATGCAGCCGATTCTCCGGCATCGTCAATAACTGCAGCGCCGGACTGGACAGCGTGGAATTCAGATCCCCCATTAAAATCAGGGGACAGGTCGCTTCTTTCTGCAGCCGCTGCATTTCACTGATAATCGTACGGACCTCAAATGTCCGGGTGTACGAAAGCAGATGATCCAGATGCGTATTGAAGACTCGGAAAACTTGTTCGGTTTCACGATCTTTCAAATGGACCATCGTGCAGATCCGCGGAAAAATGCTTGTCCAGGTGCGGCTGCCGGCTTGATCCGGCTGTTTGGAAAGCCAGAATGTTTTTTCGCCCAGCAGATCAAAGCGATCCTTTAGAAACAAAATATCCGAATGTTCGTTCATGAACTGCCGTCTGCGGTTGCGGGCCTGGCCGACAAACTGATATTGCGGCAAAAGCGCCTGCAGCTGTTCACGCATTAAATCGCTTAACTCCTGGACGCCGATGATATCGGGAGAGGTCGAAGCGATCAGATTGCGGACATACTGCCTGCGGGTATCCCAGCGCAGATTCTTTCGGGTAAAAAACAAATCATTTTTTAAATTGAAGGTCATTACCTTTATACAGGTCATTTCATCACCGCCGTTTTTCATTATACTCAAGTTTACCGGGTTTTACAAAGCAAAAGGGATGAAAGATTGTTTCTGAAAGTGTTTCACAGAAAGTTCACAGGCGCTAACCAAAAAAATTTATAGCCGAAGAAAATTTCAAATTTCAATGTAAGCGCTTAATAATTGGAAAAACATCTTCAATCACCTCTGTTGAGCGTGATTTTCAAGGATCGACCGAAATAACATTTAGACAAAGCACAGGGAGTGTCCAAATGGAAATATTGACACGACCCTGGAATTACGCTAAAATGGGAATAGTCAAATTAAACGCTTACAAAGGGAGGAATTACACTTATGGAAATTGTAAATGTTCGTATTGACGAAAGATTGATCCACGGTCAGGTTGCAGCTGTCTGGACGAATACTTTAAACGCTACGCGTATCATGGTTATCGATGATATGGCAGCGAAGGATGAAATTCAGAAAATCGCGCTGAAGATGGCTTGCCCATCCACAGTTAAACTGTCGATTCTGCCAGCTGAAAAAGCAGCAGACAGACTGAAAAGCGAAGCTTATCCGACGGATCGTATCTTTGTCGTTCTGAAAGGTCCAAAGACGATTAAGCAGGTTGCGGATGCCGGTTATATGTTCCCGGTTGTCAATGTCGGCAACATGTCCAACAAGCATGGCTCAACGCAGGTTAAGCGTTCGGTCAGCGTTACGCCGGAAGATGTCGCTGCGTTCAGAGAACTGACGGACAGAGGCGTTAAGTTTACAGCGCAGATGGTTCCGACAGAAGAAAAAATCGACTTCATGCCGCTGATCAAAGACCTTTAATCAGGTTAAGCAAAACTGAAATGAAAAGAAGCAGCTGGACCGGGCAAACCGGAGCCGGCTGTTTTTTTAAGTTATGAAAGCAGGTGGATTTGCCGCGGGCGCATTGGTTTTGTCTTTGACAGAAAGTGTTCAGTCAGTATAATGATAAACAGTACGAAATGATTTTTGACAGAGGTCAGAGAAACAGAAAAGAAGGAGAACCATGTCCATGAAGGTATTAGCCAGTGATTTTGACGGTACGTTATTTTTTAAAGGTCAGTTTAAAAACGATGATCTCAAACAGATTCGCACGTTTCAAGCGCAGGGACATCTGTTTGGCTTATGTACGGGACGTCCGCTTTCCGGGGTTGCTGCGCCGATTCAGGGTCAGCTGCGCTGTGACTTCATGATTCTCAGCAGCGGGACGCTGATTCTGGATCACGCTGGCCGAACTCTATATAAAGCCTGTATTGACCGGGAAACCGCTTTTCGGGTCAGCCGCTCGTTGGACAAAGAAATTGATTTTTATTATCAGACCAGTGAAGGAACCTTCTGTCAAAGACAGCCGGATGGTCAGCTTCCGCCTTCCGCTTCGATTCTGACAGCCATTCCTTACCGCGCTTTTTCGCAGCTGGATGAACTGACGGCCGAGATTTTTGGATTGTCTTTGTATGCTGCTACAGAGGATCGAGCGCGATTAGAGGCGGATCGGATCAATCGCATGTTTCCTGAACTGGAGGCCTTCCAGAATGAAGTTTGGATTGATGTAGCCCGGCGCGGCTGTTCCAAAGGCTTCGGGATTGAAGTGCTAAAACGTCATCTGCAGCTTAAGACGATTGCCGGAATCGGCGATTCTTATAATGATATTCCTCTGCTGCGCTCCACTTCCCCCAGCTTTACCTTCCATACTTCTCCCGCTTCGGTCAGACACGAAGCGCAGATTGTGGTCAGTTCCTTGGCGGAAGCGCTTGAAAGGCTGATGGAAGAATAGAACAGACGAATAAGCACGAAAATAAAAAATCCGCACGCGGCGGATTTTCTGTTTTATTTTTCCTTTTTCTGCATCTGTTCTTTGATGATAGCCAGAGCCTTAGGCGGAACTAAATGCTTGTCACCGCTAAAGGTGATGACGGCAACAAAGGCCATCGGCATTTTTTTCTTCTCAAAGTCTTTGATGCTTTTGTAACGCACGACTTTACCGCGGTTGATAAAGGCGGTGCTGCTGTAATAGAACTTGTACTGAATGTTGGCCATGAAGAATTCCGCCAGAAACAAAAAGAATATCAGAACCCCCAAGGCAACTGTCGTATAATCTTCAATTGTATAACCGTAGATTCCTGAAATAATGCCGACGATCGACAGGGTAATATAAGCAATTTTCGGACCTTTGGAAAAATCCATACACTGATATTTGGAACTGATTCCCCCGGCCGCGGCGATCGCTTCGCGCGCATTCTTTAACTCTTTCATCCGCGAGGCGAAAATCAATACTGCCACCACGGTAATAAACGCTACAATCCACATACATCCTCACTCCTCAACTGATTGATTCGGTTTTCTTTTCCATTATATCAAAAATCCAGGAAAAAACGAGGGAAAATGAAGAATTACGAAATGGGATTCTGACAGCGCTTTCGGTTTCGCGTCGAATTTTGAATGACGAACAGAGGGAATTTTGTTATAATGAAACGCAAGAGGTGAAATCAATGGAAGAAATGAGAGCGAAACTGTGTCGGATCGCCGATTTGCCGCAGTCGGGAAAACCCGTTGTTTCGATTAATATCAAGCCGTACATGTCGATTATTGTCTGCATTCTGGTAGGAATTTTGATGATTGCAGCAAAATTTGTTTGGATTGTCGGAGCTGTTCTGATTGTTGTAGCGCTGCTGGTTTTATGGAAGACGCCTAACTATATCTTGTTAGAGGCCTATCCAGATTATTTTGTCGTTTATACGCGGGGCGATGAAGAGCTGTGCCAGATGGTTCGCTGGGATGAGGTACAGGAATGGGTGTTCCGTCAGGGAAAAGCCGGAATGGATATGCTGGTGGTTCGCGTCAGCGAGGAAGAATTTGTGTTTATCAATGCTTACAGCAGTACCAAACTGGTGCATTGCTTCAACAAATTTGTACCAGATAAGGAAGCCCATCGGCAGCAGCAGGCAAAGATGAAAAATTCGCCGTTTAAATGGCCGGAGAAGTGGGGCAGAAAGAAATAAGTGGACGGGAAAGCAAATATCCGCTGGAGGTTATGATGAATATTGATGATTTGATTATAAAATATGGTTTAACAATTGGACGTCGGTTTACCCGCAAGGAAAAGAATTTTTTCTGCAATGAGATCGGCAAGGATTTCCAAGCATTGGGTTATTCTGTACGCGGTGCGATGGGAAAGAAAAAAAGAACGAAGGGCATGAATTTGATGATCGGCAATGTCGGCAAGGCAAAAACGATTTTTGTAGCTCATTACGATACGCTGAATCATGATTTCGGCAATCCGATTCGTTATTTTCCGCTGGACGGCAATGCCAGTTTTTCTTCTTCTTTCCTGCCGATGAATACGCCGGCGATCTTAAGCATGGTGCTGGGGTTAATTTTATTGCTGGGGTTGGGCCGCCGGATTAACTTCGAGGATAATTTTGTTATGTCCGTGCTGATATTGGGGGTGTTGATTCTTCTGATTGTCATTTCCTTTATGATGACATTCCGCATCGGCAATAAAGTAAATCTGAATCGAAATACTTCAGGGGTGATTACGGCCTATCTGATTGCTCAGCAGCTACCGGAAAAGCTTCGGGATCAGGTGGCATTTGTGCTGACTGACGGCGGAAATGGAACGCATGTCGGCGACTATATGCTTCGGGATGCGCTTCCCAACACGATTAAGGACCGCAATGTGATTATTTTGGACTGCGTCGGCAAAGGACCGCGCTTGGGCATTGGTTATTTTGAAGCCAGCAAAGGCAATGCTGAAAAGCTGGAGGCGATTGTGAAGCGGCAGGATGGGGATGCTAAGCTGCACATGAGCTTAGTCGATGAAGATCATGTAAAGTATACGTCGCTGTCCTTCTATGAAAAAGGAATGATCGTCTGCCGCGGGAAAAATATGAATGGTTCATTGATTGTTGAGAATACCGCGACGAATCATGACGATGAAGTGGAACGGGAGAAAATTGAAGCTTTAGCCAAAGATCTGACTGAACTAGCTAAACAAATTTCTTAAACAGGAGCAATCCTGTTTTTCTTTTTGCTTGGAAGGGATGTTCAAAAGGGGAAAAGGCTTCTCATAAAGGATAAGACTCAAATCAAGTCGGCAACAGAAAAACAGCTTTGTCGGCCGTGCTGAAAAAGCAAAATCAGACAAGGCAAGAATTTCTGCACGGATTTGTCTGATCTATCCACAGGCATCACATAAGACCGAGCGCTCAGATAATCTCGAATACAGTGATAAGAAAGGAGATCATAAACTTTTTTGGGATATTTGATTCATATTGAAATCCAGACAGGGTAGATCTAAACCAGATAACATCGCAGACTTGGCCGAGGCAGTCATTCTGTATGCTAAGTTCAGTTTCTTGTCACTGTGAATCAGAGAAGTTCTAAAACGGGAGCCTGATGAATACAATAATAAAAGCTCAATTTCATATGGAAAACATAACAATTTTATGAAACAAACAAGAAAATTGTGAAAGTTTTAGAAGAAAAAACGGCGTGGAAACAGCTCTCTGAATTTATAATCATAATTATTAATAATGCTTGTATACAGGGCGAATTGGGAATATTCATCCATTTGTTTAATGCATAAATTGCGGTTCTAATTTTGTGAAAATTTCTTTGAATTATGTGAAAAATATGTGTTGAGGCTTTACAAATCCCACTTTCTAGTGTATCATTTAATCATCGAGAAAACGGTTACATCTGAACTGCGGCGTTGCGTAAGAAGCCACGTGGGCCGAGGTACAGAGAAATTGTTTTCGAGGGTCCGGGCAACCGGAAAAAACCAAAGACACAAAAGGTTAGAAAGGGAGGACTATTTATGTCTGGAGGGTTGAGTATTATCCAAATCCTGCTGATTACAGCATGGGCATTTTGGAGCATCATCGATAGTTTGTCTTGGAACATCGGTTTCAACAACTGTATTCTTGCATGCTTATTCACCGGCCTTGTCGTAGGCGATATGAGATACGGCTTAGTTGTTGGTGGTACGTTACAGATGACACAGTTAGGCGCTGGCACATACGGAGGAGCTTCGATTCCGAACATCACTTCTTCGGGTATGATCGCTACAGCCTTAGGCGCTGCTTCCGGCGCTGACCCGATTGCAATGGCTTCTTCAATCGGTATCGCATTAGCTGCATTATTCACACAGTTGGATATTCTGGCTCGTTTCTCCAACACTGCATTCCAGCACATCGCTGACAAGTATGTTGAAGAAGACAACACTAAGGGTATTGCACTGATGAACACATTAGGTATTATTCCTTGGGGCCTGTCCCGTGGATTGCCTGTTCTGTTACTGCTGGTTGCTGGCCAGGGCGTTGTTGACACTCTGATCAAGATCATTCCGGCATTCATCATGAACGGCTTCAAATTCGCTGGCGGCTTGCTGCCAGTCGTTGGTTTCGCAATCTTGATGCGTTACCTGCCAGTTCTGAAGAAGCCGCAGTTCATTATCCTGGGCTTCGTATTAGCCGCTTATATCAATATGCCGATTCTGGGTATTGCCTTGATCGGTACAGCCGCAGCTTTGATCACTTATCAGAATGCTACTGCTAAGTTAGCTGCAGGCGCTGCACAGGGAGGCGACGACGATTATGACGAATAGTAAGAAGTTCACTAAAAAGGAATTAAGAAGTCTGAATCTGCGCTGGATCTGGAACTCTCAGATTGGCTGGAACTATGAACGTATGCAGGGCTTAGGCTACCTGACCACCATGCTGCCGGTTATCGACAAGCTGTATGGCGATCGTCCTGAGCTGAAGCAGAAAGCGTTGAGAACACATTCTGTATTCTTCAACACACAGCCTGCAATGGGTGATATCATTGTTGGTATGAATATCGCTATCGAAGAACAGACAGCTGAATCTGGTACAGGTTTGGATGTTGCTGCTTCGATTAAGACAGCGTTAATGGGACCATTTGCTGGTATCGGTGATACAATCTTCGGTATGATCGCGGGTGCGGTCTTCGGATCTATCGCTGCAACAATGGCTCTGGAAGGCAATGCATTAGGTATTGCTATTTGGGAAATCTGGATGGTTGCTGTCCTGTTATTCCGTACAAAGATGTTTGACATGGGCTATGAACAAGGCGTTAAGCTGGTTACTTCCCTGTCTGGCACGATGAACGCTCTGACAGAAGCTGCTTCTGTTCTGGGCTTGACCGTTGTCGGCGGCATGATCGCGCTGAACGTTAAGTTCCCTCTGGCTACTCTGAAAATGAGCTTAGGTATTGATCCAGAAACTGGCGAAGAAATGTTCAATGAATTCAACCTGCAGAAATATGCTGACAGCATTATGCCTGCGTTGTTCCCTGCATTATTCGCAGCTCTGTGCTACTGGATGCTGGGCAAGAAGTGGATGAACTCCAACAAGCTGATCCTTTGTGTTGTTCTGTTCGCTATCGTTCTGGCTTTCTTCGGAGTTCTGGCTTAATTCAAAACTCTTACAAGCAATGTCTTCGGACATTGCTTTTTTTGCTGTGTGCCAGGCATGACATATATCTAACTGGTGAAAGTCCAGTCACGGGTAGTTGCCGCCAAGTGTAGTGAACCACAAGCCGTTGGTAGTGATACCATGGGTGAAGGAAGTGGTGTAGCGAATCTTTCGAGCTTACGAAAAGAAACTTGATGAGGCTAAATGGTGGATAAGGTTGCAGTACAAACCAAAGTCCAAAAGGTAAACGTAAAACCAAGACAGTAAATCAAGAGGTTGTGAAGAGAAAGATATATGTCTTACCCTGGGAGATCTTGCGAACAAGGAAGTCCAATAAACTTTAAAATCAGTGATGGTACCCATGGTCGAAAAAGGTTTATCGCAAGAAGTCAGATGAAGTCATAGTAGGTAGAAATACCGAAGGACTGAAACGTTTATAGAGTGCGAATCGCTATAAGCAATGTTTGGATAGTCCGAAAATGAGGATAGCCTAGAACTGTGAATCGTAAGCACAGATGGTGAAAGTAGTGGGGATGTTTCCAAATCGATTTACAAGTAGAAGGAGGAGCAGCAAATGAAATTAATGGAAAAGATTTTAAGTGAAGAGAATTTGCAAAAGGCAATCAAAAAGGTCAAACAAAACAAGGGAGCACCTGGAATGGATAAGATGACAGTGCAAGAAGTCGAACAAGGGTTTGGACAATATCAAGAAGAAATTGTTTCCTTGATAATGAACAAGCAATATCGACCCATGCCAGTGAAAAGAGTCTATATTCCAAAACCAAATGGAAAACAAAGACCATTAGGAATACCAACCGTTGTTGACCGAGTTATCCAACAAGCTATTCTACAAGAACTCACAAAAATCTATGAGCCTATATTCAGTGAACATAGTTTTGGATTTCGACCAAGGCGAAGTGCACATATGGCAATGGAAGAAGTGTTAAATAACTTAAATGATGAATACGAATGGATAGTTGATTTGGATATTGAAAAATTCTTTGATACCGTAAATCATGACAAATTAATTTCAATCTTAAGAGAGAATGTCAATGACGCAACAACATTACATTTGATAAGAGCCTATCTAAGAGCAGGTGTGTTAGAGGATGGACTCGTCAAAAGTACTACGGTTGGCACACCTCAAGGAGGACCAATTAGCGTTATTTTATCAAATATCTATTTAGATAAATTGGATAAAGAGCTAGAGTCTAGAAACCTTAAATTTGTAAGATACGCCGATGACTGTATGATCTTCGTCAAAAGCGAAATGAGTGCGAACCGTGTAATGAAGTCAGTGACATCATGGCTAGAGAGAAAACTATTCTTGAAAGTGAGTGCAACAAAGACAAAAGTCGTCCGCCCAACGAAAGGGCAATTCCTAGGATTTACCTTTTATAAGAATGGACAAGATTGGAAATGCGTACCTACGAAAGATAGAAAGAAACGACTGTATTCTAAGATTAAAACATTGATGAAGAGAAAACATGCCATATCAAGACCGCTGGCAGTTACATTTGCGAAAGTAAATCAAACTGTAAGAGGTTGGATAAACTATTTTAAGATAGGTAGCATTAAAATGTTTCTTGATGAATTTGGGCAATGGCTACGCCATAAGGTACGATGTATCATCATCAAGCAATGGAAGAAACCAAAGACGATATATAGAAATCTAATGAAGCTAAATATAGTGAGCAAATGTAAGTTTAGCGAAGAAGATATCTATAAGTGTGCTAACACGAGATTAGGGTGGTATAAAAGAAGTGGGATGAATATCGTAAACTTTACATTATCACCAAAAGTTTTAGGCATAAAGAAAGGGGACAGACCAGGTTTAGTCAATCCCCTAGAATACTATCTTAAGAGTTTGTGATTCGATATAAATGTAGAGCCGTATACGAGACCCGTACGTACGGTTCAATGAGAGGGGCGAAAGTTAAAACTTTCCCTCTACTCTATTGAAAGTGAAAAAAAGAGAATCTGCTGTTAACGAAAACTTAACAAATTCGTTACGCAGAGACTCTTTTTTTCATTTATAATGGGCATGCTAAAGCAGAGGAAAGGGTTGTTATACGTTATGGATATCAGTTTTATCATTGCCTTGATGGGCGGACTGGCGTTATTTCTATATGGAATGAAAATGATGAGCGATGGATTGGAATTATGTGCTGGGGATCGGCTGCAGTCTATTCTTGAACGGCTGACTTCAAATCGACTGATGGGGGTAGTTGTCGGAGCCCTGATTACTGCTCTGATTCAAAGTTCCAGTGCAACCACAGTCATGACAGTAGGATTTGTCAATGCCGGCTTAATGACATTGCCTCAGGCTGTCGGTGTGATTATGGGGGCAAATATTGGTACGACGATTACCGGCCAGCTGATCGCGCTGGATATTGGTGCTGCGGCACCGGCTATTGCTTTGATTGGTGTCGTCATGGTTGTGTTCCTGAAAAAAGAAAGAACCAACGCTGTCGGGATGATTGTCGGCGGTCTTGGCATTCTCTTCATCGGTATGGGGATGATGAGTGATGCAATGGCGCCGCTGCGGGATAATGCGGCCTTTCTGTCCCTGATTACCGCCTTTAACAATCCTGTGATCGCAGTGCTTACCGGAGCGGTTTTTACGGCTGTCATCCAAAGCTCCAGTGCTTCAATCGGGATTTTACAAACATTGGCGAACAATGGATTAATCACTCTGCAGCATTCGGTTTTCATTTTATTTGGGATGAACATCGGAACGTGTATTACTGCTGTGCTTTCGTCACTCAGCTCCAATCGGAATGCAAAACGGGTGGCTTTGGTTCACTTGCTGTTCAATGCCGGCGGCGCTCTGTTGTTCAGCGGAGCTGTGCTGCTGCTGCCGCTGACTGATTGGATTGCCCAGTTTACACCTGCTAATCCGGCGGCGCAGATCGCCAACTTCCATACGCTCTTCAACGTTGTGACGACATTGGTTCTGCTTCCGTTAGGCAGCGGATTGGCAGCTCTGGCAGTAAAGCTGCTGCCGGAGGAAAAGGAAGCGGTCAAGCCGGTTATTGAAATCACACGCATTCCGGAACAGCGTTTAGGCAATGTCACGATTTCACTGCACGAGATCAGCGAATTGTTAAATCGGATGTATCATTTAGTTCAGTCCAGTCTTGAAGAAGCGTTTTGCGGCCTGACAACCTTGGAATGGGATAAAGAAAAAATTTTGGCACAGGAAAGTGAGATTGATACGATCCACCGCACGATTATTGATGCGATTCCGGTCGTGGCCACAGCGCGGATGAATGTTGAGGATTCCCGCCGGCTGAATGTTTTATTTAAAATTAATAATGATCTGGAACGGATGGGCGATCATGTTGTTAACTTATCGGAACATGCTTCCCAGATCCTGAAGGAAAAGCAGAAAATCACACCGCAGGCAAGCCGGGAATTGGCAGAGCTGCAGACAATTCTGAATCAGACCGCCGCGCTGCTTCCGGCCATTGAAGAATATCACCGTGCAGATACATTGCAGCACATTGATCAGCTGGAGGAACAGATGGATCAGTGCTGCGAAAAGAGCCGCCAGGATCAAATTCAGCGCCTTCGCAGTCAACAGATTGACGGTTCGCTGTGTGTGGTGTTCAGTGAAGTGCTGACGGATTTGGAACGGATTCATGATCACTACCATAACCTTGCCCAACAGCTCTATCATGAAGAATTAGCCGCATCCTGAAGCAAAATATTAATCGGAAAGCTTCAGCCAGAAAATTCAGGCGTAAAGAAAAGACGGGAGCTGTTTCCCGCCTTTTTGTTTCATGAACGATGAATAAATTAGTCTTCGTCCGAGCTCATGCTCGCCATGAAGGCTTTGACATCCACGATGCCTTCACGTCCCTGAGCGATCAGGTTTTCAACCGATTCACTCTCTGACAGGATCGCTGTCAGAACCATAGGGAAGTTCATGCCGGCAACGAAGTGGAACTTCGGGTTCGTAGCGAACTCAACAAACGTTGTGTTGCATGGGGAGCCGCCGAACAGATCCGCAAAAACTAAGACTTCGTCATACTTGTCAAACTCCGGCTTCAATTCGTTCAGTTTTTCCTTAAACTGATCTGGGCCATCTGTTGGCAACAGGCAGCAGGAATACAAATTTGTAACTTCGCCCGCGATCATTTTCAGAGAACCTTTGAAAGCTTCTGCATACTGACCATGGCTAATTAATAAAATACCTCTCATGAATGATTTCCTCCTTAAGTTACAGTTTTATTTTAGCATAATCCCCGTCAATTTAATAGAATTTTAAATATAGAAAAGAGTCAAGTGTGTTAAAATAACAATAAGGGAGATTGCATAATGAAATTTAAAATCAAAGAACAAACCAAAGAGAATATTTTAGCCCTGACCTGTTCGGGGATTTTACTATTAGGTTTCTATTTTCTGGTCACTCAGTTTCCGCTGCTCAAGCAGTTTTTGGGAAATGTGATCGGAATTCTGCTTCCATTTATTCTGGGCTTTTCCCTGGCTTTTCTCTTAGCGCCGGTTACAGCGCGGGTTGAAAAGAAATGGCTGGCCAAATCAAAGATGAAGGCTTCCACCAAACGCAAGATCGGTGTCGCAGCGGCGATCGTCTTCTTATTCCTTATCCTGATCAGCTTTATGGCGATATTAATCCCGCAGCTGCTGGAAAGCATCATGACGCTGTCAACCCAGCTCAGCGATTATCTGGGAAAGGCGAACACACTGTTAAACGAAATTACGGAAGGGCTGGGGTTCAAGACAGGCTGGCTGGAAATTCTATTCAGCTCCAGTGAGGCGCTGCTGGAGTCCATGCTGGGGATGGCTAAGGATTATGTGCCGAAGATTCTAAGCTATTCCTGGCTGTTTGTCCGTCAGACCTTTAACTTCTTTATCGCGGTCATCATTGCCGTATATATTTTGTTGGAAAAAGAACGGTTTACCGGTCAGTTTAAAAAGCTGGCTTATGCGGTACTGCCCAAATCCAAGGTAGAATCGCTGATTCAGTTAAGCCGGCTGACGTCGCGGATGTTCAACAGCTTCATTATCGGCAAATTGATTGATTCCCTGATTATCGGTGTAATCTGTTTTGTCGGCATGTTGATCATGCGTCTGCCGTTTGCGGTGCTGATCAGTTTTATCGTCGGGCTGACCAATATGATTCCGGTTTTTGGTCCGTTTATCGGGGCTGTGCCGGGAATTTTCATCCTCTTTATTGTCGATCCGATTTATTCCCTGATCTTTGCGGTCTTTGTCCTGCTTCTTCAGCAGTTTGACGGCAATATCCTCGGCCCGATGATCCTGGGCGATCAGTTGGGGCTGCCAAGTCTGTGGGTCATGTTTTCCATCATTGTCGGGGGAGGCATGTTTGGAATTCTTGGTATGTTTCTGGGGGTTCCGATCTTCGCCGTTCTCTATGTCGTTGTCCGCGGCTTTGTCAGCGGAAGGCTGAAAGAGAAGAATATTCAATCTGAAGATATGCTGTAAAACGGGCTGCATGCCCGTTTTTTCTTTGGATGGAATTGAACAATTCCTGAAATAAGAAAGGGCTGCGGGCTTCATTGGAGCTGTTGCGTACGTTTGAATTTATAGCCTCCTTTGATGCAATTTTTCAACTGAAAAAAACTGCAGCCATCATCTAAAAAATCGATGCGGCTGCAGCTTTCTAGGGTTAATTGCTGTGAAACAACATATCCTCATAGGTCGGCAGGTCATACTGTTTTTTATCAAAGATTGTTTCATGCTCGTCAATGGCGCTGCGCAATTGCTGCATCAATGGGGCGACTTCGTAATAGAACCGAATCCCGCGCTCATGATAATCGCTGACCACTCCAATCTCTTTGAGCTTCCCTTCCAGCCGCTCAGCTCCCTTATCCATGCGATCCATCAGTTCGTTTAAATGGGTGAGCTGCTTTTTGAAGTAAGAAGCAGGCTGATCCAATGAACGCAGCGCGGCGGCCAGCGGTTGAATTTCACGAGCGAGCAGCGGCAGGATTTCCGTGCGGGTCATGTCAATCAGAACCTTGGCTTCAATCTCAGAGATCTTGACGTATTGTTCATTCATGATCTCACTGCGGGCAATCAGCTCTTTCTCCGTATAAACATGATTACGGGTAAACAACTCAATCGTTTTTGGAGAAGTCAAAGCGCTGACCGATTCGACGAAGGACGGAATGTTCGGTAAACCACGGCGTTTGGCCTCAGCCACCCATTCTTGGGAATAACCGTCACCAGAGAACAGGATCCGTTCATGTTCTTTCAGAATCTGGGTGCAGATTTCTAACGCCCGGGCCCGGATATCCTGCTTGTACTTCAGATCCGCAAGCTGTTCAGCGATGTCATTGAGCACATCAGCGGTAATCGTGTTGAGAACGACGTTGGCGAAGGACGCTGACAGAGACGAACCGAGCATGCGGAACTCAAATTTATTGCCGGTGAAGGCTAATGGAGATGTCCGGTTGCGGTCGGTATTGTCCTTGGGAATGTAGGAAAGACCGCTGATTGGCGTGAAGGAGCTGTCCTGCTGATCCACGATCGTCTCCGCCGCGCCTTTTAACGAGTTTAAGACATTTTCGATGTAACTGCCCAGGTAGATCGAAATGATTGCCGGAGGGGCTTCGTTGGCGCCCAAGCGATGGTCATTACCAGCTCCTGAGGATGACATCCGAAGCAGTTCCGCATGCTGATCTACGGCTTTGATGAAGGCGCAGACAAAGACGAGGAAACGGATGTTCTCTGCCGGTTTATCACCGGGTTCAAATAAGTTCTGCCGATCATCAGTGACCAAGGACCAGTTGTTATGCTTGCCCGAACCGTTGATGCCGGCAAATGGTTTTTCATGAAGCAGGCAGGCAAAGCCATGTTTATCTGCAGTTTTGCGCAGAACGTCCATCGTCAGCTGGTTCTGATCTACCGCAATGTTGACGTTGCTGAAGATCGGCGCAATTTCAAACTGACAAGGCGCGACTTCATTGTGCTCGGTTTTGGCGTAAATGCCTAATTTCCACAGCTCCTGATTGACTTCTTTCATAAAAGCTGCTACCCGACCGGGAATGCTTCCGAAATAATGATCTTCCAGCTCCTGGCCCTTGGCCGGCATTGCGCCGAATAAGGTGCGTCCAGTCAGCACGAGATCCTCGCGCTGTTCAAAGTAGCGTTTATCGATCAGGAAATATTCCTGTTCCAGACCGACCATCGGAATGACGCGTTTGACATCTTTATCCCCAAAGATGTTGACGATTCGGGTAGCCGCCGCGCTGATCGCTTCGATTGATTTCAGCAGCGGTGCTTTTTTATCCAGCGATTCGCCGTTGTAGGAGACGAAGACCGTAGGAATACACAGAATGTTATCCCGAATGAAAGCCGGCGAGGTACAGTCCCAGTATGTATAACCGCGGGCCTCAAAGGTTGCCCGCAGACCTCCGCTGGGAAAGCTGGAGGCGTCCGGTTCCCCTTTGATCAGCGACTTTCCGGAGAAGCGGACTAACGGCTGCCCGTTTTCATCCGGTTCGATAAACGAATCGTGCTTTTCCGCGGTCGAGCCCGTCATCGGCTGAAACCAATGGGTGAAATGCGTTGCGCCATTTTCCTGCGCCCAGCGCTTCATCGCGTGTGCGATCGCATCTGCGGTATTGCGGTCCAGTGAATCTTCCTTGGCCACAGTTTCTTTCCAGCGTTTGTAGATCGGATACGGAAGCCGCTCCTGCATGAGCGTTTCATCAAAAAGCAGGCAGCCAAATTCATCAAACGGATCTGTGATTTTCATAACTCTTCCTCCTAAAAAACATGGTTTAATTTTATTCCAAAATGATGCAGAGTCAATAAAAAGTTAAAAAAAACAGAGAAAAACGCGAAAAAAATCGAATTCCGTGGATAAATGTTGATGAAAATTGGGATAATCACCGAAAAAAATTAGCTTTAAATAGAAAATGATGAATTTGTAAAAACAGCTGGATTGACCGAAACAGACAAGGGCATACTGACAAGTAGAAAAAGGATAAGGAGGAAGCCTATGCTGAAAAAATGTGAAGTTTGCGGTTTAATTTTGGACAGTGAGCTGATCCAGGACCGCTGTCCGAAATGTCAGGCAGATTCTTCTCAATTTCGATCTCTGAGTCGGGAGGAAGTAGAGAAGATTACCCGCAGTCATCTGACCAACAGTCTGCTTACAGAATTGGCAGCGGTGGCTGAACATCAGGTTCGTTTAGCAGAAAGAGGCATTGCCGATCAGCTCGATCCGGGCTGTATTCAGACCTTTGATCTGGCTCTGCGGCAGGCCGTGCTGCTGCGGCAGATGATCCGGGCTGAAATTGCAATCCATACCGGAAAGGAGAAATGGTAAAATGGAATTGAAAGGTTCAAAGACGGAACAGAATTTATGGACGGCGTTTGCCGGAGAAAGTCAGGCGCGGATTAAATACGCTTATTATGCGGATCAGGCGCGCAAGGATGGTTATGGTCAGATCGCTGGGATTTTTGAAGAAACTTCGGCGAATGAAAATGCTCATGCCAAACTCTGGTATAAGTTTCTGCATGGCGGTAAGATTCAGGAAACGCCTGTCAACCTGAAAGACGCGGCCAATGGTGAAAACTATGAATGGACAGAGATGTATAAGGAATTTGCGGAAACCGCAAAACAGGAAGGGTTTACAGAAATTGCCCGGCTGATGAGCGAAGTCGCGAAGATTGAAAAGGGGCATGAGGAACGATATCTGGCACTGCTGAACAACGTTGAAAACAATACGGTTTTTGCGAAAGCGGAACAGATTGTCTGGAAGTGCCGCAATTGCGGATATACTGTAACTGCCAAACAGGCGCCAAAGGTCTGCCCGGTCTGCTTCCATCCGCAGGCTTACTTTGAACAGGAAGTTAAAAACTATTAAGCCATGTTTTCGATAAGCCCGAAACCAAGACGGTCTCGGACTTTTTTTGTCCGCGCTTCGCAGGGACTGAACGTTGGACATTGAACCGCATATTCCTTGGCTCAGGCTTGAATTTCCAGGATGAAAGTGGGAAAAGGAGGCACCCTTTTTCTGTCTTTCTCTATACTGATAGAGGAGGAGGCTGGGCTATGATCGAATTAAAAACCTTGGAAATCGAAGCGTTTCGATTCATTGACATTTCATTATTTCTGCCTCGCTGGACATGTCGGATGATCGTCAGCACAAAGGCTGTCTTAGTCGATGAAAGCTGGGATCTCGACATCCTGGAGGAAAAAAAGATTCCGGTCTTTCAGGTTCATAAACCGGGGAAAACCGGACTGTTGGATGGAAAAATTATAGCGATGACGTCAACCGCGGCCCGTGCAGGAATATATATAGGAATGAGTGGGAAGGAAGCGCTGCTGAAGGTGATGCATGAAAAAACGGAAACGGGATAGAAATCGCCGTTGGCTGGCGGCGGCGCTGATCCTGGCTGCGGTCTTGTGGCTGGGCAATCGGACGCTGAATCAGCTTAACGCCCTGTTAAAACCCCATGTCGAAAAGGTGGCGGCCAGTGAGGTCCGCAATGCGGCTTCGGCGGTGATTAAGCGGGCGGTGGATTCTCTGGATTTGAAGACGGAAGATCTGATCCGCATCCAGCGGGATAGTCAGGGCAATATAACAGATATTATTTATGATACGCAGCGGATGAATGAACTGATGAGCCGCTCCCTGGATGCCGCTCAGGAATCGCTCAATGCTGCGGAAGAAGGGGAAACTGATCCGCATACCCATCTTGTCTATTATGATAAAGGAATTATTTATTCTCTGCCGGTGGGGATGCTGACGGGGTCGGTGCTGCTGGCAAATGTCGGACCTTCGATAGACATACGAATGCGCGCGGTCAACAGCCTGGTCGGCCAGATTGATGCCGTCTCCTCGGCTTACGGCATTAACAGTACGCTGTTGGAAATTGATTTAAAGATCAGCGTGGAAATGTTGGTGATCAGTCCCTTTTTGCTTGATCCGCAGCAGATCGAAGTGAAGATTCCGCTGGTCATGCAGATCGTCCAGGGACAGATTCCGCAGCTGATGGTCGGACAGGTTGCTTAAGCATCGATAAACCGAAATCAGAAAAACAAAAAAACGCATGCCGCTGATCTTTGAAAGCTGGCTTCACTTTCAGAGGATCGCATCCGCATGCGTTTCTTTGACGACATTGCTGAATTTAGAAGAAGAGTGGCTCGGAAGGGGCCAGCCGTACTTCTGTTACGCCTGGAACTTCATCGAGAAGAATGGCTTCGATCCCATCCTTCAGCGTTGCATCCAGCGACAGACATTCAGAACAGGCGCCCAGCATTTTAACGGTGACGACACCGTCTTCCAGACTGACGAATTCCACGTCGCCGCCGTCGCGCTGAATATACGGCCGGATCTTTTCAATTACATTTTTAACTTGTGTTTCCATCGTTTCCATAATTTTCACCTTATCTTATAAAATACATCAGCCCGGCGATGATCAGGCCAAGAAGAATGCCGCCGAACACTTCAATCCATTTATGACCCAGTACTTCTTTTACCTTGGTCAGATAGATTGGATCGTCCAGACGGGTCTGCGTTAAAATTTGAATATCTTTGATCAGCTGCTGCGTAATCCGAATGTTCTGGCCGGCATAATAACGAACGTTGGCGGCGTCATAAGCCACGATCAGCGAAAACATCAAGGTCACGGCAAACAATGTCGACGAGAAATTATCCGTGATTCCGACAGCCAGCGTCAAAGCCGCGACTGTCGAGGTATGCGAGCTGGGAAAACCGCCGCTCTCCAATGCCATATGCCAATCCCATTCCCGGGTTCGTATGTAGCGGATAACGGGCTTAAGCAGCTGCGCTGTCAAATTGGCCACAATCGCAGCCCAGAAAGGATACATCTGTTGAAGCATGGTGCTCACCTCGAGAATTAGTATATCACAAAAACCCTGGGAGGTGATATAATAAAAAAAGATTGGAGGCGTCTATGCAGTATCGAATCGGACAAATAGTAGAGGGGACGATCACGGGCATTCAGCCGTACGGCGCATTTGTCAGTCTGGATGAGGAAACCTCGGGATTGATTCACATTTCTGAAATCTCGGAAGGTTTCGTCAAGGATGTCAATCATTTCGTTCACGTCCATGACCGTGTAAAGGTCAAGATTATCGATTTTGACAAATCCACGCACCAGGCCCGGCTGTCTTTAAAAGCGCTGCATCCGACGGCATTCCGGAAGGAACGCGGCCGGGGGAAGGCCAGTCGTCTGCCAGTCATGAAAATTGGATTCCGGTCGCTGGCTGAAAACCTGGACCGCTGGATCGAGGAAGCAAATAAAGGAGAAACAGTATGATCAAATTTGACACTTCGCATGCGCATCTGCAGGAAAACATTTTCGATTATCAGGAAGCCGTAACGCTGGCGCACACACAGCTGCATGAAAAAAGCGGCGCGGGCAATGATTTTGTCGGCTGGGTAGAATGGCCGAACAGCTATGATCATGAAGAGTTTGAAAGAATTAAAGCGGCAGCCAAGCGGCTGGAAGGCCAATGTGATGTGCTGCTGGTCTGCGGCATTGGCGGCTCTTATTTAGGCGCGCGGGCAGCGATTGAAATGATGCGCGGTCTGTATTGTCAAAATAAGCCGGAAGTGATCTTTATCGGTAACACCTTCTCCAGCACGTATTTCAAGCAGGTAGAAGCGTATATCCAGGATAAGGAAATCGTTTTGAACGTAATTTCCAAATCCGGAACAACAACGGAAACGGCGATGGCGTTTCGAATGCTGAAGCAGCTGATGGAAAAGAAATATTCCAAGGAAGAATGCCAGCGGCGGATTTTGGCGACGACCGACAAGGCGCGCGGAACATTAAAGGAACTGGCGGATAAGGAAGGCTATGAAACCTTCGTGATTCCGGATGATATCGGCGGCCGGTATTCGGTATTAACGGCCGTAGGCTTACTCCCAATGGCTTTGGCTGGGATTGATATTGACGCGGTGATGAAGGGCTTTGCGCAGGCTTATGAAGACCTCAAGAATCCGGATTTGCATGACAATCCAGCTTATCAGTATGCGGTTGCCCGCCGGATTTTGGAAAACAGCGGCAAAGATGCAGAAATGTTAGTAACCTATGAGCCGCAGATGGCAATGATTGCCGAATGGTGGAAGCAGCTGTTTGGCGAGTCGGAGGGCAAAGAAGGCAAAGGCATTCTGCCGTGCAGTGCGACGTTCTCAACGGATCTGCATTCTCTGGGACAGTTTATCCAGGAAGGCAAGAAGATGCTTTATGAAACTCTGCTGCTGGTGGAAGCGCCGACACTGGACGGGACCTTCCCAAGCGATGCGGAAAATTTGGATCACATGAACTATCTGGCCGGCAAGAGTCTGGATTGGGTCAATAAGATGGCTTGTCAGGGAACGTTGGAAGCGCATGAAGTTACCGGTGATGTGCCGAACTTGATCATTACGATGCCGGATATGCGGGAAGAAACCTTCGGGTATATGTGCTACTTCTTCTTTAAGGCCTGCGCGGTCAGCGTCTATCTGCTGAATGTGAATCCGTTTAATCAGCCGGGCGTGGAGGTTTATAAGAAAAACATGTTCCGTCTGCTGGGCAAGAACTAGACGGAAGATTCATACCGATTGTCCTTATTCATGGACAAACTTGATTGTTGATTAAAAAGGTGAATTCCGCGGAATTCATCTTTTTACTGTGTGCCAGGCATGACATATATCTAACTGGTGAAAGTCCAGTCACGGGTAGTTGCCGCCAAGTGTAGTGAACCACAAGCCGTTGGTAGTGATACCATGGGTGAAGGAAGTGGTGTAGCGAATCTTTCGAGCTTACGAAAAGAAACTTGATGAGGCTAAATGGTGGATAAGGTTGCAGTACAAACCAAAGTCCAAAAGGTAAACGTAAAACCAAGACAGTAAATCAAGAGGTTGTGAAGAGAAAGATATATGTCTTACCCTGGGAGATCTTGCGAACAAGGAAGTCCAATAAACTTTAAAATCAGTGATGGTACCCATGGTCGAAAAAGGTTTATCGCAAGAAGTCAGATGAAGTCATAGTAGGTAGAAATACCGAAGGACTGAAACGTTTATAGAGTGCGAATCGCTATAAGCAATGTTTGGATAGTCCGAAAATGAGGATAGCCTAGAACTGTGAATCGTAAGCACAGATGGTGAAAGTAGTGGGGATGTTTCCAAATCGATTTACAAGTAGAAGGAGGAGCAGCAAATGAAATTAATGGAAAAGATTTTAAGTGAAGAGAATTTGCAAAAGGCAATCAAAAAGGTCAAACAAAACAAGGGAGCACCTGGAATGGATAAGATGACAGTGCAAGAAGTCGAACAAGGGTTTGGACAATATCAAGAAGAAATTGTTTCCTTGATAATGAACAAGCAATATCGACCCATGCCAGTGAAAAGAGTCTATATTCCAAAACCAAATGGAAAACAAAGACCATTAGGAATACCAACCGTTGTTGACCGAGTTATCCAACAAGCTATTCTACAAGAACTCACAAAAATCTATGAGCCTATATTCAGTGAACATAGTTTTGGATTTCGACCAAGGCGAAGTGCACATATGGCAATGGAAGAAGTGTTAAATAACTTAAATGATGAATACGAATGGATAGTTGATTTGGATATTGAAAAATTCTTTGATACCGTAAATCATGACAAATTAATTTCAATCTTAAGAGAGAATGTCAATGACGCAACAACATTACATTTGATAAGAGCCTATCTAAGAGCAGGTGTGTTAGAGGATGGACTCGTCAAAAGTACTACGGTTGGCACACCTCAAGGAGGACCAATTAGCGTTATTTTATCAAATATCTATTTAGATAAATTGGATAAAGAGCTAGAGTCTAGAAACCTTAAATTTGTAAGATACGCCGATGACTGTATGATCTTCGTCAAAAGCGAAATGAGTGCGAACCGTGTAATGAAGTCAGTGACATCATGGCTAGAGAGAAAACTATTCTTGAAAGTGAGTGCAACAAAGACAAAAGTCGTCCGCCCAACGAAAGGGCAATTCCTAGGATTTACCTTTTATAAGAATGGACAAGATTGGAAATGCGTACCTACGAAAGATAGAAAGAAACGACTGTATTCTAAGATTAAAACATTGATGAAGAGAAAACATGCCATATCAAGACCGCTGGCAGTTACATTTGCGAAAGTAAATCAAACTGTAAGAGGTTGGATAAACTATTTTAAGATAGGTAGCATTAAAATGTTTCTTGATGAATTTGGGCAATGGCTACGCCATAAGGTACGATGTATCATCATCAAGCAATGGAAGAAACCAAAGACGATATATAGAAATCTAATGAAGCTAAATATAGTGAGCAAATGTAAGTTTAGCGAAGAAGATATCTATAAGTGTGCTAACACGAGATTAGGGTGGTATAAAAGAAGTGGGATGAATATCGTAAACTTTACATTATCACCAAAAGTTTTAGGCATAAAGAAAGGGGACAGACCAGGTTTAGTCAATCCCCTAGAATACTATCTTAAGAGTTTGTGATTCGATATAAATGTAGAGCCGTATACGAGACCCGTACGTACGGTTCAATGAGAGGGGCGAAAGTTAAAACTTTCCCTCTACTCTATTAATACACCCCGACAAGGGTGATAACTGGACGGTGAAAGTCCATTGTGCGGTTGTGGCAATAAGGATTTTCGTTTGCCACTATCGGAAAGGGGCTGTAACGCAAAAGAAAGCAGGAAAAAATAAAAAGACCAGAGAATAGACAGACCCACGGCTTTGTCTAAAAAGACAATAAAAAAGGATTAGAATTTGTCTTGCTTGAGCTGATGTATAGGCTATAGCTCAGTTATTGCATCAGGGTAAAGCGACAATAAAAATTCGCAAAATTGTGATACTATATATAAAATTGGTAATTTGGGAATGACAAGCTTCTGGAGGTGACAAGATGATTGTCTGGATAAATGGAGCTTTTGGCTCAGGAAAAACACAAGCTGCCTATGAATTGCAGCGCAGAATCCCCAATTCGTATGTCTATGATCCTGAAAATACTGGATTTTTCATTGCCAAAAATATACCGTTGTCAATAAGCGAAAATGATTTTCAAGATTATCCGATGTGGCGTAAGTTTAACTGTGATATGTTGGACTATATTTCAAAGCACTATGCGGGTCACCTTATTGTTCCAATGACGATCACGAACAGGCAGTACTATGAAGAGATTATTGCTTATTTATCAGAAAAATATGACATAAAACATATTATTTTATATGCTGAGAAGAAAACCCTTTTGCGGCGACTTGCTTCCAGACTTGAAGGAAGGCAGTCATGGGCCGCGCAGCAGATCGACAGATGTATCCGAGCGTTTGATGAGGATATAACCGAGTATAAAATCCACACTGATAATTTAAATATCGATCAGGTTGTTGAACAAATTGCAGCGATATGCGCTATAACATTGACTGCGGATAGTCGAAACAACTTTCGTAAACACGTTGACAGGTTTTTAATCAAATGCAGGCACATTCGGAATGGGGATTAAATTCATAATGGGGAAAACTTGCCATTAGATACAAGGAGCAGAATGCAGCTTATTTTACGGATAGTGTGCTGTTCTTGGATTCTTGCGGTACTTTTACAGTTTTTTTCCTGACGGAAAGGACTGGGAGGAGATAAACAACTTTGACAATAGACTGTGTTTTAGCGTGTTGTGCTTTAAATCCGCAGATTATATCCGAATAAAATAAAAAAATCTCAGTTTACTTTTGACTGAGATTTTTTGTTGATTTTACTGGGCTAGATAGTTCTTCATCGAATCCGTCATGATAACGGCATATTCGCCCGCGGCGGTGCTGGTTACTCCGGATGGCACCTGATCGGGATCCATTACCCACATGACTTCGATCGGCTGATCCGGATAGGTGTTGCGGAACCGTTCGATCAAGGCCAGCCCATCCTGGTAGCTCATGGTAAACAAAGCCGTGGACAAGGCGTCCGCAAATCCGGAATTCTCCGTGATGATCGTGACCTGATGGTAATAAGTTGCAGGAAAGAGCGTCTGCGGATCGATGATGTGATGATAGACGCTGCCGTCTTCAGCAGCGTAGAAGCGTTCATAATCTCCGCTGGATACGAAGGCTGCGGAGCCTGGCAGCTCAACGATTGCCAGCGAACCGTTGCCGGACGGATTGCGGATGCCAACACGCCAGTCCTGATTGCCCGGCTTGTTGTTGATCGTACAGATGTTGCCTCCGGCATCCACGGTACCGTGGACTAAACCCGCTTCAATTAAGCGCTGCTGTACCTTGCCGGCGGCGAAGCCTTTGGCAATCCCGCCGACGTCCAGCGAAGCGCAGCTTTGATTCAGATAGACCGTGCTGTCTGCTTCATTGATTTCAACCTTATCCCATCCTGTGCAGGCTTGCGCCTTTTGCAGCTGCTCAACAGAAGGAACCTGTCCCAGCTGTCCGGCGTTGTTTTGTGCGATGCCTTCATCCCGATAGGTATGCCAGATTTTGAGCACGGCGCCCATTGTGACGTCAAACTCGCCCTCAGACAGGTCGTAGAACTGCCGAGCGGTATTTAACAGCTCGATGATCTCAGGATCCACACTGACCGGGGCAATGCCGGCGTTGTCGTTGATCGTTTTGATATTGTTGAGTCCAGCGTAATCGTTATACACGTCAAACAGTGCGTTGTAGTGCAGAAACAGCTGCTTCATTTCAGCGAAATACTGATTGAACTGATCTTCTGTTTCCGTATATCCGGTCAACGTCATGACCGTATCAAAACCGGCGTCCAGCGCCATGTTGGAATAACGCGTCAGTTCCGGCTCCTTGGGCCGGCTCTGACAGCCGCCTAACATCAATAGGCCGCACAATGCCAGCGGCATCCATTTTTTATTCATTTGAATCACCCGTGATGATTCTAGCATAAAACTCAGAGCGATACTACCCAAAGGAAACATTTTCAAAGCCGGGATATCGTGAAAAAACTTAAAATTTCATTAAATAGATAGGGAAAAAACGTTTAAAATTAATAGCGATAATGCTATAATAGCTCCGAAGCGCAAGGCGGATAATGAAAAAATCGATCATCGTCGATTTTTTGTGTTTGCCAAAGCTTTCGGTATTTGAGGAAAGGAAGAGGTGGACGGAATGTCACTATTAACGGGACCGATGCGCAAGCATCTGGATGGTCACAAAGAGCTTACAAGTCATACCGAGCTTGTCAAGGTTGAAGCGGGCAGCCTTGTATACATTCCTTTAATTAACGGTAATTCAACAGCGGTTGAAGTGTTGGTTAAGGAAGGTGACAGTGTAAAAGTCGGAACGATGATCGCCAAGCGGAATGATCATTTTACAGTTCCTTACTTTTCATCTGTATCCGGTACGGTCAAAGGCATCCAGAAAATGATGCATGCTGGCCTGCGGCCGGTCGATCATCTTGTCATTGAAAATGATGGCAAAAACGAAGAGGAACAGCCATTCGGCACATTGAATTATCAAACGGCAACGCAGGAGGAATTAGTCACCTTCATGATGAATGCCGGCATCGTCGGCTGCGGCGGCGCAGGATTTCCAAGCTATGTCAAGTACAGAGGCTGCAAGGGCATTGATCTGCTGATCATTAACGCGGTCGAATGCGAACCGTACATTACGGCGGATTATAAGAACACCAGCCTGAATATGCAGGATCTGGTTACTGGCGTAGCAGCGATGTTAAAAATGTCAGGTGCCAAGGAAGCGGCCATTGCGATCAAGACGACAAAGAAGGATTTCATTCCAACCGTTGTCGAAGCCTTTAAGGATTACAGCAACATCAATGTCAAGGAAGTTCCGGATGTTTATCCGATGGGCTGGGAACGGACGCTGGTATACGAAATTACCAAGAAGCGTTATGAAAAGCTGCCGGGTGAAGTCGGAGTCATTGTCAACAATGCGACGACGGCAATTGCTTTCGGTCAGGCTTTAAGCAAGGGCATGCCGATCACTCACAAATATGTGACGGTCAGCGGCGACGGCATCAATACGCCGGCCAACGTACTGGTTCCGGTAGGCGTAAAAGCGGCTGATGTGATCGCAGCCTGCGGCGGATACAGTACGGAAGATGTGCTGCTGATCGCAGGCGGTCCAATGATGGGCAAGACGATTACAACCGATCAGTTTGTCATCACGCCGTACAGCAACGCCTTGACGGTCTTGAAGAACAAGCCGGTCAACCAGGTTGCCTGTCTGCGCTGCGGACGTTGTTCGGATCACTGCCCGGCCGGATTGCAGCCGGTGCGGATCAACCAGGCGGAAAAGTCCAAGAATGTGGCGATGTTAGAAAAATTAAGCATCATGGACTGCATCGAATGCGGCATGTGCACCTATGTCTGCCCATCGAAAATCGACGTCACTGAAGGCGTCCGGAGAGCGAAGCGCTACATGGCTCTGCGCGCTAAGAAATAAGGAGGGGAGTTTGTATGAAATTTAATTTTAAACCGTCCCCGAACTATCGTGATGGTCAGAGCACCGGCCGGATCATGGGCGAGCTGACCTTGGGGCTGTTGGCGGTATTTGCATTTTCACTGTATTACTATTTCAGCAATTTTTCAGCATCTTACGGCTTGCGGGCAATTCTGTTGATGATCACGGCGATTGTCAGTGCCTGCGGAACGGAGATTCTGTGGTGTGTCTTTACTAAAAAGGACATTCTGAACAGCTTGAAAAATTCTTATCCATGGGTAACTGCCATCATTTTGACGATGATGTGCCCGCTGTCGATTGAATACTATGCTTTAGCAGTGGCAACCGTGATCGCGATCTTCTTCGGCAAGCTGGTCTTTGGCGGCTTTGGACAGAATATCTTCAATCCAGCGGCGGTGGGCCGGGCGACGATCTTTGCATCGTTCGCAGGAGCCGCGGCTGCTGATATCGTGACCGGAGCGACGCCGACTTCTTCAATGGCGGCACAGAACTGGATCATTAACTCTGCCGAGGGCATGAGCAGCTTCCTGAAGCCGTTTGGCGGCGTGGGCAATATGTTTGTTGGTCTGTATCCGGGGGCGATCGGAGAAACGAGTGCGCTGGTGATTCTGGTCGTCGGCGTGATCTTAGCGATCCGCAAGGTTATTGACTGGCGTGTACCTGCAACCTATCTGATTACGCTGTTTGTTTTGGGAGCGGGTGTCGGGATGATGCACGGAGCTCCGATCAGCTATGCGTTATTCCATCTTCTGACGGGCGGTGCAATGTTCGGTGCCGTCTTCATGATGACCGATCCGGTGACCAATCCGACCAGTGCGGCCGGCCGGATTATGTTTGCGATCGGCTGCGCAGTGATTACGATTGTGCTGCGTCTGCGTTCCAATCTGCCGGAAGGCGTCATGTATTCAATTCTGATCATGAACATGCTGACACCATGGATTGAAAGCTTAACCGATGGTCAGCAGATCAAGATGAAATCCAAAAATATCCGGAATCTGGTGATTCTGTTTGTTGCAGGCTTAGCGATTACGCTGCTGGTCGGCAGCACGATCAAGCCGGTCGCTGCAGGCTCGGCTGAGGCTGGGGCAACCAACGGTACGGAAACAACCTACAATGTAACTCAGCATGGTTTCCAGGGCGATAACCAGTTTGAAGTGGTTATCGATACAGCCAAGGGTGAAGTTGTCAGCGTCAAGATGACGGAATTCAACGATACGCCGGGCATTGGTGATGGTGTGAATGATGAATACCTGAGCCAGTTTGTCGGAGCAAAGAGTGAAGCGGATGTCAATGCCGTGGATAACGTATCCGGCGCAACCTATACCAGCAAATCGGCTAAAGATGCAGTGCTTCAGGCATTGTCAGCCGGAAATTAAGGAGGGTCAGAAATGAAAAAAACTTTATATCTGGCCTGTTTCTTAGCCATTGTCAGCGCCTTGGCGGGCGGTTTATTGGCGGCAGTCAATGAAGTTACCGCGGCCAAGATCAATGCCAATGCTTTGGCTGAAGTGATGGGCAGTCTGGAGAAAGTGTTCCCGGGCACAACCTATGCCGAAGTGACAGAGTATACGGATGAATCCGGCTTAGTCACTGGAGTTTATCAGGCCGAAGGCCAAGGTTATATGTTCCAGGTCGAAACTTCTGGTTTCAAAGATACGATTAAGTTTGTTTTGGGCATCGATAATGATTCCAAAATTGTAGGATATGATGTAATTTCGATTTCGGAAACCTCCGGAATCGGCAGCCGTGTAGCGGAAGATGATTTCCGAAATACGGTAATTGGCAAAACGACCGGTGATAAGGTCGATACGCTTTCCGGCGCTACGATTTCCTCAACGGCCGTGGTTAAGGGCTTGGATGCAGCGAAAGCCGTTTATGCTTCTTTAAGCGGCAATGCAGCTCCGGCACCGAGCACACCGACAGCTCCGGAAACGACGAAGGAACCGGAAGCACCAGCTTCATCCGCAACGATTCTTGATCAGCAGGAAGACGGCAGTCAGGTTACGGTTACTGTGGAAGCAAAAGGCTTCCAGGGCAACAACACCTATACCGTTGTGATTGATAAGGACAGCCAGGAAGTCCTCAGCGTTGCCATGACGACGTTTGCGGATACACCAGGCGTTGGTGATGCTGTCAACGATGAATATCTGGCAGGCTTTGCCGGCTTGAATACCGCGGATGCGATCAGTGCAGTTGATGTGAAATCTGGGGCTACGTATACGAGCAATTCTGCGATTGACGCTGTCAAAGCGGCATGGAATGCCGTCTTTACTGTGGAAGCTGATCAGCCGACAGCCGGAGCTGACAACGCGGGCGAGGATGCCGCTGTGCTGACTTCTGCTGACGGCGCCCTTGAAACCTATACTGTAAAAGCAAAAGGTTTTCAGGGTGATAATGAATATGAAGTTGTAATCGACACCGAAAAGCAGGAAGTTGTCAGCGTGAAGATGACCGCTTTCAACGATACACCAGGCGTTGGCGATACCGTCAACGACGACTATCTGGCAGGTTTTGCCGGCTTGAAGTCGGAGGATGAAATTGCCAAGGTTGACGTGAAATCCGGCGCGACCTTCACCAGCAATTCCGCAATTGAAGCTGTCCGCGCGGCGTTCGCGGCCAGCCAGAAATGAGGTGGATGAACAATGAATCGTAAAGAGAATTTTACAGCGGGCTTCATCCGCGAAAATCCCGTATTCGGGCTGTATCTGGGATGCTGTTCCACACTGGCCATCACCACATCGCTCAACAATGCTATCGGCATGGGCGTTTCCGTTATTATCGTTTTGATTCTGTCCAACGTCATCATCTCTTTGATGCGTAAGATTATTCCGGATGAAATCCGAATTCCTGTTTATATCGTCGTCATTGCGGCACTGGTTAAGAGTATTGAACTTTTAGTCAAGGCTTATGCGCCTTCGATTGACTCAGCATTAGGTCTGTTTTTGCCGCTGATCGTCGTAAACTGCATCATCCTTGGCCGTGCAGAAGCTTTCGCCAGTAAAAACGGTGTGCTGGATTCCGCCCTGGATGGTCTGGGCATGGGCTTAGGCTATACCTGTGCGTTAATCGTCATGTCGCTGATCCGTCAGATTCTTGCGACAGGATTGATTAATTTTACAAATCCATTCACGAATCAGCTGATTTTTGAAGTCCGTTTGATTCCGGAAAGCTTCACAATCTCGATGTTTGGTTCCCCAACCGGCGCATTTCTGACTTTTGCAGTTTTGGCGGCGGCATTGACGGCGTATAAAAACGCCCAAGCGGCGAAGGCTGCGAAAAAGGAGGCTAAGTAACAATGGCTAACCTGTTTACTTTATTTATTTCGGCAGTGCTGATCAATAACGTCATTCTGTCGCAGTTTCTCGGTGTCTGCCCATTCTTAGGTGTTTCCAAGAACAAGAGCTCAGCAATCGGCATGGGCGCAGCGGTAACCTTTGTTATCTTCGGTGCTTCAATCCTGACCTATGGCTTGTACAAGCTGGTTCTGGAACCGAATTCGCTGGAATATATGGATCTGCTGTCATTCATTCTGATCATTGCTTCCTTTGTTCAGTTTGTTGAGATGTTCATCAAGAAGTTCTCTCCGGCTTTATACAAGTCGTTGGGAATTTATCTGCCGTTGATCACAACGAACTGTGCTGTTTTGGGTGTAGCACTGGACAACATTAAGCAGGGCTTTACTTTCCCTGAAATGCTGGTCTATTCGATTGGCATCCCAATCGGCTTTACGTTGGTTCTCTACATCTTCTCCACGATCCGGGAACGCCTGGATGCGGCGGATTCCCCGGTTTCATTCAAGGGCAATCCAATCGCTCTGATCGTTGCTGCGCTGATGGCGCTGGCGTTCAGCGGTTTTGCCGGACTGGTTTAATCGATGATGATCGCAATCCTTGTCTTATTGGGGCTGGGGGCTTTGTTTGGTCTGTTCTACTATCTGAATAGTAAAACGCCGGTACCTGAGGGATGCGAGGATCTGACGGCGGAGTGTGAGGGCTGCAAGATTACTTCCTGCGCTCACAACCCTGTGTTGAAACAATCAAAAGGAGAGAATAAAGAATGATTACAGCAATTATCATGATGTTTGTGGTCGGTGCCGTTCTCGGTTTGATTCTGGGGATTGCCTCCAACGTGTTCAAAGTTGAAGTCGATGAACGCGTTGAAAAGGTAACGGCCATGCTTCCAGGCTACAACTGCGGAAGCTGCGGCTTTGCCGGATGTTCCGGTATGGCGGAAGCCATGGTGGCTGGTGAAGTTGCCTCAGCTTCAGCCTGCAAGCCAAGCAAGCCGGATGCCCGGACGAAGATCGTTGAATATTTGACGACAACACCTGGCCCAGACGGCAATACAATTAACATTAAAGCTTAGTCAAACAGCTGTCCGTTTGTTCTCAATGCAGAACAACGGACGGCTGTTTTGTTTTTGCTTAACTTTTCAATTGGGACAATTATCTTTTTTTTAAATTTATGCTTTACAAATACGGTTATCTGGGTTACAATAATACTTGCTGATGGCGGTCGTGGTGAAGTTGGTTAACACTCTGGATTGTGGCTCCAGCATTCGCGAGTTCGAGTCTCGTCGATCGCCCCATAAATAGTTCTTACAGGACATCTGGTTTCAGGTGTCCTTTTTCTTAAAATGCTATTTTTCTAAGAACTAGGCAATTTGAAAGATTTGTCTAATAAATTTGAAAGAACCGGGGAAACTTAGAAAAGTCTTCCCTGCCCTAGAATGTCTTATGGTATAATTGTAAAGCACGAGGTGAAAAAGATGCCAAAAATTGCAGTAATGACAGATTCATCCGCTGATATTAATACTCAGCAGGCTGAATCAATGAAATTGGCCGTGATGCGTTTCCCGCTGATGATCGACGGTCAGGAATACATTGAAGAAATGGAGATCAAGACACCAGAGTTTATCCGAAAGATGGAACAAGGTGCCATCGTGAAAACGTCTCAGGCGCATTTGGGCAAACTGATCCAGCAATGGGGCGATTTATTAAAGGAATATGATGAAATTCTTTATATTCCACTTTCTTCAGGCTTAAGCGGATCTTATCAGTCTGCCTTGACTGCATCGGCGGCCTTTGAAGGACGGGTTACCGTTGTCGATGCCCGCTTTGCTTGTTATCCGTTAGCCTGGTTGTGCCAATGGGCACAGGATCAAATCCAGGCAGGACATGGCTGCGAAGAAATCAAGAATAAGATTGAAGCAGAGGCTGAGCTGTGGGCTGCCTTAATTCCTGAGAAGCTGGAATATCTGAAACGAGGCGGACGGATATCCGCCGCGGCTGCCGCTTTGGGTAATCTTTTAAAGATTGTTCCAATCCTGAAAGTGGAACACGGCGGCATTGATGTTCTTGGCAAAGTTCGGACGGTAAAAAAAGCCTATCAAGTGGGACTGGATGCCATTGCCCAAGTTGATGATCCCAACGAATATGAATGGATGATCGTCGAAGCGGACATGAAAGAAGAAGCTGAAGAGTTAAAGCAGCAAATGGAAGAACGCATTGGTCAGCCAGTAACGATACATGCTATGGGACCGATTATCATGGCGCATACTGGACCGCGGACGTTAGGCTACGGGCGCGTAAAAAAATTGAAATTCTAAACCGGAGCAATCCGGTTTTTCTTTTGCTTGTTACCAAAGTTGCAGATACTTCTAAATCCATAGGAATAATTCAAATCTTATTATTAACCCATTCGCTCCCGAAAAGTGCCTATTCGTTCCCAATCGCTTGACAAATGAAGCTTTCTGACATTCAGTGCTTATCTCTATCATTTCTTCTAACTTGTCTATTCGCTCCCGAAAAGTGCCTATTCGCTCCCAACTGCTTGACAAATGAAGCTTTCTGACATTCAGTGCTTATCTCTATCATTTCTTCTAACTTGTCTATTCGCTCCTGAAAAGTGCCTATTCGTTCCCAATTGCTTAACAAACGAAGTTACCTAACATTCAGTTCTTATCTCTTTTATTTCTTCTAACCTGTCTATTCACTCCCGAAAAGTGCCTATTCGTTCCCGATCGCTTGACAAAGAAGTTTTCTAACATTTAGCACTTTATTCCTTTTATTTCTTCTAATCTGTCTACTCACTCCCAAAAAGTGCCCATTCATTCCCAATCGCTTGACAAAGAAGTCTTCTGACTTTTAACTCATAGCGTGTTCGTGGCTTCTTTTCTGTCTGTCAATAGTAACAAAGACTATCGTTCCTCTTTCAGCCAGCGGAGAACCTCGGATTCTTCTGCCAGGATACATTCTGCCTGATTATAACTGTCAGCGGTTAGATACAGTTCGATTCGTCCTTTCTTCTCCGCAATAGATAAAGGAGACAGATAGGCTTGATCAACGGCCAGCAGCACAGTAGAAGGCAGGGTGTCCTCAGCCTGATCAATCCGTTCACCATAACGATTCTGCAGTTCCAGAATGCGTACGCCGCGAAGCAGACAATCCATCATTTCCTGACCATCCGACCATTGGCCGTATACATACAAATCAACCTGCTGTCCAGGCTGCATTAATTGTCCGCTGATCTCATCAATCGAAACTGCCAAAGGAAAAACAGCCTGGCCTTCCTTCAAGGTCGTGATACTGAAATCAGTCATTTCCTCAGGTCTTTCAACCATTTCTTCATAAAAGAAGGAACCGCGCGGAATGATGCTTTCTAAGCGTGTCCAACAACCGACAAGCTCCGCTTCGCTCAAAAGCAGATCGGCCTGCAGATAGGCGGAAGGGACATCAATCCAGGTCAGATCCTGGGCTGTGATTGTATGACGCGGGGGTAAGCTGGATGTACTGACGGGAACAGAGACCAAGTCTAAACGCCGGTTCAGTTCATGTTGGAAAAAATAGAAACCGCTGATGATCAATCCAAACAAGGTCAATCCGAGGGTGATTGTGAGTGCAATTTTTTTCTTCATTTGTTTATCCTCCATCTATACTATTGCGGAAAATTCAAAAAAGCCTCACAATTTCTAAAATTTTAATGAATAGTATATTGCATTATAGAATAGCTAGTGATATTATCTTGTTAGAAGGAGGGATTGGATGAACGCTCAGTTTAAGAAAGGCGTACTGGAAATGTGCGTGCTGTCCTTGCTGGCGCAGGGAGAGAAATACGGCTATGAGCTGACCGAAGCGATCTCACAGAAAATGACGGTTGCGGCGGGAACCCTGTATCTGATCTTAAAACGGCTGAAGGATGACGGCGACGTGGACACTTATCTGGTGGAGTCTGCGGAAGGTCCGGCCCGCAAATACTATCGGCTGACGGAAAAAGGCCGATCCCATGAACAACAGCTGACAGGCGAATGGCAGGAATTTGTGCGATTAGTGGATGAACTCATCCGGAAAGGAGAAGCATGAACAGAAAAGAATACATGGAACGGCTGCAAATGGATCTGGAGGCCGTTGACGAACAAACCGCAAAGGAAATTCTTCAGGATTTTACCGATCACTTTGAACAGGGGCTGAGCGAAGGCCGCAGCGAAGAGGAAATCAGCGAGGAGCTGGGCGATCCGGCAGAACTGATCAGCGAACTGAATACCCGTCCGCATCGTCAGGCTCAGGCGGAATCCCAAACCCAGATTGATGCCTTGTCGATGGTCAGCATTGAAGCCGAAAGTGCGGATATCACATTGAAGCAGGGAACTGGAAATGATGTTTTAGTGGATTTCTACGATAACCGCAATCCGCTGCGGGTGCATAATTACCGGCTTGAAACAGTTCAGGAGAATGACGTCTATGCCATCCGCGTGATTCGCCTGCAGAACAGCTGGCTGCGGGCGGGAGCGGGAGAACATCTGCGATTGGATGTTACGCTGCCTTCAGCCAGTCTGGATGTCAAGATCAGCAGTATGAGCGGCGATATCCGGCTGCCGGAAATCCTTCACTGCGGCAAGTTTGCGGCGTCGGTGCAAAGCGGAGATATCGATATTCGCGCGCTTGATGCCGAGGCTGTTCAGTTTACGTCGGCTTCCGGCGATATTCATGCGGCAGTCCGCGGTGAATTGATTGAAGCCACTTCGATCAGCGGAGACCTTGATTTGACCCAGGCCCATGGTAAACTGGGCAAGTTCCGTACAACCTCAGGCGATTTAGATATTCAGGGCTGTTTCCAGGCGGTGCTGGCGGAAAGCAAAAGCGGCGATCTTGATCTTGCGATTGAAGCAGCTGAAAGTCTGAAACTGGATACGATCAGCGGCGATATTCATTTAACCCTGCCGCATACCACGGGTTTTGTCTGCAGCTTCACGACGATTTCCGGTGATCTGCGGCCGCATATCCATCTGCCGCTGGAACGCCGCGGCCGTCAGCTGAGCGCTGGGGATGGTCATGCCCAAATCGCGGTCAAGACAATCAGCGGCGATTTGAAAATCAGTGATTAAATTAACCGCAAAGAACTTAAAGAAATCAGGAAAAGAAACGGCGCTGTCCTTGGCGCCGTTTTCTAGTCTTCGGTTTTATGTTATAATGAATCCCAAAAGGAGTGCGGCGATGGAAAGCTTAAATATCAATGGGAAAATTCTGCGGGTATCGGTTCAGCGCAAACCGATCCGCAATTTGATTCTGCGCTTAAAAAGTCCGGATGAATTGCTTATCAGCGCGCCGTATGCCTGTTCGAATGCAGAAATTCAGCGGTTTGTGGAAGCGAAGCGCAGCTGGATTGAGGCCCATACGGAAAAGCTGGCCCGTCGTCAGGCGCAGCAGTCCCAACCGGCCAGCGGAAAGATCGCCGTTTACGGCAAACCGGTCGAGCTGCAATGGGTGATTGGCAAAGGCAAAGCCCGGCTGCAGCCGGATCGCTTAATTCTTTATGGCGCCGATGCCTGTCCGGAAACAAAGCAGCGTGCCTTCGATCAATTTGCCAAGAGCAGCCTGGAAGCCGAAGTCGAACGACTGCGGCCAAAATGGGATCAGGTGATTGCAGACTATCATCTGGCTGCTCCGACGATCCATTACCGGCGGATGACAAGCCGCTGGGGCAGCTGTATTCCGGCCAAGTCCAAAATCACGCTGAATCTGAATTTGATTCATTACCCCTTAGCGTGCGTTAATTCCGTGTTATGGCATGAATATGCGCATCTGATCGTACCGAATCATTCCCAGCGCTTTTACACGGTCATTCGTCACCACATGCCGGACTACGATACGTGGAAAGCCTTATTAAATGGGGATTTGTAAGAAAACTGTAAGGAAAAGAATGGAAACGCTTAAGAATTGTTTGGTAAGGTTATAAAATAGAAGAGCGGAAAGGATTGGGAATATGGAAAACTATAAAATCTTAGTCGTGGACGATGATCATGAGATCGCCGACGCGATCGAAATTTATCTTAAGAGCGAAGGCTATGAAATTTTTAAAGCGTATAATGGACTGGAAGCGCTGGAAATTCTGAACCAGCAGAAAATTCACTGCATTCTGATGGACGTGATGATGCCGAGGATGGATGGGATTCAGGCGATCATGCACATTCGTGAAACATCCAACATTCCGATTATTATCCTGTCTGCCAAGTCGGAGGACATGGATAAGGTGCTGGGTCTGAACATCGGTGCGGATGATTATATTACCAAACCGTTTAATCCTTTGGAAATGATTGCCCGGGTTAAATCGCAGCTGCGCCGCTACATGCAGCTGGGGGCGACGGCGGAAACCGGAACGGTGATCGAAGTCGGTGGGTTAAGTATTGATTTGGAGGCGAAAACGGTGACGCTGGAAGGCGAGCCGGTCAAGGTCACACCGATCGAATATCGGATTCTGGAGTTGTTTTTAACCAATCTGAACCGCGTGTTTTCAATTGATGAAATCTATGAGCGGGTATGGAATGAAACAAGCTTCCAGAGTGAAAACACGGTTGCCGTCCATATTCGGCGGATTCGTGAGAAGATTGAAATTGATCCGAAGAATCCGCGGTATATAAAGGTGGTGTGGGGGATTGGATACAAGATCGAGAAAAACTAGCGGGTTTCTGGCGTTCCTGCTTTTTTTCGTTCTGTTGACGGGGCTGTTGTTTACCTCGGCGCTGACGGTGGAAACGCTGTATTCAACCCAGGGTCATCAGGTGCTGTATCCCAAACAGATGATTCAGCAGAGCCTGCAGGATTTGGCGCATCTGCTTTACGATGAACCGCCGTTGTCGGGAGAGGTTCAGGAAGACCTGTATTACAATCTGCATTATGTCGTCGAGCAGCATGATATTTATTTCAACAGCGACGATGATCTGAAGTTGACTTATGATCAGTTTTTGCAGCAGTACGGCAGTCAGGGCATGATGATGCTGACGTGGCAGCAGGGAGAAACCCCGCAGATAACCTATCGCGGAGCGTATTTCCTGATTGATCAGAAGACGATCACACGGGAAACAGCGGAAATGGCAGTCAGCCTGTTAAAGCTGTATTCACAGGAAAAAGTCGAGCGGCTGGCGCTGGTGATCGGCGATCAGCTGGCTTACAATACGCCGATGTATTACAGCTACACGTACTTTCAGGAGTCGATGAACAATCTGAAGATTTGCTTTTATTCCTCGCTGTGCCTGTTTTTTATCACGCTGGCCTATGGGGTGTTCAAGCGCGCTCCGATCACAGCATTTAATGAAGGGTTGGCGCAGCTGACGTTAAATTTTTGGATTGAGGTTAAACTGGGGCTGGGCTTAGTTTTAATGATGATGCTGTTCTCGCTGGGACTGCCGCTGCCGTTGGCGGTGACCGTGCTGTTTTGGGGCTTGTATGTGCTGGTGAATGAACTGCATTTCTATGGCTTAAAGCCATTCCATCACAATATTCTGAGTTCCGCGATGAAGACGGTGCGCTTGATCAGCGGTCCGTATGGCTATCAGAAAAAATGGCTGACGGAATTTCTGCTTCTGGTTGTTTTTGAAGTCATCTGCGCTTTCATTCTCTGGTCGATGATGTTCTCCGCGTTTTTGGGCTTCATGGGAATTCTGGTCTTTGTTCTGATCTTTGCCGCGGCCTTTCTGGTGCTGTTTCTCTACATCCGCCGGATGATGTTGTTCATGCAGGATTCTGCCGCGCTGGCGCAGCAGGTTGAAAATATCCGCAGCGGTGTGCTGAACGAAAGCTTTGAGCTGAGCGAAGGCAGTCCGCTGCAGCCAGTCAGCGATAATTTGGAAAAGATCCGGGAAGGCGTAAGCCATCAGGTTGAAGAACAGCTTAAGAGTGAGAAGCTGAAAATTGAGCTGATTACTAATGTTTCCCATGATCTGAAAACGCCGATCACCTCGCTGATCAACTACTCGGATCTGTTGACCAAAGCTGAGATTCAGCCGGAATATGCCCGTGATTACGTGCGCATCATCACGCAGAAGAGCGTGCGGTTAAAGAATTTGATTCAGGATCTGTTTGAAATTTCCAAGGCGGCCAGCGGCAATCTGCAGATGGATTTGCGGAAGCTGGAAATTAACGGACTTCTGATGCAGACGCTGGCGGAGCTGGATGAAAAAATTGAAGCCAGCACGCTGGAGTTTAAAATCCAATACCTCGATACTCCTGGCTACATTCTGGCAGACGGCGGCCGGTTGTATAATGTCTTTGATAACCTGATTACCAACGCGATTAAGTATTCCATGGAAAATACCCGTGTTTATATTCAGATTGAGCGAGTCGAGGAACAGATCTGCATCAGCTTTAAAAACATTGCGAATTACGAACTGAAATTTGATCCGGGATCGCTGACCGAACGGTTTGTCCGGGGCGATGTTTCGCGGTCGACAGAAGGTTCCGGTTTGGGCTTGGCGATTGCGGAAACGTTTGTAACGCTGATGAAAGGTCAGATTGAGGTCAGTGCTGATGGAGATCTGTTTAAGATCGAAATTCGGTTTGCGGAACTGCCGCAGGAGTCCGCAGATTTCACAGCCTAATAGCTTTCTTGATTTCAGGCTGATAGAACGCCGCGGTGCGGGGCAGACTAAAGGCAGAATGAAAAGGAGGCTGTTTCATGAAGAAAATCATTCTGTGCGCCGCTTTGTGTCTGGCTGGGCTGACCGGCTGTTCCTGGAATCAGAAGAAACCTCAGCCAACACCTTCAGCTTCACCCAGTGCTGCACCGACGGTTTCGCCGACGATTGATCCGGCAATTACGGAAGCCAGTGATATCGTAGGGGAAACCACGACGTTTGGAACGCCGATCGTTTCGGTGCAGATGAAGGATGGGAAGATCAGCTGGGTGTCGATTGATGAAATCACCGAAGATACGACGAAGAAAACGCTGGGCGATCAGTATAAGCTGGGCGAACAGGCGATCGCAGGCTGGAGTCAGCAGATTAAAGCGCTGGAAGACTACATTGTCACCCATGGTTTAGAGGCCGTGGATGTTGATGAGGAAGGCAAAGCGGTCAATGAAGATTTGCGGACGCAATGCACGATTACGATTCAAAACTATCTTGAAACTGTAAAAAAAGCGGTATCGCAGGCGGAACATCCGGAAAACCCGCCGAAATAAACAGAAAAATCGGAACTCCGTTTGGGAATCCCGATTTTTTCATTAGTCGATCAGAGCGATGATTTTGTCCCAGGTTTTCTCACCGATTTTGCCATCCGGGGTCAAACTGTGCGCATTTTGAAACGCGATGACCTTGGCTTCGGTTTTGGCACCAAAAACTCCGTCCGCCGTAATCGGCGTTGAAGGCAGGGTGAGCTTGTTCAGATAGTTCTGCATTTTCTGGACTTCCAGTCCGGTATCGCCGTATTCCAGCGGCGGCTGATCCGTACCGGGATCGGGATCCGGACCAGGTCCTGGATCGGGGTTCGCTTTATATTTAGCGATAATCTTATCCCAAGTTAAAGTTCCGATGATGCCATCGGCGGTTAAGCCGGTATGTCTTTGGAAAAGCATGACGGCGTTTTCGGTCGCTGAACCGAAGCTGCCGTCTTCTTTCAGAACCGGAAGGTCAGGATACGTTGTGCGCAGCACATTTAAATAGTGCTGCATCTTCTTGACAGCCAAGCCAGTATAACCTCTGCGAATTACATAAGCCATAAAAGTAAATCCTCCTTTCATTAACAGGGTATGACGCCAGGCCGGCGGGGAAAGGGAACCTGCCTAACGCCGGTGCATTTGGTCATTGGCCTTGGCCTTTCGCCACAAAGCGCATAAGGTATACTGGAGGTGAAACCGATGAGAATTTTGATATACAATGACCAAACGGACAACATGGAAACGTATTCGCTGCGCTGTTCGGACAACATGCCGTATACGACCTGCTGCCGGCTGACTGTCGGCGAGTTTATGCGCAATTCCCACAGCCGTACGATCGGCTGGTCCACCCGGCGCTTTTTAAATTCAGTGAATGAGCTGATCCGCCGCTATGGGCAGAAGCCGCGTGTCAGCCGGGCGTTTCGGCGGGCGTGGGATGCAGATGAACCGATGATTTTAACGCATATGCTGGGAACAGCGGTCGATTTGGGATCCAATCTGTCGCTGCCTGGGCTGCAGCAGTTAGTCACTTTGGCGGAAGACCAGGAATTGTTTGATGTCATTACCGATCTGGAACACACCCGGATTGAAGCCCATCTGCATCATCAAAACGAAGCAGCCAGTGATTTCGTACCCTTTGCGCAGATTCAGAAAGGCGATAAAAATACAGAAGTTTGCGTCGCTCAGGATGCACTGTGGGCGCTAGGCTACCGTATAACCAAGATCAGCGGCGTATTTGACAGCGAGCTTGATCAGCAGGTGCGCGCCTTCCAGCGTGATCAGGGTTTAAATGCCGACGGGATCGTGGGCCGGCTGACCTGGGAGGCGCTGATGTCGCAGCTGCGGCCGATTCCAGGGATTGATGAGGACGCAAACGAGCAGTCAAACTAAATGAAAACGGAAATGACCTGACTGCGGGTCATTTTCTATTGCCGCAAAAAGGGGGATGGAGTGGTATAATGGAAAAAACAGAGGGAGAAAAAAAGATGAACTTTGATGAAATTCATGATCGCAAAGGGACGCACTGTGTCAAATATAATGCGGTTAAAACAGCGCAGCGGCCTCAGGATGCGCTGGTGATGACGCTGGCGGATATGGATCTGCCCTGCTGCCCGGCAATCCAGCAGGCGATCATCGAGCGGGCGGAACATCCGTTTTACGGCTATCAGCAATTCGATGAGGAACTGCCAAAGGTGGTGTGTGCCTGGGCAAAAGCACACAGCGCAGCCTTGCTGGATCCCCGGACAATTCAGATCACCCCCAGCGTCAATACGGCGATTGCTCTGTGTTTGCGGGCATTCACCAAGCCGGGTGACGGAATCTTGATCCAGAACCCATCCTACAGTCCTTTCCGCAAGGTCGTCACACTGAACCAGCGCCGCTGCGTGATGAACGAACTGATCCAGAAGGAGAATCATTATGAACTGGATCTGGACGATTTTGAAGCGAAGCTGCAGGAAGTCCGGCTGTTTATTCTGTGTTCGCCGCACAATCCAACCTCCAAGGTTTTCACGCGTCAGGAACTGGATGCGATGCTTTCGCTGTGCCGGAAATATCAGGTCACGGTGCTGGCGGATGAAATCCATGCGGACTGGGTATATGGAACGATGACGGCGGCCAGCGCTGTAGATCAAAACGTCATTACAATTCTTTCTCCAAGCAAGACGTTTAATCTTCAGGGAATGCAGTGTTCTTTTGTGTTTATTCCGGATGCCGATCAGGCTCAGGCGCTGCAGCATGAGCGGGACAGTCTGGCCTATATGAATAATCAGACCTTTTCCCACACCGCCGCGCTGGCAGCTTACAGTCCAGCGGGAGAGACATGGCTGCAGCAGGCCAAGGCTTATGTCAGCCAAAATGCCGAGATTTTTAAAATGATGCTGAAAGAAGCTGATGTTCCGTTGATGCCGATGCGGTTGGAATCGACGTTTCTGTTATGGGTAGACTGCAGCGGCTGCTGCGATAACGACGCCGAGGTTGTAGACTTGTTTGAAAACCGCTGTCATATCTACGGCAGCAGCGGTTCCCACTACCAATGTGAAAAACCGTTTATCAGGCTGAATATCGCAGCGCCCCGCAGCGTGATTGAGGAAGCTGCGCAACGGCTGATCCACGTACTTTCTAAAAGCGATAGGCAGGAAGCCTAAACCACAGCAGCAAAAAAAACCGCAGATTTTCTGCTTATCCGGCAGAATCAGCGGTTTTCTCTTATCCGATTATGAAAATCAGAGATTGCGGATGCGGTAAAAATACTTGTCGACAAGTTTGTCGTTGTGATCGGCAGCCGAGGCGTCCATAAATGCGATGTGGCCGTTGAAATAGACGTCTGGATCCAATCCTCGCTGGACCAGCAGTTCTACGGTCTGCGTCAGTACCGCGTTTTGCAGATAAACTGCCGGAATGGTAGAAGTCGAGCCGATTTTCATTGGGAAGCCTTCTATTTCGACCGCGGCATCGCCGATCAGCGAACAGTTGTCCAGAACGATATCGCAGACATCCTTCAGTTTTTTGCCGCTTTTGTGCTTGGTCGTCAGGTAGTCGCTGTATTCCACCGCGGTGATTGCAATCGTGGGAATACCTTTTTCATGGGCCCGCAGAGCAGCGTCAACCGGAACGATGTTGTTGCCGGAATTGGAAATGATGATGATGCAGTCGTTGGGTGTAACACGATGATAATCAACGATGTGACGGCCGACCTCATATGTGTTTTCCATTAAATAGCTTTTGGTAATATCAAAGGTGCCGGTAACGCTGGGCTCCAGCAGCGCCGCGTAGTTGGCAACTGTGGCAGCCCGCCAGAAGGCATCCTCAATCACCAGGTGGGAATGGCCGGCTCCCAAGCCATAGATTAAACCGCCGTGCTCAGATACGTCGGCGCACAGCTTTGCCGCCTGCATGATGGCCTCGCCCTGACTGTCCATGACCTTGGCAATGATTTCGTTCATGACATTGAAGTAATTTTTCCAGGCTTCCATAAGAATCTCCTTTTCCTCATTTGATTTCATTGTAACAACTTCACAGTGAAAAAAGAAGTCCAAAAAGCAGGAAAAAACAAAAATGAAAGAGTTTACAAAATGTAACAAACGAAAACATAGTTTTCATAGAAATTCGGCAAGAAAGGTCTTGAACAAAAAATGAAATCGGTTACAATAAAGCTATAAAGAACCAAGACCGGAATGGAGTGAAACATCATGGACCAGAAGAAAGGCTTAGTTTTTGTTGCCCCTCAAAATGGAGATGATAGAGCTGAAGGTGTTTTCGGCGGGGTTCTTTTGGGAAAAAATCAGTTGTTTTTAAGATGGATTTAGACTGTCCATCTTTTTTGTCTTCGGAAGCGAAAGAGTCAGCGAAATTCAGGTGCTGAACGCTTCAGGCAGACAAAGTTGAGCGACATGTCAGATCCGCCTACGCCTGAAAATGGAATCTTGAATCGCTGTCCATTACTGAGGAATCGGGCACAAGGTTCAGTTTTCAGGAATACTCCTGCTGATGCAGATCACAGGGGGTTCCGAATTTCGGAATGATGCGCAGGAAGTTCAATGTTTGATGAATAAATAAAAGGAGGAATTCATTATGGATCAAACAAACAAAGAGTTCTGGGATGCGGCGGCAGCCGGCGATTTCGCGAAAGTCTGTGCGTGTGTTTCCAAAGGGGCCAACGTCAATGTATCCAACGGCGACGGACGGACAGCCTTGATGCGCAGCGCTAAGCGCGGTTATGAAGATATCGTTCGGTTCTTGCTGGATAATGGAGCAAATGTTCGGGCTCGTGACGTCAACAATAAGACGGCGTTAATGGGCGCGGCAAAAAAAGGTCATCTGGGAATTGTCAAGATGCTGGTTGAAGCAGGATCCGATGTGAATTCTCATGACGATAACGGACGGACGTCGCTGATGCGGGCTTCCTTCTTAGGTCAGAGCGAAGTCGTTGAATATCTGGTTGAAAACGGAGCGAATGTGAACGCTCGTGACAGCAAGGGCAGAACGGCGCTGATGGAAGCGGTTCTGGCATGCAAGGTGGACGTCATCAAATATCTGATCGAACATGGCGCAGATATCAACATTCAGGATAATGCCGGCTGCACAGCACTGATGAGAGCCAGCTACGGCGGATATGTTGATCTGGTTCTGTATCTGCTTGATCAGGGTGCGGATAAGAGCATCAAAGATTTCCAGGGCAACCTCGCTATTCATTATGTCCGTGAGCACTGCTTTGCTGAGCTGAAAGAGCATTTGAAGTAGGGGGAAGCCATATGAGAGATTATTTAGCGAATGAAGTCCGCAATATCGTTCTGATGGGACACAGCGGCGCTGGCAAATCCAGCGTCGTCGAAGCTGCATTATATTTTACTCAGGCAACGGACCGGCTGGGCAAAACCGGAGATGGAACGAGCGTCATGGATAATGACGCGGAAGAAATCAAGCGTGGTTTGTCGGTCTACACTTCAATTGCGCCGGTGGAATGGAAAGAATGCAAGATTAACTTTATTGATACGCCGGGTTATCTGGATTACGAGGGCGAAGCGCAGTGCGGTATCGCGGTCGGCGATAATGCGCTGATCGTCGTCGGAGCGAAGGACGGCGTGGAATCGGGAACAGAAAAAGCCTGGAAGATCGTCACCCGCAAGAAACTGCCGACAATTTTCTTCATCAACAAAATTGATGAGGAAAACGCTTCATTTGATCAGACCTACAATCAGCTGCGCGAGCATTTCGGCAAGACGGTCATTCCGTTTGAAGTTCCGATTACAAGCGCGGGCAAGGTTGTCGGCTCTGTCAACATTCTGCGTAAAAAAGCCTGGTATTATGACGATCGGACAACTCCGAAGGAAGTACCGGATGAGCTGAAAGAGATCGTCGAAGAATATTACAATCAGATCGCTGAGGCGATTGCGATGGCCGATGATGAACTGATGGAAAAATTCTTCAGCGGCGAGAGCTTTGATGAACATGAAGTCGCCAAGGGCTTGCGCATCGGCGTGCGCAACGGGGATATCCGTCCGGTTTACTGCGGCAGTGCGACCCAGGTTACCGGCATCGAACGTCTGCTTGATCTGATCCGTGAGTACTTCCCAAGCTATGCTGAGAAGGGCATGATTGAAGCGTTGGATCTGGACGGCATTCCGATTTTGATGGAAACCAATGAACAGGAAGCGTTTACGGCTCAGGTCTTCAAGACGATCATTGATCCGTTTGTCGGCAAGATCTCCCTGCTGAAGGTCATGACCGGCGTGATGAGCACGGATGCTCAGGTCTTAAACGTTCAGAAGGATAAGATTGAAAAACTGAATCAGATTTATATCGTCAAGGGCAAGCATCAGATTGCGGTTGGCAAGCTGTTTACCGGCGATATCGGGGCGGTTGTCAAACTGCAGTTCACCGATACCAACGACACGCTGGCAACACGCTTAAAGCCGGTTACCTATGCTCCAATCGAATTCCCGAAACCGATGCTGGGCGTTGCGATCTGGCCGAAGACCAAAGCGGATGAAGACAAGATGAGCATGGGTCTGCAGCGGATGTGTGAAGAAGATCCGTCAATCCGTCTGGATAAGAATAAGGAAACCAAGGAAACGGTGCTGTACGGCATGGGCGTTCAGCATATCGACGTCATCTTAAGCAAGCTGAAATCCAAATATAAGGTTGAAGTTACGACCACGGAGCCGAAGGTTCAGTACCGGGAAACGATCCGCGGCACAGTCACAGCTGAAGGCAAGCATAAAAAGCAGTCCGGCGGTGCAGGTCAGTATGGTCATGTCTTCGTTAAATTTGAACCGTGCGATGGGGATGAAATGGTCTTTGCGGAATCTGTTTTCGGTGGTGCTGTTCCGAAGCAGTATTTCCCAGCCGTTGAAGCCGGTCTGCGGGAATGCATGGAAAAGGGAGTTCTGGCTGGATATAAGGTTGTCGGTGTCAAAGCAACGCTGACCGACGGCTCCTACCATGAAGTCGACTCGAAGGAAATTGCCTTTAAAGCCGCGGCCCGTCTGGCCTACAAAGCCGGAATGCCGAAAGCCAAACCAATCCTGCTTGAACCAATCGGTAAGGTTGAAGTCCTGATTCCTGAGGAATATACCGGCACGATCATCGGTGATTTCAACAAACGCCGCGGAATTATTCTCGGCATGGATTTAGTGGATGAAAAAGAACAGAAGATCACGGCGGAAGTGCCGATGGCTGAAATGATGAAATATTCAACAGAGCTGCGTTCAATGACGCAGGGCCGCGGTTCCTTCGTGATTGAGTTTGATCGCTATGAACCAGCCCCGCAGCCGATTGCCGAAAAGGTTATCAAAACCGCAAATATTGAAAAGGAAGAAGATTGAATTCTTCAGAAATTGAAATGAAGCAGTCAGAGTCCAGGACTTTGATTGCTTTTCTTTTTCGTTAGCCTGAACAGAATAATGGAACTGTCAGAGAAGATCCAAAGTAGGTTCTTTCTGAATTCTGGGTAGTGAATTATGGATTCTATAACAAAGGCGCCTTAAATCTGTATTTGTCACAGATTTAAAGCGCCTGTTGTTACTTCAAAAGCTCTGCTTTACCTAGAGCTCAGAAAGAACTGAGCTCTGCTTATCACTTCGTCGTCCCGCTTTTATTTGATTATGATTTCACGCTCATTCTGGCAAATACTTTTTACAAAGCAGACCTTCTTTTTTGTTAATCTAGCCGGATCCAGCAACTTAAACTTATTCATTCTGATGTCAGAGTCTTTCAAGGCTCGATCCATCAAATCTGAGCTTACTTTCAAAAGATGAAAAGCATGTTGGGGCTGTCTTTCGTATCTAAACCCAATTTCTTGGATTGAATTCTGCCAATTCGGTACTTCATCGGGAAAGTATTGTTTCTGCAGCTCTTTTATTCTGTTTTGTAATCGTTTGGATTTGATGTCGAAGATCCTGTGCTGTGTAGATTGTATCTATGACCTGAGTCAGTTCTAAGAGTGCTTGTTCATCTAAACTGTCAATCTGCTCCTCATTCTCTGTACTAAGTTCCATCCGTTTTCCCAAAAGCAGTTTAATCAAGGTTCGTTGACCTTCAAGTTTTCCTTCGTGTCTTCCTTCGAGTTTACCCTCGCGTTTGCCTTCAAGCCGACTTTCTGCGATTTCCAGTTCATAATCCAATTCATCAAATTTGGCTCGCAATCGAGCAATCGCTAAACTTGTATCCCTTAAAAAGTCCACTTTCTTTTCTTCCATCATCTTGATAATTTCCTCCTTCTCGACTAATTCATGAATGATGTTCTGTTTCTCTGCGATATGACTGAACCGAAGCATGTAGTGAATTTTTTCTTCCATTTTCCATTCTTCAACGGGTTTGCTTTCCAATTCCTCTAATTTATCCATTTCTATCCAGAGGATCTGACATCGCTCATCAGGTAGACGTTTGCCCTTTTCTTCATTGAAGTATCGATAATGATGCAGATATCCATCCCATTCCTGCACTTGCGGACTCCGGTTGAGAATCATCAGCTGAACTACGGGATTAAATTCATAAAGATTGTCCGCATTGAGCTGGTCGGCAACGATTCGTGCCAAGTATCCCTGAGAGCGCAGCGATAAGCGCCGACCCATCTGATAATTCTGCATTTCTATGTTCACAAGCAGAATCTGACCTTTGTCATCCTCAACTTCGATAAGCAAATCGAAGCGCACGCCTTTTTCCCTTTCATAGGTTTTCATCGGTTCCGTATTTTTGATATCTGCTCGGACAACCTGGATATGAAACAGCGCTGATAAATAAGCAAATCGAATCTTTCTGGACTTTTCATCCTCACCACCCAGGGCAAAACGGAATACATCGTTTTCCCGAAAGTCAAGGGTGATTAAACGTTCACGAAGCTGATCTGGATGGAGGGAATACGGCAGGGATTGAAGCGATAAATCAGGGTAAGGAATTTTACTGATTTCCATTGAGAAAGACCTCCTTCATATCTAATATTGCGGAAAATCAGAAAAAGCCCCGCAAAAAACAGAAAAATGTTAAAAAAACTTTTCTGAGTTTACTTTTCAACATTATAGTAGCTCAATTGAATCTGATTTTCAATAAGCAAAAGCTCTTTTCTTGATGACTTCTTACTCATTTCGTGTCTAATTAGAGGTCATATAAAAGGAACAACAAGAGGACACAATACACAAGGTTCTTTCTGAACGCGAGGTAATGAATTATGGCCCTAATAACAAAGGCGCTTTGAATCTGTATAGTCACAGATTTAAAGCGCCTATTGTTTCTTTAAAAGCTCTGCTTTCCTCAGCGTTCAGAAAGAACCCTAAAGTATCCGATCTTTACCGTTCCGTTTGTTTTAGCTGAAGCTATTCTTAAGATCCGCGTTTTGATCAGGTTTGAGAATGCTTGGTAAGCCGTGCTTAGCCTTTCTTTTCCTGCAGGGTAAGGGTAAGTTCAACGATCTTGCCGTCACGCTTCACCGTAATCATCAGCTGATCGCCGACAGAGCTTTCATTGAGGATGGAAGTAATGTCGGAAATGGCTTCAATCGCCGTATCGTTAATGGAGACAAAGCAATCGCCTGGCTGCAGTCCGCCGTTGGCAGCACTGGAGTTTTCGATGACGGACTGGACATAGACGCCCGGCGTCTTGAAACCGTATTGAGCCGCGAGCTGAGGGGTTGTCAGATCCAGCGCTGTAATGCCCAACGACACTCGTCCGCCGACGTATCCCTGCGCGATCAGATCTTCGATGATCGGTTTGGCATCATTGATCGGAATCGCGAAACCGAGACCTTCAACATCTTCCCCAGAGGACTTGGCCACGACGATGCCGATTAATTCTCCGTCCGCATTAAACAGGCCGCCGCCGGAGTTGCCCGGATTGATCGCCGCGTTGGTCTGCAATAAGTTCCGGTGCTCATTGTTCAGAATAATCTCACGGTCCAAAGCGCTGACGATGCCATTGGTCACAGTCCCGCCCAGCTGTCCTAATGGGTTGCCGACGGCGACGACCGGTTCTCCTACCGACAGGGAATCAGAATCCCCCAAAATCGCCGGTGTCAGACCGGATGCTTCAATTTTGATGACGCCGATATCCATTTTGGAATCCGTGGCGACAAGCTGAGCTTCATACGTTGTCCCGTCATGCAGCGCCACCAGAATTGAGCGGGCGTCTTCAATAACGTGATTGTTGGTAACGATGTAGCCGTCTTCTGAGATGATGACACCGCTGCCGGCGCCTTCCGTGACGAACTGGCGCAGAAATAAACTGTTGGTAACCGATTCCGTTCGGATCTCTACAACACTGTTCTGCGTCAATGCCGCAACCGAAGGAATATTCATCGAAGTCACCGGCACGTTCTCCACGTTCTGGGGGCGACGTTCTACACTTTGTACAACGACGCTGGCTTTAGAATTTTTGGCCGCCAGTGTCCCGGCTGAAAAGCCGATAACTCCAGAAAGTAAAGCACAGGCCGCAAGTCCAATGCGGAAGGTCCGTTTCATCGAACGCAGTTCTTTTTTGATCGCTGCCGTATCCGTATCCATCAATTCGTGATCGAACATTTTATTTCCTTCTTTCTATACGTTCTTATTATAGAAAAAAACCGTGAAGTTTGTGTGAAGAAATCAAGGACTCCTGCTTGTTTGCGCTATACTTTCACAACGAAATGTCTAAAAGACGGAACACTGAAGTGCGCAGACAAGCTTTAATGGGACATATAAAAAAATACGCGGTTAATCGCGTATTTCCTGAATTGATTTGGCAATGGTATGGGTGATCGGACTCCATTCGATCTTCTTAAACAGCGCTTCAATCGCAATTGGGACATAGGTGAAGATAAAGATCGGGAAAGTGAAGGTGTAGAGAATCTTCTTCCCAGCGCTGCAGTGGATATTGTTCCATTCTGTGATGGTTGTCAGGACGCCGAAGGCGAACAGAATCAAATAGTAGTTTGTCACAGAGGCACTAATGGCGCCTAGTGTAACGGATAAGACTTCAGGATCCCGCTGTACGCATAACGTAAACAACAGGGCCAGAGAATTGATCAGGACGCTGAACAAAGAAACAAACAGAGCAGGGGCGATTGTCATCGTCATATCGTAACTGCTGAAATCGCGTTCTTTGACAATCCGTTTGACCAGGGATTGTCCATAGCGTCCAAATACCTGATAGAACCCCTTTGACCAGCGCAGGCGCTGTTTCCAGGATTGTTCAAACGTGCAGGGCTGTTCGTCGTACAGAACTGCGTTGCCGCAGTAGCCAATCTTTAAGCCATGCAGGACACTGTCAACGGAAAATTCGATATCCTCGGTTAACAGATGGTGCTTCCAGCCGTTGTTGGCTTTGACGATCTGATTGGAAATCATGAAGCCGGTACCGGAAATCGCACAGCTGGAGCCGCACATCATCCGCGCCTGGTTCAGATATTTTGATTCCCGCAAAAACCACAGCGAATAGCCGGCAGAGATCCAGTTGGAATCATAGTTTTTGGAGTTGCGGTAGCTGGTGATTATTTCATAGCCGGAATCAAACACTTTGTTCATTTCCCGAATGTAGTTGGGATCCAGCAGGTTGTCTGCATCAAAGACAAAGTAAGCCTCAAACCAATCCTCAGGATATTCCTTCATGATGTGCTTAAACGCATAATCCAGCGCATAGCCCTTGCCGACTTTCAGCTGATTGAACCGCTCGTAAACGACAGCCCCTTCAGCCTGGGCCAGTTCTGCGGTGTTGTCGGTACAATTGTCAGCGATGACAAAAGCCGTGACCAAACCGTCCGGATAATTCTGCGCTTTGATGCTTTGAAGCAGCTCACGGATGACCGTTGCTTCATTGCGCGCCGCAATAATGACGCCGTAGCGGTGCATCTGCTTCGCTTCCGGCGTCGGTTTCTTTTTGCCAAACAACACGACTCCGGCAAAGATAATCTGATATAAATAGAGAAGCAGAAATAAGATAAAAATTGTAAAATTAAATGCATTTAAACTTTCTAGCATATTCATGGTCCTTTCTTCGGATTCTCACCCTGTAAAAAGCAGCACAGCCTGTCGCCGATGCTGGACTCTATTTTAAACGGCTGAAGAAGAAATGCAATCTCTGTGAAGAAAAATTCACATTAGTCATGAAAGCTTATATTTGTGTTAAGAAAAATGTAAGAAACTTTCAGACTTCTTAAGAGATGAGCTCAGACCTTAGTATGTCTACGAAATGGCCATAATTATACATAAAAAACCTGAAAAAATTCAGGTTTCTCTTCATTTTTCATGATTTTTTCATCGAAAGTGAGAAAAAAGCACTGGTCAGCGCGATTCCTAGCGCCAGTGCCCCGGCGCAGCCAAGCGTGTGTATACCGATCTCCAGCGCACTCATCGTATTGCCCTGGATGATCGCCAGCATTGTATAATACATGCCCCCGCCCGGGACCAGCGGGATCAGCGCACAGATCAGAAACGTCGTGACCGGCGTTTTCATCAGTCTTGCCAGCACTTCGCTGACAAAACACAATCCGCAGGCAGCCAGAAACATCGCGAGAATCTCCCCGGCCTGTCCTAACAGAACCAGCTCGTAAATCAAACTGCCCAGCGTTCCGGTCAGGGCCGCGGCCAACAGTTTTTTTCCATGAATGTTAAACAGCACGCCGAATCCGATTTCAGCCAGGAAGGCGCCGATCAGCTTGATCACCATAGCGGATTTCCTCCCAGCATCATCCATAGGCTCATGACTAGGCCTGGGCCCAATGCCACGGCGATGGCGATCAGAACCGCTTCTACCCCGCGCGTCATTCCGGAGATCAGATCCCCCGACAAACTGTCGCGGATCGCGTTGGTGATGGCCAGCCCGGGAACCAGCAGCATCAGACAGCCGATGATTAAAGCGTCCAGCGAAGGCGCGGCACCCAGCTGATTGAATCCGATCGCCAATAAGGCCGTCAAAGCGGAGCACAGGCTGATCGCAAAGAAGGAAGGAAACTGATGTTGTTCTAAAAACGAACTGCATCCCTCAATCAGACCACCGATGACCAACGCGCAGCCCAGATCCGGCAGCTGTCCGCCAAAAAATAAGGTAAATCCGCCTGCACCAAGGGCGCCGGCTGCCATCCGGCTCCAATTGGAATAGGGAGGACGGTGGGCAAGCCGGCGAAGCTGCGTGATAAAATCGTTCAGCGGCAGGGTTTGGCTTTGTCTGGAAAGTGTATTGATCCGATCGATCCGGTCAATATCCAACCCGCGCGACTTAATCCGCACGATCTTGCTGACGGAACGCCCATCAGCGACCACCGTGACGAAGATGCCGGTCGGCAGAACGATGCTGCTGGCCTCCTGCGCGCCATAGTTCAGACAGATCCGGCAGATCGTATCCTCAACACGGTAAATTTCAGCGCCGCTTTCCAACAACAGCTGGCCGGCATACGCGGCATTTTGAAGCAGCTGATCAAAATCGTTGTTCATCGTTAATCCCTCACGTTTTCCTGATCACGGATGATCTGTTCCGCGACGCGCAGCCCGTCAATCGCCGCGGATACGATCCCGCCGGCATAACCTGCGCCTTCTCCCGCCGGATACAGGCCGGCAGTGGTTAAGCTTTGAAACTGTTCATCGCGCAGGATTCTGACCGGTGAGGAAGAGCGTGTTTCCACACCCGTCATCAGGGCATCGGGATCGGTAAAGCCGGGAATCTTCTGATTGAAATCAGCCAGCGCTTCTTCCAGCGCCCGGTTGATCGAAGGGGAAAACAATGCATGCAGATCCGTCATCGTCACCCCGCGGCTGTAGCTGGGAATCACCTGTCCGAATGCTGATGAAGCTTGGCCGTTCAGATAATCGGCAATCCGCTGACATGGAGCCTGGCCGTGGCTTCCGCCTAAAATCCAGGCTTGATGTTCCAGTTTTTGCTGATAACGCATGCCGTCCAGCACACCCTCGCCAAAATCCGAGCGCCGCACCTGAACCAGCAGCGCACTGTTGGCGTTGACCTGACTGCGCGCGTATTCGCTCATGCCGTTGGTTACAATCGCTTCTGCTTCACTGGCGCTGGCGACCACGGTGCCGCCGGGACACATGCAGAACGAATAAACCCCGCGGCCTTCCTGAGTCTGACAGGTGAGGCGGTATTCAGCTGCTTTCAGGCGTGGATGGCCGGTGGCTTCCTTGTATTGATTCTGATCGATCAGACGCTGCGGATGTTCAACCCGCACGCCGACCGCAAAATCCTTGGCCTCCATCGCAATCCCGGCTTCATGCAGCATCGTAAAAGTATCACGGGCACTGTGGCCCAGCGCCAGCACCATCTGACGGCAGGGCAGGGTCAAAGCGCCAGCCTGCACCGCACAGAGCCCCTTGGCATCGGTGCTGATTCCGGTCAGGGTTGTATTGAAATGGATCTCACCGCCCAAACGCTGAATTTTCAAGCGGATGTTTTTCACGATCTGCCGCAGCCGGTCGGTTCCGATATGCGGATGAGCCTGATATCCGATTTCCGGATCCGCCCCGGCTTCGATCAGTTCATCGGTGACCTTTACAATCCGAACGTCTTTGACGCGGGTGGTCAGCTTGCCGTCGGAAAACGTGCCGGCGCCGCCCTCGCCGAACTGAACATTGCTTTGGGGATTCAGCGGTCCGCCTTGCCAGTAGGTTTCCACATCCTGGATGCGCTGATCGACGTCTGCCCCGCGTTCCAGTACGATCGGCCGCAGTCCGGCTTCGGCCAACAACAGCGCGGCAAACATGCCGCACGGGCCAAAACCGATGACAATCGGCCGTGCTGAGGCGATGACGGAAGGCTGGGGCGATTGATAAACGTCAGGCCTGGCAGCGCTGACATGCGGCAGTTTCTTTTTTAAAATGGCGGCTTCATCCGGGGTTTCAGCCAGCACGGTATACACAAAACGCAGCGGTTTTCTGCGCGCGTCCAGCGATTCCTTGACGATTTTCCAGGACGTCAGCCGGTGCGGTCGCAGCCGCAGCTTCTTGACGATTAAGGCTTCCAAATCTTGAGGATTTTCATCCAGCGATAGTTGCAGGTTGGATATTTGCAGCATTGTTGATCACTCCTGTTCTTCATTATACCAAATTGAAGCCAGCCTGTGCGTCTTTGCTTGACGAATTTGCAGAGTTCGTTACAATGAATGAGAGAGAAGGACGAAAGGAGTGTTCTGAATGAATCAAGCGACACAATTTCGCCGGGATCTGCATCAGATTCCGGAAACCAGCTTTACCGAGTTTAAAACCAAAGAGTATGTAGTTTCTGTTTTAAAAACATTGCATTGCGAGGTGATCGAGCTGTTGGAAACGGGAGCGGCGGCTTACTTTGACGCCGGTCAGGAAGCAACGCTGGCTTACCGCGCCGATATGGATGCTTTGCCGATTCAGGAAGAAACCGGACTGGATTTTGCTTCGCAGCATCCGGGCAAAATGCATGCCTGCGGTCATGACGGTCACATGGCGATGCTTTTGGGTTTTGCCCAGGAACTGGATCAGCTGGATCGGACGCAGTGGAAGAATAATATCCTGCTGATCTTTCAGCCCTCAGAAGAAACAGTCGGCGGCGCCAAGCCGATCTGTGATACCGGCATCTTTGAAAAATACAACGTCAAGGCAATTTTTGGCACGCATCTGTGGCCGTTTATCCCAGCCGGGGCCATTGCCAGCCGCAGCGATGAAATGATGGCGCATGCCAGTGAGGTGACGGTCACGGTCAAAGGCAAGAGTACGCACTGTGCCAAACCGGATGAGGGGATCGACGCGCTGGCGATCGCGGCCGATTTGTTGTGCCGGCTGTACGCAATGGAAAAGAAAATCGCGCCTAACCAATACCGCATCTTAAAGTTCGGTAATTTCCATGCCGGCACGGTACGCAACATTCTGCCGGAAACGGCGGTGCTGGAAGGCTCCTACCGGTCGTTTCAAGATGCCACGTTTGACTGGATGATCGACCAGACGAAAGAGATCATGCATCAGCTGGAACAGGAAACCGGCTGTCAGATTTTGTTTGATTATACTGAAGGCTATCCGGCGGTGATCAACGATGCCGGTCTGTTTGGAAAAGTTCAGGCGTTACTACCGCAGCTGCAGGTGCTGGACAAACCGGAAATGATCGCCGAAGATTTTGCCTTTTACCAGCGGAAAATTCCGGGTGTGTTCTTTTTCTTAGGCACCGGTACTGGAATCGCGCTGCATAACTGTCATTTCAATTTTGATGAACAGGTGCTGCAGGAAGGAATTAAAACGGATCTGGCATTGATGAACATCGACCTGTAAGGAAGGGTCTAAGCAGGCAGAAAATTCTGATGCGGTCTTTTTTCGCTTGGATAAAGGAGTACCGATCATGATCTATAACGCTGAGAATGGCACATTGAAAATTGAAGAAACCGAAATGGATTATATCGTTTTCGGCAAGGGTCAGAAAAAACTTATTTTTATTCCTGGTCTGGGGGATTCGCTGAAATCAGTAAAAGGTTCGGCGCTGATGTTTGCGTTTCTGTACCGAAGGTTTGCCCAAGATTATCGGGTTTATGTATTCAGCCGGAAAAACAAATTGAAGCCGGACAGTTCAACCCGCGACATGGCTGCGGATCTGGCCTGGGCGATGAAGCAGCTGGGGATTGAAAAAGCGCATGTTGTGGGGATTTCTCAGGGCGGCATGATCGCTCAGTATCTGGCGGCTGACTTTGCCGAGAGGGTTGAAAAGCTGGTTCTGGCAGTTACGCTGTGCCGGCCGAATGAAACATCACGAAGTGTCATATCGCATTGGATTACGCTTGCGGAGCAAAACGATTTCCAGGAGCTGTTTGCGGATATGGCCGAAAAGATTTATACGCCTTGGCGGGTCAGAATCCAGCGCCCGTTCAATCCGATCCTGGCGCGGATCCTGCGGCCAAAGAGTCTGAACAATTTTATCATTCAGGCGCAGGCCTGCCTCAGTCATGACAGTTCAGCGCTGGTTACCGGCATTCGCTGTCCGGTGCTGGTGGTGGGTGGCGATCAGGATCAGGTCATCGGCAAGGATTCGGCAGGTGAGCTTGCCCGGCTGATTCCGGGCAGCCAGATAAAAATTTATCCAGGCTATGGACACAGCGCCTACGAAGAGGCTCGTAATTTCAATCGTGTGGTGTTTGAATTTCTGAAGGATTAGCTCTTTTCTGTCATTATTTTTCCAAAACAGGACTTTTTCAGTCTGAGTATACGGACTCTGTCCTGTTTTTTTGTTTGCTTTTTCAGAGGCCTCAGGCAGTATTCGCTTATATTTGTAGTGTAAAATTTAGAAAAAATAAGCCAAATGTTTCACCTCCGTTTTTAGGCATAAGAAAAACCGCTGGAAAATCTAACGGTTTCATTAAAGGGAGTATTTTTTGTTATTTTTCAATATACTCCTGTATCTCGTCCAGATCATTCAATGCCTCCGGGGAGTAGTGTAGGTTATACGCTATTCTGTTTTGCCTTGAAATGTGCCCTTACATCATCCGATGAAAGCCATCCCTTTTCTTCTCCCAACTTTCTCCCTTTTGCAAGTTCATTCATCAGCGTAAGGGTAGCTTTCATTTCTTCATAATCTTGTATATCAATAATGGCATAGCGCCCGCGCCCATTCTTTGTCAAAAATACAGGAGAGTCTACGGTTACATCCCGCAGTACATCAGAGTAGTTCCTTAAATCAGATATCGGTTTAATGTTTGGCATGAGATCACTTCTTTCCTACTACCAATATATCCGATTTTGCTGTAAATACAACTTCGAATATTACAACAAACTAAGCGCCGCAGAAAAGACTCTTATCGATTATTTAATCATCATTAGCAGGATTGATGAAAACTTATAATTGAATTAACATCACGCTGACCGAAAGGTCAGTCTTTCTTTAGCGTCCATACTGGTTAAAAAAGGCAGCGTTTTTTTCCGGTTCCCACTTTGTTCGTTAAGCCATACTAAACGTAAAGAAGCTTTCAGGCCTTATCCAATTTAGGATTAAGGCAGAATGAAAAGCGTCTGAAATCAAGCTGGGAAAACAGGAGGCTTATATGCAGAAAATCGCGATCATCACCGGTGCCGACAGCGGGTTAGGCCGGGAATATACCCAACGGATAGCGGAAGATCCAAATTTGGATGAAGTCTGGGCCTTGGCGAAAACTCCGGCTCGGATGCAGCGGCTGGTTCAGGATTTCGGTCAGCAGATCATTCCGGTTCAAATCGATCTGACCGATCCAAGTCAGCTGGCTGACTTCCATCGCCGTTTAACTGCCGAACAGCCGCAGATATTCTGGCTGATCAACAATGCGGGAAGCGGAAAATTTGGACCGTTTGAAAAAATAAAAACATTGGATGCCGTGCAGATTGTTGACTTAAACTGCCGGGCAGTCGTCGCGATGACGTCCATTTGTCTTCCCTATATGACGGCAGGCAGCCGCATCATCCATACCGCTTCCCAGGCAGCCTTTCAGCCGCTGCCTTATTTCAACGTGTATGCCGCAAGCAAAGCCTTTATCGACCGGTTTTCCATGGCACTGGCGGTGGAGCTGAAGCCGCGGGGAATATCGGTCACCTCGGTTTGTCCGTGCTGGATGAGAACGCCGTTTATCATGAAAGCGAAGACGGATACGCGTCCCAGCGTTATCCGTTTGTTTCCGATTACGAATCCCGCACCCGTGGCTCAGAAAGCATTGGCTGACAGCCGAAAAGGCAAATCCCATTCAATTTATGGAATTTTGACGCAGATCAGCTATTGGGCAGCGAAGCTCTTATCACAGAACCTGATCATGATGATCTGGCTGATGCAGCAGGGATACTCGGGAAGAACCGCTTTTCAGCGAACCTGCCTGAGAGGCGCAAGGTCGGGGAAAGAATCGAAAACAAGGCTGAAATCGCTTGAAATGCAGCATGATTGTGACTGAAAGTTCTGAAAAGTAAAGAAAAATTTTCAGAAAAAAATCATTTCCTGCTTGACAAGTTGGCCTTGGGGATTTATCATACAGTCATTGATATAACAGCGATGAAAAGAAAAAGTAAGCCTTGATCGCTCATCCAGAGAGTTCCCGGTTGGTGCAAGGGAATATGAGAAAACAGGCTGAACACATCTTGGAGCAATTCACCGAACGAGCAATCAAGTAGGCTGGATCGGAACCTGTACCCGTTATCGTACTAGAGTATAGAAGCTTTGTACTCGAAGAGGCTGGATTTCGTGAGGAATGCAGTAAATTAAGGTGGAACCACGAAGGGAAAAGTACCCTCTCGTCCTTATTGTTTAGGATGAGAGGGTTTTTGTTTTAGCGGCCGCGGTCTAAAACGAACCATTTCGGGATTCAATTTCATTTCATGCTATATCAAAAGTGGAGGAGAAATGAAAATGAAAAGCAGAAAAGTATGGATGAGTTTGATCAGTCTGGGTCTTTTGGTGATGAGCGGATGTCAGGCGAAAACGACCGCGCAGCAGGACAGCTACAGTACGCTGGAGCAGCGCGGCAAAGTCGTGGTGGGGATCGACGATACGTTTGCGCCGATGGGCTTCCGTGATGAAAACAACGAATTAACAGGTTATGATATCGACATGGCGCAGGCGGTTTCGGAAAAGCTGGGGCTGACGTTTGAATTTCAGACGATTGACTGGTCGATGAAGGAAACCGAGCTGAACGCTGGGAACATTGACTTGATCTGGAACGGATATTCGATTACGGAAACGCGCAGGCAGCAGGTGGCCTTCTCTGAGCCGTATCTGGAAAACCGGCAGCTGATCATCACGCTGGCGGATTCCGCGATTGAGACAAAGGACGATTTAGCCGGACAAAGTGTTGCCGTTCAGAAGGAATCCAGCGCCTTGGAAGCCGTGATGGCGGAGGCGGAACTGGCGGCGAAGTTAAAAAATGGCGCGCCGGAAGAATTTGATACCAACATCGACTGCTTTATGGATCTGGAAGCCGGACGTTCTCAGGCGATCGTTGTCGACGAAGTGCTGGCGCGGTATGTGATGAAGCAAAGAGGGCTGGACAAATATAAAGTACTGGATGACAATTTCGGAACCGAACAGTATGCCGTGGGGATGCGCAAAAGCGATGCGACATTATTGAGCAGAATCAATGAAGCGATGCAGGCCTGCGTCGAGGATGGCACCCAGGCGGCTTTAAACGCCAAGTGGTTTGGGGAATAAGCATGATCCGACAGATTCTGCCTTCCTTACTCGCCGGAGCGGGCGTCACGCTGCAGGTATTTGCGCTGACGTTAGCACTCTCGCTGCCTCTAGCTTGTCTGCTTCAGGCTCTCCAGCAGTTTTCCGGACGTCTGCTGAAACCACTGTTTCGCGGCTATATCACACTGATGCGGGGAACGCCGTTATTGCTTCAGCTGATGTTTATCTTCTTCGGAATGCCTTACCTGGGTCTGACGTTCAGTCGGGAAGCGTCGATTCTGATCGCCTTTACCCTGAACTATACGGCGTACTTTATTGAGATCCTGCGCGGGGCGTTGGGCGCGGTGGATCCGGGGCAGGCGGAAGCCGGGAAGATGCTTGGTTTTTCCCGCCGCACGATTTACTTTCGGATTCAGCTGCCGCAGGCGCTGCGCAATGCCATGCCTGCGATTGGCAATGAGGTGCTCAATTTGGTCAAGGACACTTCGTTGATCTATGTGCTGGGCGCTTCCGAGCTGTTAAAGGCCGGCCGGTCTGCGGTCAATACGTATGCGACAGCCTTGCCGTTTGTCGTCGTCGGTCTATTGTATCTGGCGATGTGCGGCGGCTTCAGCTGGATCTTAAGCCGGATCGAGAAACGCATCAGTTATTATTAGGAGGAACAAACGATGAGCTGCATCGCTGAGAAATGCGCGAAAACCTTTGGCGCCGATTCCATATTTGAAAATGTATCGCTGCGGATTGATCAGGGGGAAATCGTATGTCTGATGGGACCTTCCGGGGCGGGCAAGACGACGCTGCTGCGCTGTCTGTGCGGACTGGAGCTGCCGGAGAAAGGCACGATTTCCTTGTCCGGTACGGTGTTGTGTCAGGATGGACACTGGTGCGATCCGGTGCAATACCGCCAGAAGATCGGACTGGTGTTTCAGAACTGGAATCTGTTTCCGCATTGGACGGTGCTGCGGAATCTGACGGAGGCTCCGGTGCGCTTAAAGGGAATGAGCCGGGAGGAAGCCGAAAAAAAAGCCCGCAGGCTTTTGGAACAACTCAAGATTGAACAGAAAGCGCAGGCCTATCCTAATTCGTTGTCCGGCGGACAGAAGCAGCGTGCGGCGATTGCCCGAGCCTGCATGCTGGCGCCGGAAATCCTGTGCTTTGATGAACCGACCAGCGCCCTGGATGAACAATCCGCGCTGGATGTCACCCAGATCATTCAGGATCTGGCAGCACAGGGACTGGGCATTCTGGTCGTCACGCATGACGAACAATTTGCCCGGCGGACGGGAACACGGTTCGTTCGGCTGAACGAGCTTCAGTCCAATTCGTAAGTTTGATAACGATCACTGAGGGAAGCGCTCAGGCACATCGTGCCGGGCGTTCCTTTTTTTGTGACAAACGGGATGAATTGATAATCATTCCCATGACACAGCGCACCGTGCTCATCGATCACGCTGAATTGGGAAAACTGGCTGTCAATACCGCAGCCTGACCATTTAACAAAGCTTTCCTTTGCGGTCCAGATGGGAAAAAAGGCTTGGGGATGCTCGGCCAGCCAGGCTTGTTCCAGCGGATGGAAAAACCGATGCGCAATCGCTTCTTCACGGCAGCGGCGGGGTTGTTCAATATCAATGCCGACCGGCTGACAGGCAAACAGACAGACCCATTGCCGACCACTGTGGGAAATGCTGAAATGCAGCGCAGGCAGATCCGCGAAATAGGGCTTGCCCTGCGGTGTAAGTTTGCGCTCTGTCGGGACAAACGGCACGATTCCCATATCGACCTGCCGCTCTAACGCTTTCTGAAGCAGATACGCACTGGACAAAGCTTCCAGAGAACCTGAAAACAACCGGGGTTCAGCTTCAGTCATGGATGCCCTGTTTCTCCAGATAGTCGGCAATATCCTTGATCTTCTGGATATGCCGGATCTCCCGGGTTTCAATTTCAATCCCAAATTCATTTTCAAACGCGATGATGATGTTCACAACGTCAAACGAATTCAGCTGCAGATCCCGAACCAAATCGGTCTGCAGCGTCAGCTGCTGCTGACCTGTCACCTCGGTGATGATCGCCAGAATTTTTTCAATCATGCTTCACTTCTCCTTTCCGGCATCAGCGTCCGCTTAATCTTGCGGGTCGCTGTTTTTTCAAATTCGGTTTCCCGCAGCTTGATCATCTGAATCTGCTTGTAGGAAGGCAGCTGCTGGTTGACCTGATCGACATCGGCCTGCAGCTGCTCCAGAATTTCATAAGCGGACATGCCTTCCGTGGCCTGCGGATCCGGGTAGATCATGACCGTCAGCCGGACATCGTCGGGATTTTCCGACGCCGCCATGCCGTAGGCCATCACTTCTTTGACTAACGGCAGCGGAATCAGCTGCTGTTCGATTTCCTCGGGTGAAACTTTCTTGCCGTTTTTAAAGACGATCAGATTCTTTTTCCGGCCGGTAATGCGCAGATGACCGCGGGAATCCAGACTGCCCAGATCCCCGGTTAGAAACCAGCCCTGATCAAAGACTTCTTGGCTCAGTGCTTCATTTTTATAATAGCCCTGCATCACCGAGGTTCCGCGCACGGCGATCTCCCCCTGAATTAAGCGCAGTTCAATGCCCGGCAGAACATGGCCGACGGTATCGACGCGGCTGTCGAGATTGCGGTTGACGCTGATGAGCGGCGAGCATTCGGTAATCCCGTAGCCCTGAATGATCTGAAAGCCGAAGGCTTCCATTTCTAATCCGATCGTTTCCGACAGATGCGCTCCGCCGCAGACGATCATGTTCAGCCGGCCGCCGAAGGCTTCCCGGATCGGCTTTAAGAAGGCAGGGAAGGGCCGAAAGCCGAACCGATGGACAATCCGATAGAGTTTCAGATAGTTTCGCATCTTGGCTTCCTGGCCTTGATTTTTTAACGTCCGCCAGATATTTTGATGCATCATTTCAACAATCAGCGGAACGGCCATCATGTTTTCCGGTGCAAAGGTCTTCAAATCCCGAAGCATGGTTTTCAATGATCCGTTGATGCACAGCGTCGAACCATGAAGCAGAATGTTGATGACTGAACAGGTCAGACCGTAAGTGTGATAGAAGGGCAGCGAGGTATACATCGTATCCGCGATGCTGACTAAGCGCATCGAGTCGGCGGCATTGAGCAGAATCCCGGCTTCACTCAGCATGACCGGTTTGGAAACGCTGGTCGTACCGGAGGTGTAGACAATCGAGGCCGTGAAGCTGCCGTCATGATCAGGAAAAGACCAGTCACCCTGATGTTCGCGGACCAGCGACAAACCTTTCAGCCACAGTGCTTTTAAACTGTCGTCTTCATCGTAGCTCAGCCGCAGAACCTTCTGCAGCTTGGGGCATTGGCGCCGCAGCGAGTCAGTCAAAGGCAGGAAGGCCGGGGAAACAAAGACGGTGGTGCAGTCTGTGTGCCGGATCATTTCGGTTAAAATTTCTTCCGGCTGCTCGGTATCTATACAGACGGCGGTGCGGCCGCTGAGGATCAGCGCCAGATAGGTGATCAGCCAGCCGTAGCTGTTTTCACTGAGAATCGCGGCATGGCCTTCCGGCAGAAACAGCCGAAACGCTTCGCTGAGGGTCTGTACGTCTTCCGCCAGCTGCTTGTAGGTGCGGCTGAAGCGTTCACCCCGAGGGGAGAAGCTGACAATCGCATCCCGCGCGCCAAATTGGGTTTTGATGCCTTCCAGATAACACCGGAAAGTAGGGTAAGTGTCAGCGGGATAGTTCGGATAAGTTCGCATCAGGACATCTCCTTTCTAAAGCTCATGGAAAGTCCATTCCAGTTGGGAACGAATTTCATCATAGCCCTGCAGAATTTCCAGAAACTCATCGACCAGCTGTGGGTCGAATTGCGTGCCTTTGTTGCGGATTAGCTCGGCGCGGGCCTGTTCCATCGACAAACAGCTGCGGTAGGAGCGAAACGAGGTCATCGCGTCAAAAGCATCGGCGACGGCGATCATCCGCGAAGCCAGGGGAATCGCCGTGCCGGGCAGATGATCCGGATAGCCCTGACCATCCCAGCGTTCATGATGGCTGCGCACAATCTTAGCGATATCCTGGAAGAACGACATCGTCGATAAAATTTCATAACCCAGCGCCGAATGCCGCCGGATCGCTTGATATTCTTCTTCATCCAGCGGGCCGCGTTTGCTTAAGATGGAATCCGGTACGCCGATCTTGCCGACATCATGGAACAGGCCGGCCAGCCGAATTTTTTCCAGCTGGTCTTTGTCGCTGATCTGACGGCGGGCCAAAAGCAGTGTGTAATAGCTGACGCGATCGGAATGACCGCGGGTATAGATATCCTTGGCTTCGACCATTAACCGGACTGCGGTGATCGTCTGCATGTAGTTTTCTTTCAACAGCTGATTGGTTTCCTGCAGTTCCTTGTTTTTGTCCTGCAGCAGCGTATGCAGATAGGTGCTGGCGACTGCCGAGGAAGCCTGGTGACCATAGGCTTCCATCAGCTGGATGACCGTGGCGGACGGCAATTCATCAAAGTCAACGCCGATCACGCCGAGAAACTGCTCGTTCTCATCCTTTAACGGCAGCACCAGCTGCTGATCCTGCAGCGCGGCTGTTCCCTGCAGCTTGGCGGCCTGGATCAGCGGCAGAAAGCGGGGGAAATGCCGTTTCATGAACTGCGTCGCATCGAGCGAATAATCGCCGCTGCCGCTGAGCATCAAGGAGGACACTAACGTCAGCTTCTCACTGACCTGCGGTACGGTTAACGGATTGAGCAGCACGAAGACATTATCCTGCCGGGTCAGTGAACGGGTCTGACTGACGATCAGCGGGATCAGCTGCGACAGATTTTTTTCTTCCACTAAAAGCGGCATATCGGCAACGATTTCGCCTAAGCCGTCGCGATAGCTGCGGATTGTGCGCATCTGCCGAATGGATTTCACACACGATTCGACAAGCAGCTCCAGCTGGTCGAATTTGTCGCTTTTCTCATAATAACCCTGAATATCCAATTCCCGGATCGTCTTGACCGGCGGCGCCAGATCCTTATGTCCTGTCAGAAGAATAATGAACAGTTCATGATTAAACTGCCGGATTTGTTCGACGACCTTATCGCCGCAGATCGGACTCATTAAAAAGTCCAGCAGCAGGATATCAAAATGTTCCTGCCGGACACGTTCAATGGCTTTCAGCGGATCGCTTTCGATCTCTACCTGATAGCCGCTGCCCTGAAAATAAGAACGCAGCGCCAGGGTGATCATTTCATCATCATCGAGAACCAACAGCCGAAATTCGTTGGAAACGGCGCCTTTGCGATTTTTTCTCAAGCCCAATCCCTCCTTTCCTGAATGTCTGCGCTGTCTTCCGCAGTTTCGGAAGACAGCGGAATGGTAAAGCCGAAGACCGCCCCTCCGCCAGGGTTGTCGTCAAACCACAGCTCGCCGTCGAATTTACCCTGAATCAAGGCTTTGGACATGTATATGCCCAGTCCTGCCCCGGCCGCTCCCTTGGATGTGACCATTTCGTTGAGCAAATGCCGGCGGACGCTGTCCTGAATGCCGCTGCCATGATCGCTGACCGTTAAAATCAGATTGCCCTGCTGCTCCTTGACAGTCAGTGTGATCGTGTGATCGCCTTCGGGCAGCTGGGCGTCGATCGCATTGGCGACGAAGTTGTTGACGACCTGAACGAGATTGTTGATGTCGCCGTGCAGCAAGACGGTCGGCGCGGTTTGGTTGTCGGTGATCAGACGGCAGCCGCTGACAGTTAATTCATGCCGCATCAGCAGCGTTGTCCGACGGATCAGCTCTTCTGCGGTAAACGCCACTTTTTCCGAGGCGTTCATGTTGGCGGCCTGACCCTTGACGGCCGTGATAATATCCGACATGTAAGCGCAGGAGTCCTTGCAGCGGCGAATCCAGTCGGTCATTTCACCGCTGATTTCACGATAATCGGCGGCTGTGACTTCCGGATCACCGAAGCTTTCTTCACATTCGCGCACCAGGTCCTCCATCGCGCTGAGCGCCCCGGAAATCGACATGATCGGTGTTTTCAGATTGTGCGCGATGCCGCCGACCATCTGTCCCAGGGTCGCCAGCCGTTCGCGCTCCATCATCTGTTTTTGGGATTTCTGCAGCTTCTGCATGCTTTCCTTGAGCGTCGTGACATTTTTATAGATGACGCTGAAGCCGGCGATGGTATCGTCGATCTTTAACGGTGTGATTTCGACCATGTAGTAATACATCTGACCACCGTTGACAATCGATTGTTCATAAACGATCGTACTGCCGCTGTCACGGGCAGAATCGACCGAGCTGATCAGGTTGCGGATCGCGGTCTGGGCGGCGTTGTCTTCCGGAATCTGAATGTCCTTGAGCGAGCGGTTGACCAGAATCCCGCAGCGTTGTCCGAAGATATCTGCAAACGGCTGATTGTAATTGAGCACCAGGCCGGTATCGCTGAGGATCAGATAACCATCGGAGATCCAATCGAGGATGTGCTGGGTGGCAATCGGGGTGATGTTGAGAAAATTCAGCCTTTCAATCGCGATGCCGTGAAAGATTACCGTAAAGACAAAGCTGATCGGCGTCGCCGCAATGCTCAGGTTGAGAATCTTGAACGTCGCCAGCATACTGACGGCAAAGGGAATCAGGTTGCCCAGCGAAAAGAGCAGAGCCTGGCGCATATACAGTGAGTTATGACTTTTAAAAGCAAAGTTCATGATGATCAGAATGGACAGCAGCATGCAAAGATAACTGTAGCCGCCGCTGATCAGCATGTACGGCCCGAACACCACTTCGCTGGCGATCACACTGAACTGTCGGTAATGCAGATGGTGCAGCGGATTGGTCCAGATCATGATGTTGGTCAGCAACGGAATCACAAACAGCCAGGCCGTCTTTTTCGGCAGACGGGCGTAATGGCGGACAAAGACAATCGCGATCAGAAGCGACAGCACCGGGGTTAGGGAAACGCCGAGATTGGACAGCGCATCCCAACAGTAAAGCGCGATCTGATCATCCGGCCGTGAAAAGCGCATGCCGATCAGCGCCATCATCCATTCGATCAGCGCCAGTGCCAGCAGCGCATAAATTTTATTGATCAGATGGGAGCGGTTGGTTCTGAGATTGCGGGAGATGATCATCACCAGGCCGATGATGGAAATGTAAAACGTCATTAAAGCCGTATTGGAAATCATTCGCTTTCACCTCGCTTTGTTCGATGGCTGCGCAGTTCCTTGTCCGGATCGGGGATACTCCACGTAAATCCAACCTGACGCAGGGCATTCAGGGTCAGCGTGCAGTCCGCCTGAATCTGCGGCGGCTGTTTTTGGAGCGCGTTCATTTCTTCAATCAGACTGCCCAGCAGCGCGTCGTGTTTCTGCCTTGTCTTCAGCTGTTGGTGAAACTGGGCGTCGCTGACCTGCGGCAGATCGTAGAAAATTTCTTTAAACGTCAGCGTGTTGGGATTGGCCAGATGCGCGACGCTCAGAGGTGTCGTACAGATCAAAGCGGCAGCCCGGGCGCATTCGTCCACAGCGGTTACTTCCACTCGCGTCTCCGCCAATGCCGCCGGCAGCATCCCGACCTGAAGCAGTCCCTGACAAATCCGCCAGAATGCGTTGTCCTGGTAAGCGAGCTGGAACTGGCCGTCGGTGTGACGTCCGACCAAGCGGCCTAAGCGCAGAATCCGCACCGGCACCCCTTCATCGCGAGCTGCCAGCACACGCTGTTCAGCCATAAACTTGGATTCTATGTAAAGATTATCCTGCCAGTTTTGTCCGATGTCCAGATCCGTTTCAGTAAAGACCGCCGGCTGCTGCGGCTGAGCTTTTAAAACTGTACCGCATAAGCTAAGCGTTGAAACATGGATGAACGGCACATGCGCCTGGCGCGCGGCGGCGAGCATCGTTTCCGTGGCTTCGACATTGGCGCGCAGGAATTGTTCACGCTGTCCATAGTGACGAACCTCAGCCGCGCTGTGAATGACGCAGGTGATCTGGGAGGTGATCAGCGCGTAGGCCGAAGCTGAAAGTCCCAGCTGCGGATCGTGCAGATCGGCTTTCAGACAAACGAGTTTGGCCTGATGTTTTGCAACCCAGTCCTGACCTAAAAGCTGCGCGGCTTTCTCCAACACAACGCTGCGGTCCTGCCGGCTTAAAACAAAGATCCTGGAAGAAAGTTTCAGGTCAAAGAGCGCCTGGATCAGATGCAGACCAAAGTAGCCGCTGCCGCCGCTGATTAACACGACGTCCAGATTGACCGGTGCCTGATCGGCCGGCGTTATTTTCTGCGGTGTGAAACTTTCTGGTGTGACAGCCGGTTCAGCGGCCTGCCGCAGCAGCCGGCGCTGCTGGCTGAGCGAAGGGCTGCGGTAGAATTCCTCCAGCGTCATCGGCCAGTCGCGGCGGTAATATTCCGTTAATAACATCAACGCCTGCAGCGAGCTGCCGCCCAGATCAAAGAAGGAACGATCCGGATCAAGGACTGGAACTTTCAGAATTTGCCGCCACAAGCCGCTTAGCTCATCTTCCTGCGGCACTGCAGGAACCTGGGCCGGCTGCAATATAGGAATCTGTTGACTTAAGGCTTGGCGGTCAACTTTGCCGGAAGCGGTCAGCGGCAGCTGTTTCAGCGCCGTTAAGGTCGCCGGAATCATATAGGCAGGCAGCTGAGCCTGCAGCGGTTTAGCCCAATCGGGATCGACTGGCTGATCACTCAGAACAAAGCCATGCAGCGCACAGACTTCGCCGTCTTTCTGTTCGGCGATCACGACCGCATCGCGATATTGGGGCTGCTGCAGCAGCACGGACTGAATTTCTTCCAATTCAATCCGATGGCCGTTGAATTTGATCTGACTGTCCCGACGTCCTTCATATTCCAGTTCGCCATCGCTGTTGACGCGCGCCAGATCGCCGCTGTTATACCACTTCTGATTTTGCCGCTGGCAGAAAACCGCGGCGGTAGCTTCCGGATTGTTCAGATAACCCGGCCCCACGCCTTCGCCGCCGATCCACAATTGTCCGGTCTGCATCGGCAGACAGCGGTTTCCCATGGAATCTAAGATTTCAATCTGCATGTTGGCCAGCGGCTGACCGATGGTCACGGCGGAGTGGGAAACCTCTTTGGCGGAGGCATAGACGGTCGTTTCCGTCGGTCCGTAGCAATTATAAATCCGCGCCTGCGTCAGCGTTTTGGTTTTGGCAACGGTGAGCGGCGAAAGAACTTCGCCGACATGAATGATGACCTTGACCTGAGCCAGGCTTGTGCAGAAGGCAGCATCTGCCAGATTCATCTGCATGCGGGTCGGCGTGAACTGAATCAGCTCGCAATGTTCCTTTTGAATCAGCTCCGCCAGCTTCCATGGCAGCAGGGTTTCTTCATCCTGGGCCATGACGACGGTCTGTCCCAAGGCCAGCGGCACTAAGCTTTCCGTTAAGAACACATCGAACACCGGATTGGTGGAGCACAGAACTGTATCACAGGCTTGAATGAGCGGACGCATGGATTCCAGAAACGCCGCGGTATTGCGGTGAGTGATCCGCACGCCTTTGGGCTTGCCGGTCGAACCGGAAGTGAACAAGACATAATGATCGTCTTCCATAGAACGTACAGGATTATTTATCCAGCCGGCAGGGGAATCCTTTACGATCAGAGCGATCGGATGAAATTTTGCTTCGATGCGCTGAATCAGCGAAGGTTCCGCGAGCACGGCCGCAGCCTCAGCCTGTTGGAGCATTGTTGCGATCCGTGAATCAGGAAACTGCGGATCCAGCGGCACATACGCACAACCAGCGTGCATGATCGCCAGCATCGCGGCGATCAGGGTATCAGAGCGGTGCGCAAGCAGCCCAATTTTACTGCCTGGTTTGACCTCTCTGAGCAGACCCGCGATCTGGATTGTTTTCTGCTGCAGCTGACCTCGGGTGATGCGTTGGTGGCCGCAGATCAGCGCCGTCGCTTCCGGTTCGGCGTTGGCCAGCAGCGCAATCTGCTCGTCTAATGGCAGATCCCAATACGGCACCCGCAGCCGGTTCGGTTTTTCCAACAGCTGCCAGCGATCCGATTCAGCCAGACAGTTCAGCTGCGATAACGGCTGATCAATATTTTCCAGCAAGGCTTGACACAGCGCCTGGAAGCTGCGCAGATAGAGCTGAATAGTCGCTTTGCGGTAATGGCTTAAGCGATATTCCATCTGCGCCTGCCAACCGGTTTTTGTCTGAATGATCTCCAGGGTCAGCGCGAATTTGCTTAACCCATCCTCAATCGGCAGACAGACCAACGGCTGGTTCTGCAGCGTAAAGGCGCCGTCTGGAATCGGCCGCATCGAAAACATCATCTCAAACAGCGAATGACCTTCAATGCTTTGCGAATGCGGCAGCTGGCGCAGGATTTGTTCCAGGGAAACCTCTTGGTGATCCTGCATCTCGATCAGCTTTGTCTGCACCTGCTTCAACAGCTGCGAAACAGTCATTTCCAGAGAAATTTCAGCGGCTAAAGGCAGTGTGTGCATGAACAAGCCCGGCACGTCCATCCATTCCCGGCGATGGCGGCCGCTGACCGGCATTCCAACGCAGCTCATTTCACAGCCAGTCCAACGAGTGATCTGCACGAAGAAGGCGCTGGCAAAGAAGACCGCAGGCGTAATTTGATGCTGCTTGACAAAGGGCAGGATGGCCGCAGCCAGCGCTGGATCAAAATCAAGCTGTTCCCGAGCCCCTTTCTCCCCTTGTTTTTCCAGGCCTTTGTCGGTTGGCAGCAGGCTTTTCTCACGGAGTGAAGCCAACGCCGTTTTCCAATACGTCAGCGCTGCCTGGGTGTCCTGGTGCTTCTGCGCCCAGGCGATATCTTTATAGCTCAGCGGCAGCGCCGGAGATAGTTCCCCGCTCATGATGTGATCCAGCTTACGCAGGATGATCATTGTCGACAAACCATCGCTGATCAGATGATGCGTATCGATCCACAAACCCCGCCGGTTTTGCCCCAGCAGCAGTGTCACGTGCATCAACGGCGCTTTCTGCAGGTCAAACGGCCGAATTAGAGTCATCGGATCGAGATTTTCATCCCAAACCTGCTCTGTGATGTTCAGTTCAGCCTGTTGTGCAATCCGCATCCTGATCTCATTTTCAACCGTATGAAACGAGGTCCTGAGTGTTTCTTCCGCGGCCACTAACTGCCGCAGCGCCTGTTTCAGCCGCTCTAAGTCAATCCCATCGGGAAGCAGAAACAATCCGGGCATGTGATAGCTGTCCTGCTTGGGATTCATTAACAGCTGTGTGTAGATTGCCTGTTGTTGGAAGGTCAGCGGATAATCGGTCAATTCAGGAGCCTTCTGCCCTTCGGGTTCGGATTTGGGCAGTGCCGCGCTGCCTTCAAGGGCGCCGGCCAGAGCTTGGACGGTGCGGTATTGATAGAAATCAGCTACGCTGAACCGCACGCCGCAATGTTCCTCAATTCGGGTGATCAGCTCCATCGCTTTAAGCGAATCACCGCCCATCGCAAAATAATCGCTGTCTAACTGCATCTGCGGCTGTTCCAATAGCGTCTGACAGGCTTCTAACAGCCAGCGCTGCAAGTCAGTCTGCGGCTGCAGCACACTGTCGGCGGAGCGCTGCGGCAGCGGCAGCCGTTTGCGGTCCAGCTTGCCGTTGGCGGTCATCGGCAGTTCAGAGAGCGGAATAAAGAAGGTGGGAATCATGACTGGCGGCAGCTTATCAGCCAAAACCTGGCGCAGCTGTGCCTCAGGATAAGGCTCATCGCTGACATAATAGGCAATCAGCCCTTGAAACTGCGGCCAGCGGACAACAGCCGCGCTGCGGATAGGGGTGCTGCGGCATAACAGATCGGCAATCTCCTGCGGGTCAATACGCCAGCCGTTGAGTTTAATCTGTTCATCACTGCGCCCGGCGATCACAATTTCCCCCTCTTCCGTCCAACAGGCGCGGTCACCGGTGCGGTAAAGCTTCTGGCCGTAGATAAACGGATGATCGATAAAACACTGCGAGGTGAGGGTCGGATTGCCATCGTAACCACGAGCCAGACAAACGCCGCTTAAATACAGATCACCGGTCAGTCCCCAGGGCAGCGGCTGTTGGTGCTGATCGAGAACGTACAGCTGACAGCCTGGCATCGGCTTGCCGGCGGTGATCTGACGGCATTGATTCAGCTGTTTCAGACTGACGCCGATCGTCGCTTCACTCGGCCCGTATTGATTATATATTTTTGCCGGGGTTAACCGCTGCAGCTGCTGCAGCAGGGCCGCCGGAAATTTCTCACCCCCGCATAAGAGGCAGTCCAGACCTTTGACCGCCTGACGGAAGGCCGTGTTGTAGAGATATGCCTGAAGTCGGGATGGCGTTGTGGAAATCATGCCGACGCCATAGCTGCGGATCAGCTGTGCCAGCGCTTGAGGATCCAAGGCCTGCCGATCATCGGCGATCACAATCGTTCGCCCGTTCAGCAAAGCACCCAGGCTCTCGATCAAGAAGGCATCAAAAGCCGGATTGCAGATCGACAAGACCGCTTTCTGAGGGTAGATGGATGCCATGTTTTCGATGAAATTCAACAGGCTTGTCTGACCTACGCGGACGCCCTTGGGATTGCCGGTGGTGCCGGAGGTATAAAGAATATAGGCATCGTTGCCGAGCTCTTGGTCCAACGTCAGTTTCTCAGCCTGAGCAGAAGGGGCAAGCCAGCGCCATTGCTTCTGCGGATCCAGCTTCTGCGCCAGATCAGGATCGGCAAGAATCAGATCGGGTTTGCTCTGCGTAAGCAAATCCTGAATTCGGGAAACGGGTTGGGAAGGATCCAAGGTAATCCACAAGCTTTGATGCAGAAAGACACTGACCATCGCAGTCAATAGCGCACTGCTGCGTTCGATCAATAAGACAATGCGGGAGCCCGCTGGAACTTGTTGGGCGAGGGCGCCGGCCAGCTGACGGGCCTGGTGATCCAGCTGATCATAACGAATCCGATTTCCCGCTTCGATGCAGGCTGCCCGCTGAGCTGATTCACGGACAATCCGCTGCCAGCGTGCGGTTAAGGAACTTTCCGGCAGCGGTGCAGCCGGAATCGCGTTGAACTGAAACAAAACTTTGTTTTCCTGCGGCTCCTGAAGCAGGCCTAACTTCCACAGCGGTTTTTCCGGATGATTCAGTGCATCCTTTAAGATTTCCATCAAACATTGATGGATCAGGTCAATTTCCGAAGGCATGAACAGCTGGGAAAGATAGTCGTAGTCGATCATAAACTGATGAACATCTTCACGGTTGCTCAAATGCAGACATAAATCTTCATTCTGCCAGCCGCTGTAATGCCAACGCCCCTGAAAGCGCACCGCGGCTTTTTCACTGCGGTACACCATCGAATTCTGATAGGATAGGGCGATCCGAAACAGGCTTTGGGTCTGCGGATTTTCTGCCCGGACTAAGCGCAGGATTTCCGTCAGCGGATATTTTTGATGCCGCAGCAGCGTAAACCAGCTGTCGGTCAGATATTGATAAAACGCATCGCGCGTCCAGTTTTCATCGATCTCACAGGGAAACGGCAGTGTGCTGACATACATTCCGCTGGCCTGTTTTTCCGCGAAGGTGGCCCGGTTGATCACCGGAACGCCGATCGTCAGTTTCTTTTCATGGCTTAAGCGGCTGAGAAAGACCGCCAGTGCCAGCATCATGACGGAAAACGGCGCTAAGCGCTGCTGGGTGCAGAAGGCATGGATCTGATGACCCAGCTTTTCCGAGATCACATAGGTCCGGCGCTGGCCGATCCGGCTGAGCTGGGGAGAGGCCGCTTCCTTAAGCACCAGCGATTCGGTCATCAGCGGCGCTTTTTCAGCCCAGAAAGCCCGGTCCTGGCGGCAGCGGGAGGAACTGAGATAAGTCTGTTCGCTGCGCAGATGCTCACGATAAGGCGTCAGCGGTTCTTCCGTCAGTTCTTCCTGGTCCAGCGCTTTTAGATATAAACGGGCGATCCGGTTGCTGAGCAGAACCTGCGTCCAGCCATCCGAGATCAAATGATGCGCTTTGATCAGCAGACCGCCGCTGTTCTCTCCCGTTTGAAAACAATAAAACTGGATCAGCGGACTGTCAATCAACGTCATCGGCTGACGGGTAACAGTTTCTTCCCAGTTTTTTAATCCCTCTTCATCACTGTGGGTAAAATCAAAAAGCGGAAAGCGCTGTGTCTGCGGCTGGGCAAAAAACTGCCGCGGTTCGTTTTCCTCGAAGACTAAGCGCATCCGCAGTGTTTCATCATGCAGGATGATGGCGTTGAGCACTCGCTGCAGCGCTTCGCTGTCAAAAATCTGTTCAATCAGTAAGGTTGTGCAGATGTTGTTGATCGGGGTGTTGGGCAGCGCCTGTTCCAAATTCCAGATATTTTGTTGGCTGACGGACAGCTCAAACATCGCATTCTTCATCGCATTGTTTTTCATGGCGGATTCCCCCTGTGCTGCAGCAGCGCCGACGTCTGTTCTATCAAATCGATTTGAAAGTCAAAGCATCGTTGAATATCAAAATTATATCGAGTCGTTTGGCAAATTACAAGCATCCGCGGCCGAGTTTTACAAGCTTCGTTTATTCGCGCCGATAACTCTTACCTAACCTTTTCCCGTGCGGAATCCGCAAAGCCTTTCCTTACGGGCTTTATACGGAGGAATGCAAAAATGGAAGTTAAACAGTGATCTGATTCAGCTCTGAAAAAAATTGCCGCATTCCCGAAGAAAATCACGGAAATCCAGAGCGGGAAAGGAAAATTTGGAAGCACACCAGGGAAATTTTGACGGACCAGAGTTTCTTTCGTATAATAAAATCAAAGAAATTGAGGAAAAAAGATGAATCAGGATTCAGAATTATTTATCGAGGCGCTGCAGCGTCAGGATTTAGCGGCTCTGCGGAAGGTGCCGAAGGCCGATCTGCACAATCATTTCATGCTGGGCGGCGACCGCAAGTGGATCCGGGAGCGCACCGGGATTCAGATCGATCCGATAACGCAGCCGCTGGCTTCCATGGCGGAGATGGATCAATGGAGCCAGGAGCGGATCAATGCCCATTTCGGCGATCGCAGCGGCCGGCTGATCATGCTGGAAGCGACGCTGCGCCAGGCTGTAAAGGATGGCGTACAGGTACTGGAAATCGGGGAGGATGTTTGGGCGTTAAAGCATTTCTACCAAGGCGAGATTCAAAATTTGCTCAGCAGCTGGGAGGCTGTGAAACAGGCTGTGGCCCCCACGATAGAACTGCGGTTTCAGGTCGGCATGTCGCGGCATTGTGGAATAGATTACCTGATGGAAAAACTGGAGCCGTTTTGGGATCGTCCGGAATTTTATGCCTTGGATTTATATGGTGATGAAAACGCCCAGCCGATCGAGAATTTCATTCCGATCTATCGCCGTGCCCGCCAAAGCGGCTGGGTGCTGAAGGCGCATGTCGGCGAATGGGGCAGCGCGCTGGATGTGCAGAAGGCGGTGGAATGTCTGGATCTGGATGAGGTTCAGCATGGTCTTGCCGCTGCCCAGGATCCGGCAGTGATGGCCTATCTGAAAGCCAAACAGGTACGCCTGAATCTGACGCCGTCCAGCAATGATCTTTTAGGCCGGGTGCCTTCACTGGCCCAGCATCCGATCGCTCGTTTTGTTGAGGCGGGAATGGAAGTGACCATCAATTCGGATGATGTGCTGATCTTTGACAGCGACGTTTCCAAGGAATATCTGCGGCTGTATCAAGCTGGAACACTGAGTGCTCAGCAGCTGGATGAAATTCGTATGGATGGTCTTAAAAAAACGCAAGCCAGGACATTTGCGTCAAGCCAAGAAAAGGCAGAATAAAAAAAGGCAATATCGAACAGGGCAAAGTTTATCGGTTTGGCAGATAGAGACTGATTCTGCAGGCTTTGATCAAGCGGCATGAAATGAAGAGAAAGCAAGTTATATCCGAGGTGCTGTCTTGGTCAATAGGAATAAAAAATCATTTTATTTCAGTTATGCGGAACAAGCCGAAAAAACCATGAAATTAAACGCTATGCAAAACCGAGAAAAAAATGCCGCAGTTTCCCAAGTTCTGCATATATATAATAAGGATAAGAAAAAAGAGAAATTGAAAGGGCATCAAGGCTTATGGGATGAGTCCCAAGATCAGTGACGCTTTCTGAATATTTCTTTTTGTTTGCTTTCGCTGAGTTTCAATGGTATATTTTAAATGAGTCAATTCAATGAATATTATTCAATCAGTTCAGAATGAGTGGAACAGAAGGGAAGGCAAACCCATGGAAAGAAAAAAACGTCAGAAAAAAGGAAATCGATGGGGTATCACGCTGACCCCGATTTTGCGGTACAGTTTAATTTTCTGCTTGATGATTTTGCTCATCATCGGAATCGGCGGGGCCGGCTTGTCGCTCAGCCGGATGAAGGCGGAGGCCAGAGCCGCGCTGACCAGCGTTCATGCGCAGACTTCGCAGCGAATTGAGGAGTCAATACAGCTGTTGGAAGCACTGGCAAGTTTGCCGGAATTCTACGATCCGGCACGGGATCCCATTGAAAAAGTAAAAAAGCTGGATCAGATGAGTCCGTACTTCGGATACTTGATGATCTGTTATGTGGATGCGGACATTACGGTCTATTCCGACGGATCCGAGCCAGCCAGTCTGGCAAGCCGCGAATATATGCAGTGGCTGTTTTCGACGGGTGAGCGGCAGATCACGGACAGCTTTGCGGCTGGGGCGGACGGCGTAACGCTGAATTATACCGTGGCAGTGCCGCTTATCGATCAGGAAGGCAATATTACCGGCTGTCTGTTCTGTGCGATTTATTTTGATGAGATCGTGGATATTCTCCGGGATGCCGCCAGCATTAATAATTCGCAGGCGGTGCTGATCGGTTCGCAGGGACAGATTATGTCCTCGACCCTGAATCTGCCGTATGGTGATTCCTATATGGATGAATTGTTGAAGACACACTTGCTCGGCGTGACGGCAGATCAGCTGCAAAGTCAGCTGTTAGCGGCAGTGCCAGGGGATTACTGGAGCTTTAAAGACGGTGATTTCCGCTATACTCTCTATCAAAGAGTCGATAATACGAACTGGGATATTCTCTGTACAGTCAGCTTCTGGGAAATTTTTATTGGCATTCTGCCGATGCTGACGTTGGTCAGTGTGCTGACGGTCCTGCTGTGCGGGGCATTGATGCTGGTGCTCAGACGCTATATTGCCAAACAGATGAAGGTTGTCGATAACTTGGTGCATTCCGTGGAAGAGTTGGAAAAGAGAATTTATCAGGATGAATGTCCGCAGAAAACCGATTTCCGGGAAATCCTTCGGTTAACCAGCGACGGACTCTCCGACAGCCTGACCGGCGTCGTAACCCGGACGGTGTTTTTGAGTCAGGCCGAAGCCCAGCTGAAGAAGCTGCAGCCGGAACAATTGTGCGCGCTGTGTTTTGTCGATCTTGATAATCTCAAGCATATCAACGATAACTATGGTCATTCCGGCGGGGATATCGCCTTGAAAAGCGTCGGCTATATTCTGCGTGAATATGAGAAAAAGTATAACGGCGTGGTCGGACGCTACGGTGGGGATGAGTTCATTCTGCTTTTGACGGATCTGGAAAGCGAACAGGAGCTGCGCGAGGTGTTGGAAGAGCTGGTGATGCGCCTGCATACGGAGGTCGCCTCGGCAGGCGAACGGATTCCGGTTCAATGCAGTATCGGAGTCTCTATCTACCAGCCGTCGGAGAGTCTGGAAGAATTAATTGCGAATGCGGATGAATCACTGTACTTTGTCAAACAAAACGGCAAGGGTGACTTCCGGATTCATAAGAATTGAGGAAGCCTATGAAGACGCAAATGAAACGAGCGGCTCTTTTGGGAGGCAGTGCTTTGAGCGTGCTGCTGAGCGGTCTTGGAATTTTCACCGGGATGCGCGGCATGTTGAGAGATATCCGTCAACGGGAAGCCGCCAACATTCTCTATTTTTACAGTGAGAATATCAAACTGCAGCTGCATGGCTCGCTCAACGAAGCGGACTCGCTGGCGCAGTCAGCCCTGATCCTCGGTACAGAGGACCCGCAGTGGCTCGATACGGCAGCCGCTTCGCTGATGGAGAATCCGGCGGTAAAGCAGGTTTATCTGTTTGATGGCGATACGCTGGTGCGGGCTTTGCCGCAGGCTGAAAAAGTGCAGGAAGGCAAAAAACTGAAGGACTTTTCTTATGCCTATACGCTGGCGAAAGTTGTAAAGGAATTGGTGATTGAGGGGCCGGTTGTTGAAATGCACTCCGATCCGCAGTCGGTTTTCCTGTTTTTGCAGCCCTTTACTCGGCAGGAAGCCTATCTGGGTTTGGTTGTGGTAGCCTTAGACAGTGATTATGTCCTGGAGCAGTTTGGTTTTGATTACTTTCAAAGCGCCGGGTATGACTATGAGCTGTGGCGCGTAGATCAGCAGACCGGACGGAAAGAAATCATTATTTCGTCCAATGCGGAAATGGACTTTTCACAGGCCGCAAAAACGAATTTCTATCTGCCGACGGAGTGGAATCTCAGCATTCAGCCGGTTGACGGATGGATCAGTCCGCAGCAGAACATGCTGGTTGCAGCGGTTACGCTGGCGGAAATGCTGCTGTTGGGGCTGCTTTTGGCTGCCTTTGTCCAGCTGCAGAACAAGAACCGGAAGTTAAGAAAGATTGCGGTTCATGATCCGGGAACCGGCTTATATAACCGGATTGGATTCTGTCAGAAGCTGGATCTTTGGCTGCGGCAGTCGAGCGCTCCGGTGCAGTTGTTTTATCTTGTATTTGAGGGCTATGATCAAACGGCTCAATTGATGGGACCGGAACAGGAAAATACAGTTTTGAAAGGGCTTTATCCGCGCCTGAATGCGTATATTCAAAGTCCGTTTCTGGCAGGCCGGCTCAGTGCCGGAAATTTGGTGGTCGCCATTCGGGATGAAATGGATGCGCAGCAGCGGGAAGACTTTGCCCGCGGTTTGTCGCTGGAGCTGATGTTAAAGGTCCGGATTATGGAAACCAAGAAATTTCTGACCGCTCAGGTTCAGCACGCGCTCTGCACCTTGGATCCGGCACAGGATCAGCTGGAAGTCCTGATCCGCAAGTATTACCTGCGCTCAGGCAATCTGTCGCCGATTCACAGTCTGACACAGAAAATTCAGCGGCTGATCCAGGGGCAGAACGGAATTGTTTTCGATGAAGATGCGGATTTGGAAATTCTGGAACTGTCCAAAGCGCTGAATCAATACCGCAAGAAGGCGGAACAGATGGCGTATTCCGATCCAGCGTTTAAGGTTGGCAACCGAATGAAATATCAGCGGGATGTCAATGTTCTGATTCAATATGACAAACGCCGCCGCTTCAGTCTGTACTGTATTGATATTTGTTCCTTCAGTCAGTATAACGAGCTGTTCAGCGCGGATGTCGGTGATAAAATTCTGCGTGAAGTGATTCTGCGGCTGTCGCGGGTCTTCGGTTCCAATCTCTACCGCATTAACGGTGACGTTTTCTTAGGCATTCAGCAGTCGAGTGAAAATCAGGAACAGCTGTCACAACAGCTGCATGAGCTATTGTCCCGGCCGGTGACGACGGGCAAAGCGTCATTGAATTTAGAAGTGCGGATTGCGGTCTGCAGCTATCCGCAGCATGGCAGTACGCCGGAAAATTTACTGGATCGTGTTCAGGCTGCACTGCGGCATGCCAAACAGACTAATTTGCCGACGGTGATCTACAATTCAAAACTCGATCAGCTGTTAAGAACCGAAACCGAAATTCTGCATCAGCTGCAGGCGAGGATCCTCGATCAGACGCTGGAGGTCTGGTATCAGCCGCTGCGGGATTTGCCGACAAAGCAGTATTTAGCCGCCGAAGCGCTGGTGCGGCTGCCTGATCTGAAGGGTGGATACTATTCAGCGGCGCAGGTCGTTGCTTTGGCAGAGCGCAGTCAGATGGTGGAACTGCTGGGGGACTATGTCCTCGTTCAGGCTTGTCTGTATATGAAGCATCAGGGCAAAGCGTTAGGCCTGCAGCGGATGAGTGTAAATCTGTCCGTGCAGCAGCTTTTGATCAACGGCAGTGCCGATCATCTTCTGAAGCTGATCCGAAGCTGTGGTATTGATCTGCGCCTGATTACGCTGGAAATCACCGAAAGCGTTCTGATTCAATCGCTTGAACAGGCATCGGCAACGCTGGAACAGCTGCGCAAGGCCGGAATCCGGATTGCGCTTGACGATTTTGGGGTCGGTTACAGCAGTTTGAATTATCTGTCTAATCTTCCGGTCGACGTGATCAAGATTGACCGCTCTTTGACCAAACAGATTCTGACAAGCTCCAAGCAGTATACGCTGCTGAAGGCGATTGTTGAAATGGCGGCCGTAAACCATTTGAGCGTTGTTGCTGAAGGCATTGAAACGGAAGAAGAAAAACAGATGATCGAAGAATTAGGCGTGCAGTATATTCAGGGCTATTTCTATTCCAAACCGAAACGGGCGGAGGAATTAAATCAGTTCTTAAGCGAACAAAATACGAAGTCCCAATAAGTCTTTCATTAGGGCAGCTCATAAAAGAGCTGTCTTTTTGTTGAGTGGATGTCAGCTCATGTCTGAGCCGTTTTGAATGCCTATCCCTTTGTTTATACTGGAACAGTTTTGTATTGGGATTTCACTGATGAGCTTGTGCTGATCTAAAAACTGCGGTATAATATCAATGGCTTTAATTTAGTGCAGCGACACTAAGAAGGCATACACAAAACTTAAGATTTCTGTGCTCTTTTCGTGTAACCTTCAAAAGCCTGTTTTTTGAAGGCTTTTTTATTGGAATGGAGGAATCATGATGAACGATCTGCTTAAACTCAGCTCGCTTTCCACGGAAGAAATCCAACAGATTCTGGATGTGGCGGAATGTTGCCGTCAGGGGGAGTTTGTGGACAGTGAAAAAGGAAAACTTGTCGCCAACCTGTTTTTTGAACCGTCTACCCGTACGCAGTACAGCTTCAATACGGCGGAAGAAAAGCTGGGCATGAAAGTGATCAACTTTAACGCTCAGGCATCCTCAATACAGAAGGGGGAAACGTTCTACGACACGGTCAAGACGTTTGAAAGCTTCGGTCTGGATGCGCTGGTCATCCGGGATCGGGAAGATGAGTATTACAAGCCGCTGCTCGGCCGCATTCAAATACCGATTCTCAATGCCGGCGACGGCAAAAAAGATCATCCGACGCAGTCCTTGCTTGACCTGTTGACGATCCGCCAGGAATTCGGCCGGTTTGAAGGCTTGAAAATCGCGATTGTCGGCGATGTCAAGTATTCCCGCGTCGCGCATACCAACATTGAGGTGATGCAGCGTTTAGGGATGCAGTGTGTGATCAGCGGTCCGGAAGAATACCGCGATCCACAATATGATTACATCGATTTTGATCAGGCTGTGCAGGAAATGGACATTCTCATGCTTCTGCGCGTTCAGCATGAACGGCACGAACAGGCAATGTCCTTAAGCAAGCAGGAATATCATGAAAAATATGGTCTGACGGCCGAGCGGGTCAAGCGGATGAAGGATCATGCGATCATCATGCACCCGGCGCCGTTTAACCGCGGCGTGGAAATCGCTGATGAGGTTGTCGAATGCGCCAAATCGCGGATCTTCAAACAGATCAACAACGGTGTATTCGTCCGGATGGCCGTGCTGAAACGAGCGATGGAGGGACGATAAATGAGCTTTTTAATGCAGAACGGCGATGTGCTGTACCGCGGAAAAATCCGCAAAATGGATGTGCTGGTGGATGATCTGGGCCGGGTAACTGTGGCCGATCAGATTGATTTAACGGCCGAAGATGTCGATGAAATCATCGATGCTTCCAGCTTACTGATCGCTCCGGGCCTGATCGATCCGCATGTTCATCTGCGTGAGCCGGGCTTTGAATATAAGGAAACGATCGCATCGGGGACGCTGGCTGCGGCCAAGGGCGGCTATACTACAATCATGGCGATGCCCAACCTCAATCCGGTGCCGGACAGTCTGGAACACCTGAAAATCCAACAGGAACGGATTCACTATGACGCCAAAGTTCAGGTTATTCCCTATGCGTCGATCACAAAGGGACAGAAGGGCGTCGGCGAGCTAGTCGACTTCGATGCGTTAGCCGCGGAGGTCATCGCCTTTTCCGATGATGGCAAGGGCGTACAGAGCGAAGCGATGATGCGCGAGGCGATGTTGGCGGCCAAACGCAACAACTGCCTGATCGTCGCGCATTGCGAAGATGAAAGTCTGATCGCAAAAGGCGCGTGCATCCATGAAGGCCGCAAAGCAGAAGAACTGGGGTTAATAGGAATTAGCAGCGCCAGCGAGTACCGCCAGATAGAGCGGGATCTGCGCTTAGCCGAAGAAACCGGTTGTCAATATCATATCTGCCACATCTCCTGCAAGGAATCCGTCGAACTGGTACGTCAGGCGAAAAAACGCGGCGTTTCGGTCAGCTGTGAAGTCACGCCGCATCATCTGCTTTTGTGCGAGGACGATATCACCGCGGACGACGGACGGTTTAAAATGAATCCGCCGCTGCGCTCCAAAGCGGATCAGGAATCCCTGATCGATGGCTTATTGGATGGGACGATCGACATGATCGCAACCGACCACGCTCCCCACAGTGCCCAAGAGAAAGCCCAAGGCTTACAGGGCAGCGCGATGGGCATCGTCGGTCTGGAAACCGCTTTTGAGCTGATCTATACCTATCTGGTAAAGACCGGCAAGCTGACCTTGGAACGCTGCTTTGAGTTAATGAGCTACAACTGCGCCGATCTCTTCGGGATTGAAGGCGGCGAAATTGTGAATTTTGAAAAGGCCAATCTGGCGGTTTTCGATTTGAACAAGCGGGAAAAAATCAATCCGAAAACCTTCGTTTCCCAAGGCAAAAGCACACCGTTTGAAGGCTGGTGGGCGATGGGCCGCTGCGTGATGAACGTGACGGATGGACAGATCGTATACAGAGAGGGGCTATAAATATGAATCGGAAATTAGTCTTGCAGAACGGTGTTGAGCTGGCGGCCAAGGGTTTCGGCAGCGATCGGGAGGTCATTGCCGAATTGGTGTTCAACACATCGATGGTCGGTTACCAGGAGATCCTCAGCGATCCTTCCTATACTGAACAGATCGTCGTGATGACCTATCCGCTGATCGGCAATTACGGCATCATTGATGAAGATTATGAATCCAAGCTGATCGGACCGAAAGGGCTGATCGTGCGCGAATACAACGACAAGCCAAGCAACTTCCGCTATACCAAAACACTCAATGAGCTGCTGGAAGAAAATGACGTACCGGGGCTTACGCATTTAGACACCCGCAAGCTGACGCGGATTCTGCGGGATGAGGGAGCCATGCTGGGGCTGATCTGCGATGCTGGCGTGACGCATGAAGAGGCAATGGCCAAGCTGGCGGCGTATTCGGCGCCCAAGGATTTGGTCGCCCGCGTTTCCTGCAAGAAGAAATGGTATTCCCGCTGCGCCAATCCACGCTTTAACGTCGTGGCGGTTGACTGCGGGATCAAATACAACATCATCCGTGAACTGAACCGGTATGGCTGCAATGTGACGATTGTTCCTTACAACACCTCGTTTGAGACGATCATGGCGCTCAATCCGGACGGCATCTTTCTGTCCAACGGGCCGGGGGATCCGGAAAATGTTCCCGAGGTCATTGAGCTGATCCGCAAGCTGCAGGGGAAAAAGCCGATCTTCGGCATTTGCCTGGGGCATCAGCTGATCGCTCTGGCCAACGGCTTAAAAACCTACAAGCTGAAGTTTGGTCACCGCGGCGCCAATCATCCGGTTAAAAATCGGTTGAACGGCAAGGTAGAAATCACCTCGCAGAATCACAGCTATGCCGTCAGCACCGAAGGACTGGAGAATTCCCGGGTTGAGATTACGCATATCAATCTGCTCGATCAGACTGTGGAAGGCTTACGGATTAAGGAAGACCGGATCTTCTCTACCCAATATCATCCGGAATCTTCAGCCGGGCCGGAGGATTCCAAATACTTGTTCGGATTGTTTGTCAGCAATATGGAAGCGATGAAGGAGGGCCGTTAGTATGCCGAAAAGAGAAGATATCCATAAGATCTTGGTGATCGGTTCCGGACCGATTGTCATCGGCCAGGCTGCCGAATTCGATTACGCCGGCACCCAGGCCTGCCTGGCACTGCGCGAGGAAGGCTATGAGGTCATTCTGATCAATTCCAATCCGGCGACAATCATGACCGATACCCACATTGCGGATAAAGTTTACATGGAACCGCTGACGCTGGAATATGTATCCCGCATCATCCGCAAGGAACGCCCTGACGCAATTCTGCCGACCTTGGGTGGTCAGACGGGCCTGAACATGGCGATGCAGCTGGCGAAAAAAGGCGTGCTGGAAGAATGCCGGTGCGAAATTCTCGGTACGGATTTTGAATCGATCGATCAGGCGGAAGACCGGCAGCGGTTTAAAGATCTGTGTCTGCGGATCGGGCAGCCCTGCCTGGAATCCTACGTAGCCCGCACGATTGAGGAAGTCGTTGAATTTGCTAATAAAATCGGCTACCCGGTCGTCTTAAGACCGGCGTTCACCCTCGGCGGCACCGGCGGTGGGTTTGCTTACGATGATGAGGAAGTCACGGCGCTGGGCAAGAACGCGCTGAAGCTGTCCCCGGTCAATGAGGTGCTGGTCGAGAAATCAATCAAAGGCTATAAGGAAATTGAATTTGAAGTCATGCGCGATCACAACGATACAGCCATCGTGATCTGCAGCATGGAAAATATTGATCCGGTCGGTGTGCATACCGGCGATTCGATGGTCGTTGCGCCTTGTCAGACGCTGTCCAACAAAGAATATCAGCTGCTGCGCAACGCTGCGCTGAGCTTGATTCGCGAGCTGAAAATTGAAGGCGGCTGCAACGTGCAGTTTGCGCTCGATCCGTTTTCCTTCGATTACTATGTCATCGAAGTCAACCCGCGGGTTTCCCGTTCCTCGGCGCTGGCATCCAAGGCCGCTGGCTTCCCGATCGCGCGGGTTTCCAGCAAGATTGCGGTCGGTTTGACACTGGATGAAATTCCGATTGCCAACACGCCGGCTTCCTTTGAACCGACGATTGACTATGTCGTCACCAAGATCGCACGCTTCCCATTTGATAAGTTTGCCAAGGCCGATCACACGCTGAGCACGCAGATGAAAGCGACCGGCGAGGTCATGAGCATCGGCCGGACCATGGAAGAAAGTCTTTTGAAAGCCGTGCGTTCATTGGAAATCGGCGTTGATCATCTCTATCTGGAGAAGTTTGACAGCTTCACCACCCAACAGCTGCTGGACAACATCAAAACCCCGACGGATGAGCGGCTGTATGCGATTGCCGAACTGTTCCGCCGGAAGGTCGATATGATGCTGATCTACGACGCAACCAAGATCGACGCGTTCTTCCTCGATAAAATCCATCACATCATCGCCGTGGAAGAACGGGTAAAGGCTGATCCTTGTGAAGCCAATATCCGCCGGGCCAAGCGCTTGGGCTTCTCAGATCAATATCTGGGCAAAATCCTGGGCAAGAGCGAACTGGAAATGTTCACCTGGCGCAAGGAGCACGGATTAATGCCGGTCTACAAGATGATTGATACCTGTGCCGGCGAATTCAGCGCCTATGTTCCGTATTTCTATTCCACGTATGAAGAAGAAAACGAAAGTATGGTTACGGATAAGCCGTCGATCATCGTGCTGGGCTCCGGGCCGATCCGCATCGGTCAGGGCGTTGAATTTGACTATTCGACCGTGCATGCGATCTGGGCGATCCAGCAGGCCGGCTATGAAGCGATTGTCATCAACAACAATCCGGAAACCGTATCCACCGATTATTCCATCAGCGATAAGCTGTACTTTGAACCGCTCTGTATTGAAGATGTCATGAATGTCATCGAACTGGAAAAACCGCAGGGCGTCATCGTTTCGCTGGGCGGTCAGACGGCGATCAATCTGGCTGATCGTCTGGATAAGCTCAATGTTCCAATCATCGGCACGGGTACACAGGCGATTGACAAGGCGGAAAACCGCGACTTGTTTGAAAAAGTCGTTACGGAATGCGGAATTCCGCAGCCGTTAGGCCAGGCCGTAACCAACATCGAGGATGGCCTGCAGGTCGCCAACCGGATCGGCTATCCGGTACTGGTGCGGCCAAGCTATGTCTTAGGCGGCCGGGCGATGCAGATCGTGCATCAGGATGAAGAACTGATTGAATATCTGACAACGGCGGTTAAAATTGACAAGGATCAGCCGGTGCTGGTCGACAAGTACATCCATGGCTGTGAGGTCGAAGTCGATGCGATCTGCGATGGAAAAGACGTCTTCATTCCGGGCATCATGCAGCTGGTCGAAGCGACCGGGGTGCATTCCGGCGACTCGATGAGCGTCTATCCGCCATATTCCTTAAGTGAACAGGTCAAGGCGACAATCCGTGACTACACGGTCAAACTGGGATTGGCGATCGGAATCGAAGGCTTGTTCAACATCCAGTTCATCGTCGATGAAAACGATGAGGTGTCCGTGATTGAAGTCAATCCGCGTTCCTCCCGTTCCGTCCCATTCTTATCGAAGGCAACCGGCGTGCAGATGGCGAATATCGCCACCAAAGTGATGCTGGGCCGCAGCCTGAAAGACCAGGGCTTTACAACGGAAGTCATGGCTGAGAAAAAACGCTTCTATGTCAAGAGCCCGACATTCAGCTTCTCGAAGCTGCATGGCTTGGACGCTTACCTGTCACCGGAAATGAAGTCGACCGGGGAAGCGATCGGCTATGATGATTCGCTCAATCGCGCCCTGTATAAATCCCTGCAGGCCTCCAACATGCGGGTTGTCAATTACGGCACGGTGCTGGTGACGCTGGCGGATCAGGACAAAGCCCGGGCGATTCCGTTAGTCCGCCGGTTCTACGATCTGGGCTTCAATATCGAAGCGACTTCGGGCACGGCGAAACTGTTGAAGGCGCACGGCATCAAAACCCGTGAAAAGAAGAAAATTTCCGAGGGCTCAGAAGAAATTTTGGATTCCATCCGCAAGGGTCATGTCACCTACATCCTCAACACCCTGTCTTCCACAGATACCAATACCTCTAAGGACGGCTATCAGATTCGCCGGTGTGCCGTGGAAAACAACGTGACCGTCTTTACTTCCCTGGATACGGTCAATGTCTTGTTGGATGTCCTGGAAGAAATCACCATGGGTGTTTCAACCATAGATCAGAACTAAGGAGGAGTTATGAAAGAGCGTATACAACAATACCGAATCCTCTCCAACTGGCAGCTGGCCGATCAGGTGTATGAAATGGAGCTGGAGGGGGATTCTTCCTGGATCACCCATCCCGGCCAGTTCCTTAACGTCACGATTGACAATGCCTATCTCAAGCGTCCGATCAGTATCTGCGATTGGAATGAAAACGGACTGACGCTGATTTACAAGGTCGTCGGTTTCGGAACAAAGCAGATGTCGCAGAAGCAGCCCGGAAGCATGCTGGAATGCTTAGTCGGTCTGGGCAACGGCTTTACACCGGAAGCATTCGATGAAAAACGCGTGCTGTTAGTCGGCGGGGGCGTCGGCGTGCCGCCGCTTTACGGACTGGCTAAAACGTGTCTGAAGCAAGGCAAACAGCCGGTGGTGATTCTTGGCTTTACCTCGGAAAAAGACATTTTTTACATTAAGAAATTTACCGATCTGGGCTGCGACGTCATGCTCAGCACCAACGACGGCAGTCAGGGCGTGAAAGGCTTTGTCAGCGACGTCATGGTTCAGGAAGGCTTGACCGATTTGCCGTATTTCGCCTGCGGACCGATGCCGATGCTCAAAGCGGTATGGAAAACCTCTAACGCGCAGGGGCAGCTGTCCTTTGAAGAACGGATGGGCTGCGGCTTCGGCGCCTGCATGGGCTGCAGCTGTGAAACGATTTCCGGCCCGAAACGCATCTGTAAGGAAGGCCCGGTGCTTTCCAGTCAGGAGGTCTTATGGACGAAAGATTAAAGGTCAGCCTGTCGGGCTGGCAGCTGGACAACCCGATCATTCCGGCCAGCGGCACATTTGGCTTTGGTTATGAGTTTACGGAGTTTTATGATATCAACATCCTCGGCTCGATCGCGACCAAGGGGACAACCCGTGACCCGCGCTTCGGCAATCCGACGCCGCGGATCGCAGAGTGTGAAAGAGGCATGATCAATGCCGTCGGCCTGCAGAATCCAGGCATTGACAAGGTGATCAGCGAAGAATTTGCGAAGCTGCGGCAAGTGTATCACAAGCAGGTCGTGGCGAATGTTTCCGGCTTTTCCGAAGAAGAATATGTCGAATGCGCGAAAAAGATGGATGCGCAGGACATCGTTGGGATTCTGGAAATCAACATCAGCTGTCCGAATGTGCATGGCGGCGGGATGAGCTTCGGCGTTTGTCCGGAAGCGGCTGCCCAGATTACGAAAGCCGTCAAAGCGGTGACGAGAAAACCGGTCTACATCAAGCTGTCGCCGAACGTGACGGATATCGTGGCGATTGCCAAAGCCTGTGAGGAAGCCGGCGCGGATGGAATTTCAATGATCAATACCTTGTTGGGAGCGCGGTTCGACCTGCGTACCGGCAAGCCGATCATCGCCAACGTCATGGGCGGATTCTCCGGCCCAGCGATCAAACCGGTTGCACTCAGAATGGTGTATCAGGTGTATGAAGCCGTGAAGCTGCCGATCATCGGAATCGGTGGGATTGCCTGTGCTGAAGATGTCATCGAGATGATGAGCGCCGGGGCAACGGCCGTGGAGATCGGCGCGGAAAATTTGCGCAATCCCTATGTCTGCAAGGAAATTATTGAACGGCTGCCATCCTTGATGGATGAACTGAAGATTGAGAAATTGAGTGATATTATAGGGAGGGCTCACCAATGACGAAAGAAAAAGATGTAATGATCGCCTGCGACTTTTCAACCAAAGCGGAAACCATGGCCTTTTTGGATCTGTTTATCGAAGAAAAACCGTATGTCAAAATCGGCATGGAACTGCTTTATGCGGAAGGTCCGGATATGGTTCGTGAAATCAAAGCCCGGGGACATAAGATTTTCCTCGACCTGAAGCTGCATGACATTCCCAATACCGTAAAAAAAGCAATGCGCAACATCGCGCTGCTGGACGTCGATATGACTAACGTCCATGCGGCAGGAACGATCGAAATGATGAAAGCGGCGCAGGAAGCGATTGATGAGGTCGGCGCGCATACCCAGCTGATCGCGGTCACTCAGCTGACCAGCACCAGTGAAGAACGGATGCGCAGTGAACTGTGGATTGATCATCCGATTGCCGATACCGTTCAGCATTATGCCCGCAACGCGGAAATCGCCGGACTGGCCGGGGTTGTCTGCAGCCCGCTGGAAGCCGATCTTGTGCATCAGGTCTGCGGTGAAAACTTCATCACGGTGACGCCGGGCATTCGGTTTGCGGATGATGCGAAGGGTGATCAGGTTCGTGTCACGACGCCGGCCAAAGCCCGCGAGATCGGTTCCGATTACATTGTCGTCGGCCGTTCGATTACCGCCAGTTCAGATCCGGTAGCCAGCTATCGCCGCTGTGTCCGGGAATTTGTAAAGGGAGAATAAATCATGAACACAGAAAAAAACATTGCTAAGCACTTACTGGATATCAAAGCGGTTTTCTTGAAGCCGAATGACCCGTTTACCTGGGCTAGCGGCATCAAAGCGCCGATCTACTGCGACAATCGTCTGACCCTGTCTTATCCTGAGGTTCGCGATGATGTGGAGCATGCCATCGCCGAGATCATCAAAACTCATTACCCGGAATGTGAAGCCGTCATGGGCACCAGCACCGCTGGCATTGCGCATGCCGCCTTGGTAGCTCAGATCCTGAACCTGCCGATGGGCTATGTCCGTTCCAGCGCCAAAGATCATGGCCGGACCAATCAGATTGAGGGCCGCTGCGAACCGGGAACGAAAGTTGTTGTCGTTGAAGATCTGATTTCAACCGGCGGCAGCTGCATCGACGTTGTCAACGTGCTGCGGGAGGCCGGCGCGGAGGTCTTAGGCATTGCTTCGATCTTCACGTATGGCCTGCAGAAGGGAATCGATCGTCTGGCAGCCGCTCAGGTCAAGAACGTTTCAGCTTCCAATTATGACGCCCTGATCGAAGTTGCCGTGGAAACCGGCTATATCAGCGCGGATGATGTTAAAAAGCTTCAGGCGTTCCGCGCCAATCCGTCCGATTCCAGCTGGATGAGCTTATAAAACAAAGAGCCATTTCGGCTCTTTTACTTTGGCTTTAAAATTAACCTGCTTTCTTGTTAAGGAAACAACGTTCCTGCCTGAACAGAGCAGGTCAGGTATTTCAGAATGTCAGAAAAAGAAAAAGCTGAGTGATTCGATAACCCTTACTGAGTATTCAATTTCCATATGGAAATCGTTTATCGTAAGTCTGAATCATCAGCTTTTTATTTTATTTTTCCGGAATTTCGACCGGCAGCTTTCCTTCCGGAAGCAAGGTTCCATTTAAAACGGAGATCGCTGAAAGCACGGCCGATGGGGTATAGCCATAGGTACATAAGACCGTCGGCGCGTCTTCAAGATACTGCAGATCATACGGACTTCCGGCACAGATCACAACGATCGGTTTTTCGGTTTCCAGCAGCTGAGTCAACAGATTCAGCTGGTTGGGGGAATCCGCCATGTTGTAAACTAACAGAACAATCGTATCGTAACCACTTGCCTTCTGCAGAATATCCTCAATTTCTGACTGCGTTGGATCTTGATGAACATTGACAGCTTTGCCAAACAAGGAATCGGCAGCGACTTCACCGAAGCTTTTTTTATCGAACGCTAAAGGATAGACGCAGGGGAAGGAAACAAACAAAGTACTGTCTGTAGGCAGCGGCAGCGCTGAAACATCATCCCGAATCAAGGTCATACTTTGATCTGAGGTTTCCTGTACAAGCACCTGATGGGCATTAAGATCAATATCATAAGGCGCATGATTCTGTTCACCCTGATCAATAAACAAACCATAGTCATTCTTAATTCGCAGAATCGAAAGCACGGCATCATCCAACCGCTCAGCTGTAATCGTTCCCTGGCCGACAGCTTCAATCAGAGCTTCGATTACCGGTGTCTGAACGTCTTCGCTGTCCGGCTGCAGGACTTTGCCATCACCCAGGATCAACATGTCCACGCCCGCTTGAATGGCTTTCACAGCAGCTTCTGCCATCCCATAATGCGCCTGGATGGCGTCCATCTGCAGACTGTCGCTGATGACAATTCCATTATAGCCCAGTTCATCTTTCAACAAATCCGTGACGATTGTTTTGGATAAGGTCGCAGGAATTTTTTCCTTTTCAATTTTAGGAAACAGAATATGCGAAGTCATAATCGCGCTGACACCGCTGTGAATCGCAGCTTCAAATGGAATCAGTTCCATGGCTTTCAGTTCATCCAGCGTTTTGTTGACCTTCGGCAAAGCAAAATGTGAATCTTCACTGGTATCACCGTGGCCTGGGAAATGCTTCGCAACGCTGACCATTCCGCCTTCCTGCAGCCCTTTAATCCAGATTGAGGCAAAGTTGGCTGCAGCCTGCGGATCATCTCCATAAGCCCGCAGATGAATGACCGGATTATCCGGGTTGCTGTTGACATCCAGCACCGGCGCGAAATTCATATTGAAGCCCATGCCGGAGAGTTCATCGGCCATGGACCAGGCTAGGGAATATAAATTCTCATGCCGTCCGGCCGCAATTGCCATCGGGGAAGGAAAAATGGTCACACCTTCCCGGACGCGGTTCACCATTCCGCCTTCCTGATCAATCCCGATAAACGCTGGGATCTGGGTTGCATTGCGGATCGTTTTCTGAAGCTGTCCGGTTAAATTGGTAGCCTGCTCGGCATTTTCGATATTTTTGGCGTAGACGATGACATTGCCAATTTTATTCGTGCGCAGCCAGGCTTCAGTTTTGGTATCGACTTCTGTCGTTTCGAAAGAAACGATGACCAGCTGACCGACTTTTTCCTGAACGTCCATCTTGGCAACGAGATCCTTCAACTGCTGCTCGCTCATTTTATCCGGCATGGAATCCGAAGAGGGCGCCGGAGTAGATGCAGCTTCGGGTGTAGGGGCAGGGGTGGGGGTACTGCAGCCGACAAGCATGAACAGCGATAAGATCATCGCCGACCACCGACGGCCGCTGAAAGATGAAGAAGAAGCTGAGGAACAGCGCATTACGCCTGCTCCTTCAAATAATCAATGACTTCAAGCAGATCATTGCGGCTTTCCTGAATCGCTTCTTTCATTTCTTCATCCGGTTTAACAAAATCATAGATCCAGACGCTTTTCATCCCTGCCCGCTTCGCTGCGATGATCCCAAATTTGGAATCTTCCAGAACAACGCACTTTTCCGGTTCAATTCCGGCTTTGCGCGCAGCTGTCAGAAAAATTTCCGGATCCGGCTTGCCCTGCGTCACTTCATCACCGCAGACAACACTGTCAAACTGATAAGGCTTGCCAATGCTTCCCAACAGGGTATCCACATATTCCCGATGGCTGGAAGAAGCAACACATTTTTTAATTCCGCTTTCGTCCAAATAATCTAATAATTCAGTCAGTCCTTTTTTATTCAGGCTGCCTTTGTTTTCGCACATGCCAAAGATCTTCTTTAACCGGCCCTCACTGATTTCCGGAAGATGCGGTTTTAGATCTTGATGACTCTCCATCGCTTTTAAGAATAATTTGTGTCCGCAGCCGATGATCTGATAGAAAAATTCATCATCCAGTGTAATGCCATATTGTCCGGCGATTTCCCGCCAGTTTTCATTGGCCACCTTTTCTGTATCAAACATCAGGCCGTCACAATCAAAAATAACACATTCTATACTCATTTTATCCACCTCGAATCTCTCAAGATGATTATAAAGGTTTTCAAAACAAATGGCTACTTCTTTTCCTGATTCTCTTTCATAAACGCCCGCAGAAGTTTCATGAAAGCTCGCTTCTCAATTCGTGACACATAAGATCGTGAGATATGTTCCTGACGGGCAATATCCCGCTGCGTCATTTCCTGATGACCTTCCAAGCCATAACGCCGAACAATGATGCTGTATTCCCGATCATCCAACAAGTTCATAAACTGGGCCAGTTTGCGTTTGTTTTCTTCCAGCATCAGCTTGTCGATGGGATCTGGCTCATCAGAAGCCGGAATGACGTCAATGAGTGTCAGTTCACTGCCATCCTTATCCTGGCCGATCGCATCATCCAGAGAACGCGTCTGGAAGGCATGCTTGTTGTTGCGCAGATGCATCAAAATTTCATTCTCAATGCAGCGTGAAACATACGTCGCCAACTTATGACCCTTATCGACCTTAAAGGTATCAATGCCTTTAATCAAACCAATTGTGCCAATACTGATGAGATCTTCAGTTTGTTCACGACGAATATCGAACTTCTTTACGATATGCGCAACCAAGCGAAGATTGTGTTCAATCAGATCCGCGCGGGCTTCCACATCTCCTTTCGCCATTCTCTGCAGAGCATCCTGTTCCTCTTCGGCGGATAAGGGCTGGGGAAAGGAGGTTGTACGGATAGATCCGATAAAGCAGCTGAAGAAAACTTGTAGCATTTGAAATAGTTGTGTCCACATTGTTATCACCTTCTTCAGCGTATGATGTCCAACAAGAATTTAGTCGAAATCTGCATTTTTTTCTGTAAAAAAGGAATTTCGAAGCGAAAGAACAAAGTTTTGGCAAGTTTGCTTATTTCACTTCGAAAATGATTACAAATCGTTCTGTATTCATAAAATTATGATATGATTTGATTGATAGAATTCCCAAATATTACCAATGTTCATTATTTTCTGTGATAGAATATAACCGGAATTTGTAAAGGGGGATAAAAATGTTTGCGAATGATAAAATGCGAGAAAACAGTGGTCGTCTGATTAAAATATATCGTGAACGGCTGCATCAGAGATCGAAGGATAAGCAGTTCAGCTGTAATGAGTTTATTTTGGCGACGAAGGAACATCCTTTTTATGAGATCATTGAAGGCGCCCCTGTTTGTTCACGAGCTACATTAAATCGTTTAGAACGTGGACAAAGTATAAAAGATGATGATCTGTATATCTTCTTTATTCAGAAATTAGGTTTTCAGGTTGATGATTTTCCAGGAATCATGTCCAATGTTGAGCGGATCAGTGAGGAATTATTCGATGCTGTGGAAATGTATGATGTAGACAGAATAAAAGGGATAGATCAAGAAGTAGAAGATCTTTTTTATAAAGCTAAAGATTATTTTTATTATCATGATGTTTATATGTTGTTAAAAACTATTATCAATTATTACGTTGATGCAGAGTGCCCGGATATCCAGTCTGCTGATTTTATGATGGAATTATATTTCATTTCTAACGAAAAAATCTCAGAACTATTGCTAAATATTTTGTTTTATATTTACTATTATTTAGAAAATAAAATATATAAAGCAAATAATGTATATGAAATTTTAAAGGAAAAATTTATGAATAGTAATATATCTGCTTTATATATGGCTACATGGCTTATGTACAAAGAAAGATGGATTAGTGCTTTGAAAATCACAGATCAAGCATTGGAACATTACTCAATAAATAATTCTTATTTTCATTTAGGTTCTCTATATTTTACAAAAGCTTTAGCTTTACATACTGGAAACAAAGATAATGTTAAACTATACTTTGATTTATCTATTGAAGCTTTGGAAAAATGCAAGGGGAAATTAGCTCAAAAAAAGTTAGTGAAGAATTACTTTAATATCGGTTTCCATTATTATTTTGATAAAGATTATAAAACAGCTTTAAAATACTATAGAAAATATTTGACTTTTAATCAGGATTTCACTTTACATATCTTATATATACTTCATTGTACTGAGGAACTAGAAACTGATGAGCTAGACGATATATTTAAAAATATAAAGTTTAATAATAGTAATAGAAACACTGTCTGTTCGGTATTTTTCGAATATTTCCAAATGAAGATTTATAAGCGATCAGAAAAAGAAATTGAGAATTTTATAATGCGAGATATACATAAAATTTTGACATATGAGTTTCGATCAGATAATTTAATACGTTATTTTGAATATGAACTGAATAATTTAGTTAAAATTACTAAATGTTATAAAGACTTAATATATTTTAATGATTTTACTTCGCATAAAATTGATTGAATTGTAATTATTTTGTTGATCAAAAGCGTATAAGCTGGAATTGTATCAAAAAATAAGCTTTTGTAAAATATATGGCATAATTATATACGTTGAAAGGAGGAACCATGAAAAAAGTAATAGTAAGTCTATTAGCACTAGGTGCATTAATGGCATTGTGTATGCCAATTAATGCTGAGGGGACAGATCCAGAGGGTTGTTCTGTAGAACATCCTGAATTATGCATCGAACCAATGGGATGCTCGTCGCCAGATTGCATGTGGACTTAAATTAAAAAATCAACAACAGTGTTTGTTATGTCAGCGTAATGGGTGATGCATTATACGGGAAAACGAGAGAGCGAAACAAGTAAATGATCTAAATTACAAAAGCATGATAAACCGGACCGCTACAGTGAGAATAAAAACATAATCGATATTTATTTGACGTCTTGCTTGTAGAAAAATGATAAAAATTGGTGAGTGATCGTCTATTAATTAGGTGCAAAAGCGATCACAAGTAACGATGGTGAATCAGATAGGGAGTCTGGTTCATCATCGTTTTTTTTCGACAAAAAAACAGAATGCGAATTTGATATACTGAAAAGGGTGAGAAGATGTTAAAAGGGTATATGATTCGGGATGAATTCATCTCCGTTATGAGAAACAGTACACCGGTACTTGAATGGATGGAAGATCGAGAAGAATATAACAATCAGCTCGATGCAATTTTAATCCAACCAGAATTTCTTTTTCAGCAGTTGAGGACACGTTTTCAAAATCGCGAGGATCTGTTTTTAGTGCCGGATAAAATCACTTATTATAATCCGCTTACCAAAAGAACAAGTACGTTAAAGAGATCACAGTGGCATTTAGTTTTATCCGACAGGAACGAATATCCGTTTCTCTATGAGCTCAAACAGCTGCAAGGTACATTGGTTCTCACGGAAATAGACTTGTAAAATAGACTGAAAAACGATACAATAAGAACGATAATCACAGAGATAGGTGGTGTAATAATGGGAAGCGAATTTTTGAGTTCAATTGTATTTCTGATTTTGGGATTGCTTATCGGTGGTGGATTAGGTTTCTTCTTCACTCGCCGTTATTTTGAAAAGCAGTTGAAGGAACATCCTCCGGTAAATGAGAAGATGATTCGTGCCATGTTCCTGCAGATGGGACGGAAGCCGTCGGAGGCTCAGATTCGGGCAATCATGAAGTCCATGGGGCAGTAGCCTTACTGAAAAAGAGGTTAAGAAAAAACTAATATGTTGATGAGATTAATCCGCAATATATTAGTTTTTTTTCTATAAAAAAGGGCTTAAGATGACGATAAGATGACTAAACTGTAAGGCTCTAAACTTTGGGTTCATGATATAATGCAGCCAGGTGATAAAGATGAAATGGGTAAAACGTTTAGTACTGGTACTGCTGCTTATCATCATGATTGGCGCAGGCTGGTTCACGGTTTTAGGCTATCAGAGATATAAAGAAGCGATTGATGAAGTCCCATTGGCAGAAAAGATTGAAGAAGTAATACAACGGGAAGATTATACACCGCTGGATCAGATCAGTCCCGATTTTGTTAACGCTGTTGTAGCCGTTGAGGACCGCCGTTTTTATACCCGACACGGTGTTGATGTAATATCATTAGGGCGTGCTTTGTTAACAAACTTGATCACGGGCGAGGTCAGAGAAGGCGGAAGCACGATACCTCAGCAGCTGGCTAAAAACTTGTATTTTACACATAAACCTTCTCTGACACGAAAGATTGCAGAGGTATTCTTCCTTTATGAATTAGAAGCAAATTACAGTAAAGATGAAATTTTATCTTTTTATGTGAATGTGATTTATTATGGTGACGGACATTATGGCATCGCTCAGGCCAGCCGGGGTTATTTTGATAAAGAACCCGCGGAACTAACGTTGGCGGAAGCCACTTTATTGGCCGGTTTACCTCAGTCACCGAGCCGATATCAGCTAAGCAGCGGTAAGGAGCTGGCACTGCAGCGTCAGCAACAGGTCTTGGAGGCAATGCAGGCTGTTGGTTTGATCGATACGGCGCAAAGTCAGGCTGCTTTGGAATGGTCATCCACATATTTGAATCAATAATTGAATAATTTATTACGCCTTTCTTAAATTGACATGAAGCATTCCTTAACCCTCTATCTATTTACATCTGGGATCGGTATAATCAGAGTGGTAGGAGGTTCTGTCTATGAAAAGGTCAGTTTTGCCTTTCTTGTTTTTCTGCATGTTTATATTGAATGCAGGATGCGGCAGTCAGCCTAAGAATGTTGCCTTGGCTTCTGATTATACGGTAAAGCAGGAAACCGAAATCAGTATTAATAATGATGGATTTCCGATTTCGATCAGCAGTTTGCTGGATCGTTTTAAGTCATATAGTTTTTATGAAATGCTGAATGTCGAAACCATAGATGCGGATCAGCTAGGTTCGCTCTCGATTTCAGATTCTACCTTATATATTATTGAAGGTCAGGCTGAGGCCCGTGAAGAAAGAATATTGGATACGGATTATCATATTTATTATTATGATCAGCTGATGATTATTTATTATGGTGAAAACCAGGATATACTTCAAGCTTTAAACGAACAGCTGGGAGCGAATTAGGCTAAAAGTCCTGAAATGAAAATGAAAAAAATTTTAATACTTTGTTTAACTCTGTTTTTATTAGGCGGATGTTCGGCCAAAGAGAGTGAAGATATATCTTCTTTAGCACCAACCGTAACGGTTGAATCGTCGCCAACTCAAAACATTGAGGAAGACACATCGGAAAGAGATTATGGTGGCTTGATTCCGGAAACATTGGCAATCAAAGATCAAATTAAAGAAAAGTATTTGTTTTATCCTACGGATATCGTCATTAACTTGGTTTCGAAGAATATACGCTGGGTAGCAGACTGCGGAATTGGGCTTGATCTTGATATCATTACCGAACAAGATGATGAAGCTTATATTAAACTGCACCGATCGATTTATGAAGGAACGTTGACTGTACTTTCTGAAAATATATACAGCGCTAAGGGAGAGTTTATGCCGACAATGCTATCTAAAAATTCTCCTATATCCGAAAGTGTTGATTTTTATTTGATTTTAAAGGATAGAAAAGCTTATGTTGTTTTAGAAGAAATGAGGATTAATGAATTAGAAGAATATAATTCAGATTCTTATTATTATTGGCACGAAAAGGCAGAGGATTGAGCTCTGCTTTTTCGTGTTGTTTATCATCTCATGTCTAAAACGACTGGAAATTTCTTTGTCCGTAATTGATAGAAATTTGTTTAAAAGATGTTTAAACAACAGGGCGTTCATTTTTTATTGAATAAATGAATAAAATGAAAATAGTTACATTGATTTCTTGATTTATGTCGTTTTTTGTTCAAAATTTCCAAAAATTAGCGGGGCTTTTTTGAAAAAACCGCAATATTAAAAGTAGAGGAGGTGGAGCAATGTCCACAAATCTGCTTGAGCGTAAGAAAAACAAGCGTAAACGCATTTCGTTAATGATGGATTGGGTTTTTAAATATGTATTTTATGATCTGGAAGATCCATCTATTCTTGTTAGCTTTTTAATGGCAGTTGATCCCAGCTTTAAAAAAGTTAGACTCTTTCCCAACGAGGAACGCGTTGAGCATCCGGATTCTAAAGCAATCCGTTATGATATTCGGGGAATTATCAATGAAGAAATTTACTTTGATTTGGAAATTCAACAAGAAGGAAATTTAGAAGATCAAGAAATTCGGATTGTATTTTACTTATCCCGGCTGCTTTCCAGTCAGGCTACAAAGGGAAAAGGTTATCGTGAGTTAAAGCCGGTACGGGTCATCATGGTCACGAATTTTTCTTTACTTAAAGGAAAAAAGGAAGAGGAGATCAGTGATGAACTCTTCTATCTTGTAGGGGAAAAGACAGGAATGAGCTTGACAAAACATATTCAAGTGAGTATTATTGAGGTAGGGACGGCAGGACGTCTATTACGAAAACCACTTGATCGCTTATCGGCTTTAGATCATTGGCGAATTGTGTTTAAATTTGCGGGTGACCCCGATAAGGAAAAGTGGATTGAACAGATCATGTCAGTGAATGAAGGCTGCAGAAAGGCGGTGAAAAAAATGCAGGAAATTCCAATGGATATGATTGAATACATGAACGAAACGGATCGGTTAGATCGGGCAATGGTACGCAACGGAGAGATTCGGCGCGCAAGAGAGCGGGCTATGGAAAAGGGACTGCGGCGAGGATTAGAGAAAGGTTTGAAAAAAGGACTAAAACAAGGGATAGAGCAAGGGATAGAGCAAGGGATAGAGCAAGGGATGGAGCAGGGCCTGGCGCAAGGCGCACTTCTTAAACTGATCAGGCTAACTCTGAAAAAATTAGAAAAAGGATTAACGATTGCAGAAATTGCAGAGGATCTGATGGAAGAGGAGGGTTATATTCAGCGAATTTCAGAGATAAAACACAAATATCCTGATTACTCTGATCAGGAAATCGCAGTTGAAATTTTGACAGGACATAATACGGTAAGAGAACGGTGAATTCCGAAATATGAAAAACGTATAAAAAAACTCGCTGATGATAACGAGTTTTTTTACATCCATGAAATTTTCTTTTCTTCGTGACTGCGAATGCGTTCAATATTGGTTTTATGGCGGTAAGTGACAAAGGCCCAGAGAATCCAAATTGAAGCTGTAATCATGAAATTGGATTGAGTTAGGGTTGTTATCAATGCCGCACTGGCAATCCCGATGATGGAAGACAGGGATACCATTTTCCAGATTTTCAGAGTAATCATAAAGATGACAAATGGAATGACAAACATCTGAATTGGTTCATGCGTTACAAATAAACCAGCTGCCAACAGATAACCAAAGGTTGTCGCAACCGCTTTACCGCCCTTGAACTTGGCGAAAATCGGGAAGCAATGCCCGGCGCAGCAGCACATGCCAGCGTAAACCGCCGCTTCCGGAACAAACAAGACGCACAGCCAGACAACAAAGAAAGCTTTCAGGCCGTCCAGAATAATTACGGTAACGCCAGCTTTTTTTCCTAACACCCGTCCGGCATTGGTGCCGCCCAGATTTCCGGAACCGTAGTTGCGAACATCCGTTTTATAGAAGACTTTGCCGATGACTAATGCCCAGGGGATTGATCCGAAAAGATAACCCAGGACCATCGCAAAAAGAATTTTAATCATTTCCTCTTCACTCCTTCGCTCCTATTTTATCATAAAAACAGAGCACGTAAACTTTTATTTTAAGCCGTTTTTGTGTATAATCTAATCTATGGCAGATTGGAATGAAGGAAGCGGGGAAAGGCTAAGAGCAGGAAAATCGAGCTGAAACGGAAAGGAGAAAGAGTAGGATTTTTTTCTTCTCTAATCGTAATAGTTAATGGCAAAAACACAGAAATACGATGAAAATTCAATCCAGATTCTGGAAGGATTAGAAGCGGTCAGAAAACGTCCGGGGATGTATATCGGATCGACGGATGCCCGTGGTCTGCATCATTTGGTCTGGGAGACTGTCGATAATGCAATCGATGAAGCATTGAACGGGTTCGGTAAAAAAATAACGATCACGCTGGAAAAATGTGGCGCGGTCTGCGTTGAGGATGAGGGGCGTGGTATGCCGATCGGCATGCACGCCAGCGGTGTTCCCACGATTCAGGTTATTTTTACAGTGCTGCATGCCGGCGGCAAGTTCTCTTCTGAAGGCGGTTATAAAACGTCCGGAGGCCTGCATGGGGTCGGGGCCTCGGTGGTTAACGCCCTCAGTGAATGGGTAGAGGTCACGGTCTGTCAGGATGGACAGATGGTTTCAATGCGTTTTGAAGACGGGGGCAAGAAGATTGGCAAGCTGGAAAAGCTGGGCAAAAGTACACGGACCGGAAGTAAGATACGATTCATGCCGGATAAACGGATTTTTTCAACGATTGAATTCAATGCCGGGCTGATCTGCGAACGGGCCAGGGAAAATGCTTTCCTGTTAAAGAACATCACCATGGTTGTCAAGGATGAACGGGTCGGCAAAACTGAGACATTCCATTATGAAGACGGCTTAAAGGCCTTTTTGGAATATCTGCACGAAGACCGTACTGTGCTGCATGATCCGGTGGTCTTTACCGGGGCAGCCAATGATATTGAAGTTCAATGCGCCTTCCAGTATACTGACGATTATCAGGAAAGTATGGTTTCGTTTGTCAATCTTGTCCGTACCAAGGATGGCGGAACGCATGAAATGGGCTTTCGGACAGCGTTTACCAAGGCGTTTAACGATTACGCCCGCAAGCTGGGTTTATTAAAGGAAAAGGATAAAAACTTTGAAGGCAGTGATGTCCGGGAAGGGCTGACTTCGATCGTATCGGTCTCCATACCGGAGAATCTGCTTCAGTTTGAAGGGCAGACGAAGGGCAAGCTGGGCACGGCGGAAGCCAAAAGTGCGGTGGAAAGCATTGTCGGTGAAAAGCTGAGCTTTTATCTGGAAGAAAACAAAGAGCTGTCCACGATGCTGATCAAAAAGATGCAGAAAGCCTCACAGGCTCGGGAAGCGGCCCGGAAAGCGCGGGAAGAAGCACGCAAGGGCAAGAAGGCCGGCAAGAGTGAAAAGGTGCTTTCCGGCAAGCTGGCACCGGCGCAGTCCAAAGATGCCAGCCGCAAAGAATTGTTTTTGGTGGAAGGGGATTCGGCCGGCGGTTCCGCCAAACAAGGCCGGGATTCCAAGTATCAGGCCATTCTGCCGCTGCGGGGCAAGGTGTTAAATACTGAAAAAGCTGGGTTGTCGGAAATTGAAAAGAATGAGGAACTGAATACGATTGTTCATGCCCTGGGGGCAGGCATCGGCTCCGGTTTTGATTACTCCGACAGCAACTACAAAAAAATTATTATTATGACCGATGCCGACACCGACGGAGCGCACATTCAGGTTTTGCTGCTGACGTTCTTTTACCGTTATATGCGGCCGCTGATCGAGCACGGCATGGTTTACATCGCTTTGCCGCCGCTTTATAAAGTGACAAAGGGTAAACAGCTGCGCTATGCGTATACCGATGAGGAACTCGATGAAGTCAAGCAGCAGTGGGGCAAGGTTGAAATTCAGCGGTATAAAGGTTTGGGTGAAATGAATGCGTCCCAGTTATGGGAAACGACGATGGATCCGGAAACGCGGACGCTGATTCAGGTTTCGATTGAGGATGCCGTACAGGCCGAACGCAATGTTTCGATTTTGATGGGCGATAAAGCCAATCTGCGCCGTACCTGGATTGAACAAAATGTCGCGTTTACTCTCGAAGATACATTTAAGGTGGATCAAGGATGAAGAAGAAAGAAAATAAAGCTCCGGCTAAAGAACCCAGTCTGGTGATTTCTCCCTTAGAGGAAATCATGGGCGAGCGGTTTGGCCGCTATTCAAAATATATTATTCAGGAACGAGCGCTGCCGGATGCGCGTGACGGACTCAAGCCGGTTCAGCGGCGGATTTTGTATGCGATGTATCATGATGGCAATACGTTTGATCATCAGCACCGCAAATCAGCGAAAACCGTAGGTTTGGTCATTGGTAACTATCATCCGCATGGTGATACGTCGGTTTATGATGCGATGGTGCGGATGTCGCAGGACTGGAAAATCCGAATGCCGCTGATCGATATGCACGGCAACAACGGATCGATCGATGATGATCCGGCGGCGGCGATGCGTTATACGGAAGCCCGGCTGGCGAAGATTGCCGGGACGCTGCTTGAGGATATTGATAAGGATACCGTCCTGTTCGCTCCGAACTTTGACGATACGGAAAATGAACCAACGGTGCTTCCGGCACGGTTTCCGGTCTTGTTGGTCAATGGCGCGACGGGAATTGCGGCCGGCTATGCGACCAACATTCCGCCGCATAATCTGAGCGAGGTCATTGATGCGGCTATTCTGCGCATGCAGCGGCCGAAGTGCACGCTGGAGGAGCTGATGGAAATTATGCCGGGGCCGGACTTTCCAACCGGCGGCATTGTGATGGGCAAAAAGGGCATTGTCGATGCCTTTACCACCGGAAAAGGCCGGATTGTCATCCGTGCTCGAACCGAAATCGTATCCGGCAAGACCTGCAATCAAATCGTGATCCGCGAGATTCCGTATGAAGTCATTAAATCCTCCATGGTTCGAAAAATGGATGACATCCGGCTGTCACGGGAAATTGAGGGAATCATGGATATCCGGGATGAAACAGACCGCACGGGTCTGCGCATTGTGATCGATGTCAAAAAGGATGTCGATCCCAACATCATTCTGAATTATTTCTATAAGAACACTGACTTGCAGATCTATTACAGCTACAATATGGTTTCCATCGTCAATAAGCGTCCGGTACAGATGGGCTTAATCGGAATGCTCGACGCCTTTATTGCTCACCGCGAGGAAGTCGTACTGCGCCGCAGCCGTTATCTTTATAACAAGATGGAGGAACGCTGCCATATTCTGGAAGGCTTGATGAAGGCCGTATCGATCATGGATGAGGTGATCGCTGTCATTCGTCAGTCCAAGGATAAAGGTGATGCCAAGCGCAACCTGATGGATTCCTTTCAGTTCAGTGAAACCCAGGCGGAAGCCATCGTCACGTTGCGGCTGTACCGGTTGACATCGACCGATATCGTCGCATTGCGTGAGGAATTTGCGCAGCTGGTCAATGAGATGGAAATGCTCAAGACGATTCTGGAAAGTGAAACGGTGCTGAAAAGCGTTTTGATCAAGGAACTGAAGGAGATCAAAAAGGAATATGCCGATCCGCGCCGCAGCGAGATTCAAGAAGAAGTAGAGGAAATCGTTATTGACAAAACCGCGATGATTCCCAACGAGCGGGTGATGGTTACGGTTTCCCGCGATGGTTATGTCAAACGGGTCTCACTGCGCTCCTATGGCGCCAGCGACAATGCGATGACCGGTTTGAAAGAGGGCGATCTGCTAGTCGGACAGTTGGAAGTCGATACCCTGGATACGCTGCTGCTGTTTACAAGCAAGGGCAATTATGCGTATTTGCCAGTTTATCAGATTGACGAAGCTAAGTGGAAAGACATTGGATCCCATCTGAATAAATATGTCAGCATTGATGGGGATGATAAGATCATCAATGCGATTCTTGTCAAAAATTTCAGCAGCTATGCTTGGATCGTTACGGTCAGCCGGCGCGGTCAGGTGAAGAAAACACCAGTCAGCCAATGGCAGGTGCAGCGCAACAACAAGATGATGACGGCGATGAATCTGAAAAAAGATGACGCTATGATCCGGGCGTTTGTTGTGTATGCGCATGAAGATCTGATCATGATCAGCCGCAGCGGCTGGATCAGCCGTTATTCTTCCGATCTTGTGCCTTCAACGGGAACCAAGTCGCAGGGGGTCAAGGCCTTGAATTTAGCTAAAGACGACAGTCTGGCCGCGGCCTGCAGCTATGGCGATGAACGTCAGAGTTTGTGGGTACTGTCAGATAAAGGCAATATGAAACGCGTGAAAATGAGCGATGTCAGCGTCACTGCCCGCCCGGTCAAAGGGGAAATTGTAGTGAAGCGGCTGAAGACCAATCCGTATCATATCGCTTACTGCCAATGCGTTCAGCCTTATGACAGCCTGATTCTGATGGATCCGCAGGTCCAGATTCTGCAGGCGAAGGACGTGCCGATGATGAGTCGGGAAGCAACCTTTTCAACACCGTTGGAATTGAAGCCGGACTGGGGTCTGGTCAAAGGCATTGAGGAAGTCCGGATCGTCGATCATCCTGTCGGTGAAGATGAAATTCCGTTTGAAGACTATGAAGAAGACGGAGATGAAAAGGTTCATTCCGATGTCGAAATGATGAGTTTGTTTGAAGAAGAATAATTCCCAGAAACTGACAAAAAAGCGCCGCTTATAAAAAGTGAGCGCTTTTTGTTACAAATCATATTCAGGAGGCCTTGTTTGCGTCCTGTTTTTTTTATGAAGAAAAGAAAAAAGTCCGAATCGGACTTTTGTAGTGGAGCCAACAGAATTTATTCACTGCGGAGGGCATCAATCGGGTTCAGCCGACTGGCGTTGCGGGCAGGAGCCCAGCCGAAGATCACACCGACAGCTAAAGAGAAGCCGAAACCCAGGCCGATCGCAGAAAGATTAATCGCAAAGACGGTTCCAAGCAGGACAGCTGCGCCGTAAGAGATGGCTTCCCCCAAGACAATGCCGATCAGACCGCCCATCACGGAAAGAATAATCGATTCCATCAGAAACTGAAGCTGGATGATGCCCGGTTCTGCACCTAACGCTTTGCGCAGTCCGATTTCTTTCGTTCGCTCTGTCACGCTGACCAGCATCATATTCATAATTCCGATTCCGCCGACCAGCAAAGCAATCGAAGCAATGCCGGCAAGCAGGCTGGTCATCATCGTCTGCATTGTATTCATCATGTCGAGCAGACTGTCCATATTCATAACGGAATAGGCATTGTCGGCATGGTTGAAGGTGTTGTCCAGCAGCGTTTCCAAATCGTTGACTAAGGCGTCGGTGCGAGTGGTATCGCTGACATAGACTTCCAGACTGGTGACGCTGTTGCGTCCATTTAAAGCCAGGGCATTTTTATATGGAATATAGATCGTTCCATCGCCGCCGCTGCCGCCCAGACTGCTCATTAAACTGTCATCTTTAGAACATAAACCAATGACCTGATATTGGACACCGCCAATTTTCAGTGTCTGGCCAATCGGGTTTTCGCCAAGAAAGAAGGTTTCGGCACAATCCTGATCAATCAGACACACAGTGATGTTGTTTTCCATATCCACCGCTGTCAGCGGCCGGCCGAGGGTAACGATATCGTTACGAATGAAATACTTTTCATTTTTGCCGGAAACTGTCACTTCATCGCTGACCGTTGTACCCTGAACAACCTGGGTCGATACACTGACGGTCGGGGAAATGCCGGCAACATTATTCAAAGCCTGAATTTCAGCGAGATCATTTTCTGACAGCCCCTGCTTGAGGGCGGTGCCGTTGGCGCTGACTGTGAGCGAGCCTGCACCCATACTCGAAAAGGAATCCATCATATAGCCGGTAACGCTGGAAACAATGGTGATCAGCGAGATGACGGCGGTGACGCCGATGATAATTCCTAACATGGTCAGAAAAGAGCGCATTTTATTGCCCAGAATATTTTGAAATGACATTTTCATGCTTTGTTTTAAGGTTGAAAGCTTAAGCATCTTCGCTGCCGCCTCCTTCGTAGAGATTGCCGTCAAGAATCCGCACGATCCGTTTAGCGTGACTGGCAATGTGTGCGTCATGGGTGATCATGATGATCGTCCGGCCTTCTTCATTCAGATCATGAAAGATCTGCATGACCTGAGCCCCGGTTTTTTGATCCAAGGCTCCGGTGGGTTCATCCGCTAATAAAATGGTAGGATTAGTAGAAATGGCACGGGCAATCGCGACTCGCTGCTGCTGACCGCCTGACATCTGATTTGGATAATGATGCTGCTTGTCAGACAAGCCTACTTTCTCCAGCATTTCAGCGGCGCGGACTTGCCGTTCCCGCTGAGACCATCCGGCATAGATTAAGGGCAGCTCTACATTTTCCAGCGCCGTCTGCTTTTGCAGAAAATAAAATGACTGAAAGATAAAGCCGATTTCCCGGCTGCGGATATGGGCCAGCGTTTTCTCATCCTGATCGGCAATGCGGCGGCCGGAAAGGGTATAGTCCCCCTCCGTCGGTGTATCCAGACAGCCGATGATGTTCATCAATGTCGATTTTCCGCTGCCCGAGGGACCTAGAATGGCCAGAAACTCCCCCTCATGGACCGTCAGATTGACGCCTTTAAGAACGGTGGACACTTCATCACCCATCGGATATTGTTTTATAATATTTTGCATCGTAAGAATTTCCCGCCGGTCTTCCACAGGTTGGGTGGACGCGGCAGAATAGCTTGAGACAGAAGCTTGAACGGAGGAGTTCAGCATTTGTTTTTTCATTGACCTCGAATGCCTCCGATCATGCCTGGCCCGATCATCAGTTCACCTCTGGCGGCAGAATACACAATAAGATCGCCTTCGGATAAACCTTCAAGAATTTCGACATAGCTGCCGTCGGCGGCTCCAACCTGAACCTCTTTTTGAAGCGGAGCTTTGCGGCCGTTGGCGATCAGAACATAGGCCGTGTTGTCCTCATGGTAATTCAGAGCTTCTACCGGAACTGCGATAACATTTTTCTGGTCAACATTAGTCAGCCGAACCTCCACGCTCATGCCGCTTTTAACCTGTTCATCCGCAGTAAAGCTGACGGTCGCTTCATAATAGGACACGCCGTTGGTTATCGTCGCGGACTCCGCAACCCAAGACAGCGTTCCTTCATACGTTTGATCGATGGAATCGACGTAGACGGTCACCGAGCTGCCGATTCCAGTATTCATGACGGAATATTCATCGACTTTAATCGAGATCTCCATGGCGTTCAGGTTGGACAGCGTTGCCATTGCCTTGCCGCTGGCGGCCATTTCTCCCTCGGCGGCATTCAGGGCAGTGACGGTGCCGTCACAAGGGGCAACAATTGTATAATCGCTCAGGGAATCACGCAGATTCTGCAGCTCCAGCTGACTGGTTTTGGTATTGGCTGTGGCCTTGGCCTTTTCCAGATTGGCTGCGTAGGTGTCCAGCTGCTGATGAACCTGCAGATCGGCAGTATCGTAGCTGGTGCAGGCTGTATCATAAGCAGACTGCGCACTGTCGATCTGTTTCTGCAGCGGCTGCAGCACGGCGCTGCGCGCCTGATCCAGCTGAGCCTGAGCGAGGTCAAGATTGTTTTGAGCCTGAGTTAAAGCGGTTTGGGCTTCATTTTGAGCCGCCTGTGCCGCATCAAGGGTTGACTGAGCCTGTGTTTGGGCTTGGGTAGCCGCGCTCAATTGTCCTTCTAATGTCGTGACATCGACGATAGGATCCTCTGCCTTTGCCGCATCAATCTGCGTTTGGATTGCCTGCACCTGATCCGTTGCTGTATTGAGCGCAGCTTGCGCACTGGCGGTATTTTCCGCCGCTGCATTGAGACCTTGTTGTGCACTGTCACGCTCAGCTAGAGCGATATCACGGGCAATGTACAAAGCGGAAGCCGTGGAATCCAGTCCCTGATCAAAGTTAGCCTTGGCGGTATCGTAAGCAGTTTTGGCACTTTCCAGGGCATTGTAAGCGGTATCTTTTTGAGCTGCGGCACTGTTGAGCGTGCTGTTGAGACCGCGGTCCAGGGCTTGCTTATAATTATCATAATTGCGTTGAGCATCGCTGATGCTGAACGTATTTGACGTCTGTGAATTGCCCAGGGCAGCTTCCTTCAGTGCGATGTTGTTCAGAACGGCAGAAGCATCCAGCTGAACCAGAACATCGCCTTTTCTGACAACAGCGCCTTTCTCTGTGCTGAGCGAGGTGATCTGAGCGGAAACCTTGGAGATGACCTGCACCTCATCCGCTGCCTGAACATTGCCGACAAAACTGTTGTAGGTGGTGATATCCCGCCGGCTGACAGTTTCCTTGGTATAGCCAGCCGCAGCATCCGCCGGCCGCAGCAGCATCCAGGCCAGACCTGCTGCTATAAGGACGCCGGCCAGCATCATCAGCTTATGCTTTTTCCATAATCGTTTCATTGTTTTCAATTTTCTTGCCTCCCGATTCTTCTGAAACCAAAATTTCAGGTACGCAGGTCATTATAGAGGAAGAAGCTCAATAAAAGCTCATCCAATCTCATCGCCAACTTTAAATTTGTTGAGGTTTTGTTGAGCTTCACAGTATAATATAAAAAACGACGAAAACGTTGGGAAAAGAAGGTGAATGGCCGATGTTTCATATTCTGGTTGCGGAAGATGATCCGGATTTAAATGAGCTGTTCTGCACGGTGCTTGAGGAGAATGGATTTCAATCCTTTTCCGCGGCGGATGGCGAACAGGCCTTGGAACTGATGGATCGGGAATACATCGATTTGGTGATTTCGGATATTATGATGCCGCGAATGGATGGCTATGAATTGACCAAAGCGATCCGACAGATCAATCCGCTGCTTCCGGTCTTGATGATCACGGCCAAAGACGGCGCGTTTTACAAGCGTGAAGGTTTTCAGGCTGGAATCGATGATTATATGGTAAAACCAGTAGACGTCAATGAGATGATCTGGCGTGTCCGGGCTTTGCTGCGGCGCAGTCAGGTGACCCATGAGCGGATCTTGACCGTCGGGACAACCGTTTTAAAGTTTGACAGCTACAGCGTGACCGTAAACGGTCGAGAAGAAATTCTGCCGCCGAAGGAGTTCTCTTTATTATTTAAGCTGCTGAGTACGCCGGGACGCACCTTTACCCGCATTCAGCTGCTTGATGAAATCTGGGGCGTGGATACGGAAGTGGATGCGCATACCCTTGAAGTTCATATCGGCCGGCTGCGCGAGCGGTTCCGCGGAAATTCTGATTTTGAACTGGTCACCGTCCGGGGCTTAGGGTATAAGGCGGTGCTTCAATGAAACGCATCATGCTTCGTTATCCCTTAGGCTTTGTTGCCATGTTTACGCTGATCGTCTTTACCTCGGTAACCCTTTCCCTTTTCACCGCGGTGATCGTGCTGAATTTATTGATTCTGTGCGGATGGCGCATCACACCTTCACCATGGCTTGTTCTGCTGATTGTTTCCATCATCTGTGTGTTAAGCAGTACTTTCATGGCCAGGGTCCTGGGGAAACGCGTTTTTGCGCCGGTTCGTCAGTTAAGTCAGGCTGCACAGGAAGTAGCTAAAGGTGATTTTTCAGTAAAAATCAAGCTGAACAGCCGAATTCTGGAAATCGCAGAAATGGAACGCAGCTTCAATATTATGACGCGTGAGCTGGCCAGTACGGAGATCATTCACAGCGATTTCACCCGCAATGTTTCGCATGAATTCAAAACGCCGCTGACGGCGATTGAAGGCTATGCTGCATTGCTGCAAAATAAATCATTGTCGCCGGAGCGTCAGCAGGAATATGTGGCGAAGATCATTGCCAATACCCGCCGTCTGACCTCGCTGACAAGCAACATCCTGAAATTATCACGGCTGGAAAATAAAGAACTGCCGTTGGAAGTGGCTCATTTTCGTCTGGATGAACAGATAAGACAGGCAGTGCTGCTGTACGAAATGCAATGGGAGAAAAAACAGCTGCAGTTTGATATGCAGCTGCCGGAATTGATGTGTACGGGCAATGAGGATCTCTTGTTTGAGGTATGGCAGAATCTGTTGGGCAATGCGGTAAAATTTGCCGATCCTAACACCGTGATTTCAGTTCAGGCGGCAATCAGGAAGATGGAGCTTATCGTTTCGATTGCCAATCAGGGCCCGGAAATCGCCGCAGAGGATCAAGCCCGGATTTTTGAAAAGTTTTATCAATGTGAACAATCCCATCATGATGCAGGCAATGGACTGGGCTTGGCATTGGTACGGGAAATCACGACGCTGCATCATGGACGGGTTGAGGTTCATTCTGAAAACGGCCTGACTGTCTTTTCTGTAATCCTGCCGCAGCAACAGGCGTAAGCTGGATTTGCCAAAGGAGTTGGAAGGGCGTGATGGAGTAAGCGGTCTGCTGTCGAGGATTGGAAAAAGCCGGCATCAATGATAGAATAAAGGCGGCAAAGGAGAAAGAATATGCGGAATGTATTGATCTTGGGAGGCAGTTATTTTATCGGCAGACGAATTACAGAACAATGCTTAAAGGAAGGCTGGGCAGTAACCCTGTTAAACCGCGGCAGCCGACCATGGACAGGTGAACCCGTCACTCAGCTGATCTGTGATCGGGATGATGCGGCGGCGATGAAGCAAACGCTGCAGGGCAAAACCTTTGAGGCTGTTATTGATGTATCGGGGTTGGATCAAAAGCAGATTGAAATTGTCTGCGGCAGCCTGGATTGTCCGGTTCCACATTGGGTTTTCATCAGTTCCAGCGCGGTTTACGATGTGGATCGGTGTGCGTTGCCGATCGCGGAAACAGAACCGCTGGGGGAAAATCCATATTGGGGACAATACGGTACGGACAAAATTGCTGCGGAAGCGGCATTGATCAGCAGCTGCACGAAGCGGGGAACCGCTTTGACGATTCTGCGTCCGCCGTATATGTATGGTGAATACAATTATGTTCAGCGGGAAAGCTTTATCTTTCATCATTTGACACAAAACCAGCCAATTTTGATTCCTGCCTCAGACAATCGCATTCAATTCTGCTATACCGGGGATTTGGCGAAGATCATTACGGGCTTGCTGGAGCGGTCAGAACCCGGTGTGCATATTTATAATGTCGGTGATCGCCAGGGTGTCGCTTTCAGTGAATGGATTGAATGCTGTGCGCGGGTCTGCGGCAGATCGGCCCGGATCATCCCGGTCCATGGCGATCAATGGCAGGCCAAAGATTATTTCCCATTTCGGGATTATGACAATGTTTTAGATGTCCGCCGGATTCATGAAATTTTCGATACCGATACGCCGTTTGAAACCGGATTGGCCAAGGCTTATCAATGGTATTGTGAAAATCGGAATGAAATTCAGTTCAAGCCGAAACTGACAGCGAATGAGAAACAGATTCTAAGCGAGCTGGGAGTAAAATAACAGTTAAACTGAATAAGTGCAGTGGGCGCGAAGATCATACACAAAAGCAGCGGATATCTCCGCTGTTTTTATGCTGCAGGAAAGCTTGACAAAACTAGATTACAATTGTAATATATAACTGTATTACAATTGTAATCTAAAGGAGGTGGACCTGTGAAAGCTGAAAAAATAACCGATGCTGAACTGGAAATTCTCAAGGTGCTTTGGCAGAATGAACCGTTGACAGCGAATCAAATCGTCGATGAAGTATTGCAGCACAAAGCGTGGAATGGCAAGACAATCCGCACGCTGATTCATCGTTGTGAGGAAAAAGAAGCTGTATTTGCGGACCGTAGCCAGCGTGAAATTTTATACCGGCCGGCGATCAGCCGCAAGGACTATACTCGTCAAACACAAAAAAGTCTGGCGGATAAGTTATTCAACGGTTCGATGAGCCGGATGATGCTGAATTTCATGGAAGAAGTTGAACTGAGTGAAGAGGAACTGGCAGAGTTAAAGGAAATGATCCGTCATGCTGAAAAATAGTCTTCGGGCACTCTTGGAAATTTCATTGCTGGTCAGTCCGCTGATTCTTATTGTATTGATTTTGCGGAGAAAGTTTCTTAAGCGATTAGGCAAAACCGCACGGCTGCTGATCTGGGTGCCGCTGCTGCTTCAGCTGATGGTTCCTATTTCCTGGTCTTCATCCAGCAGTCCTTACCAACCGCTGACAGATCAGATTCAGCTGCATTTTGCGCAGACCGCTTCCGTGGATCAGCAGCCACTGCTGGAAGATTCACGCCAGGAACATGCTGAGAAGAACGATGTGTTATTGCCGCAGCCTGTGACGTCAGTTTCATCTCTGGAGATTGCGACGGGAATCTGGATTCTTGGCCTGCTTGGATCACTTCTAGTTAATGGTCTGTCGCAGATATTTTGCCGCAGACGGCTTCAGCTGCATGCCAGCACGCCAAAGAAAACTCAGTGGATTCAGGAACAAATGCGTCAGACACGATGCGTGCGGATTCCGGTTCTGGAGAGTCCGGTGCTGAACAGCTGCGCAATTTACGGCAACCTATTTCCGCAGTTAGTCATCGGTGAAAATTGGGATCAGTGGTCATTGGAGGATCAGCAGCTGATGATCCGGCACGAATGCTGCCATCTGCGTTACGGCCATCCGTGGTTATGCGGAATATTCCGGCTGTTGGAAATCCTGTATTGGTTCAATCCCTTTGTCAGATTAATGATCAGGCAAATTCGTCAGGATCTTGAAACCTTCATTGACGACCGTCTTTTGCAGGACCAGCCGCCGCAGAAACGCTGTCATTACGCTGCGATGATTCTATCTGCCGCGACCGATCCGCAGCACAAAGCACTGCAGTGTCTGAGCAGTAAAAGCTCTAAACAACGGCTTAGAGAAAGGGTGGGATTGATTGTGCATCAAAAACGAACTCCCTGGCTGCTTGCCGGGATGATCGTCATCCTGGTGATTGGCTTCTGCGGATTTATGCTGCAAAGGCCACAACCGTTAGCTTCTCAGATGAACACAGTAACATTGGATGTTTCTGACTTAGCGGATTATGAGTATTCGCTCTATCTGGAATCTTTGCAGGTTCATGTTCAATGCCAGGGCAAACCTGAAGTGTTGAAACAGATCCAGGAAAAAGATCTTAAAGCGTCACTCTCCGCATCTGCACTGCGGCAAAACGGAGAACCAGTTTTGCTGAATGAATTGCAGGCGGGTCGGGTAAGCGCTGAGATTCAGTGGATGCTGCCCGAATCTGATGCCTGGGTATGTACTGGAAAGGAAACGACTGTACCACTGACCGTAAGTCTGCTGCCCAAAGACCAACCTGCCCCTATTCTTCCGGAAAAAGCAGCCCAGAAGGAAATGACAGCGCCGCTTAAAAACCCTGTGGTTCTGTGCGGCTGGGGTTGTCATCTTGGACATGAGGCTGTGGATATCTTTGATCCAGATGATGATTATGCCGCTGTATTGGCGGTATCAAAGGGGATTGTAGCGGAAGCCGGCTATTCGGCAGTCAATGGAAATTATCTTGTTTTGGATCATGGCGACGATGTGCAGAGCTATTATATGCATTTGGAAAGTCTTGATGTGAGTCAGGGACAATCAGTTCAGCAGGGTGATAAACTTGGAAAGATCGGATCTACCGGCGCGGCTCAAACGATTTCCTTGCATTTCTTTCTTATGGTTGATGGAATTCGGTATAATCCGGAAGCGCTGCTTCGTTAAGTCGCTGTTTGCCGACAATCGGCGGCAGCGAGAAAAATGGAAAGGAGGGAAATAAATGCTTGAACGGGGTGCTGTTTGTCTGATTGAAATTTCGCTTTTAAGCAGTCCGTTGATTCTTGTCTTACTGGTTTTGCGCAGCAAGGTTTTCCGGCATCTCGGCAAAACCGCAAGACTGCTGATCTGGGTGCCGCTGTTGCTTCAGCTAATGGTTCCGATTCAGCTGACCTCTGTTTACAGCCCTTATCAGAAGCTGGATGAAGCGGGGGTAAAGGAGAAAATGGACACACTGGCTAACCAGCCCATATTTGTCCAGCGCCAATCCGTGCAGCCAGAGGGAAAAACCTCAGATGATGCATGGGTCATGCCGCAGAAAAAGGTCTGGACGCTCAGTGAGGTTGCGTCCTGGGTTTGGGCTCTCGGAGTCTTTGTGGCCGCTTCTGTGAATGGGATCGCCCGCTTTCGCTTAAAGCGCCGTTTAAATTTACAGCCCAGCAGCAAGGAGCTAAAGGAAGAAGCATGGCAGCTCATGCGTCAAAGCCGGTGCCTTTCCGTTCCGGTAGATCAAAGTGCGGCTGTTCACAGCTGTGCCATTTACGGAAATTGGAAGCCGCACCTGGTTTTGGGAACTGACTTTAAGCAAAGAACCGCGGAAGAAAGACAAACGATGCTTTTGCACGAATGTCTGCATTTGAGATATGGACATCCGTGGTTTCTGGGCTTGATTCAAATCTTGGAAATCGTTTATTGGTTCAATCCTTTAGTCGGACTGATGATGAATCAGCTGCGGCTGGATCTGGAATATTTTATTGATGAAAAACTGCTGGAGGACAAACCGCAGACAGTACGGATTCGCTATGCGCAGCTGCTGCTTTCATTGGCGGCGGATAAGGATCAGCATGCTCTGCAGTGTCTGAACAGCCAACGTACACAAACACGTTTAAAAGAAAGGTTGGGATGGATTGTGAATAAAAAACGAACACCAGGACTGATTGCCGCAGGAGTTGTCATTCTCGTTCTGGTCGGCAGCGTTGGCTTGATGCTGAAACCAGAAGCTCAGTCAGGCTGGGAAATGAAGATGCAGCTGACGTTAATCCAAAATGAAACGAATCCTGTAGAATTGGTTGGAGATCCAGATCAGAAGGTGTGGTGTGAAGGATCTAAAAAAGCCCTTGAATCGATGGGGATGCAGGTCCCGGTGATCGCCCATGCCGAGGTTTGGCAGACACCTTTCGGTGAGCCGTTGACACTGAGAGACATGCAGCTGGGGGCAGAATCTGCAGTCAGCTTGGAATGGGGTGAAATACCAAGTTCAGTAGAATGCTTTATGCCTCAGGGCAAGATCTTGGTGAAATTAACTGAGGATCAGCTTCAAAAGCCTTATCAGGAAGCCGACGGCGAGGAAACAGTGCAGCAGCTGAATGCAATATCCCCGGTTGAAAATTGGAAAATTACCTGCGGCTGGAACTGTTATGCGGATCATCAGGCTCTGGACATTACGGATCCTGATAATAAACAAGCACCAATTCTGGCAACTGCTGACGGTCAGGTTTTTGCAACCGGTTATAATACGATTCAGGGAAATTATGTGATTTTGGAACACAGCGAGGGGATACAAAGCTTTTACGGTCATTTGGATGAGATTCAGGTCCAAGAGGGCGATCAGGTCAATCAGGGGCAAACCCTAGGTGTGATGGGAATGACGGGCCGCGCGACCGGACCGCATGTTCATTTCTATTTCATGCAGGATGGCATCGCTTTGGATCCATCCGGATTGTTTGAAGAATAGAAAGATTATGAAAGAACTCGGAAAAACCGAGTTCTTTTGTTGCTCAGAAAGCGGATTCACGATATACTGAGCCTAAAGGTGAAGGAGGATATTTATGAGTACCCTGGACTATCATATTCATACGATCGTCAGTACGGATGCGGATTACACACCGGCTGAGATCATTGCCATGGCTAAGGAAAACGGTGTGAAAACCCTGGCGATTACAGATCATAACAATGTAGCCAGTATCGCGGAAGTGATGCAGTTGGGGGCGCAGAATGGAATTCGCGTGATTCCGGGAATAGAAATTGACTGTGAATTTGAAGGCGTCGGTCTGCATATGACGGCCTATCAAATTGATTATACCGATCCGCGCTATGATGCGTTGTTCCATTATTATTACGATCAGTCTGTTGAAAATACATGGAAAGCCAAACATCAGTTCTGTGAGGCGATGCATCTGGATCTGCCGGATGCAGCGTTAAAATCAATTGCCAAGGATAACATTCTTGTGCCGGAGGACATCGGTGCCTATTTGTTAAGTCATGCTGAATTTGATGGTTTAGCCTGGCTGGACCCTTATCGTGAAGGCGGCAGCCGCAGCGATAATCCAAACGTGAATTTTTTCTGGGATTTCTTTTCGCAGGGAAAACCGGGTTATACGGCCGGATCCAAGAAGACGGCAGCGGAGGTCATTGAACTTATCCATCAAACCCATGGGGTAGCGGTCGTTGCTCATCCAGGAGCGAATTTCAAAGGAAAAGATGAAGTTCTGGCACGGTTACTGGACAGCGGTGTTGACGGTTTGGAGGTTTACAGCAGCTATCACAGCGAAGCCGAAACTTTGCATTATCGGCAGATGGCGCTGGATCATCACCTGTGGATGAGCTGCGGCAGTGATTTCCATGGACACCACAAGCCGGCTATTCGCATCGGCGGCTTGCCTTATCTGAAGGATGAAGCGGAAATTCATCGCTTTTAAGCCCTGTTTTACAACTTTTTCGTGATTTTTACAGGCTGCTTTGATATAATGATAAAGTCAATTTTGGAAGGTGGTTATTAATTATGGGACGAGCACATGAAGTCCGTGCGGCAGCCATGGCCAAAACAGCTGCAGCGAAATCCAAATTATATTCGCGTTATGGCAAAGAATTGTTGATTGCGGCAAAAGCGGGGGTTCCGGATCCGGAAATGAACCTGGGTCTGAAGCGGAAGATCGCCGAAGCCAAAGCCAATCAGGTGCCGGCGGATGTCATCAAAAGAGCGATTGAAAAGGCTAAGGGCGGCAGCGGGGAAAACTATGATTCCTGCCGTTACGAGGGTTTTGGTCCAGGGGCAGCGACAATCATTATCGACTGTCTGACCGACAATACCAACCGCAGCGTCAGCGCTGTAAAAACATGCTTCAACAAGGCTCATTGCAAAATGGGAGTCGCCGGCTGTGTTTCGCACAGCTATGATAACGTGGGTCTGTTCAACTTCCCTTATGAAGATGAGGAAGGCATGCTGGACACGCTGATCATGGCTGAAGTCAATGTCATTGATATTGAAAGCGAAGAAGGCAGTATGACCGTAACTGTGGATCCGACGGATTTCCATAAAGCGAAGGAAGCGATTGATGGATTGATTCCGGAGGTTGAATACGAGGCCTGCGAAATTACAATGCTGCCGCAGGAATATGTTACGCTGGACAGCGATGAGGATAAAGAATCCTGGAATCGTTTACTGACGATGCTGGATGACTGCGACGACGTTCAGAAGGTTTATCACAACGTACAGTCTGAATAAGAAAGAAAAAACGGCTGATTGAAAGCCGTTTTTCTGTGGGACAGAAAACTTGCGGTTTAGAAAATGGTACCACCGCCGTCAGCACGAAGAGTCTGACCGGTGATGTAATTGGAAGCTTCGCTGGCTAAGAAGACAAGAATTGGCGTCAGATCTTCATAAGCGGTACCGATTCGGCCGATGGCTGGAACTTTAAAACCCAGTGTTTCCGGTTTGCGCTGGCCTTCCGGAAAGGAATCAATAATCGTCTGCATTTTTGGTGTGATCGCCGTCGGGCTGATGCAGTTGACGTTAATGCCATCCTTGCCCCATTCCCGTGCCGCAACCATAGTCAGTCCGCGGATGGCTTCCTTGATTGAAGCGTAGGCGGCATAACCTTCCGCACCCGTTAGGCCGGCAGGGGAGGCAAAGTTAATGATTTTGCCTTTGGATTCTTTTAAATAAGGATAGCAGAGACGCATTAAGCGCCATGTAGCCAGATAGCCGCTTTCAAATACAGTCATCAGATCCGCTTCCGTTTGTTCAAGAAACGGACTGCCCGGTTTGGCATTGACGGCATTATTGATCAGAATGTCAATGCGTCCGAAATGATCGGTGGTTTGATGAACCAGATTTTCAAGCTGAGTCTTGTCTGTAATATCGCAGACGACAGCCAGTACCTGCGCGCCTCTCTGCCGGCAGGCTTCAGCCGTTTCCTCCAACTTGGACGCAGTTCGGGCGCAAATCGCCAGCGATGCTCCTTCTTCTGCGAAGCGAATGGCGGTTTCTCTGCCGATTCCGCCGCTGCACCCTGTAATCAGGGCTACTTTTCCATCTAAGATTTTCAACACGATCCCTCCTTTAATTTAACTGTACGCTCAGCAAGAAGGGAAAACAATCATTTTGTTAAGTAGTGCATCATATTCACAAAGTTATCTGAAAGAAAGCCTGAAAATAATCGAAACCGTCGACGGATTAATGAAAGTTTTCCTTCAAGTTAGTTTTTTGTTATAATGATAAACGAAGGAAAGGAATTCATCATGAAACGAATATTGACTTACGGTACCTATGATCTTCTGCATTGGGGACATATCCGTTTATTAAAGCGCGCGAAACAATTGGGGGATTATCTGATCGTCGGTTTATCAACTGATGAGTTTAATGCGATTAAAGGCAAGAAGGCTTATCACAGCTATGAAGAGCGCAAGATGATGCTGGAGGCCATCCGCTATGTAGATTTAGTTATCCCTGAGAATGAATGGGGCCAAAAGGCCAAAGATATCCAGGAATATCATGCGGATGTCTTTGTCATGGGCGATGATTGGGAAGGCAAGTTTGACGAACTGAAAGCTTATTGCGAAGTGGTGTATTTGCCGCGGACAGAAGGAATATCGACAACGAAAATTAAAGAAGATCTGGAGAAGCTGAAATAAGGAAGCCGATTCATCGCAGCTGAATCAGAGGTTCCAGTAAAAAAAGAAGTCTGGGCTATTTCTGAAAATAAAACTTCAGAGAATTCAGACTTCTTTTCTTATGTCGCTTTTCAGAGGGGATGCTGAAGACTAAAACTAAAATCGAATGAACTGCTTTTACGTTTTCTCTAAATTTCAGCGAAGAACGGATGAAGTTTTATTTTCTGATCGCTTATTCTTGATCAGATATTCCGCGATTTGATAGTCAGAAAAATCTGAATACCGCTGCATTAATTGTAATATCTTTTGAATTAAAGCTGTTCCCTCTTCTAAATCTTCAGCGATAGCTTCGGCTGTCTTGCCTTTCGCCGCTTTTTTGCGGATCAGCTGAATCTTGTTGGTCAGAATTCCTTGTTGGAGTCCCTCCTGTCTTCCTTCTTTTCTGCCTTTTCGCTCGCCCTTCTTCATGCCATTAAAGTATTGTCCCATTAATTCCATTTCATGCACCATTTCGTCTGTCTGCCGCATGAATTCAACTGTTTCACGAGGAATAGCTTCCATTCTTTCCACCGCCTTTCGACACCCTTCGTCCAATTCCATAATCTTGCGGATCCACGCTCTTTTTGATGGATCTCCTGCATATTTTAGGATGACCACCCACCGTTCTAAAGCCGTCAGCTGCTCTGTCGGTTTCTTCGCTAAGCGTTCCGCTCTATCTATTTCAATAATACTCAATTGAATATATTCTGTCAAGGGTTTCACATTGTAGCTGCCAACAAAGGAATAGTCTTCAAAATATTGATCCGGATCATCAAAAAATGGGAAATCCGCAATCATTAAGACCCAAATCGGTTTTAATTTTGAGAAGTCCACACCGCGGATAGGCTGACTGCTGAACAGGCGTGAGGCGTAAAAGGCAATACGGATCCCTTGTAAAACTTTGCTTCCTGAGCGCTGCATTTCAACATTAAACATCAGATGATCGTTGATTAAGCCGCGGGCGTCATAACGGTTGGCTTTTTGATCTTCAAAGTTTACTGTTTCTTCATTGGGAAACAACACAATCTTTTTGATGACGAGCTGGGGATGGATCGCTTGAAGCAGGAATTTAAGAATTTCCAGATTAAAAGGATTACAGAAGACGTGTTTGAAGACCCAGTCTTCCGTTAAAGATAATGGTTTATTTCTTTTTAAGCGGGACAAGTTGTATTTTGTGTTAACAGAATTCATGTTTATCATTAACCCTCCACTATACATATTGCGGAAAAATGGAAAAAGCCCCGCCGAAAACCGAAGAAAGTTAAACTTTTTTTCGAGAAACTTATTTTTTTGTGAAACTTGTTTCAAAAAGGATCAATAATAAGCAAGATTTTTCGCTTAAAAGACAGAAAAAACTGCAGTCTATGCCGCAGTTTCCTTGATCCGTTATCCTTGATTAAAGTAAAATCGGTCCGCCGATTTCTTTTTTCAACAAGGCCTTCCGCTGAGGTTCCTCCATTTGGGAAGCATACAGCTGGGTTGTACGATATTCCAGTCGTCGGTAAGGCTCAGCAACGGCAGCGAAGCGTGAAGCGATGCGGACTTCACTGGCACGCAGCTGTTTTAGATAACGTCTTCCCGTTTCGTTGAAGGCCAGCGGACGAAGGGTATCTAACGGCGGCAGGCTGCGGATCTCGTCCCAATGAATTTGACACAACAGCTGCAGGCAGGTTCGCTGAATCCGTGAACGAGTATAACGGCGGTTCACTGCAGCGTTAATGAAGCTGTCCCAATCCGGTGAAACTTCTGCACAGTGAGCCAAATGGACTTCAATGCCTTCGCAGAACAGAAAATAGGTTTTTAAGTTGGAAACAGGCATCGTCAGAAGCAAAGTTCTTAAATAAGGATAGAACTGGGCTAATTGAACACGCGGGCCGTTTTCCAGAGCTTCGGCCATGGGCGTCTGTTCGTTGGAATAATACCCTTCGTTTGCGGCTAGGCGTATCGCTTTGGCGCTGGCGATAGGGCCCTGCAGCTCTGTATCGTGATAGCCAATGGTGCGCTGAATTGTATACGGAGTAATAGAACTGTCCTGCAGCTGCTTCAGATAAGCGACGCCCAGGATATCGTTAGGCAGCATCGCTTTTGCCCATAGTCCGTAAGCCTTCGGAAATGCCAAACCTTCACCCATGGATTCCTTAAGGTGATCAGGATTGATCGGCATCGCGGCGATTTCCATCAGTTCCTGCTGGTTATTGCTTTCCGATCCAAAGACCAGCGCTGAAACCTGCGCCTGTTTTAACAACGTCACCGCGCCTTGGGCAAAATGCGAGGCGCTTTGAGTTACCCAGGGATAGGGCAGCTCGATAACCAAATCAACCCCATGTTGGACAGCGGCTTCTGCTCGCTTCCATTTATCCAGAATTGCCGGTTCCCCGCGCTGAACAAAGTTTCCCGACATGATTGCGACCAAAACATCACAGCCGGTGAGTGCGCGCGCCCGCTCAATATGATATTCATGTCCGTGATGAAACGGATTGTATTCAACGATGATTCCGCATGCCTTCATAAGCAACCTCCAGATCTTTCCAAGCCCTGACTTAAGCAGAACTGCAGCAGTATTTTCCGCTATCGTTCACTATGATACCATAAACATTCGTGAAATGCTCACAAACCAGAGAATCGCTATGATATAATAAACACGGAATCCGAGGTGAAACAAAAATAATGGATGAAAAACAAAAGATAGCGACTACGATTTATCGTCCGAAAGGCCAGCCGCGGGCGATTTTCCAGATTTCGCATGGGATGGCAGAACATCGGCTGCGGTATGCCGAATTTGCCCAGTTTCTGGCAGAGCGGGGATTTGTCGTCGTCACCAGCGATCATCGCGGACATGGCGGCAGTGCCGCTAATGCGAATGAGCTGGGATATTTCAATAAGCATAAAGGTTGGCAGAAATGCGTCAATGATCTGTATGAATTAATGATTCAGGTCAAACAGGAATATCCGGATATCCCTGTGATCCTGTTCGGCCACAGCATGGGATCGATCATGGCGCGCAGCTTTGTCAAACGCTACGATGCCCTGCTTAACGGACTGATTTTATGCGGAGCGCCAAACTACAATCCGGCGGCATCACTCGGTCGGATCGCGGCGAAAACAATCATCACGTTCAAAGGCGATCATTACCGCAGCAAGTTTCTCGATCAGCTGGTTCAGGGATCCTTTAATAAGCAAATTCCCAATCCCCGTACCGCTCTGGATTGGCTGAGCAAAAATCCGGACAACGTTGATGCCTACATGGCGGATCCGCTGTGCGGCTTCATGTTTACGGCTTCAGCCTATGACGATATGTTCTATGGAATTCAGGACATGCATGATCTGATGCGGTGGAATCTTAAAAACCCGAAGCTGCCGGTGCTGTTTATTGCCGGGGGCGATGATCCGGTTACCGGCGGTCGCAAGGGCTTGGAAAGCTCAGCGGCGACGCTACGGGAAGCTGGGTATGACGATATTGAGATGCGGGTGTTTAAAAGCCTGCGGCATGAACTGCTCAATGAAAAAGAAAAGGATCAGGTCATGGCGGAGATTCTCGACTGGATCAGCCGCAAGGTAGAGGGCTGTGCTGATCTGCAGCCGGCTTCAAAGGCGGAATAATCATCTGAAAATTACCTTAAAAACTCCAGCTACAGCATTTTCAGACTGGCGAAAAACCCCGATGTTAAGCTTTAAAAGTTATCATTGACTTTAGTCTGGTTTTTACATATAATAAAGGCTGTTAACGAAATAGGGTGAACTGCGTGTGAAATGGTCTAAGGCTGAACTGATCAATCAAGGGAATCAAGAACTCACAATTAACGAGGCTGTAACTTTTGATCCGACAAGTTGGGCAACGGATCGTCTTCGGGATTTGAAGAACGTAACGGTGACAGGTAGCGGACATTATGATCCTGACCTGCAGCGTTTTGAAGCGGATCTCAAGATCACGGGTGATATGGTGGTTCCCTGCGCGGTGTCGTTGGAAGACGTCATCGTGCCGTTTGAGACTTCTTCTCACGAAGTGTTCTCTTTCCTTCCGTGCGAGGAAGATGAGGTTCATGTTCTGAAGAAGGATGTACTTGAACTCTACCCGGTCGTCTTTCAGCTGATCCTGGCCGAAGTTCCGCTCAAAGTAGTCAAAAGCGGAATTTCCTATCCCAAGGGAGAAGGCTGGGAAGTCATCAGGGAAGAAGATTACAACCGGCAGAAAAAACAAGAAATTGACCCTCGTTTAGCGAAACTGAAAGAATTCAAGTTTGATGATTAGGAGGTGCTGACACATGGCTGTACAACAGAGAAGAAATTCTAAGACAAGAAAGGCAAAACGCAGAACGCATTTCAAGCTGACGGCTCCGACGCTGGTTAAATGCCCGGCTTGCGGTGAATACAAGCTGCCGCATCGCGTTTGCTCCTGCGGTTCCTACAACGGCAAATAAAACAAAAAGAAGATATCGGAAGATCAAATCCGGTATCTTTTTTTATTTCAATAGATAAGTTGAAAATAATTCAATTAGATTAAGAAACAAAACTTGATTTATTTTGATCATCTTCGACAAAAAGCCTGTATTTAAGCCAAATGGTAAAAATTGGTTAACAAATTATGACAACTTAATGACGTTTTATTAAAATAAATTCTTGGCATTTGCGCGTACAGTGTTATAATTGTGGTGTGAAGTGGCATAAAGTGGTAGATTGTGGGTGATTGATCGTGTTCATGGGCGAATACAGACATAACATTGACGCCAAGGGCAGAATGATCATTCCTGCCCGCTTTCGCGATGAACTGGGCAATCGCTTTGTCGTTACCCGCGGTCTTGACGGCTGCCTGCGCACCTATACGATGGCGCAGTGGGACGCCGTGTTTGAGCAGCTGAAACGGCTGCCTTCCACTAAGCGGGAAACTCGGATGTATATTCACATGCTGACGTCCAAAGCGGCAGAATGTGAACTGGACAGCCAGGGACGAATTTTATTGCCTGCCGCTTTAATCACAGAGTCCAAAATTGAAAAAGAATGTGTTGTGGTCGGAGTTGCGGATCACGTGGAAATTTGGGCTAAGGAACGCTGGGACGACTACTACAATGAAGCCAGTGCTTCATTTGAGGATGTTGCCGAACAGCTCACGGAGTTTCTCGTATGATAAAACATTACAGTGTGTTGCTTAAAGAGTCCGTCGATGCTTTGAATTGCAGGCCGGACGGAATTTATGTTGACGGAACGTTGGGACGGGGTGGTCACAGCCTGGAAATTGCCCGGCGGCTGCAGACCGGTCAATTATACGCTTTTGATTTAGATGAACAGGCCTTAACAGAATCCCGGCAGCGTTTGGCGGAAGTTGCGGATCGCGTGACTCTGATCCGTGCTAATTTCGCTCAGATGCAGGAAGAGCTGAATTTGCGGGGTGTGCATGGCGTTGATGGAGTCGTTATGGATCTGGGCGTTTCTTCACCACAGTTTGATGATGCCCAGCGGGGTTTCAGCTATCGCTATGAGGCGCAGCTGGACATGCGGATGGATCAGAGCCAGCCGATCTCAGCCTGGAATCTCGTCAATGAACTGGAAGAAAAAGAATTAAGTGCACTGCTGTGGAAATATGGCGAGGAAAGCTATTCCCGCTCAATTGCCCGGCAGATTGTCAAAGCGAGAGCCGTCAGCCCGATCAACACCACCTTTGAATTAGTGGATGTGATCAAAAAGGCGCTGCCGGCCAAAGTGCTCAATAAGAAAGGACATCCTGCCAAGCAGACGTTCCAGGCTTTGAGGATCGCGGTCAACCGTGAATTGGATTCGTTGGAAACAGGCCTGCAGGCGGCGATGTCTCTGCTGAATCTCAACGGCCGGATCGCGGTCATCACTTTTCATTCACTGGAAGATCGAATCGTGAAGGAAGCCTTCCGACAAGCCTCCAGCGTGGAGAAAATTGATCCGCGGATACCGCTTTTGCCAAGTCAGATCACACAGCCGAAATTCCGTCTGATCAGCCGCAAGCCGATTTTGCCAAGCGGTGAAGAACTGGCGGAAAACAATCGATCACATTCCGCGAAATTACGCGTTTTAGAAAGGATAGGGGATTAGAATCATGGCTAAGTTAGTGAAAAAGAAGAAGAAGCTAAGGTTAGAAGGATTTGCTGCAGTGCTGCTTTTTTTCGCCTCAGTTTGTTATGTTTCTTCTTCATTATTCTTACGGACATATAACAACTCACTGAGCGCGCGCCAACAAAGCGTATCCCGCGATATCGCGGCACTGCAGACTGAAAATGACGCTTTAAAGATTGAAGTTCAGAGCTTGAGCACCCGCGACCGCGTCACCGGCATCGCCGCCGAGGATGGCATGACCCAAAATCAGGGGAACATTGTGACCATTGCCAAAACTGGAGAGTAGTCAGAAATGCGGCAAAGCAATCGCATGATACTGCTGATTCTGCTGGCAATTTTGCTGATCAGCGGACTGGTCACGGCGAATGTTTTTTTAGTGGCCGTCGTCAAGGTTCACGCCCGCAGCGGCACGGATCTGACTGACTATGTTTCTGCAAGCAATGTCCATCGTCAGGTTCAGCAGGCGCGCCGGGGATATATTTTAGACCGCAATGGAACGATCATTGCTCAGGATAACGTGACTTATAATATTATCGCAGTGCTGGATAAGGACCGGCAAAGCCGCAAGGGTGAAATCGCCTATGTGGATGATCCGCTGGCAACAGCGCGGGCGCTGGCGCCCATTTTAGGCATGGAGGAATCCACGATTTACGGCTATCTGACCAAGAGCGCCAAACAGGTTGAACTGGGCAATAAAGGCCGAAATCTGCCGCGGGAAACCAAGGAAGCGATCGAAGCACTGGACCTTAACGGCATTGAATTCGTTCAAACGACAAAACGTTCCTATCCGCTGGGGACATTTGCTTCTTATTTGATCGGGTTTGCCCAGGCTGATGACAGTGGAGAAGTCAGCGGCAAGATGGGAATTGAACAGTATATGAACGCCGCGCTGAGCGGTGAAGATGGTTATAAACGGTACCAGGCTGATAAAAATGGCAATATTCTGCCGGGGATGAAGATGGAAGAAAAAAGCGCCGTGAATGGCAACGACGTGATTTTAACCTTGGATCAGGGAATTCAGGAAGCGCTGGAGTCCGCATTTGTCCAAACGCAGGCTGAATTCAATCCGGATAAGGTATGGGGTTCGGTCATGGAAGTGGAAACCGGCAAGATTCTGGCTTGGGGTCAGTCGCCTTCTTTTGACCCAAACGCGATGAATATCGATGATTATGTCAACTATGTTTCGCAGATGCCGTATGAGCCGGGGTCAACGATGAAGGTATTTACGTACGCTGCCGCGATTGACAGCGGGGCGTATGACGGCAGTGTGCTGGTCGACAGCTCTAAGTTTTGTTATGCGGCCTCCAACCGTAAGCCGTACCGCGTTTCGCAGGGAGATTCCCGCAAAATCGGATGTATCGGCAATGCTTCCGGGAAAAGCTGGGGCATGATTCCGTATGACTTGGGATTGGTGTATTCCTCCAACGTTGTTACCGCAAGCATTATAACAAGCCTGATTGAACCGGAGGTCTATGAGGACTATCTGGACCGTTTCGGCTTTTTCAAGCTGGTTGATACGGATGGCATTGCGGAAACCACCGGCGTTAAAAACTTCACTTGGCCGGCGGATAAACTGGCGCTGACATACGGACAGGGCTCGACAGTAACAATGCTGCAGATGATTCAGGCGTATTCCGCTATTTTCAATGATGGTACGATGGTCAAACCGTATGTCATTGATCAGGTGCGCTCCTCCTATGATGATCAGAATGTCCTGTATCAGGGGCAGACGCAGGTTGTCGGCAATCCGATCAGCTATGAAACATCACAGCAGGTGCAGCAGCTGATGTACGATACGGCCAATCGCGAGGACGGTACCGCTCGTTTTTATCAGATTCCTGAGACGACGATCATTGCCAAAACGGGAACAACGCAGCTGGCAGCTGTGGGCGGCGGTGGTTACAGTACCGGCAAGACGATTGTTTCTTTAATGGCGGCGATGCCGGCAGAAGATCCGAAAGTATTAGTGTATTATGCCTTTCAGGCGGAATATGATAAGAATGCCCATGTCAAGTCCGATGCGATTAAATCCGTGTTGCGCAAAGTCGCAATGACTTATAATTTTGCCGGACAGCTGGAGGCGGCTGAACAACAAGAATCCTCTGCAGAAATCGTTCCAATCCATGAATCAACGATGCCTTCTCTGATCAATCACTCATTGGAGTATGCTCAAAACAAGATGGCGGAGAGCGAATGTGAGGTGATTGTCCTCGGCGGCGGTGATGAGATTATCGATCAGTTTCCGCAGGAGGGAGACCTGGTCGTCACCCGTCAGAAGGTGTTCTTATTAACGGATACCTATCAGATCAGCATGCCGGATATGACCGGCTGGACGCGTAAGGAAGTCAGCGGTTTCTGGAAAGCCAGCGGTCTGCCAGTCAAGATTGACGGGTATGGCAAAGTGACTTCGCAGAACATTCCGCCGGGCACATTGGTGAACAAACAGACCGCGATTGAAATTGTACTGCAGGAATAGGGAAAAGCTGCCTGGATAGTTCCTGAGGGATTCAACGAAAAAATTGAAAATTCAGATAGGTCATCGGCAAAACGCGGATGACCTTTTTTAAATCCACATAACAAAGACTTCTATACCTGTTCTTGTTTTTCAAAAGTCGTTTCCGTAGCACACTTTGCTTTCGTGTGCTACACTGAAAACATGAAAAACACCAATGCTTTAACGCAAAATGTAAATCGTTTATCATCGGAACTGTACTTTGTGTAGGCTGATTATTTTGATGAGGGATTTATTTTATTCCTAGAAAATCAAGAAGTAATGCTCAGAACAAAAGAGGTGAAAGTTCAGCTTTATAATCTGAAAACAAAGGATTTGGATAAGGGAATTACCGTTGAGGATATTAAACAGGAAATCGAAGAAATTCATGATATACTCAATGACCAAATTACAAACCGGGATACAATGATCGAGGAACAGGAAAAGATCATTCAAAATCAGGATGAGATCATAAACGAGCTACGCAGACAATTAAAGAAATATCGGTTTACGGATACCATTAACACCCATAATCTAACCTCGGTTTATCCATCGATTATGAAGCAAAGAAGCTAGGGAAGACCGTAAGATTATTCTGAATTCAGAGAGACTACAGATCAATCGGCAGTTTTAAGTTGATACAGTTTTCTTTTTCCTCTATCCCCGGTGAAAGTAAACAAAAGAACTTGAAATAACTCAGGAATGTTCTATAATGTAAAGGTAGGATCGCTTGCAACAGCGATACCCGTCATTCACTACCTCTTACGAGGGAAGTGGTGGACAGATAAACGCCGGTCTTTGTGAGAGAGTGCGGCGTTTTTTCTTTTTCGATCTATAATTTTCAGTCTGTATTCAAGAAACAAGATCGTTGTTTGGACGATCAGTATGAATTCAGAAAGAGAAATAGAGCTCAAAAGTTTTATGAATTGCTTCATAAAAAGCCCCTCCTTTCCTAAGCTCAGAAAAACAAGCTTTAAAAAAATAATGAATCTAAAAACGATCCATCCGGACGGGCAGCCGCTGTTAACAAGAAATCCTACATTTCTAATATTGCGGAAAATTTGAAAAAGCCCCGCCAAAAATTGAAAAAAGTAAGGTTACTACAAAGATTTTATGATCCCAGTATGTAAATCAATGAAAAATGATAATTAGTTTATTCCAACATAGTGTTTTATATTTTAATTCTTAGAAAATAGATAAACAGCCTTGAAATAACTCAGAAATGTTCTATAATAAAAGCGTAGGATCGCTTGCAACAGCGATACCCATCATTCACTACCTCTTACGAGGGAAGTGGTGGACAGATAAACGCCGAGAATCTTTGCGAGACTGGACGGCGTTTTTTCTTTTTCGATCTATAATTTTCAGTCTGTATTCAAGAAACAGGATCGTTGTTTGGACGATCAAGATGAATTCAGAAAGAGAAATAGAGCTCAAAAGTTTTATGAATTGCTTCATAAAAAGCCCCTCCTTTCCTAAGCTCAGAAAATCGAGCTTGAAAAACAATGAATCAAACAATGATCCATCCGGACGGGCAGCCGCTGTAAACAAAAGACCCTACAGGTTTAATATTGCGGAAAATTGGAAAAAGCCCCGCCAAAAATTAAAAAAAGTAAGGTTACTGCAAAGATTTTCTGATCCCATGATGTAAATTAATGAAAAAGTTCATCATCATTAGAAGAAGAACGCTGAATTGGAGTTTGCTTTTATACTTCATTTTTTGAACAGAATAAACATACCGGAATTGACGGATTCTCCTGTGTATTGTATCCGCAAAAACGGGTTTAAAGGAAAGAAGATGCGTCAGAACAAGGGGAAGGCTGATTGGTGCGAATCCTAAAAGCAAAACGTCATCTTGAAGATCCGCAAACAAAAGACAAAAGAAAGATTCGCATGTTTGCGGGTCTTTTTTCATAGGATGAAGCAGAGGTGATCGAATGCTGAGTACGCGGATCAAAAAACGCATCAATAAAATCGTGATCGGCGGTACGGTCATTTTTGCTTTGATTATCGGAAAGCTGGCCTGGATTCAAATCTTGGATCGCCAGAGCTTATTTTCCAAAGCGCAGGATCTATGGGAACGGGATTTTCCAGTTTCCGGACTGCGCGGCAATCTGCTGGATGTCAACGGTGAAGTCCTGGCGAGTGATATTCCCTCGACTTCTGTGATGGTTGTACCGGCCCAGATCGAAGATCCTGAAAGTACGGCACAGCTGCTGGCAGAGATTCTTCAAACAGAAAAAGACAAAATCTACACGCAGATTACGCGCAAGGTTTCAACACAGCGAATTGTGCCTTACGGACGCTTGATTTCCAACGAACAGGCCAAGGCGATTGATCATTTAGATTTAACCGGAGTGTATTTAGTTCAGGATTCCCTGCGCTATTATCCCAACGGTGCCTATCTGGCTCAGGTCTTGGGCTTTACCGGTGTTGATAATCAAGGCTTAGCCGGACTGGAGCTGCAGTATGAGGAAATTCTGAAAGCGAACAAGGGAAGTATGAAAATTCCGTTTGATGCCAAGGGTCATCCGGTCAAGATCTATTCGGAACGTTATGAAGCACCGGGTCAGGGAATGGACGTCATGCTGACAATTGATACGCGGATTCAAAGCATTTTGGAGCGGGAACTGAACAATGCGATGGAGCGCTATAATCCAGATTCTGCCTGGGGAATGGCGATGAATCCCAACACCGGAGAAATCCTGGCGATGGTGTCCAAGCCGGACTTTGATCCTAATCATTATCAGGATTATGATGAATCGGTCTATAACCGCAATCTGCCGGTTTGGATGAGCTATGAACCGGGTTCGACATTTAAGACGGTAACGTTCTCTGCCGGACTGGAAGAAGGTTTGTTCGATATGGAACACGATGGGTATTATGACCGCGGCTATGAAATCGTGGAAGGGGCACGGCTAAAGTCATGGAAAGCCGGCGGTCATGGGCAGCAGACCTATATGCAGTGTCTCCAGAACTCGTCCAATCCCTGTTTTGTGCATATCGCGCAGATGCTGGGCGGGGACAATCTGAGCGAATATCTGGATAAGTTCGGATTTGGTCAGAAAACCGGCGTTGATCTGCCGGGTGAAGCCAAGGGCATTCTGTTTAATACTGACGATTGGGGTTTATTGGAACAATCGACAACGGGGTTTGGTCAGGGCATTTCCGTAACGGCAATTCAGCTGGTCACAGCCTTCTGCGCGATTGTCAACGGCGGAACCTTGTATCAGCCTTATATCACCAAGGCCATTCTGCATCCGACAACCAAAGATCCGATCGTTGAGGTTAAGCCGAATGCCGTGCGGCAGGTCATCAGCGAGGATACCAGCTTTAAGATGCGCTATGCCTTGGAAAGTGTCGTGGCGCTGGGCGGAGCCAAAGGTGCCTATATCGACGGCTATAAGATCGGCGGCAAGACCGGCACTGCCCAGAAAGCCAAGGACGGAGCTTATCTGAGCGGGGAGTATATTCTGTCCACGATTGCCGCAGCGCCGATTGATGATCCGCAGATTGTCGTCTATATTGCGCTGGATGCGCCCAAGTCCAACATTCAGTATGGCGGGACGGTTGTTTCGCCGATTGTCCGCAATGTCTTGGAAGATGTTCTGACACTTTATGAGGTGAAGCGAACGGATGATCAGATGGCGAAAATCAAGCTGTGGACTGATCCGGTCACAATCGAGGTTGGGGATTATATCGGTCAAGAATACAAAAAAGTGAAAAATGAGAATCTGAAGCTGGTGAAGATCGGCGAAGGCGATGTCGTTGTGGATCAGCTGCCAAGCCCGGGGGTGAAAATTGATGAACAAGGAACAGTCTGGCTGTACTGCCCGAAGACGGCGGCTGAATGAGCTGTTGCGGGTTATTGGTATCGAATGTCAGGAAACGGTGGAATTGAGCGGCATCAGCGACCGGGCGCAGGAAATTGGTGAAAATGGTCTGTTTGTCGCGCTTCAGGGAACACGAACAGACGGCCGGCAATGGGCAGAGCTAGTGCGCCAACGCGGCGGGTATGTTCTGAGCGATCAGCCGGGAGAGCGAACCTTCGTGCATCCGGATCCGCGTTCTGTTTATCCGCTTTTGCTTCAGGCGTATTATGATTATCCAGCATTGAAGCTGACGATGATCGGCGTGACCGGAACCAATGGCAAGAGCACTGTCACCCAGCTGCTTTACGATCTGTTTTGCGAAAATGGACGGCGGTGCTGTCTGATCGGCACCGGCCGGATTTTGATCGAAGGCGAAAACCGCGCCAGTCCCAATACAACTCCGGATCCTTTGACGTTGGTGCGGTTATTGGATGAGGCTTGTCAGCGTGGGGTTGAGGTCGTGATCATGGAGGTCAGTTCGCAGGCCTTGGCAATGCATCGGGTAGATGGTCTGTTTTTTGATCTGGCGGTTCTGACGAATTTGAAACAAGATCATCTGGACTATCACAAAACGCTGAAAGCCTATCAACAGGCGAAATTTCTGTTGTTCGAAAAATTAAAGGAAAAAGGCACGGCCATTCTCAACCAGGATGATCCGATTACTCGACGTTGGCTGGCGAAGATCGGCAGACCGGTGTTTACCTATGGACAGGAAAGCGTCAATTTCAGAATCAAACCGATCGCGGAAACCTGGAATTCACTGACCTTTGAGCTGAACGATCACCGCATTGAAACGCCGCTGGCCGGAGCGTTTAACCGCTATAATCTGACGGCTGCCCTGGCCTGTGGATTTGCCTTGGATCTGGCTTGGGAAAAAATGCTGGACTTTGCCCGTCATGCCCGGCTGCCGGCCGGCCGGATGGAAATTGTGACGGAGCATCCGGTGCTGGCCGTTGTGGATTATGCCCATACTGCCAGCGCGATGGAAGCGATGCTGAAGCATTGGCGAACGATGGCAGACAAACGCGGACGGCAGCTGTGGGTCGTGTTTGGCTGCGGCGGGGATCGGGAAGCGGACAAACGGCCGCAAATGGGCAGTCTTGCCTGTACGTATTGCGATCATGTCGTGCTGTGCGACGATAATCCGCGCTCTGAAGATCCGAATCGAATTTTAGCGCAGATTGCCGAGGGCTGCGACGGCCGGCAGAAAATCATCCGCGAGCGGGGAGAAGCGATAAAATTTGTACTCGACGGCGCGCAAACTGATGATATAATAATAGTCGCTGGAAAAGGCGGGGAAACTTCCCTGATCCAGGACACGACAATGACTTGTCTCAGCGATCGGGAATGGATTGAACGATGGCTGGGGCAGGCGGGGAGGAAAGAAACATGTTTCTAACATTAGTCAGTGCCTTTGGAATCAGCCTCATCATCGTCTTAGTGACGATGCCGATGCTGATCTCCTATCTACATAAAATCAACTACAACCAGACAGTCAGCGAGTATTCCTTGGAAGAATACAAGCAGAAGCAGAAGACGCCGACGATGGGCGGCATCGTGTTTGTGCTGACGCCGTTATTGGTCACGCTTATCCTGCAGCCTTCAGCAATCCGTGATCTGCAGGCGATGATCGTGATGCTGGCGTATGTCGGCTATGGACTGATCGGATTTCTGGATGATTATATCATCGTGATTCGCCAGAACAACGAAGGGCTTAAGCCGCAGTACAAGTTCTTTCTGCAGCTGCTTCTGGCGGTGCTGTTCTTCTTTATGTACCGTCAGAATGCTTCGACCGATGTCATCCTTCCGTTTGTCCGGTGGGTGATTCCTTTAGGCGCACTGTATATGCTGCTGGTCTTCTTTATGTTTACCGGAGCTTCCAACGCCGTCAATCTGACGGACGGCATGGATGGCTTGGCAGCTGGGTGCAGCTTTCTGGCTTTTGCGCCGTTTGTGATGTTTGCGCTGCAGCAGGAAAAACTGGCGATCGCAACGTTTATCATGGCGGTGATGGGGGCGCTTTTGGGGTTTCTGAAATACAATTCGCATCCAGCCAAAATCTTTATGGGCGACACCGGTTCGCTGGCTTTGGGCGGAGCACTGGCCGCGGTTGGCATGATTTTAAAGCAGGAAATTGCCGTCGTGGTGATCGGCGGGGTGTTCGTATGGGAAACGCTGTGCGTCATCATTCAGATTTCTTCCGTAAAGCTGCGCGGGAAGCGGGTCTTCCGCTATACCCCGATTCATTACAGCTTTGTTTTAGGCGGCATGCGGGAAACGCAGGTTGTCCTGATGTTCTGGATTTTGCAGCTGGTCTGTACAGTGGCCGGCTTTCTGATAGGAGTGATGTAGGATGAAAGTCTTAATTATTGGTGCTGCCCGCAGCGGAACTCAGGCGGCTCTGTTATTGGCCGCGCATCATCATGCGGTGACGCTGACGGATATGAAGCAGATTGATGCCAAGCGGGAACTGGAAGAAGCCGGGGTTCAGGTCCTGGATCACGGTCATCCGGAGTTTTTGAAGATGGAAAACTGGGATCTGATTGTGAAAAATCCCGGAATTCCCTACCAGGCTCCATTTGTGCAGTACTTTGTTGAGAAACAGGTGCGGATAGTCAATGAGATCGAAGTGGCTTCGTGGTTTACCGATCAGTTTGCCTATGCGGCGGTGACCGGGACCAACGGCAAAACGACGACAACGACGCTGCTGGCGGAATTGCTTCAGCGCAAGCGCCCCAATGCCCGGGCTGCCGGCAATATCGGCGTGCCGTTAAGCGAAATCGTGCGTGAGCAGGGAGATCAAAAGACGGATATCGCCTTGGAAGTGGCAGCGTTTCAGTTGGTCGCCATGGAAAAATTTCATCCGGTTGTTTCTGTTTGTATGAATTTGACTCCGGATCATCTGGATTATTTCGGATCGTTGGACGCCTATTATGAGGCTAAGATGCGGGTCTGGAAAAATCAGCGCGATGACGATTGGTTTCTGATTAACTTAGATGATCCGGAAATCGTCCGCCGCTGTACCGATCTGCCTTGCCGGGGCGTGACGTTTTCGCTGAAGCAGCCGGCTGATTTATGCGTTAAGCAAGATCAGGTCTGGCTGTTGGATCAGCCGCTGTTTGCGTTAGACGATCTGCATCTGCCGGGCAAGCACAATCTGCAGAATGCGATGGTCGCGGCAGCGATGGCTATAAAAATGGGCGTCAGCGCCGATCAGATCCGCGCGGGCATCCAGGCGTTTAAAGGGGTGGAACACCGCATTGAGTTTGTGGCTGAAATTCAGGGAGCACGCTATTACAACGATTCCAAAGGCACCAACGTCGATGCGACCTGTGTAGCGTTAAATGCCTTTGATAAACCGGTGATCCTGTTGGCCGGCGGGTATGACAAAAAAACCGGCTTTGAAGGATTGAAGCCAGTTCTGGAACGGATTAAAACGATGATTGTCTATGGCGAAACCCGCGCTCAGCTTAAGGCTCTGCGTCCGGATGCCATCGTCGTGGAAACAATGCAGGAAGCCGTTGATCAGGCATATCAGCTGGCTGGGGAGGGCGATATTGTCCTGTTGTCGCCGGTCTGTGCGAGCTGGGATCAGTTTACCGACTATGAGCAGCGCGGCCGTCAGTTCAAGGAGCAGGTGCATGCGCTTGCCCGGCAAAGGTTGGCCGCTTCTCAAACATCCCAGCCGGACTGAACAATTTCTTCAAAGAAAACAGAAAAAAGATCCGCTGTTCAGCTCCCGATTCCCTGAATCCCCAACGGGGGTTTCAAAGATTCGGGATCCTCTGCTGAAACAGGCGGATCTTTTAGGCTGCGCATAAATCAACGGCTTCTGAACCGATTCAGCGATTCAGATAGTCAATAACAGCGCAGAGGAACTCAGCATTGGAAGGACGACCCTGTTGGGGATTGACGGAATAACCGAAAATCTCATGGATCAGCGCCGGATTTCCTCTCAGCCAGGTTCGCTCAATCGCACAGCGAATGTTTTTTTCTACACGGCCATTGGTGCTGTCAAACTTTCTGGCAATCCTCGGATATAACCCGCGGTCCAGGTTCCTGAGCAAGTGCGGCTGTTCCGCGATCGTTGTGATCGCGAATTCCAAGAACCGATAACCGGAAAGACTGCTGGGCATGCCTAATTCGTGAAGCAGCTGAGCAGGACGGCTTAACTGCGGTTTTCGGTTATTGTCGGGCACCCGAAATAACTCATTAACGCAATAAAAAAGTCTGTGATGAAGCACAACACTGTCACAAATCGTATTCATGCTGAAAAAGTCATAACTCATATTCCTGGCACCCTCTTTTCTCCTGTTTTTTTTGGAATCCGAATAAAAACAGAAGTCTGGCTTGCAGAAATGATAAAAAACGGTGCCTTTCCAGATTACACTCTTTTTGCGGCCTTGTCAAAGGTTTAACCGGAAAATGGCGAAAAGAATATTTGTAATTTTCCAGGCTTTCAGATAAGATAAGACTGTGAAAAAGAGGGATGAAGAATGAAACAACAACGCCAGTTTTCCAAGGTAACAGTAACGAAAAAGGCGCAGCGCAGTCTGCAGGGCGGCCATCCTTGGGTTTATGCCGGGGAAGTCATCACCGCCGAGCCGACGCCCAACGGGGCGCTGTGCGATCTCGTCAATGAAAAGGGAACCTACTTGGGAACCGGATTTTATAATGATCAGTCGCTGATTCGCGTGCGGGTTCTGTCGCAGAATGCCAATGATCAGTTTGATGAGGCATTCTGGCGCCGCCGGATTCGCTACAGTCTGGATTACCGCAGGATTGTGATGGGCGCTGACTTTAGCTGCTGCCGCCTGATTTTTGGGGAAGCGGATCATTTTCCCGGCTGGACGGTCGACCGGTTCGGATCAATTCTGGTCAGCCAGATCATGTCGTTAGGCATTGAACAGATCAAGGATCAGCTGTTTGCCTTATTGTGGGAAGAAATGGAAAAGCTTGGAGAACCGATTGAAGGCCTCTATGAGCGCAACGATATAGCCCTGCGCAGAAAAGAGGGAATGAGCGAAGGTACAGGCTGGGCGGCTGGTTTTAAACATCCGGACAGCACGTTGACGCAGATCGTGGAAAACGGGATCCGCTACGAAGTAGATTTTGGCGAAGGGCAGAAAACCGGTTTCTTTCTTGATCAGAAATACAACCGTGCCGCGGCGGCTCGTCTGGCTCAGGGACGCACAGTGCTGGATTGCTGCACGCATACCGGTTCATTTGCATTGAATGCAGCCCAAGCCGGAGCCAAGCGGGTCATTGCCGCGGATATCTCAGCCAGCGCGCTGGCCAGTGCTAAACGCAATGCCCAGCTGAACGGCTTGGAAGCCAATATGGAATTTGTGCAGGGTGATGTTTTTGATCTGCTGGCGGATGAAAAATGGAAAACGCAGGGGATTGATTATATCATTCTCGATCCGCCGGCCTTTACCAAATCCCGCAAGACGATTCATAACGCCTATCAGGGCTATTGTCAGATCAATACGCTGGCGATGAAGCTGCTGCCGCGGGGCGCGCTGCTGGCAACGGCGTCGTGTTCCCATTTCATGGAGGATGCGATGTTTGAAGTCATGCTGCAGGAGGCTGCGCAGAAGGCTAAGGTTGAGCTGCGGCAGATCGAGGTCCGCCACCAAGCCCCGGATCATCCTATTTTAATGTCTGTACCGGAAACCCGGTATCTTAAATTTTATTTGTTCCAGATCGTGTGATGAAAGGAGAAAAGGAAGATGAAAGAAATCATGGACGCCAGTTCGATGAAGCGTTCGCTGGTGCGCATGGCGCATGAAATCGTAGAAAAAAACAAAGGGGTGGAAGGACTGGTGCTGGTCGGCATCAAGACCCGCGGAGAATTTTTGGCGACACGCCTGAAGCAGATGATCGATCAGTTTGAGGAATGTGATATTCCCTGTGACAGTCTGGATATTTCTGCTTGGCGGGATGATGTTGAACGCAGCGAGGTGCAGCAGACCTTAACCGTTGCGGTGCAGGATAAAGTGGTCATTCTGGTCGATGATGTGCTGTATAAAGGCCGAACCGTTCGTGCGGCGATGGACGGCATCATGCATTTCGGCCGGCCGCGGGCAATCCATCTGGCGGTGCTGGTTGACCGGGGACACCGCGAACTGCCGATCCGGGCCGATTATGTCGGCAAGAACGTACCGACTTCGCTGAATGAAGAAGTGAAGGTGCTGGTCAGTGAAACGGATGGCCAGGACGGCGTTTATATCAGCTAGAAGAAAAGAGGAAAATTACAGTGAAACCGATGAATGAACAGATTTTGGCGGAGTATGCGAAAACGTTATTGAACATCGACAGTCCGACCGGCTATACGCGATTGGCGATTGACTGGATTGAGCAGCAGGTGCGTTCCTTAGGCTATGCCAGCTACCGCAATGCCAAGGGCAATCTGATCGTGGAAATTCAGGGGCCTGCGGATAAGCCGGCCGTCGCCCTCAGCGCGCATACGGATACGCTGGGACTGATGGTCCGCGCGATCAAAAAGGACGGCAAGCTGGCCTTTACACGCTTAGGCGGTCCGTGCCTGCCGACGCTGGATGGCGAATACTGCCGCATCATCACCCGCAAGGGACAAGTTTATACCGGGACGATCTTGTCCACGGCTCCGGCTGTACATGTTTACAAGGAAGCATCGAGTCAGGAACGGACGGAAGAAACGATGGAAGTGCGGATCGACGAGCTTGTCCGCAATGAAGAGGATGTGCGCAAATTGGGGATTCAGCCGGGAGACATCATTGCGATTGATCCCAAAACGACGATCACACCGAGCGGCTTTATTAAATCCCGCTTTCTGGACGACAAGATTTCCGCGGCGATCTTTCTGACACTGCTAAAAGCCCTGAAAGAGGAAGCGGTGACGCTGCCGCAGAAAACCTACTTCCTGTTTTCTACCTATGAGGAGGTTGGCCATGGCGCTTCGTGGATTCCGCAGGATGTCGTCGAGCTGCTGGCCGTGGATATGGGCTGTATCGGATCCGATCTGAGCTGTACGGAGACGGACGTGTCGATCTGTGCCAAAGATTCCGGCGGGCCGTACGATTATGCGATGACCAGCCGGCTGATTGAACTGGCTCAGGCACACAATCTGCCGTATGCCGTCGATATTTATCCATATTATGGCAGCGATTGTGGAGCGGCGCTAAAAGGCGGCAATGATATCCGCGGGGCTTTGATCGGTCCGGGCGTACATGCCAGCCATGGGATGGAGCGGACGCATATGCAGGGAGTCAGCGCGGCGTATACGCTGACGGCGGCTTATCTTTTGGGGAAATAAATGCTAGGTTGGGAAATCCAAGGCGCTGCTGCGGATTTCCTTTTTTTATTCCTGATGAAAACAAGGTCATTCGTTTTCCCTCAAGCAAAGGCAGAATTGGATGCCGCATTTTATGCGGAAATATGGTAAACTATTCGTTATAGAATTGAGGGGAGTTCAACGTGAGTGCAATACTGAATTTTTTTCGCTGGCAGGGAATGATCAAACCCAGTCAGATCTGCGGCGAAATACCTAGCAACAAAGCCATTTATAAACGAACCTATCAAATCGCCTGGCCCAGCGCGGTTGAAAGTGTTCTGATCGCGTTAATCGGCGCGGTTGATTTAATGATGGTCGGCAATCTGGGGTCAGCGTCGATTGCGGCCGTCGGCATTACCAACCAGCCGAAGTTTCTCGTGTTGGCGACGATTCTGGCGCTCAACACCGGCGTTACCGTGCTTGTTTCACGCCGTAAGGGGGCGGGCAAGCAACAGGAAGCGAATACCTATCTGCGTCAGGCGCTGTTGTTAAGCGTCGGGTTTTCGTTTCTGCTTTCGTTAGGCGGAGCGCTGTTTGCCCCGCAGATCCTGGCCTTTGCCGGGGCAACGCCGGATTATTTAGGTCTGGCGGTGACGTATTTCCGGATTATCATGTTCGGCAACTTCTTTTACTGCATCGGCTTGACGATCACCGCAGCCCAACGCGGCGTGGGCAACACGCGGATTTCGATGGTGACCAACATCGCCGCCAACCTTGTCAATCTGGTGTTCAACGCGCTTTTGATCAACGGCCTGTTTTTCTTCCCGCGGCTGGAAGTCGCGGGAGCGGCGTTGGCCACAGCGATCGGCAACATCGTTTCGTTTTTGATTGCGGTGTATTCGGTAACGCATACCGAGGGCTTTCTGAAGCTGCATAAGCAGCAGTCATGGAAGCCGGATCTGTCGGCGATTCAGGATTTATACCGGATCAGCTGGTCAGCATTCATTGAACAGATCTTTCTGCGAATCGGCTTTCTGATGTATGCCAAAGCGGTTGCGGGCTTGGGAACAGTCGCTTTCGCCGCTCATCAGATCGTCATGAACATCATGTCGATTTCATTCTCGGTCGGCGATGGCCTGTCGATTGCCAATACGTCGTTAGTCGGACAAAGTCTGGGCGCCAACCGTTCGGATCTGGCGATCATCTACGGTAAGGTGTCGCAGCGGATCGGCCTGATTCTGGCGATTGTGGTTTCCGGTTCGATCACTCTGTTCCGAGCGCAGCTGATGGCGCTGTTCACCAACGAGACCGCGGTCATCCTGGCTGGGGAAACACCGCTGATCATTCTTTCTGTCACCGTTTTATTTCAGATTGTCCAGGTCATCATCGTCGGTTCGCTGCGCGGAGCGGGCGACGTTAAGTTTGTCGCACTGCTGATGTTTGTCAGCGTCACAATCGTACGGCCGGTCTTGACCTGGGTCATGTGCTATCCGCTGCAGATGGGACTGGCCGGAGCCTGGCTGTCCGTGTTTCTTGATCAGTTTACGCGCTATATCGTCAGCTATTGGCGCTTCCGCGAAGCGCGGTGGACGCGGATTCAAGTGTAGGCAATTGGGGATGAAATCCATCGGTTTCATCCTTTTTTGACGGCTGGGTTTCAGGCAAATTGTAAAGTTTAAATCATAAGATGGAAAGCGCTTGAAAAAAACAGGCAAAAAAGGGAAAGAAGCGGGAAGAAGTTGAAAATCGAGGTTTAAAAATCAAACCTTTTGTTTTATAATGATAACGGTTAGAGAGTACAGGAGGTTTAACCATGACAAAAACTTTTATGTCCATGGATGGCAATACAGCTGCCGCACATTGCGCGTATGCGTTTACTGAAGTAGCTGCAATCTATCCTATCACCCCATCCTCACCGATGGCTGAAGTCGTTGACGCATGGGCTACTCAGGGCCGGAAAAACATTTTTGACACGATTGTCAAAGTTGCGGAACTGCAGTCTGAAGGCGGTGCCGCCGGCGCGGTACACGGCGCTCTGCAGGGCGGTGCGTTGTCGACTACGTTTACAGCAAGCCAGGGCTTACTGCTGATGATTCCAAATATCTATAAGATGGCCGGCGAATTGCTGCCAGGCGTTATTCATGTTGCTGCCCGTTCCTTAGCAACCCGCGCGCTGAGCATTTTCGGTGATCACAGCGATATTTACGCATGCCGTCAGACCGGCGCCTGCATGCTGGCATCGCATTCTGTTCAGGAAGCGATGGATCTGGCGGGTGTTGCTCACCTGGCTGCGATCAAGGGTTCGGTACCGTTCCTCCATTTCTTTGATGGTTTCAGAACTTCTCACGAAATTCAGAAAGTCGAAGTCATGGATTATGAGTTCTTAAAGAGCTTGATTGACACGGATGCTGTGGAAGCGTTCCGGGCGAAAGCCTTGAATCCGCATACCAATGCTGTAACCCGCGGCGGTGCGGAAAACGATGATATCTATTTCCAGGGCCGTGAAGCACAGAATCTGCATTACGAAGCGATTCCGGATATCGTTGCTGATTACATGAAGAAGATCAGCGAACATACTGGCCGTGAATATGCGCCGTTTACTTATTATGGTGCACCGGATGCTGAACGCATCATCATCGCGATGGGTTCGGTTACAGAAACCGTCAAGGAAACGATTGACGAACTGACCAAGCGCGGCGAAAAAGTCGGCTTGATCAAAGTTCATCTGTATCGTCCGTTCTCCGTGAAGTATCTGACAGCGGTTCTGCCGGCTTCGGTCAAGAAGATCGCTGTTTTGGACCGCACGAAGGAAATGGGTGCCCGCGAACCGCTGTATCTGGATGTCCTGAATGCCTTAAAGGGTATGGACCTGACGATCATCGGCGGCCGTTACGGCTTAAGTTCCCGCGATACGCAGCCGAATCAGATCAAGGCGGTTTATGATGAACTGGCAAAAGACGCTCCGAAGGCTGAATTCACGATCGGCATCAACGATGATGTAACTCACTTAAGCTTAGAAGTTGATCCGGAATTCCATGTTGGTGCGGATTATACATCCTGCCTGTTCTTCGGTTTAGGATCTGACGGTACGGTTTCGGCGAACAAGTCTTCGATCAAGATCATCGGCGACAACACCGATCAGTATGCTCAGGCTTATTTCCAGTATGACTCGAAGAAGGCTGGCGGTGTTACTCGTTCCCACCTGCGTTTCGGTCATTCTCCGATCCGTTCTACGTATTATATTGAAAATGCGGATTTCGTTTCCTGCAGTCTGGATGCTTACTGCTTCAAGTATGACATGGTCAGCTGCCTGAAGAACGGCGGAACCTTCTTGCTGAATACAACATTCGCTGCGGATGAGCTGCAGGATCACCTGCCAAACCGTATGCTGGCCCAGCTGGCGAAGAAGAACGCGAAGTTCTATATCATCGACGCGACAAAGATCGCTCAGGAAATCGGCATGGGCCGTCGGACCAATACGATTCTGCAGTCGGCCTTCTTCGCGCTGAATGAACAGATTATGCCGTATGAAAAAGCGGTTGAGCTGATGAAGTACATGGCGAAGAAGTCCTACTCCAAGAAGGGCGACGAAATCGTCCAGCTGAACTACAAGGCGATTGATCAGGGCAAAAACGGCCTGGTTGAAATTGAAGTCAAGCCGGAATGGGCACAGCTGAGCTATGATTCCGGACGCAAGCTGACGGGTGATGAATACTTTGACAATCATGTCATGGCGATCAACTCGCTGGAAGGCTATGATCTGCCGGTTTCCAACTTCATGAAGCATGATATCCTGGATGGCTCGATCCACAACAGCGTTTCCTTCAAGGAAAAGCGTACGATTGCCGTTCAGGTTCCGACTTGGGATCCAAACAACTGTATCCAGTGCGGATTCTGTTCCTTCGTCTGCCCGCATGCGACGATTCGTCCGTTCTTACTGACTGATGAAGAAATTGCCAATGCACCGATGGAATTCAAGACGATCCAGGCAATGGGCAAGGGCGTCGAAAATCTGAAGTATCGGATTCAGGTTTCTCCGGCCAACTGCGTTGGCTGCGGTCTGTGCGTTGTTGAATGTCCGGGTAAGGGCGGCAACAAAGCACTGAAGATGGTCGATATCAACGAAAAGCTGGATCAGGAACCGTTAGCGGATTACCTGTTCAAGCATACTGAATACAAGACGAACTACTTCCCAGTCGATACCGTCAAGGGTTCTCAGTTCGCAATGCCTTACTTTGAAGTTTCCGGAGCCTGCCCGGGCTGCGGCGAAACCCCTTACTACAAGCTGGCTTCTCAGCTGTTCGGCAAGGATATGATGATCGCCAACGCTACCGGCTGCTCGATGATTTACTGCTCGTCCACACCATCTACACCGTTCTCCAATGATGCGGAAGGCAATGGTGTTGCTTGGGCAAACTCCCTGTTTGAAGATAACGCTGAATACGGCTATGGTATGGCTTTGGCGCAGAACTTCAAGGAAGCTCGGATTCTGTCTTTGATGGAAAACAATCTGGATTCCGTCGAACCGGAACTGAAAGAAGCTTTCGAGAAATATCTGGCTGCCGGCAGCAACCGTGATGCACAGCGTGAAGTCAAAGACGCGATCATTGCCGGTGTTAAGGCTTCGGCTAATGAAGCAGTCAAGGAACTGTTAGACTACGAACGCGATCTGGTTGGCAAATCAATCTGGATCGTCGGCGGCGACGGATGGGCTTATGATATCGGCTACGGCGGATTGGATCATGTTTTGGCCAACAACCTGAACGTCAACGTTCTGGTTCTGGATACTGAAGTTTACTCCAACACGGGCGGACAGGCTTCCAAGTCTTCTCAGTCGGCCGCGATTGCGAAGTTCGCAGCCGGCGGTAAGAGCACAGCGAAGAAAGACCTCGGTCAGATCGCTATGGCTTACGGTCATGTTTACGTTGCTTCCGTTTCGATGGGCGCCAACCGTGCTCAGACATTGAAGGCCTTCAAGGAAGCGGAAAGCTATGAAGGACCATCTCTGATCATCGCTTACGCACCATGTGCTGAACACGGCATTAAGGGCGGTCTGGCGAACCATCAGAGAGTTCAGGCAAAAGCTGTTGAATGTGGTTATACTGTTCTGTACCGTTTCGATCCGCGCAACGAAGAACATCCGCTGACGATCGATTCCAAGGAACCGAACTGGGATCTGTTCCAGGCCTTCCTGCTGAACGAAACCCGTTACAGCCAGCTGCCGAAGCTGAAAGGTGAAAAAGCATACGAAATGTTCGAAAGAACAAAGAAGGATGCTCAGCGCCGTTATACACGCTTAGTCAAGCTGTCGGAAGAATAAATCGTAACCCTGTTTCTTTAGAAAACCGGGTAAGCGAAATAGAATCGCTTGTCAGGGTGACAAGAATGAACAAAACAGAGAGCGTTTCTCAATTGAGAAATTGCTCTCTGTTTTTTCATTTCCTATTTTTTTTATTTGTCGAAAGGCAGGATTTTGGTCAGAAAGACAATCAAATTTTGAGTTTCAGATTTTCCGCAATAAATTGCCGAAGCAGTGGGTTCAGCATTTGCGAATGCCGCATTGGAAAATCATGATTGACGCCTCGGAGTTGGATTGTCTGACAATGCGGATTTTCTGCCAGCAGAGCCAGCGATTCTTTCATTGCCTTGATCTCCCGGCTTCCGCAAAGGGCTAACATTGGAATATTTACTGTAGAATAAGCCGGCAGGCTGGACAAGTCCAGCGTATGAACAAAAAATGAGCGATAAACCTCGGCTGAAATGCGCTTGGAATCGTCGGCCATCGTACGGGCTTGTTGAGGAGTGTAATGCCAATACCAACCTTGAAGACGTACTAAACCTTGCCAATGCAGCATTTTTGCCGATATCTTCGCAAGCGCGCAGAGGCCCTTGATTTTCTGCGGATTCGGTTTTACCCAGGCACTTAAGAATATTGCGAAATGAAAGAATTCAGGATGTTCACTGACCAGTCTGACTGCGATCTGAGCGCCAAGGGAATGGCCGATCACCCCAACTTTTTGGTGCAGATTTTGGATCAATTCAAAAAGTTCCTGTGTTGTTTTTTGGGGATCATAGACAACTCCTGAAGCTTTCCCAGAACCTGGCAGGTGCAGTACAAGCAGATGATAGGAGTCAGCGAAAACATACTGCTGATTAAAAGTATCCAGCGCGCCTGCGCCGGGAAGCAAAAGAATTGTCGGATGATCTGGACTTCCATATTCGTCATAGTGAAGCATGACTGTCACTCCCTTGTCTGATCGATACAATAAAAGTTTCAATTTCTTTGTTTACTTGATCGGGATTATCGGCATTTGAAAAATGCCGGGCTTTCTGGATGAAATGCAGCGGATAACCGGTATGCTTAGCCCAGGCTTTGCAATACGTTTTTACCTTGCCCGTACAGTCCTTTTCACCAACGAGAATCAATACGGGAAACGGAAAGGAAACATCTTGATTCTCAATCGCAAAATAGGTGTAGGCAACACGCATTTGTTCTAAGATTTCAGCTTTTGAAAGCGGGGCCAACATTGAACGCATCGTTTGATAAGCATAGTGAGTCAGCGATACAGACGCAGCCATGGACCAGCGCAGGATGGCGGTCGGGAAGACTTTGGCCATGGGGACAACCTGTTTCAGCCACCACAGATCTGATTTTGAATAGTACCGCAGTCCTAAAGGGGTTGTATCTAAAGCAATCAAACCTTGAACCTGATCGGGATAAGCCTTGGCGAAATGCTGAGAAGGATAGCCGCCCATCGACATCCCAACTAAAAACACCTTATGCAGGGCTTCCCGCACCAAAATCTGGTGCAGGATTTCAGCGGTATCTTGATAAGAAAAATTCTGATAGGGCCGGGAACATCCATGCATCGGAACATCCCAAAGCAGGAGCGTATAGGCTTTTTCAAAATAGGAAACCTGCTTTTCAAACATCGTATGATCGGCTGTGACGCCATGGGTAAAAACAATACTCTCCGCATTTTCTTTCTTATCAATCCAATAATGCACAGTTCCGCCTTGCGCATGGATCGTTCTGTGCTGCATCATCGGGGGATCACCGGGATTGTATAGAGGGTTTCCCAAAAGTGAACAAGATCAAGAATTTCATGCTCAATTTGATCGGGATCCAGCTCATGCGAACGATATTTTTTCAGCATATATCCATCCATCGCATAGAAGATTTCCGTAATCATGGCATTGAAATCCAGATCCTGCCGCAAGCCGGCGGTCTCCACTTGTTCAAGAACTAAATTTTCGCTGGCTTCACTGGCTTGGGAAAAATGCTTTTGAATCATTGTCTCAATTTCAGGATCTGCCTCGTAATAGGCTTTCAGGGTAAAGCGGCTGAGATCCGGATAATCCCGCATCAGCGCGCATTTTGACAACAGGCTGCGCCTTAACATTTCAAAGAAATCATGAGTTTCCAGCGTTTTATACTGGGCTATGGAGGCTTTGGTCAGTTCCATTGCTTTCAGCCAGAGATAGAGATACAGTTCCTTCTTGTTTTGAAAATAATGAAAAAGCAGGGCTTTCGAAATTCCTGCTTCGGCGGCAATTTCTGACATGGAGGCGGTTTTATAGCGGTTATGGGCAAAGACGCGATAGGCAGCACCGGTTATTTTCTGCTGCTTTTCTAAAGAAAGTTTGAAAAACTTGTCATTCATAGGTATCTCCTTATTGACCTGACGGGTTAAGTGACCTAATTATAGGCCTGTTGACCGATTTTGAGAAGGGGCTGGAGGAAAAGCTGTGGTGAGTTAAACACAGAAAAAAGCCGGGAGAATAGGGCTGCCGTGAATCAGACAAGCAGTGAAATGGTTTTTGACAATCACCGGGCAATGTCAAAGGAAAGCCTGGAAAACCGCGGAAAGACTTGATAATTGATAGGGTTTTCATTATACTTGATAGTGAATTCGAGGTAGAGTGAATGAAAGTATTGTTATTTTTTGAAGGGGAAAAGGTGATTTCGACCTCTGGCATCGGCCGCGCACTAAAGCATCAGAAGCAGGCGCTGACGATGGCGGGGATTGATTATACCCTGGACCCTAACGATGATTTTGATATTCTGCACATCAATACAGTGGGACCAGCTAGTCAGGGAATCATTGCCAAAGCTCGCCGCGAGGGGAAGCCGGTCATTTATCATGCCCATTCCACGGAAGAAGATTTCCGCAATTCCTTTGTCTTGTCCAACCAGATTGCACCGCTGTTCAAGAAGCATTTAGTTTCGCTGTATTCCAGCGCGGATGCGATTATTACGCCGACGCCGTATTCCAAGCGTTTGCTGGAAGGGTATGGGATTGATCTTCCGATCTGGGCCGTATCCAACGGCATTGATCTGGATCGGTTCAGCTATGATGCGGAAAAGGTGAAGGCGTATTACAAGTATTTTAGTCTGAATGAAACCGATAAAGTCGTGTTGTCGGTAGGTCTTTATTTTGAACGCAAGGGACTGCCGGACTTCATCGAAGTAGCCAAGCGGCTGCCGCAGTACAAATTCATTTGGTTTGGCTATACGCCGTTGATTTCCGTGCCGAAAAATATCCGTGAGCTGGTGGAGGATCATCCGGCTAATGTCATTTTCCCTGGGTATGTCAAAGGGGCGATCATCGAAGGTGCCTATGCCGGAGCCAATGCGTTCTTCTTTCCATCCTATGAGGAAACCGAAGGCATCGTTGTTCTGGAAGCGCTGGCAGCCTCGCAGCAGGTCATCGTCCGCGATATCGGCGTGTTTGATCCATGGCTGAAGGATCGGGTTAATTGTTATAAAGGACATACGATTGACGAATTTACAGATCTGATCGAAGGGGTTGTGGAGAAGCGCCTGCCGCGGGTCGATGAGGAGGGCCGAAAAACCGCTCGGGAGCGCAGTATTGCCAGCGTGGGTCAGCAGTTAAAAGCAATCTATGAAACCGTATTGAATCAACATCATTCTGAAACGATGTAAAAGAGCCGGGAGCTCTTTTTCTTTTGTCTGCGGGATTTCTTAAGAAAGTAAAAAGAATCATCGAAGACAGGCTTAAGAGCAGCGGGCAGCGATCCATATTCCTTGTGCAACCTTGTTTTTCATTGTATAATAAGTTGACGAGGCTGAGGAAGTATGAAAAAAGCGCGAAACTATGTGATTAATATTCTGCTCATTGTAGGCTTCACAGCCGGAGTGCTGTGGTTTACCTTGAAAGATAATTTTAACGAAGTAATGGGGATTCTGACGCAGGTCAATTTCGGCTGGCTGATCGTGATCATTGCGATTGCGATTTTGTACCAGTGTGTGATCGGCTGGATTCTGACACAGTTGGCACGGATCAGCAATCCGCACTACAAATTAAATTATGGGATTGTCAACGCCCTGGTGGCTTCTTTTTTCCATGGCGTGACGCCGAGTGCTTCAGGCGGGCAGTTTGCTCAGGTGTACGTGTTTAAGAAACAGGGCGTGCCGTTAAGTGATTCAGCAAGCGTATTGTGGATGGATTTTATCGTGTATCAGTCAGCGATGATCGCCTCGGTCTTTATTCTGATCGTGCTGCGTTTTCATCACTTCTATACGAATTATTCGCAGTTTTTTGCGTTGGTGCTGATCGGCTTTTTAGTCAACAGTCTGGTGATTGTCGGACTGTGGGCACTGGTGCGTTTTCCTAAGGTCTATACGTGGATCAGTACAACCGGTTTGAATTTGGGCTGCCGGCTGCATTTAATTAAGAACAAAGAAAAAGCGCTGGCGCTATTGAAAGATCAGCTCGATCGGTTTGGCAGTGAAACGTCCAAACTGAAAGGACACCGGCCGCTGATCATCAAGGTGACGCTGGCCAATTTTGTCCGGCTGTCACTGTATTATGCGATTCCGTTTTTCTGTGCGCAGGCTCTGGGCTTGAAGGTCAGTGCGGATATGCTGATCGACTGCATGGCGCTGTCGGCATTTGTCTCCATGATCAATGCCTTTATCCCGATTCCGGGAGCGAGCGGGGGAACGGAAGCAACCTATGTTTTAATGTTTTCAACCATCTTTGGGAAGCTGGGCGCTACCAGCTCGATGATCTTATGGCGGTTTGCTTCCTATTACTTTATGTTGATCGTGGGCGGACTGACCTTTATCTGGGTTAAGAGCCGGCCGGCGATGACAGTGAATAAAATGCAGGAGGAAAAGCAATGAGGATTGGATTATTTACGGACACTTATCTTCCAGACGTCAACGGCGTGGTTTCGTCGATTGTAACGCTGCAGCAGGAACTGGAAAAAAACGGTCATGCGGTGTACGTGATCACCACGCATCCCGGTCTGCTTCAAGTTCAGCGCGAAGGCAATGTTCTGCGGTTGCCGGGTGTGGAACTGAAAAGTTTGTATGGTTATGTCTTAACCAGTCCGATTCATTTTGCGGTGCTGAAGGATATCCGGGAAATGGAACTGGACGTCATCCATGCCCACACGGAATTCGGCGTCGGGATCTTTGCCCGCATTGCGGCGAAAATGCTGCAGATTCCAATCGTATCGACCTATCATACAACCTATGAGGATTATACGCATTACGTCAATGTTTTTAATCTGGAGAGTGTGGACAAGGTGGCCAAGAAAGCGGTCAGCAGCTTAAGCAAGCTGTATGGGGAGACCAGCACCGAGCTGATTGCCCCGTCGCAGAAAACCAAAGAGATGCTGCAGCGCTATGGAATAAAAAAACGGATTCACGTCATTCCGACCGGACTGGATCTGCAGCGCTTTGACGCGCACCGTACAGATTTGGAAACAAGAAAACAGCGGCGGCAGGAGCTGATGGCAGGCCCGGATGAGCTGCTGATTATTTTTGTCGGCCGGATCGCCAAGGAAAAAAGCATTGATTTTGTGATCGACGGCTTTACTTATTTAAAGGAAGCACATGTCCCGGTGCATTTTGCGATCATCGGCGGCGGTCCGGAACAGGAAGCGTTGGAAGACCATGTGCGTGAATTGGGATTGGAGTCGATGATTACCTTTGCCGGCAAGAAACCGGCAGATCAGATTCCTTCCTACTATCACTGTGCCGATGCTTTTGTTTCGGCCTCTTTGACGGAAACACAGGGAATGACGTATATCGAGGCACTGGCCAGTGAGCTGCCGGTTTTTGCCCGGCCGGATGAGGTGCTGGAGGATCTGGTACTGGAAGGTCAGACTGGATTTCTGTTTAAGAAGCCACAGCAGTTTGCTGAAAAGGTACAGCTGTTCTTAGCGTTAAGTGAAGAGGAGCGGGCGGCTATGAAGATAGCGGCCAAGCGTCAGGTGGAAGTGTATGACAGCCGGATCTTCTATCAGAAGGTTTTAGCAGTTTATGAAAGTGCGGCCAACGAATATCGGGAAATGTATCGGCTGGAATCAATCCGGCCGAAGGATGACTGTGTTGAATTGAAGGTTTGTTCGCCGAATGACGAAATCCGCATTCTGGTTTCACTGGAAACGTATTTCAATAAAGGGCTGCGCAAGGATGTTTTGATCAGCAGCGATGAACTTGATGAACTGATCAGTGAAGAAGAAGCCGTAAAAGCTTATCAAAGCTGCTTGAAGCGCATTGCGGCAAAAGACCGCACGCGCAAGGAAATCTATGACTGGCTGACGCAGAATACGCAGCTGGAGATCAAGCAGATCAATGAGATTGTTGAGAAGCTGGAAGACCGTGATTTGATCAATGATCTGCGCTATACGAAAAATCAGGTCTATAACCTGAAACTGATGATGCAGGGCAAAAACAAGATCAGCCGGACCTTGCGCAAAAAAGGCATTCCGTATGAGATGATCGAGTCGGTCTTCGCTGAAGAAGACGAGCAGTCAGAATTTCGCAATGCCTTGAAGTGGGCCCAGAAGCTGCAGCCGACAATCAAGGAAAAATCGGTGCGAATGAAAAAAAATATGATGAAATCGAAATTGATCGCGCAGGGCTTTGCGGTGGATGTGATCAACGAAGTCATGGATAATCTGAGTTTTGTCGAGGATGAACGGGCTGAGCTGGAAAGTCTGCGCAAAACAGCGGCGAAAGCTCAGAAACGGTATCAGTCGAAATACAGCGGAACAAAACTGCGGAATTATGTCTTTCGGTATTGTTCTGCGCAGGGCTTTGCGGTCGAAGATATTTATTTGATTTTAAGTGAAATGGAGTGGGATGATGAATAAGAAAATTAGTGAGTTTAAGGAGGGCGAAAGCCTGACGCTGCCTTTGCTTTTAGTTCAGGTGACCAAAGGCGTGACCAGCAATGGTTCGCCTTATCTGTCGCTGACACTGCAGGATAAGTCCGGGACAATCGAGGGCAAGATCTGGGATGTCAAGGAAGAACAGGCAGCGGCTTGTGTGCCGGGACGGGTTGGTGAAGTCAGCTGTGAGGTGCTGCGTTATCGCAATTCGCTGCAGCTGCGTGTTCATCGGCTGACACCGATGGATCAGCAGAGTGTTGAGTTGAGCGATTACGTGATCGCTTCGGATATTCCTAAGGAGCTTCTGCAGCAGAAGATTCAGGATGCGGTCAGTTCCCTGTCCAATCCGATCTATAAAGGGATTGTCAGTGCCTTGTTTGAAGAGTATGAGAAGCCGTTTTATGATTATCCGGCCGCAGCGAAAAACCATCACAACTTTGTCGGAGGACTAGCCGTGCATGTTACCGGCATGGTCGATCTGGCGAATGAGATTGTGAAGCTGTATCCGTTGTTAAACCGCGATCTGTTGGTGAGCGGCGTGCTGGTGCATGATCTGGGCAAGCTGACAGAGCTGTCCGGACCGGTCATGACAGAATATACGCTGGAAGGCAAACTGATCGGGCATATTTCGATCATGCAGGCCAAGATCATGGAGATTGCGACTCGGCTGGGCTTCGAAAAGAGCGAGGAAGCGATTCTGCTGCGCCATATGGTGCTGTCGCATCACGGCCAGCTGGAATTTGGTTCGCCGGTAATGCCGATGGTCGCCGAAGCGGAAGTGCTGCATTTGATTGATAATCTGGATGCACGCATGAATACGCTGGATAAGGCGTATGCCCAGACTGAACCGGGTAGTTTTACTTCGCGGTTGTTTCCGATGGAAAACCGGGCGTTTTATAAACCAAAATCAAAATAAGCGAGGGAATCCGCAAGGATTCTCTTTCCTTTTTGGGCGACTCTATTATAATAAGGATAGAAATTGGGCAGAGCGAAGGAGGAAAAGGTATGATTGATATTCATTGCCATGTGCTGTGGGGTGTGGATGATGCCTCGCAGGATCGGGAAACAACGAAAAATATGCTGCAGATTGCAGTGGAAGATGGGATTGAGGCGATTTTATGTACGCCGCACAGTCTTCCTTATTATAGATATGAGAATGATGCCGAATCATTGAAGGAACCGTTTGCGCAGCTGCAGGCGCTGATCGCTGAGCAGGGTTGGAATCTGGAAGTGAAACTGGGCTGTGAGTTCTTTCTGACCGATGCTTCGCTGGCGTGGATCCGCAGTGGTCGGGCTTTGACCTTGAACAGCTCGCGGCGGCTGTTGATTGAGTTCCCCTGGTATCAGAAGGTACAGCTGGGCAGCAGTGAAACTGAGTTGTTGGAGCAGGTGTTCAGTCAGGGCTATGAGGTGATCATCGCCCATCCGGAACGCTACAAGAGCGTACAGGAAGATTTCTCCATCCTGAAGCGCTGGAGGGCGATGGGGTGTGATTTCCAGGTCAATCGGACTTCCTTAATTCTCAATGACGATCAAAAGCAATGTGAACTGGCCTGGCGAATGGTGGAGGAAGGCTATTGCGACGCGATCGGAACGGATGCGCACCATTGCTGGGGTAAGCGCGTGATCAAGCTGAGCGACATTCAGGAGGAGATTGAACGGCGTTATGATCATCAGACCGCTCTTCTGCTTTGTCATGAGAACGGTCGGCGGCTGATTGCAGGAGAACCGTTAGTTCATCGCGCTTCACGCTAAGTGTGGAATGATGATCTTACAGTAATTGTCTAATGACAGATCCAGGGCCTTTTGATGTTGAAGTCCAGGATCTTTTATTCTGGCCAAATATGTGATTTCAATCTGGTTTAATCGGTTATTTTATTTCTTGCACATCTATCACTAGAAAAAAGAATTTCAGTTTTTCAGAAAAATGAGTGAAATGAGGATTAAGAAGTAAGATAAATGCGGTTTATATGAAAAAGGGAATAAGATCGATACTCTCATAAGCTTAATGAAAGAATGCTTTAGATATGATATAATAGCTCTACTAATCAGCCAAGAAAGGAGTGAATAAAATGAATTATAAATTGATGAATAAGAATGTTGAAGTTTTAGAGTTTTCATATGATGAAGAAACACATTCAGTTATAAAAATTATTCGTGTGATTCAACCTGATTATGCTCCTTTAGGAATTGTTGAATACAAAACAGGTATTACAAGAAAAGCTTTAAATAACTGGTGGAAGGATCGTTCAATTCCAGCCTCTAGAAGTAGATTTAAAGAAGTGATGGAAGAAATGGATATTCATTCTTCCGTAGAATTGCTTGAAAGATGCTTTGGTCTTAGTTTGAGTGATCAATATTGGATTAAGGAAGAAAACTCAGATATTGAATGGAAGGATATTAATTTCTTTGAAAATGATTTTAGTGAAGATATGGGAAAACTATTGATGGGACAGATTAATTATTCTCATAACTTGGATATTTTTAGCCCAGATAATTCAAGCGATGGGAATTTGAAGAAGAAATGGAAAATCATAAATAGTATTCGCTATCTTATTAAAGGGGGAAACAGTTATAATAACCAAGAACCTTTCAACGAGCTTGTTGCTACAAAGCTTTATGTAAGAATTCTTAAGAAGCAAGACTATGTACCTTATAAATTGATTCAAGAAAATGATTTCTATTATTCTGCTTGTCCAACTATGGTCAATACAGATGAAGAATTAGTATCTGCTTTTTATATTGATCGAATAATCAAGCAAAGAGGAAATGATTCATTATATATGCATTTCCTTGAAGCTTGTAAGACGCTTAATATCCCAAATGTTAAATTGCAGATTGATAAAATGATTGTTTGTGATTATATCATTGCCAATTATGATCGTCATTATCGTAATTTTGGAGCCATTCGAAATATCACAACGTTAGAGTGGGTTGGAATTGCACCGATCTTTGATAGTGGAAGCTCACTATGGGCTACTCAGCCAACTTCCGCAATCGGAAGTACATATAAGTGTAAACCATTTAAAACCTCTCCGGAACAACAGTTAGAATTAGTAGAGGATTTGTCTTGGCTTGATATAACAAAGCTTTCGGGTTTTGAACAGGAAGTTGAAGACATCTTTAGAAAGAATCCATTCATGGATGAGGCACGAATTCAAGCCATTGTTCAACAAATAAAACTAAGAATAGCGAAAGTGATTGAAAGGAAGAAACGATTGGAGAAATTCTAAGATATAGGCTTCTATCGATAAAAGTGTTGGGCGTTAAAGTATGGGAGGATGAAAGTCCTTCCTTTTATATTAGAAGTGGATACCCCATATAAGCGTTTGATATCGAAGCTTAAAGTGTAATAAAACAATTATCCTCCGATATAATGATGATGGCCTAACAATTAACAACAAAATTAAGGCGGATATTTGTTAAACAAATGATAAAGACAGTTTATCGCACAACATGGAGGTACATATATCATAATTGTTTATCCCTCACTGCTCGATATTGATGTAAAGCCAATCTTGTTTCATGATATCAGATACTTTCCTGTTTTCATCTCTTATCCTTCTGTACTTCTTAGATTTCATGCACCTTTTACTGAAATTCTTCCAGGGTCAAATATTGCTTATTTTTCTTTTTGACTCAATGAGATAGGAGAAAATTTTTGTTTTTGAACGTTATTCTATAAGTGCATCCATATAAAACACAATAACTGTTATAATAAAGCTAGTTTTAAATAAAACACTATATGAATGAGGAAGAAGGATATGAATGATGTAAAAGAATTGCAATTAAGGATAGATCTTCTTGAAAAGGAAAATCAATATCTTAAAGATTTGTTGAATAAAGCTGGTATTTCTTTTAATAAACCTAGTAAATTAGAAGTGTATCAACAAAATCAAGGTCACTAATTATTCCTAAAATGGGATTTACAGAAAAAGATGCTAACGCATTTTTTAGTATGTTTTGGGGAAGGACTGATGTATATAGTCAAAGAGCAATTTCAAAATCAACAGGAATTGCTAATTATTACTTACAGTGCCATAATTTTTGGAAATATGGGTGTCCCAAGAAAATAGATAAAAAGAAAAAATGTGCTGATTGTAAAAATGCCGTTTTTAAAACACTTGGTAAGGAACAAATTATTGCTCATTTAAAAGGAAATAAAGAAGATGGTACTGATGTAATTGGTATTTATCCCTTATTTCCAGATGAAACATGCCGTTTTATTGTGTTTGATTTTGATAATCATGAGAATGATGTGCAGAAGCATGATTTAGTAAAAATAGATGATACCTGGAAAGAAGAAGTAAATGCGCTAAGAGAAATATGTAAATTGAATGGCATTGACGCTTTAGTTGAACGTTCCAGATCAGGAAGAGGTGCTCATCTGTGGATTTTCTTTGAAAAGAGAATTTCTGCTTTGCTCGCTCGAAAATTTGGAAATGCGTTATTACGGAAAGGTGCAGAATCTGTTAATCTAATATCGTTTCGTTACTACGACCGCTTAATTCCAATGCAAGACCACATGCCTAAAGGCGGTTTTGGTAATTTGATTGCACTTCCTTTACAAGGGCAAGCTTTGAAACAAGGAAATAGCGCTTTTGTTGATGAGAATTGGAATGCATATCCTCATCAATGGAAAGTACTTCTTTCAAAGAAGAAATTGAGCGAAGATTGGATTAAAGAAAAAATTAAAGAATGGAATGTAAGTTGTCCCATTGCTCAAGTTTCGATGTCAGATATTTTAGCGAACAATGATGAGAAGCCTTGGAATATGACCAATCATTTTATTTGTCAGGATGTTGAAGGAAGCATGCAAATAACTCTAGTAAATGCAATTTATATTAATACTGATAATTTAAAGCCAAGAATCCAAAATAGAATTAGAGAAATGGCGGCTTTTAGTAATCCTGTTTTCTATAAAAATCAAGCAATGAATTTATCAAATTTTAATCAAGCAAGATATATTTACTTAGGAAAAGATGTAAAAGGATATATCCGTATTCCTAGAGGTTTATTGGATAATTTAATCGATTCTTGTCATAAAGTAGGTATCCAAATAGATATCCAAGATAAACGATGTAATGGGAAAAAAATTAATGTTGAATTTAATGGACAGTTAAAAGAATCACAAGAAAATGCAATTAAAGCATTAGAGAAAAAAGATACCGGTATTCTAAATGCTGCAACTGCTTTTGGGAAAACGGTTGTATGTTGTAATATGATTGCTCGTAAGAAAGTGAATACATTAATACTTTTACAGTCATCTGCACTCATTGAACAATGGGAGAATGCGTTAAAGCAATTCTTGATGATTGATGAAGAATCACCTACTTATACGACACCTTCTGGAAAAATAAAAACCAGAAAGAGTTTAGTCGGTAAAATTCAAGGCTTTCACGATTCCTCAACAGGTATTATTGATATTGCGATGGTGGGGTCATTATGTAAAAAAGGAGAGTTTCATCCAAAACTAAAAGAATATGGAATGGTTATTTTGGATGAATGTCATCATGCAGCTTCCGATACAATCGTAGATATTTTGCAAGTAGTGACAGCAAAATATGTATACGGTGTTACTGCGACTCCGATTCGTGAAGATGGATTAGAGAAAATCAATTATATGTTATTAGGACCAATACAATTTAAATACACATCAAAAGAAAGGGCGAAAGAACAAGGGATCGAGCACCTGGTTTACCCAAGATTTACAAGAACTGTACTGCCTAAATTTAATCAAGATAAAATACATCCTAATAAAGCCTATGCTATTTTAAGAGATAATAATGATCGAGATGAGATTATTGTAAATGATGTAAAACAGTGTATTGTAAATGGACGGACTCCAGTTATTTTATCTAAATATGTTGATCATTCAGAAAAGTTATTTAATAAGCTTAAAGGCGTTGCAGATCATATTTTTTGGTTATCTGGGGCAAACTCTAAAAAAGAGCATAGAGAAATATTAAAACAAATGAATCTTATACCAAGAAATGAAAGTATGATTTTGGTTGCAACCGGTAGTTTGATTGGAGAGGGGTTTGATTTTCCTCGTTTAGATACACTGATAATGGCAACACCTGTTGCAGGAAAAAGTGTTGTTGAACAATATGCCGGACGATTAAATCGTGATTATGAAGGTAAAAAAGATGTCATTATTTTTGATTATGTAGATGTACATGTTTTAATGTTTGAGAAAATGTACAATAAGCGATTAAAAGCATATAAACAAATTGGCTACTCAATTTGCTCGGAAGAAGTAGTGCTAAAAGTAGATTATCAACTTAACTCCATCTATGATATTGAGAATTACTTTGAAGTTTATAAAAACGACCTCCTCTCTGCAAAAAATGAAATCATTATATCGAGTCCAACAATTAGCAACCAAAAGGTAGAAGAATTTATCGGTTTACTTTATGAAAAACAATTGAATGGATTGAAAGTCGTCGTTGTTACATGGAAACCTGATGAATATAATTTTGGAGATAGTAACTATTGGATGCAACTCCATGAGCGAATGCGTAATGCAGGATTTAAGATGAACCTTGTAGATGAATTTTGCGAGCGTTATTGCATTATAGATAAAGAAATTGTTTGGTATGGTAGCTTAAATTTCTTAGGTAAAGAAGATGTTGAAGATAATCTAATGCGTGTTAGAAGTGAGAGTATAGCTGCAGAACTTTTAGAACTAACTTTTGGAAAAGAAAATGGAGAGGAAATATAGATGCCAGCAGACAATTCTATAACCAAAAAATAAAAAATTACTTTATTTAACAAATGCTAAGTGGCTTGTCAAACCATATTTCTGTTTTATCTGAAAATAGTCGATTGCTGATTGCGGAGATACCATTAGTTCATCGTATTACACGCTGTTGATCTTACACAAATTGTTTAACTGCGGATCCAGGACATTTTGACGGGAAGTCCAGGATCTTTTATTTGGGTCAAATATGTGATTTCATGCTAGTTTAATCGGTTATTTTGATTTCTTTTATATAACGTGCTACTATGAGGCTAAGGAGTACGAAAGGAGAAATCAAAATGGAACAGATTTACAATGGAATGCTGCCGCTCGGTCTTAGCCAACGCTTGAATGAACCGGTTATGATGCTGGAAAAAGGCGAACAGGCCAAACCTCAGCTGTGGGCTGAACAAAGTCCTATGATTGTCTATGACAAGGACTATGGCGGCTACTTGGGTTATGGCTACAATGTAATTACAAAGCGGTATTATAATTCTCTGGATTTATCATTAGGAGCACCGATTCTCAGTCGCGAACCGGCTTCAAAGGCACCGTTAAGAATTCGCGTGGATGAAGGAACCTATGTGGAAACGACAAACATCGCCGCGCTGTATGCGGAAGAGTACAGTCAGAAGGTATCCGCAAAGGCGGGTTTGGGTGTTCAGTCCGGCGCTTTCAAAGCCAGCTTCAACATGGCTTTCACCACGGAGAACAAGGTCAGCTCTTCCAAGAGCTTTGCTACCCGCAGGCATGAGCTGACGCTGAAGCGGGAATATTTTGATTTGGGTGAGATTACCGCTGAGGATCTGAGAAAGGGTTATCTGACCCCGGCTTTCCGCAAGGATGTGAATAATGATCGAATGAGTGCGGAGGAGCTCTTTACGAAATATGGAACGCATCTGCTTTTGGATATCCGCTTAGGCGGACGTATGGAAATGGACTTCATGCATGAGAAAAGCAGCAATGAAACGGAACAATCGCTGACCACTTCGCTGGAAGCCTCCTACATGGCGGTGTCCGGAAACGCTTCGTCAGAATACAAAAAGACGGCTAAGGCCTTCTTTGATTCCAGCACGTTCCACTGCGTGCTGTTAGGCGGAGCGGTGAGTACGAATATCGCCACGATGGAACAAGCCCAGATCGCCTATGATACGTGGATAAAGAGCCTGGATCCAACATTGACCTCAAAGCCTTCACTCGCCTTTATCGGCACAGGCTCCTTGGATAATCCGGTCTCGGTGCTCCCAGTCTGGATGCTGGCGGACAGTTCAACCCGTCAGGCGGCATTAAAGGCTGGTTTTGCGACGCTGCTGGCCAAGAACGGCGGCTACTTTAAGAATCTGCAGGATAAAGTGCTTACGACGTACATGAAGGATATTTTTGTCGGCTACGGTGATACGCCGGATGCTGCAAGAGCGGATGTCTATGCGCAAATGGCTGCTTATGATCCCAAAGCTCCTGAGTTCATCGTCTTCAAAGATCTCAACTGCTCTGCCCGAGGAAAATATGAATATCTGGGCTATACAGTGACCACGGATCTGAAGGAAGCGATTCGCGGAATGCGCGGAGCAACTGATCCTAACGATCGGTGCAGTGATACCTATAACGTAGGCGGATGCACCTACCATCGGCTGCGCCGAGATCTCAACCATGGCGCCGGCGGTCATTATGTTTATCTGTACTGGACTAAGGATGCTGCGGCAGGCAAGCCTTTGCTGGCAGCGGATGTCGAGATCAATTATTCAGGATTTGATCATTATGGTCAGCCAGGCTGGAGCCGGGTACGTCTGATCAACAACGACGGCGATCTCAATACCAATCGCGGCACCGGCGGCAGAACCTATGATATCTTTGTCTGGGTCAACAAGGAGCTCTAATTGATTCCTGAGGAATTCCAAGGATTGGAAAATGGATTAGTCTTGGCATTACAATCGGATATTGACAGCCAGGGCAAAGTTGAGTATACTTTTTGAAGTGATCCTTTAAGAGCGTCCCGTGAGGCGTCTCAAGGAAAATGAATTTGCAACCTCTATTCATTTACTCCTGAACTTAAAGGGTCAGGAGTATTTTTATGAAAGGGGATCTGAATGAAAAAAACAGAAAAGAAAGGCAGTCATCTTGCCGTCAAAATGGCAATTGCCATGGTTTTAGGCTTACTTTGCGGACTCGGCATGCTGATGCTTCGTGAAAATCTCTTGGCCGCAGGTCAGACACAGACCTGGACGACAATCAACAATCTTCTATTTCAGGATATTACCACAGAAGGCGGTAAAAATGCGATTGGTTTGTTTTACATCGTAGGTCAATTATTCGTCAATGCCTTACAGGTCATCATCGTTCCGATGATCTTCTGCTCAATCGCCTTGGCGATCTGTCAGATTACGGATACCCGTAAATTGGGACGTATTTCCAGCAAGACCTTGGGAACGTTCCTGTTGACGACAACTGTTGCTTTGTTAATTGCAGGGGCTGTTGGCTTTGCGGTTTACGCGGCGGGCGCCTTCAATGCGGTGGAGGTCAGTGGGCTGAATGTTTCGACAGGCTCCAGCGGAAGCAATCCGCTCTCGATTCTTTTATCCATTGTTCCAAACAACATGACCAGTGCTTTCTCAACAAACTCGCAGGTTCTGGCTGTTGTATTCCTGGCAGTGGCTACTGGTTTGGGAATCAATGCTTTGGGACATAAGATTACAGTGTTAAAGAAGCTGCTGCAGGAGATCAGTGATCTGATTACCGTCTGCCTGAGCTATGTGATCAACAAGTTTGGTCCGCTGGCGATCTTTGTCCTGCTGACAAGAACCTTTGCGATCTATGGGGTCGATCATCTCAAACCAGCGCTGGCCTACGTGGTGACGACAGTGCTGCTGCTCTTATTCTTTTTGGTTGTCGGGTATGCGGTCTTTGTCGCTGTTTTAGGCCGAATCAATCCGCTGCCGTTTATCAAGAAAATTGCTAAGGTTGCCGTGTTCGGTTTTTCTACCTCTTCCAGCGCTGCGACATTGCCGCTGAATCGGAAGACGGTTACCGAAGAGCTGGGTGTCAGTGATGAGATCGCTTCCTTCACGCTGCCGTTAGGCATGACGGTGAATATGGACGGCACTGCAATTATGCAGGTCATTGCCGCAATCTTTGTCGCTGCTTCCTCAGGATATCAGGTTACCTTCTCCAGCATCGCGGTTATCGCCATTCTGGCATTGATCGCTTCGATCGGAACTCCTGCGGCTCCAGGTGCAGGCGCTGTCATTCTGTTTACGATTCTGACCGGCATGGGTTATACCAATGATGCTGCATTATTGGCCTATTCCTTAATTTTGGCGATTAATCGCCCGATTGAAATGCTGGTTACTTCCTTGAATGTTGTCGGCGATGCCGCTACCTCAGTGATCGTGGCCCGCAGTGAAAAAATGCTGGATGAAAAACAATACAACGCTCAACAGAACTAGCTGATAACGATCTGAGTCAGAGGCTGAAAAAGCTTCTGGCTTTTCTTCTGTTTATGGGTGACAAACAAACGTTTCGGTGCTATTCTATTATTCAGTTTAAGGGGGAGCTTAACAGATGAAGCAGTTTCAGCATCCAACAGTCAATGAGATCACAGAGGGCGTGATCTGGAAGCAGCTGTTGTTATTTTTCTTTCCAATTATGCTTGGTACTTTCTTTCAGCAGCTGTATAATACAGCAGACGCGGTCATTGTCGGCCAGTTTGTCGGCAAAGAGGCTCTGGCCGCTGTCGGCGGCGCGACAGGAACACTGATCAATTTGTTGGTTGGATTTTTCGTTGGTTTGGCTTCCGGTGCTACTGTGATCATTTCTCAATATTATGGGGCGATGAAGATAGAGAAGTCCAGCGATGCTGTCCATACTGCAATTGCAATGTCGTTCGTTGGCGGGGGTATCCTGATGGTGATCGGCATTCTCGGCGCACCGTTGGCTTTAAGAGCCATGGGGACACCGGAGAACATCATGAATTATTCCCTGATCTATATGATCATTTATTTTGTAGGATTGATTCCAAATCTTTTGTATAACGTCGGTTCTGGTATTCTTCGGGCGATTGGGGATTCCAAACGTCCAATGTATTTTCTCATTGTGTGCTGTCTGGCTAATGTCGTTCTTGATTTGATCTTTGTCGTCGTTTTCCAATGGGATGTTTTCGGAGCTGCCGCGGCCACGTGCATCGCTCAGTATATCAGCGGAGGACTGGTCCTTCTCAGCTTATCTCAGGCCGAGGATGAACGTTATCGGCTGATTCGCAAGCGAATCAAGCTGCACTCTGCATTGTTAAAAGAAATTGTTGTTATCGGCATTCCGGCGGGACTGCAGTCAGTGATGTATTCAGTTTCCAATATTGTCATCCAAGCCAGTGTAAATACGTTTGGTACGGATATGATTGCGGCTTATACTGCTTATGGGAAGATCGATGGACTGTTCTGGATGATCATGGGCGCCTTTGGCGTAGCGATCACAACCTTCGTAGGGCAGAATTTTGGCGCCGGTAAAATGGATCGTATTCACAAGAGCGTTAAAGTCTGCTTAGGTATGGCTTTTGGGACTGCTTTTGGCATGAGTGCCATTCTCATGCTGACAAGCCGGGGAATCTATCATTTGTTTACTCAGGATATCGCCGTTGTTGAAGCTGGGATGCAGATGCTGCTGTATCTAGCACCTTATTATTTCACTTACGTTTGTGTCGAAATTCTCTCAGGGGCAGTGCGTGGGACTGGCGATTCCATAATTCCGATGATCATGACCTGTCTTGGCATCTGTGTACTGCGGGTGGTGTGGATCTGGGTTGCCGTTCCTCTCAATCATACGATTGAAAATGTATTATTCAGCTATCCCTTAACCTGGTCATTAACTTCTATTCTCTTTATTCTTTACTATCTGCAGGGTGGCTGGTTAAAACGAAGAATAAAAAAAGAACAACAGAAATCACTGCAAGGTTAAGGATTGTTCATTAAAATAAACGGTTTCAGAATGGCGTTTCCTGTGCTTCTGGTTAGATTTTTAACTTCAGTAAAATAGATCTGTATAAAAAATCGAAGATGAAAATTCTTCGATTTTTTATATTTTCAGAATGTCGTTGAGTACATAAAATGCGTAATTCATTACATTTTAGCAATTAATTTTGGAAGATTACCTACACTTTCATTGACAATCGCCTCTACTGCTTTTATAATGTCTAATGTAAGAAGATAGGCCATTTATTTCCATTTATTACCTTAAAAATGAATGTCAAAAAAGGTGTAGGTTTTCTTACAAATGTGAAAAAAAGATTCTCATTCACAGGCTAGGCCATAAATAGAATTTTAAAGTTTTAATTTTTTTTATGGATTAAATTAAAAGAAAGTTATTCTTCCTCAATGGCTGCAAGGGGCACCTTGGGGAAGGGTTTCATTGGTATGCTTTTCATGAACCCATTTTTTAATATCTGGGTTGGCGAAGCATACCTTTTTTGTTTTATACCAAAGGATGTGACACATTGAAAAAACAAAAAAATACCCACAAGAAAGATAAGAAAACCAGGATTTTATTGATCGTAATTGGCGTTCTTGCTTCTTTAATCTTAATTCTAGTTTTGGGCGGGAATCTCTATATTGATTCCTTATTGAATAGAACAGTCCGTTCAAAGAAACTTTCCAATGAAGATGCTTTAGTTAGCCAAGAAGTCTTAGATCAAGTTAAGAATCATCGCATTGTGAATATCGCCTTATTTGGATCGGATAATGCTAAAAAATCTGAATGGAATGATTACGAGATGGAACGCTCCGATGCTACAAAGATTATCTCTTTAGATTTTGATTCCAAGAAGATAAAAATTACCTCCTTGCAGCGGGATACGCTAGTTTACATTCCAGATCCCTACAATGACTATGATAAACTCAATCATGCGCATTGGCGTGGGGGAGCAGAACTGGCAGTAAAAACATTGAATTATAACTTTGATTTAGATATTACCCAATATGTCGGCTTTAGTTTTGAAGCAATAGAAACGTTAGTTGATTTAGTTGGTGGCATTGATATAACACTCCCCGACGGACTCTTAGCTACACAAGTGATGGATTTAGGGGCGACTCGGGATGGAAATGTTTTTCATTTAAAAGGAAAACAAGCGCTTGGCTATTGTCGTATTCGAAAAGTAGATGATGATTTCCATCGCATGGATCGACAAAACGAAGTCATTCTAAAAGTCTTAGAAAAGTTAGTCAAAAAGAACGTGTTTGAATTAATGGAAATCGTGGATGAAATGCTTCCTTATGTGGAAACCAACTTAACGAATAATGAGATCAAAAATGATATCACTTCTTTGTTAAGTTTTGATTTAAAGCATATTGATCAATTTCAGATTCCATCAAAAGGGATGGATTCGATTGAAAAAGTTATTGAATACAACGGATTCAGCCCAATCTATATGATGGAAAACTATGAGGATCTAGCGAAAGAACTTCATTGGAATATTTATGAAGATGAAAGTTATCAACCTAGTTCCAATATCGTTCAATTAGAAAGAAACATACAAAATCAATTTGGAGGATCCTGAAGATAGGATTCTTTTATATGGAAAAGAGAAAAAAGGGAGATAGAAAATGTACGAGAATGACGAAATTGAAATTGATCTTTCGCGGGTGTTTGAAATTGTTAAAAAGCATTTCAAACCTTTCGTTTTGATCATCTTGGCGACCTCTATTGTCGCTGCTTTAGTAACTTTGTTTCTGATACCAAAGAAGTACACTGCGGAAGCGAAGTTGATTATTGTCCAGAAATCGAATCCAGAGAGTCAACAGATCAGTTACAATGATCTTCAGACATCACAAAAGCTAGTCAATACCTACAGTGAAATCCTAAAGAGTGAAGCGATTAGTGATGAAGTCATTCAAAATCTGAAGTTGGATGATTTAGATACAGAAGGGTATCAGAAGATTGTCAAGATCAGTTCGGTGAAGGATACGGAAGTCATCACCGTCGCGGTTACCTCAAAAGATCCTCAAGAGGCGGCAACGATTGCGAATGAAATTGTTCGAGTATTTCAAGATAAGATCTATTCCATAATGAATATTGAAAATGTCACTGTTCTAAATTCCGCCAAAGTACCTGAGAAGAAATCCAGTCCATCGAATTTAACAAACATATTCATCGGATTTTTAATTGGTTTTGTTATTGATGGCTGTATTGTGGTATATCTTTTGCTCAATGACAGGAATATTCGAACCGAAGAAGAAATGAAACAAATCTTTGATTATCCGATTATTGGTTTGATTCCAGATATGAATGCAGGGGGGACTGAATAATGTTGCGAGTAGGAGATGAACTGATTACATTAACGGATCCTGATGCACCTGCATCAGAAGCCTATCGTACGTTAAGAACGAATATCTTGATGCGCAATTTTGACAAAGATATGAAAGTAATTAATATCATATCTACAACAGCGCAGGAAGGAAAAAGTACTTGTGTCTTAAATTTGGCCATGGTTTATGCTCAACTTCAAAAGAAAGTCTTGGTGATAGACTTAGATTTAAGAATGCCTACGATCCATAAGAAGCTGAAGTTGAAAAACAAAAAGGGTATTTCAGATATTATAGGTCATCAGGCCGAGTTTGAAGAGGTTGTGTTACAACCTTACGAACATGTCGATGTGATTACCGCGGGGACAAAGATCCCCTTTGCTTCGGAGTTCATTCAGTCGAATGCTTTAAAAGAATTCATTGACGTGCGAAGAGAAGAGTATGATTTGATTCTATTGGACTGTCCGCCAGTGGGCTTAGTCACCGATGGTGTGGTAGCGGCCAGTTATTGTGATGGAACAATTCTTGTCTGTGCTTCCAATCGCAATGACCGTAAGGAATTACTAAGAGTGAAGGATCAGTTAGAACAGACCCAAGTCAACGTGATTGGCATTGTCATGACGATGATGCCAGTTCAGAAGAAGTATTATAACAGCTATGGCTATCGTTACAGTGACAGTCAGAAGAAAACGACAAATAAAAAGAAACAAACGAATTTGTTAAGTTCATTGAATAAGAAAAGCGGCAAAAAGAAATGATTGACATTCATAGCCATTTAGTACCTGGAGTGGATGATGGTAGTCAAAGCTTAGAAGAATCCTTAGCTTTATTAAAACAAGCCGAGGAAGATGGGATCACAGAGTTGATTACGACACCTCACTATATGAAGAATGGCGAGTATCGGATTAAAGCCTCAGAATTAGTGAAACGCTTCAATGAACTAAAGCAAGCTTACCAAGGTTCAATTAAGCTTCACTTAGGGAATGAACTTTATATTCACCCTGATTTGCCAGAATTATTGGAACAGGGAGACATCTTAACCTTGGCAGAATCCAAAACCATTCTCGTTGAATTTCCATTTCAGAGTTACAAGAATGAATATGATGAGATTCTCTATGAATTGTCATTGAAGTATCAAATTATCATCGCGCATCCTGAACGTTATCGTTATGTTCAAGAAGATCCTAACTTTTGCTTGCGCTGGCTGAAGGAAGGTTATTTACTTCAATCAAATCAGAATAGTTTGTTTAAGAAGGAAACGAAGAGAATCTTGTTTTCTATGATTGAACATGGATTTGTCAGCTTTATTGCGAGTGATGCTCACAATAAATATCGACCACTAATCTTAAAGGAAGCCTATGATATACTTGAAGAAGAATTTGGAGAGAGCATCGCAAAGCAACTGACAGAAGAGAATCCAGGGAAACTTCTGATTAACGAAGACATCCGAGTAGAATATGAAGAAATAGAGAAAAAGAAGAAACGATTTTTGTGGTTTTGACAAAAGTCGTTTTTTAGTTGGGGAAAAGGGGGAGAGAAAAAATGCAGGAAAGAAAACGAAAGATTGAACACTGGCATGTCATCTCTTTGTACCTGATTGTTTATGATGCTTTCACCGTGAACTTAGCATATCTGCTTGCCTTATGGTTTCGCTTTGATTGTCAGTTTACAAGGATTCCTCGGAGTTACTTAAATGCATGGATGCAATTTGTTCCTGTTTATACAGTGATCTGTTTAATTATCTTTTTTAGCTTGAAGCTTTATCGCAGTTTATGGCGTTTTGCGGGATACAGTGAACTGTTAAGAGTCACAGCCGCGACGATAGTGACTGGAATTCTTCATGCTTTAGGAATCATGACGTTCTTTCAGCCGATGCCCATGTCGTATTACTTGTTTGGGATGATTATCCAATTCTGTTTAACCATTGGAATTCGGTTCTCTTATCGGTTTGTTTTATTAGAAAGAAGTCGTCGAGAAAAAGCCCATAAAAGGAAACAAGAGAAGAACATCATGTTGATTGGAGCGGGGGATGCTGGACGACTGATCTTACGAGATGTTCAACGAACGGAATTTGATGTCGGCAAGGTTCAATGCATCATTGATGACAATCCAAATAAATGGGGTCGCTTTATTGACGGAGTTCCGATTGTCGGAGGCCGGGATGATATCTTAGTCAATGTCGAGAAGTATGAAATCCAACAGATTCTGGTGGCCATTCCAAGTGCCAAAGCAGAAGCAAAACGGGATATTCTGAACATCTGTAAAGAAACCGGCTGTGAGCTGAAGATGCTTCCGGGAATCTACCAGATGGTCAATGGCGATGTCGCTTTTTCTAAGATGAAAGAAGTAGCTGTGGAAGATCTTTTAGGAAGAGAACCGATTCAAGTCAATATGGATGAAATCTTTGGACACTTAAAAGGGAAAACGATCTTAGTCACGGGTGGTGGAGGATCCATTGGCAGCGAGTTGTGCCGACAGATTGCAGGCCATCATCCTCAACAACTCATTCTTTTTGAAATCTATGAAAACAATGCTTATGACATTGAACAGGAATTGAAGCGGAAATATCCAGAGTTAAACTTGATTGTCTTAATTGGCTCTGTCAGAGACAGCCGGAGAATTGACAGTGTCTTTGAGACTTATAAACCGGATATCGTCTATCATGCGGCAGCACATAAACATGTGCCATTGATGGAAGGGAGCCCCAATGAAGCCATAAAAAACAATGTCATTGGTACATATAAGACAGCTTATGCAGCATTAAAGAATGGATGCCAACGATTTGTCCTTATCAGTACCGACAAAGCAGTGAATCCTACGAATATTATGGGTGCGAGTAAGCGATTGTGTGAGATGGTGATTCAGAGTATGAACCAGATCAGTCAGACGGGAAGTTATCAGTTTCTTCCTCAACTTTGGTCACATACCTGGAATCCAATCCAAGAGATTCAAGAAAATAAGATTAAAACTGAGTTTGTGGCAGTGCGCTTTGGGAATGTATTAGGAAGCAACGGATCAGTAATCCCTTTGTTTAAGAAACAAATCGCAGAAGGTGGACCGGTGACGGTAACACATCCGGATATTATTCGATACTTCATGACGATTCCGGAAGCTGTGAGCTTGGTGTTACAAGCCGGAACGTATGCTAAGGGAGGAGAAATCTTTGTTTTGGATATGGGAGATCCTGTGAAGATTGACACCTTGGCAAGAAATCTGATTAAGCTATCGGGTTATAAGCCGAATGTGGATATTAAGATCGAGTATACAGGTTTAAGACCCGGTGAGAAATTATACGAAGAGAAACTGATGGCAGAAGAAGGGTTACAAACAACCCCGAATCAACTGATTCATATCGCAAAACCAATTGCTTTTGACGTGGAACAGTTTATGAATCAAGTGGAGATCTTATCAGAAGCCAGTTATACAAACAGTTCAACAATTAAACAGCTAGTTTCTGAAATCATCCCAACCTATCATCCTGAAAAGAAGCAGGATGAGATTGAGAAAAGAAGAATACAAAAGCTGAGTAAAGAGAAAAAAGAAGCTGTTAAAATAACGAATGACTAAGAAAGAAAATTAGAAATGGAATTATTTAAGGAAAGAATTTGCCTTTTACTAATACTGTGATGTAAAAAATTCAATCTGCCGAAAAAACATAAAATTGAATGTGCATTTTAGAAAATATACTAAGCTAAAAATAGTACATTCTCGAGTATATCTTTATCAATACACTATTTACTATATTGCTTATTTGTAATAGAAAAAAGTATTAAGAAATATAAAATCACTGAAATTTAAGTAGAAAGGAGTTCGAATATGTTTTTAAAATTAATGTATATAACAAATGATCTATCTATAGCGCTTATTGCGCAAAAATATGGTATTGATAGAATTTGGATTGATTTAGAAACACTTGGCAAAGAAGCACGACAGAAGGGACAAGATTCTGTGAAGTCTCATCATAAAGTGAGTGATATATCAAAAATAGCTCCTTATTTGGAGACTTCGGAAATGTTAGTAAGAATTAACCCATGGAATGCTAACTCTGTATACGAAATTAATTCTGTAATTAAAGCTGGAGCAGATATAATAATGCTACCTTATTGGAAAACAGTAAGGGAAGTTGAATTATTTATTAAGACGTTAAATAGACGATGTAAATCTATGCTATTATTAGAGACAAAAGAAGCTGAGGCATGTTTGGATGAGGTATTAGAGATTGAGGGCATAGATGAAATTCACATAGGATTAAATGATCTTCATCTCTCTCATAACTTATCATTTATGTTTGAGTTACTCATGAATGGAACTGTAGAAAATCTTTGTGAAAAAATTAAGTCTAAAGGTTTACCTTATGGATTTGGAGGAATTGCACGGCTTGGTTGTGGGGAACTACCAGCAGAAAATATAATAAAAGAACATTACCGTTTAGGATCAACCAGAGCTATTCTTTCAAGAAGCTTTTGTAATGTGGCTGATTATTCAAGCCTTAGTGAAATTGATTCTTTGTTTCGAAAAGAAATAACAAAGATAAGGGAATATGAAGCCTTGGTTTCAAAACTTTCATCCTTTGATTTAATGGATAATCAATTACAAGTAAAAGAGATTGTTGACAAGATTGTTAAAAAGAAAACGGAGGTGATAATCTCATGAAGCATACATTTTATAAATGCCAAGGGAAGCGGATTTTAGATGTTTTTTTTTCTGCTTTATTATTGCTGATATTATGGCCTGTTTTAATTGTTATCGCTATTATTGTTAAATTAGATTCTAAAGGGCCTGCTATATTTATACAGAAAAGACTTACACTTTATGGAAAGTCCTTTAATATGTTAAAATTTCGTACAATGATTGTTAATGCAGAAGGTCAAGGTACAGGAGCGTATTCGTTTCACAATGATCCAAGAATTACAAAGATAGGATACATACTTAGAAAATTTAGTCTTGACGAGCTTCTACAGCTGATTAATATATTTAAAGGCGATATGTCTTTTGTAGGACCCAGACCTGTTCTTACATATCATCCTTGTACTTACGAAGAGTATACAGAAGAAGAAAAACAAGTTTTTACAGTAAGGCCAGGTATAACCGGATGGGCACAAATAAATGGTAGGAATAGTGTCGATTGGATTCAACGGTTTCAATTAAATGAATGGTATGTAGCTCATGTTTCATTTTTTCTAGATATAAGAATAATTTTCGGTACAATAAGACAGATTTTCAAAACAAAAGAAACTATAATTCAAGCTGAAACAGCAAAAAGCTTTAAAGAACGAAGAATTCTTCAGCAGGTCGAAAATAATGATGAAACGATGTAATGAGGATTTTATTCGTGAAAAAGCTTTAAAGCTACTTATTTCTAGAGAAATGCCAGTAGAAGATGCAAGGATATTTATAGATTCTATGATTTCAGCTGATTTGTGTGGGATATCTACACATGGTATCCGAATGCTTCCAATATATGTAGAAAAAATTGAAAAGGGTAATTATTCATATGAGGAAATAGAGATCAAAAAACAGTTTCCTGCGTTTACGATTATTAACTCAAAGAATACAATTGGAGCTATTTCTGCAAATAAGGCAACTGATATTGCAATTGAAAAAGCAAAAACAGAGGGTATTCATACTGTTTTTGCTTATAATTCCAATACATTTGGATCAGGCCTTTATTTTGTTGAAAAAATTGCAAATGCTGGACAGATTGGTTTCATTTGCTGTAACTCTCCCGCGGCAATGCCAGCATTTAATGGACTTGAGGCTATGTTAGGTACAAATCCTCTTGCTTTTGCAAGTCCCTCTAAATCCTATGGAAATATCACTCTAGATATGGCAACGAGTGTTGTAGCTAAATCAAAATTTGGATTGGCCAAAGCAAATGGAGAAAAATTAGAGAGCGGATGGGCTATAGATAAAGAAGGTAATCCAACAATAGATCCTGATGAAGCGATGTCAGGCTTTGTTTTACCTACAGGAGGATTTAAAGGCTATGGCATTGCCATGATAATTGATATACTATCAGGTTTTTTGTCCGGAGCGGCTTATTTAAATAAAGTAAGAAAATTCTATTCTGAAAGTGGAGATTGCATGAATGTAGGGCATTTAATAATAGCGATAAATCCTGAAATCATTTATGAAGGTGATTTTAAATCAGATATGGACAGATATATTGAAATTTTAAAAAATTCCAATACTGTAAAAGGAAAGGAAATAGTAATCCCAGGAGATAGAAGCAAAAGCAGGAAGTTAGAAAATAAGAAACTAGGAATTATTCTATCAGATGAAGTTATTAGAAAGTTAGAGTACCTATTTGATGAGAAAATGGAATATGCCTAAGATTAGTTCATATACATACAAATGAAAGGAATTGACTCAATGAAATGAAAAAGGTGGAAACATTAAGAGAATTACAGTTAATTAGTATTTATATTTATAAAGATTTGCTAACATTCTGTAATATGCATAAATTACGAGTATATTTACATGGAGGATCTTTAATTGGTGCGGTTCGTCATAAAGGATACATACCTTGGGACGATGATATTGATGTATGCATGAGTAGACCAGATTATGAAAAAATGTTAAGTATATCTGATGGTAAGATTTCAGATTGTTGTACATTAATTGATCCTGAAGCAGATAAGAATTTTAACGGATATATACCGGTTATCGTTTATAATATATCAAAGTTGGAATCTAGGCAATATAGGACTGAAGAAGATTTGAAGATTGGGATTAGTATTTTTGTATTCGATGGTATTTCTAGTAATTTCTTTAAACAAAAATTATATTATACATATATGTTTATACTTAGAGCTGAGCATGCATTATGTCGAGCTGACTTTAATTATGTTAATACAAAGTTAGCTAAGAAATTTGGCCCTTTTTTACAAAAATTTTATAAGAAATCTAACGTGAAAAAATATAAAATGAAAATAATAAAATTTCAAAAACGATATTCATATAATCAGTCTGAATTTGTTTCAACAAATGCAGATTATCAAGCTTCCAAAGAGGTTTGTAAAAAGATTGACTTTGAAACGGCTATTCCAGTAATTTTTGAAGGTATCGAGAGTTCAGCTTTCAGCCATTATGATTTACATTTACAAAAATATTATGGAAATTATATGGAACTTCCTTCTGAAAATCAACGAAATGCAAAGCATAATTTTAATGCCTGGATAGATGATAGATTCATTTTTTAGACAATATGTGGAAAGTGAGCAAATGTAAACAATTTTTGTAGTATAAAAATAACTTTTTTAAATCTAAGTAAACTTCCAGCTGACCTCAAATTTATAAAATTCATGACATTGTAGCCTTATTTGTAATTCAGTGATTTAGGAAGAAGCATCTATAAATTTCATTTATGCTAGCTGAGTTTTTTTGTTTACTAAAACGATATTATATCGAGAAAGTTAACTATGATTAGTGATATGAAGGATAAAAAAGAATATTATAAATATTTGACGACTATGTACGATGAAAAAAATGTAAATTAAGGAAGGAGAATGTTGTGAAAAAGAAATTGATACTTATAAATTCTTGTAAAGGTTTATATGGAGGCGTTGAGTCTTTTTTATTGAATATATTTAATAACTTAGATCTTGAGAGATATGATGTTACCTTTTTAACCTGCGGAAAGACAACTTATAATATGTATAAAAAGGAAATAATTGAAAAAGGAGGCTGTGTAGAAGAAATTCCTATTTATGCAAACTCTATAAAAAAACAAGCACGGCTTTATTATGAGTTATATAAATATTATAAGAGAAAAAATCCGGATATTGTTCATATTAACAGCGGAGGACTTTCTTTTCACTTTCTTGCTGCACGTGCTGCAAAGAAAGCGGGCATTAAATCAATTATACTTCACTCACATAATTTTATTCCTCAAGAGAATAGAATACGAAATAAAATAAAAAGTATAGTAAAATTTAAACTAGTGCACTATGGTACAAGGTTTCTAGCCTGTTCTAAGGGGGCTGCAAAGTGGATATTTCCTGATTCTTTAGTAGAAAAAAATATGGTAGAGATCATTCCTAATGGTATTGATACAAAAAAGTTTGCATTTGATACTACGAAGAGAAAAAATTTTAGATTAGAGTTAGGTCTTACAGATGAATTGATAATTGGTAATATCGGAAGATTTCAGCCTCAAAAAAATCATAAATTTATGATTAAAGTAATGAAGGAAGTCGTTAAATTACAACCAAAAGCAAGATTGCTCTTAGTAGGTGAAGGTGAGCTGAAAAATGAAATAAGAAAAGACATTCATATTGCTAATCTTGATGATAATGTTATATTTTTAGGTGAAAGAAAAGATATGGCATCATTTTTATCTGCCATTGACATATTTATATTGCCCTCTCTTCACGAAGGATTTCCAATTTCTGCAATAGAAGCACAAACGTCTGGAGCTAAAGTAATTCTTGCTGATACAATAACTAGCGAAACCAATATTACTGGAGAAGCTATTTTTTTATCAATATCTGAATGTGATGCTGAACGGAGATGGTCAGATATAATATGTGATAATACAGCAAATTTAGATCGCACAATCCAGAAAGACGTTGTTAAAGACGCAGGATACGATGTTTCGGCATACTGTGAACGAATAAAACAGATTTATAATGGTGAATGAAAATGAATGATCGCTACTTGCAAATGTTCTCTTGGGGATTATTGTATTCTATATTTAGTCTAACAGTTGTTCTACTATACAAAACTCTAATGAAGCCAGATAGAATATTTGTACTAAAAATCAAAGAAAAGAAAAGAAGTATATTGCATATATCTGATTTAGTTATTTATATAATACTAACAACTGTTTCTGCAATTAGGCTTAATACAGGCTCAGATTTCTATAATTATTATACATATTTCAATCAGATTAATGAAAATTTTTCTTCTATCAAAGAAGTTTTATTTCAATCACAAGGAGGATATTGGATATTATCCTATATCATTAAAATATTTACTGATTATCAGTATGCTATTTTTGTTGTTATTGCGATTCTTTCTTATGCTTATTTGTTTTATATAATACGAAAAGAATCAGATGATCCCTCTTGTACTTTATTGTGCTATCTGTTTTTAGGATATTATGCTTATTCTAATAATATTCTAAAACAGTATATTGCTATGATGTTTGTTATGAGTGCATATCTAAATTTCAATGATAAAAACTACTTTAAATGTTTGATATTATCCTTCTTAGCTGTTAGTTTTCATTATTCAGCTGGAATTATCTTGATTGTTATGTTCCTGGCTAAAAATATTAAGCCGACATTTGGAAAATATAGAGCTGCAATTCTTGCTGGAATAGCTGGTGCTGTTTCATTGAATTTAATACTTACTATCTTCATAAAAATAATACCTTCGGCTTCCGGTTATGCAAAATATTTGGATTGGAGAAGAAGCGGACAATTACGGCTTATTGCAGCAGTCATAGGAATGAGCATAATTTATGCTCTTTTAACTTTTTTAGTTCTTAAATATAAAGATAAAATTAAAACGAAGAATGAACGCCGGTATAAGGAAATAATTTTTTTAATTATAGGATTATGTATTAATATAATCTCAATTCGACAATGGATTATCAATAGAATCGCAATATATTTCTATCAATTTATAATTTTAATTTTACCTACGATGCTAGGTGTACTTAAATCAAAAGAAAGAAAAAAAGTTAAGATAGTTTTATACACACTGATGTTTCTTTATATGATGTTTTCTAGTATTTTTTTGGGTGAAAATGAATATTATAGCTATAACACTGTCTTTAGTGGTGATCCTCCTATCTCAGATGTTCAATATAATATGTTGCATGGATGGAGAAAATAAGATATGAATGGACAAAGTAGAACTCAAAATTCAATAATTAATGCAATTACTGCAGTGGCTGGACAAGGTGTTAGTTTAATTATTAGTTTTATAACAAGAATTGTTTTTATACAGCAACTTGGTAATGTATATCTTGGAGTTAATAGCATTTTTACGAACATAGTTGGACTACTTTCGCTTGCTGAACTTGGTGTAGGAACTTCGATTAATTATAGTTTATATAAACCTTTAGCTGAAAAAAACATACCAAAAATTAAAAGTCTTATGAATTTGTATAGAAAAGTTTACTATATAATAGGATCAACTATTCTATTAATTGGTATTGCAATAACGCCATTTATAGATTTTTTTATAAAGACTTCAGAAGCAAATATGATACCTCAATTACATTTTATATTTCTTTTGTTTGTTATCAACTCAGCTGTTTCATATTTCTATTCGTTTAAAAGGGCATTAATTATATCTGATCAAAAGCGATATATAGCAACGATATATAGATATGCATTTTTTATTATATTGAATGTTACGCAGACTATTGTCTTATTATTTACTCGTGATTTTATTTTATACCTTGTTCTTTCTTTGTTAAGTACAATAGGTGAAAATTTATGTGTTTCTTATAAAGCTAATCAAATGTATCCATATTTAAAAGAAAAAAATATAGAAAGTTTAGATCAAAGTGATGTCCATGAAATTAAAAAGAATACAATAGCTTTGTTATATCATAAAATAGGTAGTTCAGTAGTGAATTCTACAGATAATATTTTGATTTCAAAGATTATTGGTATTGTTGCGGTAGGTGTTTATTCAAATTATCAACTCATCACCAATGCCTTAAATATAGTAATCGCACAATTATTTGCTGCATTGACTGCAAGTATAGGTAATTTAGGTGTTACTGAAGCAATTGAAAAATCTGAAAAGATATTACATATAGTTTTCTTTTTGAATTTTTGGATTGTATGCATAATTTCTGCATCATTATATTCTACAATTGATTTACTTATTAAAGCTTGGTTCGGCGCGAATATGATTTTAAATAAAAATGTTTTAATTTGTATTGTAATTAATTTCTATTTATATCAAATCAGACGTACTGTTTTAATGTACAGAGATGCATATGGCTTATTTTGGTATGATAGATATAAAGCGTTGATAGAAGCACTTATTAACTTGATAATTTCGATAGTTTTAGGAATGAAGATAGGCTTAGTGGGTATTCTTATCGGTACAATCATTAGTACAATGTTGACAAGTCTTTGGATAGAGCCTTATATCTTATTTAAATATGGATTTAGGCATAGTGCTAAAAAATATTATCTAAATTTATTAATATATACTTGTTTAACTGCTATATTGTGCACAATTTGTGGATTTATTGTTAAGTTTATGAGATTGTCTGGTTTTTTAGGCTTTTTAATAGGTGTAACTATTTGCGTATCATTAGTTTCTATTTCAATTGCTTTTTTGTTTTATCGTACGGAAGAGTTTAAATATTTTAAAAACATGATTACCAAAATAATTTTATTTTTTAAAAATGAAAGTGAGAAAAATAATGCTTAATTTTACAGTAGGACCAGTACAGTCATCTGATAATGTACTAGCGTTAGGAAGTGAACAGGTACCTTATTTTAGAACTCCAGAATTTTCTCAAACAATGTTTGAAAATGAACGATATATGTTAGAATTTGCTAATGCAGAAGAAAACTCACGAGCGGTCTTTATAACAGGCTCAGGAACAGCTTCTATGGAAGCTGCTGTAATGAATTTTTTTACAGATAAAGACAAAGTGCTTATTATAGATGGGGGAAGTTTTGGACATCGGTTTGTTGAATTATGTCAAATTCATAAAATACCATTTACTAGAATTATACCTTCTTTTGGATATGGAGTTACTGAAGAGCAACTCGCTTTTTTTGATAATAAGGGATATACAGGATTTTTAGTAAACTTAGACGAAACGTCTCTTGGTGTTCTTTATGATATTAATATTATTAGTGAGTTCTGTAGAAAAAATAACATTTTTTTAGTCGTAGACTCAATTAGTTCATTCTTGTGCGATCCCTTTGATATGAAAAAAAATAAAATCCAAGTGATGATAACAGGATCGCAAAAAGCCTTGGCATGTCCACCAGGAGTCTCTATTATAATTATGAATCCTGAAGCTGTAAAAAGAGTTATGCAAAATAAAGTTAGAAGTATGTATTTTGATTTAAAGACAGCTTTGAAAGATGGTGAGAGAGGACAGACTCCATTTACTCCCGCTGTTAGTATTTTGAGACAGATTAACGTAAGACTGAAAGATATTGCAGCTTCTGGCGGTGTAGATGTTGAAATTCAAAAGAGAAAAGAAATCGCTACTGATTTCCGGTGTAAAATTAAGCCATTTCCTTTTGAATTTGTATCTCATTCAATGTCAAATGCGGTAACTCCTCTACATCCGAAATCAGTTTTTGCATACGATATATTTACAGTGTTAAAAAATGAATACAATATTTGGGTATGTCCAAATGGTGGAAAGTTGAAAAATGAAATTTTCAGAGTTGGTCATATCGGTGCATTATCAACTGATGATAACGATATTTTAATTAATGCATTTAAAGATTTACTTCAACGTAAATTAATTTAGTGTTCAGGATTGAATTAGATATGATTAAAGTTATTACTTATGGGTCATATGATATGCTCCATTATGGGCATATCAGACTACTTAAAAGAGCTAAAGCTTTAGGTGACTTTTTAATAGTTGGTGTTACATCCGATGATTATGATAAAACAAGAGGTAAAATAAATCTTCAGCAATCATTAACACAACGAATTGAGGCAATTCGTGAAACTGGACTTGCGGATCAAATAATTATTGAAGAATATGAAGGACAAAAGATTGATGATATCTTACGATATGATATAGATATTTTTACAATTGGTTCAGATTGGATAGGGTATTTTGATTATCTAAAGGAATATTGTAAAGTTGTATATCTCGATAGGACAGAAGGGATTTCGAGCACTCAGATTAGAACAAAAGAAAGAATGTTAAGAATTGGGCTAATCGGTGACGAGGAACAAAATATACTGAATAAATATTGTGATGAATTTGAAGTTGTAAATGGAACAATAATTTCTGGAATATGTACATCAAATGAGAAAATAAAAGAAGAGCTAAAAGAACGTACTTCTTTTTTTACTGATGATTTTAATGAACTTCTTAAGAAATGCGATGCTGTTTATATGCTATCGCATCCAAATTTACATTATGAACAAATTAAAAAAGCATTATTAGCAGGAAAACACGTTCTTGTAGAAGCACCGCTTACATTGTCTCTTGTGGAGAGTAAAGAACTTTTTGCTTTGGCGAAAAAAAAAACATTTAGTATTAATGGAGTCTATAAAGACAGCTTATGCAACAGCATATAATAGGTTATTGTTACTTGTAAAAAGCGGAAAGATAGGAAAGGTAATTTCTATTGATGCAACTTGTACAAGTGTTCGTAATATAAATAATGCTGAAGTTGGATTTCACGATATTTGGAACAGTATCTGTGCTTGGGGACCCACTGCAATGCTACCTATTTTTCAAATTTTAGGAACATCTTATAGCGAAGCAAAGATTGCAAGTTATTATTTAAATAAAGAACTAAAGTTTGATATTTTTACGAAAATAGATTTTGTTTATCCCAATTCTGTAGCCTCTATAAAAGTAGGTAGAGGAGTAAAATCCGAGGGTGAATTGGTGATTTCAGGAACAAAAGGCTATGTGTATGTGCCTGCCCCTTGGTGGAAAACAGATTACTTTGAAATTAGATATGAGAATCCGCAGAATAATCGTAGGTATTTTTATCAACTAGATGGAGAAGGTATTCGCTATGAACTAGTTGCCTTTGCAAAAGCTATTATCAAAGGGAAAAAAATGGACTACCTAACTGAGAATATAACTTTGGCTACAGCTAGAGTCATGATGGATTTTTATGAAGATAGAGTAATTGAGATTAAGTAATCGATACTAAAATAAAATTTTAGTTGCTAATTGTTCAATGAAAAATGCGCTTTCTTCTTATGAAGTTGCGCATTTTTTTTGCTTTATTTCTTGGTATATCTGTCAAAACTACCCTATTTAACCAAATTTAATACTCCATCCAAATCTTGTTTTTCAGATTCTCTGAACTCACAAATGAAAGCATCGTTCTCACTATAGCGAGGAATGATATGGAAATGCAGGTGCTTGACTGTTTGGCCAGCCAGTTCGCCATTGTTGTTGAGAATGTTAACTGCTGCAGCACCAGTTCTTTCCTTAATTTGAACGGCGAGTTTCTTCACTATCTGAATCAAGTAAGCCGCGGTTTCATCGTCGCATTCCAGTAAGTTCTCAACATGTTTCTTCGGCATGACAAGCGTGTGGCCTTTCGTGACCTGAGCGATGTCTAAGATAGCTAAGACTTGATCGTCTTCATAGACCACCTTGGATGGGATTTCGTGGTGAATGATATCGCAGAAAATGCACATAGAAGTTCCTCCTTAACAGTGAATTAATTCGTATTCCCGGACACCCAATCCGATTTCTTCGGCATGGGCTAAGCAGGACTGCCAGTTGGTATCCGGATGGGTATCGGTAAAGTGATCATGATGCTCGTGAGAGTGTTCGTCCAAGACGCTGCCAGCGATGACCGGAGCCTGATTCACGGCATCCACGCAGGCTTGATCCAGAGCGACGGGATCAAAGGAAGCGAAGATTCCAATATCCGGAACAATCGGCAGGTCATTCTCTGCGTGACAGTCGCAGCAAGGGGAGACATCCATGACAAAGCTGATATGGAAGTGCGGACGACCCTGAACAACAGCCAGGGAGTATTCAGCGATCTTCTCATTGAGGATATCATTGGCTTCATCATTCATCGGTTCGATCGCATCAAAGTTGCACATGCCGATGCAACGGCCGCAGCCAACACAGCGGCTATGATCGATATGCATCTTGTGATTCTCATCAAAGCTTAATGCGCTGTGAGCACAGATCTTCTGACACATCCCGCAGCTGCGGCACTGATCTGGATTCACCTGCGGCTTGGAGCTGCTGTGCATTTCCATCTTGCCGGCGCGGGAACCGCAGCCCATGCCGATATTCTTCAGCGTACCGCCAAAACCCGTCGATTCATGTCCTTTAAAATGAGTCATGGTGATAAAGATATCGGCGTCCATGATAGCACGGCCAATTTTAGCTTCCTGAACATGTTTCTGATGGATTGGAACTAAGGCCTCATCCGTGCCTTTCAATCCATCCGCAATCAGAATGTGACAGCCGCAGCTGAACGGGTTGTAGCCATTCTGGTAGGCCGATTCAATATGATCTAAAGCATTCTTACGACCGCCGACGTACAGCGTGTTGCAGTCGGTCAGAAACGGCTTGCCGCCCAGGGCTTTAATGACATCAACGATGCGGTGTGCATAATTAGGCCGCAGATAAGCGAGATTTCCCGGTTCTCCAAAGTGAATTTTAATCGCGACATATTTATCCTGGAAGTCCAGATTTTCAATCCCGGCCTGTTTGACTAAGCGTTCCAGCTTGTCTAACAGACTGGTGGTTCCATGTGTTCTCAAATCCGTTGTATAAACTTTTGCTTTCTCCATATTCCTATTCCTCCATGCCCTTTATTATAGAGGAAAGCGGAATAGTTTTCCAGCTTTGACACAGGGATTGGAAAAATATTCGCAGTGCTTATTCAGCATGAGAATAAGAAAACAATTTATTCCCTGAGACAATAAAAAAGACCTGGGATTTTTGCTTATGCAAAACCTCAGGTCTTTCTGCGTTTATTTCGATTTTGCTTGGATCAGATAATCTGCATAATTAGACTGCAGCTGATCAAAGATCGTCTTGTCATACACTGTGAAGTTGTATTTTTCAAAGTAGTAGATGGAAGATTCCGAAGACAGAGCGCTGATCGCGGAGATCGTATCGACAGCTTCGTCCTTGAAGCTGTTAGCATCTGTGGCAATGACCTGGATGATGTAGAAATTAGCGCCGTTGTCATCTGCGATGACATCCGACAAGGTCGGATCCGTAATCACTGACAGGTAGGACAGCACGTTGGTGGCATAGCTGCTCTGCGTCGTAGCGATCGTCTCTGCGGCAGAAACGCTGGAGCCTAAGCTTGTCGCTGTTTCTTCAAAGTTAGCGCCGCCCTTGACCTGCTCCAGCGCTTGGTTGGCAGTATCCTGATCCGTGAACTGCATAATCCGGATTTTCTTTGGAGCATACCGGGTTACCAGATCAGAAAACTTCTCGTTGACATAAACCTTTGTCAATTCCTGCGACTGCAGGCTCAATAACAGGCTGTTGTTCAAATATTCTTCTTCATCCGCAAAGCCATAAGACTGCAGATAGCTGGCAAAGGAATCGCCCAGCATCGTTTTATACGTGTTCAGCGTTTCTTCCGCTTCGCTGCGCATTTCATCGGTGACTGGAACTTCTTTTTCAAAAATGACTTTCTTGGCTTCATTGATCGTGAAGTAGCCGGCATCCCGCGCCAGCATGAAGTTGTACATCTCGCCTTTGGTTAAGGTCTGACCGCCGACTGAGAAGACTGCGGTTTTCGGATCTTTCAGGGACGCGCGCGCATCGCTGCAGCCCGCTAACAATAAGGCCCCAAGGGCTAAAAGAACTAGCTTCTTCATTATTCGTTTCCTCCCTGCTCATCCTGATTATCCTGCGGCTGACCTTCAGCGTTGTCCTGATCGCCATCCGGATTGTCAGCATTGTCGGTATTTTCCGGCTGATCTTCCGGTTCGTTAGTTTCATTTAATCCCATGTAGATCAGCAATTTGTTCTGCAGCGCTTCATTGCCCTTGAAGTCCAGATCCATTTCCTGGGCTTTTTCCCAGACGACCTTCGGCTGCAGGTTTGGATAATAGGTGGCCAAAGCATCGTAGAATTCATCATATTCTTTTAAGGATTCAACATCGGAAACATCGCATTGAATGATGTGCCAGCCATAAGTTGTCTGAATCCATTCGCTGACATCGCCTTCATTCATCGCCAAGGCGGTTTCTAAGAATGGCGAAACCAACTGCGTATCCGCATCCATATAACCGATTGAGCCATTCTGAACGGCGGACCCGGAATCCTCAGATAATTCCTGAGCGACTTCACCGAAATCCCGGCCGCTCGCTAAGGCATCCTTAACAGCGTTGACACGGTTCGTTTCTTCTTCGGTTGGGTTCGCCGGATCATCCATCTTAATTAAAATATGGCTGACGATCCGCGGCTTCTTGGCTTCAACATAGGCCGGGATGTATTCGTCGGCATGATCGTTGATGTAATTTTTGATCATTTGCTGCGTTTTCTGAATATGGATGAAGTAGTCGGTCAGCTCTGAAAGCTTACTGTAGCCCACGCCGTTGAGGGCCGTCAGCAGCATATCCTTGTACTCATCACCATAAGTGGACTGATACTGAGCAGTAATCGAATCCGCGTAGGTCTTGGCCTGCGTCTTCATTTCCTCGGTGGTTTCAATGGATGGGTCAACGACCGCTTTCTCCATGAACTGGTAGACGCCGGCTACGCCCATTTCGTTAAACAGTGTGTCATAGAACTCACCGGCTGTGATATCCTCTTCGCCGATCGAGAACACGACGTCCTCGCCGCCGACTGTCTTTCCTGGGAGCTTTCCTTTGTTCTGGTCGTATGCAAAATAAATGCTGGCTCCAATTAACAGAACGCCAACAAGGCACACAAACCAGTACTTTTTGATTGTTTGTAACATGAATGTACCTCCTAATGAACTTTATTATTATAGGGTATTTCCAGGGACTTTGCAATTTGAACGGCAGCCTTTCTATCTGAATTTTATGTGAACAACCTCATTTGGGCGCGTTTTTCCATCATCCCTGGAAGAAAAAGGGGAAAAAGACGCTCGGCAGGCGGGTTTAGAGAGATAATAATCCGCACATCCTGAAACAGAATATGCTATAATCATTCTGGACATTTTTTGTCTGAATAACAACTCGAATCATGAGCGGAAAGGATGAGAGAATGAGTCAGCTGATGATTAAAAATCTTCATGTTGAGGTCGAAGGCAAGGAGATCCTGAAAGGGATTGATCTGACTGTCGCTGATCATGAAATACATGCTTTAATGGGGCCGAACGGCAATGGCAAATCCACCTTGCTGGCGGCGATTATGGGTCATCCGAAATATACCGTGACCCAAGGTACAATTGAACTGGATGGCCGCAACGTATTGGAAATGAGCGTGGATGAACGCAGCCGCGCCGGTTTGTTTCTGGCGATGCAGTATCCGCAGGAAGTGCCGGGAGTCACCAACTCTGACTTTTTGCGTGCGGCGATGAATGCCCGTCGGGAAAATCCGATTTCTTTGTTTGCTTTTATCAAGGAAATGGAAAAGACGATTCAGGATCTGCAGATGAAGCCGGACTTAGCGCATCGTTTCCTCAATGAAGGCTTTTCCGGCGGTGAGAAAAAACGCAACGAGATCGTCCAGATGAAAATGCTGAAGCCGTCCTTGGCAATGCTTGATGAGATCGACAGCGGTCTGGACGTCGATGCTTTGAAAATTGTTGCGGATGCGGTCAACCAAATGCAGCAGGAAACCGGATTGGGTCTGGTGGTCGTTTCCCACTATGAACGCTTCTATCAGTTGTTGAAGCCGACGCATGCGCACGTGCTGATCAACGGCCGGATTGTCATGGAAGGCGATGAAACGCTGGTTCAGAAGATTGATCAGGACGGCTATGACTGGCTGTATCAACAGTTGGATCTGCAGCCGGTGAAAGAAGAAGTGAAGCTGACCTTCACGCTGGGCAGCTGCGCCGCCAGCGCAAGGGGCCGCAAGCATGACTGAAACAGTGCTGACCCTGCATGAAAGTCCGGTCAGTCCCGTTGTCTTAGATTCCCAGATCCGTGAGATTGTCATTGATGCATCCGCGCCGCTGATCCTAGCTTTGAGCGCACCGAAACAGTGCCACTGCTCTGTGGTTGTGCGGATCCGTCAGGCCAGTGCCTTGACGATTAGGGTGAAAGCGGAAGCTGACAGCCATGTTACACTGCTGTATTGGAATGAAAGCAGTGCACCGATCACGATCACTGAGGAAAATGAAGTCTACCGCGACGCCCAGTTCAAGGCGGCTTATGTCCAGCTCAATCCGGGTACGGTTGAGCAGTCCTCAAAAACCATGCTCAAGGAACCGGGTGCGGAAGCCTTGCTGCAGTCCGCTGTGATTGCCCAGACGGAAAAACGGTTTGTGATCGACTGTATTCATGAAGCTGGGCAGACCAGCGGGATCATGGAGAATTACAGCATTGTGCTGCAGGGCGGACGGTACCGCATGGAGGCGACCGGCAAGATTGATAAGGGTGCCCGCGGATCGAAGAGTCATCAGACCAGCCGGGCGCTGACCTTTGACGCCAAACAGACGGCTTCGATTCTGCCGAAGCTCTTAATTGATGAAAACGACGTGGAAGCCAGCCATGCGACGACGATCGGACAGATGGATGAAAACCAGATGTATTATCTGCAAAGCCGCGGCTTAAGCGAAGACGAGGCGATCCGCCTGGTTACCATCGGATATTTACTGCCGATTGTGCGGATCAGTGAAGATCCGGATCTGCAGAAGGCCTTGGCGCAGGAAATTGAAACGAAGGTGAATGAAGTATGTTTGACGTCCTCAAAATAAGACAGGATTTTCCAATGCTTCACCATCACACGATGCAGTCGCATCCGTTAGTGTATCTGGACAACGCGGCGACCACGTTTAAGCCGCAGTGTGTGATCGACGCTGTCGTGCGTTACTATACCGATCAAACTGCGAACGTGCACCGCGGGGACTATGAGATTTCCTACCAGGTCTCGGAAGCCTATGAAAAGACCCGTGAGGATGTCGCGCGGTTTATCCATGCCCAGCCGAAAGAAATTGTCTTTACCGCCGGAGCCAGCGCTTCGCTGAATTTAGTGGCGTATGGCTATGGCCGGAAATATTTAAAAGCCGGAGATGTTATTTTGTCGACGGAGGCGGAACATGCCTCCAACATTTTGCCCTGGTTTAAAGTGGCGGAAGAAACCGGCGCTAAAATTGAATATATCCCTTTAACCGAGGACGGTCAGCTGACCCTGGACAACTTCCGTCAGGCGATGCATGAGAACGTCAAGATCGTCGCGGTGGCGGACATTACCAATGTGCTGGGCTATGTTGCCCCGATTGAAGAAATGACCCGGATTGCGCATGAAAACGGAGCGATTGTTGTCTGTGATGGTGCGCAGTCCGTGCCGCATACGCCGACCGACGTCCAGGCCTGGGGCGTGGATTTCTTAGCTTTCAGCGCGCATAAGATGTGCGGTCCAACCGGCATCGGCGTGTTGTATGGAAAATATGAGCTGCTGCAGAAAACCGATCCGTTTATGCTCGGGGGCGGCAGCAACGCCCGCTTTGATATGTGCGGCAACATCCTGCTCAAAGACGCGCCGTATAAATTTGAAGCCGGAACGCCCAACATTGAAGGGGTACTGGGTCTGCAGCAGGCCGTGCGCTATCTGGAAAGCATCGGAATGGAACAGATTCAGGCCTATGAGCATGAGCTGAAGGCCTATGCGATTGAAAAACTGAAAAAACTGGATAATCTGATTCTGTATAACCCAACCTCGCCGACCGGCATCATCGCCTTTAATGTGAAGGATGTCTTTGCCCAGGATGCGGCGGGCTATCTGAATTCTCAGGGGATCGCTGTGCGTTCCGGCAATCATTGTGCAAAAATTTTGCTCAATGTCTTAAAAACCTCGGAAACGATCCGTGCCAGTTTGTATTTTTACAACACCAAAGAAGACGTCGACCGGTTTGTCCAGGCGTGCAGTGAAATCACGCTGGAAAACTGCGTCGGACTGTTCTTCTGATTGAAAGGAGGAAGTTTATGTCCAGTATGTTAGACGATCCGATGATCCTGCGTCAGATCATCATGGATCATTATCAATATCCCCACAATCACCAGCTGACGGAAGAATCGGGCTATCATCAGGTACACATGGCTTCAGAATCCTGTATTGACGATATTACAGTGCAGTCCAAGATCAATCCTGCCGGCAGCATTGAAGACGTGCGTTTTGATGGGGTGGCCTGTACGATTTCCACTTCGTCCACCTCGATTATGACGGAGCTGCTCAAAGGCAAAAGCATTGCTGAAGCCAAAGCGATCATCGCCGATTACTTTGCGATGATTGAAGAGCAGAATTATGATCCAGAGCTGCTGCAGGAGGCAATTGCCTTTAAAAATGTCAGCAAGCAGGCCAATCGCATCAAATGTGCGACGATCGGCTGGAAAGCGATGCAGGAAATGATTGAAGAATGGGAGAAAAATCAATGAGCCGCGAACAAGAAGCAGTCCTGAAAACACAGGACGATTACCAATACGGCTTTCATGATGAGGATGTCAGCGTCTTCAAGACGAAAAAAGGATTGACGCGGGAAACCGTGATTGAGATTTCTCAGATCAAAAACGAACCGCAGTGGATGCTGGATTTCCGTCTGAAAGCCTATGATGCCTTTGTCAGCATGCTGATTCAGGATTGGGGACCGGATTTAAGCAGCCTGAATTTTGATGACTATACCTACTATATCCGCCCAAGCAACAAGAAGGAGACGGATTGGGAGGAAGTGCCGGAAACAATCAAAGAAACCTTTGATAAACTGGGAATTCCAGAGGCGGAACAGAAGTTTCTGGCCGGCGTCAACACCCAGTATGAATCCGAAACCGTCTATCACAACATGCTGAAAGAGGTCGAGGAAAAAGGTGTTATTTTCTTGGATACCGATTCTGCCTTGCAGCAGTATCCAGAGCTGTTGAAAGAATACTTCGCCAGCGTTGTTCCGTATACCGACAACAAATTTGCCGCTCTCAACAGTGCGGTGTGGTCGGGCGGATCCTTCATTTATGTCCCGAAAGGGGTAAAGCTGGAAAAACCGCTGCAGTCCTATTTCCGCATCAATTCGGAACAGATGGGTCAGTTTGAGAGAACCCTGATCATCGTCGATGAGGGAGCGGATGTGCATTATGTTGAAGGCTGCACCGCACCGACCTATTCCAAGGATTCGCTGCATGCCGCCGTGGTGGAGATCATCATCAAGGAAGGCGGCAAGTGCCGGTACTCAACAGTGCAGAACTGGTCGGACAACATCATCAACCTCGTGACCAAGCGGGCGAAAGTCTACGCGCATGGGGCGATGGAGTGGATTGACGGCAACATTGGTTCCCAAACAAATATGAAATACCCGGCGTGTCTGTTGGTCGGTGAATATGCCCGCGGAATGTGCATTTCCATCGCGGTGGCTGCCCGCCATCAGATCCAGGATGCCGGAGCGAAGATGATTCATCTGGCGCCACATACGTCGAGTACGATTATTTCCAAATCAGTCTCCCGGTTAGGCGGTGAGGTGAATTACCGCGGTCTGGTTCAGCATGGGCCGAAGGCCGAATATGCCCGTTCCAAAGTTGAATGCGACACGCTGATTCTGGATGAACAATCCCGCAGCGATACGATTCCGACCAACGTTTCTTCTTCTAGGACGTCAACAATCGAACACGAAGCGACGGTATCCAAGATTTCCGAGGAACAGCTGTTCTATCTGATGTCGCGCGGATTGACGAAGTCACAGGCAACCGAAATGATCATCATGGGCTTTTTGGAGCCGTTTACGCGTGAGCTGCCGATGGAATATGCGGTTGAGCTGAACCAGCTGCTGAAGCTGGATATGGAGGGCAGTGTTGGATAAAAAAGCCCTGCGGAAGCTGGCGCAGATGAAGCGGCACGAGCTGCCGCCCTTGTTAAAGGCCCAGTTTGATGAAAATATTCGGGAACAGCTGATGAAGGTGCAGGAACCCTACCAAAAGATCGGCCTGTATATTTCAATCCAGGATGAAGCCGATACCCGGCGGATCCTGCAGCATCTTTTAGATCAGGGAAAACAGGTCGCCGTTCCTAAATGTGTTGTGCGGGAGGGGATAAATACCCTGGATTTCTACTGGATTACAGGCTTACAGGACTGCATTCCTTCCCGGTTTGAACTTTTGGAACCCGTTGCCCAGCCTTCGCGCAAGGCCGAGCTGTCCGAGCTGGAGCTGATGATTGTGCCGGTGGTGGGCTTTGATTTGGAAAAGAACCGCATCGGCTATGGCCGGGGCTATTATGATTCAGTATTGTGTCATTTTCCTGGTCTGAAGGTCGGACTGGCTTACACGATGCAGCGCGTTGAGCATTTCCAGCCGGAAGCCTTTGATATACCACTGGATATGATTCTCACAGAACAAGGTTCGTTATAAATTGTAACCGCGAAAAAGCAAATCTTATGAATTATGGGATCAAGTGATACTCTCATGCGGAGAATCACTTTTTCTTTTTATCCAAGAAAAAAGAAGCTTGCGCTCCTTATTGGGTATTCAATTTATCCAGGCATGCCTGTCGGGCCTGCTTCGCGTCTGTGAATGTTTCCTCTTCTTCAAACAGATAAGCCATGAAATGATTCCAGTCCGCAGCTGAAAAGGCATCGGCGTCGATCTGTTTTAAAATCCCGGCAACAACGGAGTGATTGTTCTGTGCCTTTAAATCTGATATGAACAATCCGCATTGATCCGCGACTTCATCGATTAATGCCATCCTCAATCACGCTCCTTTCAGTAAAGTGTACTTTTATAAAACACTGAACAAACATCTCTATTCTTTATTCTAAAGGGTAGATTGAATCCTGTCAAAACCTATTTTGGCTTTTCCTGGTAATTTTTTCAGCTTGTTCTGCTTGTTTCAAAAAGGTACACCTTTTTAATACAATGTAATCTTAAAAACGGAGGTAAATTTTACCTTCTCTTTTTTTCTGAGTCTATGATGTAATGAATTCATGGAGGAGGAAGTTATGTCACAGATGATTTATGGATATGTCCGCGTATCCACAAAAGATCAAAATATTGATCGACAGATGAAGGAACTCATTGCGTATGGCGTTGCACCGCAGCGAATTTATATGGATAAGCTCAGCGGAAAAGATTTCAATCGCCCAAGCTATCAGAAGCTTACACGCCGTAAGGTCAAGCCGGGAGATTTAATTGTCGTCCAAAGTCTGGATCGGCTGGGACGCAATTATGAAGAAATTCTGGAAGAATGGAAATGGATTACGCGCACGCGCAGAGTTCATATCAAAATTCTCGATATGCCGATTCTCGATACCAGCGTCGATCAGGATCTGGTTGGCACGCTGATCTGCAATCTGGTCCTGGAGCTGCTTTCATTTGTTGCGGAAAATGAGCGAAAGATGATTCGCCAGCGGCAGGCGGAAGGGATCCGCATCGCCAAGGAAAAGGGTGTACATTTAGGCCGTCCCCAGCTGACGGTGCCGCCGGAATTTATGCCACTGTATCATCAATGGCGGCAAAAGAGCCGGCCATCCAAAGAACTGATCGCTCAAAGCGGCATGTCGTATCAGAAGTTTTACCGCACTTGCCGCAAACTCCAGCGGCAGGAAACGGGAAGTCAGTAAACAGAAAGCCGGCAGAATGGATTTCAGAGCCATGGAACGAAGCCCGCTTTTTCCGATCGGCCATTTTCGCCGCGTTTAAATTATGGTATGATTAAGGACAGAATTCGGAGGTGAGGGTATGCGCGTAGCGAAAGTTTGGATCGAACATCCTGTTTTGCAGCTGGACCAGGTTTATTCCTATGATGCGCTGCAGCTTCCGGCGGAAAAAGGTAAACGGGTGATCGTTGATTTTAACGGCCGGCAGATTGTCGGATTCGTCGATGAAGTGGCGGAAGTGGAAGATCCAGCGAAAACGTTAGCCAAGGGTCGTCCATTAAAACCGATTTTGTCAGTGCTCGATGAGAATGCGCTGATCACTCCGGAACTGTTTGATCTGGCTAAGTGGATGGCGAAAGATACCCTTTCGCCGGTAATTTCCTGTTTTCAGGCAATGCTGCCATCGAAGCTGAAGCCGAAAAGCTCCAATCAGAAAATTAAAATGGAACAGATTGCGGTTTATGTTGCCGATCATCCTCACTTAACGCCGCGGCAGAAGGAAGTGCTGGACTGGCTGAAGCAACAGGGTCCGACAGGTTTGTCGCTCTGGCGCAAACAATCGCCGGCGATCACGCGGACCTTGGAAAAGCTGGGCTGTGTCCGGCTGGACAGCCGAGCCGTAAAAGCCAGCGCCCCTCAGGCTGCCCAAGCTGAAGCCTTTTTGCCGCTCAATGCCGATCAGCAGCGGGTTGTTCATGAGATTGAAACCAGCGCCAAAGCGGTCATGTTGCTGCATGGCGTGACTGGCAGCGGGAAAACCGAGGTCTATCTGCATCTGGCCCGGCAAGTGCTGAACCAGGGCAAACAGGTTTTGATTCTGGTGCCGGAAATCTCACTGACACCGCAGATGGTCGCGCGGGTCAAAGGGCGTTTTCCAACCGAGGTTGCAATCTATCATTCCGCGCTGAACAATCAACAGAAATATGAACAATACTGCCGCGTCTTTGAAAAGCAGGCGTCGATTGTCGTCGGTACGCGCTCGGCCGTCTTTATGCCATTTGATCATTTGGGCTTGATCATCCTGGATGAGGAACATGATTCCAGCTATAAGCAGGACTCGCTGCCGCAGTATCATTGCCGCGATATCGCAATTCATCGCGCGCAGTATTTTGGCTGCAAGGTGATTTTGGGCAGCGCAACGCCTTCCTTAGAATCCTATGCCCGAGCGTTAAAAGGCGTCTATGGACTGACGGAGCTGAAAGAGCGGGTTAACCGTCAGCTGCCGGTCTGCACCGTTGTGGACATGAAGAATCAGAGCCGCTCGCAGTCAGGCATTCTCAGCGATGAGCTGAAACAGAAGATCGCGGAGCGCTTAGACCGGAAAGAACAGGTGATTCTGTTATTAAACCGGCGTGGGTACAGCCCGCTGATCAAGTGCGGCCAGTGCGGGGAAACCTTGCAGTGTCCGCATTGTGATGTGGCGCTTTCCTATCATAAATCGATCAACAAGATGAAATGTCATCTGTGCGGATCGGAATATCCGTTAATTACCGTCTGCCCGAAATGCGGTTCCCGGACGTTTGCGGCTCCGGGTTATGGCACCCAGAAACTGGAAGAGGAAGTTGCCCGGTTATTCCCGCAGGCTCGGATCCTGCGCATGGATGCCGATACGACCTCGCGCAAACAGGCACACCAGACGCTGTTGGAACAATTCGGGCGCCACGAAGCAGATATTCTTGTGGGCACGCAGATGATTGCCAAAGGTCTGGATTATCCGCAGGTGACTCTGGTCGGCATTCTCAATGCTGATGCCGGAACCGCTCGGCCGGATTTTCGCAGCGTGGAAATGACCTTTGATCTGATCATGCAGGCCGCCGGCCGCAGTGGTCGTTCGTCAACGCCCGGCGAAGTGATTATTCAGGCTTTTGATCCGAATCATTTTGCCGTGGCAGCGGGCAGCCGGCAGGATTATTCCGGATTTTTCTATCAAGAAATGCAGTATCGGCATTTAGGCGGTTACCCGCCGTATACCTATTTGATCGCATTGACCTTTTCCGACAGCCATCCGGAGCGGCCGAAGCAGTCGGCCCAATGGTTTGCCCAGGCGCTGAGGCAGACCAATGCGTTTAAGGTGCTGGGGCCGAGCGATTTGTTTAAGCTGCAGGATCGCTACCGCAGCCGGCTGGTGCTGAAAGGCAAAAATCTGGATCAGATGAAAGCGGTGCTTTCCAAAATTTTGGAAGAGTATCGAACACAACGGACTCAGGCGCATTTGAGCATTGATGTCAATCCGCTGATTCTGGATTAGCGGCGTGAAGAAATGAAGACAAGCACTGACTGCGAAACCGCAGTCAGTGGATTCAATAAGAAGCAAAGGAGCAGGGCGGATGAACAATATGAGAAAAACCGCATGGCAGGGTTTGCATGCAGTGATCAATGAAGGACAATATGCCAGTTTGTGGCTGCGTCAGCATGGCTTGGCGCTCAGTGAGGAAGAAAAGCGCTGGGTGACGGCTGTCCTGTACGGTGTGCTGCGTCATCGGGAGCCGCTGCGCTGGCAATGGCGGGATTTGGTGAAGCGGATCCCGGAAGCCAAGGTCGCAGTGCTTCTGGATATGAGCGTGTACCAGCTTTTTTATCTGGATAAAGGTACTGACTACGCGGTTGTTAACGAGGCTGTAAAGATGTGTCCGCAGCCTATGAAAGGGTTGGTCAACGCGGTGTTAAGGCAAGTGCTGCGGCGGGGCCAGAAACCGCTGCCCCAGCCGGATTCCATCGCGAATCTGGCGTTGATCACCAGCCATCCGCAATGGTTGTTAAATCTGTGGAAAGCCCATTACGGGGAGGATAAAATGCGATCGATCGCGCTGGCCGATCTGGAAGAAGCGGCGGTCAGCGTGCGGATCAATCCGCTGAAGCTGAAAGCGGAAGAGCTGGCTTTGCGGTCGGACTGGACTTTGCAGCCCAATGGCTGGACGATCACGACGACCGGCAATCCCGTCGCTGATCCTTGGCTTGGCGAAGGGAAAATCGTCATCCAGGATCGATCCAGCCAACAGGTCGCGCTGTGGCTGGATCCTCAACCAGGGGAATCCGTCTTTGACGCCTGCAGCGCTCCGGGAACCAAGACGACGCAGCTGGCGGCGATGATGGACAATCAGGGCTCGATTCTGGCCTGTGATCTGCATCCGCACCGCTTAAAATTAGTGGAAGAAGCGGCACAGCGCACCGGGGCTTTGATCATTGAAACCCAAGTGCTGGATGCCACCTGTGCTGATCAGCAGCTGGCTGGACGGCAGTTTGACCGCGTGCTTTTGGATGTGCCGTGCAGCGGTTTGGGCGTGCTGCGGCATAAGCCGGAGATTCTTCTGCGCTTAACCCCGGAAGCTTTAGACGAAATTGTTGGTCTGCAGGCGGAAATTTTAAACCACTGCGCGCCGCTGTGCCGGGTAGGCGGAACGTTGGTTTACAGCACCTGCACGCTCAACCGCAAGGAAAATGACAAGCAGACGACAGCGTTTTTAGCCCAGCACCCGGATTTTGAACTGCAGGATGAGAAAACGTTCTTCCCGGATGAAGGCGATCAGGATGGCTTTTATATCGCGAAAATGATCCGCCGCTGTTAAAAATATGATAAAATAAGGAACGGTGATACAATGAAAACAATTTATGATTACAGTTACTTACAACTGGAAGAACTCGTTCTCAGTTTAGGATGGAAAAAATATCGGGCGGATCAGATTTTTCAATGGCTGTACCGCAAGCATGCCACATCGTTTGAGCAGATGACCGATTTAAGCAAGGATATGATCGCTCAGCTGAACGCACAGTTCTGCATCAATCCGATTCAGCTCGTTGAAAAGCAGGTATCGCGCGACGGCACGATTAAGTTTTTATTTGAACTGGGCGACGGTGCCTTGGTCGAGTGTGTGTTAATGACCTATAACTATGGCCGTTCTTTATGCGTGACTTCGCAGATCGGCTGCAACATGGGCTGTACGTTCTGTGCCAGCGGTTTGTTGAAGAAGCAGCGGGATCTGACCAGCGGTGAAATGGTCGCGCAGGTCATGAGTGTGCAGCTGGAGCTGGATAAAGAACCTGATCGGATTTCGCATGTCGTCGTCATGGGCACGGGCGAACCGTTTGACAACTATGACAACGTTTTGAATTTCTGCAACACGATTAACCATGATAAGGGGCTGGCCATCGGCGCTCGGCATATTACGATTTCGACCAGCGGACTGATCCCGAGCATTGATCGGTTTGCGGCCGAACACAAGCAGTACAATCTGGCGATTTCGCTGCATGCTCCGACCGATGAGCTCAGAAGCAAAATCATGCCTGTCAACAAAGCTTATCCTTTAGGTCCGCTGATGGCTTGCCTGCGCCGTTATTCCGTTGAGAATAACCGCCGGCTGACATTTGAATACATTTTGCTCAAAGGCGTCAACGATACGCCGGAAATGGCGGGCAAGCTGGCTGCGCTTATCCGCGGCATGAATGCTTACGTCAATCTGATTCCGTACAATCAAGTAGATGAAAACGGCTATAAGAGTACGGATTACAAATCCGCGATGCGGTTTTACGATGCCTTGATGAAGCAGGGTGTGAAAGCGACGCTGCGCCAGGAGCACGGCAATGATATCGATGCTGCCTGCGGCCAGCTGCGCGCCAAGCATGAAAGGATGCGCCGGCAATGAAGTGCTTCGGCGCTACGGATACCGGCTTAGTCCGCGCGTGCAATCAGGACAGCTATGTCATCGCCTCCAATGAGGTTGGCGATGTTTTCGCTTTGGTCTGCGATGGGATCGGCGGAGGCAATTCCGGCGATGTCGCTTCGCAGACGGCAATTCAGTATTTCAGCGAGGTGTTCAGCGCGAACCAGGGCTTCAAGGATGAAGAGGAAGCGCTGACGTGGCTGCGCTATCAGGTGCGCAAGGCTAACGACACGGTGTTTACGCTTTCCACGACCCGCAAGGATTATCAGGGGATGGGGACGACGTTAGTCGGCGTGCTGCTGATCCCGCAGGGCAGCTATGTGATCAACATCGGCGACAGCCGTGCCTATGCTTCCTTTCAGGATGGCAGCTTCCGCTGCCTGACACAGGATCACACGCTGGTGCAGGAGCTGGTCAACCATGGCGAGCTGAGCGAAGAAGAGATGATGAATCATCCGAAGCGGAACATGCTGACCAACGCGTTGGGAATCTGGTCGAATATCCGCATTGATTTAACCCGGATTGACGATCCGGTCGATACGTTTTTATTATGTTCGGATGGCCTGCATGGTTATGTGCCGGACAGCGTGATTGCCAAAGTGATGCTCGATCCGCGTCAGACGCTGCAGGGCAAAAGCAAGCAGCTGATGAATCTGGCGCTTCTGCAGGGTGGTTACGACAACATCACGATCATCCTGATCCAAAAGGAAGCGGGGGATAAGCGATGAACAAAATGATTGCCAAACGCTATATGATTGTCAAGCATATTGGGCAGGGCGGCATGGCGGATGTTTACGTCGCTGTCGATACCCTGTTAAACCGCGAAGTTGCCGTCAAGGTGCTGCGCGGGGAATTAAGCAACGATCCGGTAGCTTTGCTTCGCTTTCAGCGCGAAGCCAATGCTTCGACGGCGCTGTCCCATCCCAACATCGTCGATATTTATGATGTCGGTGAGGAAAACGGATACCATTATATCGTGATGGAATATGTCCGCGGCAAGGATCTGAAGCAGCTGATCGCCCAGCGCGGCGCTTTGTGCAAAGAAGAGGCTGTCGCCATTATGAAGCAGCTGGTCAGCGCGGTCGCTGAAGCGCACCGCCGCAATATCATCCACCGCGATATCAAGCCGCAGAACGTTCTGATCAAGGATGACGGAACGTTGAAGGTCGTGGACTTCGGTATTGCTTTAGCCCAGGATGCCCTGCAGCTGACGCAGTCCGATTCGGTCATGGGCTCGGTGCATTATCTGGCGCCGGAGGTGGCGCGCGGGGAGGCGGCGACCCGGCAGAGCGATATTTATTCGCTGGGCATCGTATTTTACGAACTGCTTTCCGGCGAGGTCCCGTTTCATGGCGAACAGGCAGTGCAGATCGCGATGAAGCACATGCGTGAGGAAATTCCTTCGATCCGTGCGCTGAATCCGCAGCTGCCCCAGGCCGTGGAAAATGTGATCCTGCGCGCGACGGCGAAAAACAAAAACTTCCGCTATCCAAGCTGTGAAGTCATGCTTCAGGATTTAACGACCTGCCTGTTGCCAAATCGAGCCAATGAGCCGCGGGTTGTCTTTAAGACGCCGAGTGAAGGCAACAAGACGATCGCAATGGATACCGCCCGGCGCAAGGAGAACGGTTCATCCCGTCCAGCCGCTAAGCCGGTAAAAAAGAAAAAGAAACGCAAAAAGAAAAGCAATGCCTGGATGACGCTGTTAGTCACCGGCTTAGTCGTACTGTCGATTGCCGCGGTGATCTTCATCCTGGCGCTGACCGGCAACTGGGGCGGCAAAAGCCAGCTCGTTGAGGTGCCGCCGCTGAACAACCTGACCGTAGAACAGGCTGCTTCGGCCTTGAGCGATGTCGGACTGGAACTGAACCGTTCCGAGATTACGTATTCCTTAACCGATGACGTGGAGAAGGATCGCATTTATGAAAGTGATCCGGCGGCGTCGACAATGCTGACCAATGGCTCGATGGTGAAGGTCAAGGTCTCGCTGGGGCGGTATGTCGTCATTGAAAATTATGTCGGCATGAAGATCAGCGAAGCCCGTGAGAAGCTGGAAAGCGCCAATATCCGCATTCAGACGACACAGGAAGCCAGCGACAGCGCCCCCGGAACGATTCTGCGTCAGGAGCTGCTGGAACCGCAGTCGAAGATTGATCCGCAGAAAACTAATACGATCCGGTTTGTGATCGCCGCCTATCCGACCTTCCAGATTGACTGGTCGATCAAGGGGATGGATGTTTTTGAAGCTCAGTCGCTGTTGGAAGGGCAGGGCGCGGAAGTCATCCTTTCGGTACTCGATACTGACAGCATGAGCGAGGAAGAAGCAGCCAGTGTTGAACGCGGGGTTGTGATTCAATGCACGCCGGGCTTTGGCACGTTGTATGAACAAAATGAAGAAAGCTACATTACCTTATATTATTATTGAACAGCTGAATAAAAAGCAAAACTGCGGGAAGTGGCCGCAGCGCATCGAAGCGATTAGAAAAGGAGCGTTATGATCGGAAGAATAATCAGAATTATTTCCAACCAGTATCTGGTTGCGGACGAGAATGGACGGCGCGTGGAATGCGTGGCCATGGGCAAGGTTCGGCTGCAGGATAAGCCGCGCACCGGGGATTGGGTCGAATACACGGATTTCGGCGATCAAACTGGAATTGAGCGGATCCTTCCGCGAAAGAATACCCTGATCCGTCCGCCGGTGGCCAATGTCGATCAGGCTTTGATCGTCATGTCTGCCAAAGATCCGGACTTTTCCTGCACGCTGGTGGACCGGATTCTGTTTCTGATTGTCAACGCTTCAATTCAGCCGGTCTTGTGCATTACCAAGATGGATTTGGTGCAGGCCCAGGATCCAGTCTATGCCTGGATTGAGGATTACCGCCGCAGCGGATATGAAGTCGTGCTGAGCGGCCGGGAAGAACTCGATGAAAATCTGGCCGGCGTTTTAAAGGACAAAGTTACGGTGCTGACCGGGCAGAGCGGCGTCGGCAAGTCTTCCTTATTAAATAAGCTGAATCCAGCCTTTCAGCTGCAGACTCAGGAAATTTCCAAAGCCCTGGGACGGGGCAAGCACACGACTCGGCATGTTGAGCTGCATGAGGTGGCCGGCGGCTGGGTAGCGGATACGCCAGGTTTTTCGTCGCTGGACTTCAGCCGCATGACGCCGACGGAACTGGCGCAGAGTGTTCCTGATTTTGCCCCTTATTTAGGCAAGTGCCGGTTCCGCGACTGCATCCATCAGAATGAACCGGGCTGCGCGATCAAGCAGGCTGTCGAGGCGCAGCAGGTTTCCCGCATTCGCTATGCGGATTATTTGGATTGTCTGACCCTCGTTCAGGGCCGAAAGGAGAAATATTGATGACGATCATATCCCCCTCGATTTTATCGCTGGATTTTACCCAGCTGAACACGCAGATGGAAGCGGTCAACGCTTCCCAAGCTCAATGGCTGCATTACGATGTGATGGACGGCCATTTTGTCCCGAATCTGACCTTTGGTCCGGACATTCTCAAAGCTTTCCGTAAACTGACGGATTGTGAACTGGACGTGCATCTGATGATCACGGATCCTGAAACGTATGCGCCGGTTTTCATCGAGGCCGGAGCACAGTGGCTCACCTTTCATTATGAAGCGATGGAAAATGCAGAGGCCTGCCGCAAGCTGGCGAAGCAGCTGCGGCAGTGGGGCGTAAAGCCGGGCATTTCGATCAAACCGAAAACTCCGGTGGATGTCTTAAAAGATCTGTGGCAGGACTTTGATCTGGTTTTAGTGATGTCGGTGGAACCGGGCTTCGGCGGGCAGCAGTTTGATCCGTCCGCTCTGGAAAAAATCGCTCAGCTGCGGGCCTGGGCTCAGGCTGAAAATGCCGATTTACGGATTGAGGTTGACGGCGGGATCAATGCCGAAACCGGAAAGCTGTGTAAGCAGGCTGGCGCAGATGTGTTGGTTGCGGGCAGTTACATCTTTAAAAACAACATTATCGACGCTGTTGATTCGCTATGTTAAAACCCTGTACTATTGTTTTGGGGATGGCGCAGAACTGTGATCAGGCGGAAGGCGATTTGATCGGTGCTGACCGCGGGGCGCTCGTATGTGCCAGACAACAACGGCGAATGGTGATGGCGATCGGGGATTTCGACTCAGTCAATGCGGAAGAAATGACAACGATCCGTCAGTATGCCGATCAAGTGGAAGTGCTTCCGGTAATGAAGGATGAAACCGACGCGCTCTCGGCGCTGCACTGGGCAAAGGAACAGGGGTATCAGCCGATCATTTTGACCGGCGGCCTCGGCGGAAGACAGGATCATCAGCTGGCGAATCTGCTTCTAGTGATGTATCAGGAAGTCCCGATTATCCTGCGTGAAAAAAACAATGAATTGTCTTGTCTGGAACCTGGACGGCATGTGTTTAAGGCCAATGCCGCTCGGTTTATTTCCTTTTTTGCGATTGAGCCGGCGGTGATTACGCTGGAAGGTTTTCTTTATCCGCTCGATCATTATTTCATGGATCGCGGCGATACGATCGGGATATCCAATGAAATTGTCGATCAGGAAGCGGTGGTGACGCTGGATCAGGGACGGATCCTGGTCGTTCGCTGCAACGACGCCAAGCCGAATTCCTGATTGAAGGATAGGAAAGGATAAGTCAATGAATAAAAACAAAAAGCCAACGTGCGTGTGTCTTGCGGGAATGCCGGCCAGCGGCAAAACGACGCTGGCGATTCAGTTAAGTCAGAAACTGGGAATCCCGATGTTTTCCAAAGATTCCATCAAAGAGGATCTTTTTGACCGTCTGGGTTTTGAAAGCCGGCAGGAAAAAGTTCAGTTGGGACTGGCCGCGATGGATATTCTCTATAACACGGCGCTGCAATGTTTAACGGCAGGACAATCGGTCATTCTGGAAAATAACTTTGAGGATCTTTCGCTGCCGGGCTTGCAGAGGCTGGCGGAAAAGACCGGCTGTCAGATGATCACAATCTTGTTTGACGGCGATACCCGGACCATTTATGAGCGGTTTGTCAAGCGGGATCAATCGCCTTCCCGGCATCGGGGACATGTCGTTAATGACCGCTATCCGACAGTGGAGCCCGATCGGATTCCCGATCCAATCTGCTTCGCTGATTTTGAACAAAGCATTGAACAGCGCGGCTATCGTCGCTTTGCGATTGGAACGTTGATTCCTGTGGACTGTACGGATCCTTCCGTGATTTCCGTGGAAGCACTGTGCCGCCAGCTGACTGAGTTGATGAACTCATGATGACGTTTACTACAGCAAGTAAAGATTGTCTTGACCGGCTGGTCAGGCTGAAGCGAAGGGTGTGGCAGGAAACCTACACCGGAATTTATCCCGAATCCTGGCTGAGGGAGTTTGATGAGGCTGTCCATGCTGAAAAATTTCGTGAGGCGATCACAGATCATGAAACTCAGGTCTGTCTTATTCTGGCCGAGGGACAGGATGCGGGTTACTTTATTCTGGGAAAACCGAAGCATCCGATAACCGGCGTTGCCATGAGCGTGAATGCACTCTATTTGACTTCCGATTTTCAGCATCAGGGTCTGGGTTCTCAGGTTTGGACGGAAATTCTGCGCCGGGCCAAAGCCGCGGGTCAAACGGTCATTGGCTGCCGCTGCAATGCCCATAACCACCGAGCTTTAGCTTTCTACAAACGAAGGGGTGGGGAAGAAATCGCCCAGGACTTGGGGCATGCGGATCGTTCTCTCGATCAGATCGCTTTTCTTTTCCGTATTCAATAAGAATAAGTGAGAATTCTTTCACCTCTACCGTTGGAAAGCGGAATCACTAAAAACAAGATTAACGGCAGCGGCGGAGATCAGTATTCACGACTGACATGAAGTCAATCAACGAAAGAGAAGATCGTACTCTGTTCAATGATCGAGCTTGGATTGAAATAATAAGTTCTTTGAGTGGGCTGCCATGGGCCGCCTTTTATTTTGGATTGGACGGGACTGGAAAAGCCGGCTTGTTCGTGCTACACTGATGCCTATCCAAAGGAGTTGACAACGATGAACTTAGCGAAGAAGATCAAGCGGCTGCGACAAATGGCAGGCTTGACCCCAAAACAGCTGGCCGAGAAGTGTTCTGTGCCGCGTTATCAAATATCACAATGGGAGAGCGGACAAGCGGTTCCGAGTGCTGATCAGCTGCATATCCTGGCGGATATTTTTAATGTTTCACCCGCTGAGTTTCAGGATACGGAAGTTTTTTTGAACAGTGAAGCCGCGGAGGAGATGCCTTCGTTAATCGAGATGAATCAAAAACGTCAAATTCGTCAACAACGGCAGGGATGGATCGCGGCAGCAATTGTTTGTCTGATCCTGGCGGCAGGCATTGGCACGCTGCAGCTTGTCAGCTGGATTATCGTTTATCCACGAGGTTGGGAATACATTGCGGATTGGATGAATCCTTTGCTTAATTTGATGTTGGTTGGTGCGCTGACCTTCAGCGGCAGCGTTTTTATTAAAAAACCTGCCCTGCGTAAAATCGGAGCGGGTGCTGCGCTGTTTCTGATCGTTGGATTTAGCCTGCAGCTTCAGCAGGCACTTCAGCAGCATCCAACAACGATCAGTTTGTTGGAAAACGGTCGTTTTTGGGTTGTGGTCAAACAAGATCGGAATTCCGGGGAAGCGTCTCTCTGCCGCAGCCGCTATTTTCTTTATCGCCGGGAACAAGAAGCATTTCCTTATCCCGTTGAGGGAAAATTGAAGCTGCAGTGGCTGGCTAATGATGTCTGCACGATTACCTATCGAACAACCGATCACAGCGTCCATCAACAGATTGCAACCTTCGGCGACCGCGGCAATCCGATCAGCTATCATAACCCGATCTCCTCCATCAGCGGGGAATGGATCGCTGCGGAAACCGCGGGGACAGATTGGAAGATCATGACGGACCGCGAGGGGATCCATCTGGAAAAGGATGGGTTGCAGGAAGATTATGCTTACAGTGACTGTGTGCCGTTCGGTACGCTCGCTCTGGCTCTGTGCCGTGAGGGCCAGCCGCAGTGGAGTTTGGTATTGGGAGACGATGGGGTTTTGAATGAACAGGATCTGTTTGTGGATGGACAGCTGATCCTGTGCCCGGTTGCGATGCAGTCAACTCAGCCGATGAACTTTATGCGGAATGCTCCACTGCCGGAAGTGAGTTTCTCAGAAAGTCCAGAATTCAGTGCTGAGGAAGCGGAAATCACATTGATTGAAGCGATGCGGCAGACGATCCAAACAGATCCGCAGCTGCAGCAGGAACTGCCGGAAGGGACGATGAAGCTGGAAACCCGCAGTATCGATCCGGTGTGGCTGAGCTTATTGACACTGACGCAGCAGGCTGAGGCTTACCGTGTCAACGGCGTTGATGTGCGGACGGAGATCACGTCTGTGCAGCGGCTGGCGGGCACTGCGGAAGATCAATTATTAGAAGTGAAGACTGCGGAATGGGCAGTTTCGCCAGGCAATCAAGGTGCAGGCCCGACGGGCGAAGCGTTTGCGATGACCTATCGAATCCGGCTGATGCAGGGGCAGGAAGCGGTGCTGGCCGCAGTCATTCACACCCTGACTGACGGGACAACCGGCTTAAAACTAACGGAGGATGAACCGATCCTTCCGGAAAATGAACTGTCCGCGCATAGCTTTGTCAGCGGCGCTTATGATACGATCTATATGTATGTCAGCCGCCGCTCTCCAGCCCAGGCTCTGCAGTTTCTGCTGGAACAAGACTTTGCTGAGAAAACGGCAGTCATCAGCGAAGACGGGCAGCAGGCTCTTCTGGAAGAAAACGGTAATCAAACTTTGTGGCTGCTTTACGATGGGATTAGCGAGGATCGGCAGAACTATCGTTTCTGGCTTGTCCGCTGCGAAGGTCCGGATTGGAAGCACAGCGACGGACAAATTTGGAGTGAGGGTGAATATACCGTGGCCATTCGCGAGGAAGCTTAGCCGAATTAGTTCAGACTGATCGATAATCAAAAAGAAAACAGCCCCAGGTGTTGAAAGCAATGAGCTTCCCGCCCCTTGGGCTGTTATTTTTGAATGCAAAGAAAAAAAGGAGCAGAACTCCTTTTTAATTAACCGTTTTTCTGCTGAGCCTTCAGTGTTTTTAAAGCACGGGCGGAAATACGGATTCGCTGTGGCTTACCATCAACCATCACTTTAACTTTTTGTAAATTAACGTTCCATTTGCGGCGGGATGCATGCATGGAATGAGAACGCTTATTTCCTGATAAGGCTTTTTTACCGGATACGGCACATACTCTAGACATTAACCGTAACCCCCCTTTCTGTCTTAATTTCGCTTGTAAACTATAACATGATCATCCAAAAAATGCAAGGCGTTATCGGAAAAAGGTGAGAAAGAAAAAGGATTTTTTTACAAGTAAGTTCAGGAAGGGCTGAAAACACCAATAATTTTATGAAATTCGGCAGCTTCCGTATGAAATTGACAACAATTTTACAACGCTGGGCACACAATGCGAATTGTTGGAAAAATTCTTTTGTTGAATACCGTTTTATGATATAGTATATATGTGTAGCTCAGGGGGTCGAAAAAGGCATGGACAAGCAGATTTTCGCGGCGCTGGATATAGCGGATCACGAAGTAAGATTGCTGGTAGGCGAGTTCTTCAACACTCGCTTTAATATAATCAAAGTCGAACGGGTTCCTGTGGCAGGTGTTCAGCTGCATCAGCTGAGCGAACCCAATGAGGTTGTCAAAGCGATTCGAAGGGCGGCGGAAAACGCTTCCCGAATGATCGGTGCTCGAATTGAACGTGTTTTGTTATCGATTCCTTCACGGGATATGATGCGCAAATCGCTGAAAATAACGGTGCCGGTTTCTTCTTTTGATCGCCGCGTTACCGTCCTCGATGTTCGGGAAGCTGTCAAAAACGCAATGAAGACCAAGATTGAAAACGGATTAGCGTTGATCAGCGCTGTCTGCGTGCGGTATACCTGCAATGGAATATCGACGCGGCGGATGCCGATTGGCGAGCTGTGCGATGAGCTGACAGTGGATGTGGATCTGCTGTGCGCCAACCGCAAAATCGCATTTGAATATGTCAACTGTGTGGAACAGGCGGGATTGGAAGTGCTGGATATCAGCCTGGACAGTTTCGCCATTGCCAAAGAAGCAGCTTTGTTTGAACAGACGATGGATCAGAATTTGATTTTGATCCGATTGGAAGAACAGACGACGACGCTGTCGCTGCTGTCCAAAGGCAAGTTAGCCAGCTGTGAGATTATCGAACAAGGCATTGATCAGTGGAGTCAGGCGTTGGTTGAACGCTATGAGCTGCCGTTAGCGGAGGCGGTGCGGTTGGTTAAATACAACACGCGCTTGAATCAGCGCCGGCCGCTGCAGACACCGATTTACATCTGGTCAAAGAATACGAAGACGTATACGCTGTCGGAAAAGGAACTTTGCGAAGCGATCCGTGAACCGCTGGAAAGCTGGATGAGCGAGATCGAACAGATGTGCCGACCGATTCTTAAAGCGGGCAGGACACAGGTTGTGATCGTCGGCGAAGGCGGCGAGCTGCAGGAGATTGCAGAGTATGTTCAGGATCATCTGAATGCTCCGACCAAGGTGTATTATCCGGAAACACTGGGCGTGCGCGACAGTGCGCTGACGGCTTGTCTGGGTCTGTTCTATGCGTATAAGGATCAGCAGCCGCTACTCAATACCGATCAGGTCGGCGTCAATGCCGCGCAGTTTGAAAAAGCGGTGACGATCGGCGGACTGAAAAAAGAGAAAGCCAGCGTCGATGATTCGATTACAAAACGATTAAAGGATATGCTTTTTGAAGCCAAACAGAAATAGGAAACGAGAGGATGAATGAAGATGGATTTAGAATACAATCAGGTTGCGAAAATTAAAGTCTTCGGCATCGGCGGCGCCGGCTGCAACGCCGTTAACCGCATGGTCGAGGAAGGCGTTCAGGGTGTTGAATTCTACGTTGCCAATACCGACATGCAGGATCTCAACAAATCCCCGGTTGAAAACAAAATTATACTGGGTCGGGAAACGACGCGGGGTTTAGGCGCGGGTGCTAACCCGGAAATGGGACGCAAAGCAGCGTTAGAAAATGAAGAAGAAATCCGCGAGGCGATGTCAGGTGCCGATATGGTCTTTATCACCGCCGGCATGGGCGGCGGTACAGGAACCGGCGCGTCTCCGTTGTTTGCGAAGATCGCCAAGGAAATGGGCGCGCTGACGGTTGGAATTGTCACCAAGCCGTTCTCCTTTGAAGGTCCGCGGCGGATGGCTCAGGCTGAAGCTGGTTTAGGCCAGTTAAGCGAATTCATCGATTCTCTGATTATCGTTTCCAACAATCAGCTGCTTCAGGTCATCGGCCGCATTCCGTTTGTCGAAGCATTTAAGGAAGCTGATAACGTTCTGCGCCAGGGCGTGCAGACGATCACCGATCTGATTGCGGTTCCGGCGATGATCAACTTGGATTTTGCAGACGTGCGTTCGGTCATGGAAGGTCAGGGCAGCGCCTTGATCGGCATCGGGATTTCACAGGGTGACAACAAGGCTCAGGAAGCAGCTCAGAAAGCGATTCAGTCGCCGCTTTTGGAAGCGCAGATCAACGGGGCTAAAAAAGCGATCGTCAATGTTACCGGCGGCGCCAACATCTCCATCTATGATGCGAATGATGCCGTTGAATACATCCGTGAAGCGGCCGGCAATGATATCGATATCATCTTCGGTGTGGCGATCAATGAAAAGATCGGCGAGTCGATCATTGTGACGGTGATCGCCACCGGGTTTGATCTGCCGAAGATCAAGGTGCCTTCTCAAGCAAAACCGTCAGTGAAGGTCGCCAATAAGATCACTGAAGAAATCAAGAAGGAAACGGAAGAGGATGAGGAAGACAACAGCGGAATTCCAAGCTTCTTTCTCTCCCGCAAATAAACAGTCAGTTAGAGGGGACGGAACTAGAAATTCCGTCTTTTTCTTTCCAGCTGGTTGAAAGCGCTTCATCGTGGTAAAATAAAAGTGTAACGATCCGGAAGGAGGGGATTTATCATGGATCTGGTGTTGCTGGATGCGGCTATTCTCGGCGACAGTTATGATGCAAGGCTTTGCCGGAAACGATTTATCCGCTACGTGCAGGACCATCCGCCGGTGTTAATTGCAGTCACGCAGGTCAATGAAATCAATCAGGAAGTATGGGACAGTCTGAAACAAGCCTGTTCTTTTGTTCGTTATTTTCTCGATGATCAGCATCCCAGTGAACAGCTTGAAGATGTGTCCGTGTCCTTGTCCGGAACGTGTCTGAAATGCGGGGATCAACAGATTCAGCCCGAGCCGGGAGCGGCGGCCTGGATTCAGACGGAGCGCGGCGTTCGCTGGCGGTATATCGTTCTGGACATGCTGAGTGATCCGGCCTTTGCGTATTATCATCATATGAAAACCTTCTCAGATCTGCATTCAGCGTACGTTTATATTCGAATCCGTAATGGAATTCATAAGATATTGAACTGATATGATTAATTTAATTAATATAAAAATTCAATATTCTTAAAAATAACTTGAAATAATTTAAATAACATTTATAATAATCTCAGGAGGACACGAGGATGGCCAAAAAGATTAAAATTGTTGTGGAGTCCGTTGAACAGAATGTGACGATTCCGGCAATCCCGCTGAGTGCTGCCGCCGCAATCTTAAAAGTGGTGCTTTGGGGATCACAGTATGTTCCGGCTCAGTCGCGTGATGAAACCGTGCAGATCCTGCTGGACAATCGCGAAGCGATACTCCAGTTTGTTCAGACATCGGTGAAGGAATTAAAGGAATGTGAGCCGTTTCGGCTGGTGGAAGTGGAATCCGGACCGAATCGTGTGCTCATCGATATTTTAGGATAAGGAGGAAACACGATGCGAAATGAAGTTTTTGGGACATGCCCGGTCTGCGGCAATCAGCTGCTGGCAACGCGGTTAACCTGTACCCGCTGTCATACCGAGATTACGGGTGAGTTTGCCTTATCCCGGTTCAGCTATCTGAATCGCGATGAACTGCAGTTTGTCGAAACCTTTATTCGGGTTCAGGGCAATATCAAGGAAATGGAAAAAGAATTTAATATTTCCTATCCGACAGTGAAGAAAATGCTGGATTCCATCATCACCAAAATGGGGTTTACAGTCAAACGGGAAGAAGAATCACCTGCCCGGGCCGATGATGTGCTGACCCGTCTGCAGCAGGGTGAGATCAGCGCGGAAGAAGCGATTGCGCTGTTAAAAAAATAGGAGGAACAACATGAACTCCCGAGAAAAAATTATGGAAATGGTCAAAGACGGTACGCTGAGTGTGGAAGAAGGACTGCGGCTGCTGGATGCGATCGAAGAAAGCGAAAAGCGGGCGGAAAAACCGCAGAAATCCGCTGAACCTCAGGTTCGGCCGTTAATTTACAGCACTCCTTCCCAGCCGAAAATGCTGCGGATTCAGGTCGAATCCGCGAACAATGACCGCGTTCGCGTCAATGTTCCGGTAGCGCTGATCCGGGCTGGATTGGATTTTACGAAGCAGATGGAACTGAGCGGCATGAATGTGGATCTCAAGGGTGTGGATCTGGATTTGATTCTGAAGTTGGTGGAAGAAGGTCAGGTTGGCGAACTGGTTGACGTCGTCTCTGCGGAAGGCGATAAAGTCCGGATCGTTGTCGAATAGTCATTGAATTTTAAGGAAGCGCAGGCTTCCTTTTTGCTTGATTGTCCGTATAATTAAAGAAGAGGTGTTGTGTATGCTGAAAGAGAATTGCCGTCAGTTTCAGAAGTGCTGGCTGGGTTGGGCGGAAACCCAGATGGACTGTTTCGTGCGAATCGGAACGCGGTTGGCAAAAGGGCTGAATGAAGGACGTCATGTCTTCGCGTTTGGAATCGGGGAAGACCATCTGTTTGCGGAAGAGCTGACTGCCCGGCTGCAGGGACATGCGGAAGTCATCGGTTTGTTTCCGCAGGAATTGATGACGTATGATCGTCGGTATTCTGCGCTGATTCAGTGTCCGGAATATGCCAAAGTCTTGATTCAGGCATGGGGAATTCAGCGGCATGATTTAGTTCTGACTTTTCACAGTCAGGATACGCCGCTGTATGCCGCGATGGAAAAACATTGCCGGCGTCTGGGAATCGAATGGCTTGCGCTGGAAGTCAGCCGACAGGATGGGAATCCAAATCTGTTTGCGGTGGAGCAGTCGTTTTTGCCGATGTTACAGACCTATGGTGCTCAGGCTGTCAATGCGGTCAGCTTCGCCGTTCAGGCTGGACTAGAGCCCAGCGGTGTCGTGCATCAGCTCAATAAAGTGGTATTGGATATCCTTGAACAATTTGAACAGACGCAATTGGGATCGATTGAAAAGATCGCTCAGGAGTTAATGCGCAAACAAGGCCGGCTGATTGTCATGGGCAGCGGACATTCACATATGCTGCAGGATTTAATGGCCGGGATTCACAACGATAAAATCATCCCGATCCTGGAAAGCGAGCTGATGGTGTTTGATCCGGTGCAGAGTGGCTGGACGCAGAAGCAGCGGGATTATGCTCAGATGCTGATTGATAAATATAAAATACAGCCCCAGGATGTGTTTTTAATGCCGTCCAATACGGGAAAAAGCGTCATGAATGTGGAATTGGCCCGGTTGCTTTGGTCGAATAAGACGACCGTGGCGGTGATCACCAACATGAAGCAGTCACCGGTGATCAAATCCGATCATCCCAGCGGCCGGCGTTTATTTGAAACCGCGGATATCGTGATTGATAACTGCTGCGTCAACAAGGATGCCTGTCTGGATCTGGATGGCCAGCGGCGCTGTCCGCTTTCTTCCATGACTGTGCTGCTTAGCGGGGTGCTGTTAACCGCGCTGTTGGCGGAAAATGAGGAAGGAACGATTCATGAATTTGCTGCAGAAAAGCAGAAGGCAGGAGGCCAAGGATGACTTTAGATGAGAGTGATATTCTATTAAATTTAGGCGCAGAAGCTTATCAGACAGAAACACCGGAAGGCTTTAAAACAGCGGTAGCTTACTATCAGAAATCGGCAGCTCTGGGAAACAGTCAGGCGATGACCAATCTGGGATACTGTTATACTTATGGACGCGGGGTTCAAGTAGATCAAAAACGCGGGTTCCAATATTTTATTCAAGCCGCAAAATCAGGCAATTTTGAAGCCGTTATGAAAGTGGCGGATGCTTATCAAAAAGGCAAATTTGTAGAAAAAGATGAAATCAACGCGTATAAAATGTATTTAAAACTTTACCACCATTTACAGGAAATTGGAGAAATCGAAGAATATCCGGAAGTTTGTCTGCGTTTAGGAAATTGTGCTTACTCGGGTATGGGAACGAAGAAAGATATCCAGCAGGCGCGGACATACTTTAAAATGGCTGCAGCGTATTATCGGCAGCGGGAACATGTCTATTTTTACTATCCAAAACAGCGGAAACAAGCGGAAGAAATGATTCGGAAATGCGATCAAAAACTAGCCGCCGAGAACCAAGCCGACAGAAAAGCCTGAAAAGAGGTGATCGAGATGAAGTTTAATCACAACGGATTCAGCCGCAGAGCGATCCTGGTGGCGATGGGTCTGATGCTGACAGCCTGTACCCACATCAATTCAGTTCAGCCGACCCCGGATCCTTCTTCTGATCCGCAGTCGATTAAATCGATGTTTACCGTTGAAATCACGCCGGCGGATGAAACCGGCTATGATATTACCCGGCCTTTAAGACAGATTGAAATTACTAATCATACCGAACAGGCACAGAAAATTGTTTCCTTTGCCTATAAAGTAGACATCGGAGGGGTGCGTGAAGTTGAGATCGAACGCTGGATTGCGCCGAAGGCCACGGAAACGTTTCTCTTTGAAGGAGAAACCCGCACCGATATGGATCCGATGGCACGGCTCCGCTTTCAATCCGAAGACAGCGCAGAAATAACCGAGGTGGATTGGGATACTGAGAAAAGGCAAAGCTTTATGCCAGAGAAGTCCGAGCGTGAGTTTCTGATTAACGATGGTTATACCGTCTTGGTCAGGGAGGAACAGGATGGCTATCAATTCGCGCTGCTGCCAGGAAGGGAAGCTTCATAAATCAAATTCTTTCGTTTTTAGTAGGCGGAAACCCACTGTCTTTAGACGATGGGAGGAGCCTTGTAAATTGATAACTATTAACCTTGGCTCTCGATATATTTTTGTATCGAAGCTGATGATACTTCTCCAATGCTACAAGCAAAATAGCCGTCAGACCAAAATATGCGTTTCTTCCAATCGTGTTTAGATAGAAAATTATAATATTGAGTCCAAAGATAATGAGTTGTTTCCAGTTTAATAATTTTTACAATATCACATACTCTATCTGTTGTATCGTAGCTGACTAGAAAATGTATAGGGTCTTTGTCTGTTTCCATAGCGCTTATTTCCCAATTCTATGCCTTGCCTAGTTCTTTGTTTTGTATCGTCCGCAATATGGCCTTGAAGTAATTATTTACGATACTTAGTCACAAGTACAATACGTACTTTGAGACTATATTTACGTCTGTTATGACAATTATACGCTTATCCATAATCCACCTCAAAACATTGATTTTCACGGATAAATGCTCTATAATTAACTCAGCGGAACATCAATGAAAGGAGGACACGGATGCCACAAATCACAATCACTGCTAAAGTACAGATAGCTCCAAGTGATGATGATAAAGTACTGCTTACTTCTACTATGTCTGCTTATACAGACGCATGTAATTATGTTTCAAACTATGTATTCCAGACCCACAACCTAAAGCAATTTGCCCTTAATAAGGTACTGTATTCTGACTTGCGAGATCGATTTGGCTTAAAATCTCAAATGGCTCAGTCTGTTTTAAAGACTGTTATTGCGAGATATAAAACAATTCTTGAAAATCAGAATGAGTGGATGAAACCTAATTTTAAACAGCCACAATATGACCTTGTTTGGAATCGAGATTATTCTCTCAGAAAGGATTGCTTTTCAGTCAATACATTGAATGGACGTGTTAAGTTACCTTATTTTGCTCAAGGTATGTCTCAATATTTTGACCATAGTCTCTATAAATTTGGCACAGCCAAACTTGTAAATAAGCATGGTAAATATTTTTTACACATCCCCGTTACTTACGAAGTAGAAGAATGTTCTAATGACGAAATTTGCAATATTGTTGGCATCGACAGAGGGATTAACTTTGTTGTTGCTACTTACGATAGTCAACACAAATCAGGTTTTGTTAGTGGCAAAACGATGAAACAAAAAAGAGCACAATATTCTAAACTTCGCAAAGAATTACAAAAGCGTCAGACACCCTCAGCCAGACGAAGATTGAAGGCTATGGGTTCACGAGAAAACCGTTGGATGCAAGATATTAACCATCAAGTATCAAAGGCACTCGTGGCATCTAACCCCAAGCATACACTCTTTGTTTTAGAAGATTTAAGCGGTGTGCGTTCTGCCACAGAACGAGTGCGTACAAAGAACCGTTATGTATCTGTATCCTGGTCGTTCTACGATTTAGAACAAAAACTTATTTACAAAGCAAAACAAAATCAGTCTCTTGTGCTCAAAGTAGACCCTCGTTATACAAGTCAGTGTTGTCCGGTATGTGGACATATTGAAAAGTCGAATCGTAACAAGAAAATCCATTTGTTTACTTGCAAGAACTGTAGTTATCAATCCAATGATGACCGTATTGGAGCTATGAATCTATATCGTATGGGAATCCACTATCTTGCCGATAGTCAAGTACCTAATAGAGTTACAGCAGAGTAAATCTTTGTTGTAAAGGGTGCTGTCAACCACCCTATGATGTAACGCCACTTTAGATATCAATATCTATTGGGGTTTAAAGGTCGGAGGCGTAAGCTGTTACTACGACTGGGCTGTTGCAAGCCCACTACCTTTTTGTGGTGGGTAGTTGACTTTGTGATATCACGGCACCGTATTATGGCGGCACCTTGGAAGATCAGCTGCTTTCCGATCAATATCGTGATGGGGATTCGATTTTTTACAGTTTTCTTGATCTGGAACTTCCCTTGGAAGAAAAAGAGCGTTCCTACATTGATACTCTGATGCAGAAATATGGCGTGGATTACGCCTATCAGGGGGAATATGATGCAGCAGCTCTGATGCGGGATTATCAGAGGATGGAAAGCTTTGCTTTAAGTCCATCCGAGGATCCCGATCATCCCTATATCTTACTCTACTGCGATCCTGATTATTATCAGCTGACCGCTGAGCAGCTTCAGGAAGCAGAAACGCAGAAGCTTGATTGGCAGCAGCTCTGGCCGCAGCTGCAGAAAATTCGCGAGGATTATCATTCAGTTCATTTCCGAGGCTGGGATGAACCGTTAAGTGAAGCGCAGCAGCTGCAGCTCATGGCGCTGTGCGAGGAAAAGGAAATTGATGCGAGCTTCGAAGGGGAATTGCCGCGAAATGAGATGGGAGCCGATAAGCCGGTGATCTATCTTTATCATGATACACCGCTTGATTTTACGCTGAAGCTTGGACAGGAACCGACGTTGAGCTATCCAGTTTATGACCAGGGCTGGTCGGGTAGGGTGAGCGGTGGTCAGCTGATCTTGCAGGGGCGTGATTATCCCTATTTGTATTATGAGGCAATGATTCCAGATTGTTTTGATCAGACCGAGGGTTTTGTTGTAGCGCGGGAAGATACGATTTCTTTTTTGGAAGAAAAGCTGGCGCAACTGGGGCTAAACTACCAGGAGAGCGCAGATTTCATTACTTATTGGCTGCCGATCCTGTCCCAGTCTCCATATAACAAAATCCAGTTTCCTTCCGCTGTCTATGCTGATGTGATGCCGATGGATTGTGATCCGCAGCCGGATACGGTAATCCGGGTTTATATGGTATCTGAAGGGCTTGAAGAACCAATAGAAATTGAGCCACAGGTGCTGACACCTGCGCCGGAACGAAAAGGTTTCACGCTGGTCGAGTGGGGCGGAAGCCGGCGCAATCCGAATTAATTTGTCAAAGAAGGAAAAAAGCCGGAGCTTACCGGCTTTTTTTGATGAGCTTTGCGTTCGATCCTGGCATGTCTGCCGTTCTATTCTTCTTCGGTTTTCGATATAGATGGGAATAGGTAAAGGAGATGTGCTATGCCCTATCGTCAAACTATACAGGAACTGGAAGCTGCAACACTGACCAATGCCCGCGAGGGACTGAGTGAAAAAGAAGCGGCCGCCCGGCTGCAGCGCTTCGGCGGCAATGAGCTGGAAAAGAAAAAAGAAGCATCTCTGCTGAAAAAAATCGCGGAACAGTTCAATGATCCGATGATTTTAATTCTGATTCTCGGTGCGGTGATTTCCGTTTTTCTGCATGAGGTGATGGATTCCGTCATCATTGTAGCGGTGATCACAATCAATGCCCTGATCGGTGTTTTCCAGGAATACCGAGCGGAAAAAGCGCTGCATGCCTTAGAAAAAATGACCGCGATGAAAGCCCTGGTCAAACGCGACGGTCAGCTGAAACAGATTGATGCGGCAGAGCTGGTGCTGGGCGATCTGGTCTTTCTGGAAGCCGGAAATTTTGTTCCGGCGGATCTGCGTCTGATTGAGACTGTACATCTGAAAGTCGAGGAATCCAGTCTGACCGGCGAATCCGTACCGGTCGACAAGGATGCTTCTGCCCGCTATCCCAAAGATCAGACGCTGCCGCTGGCCGATCAGAAAAATATGGCTTTTTCTTCAACGATCGTTCTCGACGGCAACGCCGCGGGCTTGGTGGTGGCGACAGGGATGGACAGCGAGATCGGCAAAATTGCGAAACTGCTGCAGCATGAAGAAAAACTGCTGACACCGCTGCAGCGGCGGCTAGCGGAACTCTCCAAAGTGCTGGGCGCCTTATCGGTCATTATCTGCGCTGCGATTTTTGTGATTGCGATCATTCAGAAACGCGATTTGTTTGAAATGCTGCTGACGTCGATTTCACTGGCTGTGGCCGCGATTCCAGAGGGGCTGCCGGCGGTGGTGACCATTTCGCTGGCCTTAGGCGTTCAGAAGATGAGTGATCATCACGCGATCGCCCGCAAGCTGCATGCCGTGGAAACGCTGGGGCAGGTTTCGGTCATCTGCACGGATAAAACCGGAACGCTGACACAGAACCGCATGACCGTTGTCGCTTATTATCTCAATGGCAAAATTCAGTCTAGCTCGCAGAAAGTAACCGAACGGCGCTTAAAGGAAGGCTTCTATTTGTGCTGTAATGCTAAGCTGGATGCGAGTGGGGCAATTGGTGATCCGACTGAGGTAGCGTTAATGCGCTGGGCTTTGGATAACGGTGTCGATCCGGCGCAGATTGTCCGGCAGTTTCCGCGGGTAGGGGAAATTCCGTTTGATTCCAGACGCAAGCGGATGAGCACCGTGCATCAGACCGGACTGGAAAAAATCGTGTATGTCAAAGGCGCGCTTGAAAGCGTTCTGCCGCTGTGCACACATCTGTGGCAGGATGGCCGGCGGATGGAAATGACGGCCATTTTGCGGCGGCAGATTGAGGAAGCAGCTGCACAGATGGCTGGGGAAGCTTTGCGCGTCCTGGTTCTGGCAACACGTTCGGTCGCCTCGCTGGATGAAAATCAATTTGAAACCCGGCTGTGTTTTGTCGGGATGGCCGGCATGATCGACCCGCCGAAAGAAGGCGTCAAAGAAGCGATTGAGCTGGCGCATAAAGCCGGGATTGACGTGGTCATGATTACCGGCGATCATCCGGAAACCGCGCTGGCAATCGGCCGGAAGCTGGGCATTGCCCAGTCGCTTTCGCAGGTGCTGACTTCGGTTCAGATGCAGAATTTAAGCGATGATCAGCTGGCCCAGGCATGTCAGCGCATCCGCATTGTGGCGCGTGCAACGCCGCAGGATAAGGTGCGGATTGTCAAAGCCTATCGGCTCGATGCGAAGATCGTCGCGATGACCGGCGATGGCGTAAACGATGCCCCGTCGCTCAAACAGGCGGATGTTGGCATCGCGATGGGCAGCGGCACGGAGGTCTCACGACAGACGTCCGATCTGATTTTGGCGGATGACAACTTTGCGACGATCATCAACGCTGTTGAGGAAGGCCGCAACATTTATCTCAATATTCAAAAAGCAGTGCTGTATCTGCTTTCCTGCAATCTGGGTGAAATTACGACGCTGTTTCTGGCGATCGTCTTAATGCCGATTGCCCCGGCTCCGCTCTCGGCCATTCAAATTCTGTGGATCAATTTAGTCACCGACGCCTTTCCGGCACTCTCCCTGGCGGCGGAACCGCAGGATCCTTACATTATGGATCAGAAACCCCGTGATGCGCGGGAGAGTCTGTTCGCCAACGGCGGCTGGGCATTTATGGTGCTGAACGGACTGTATATCGGAACGATTTCGCTGGTTGCCTTCAAATATGGTTCCGGCTACGATGTCCGCACAGCCCATACGATGACGTTTATGGTGCTGTCCATTGCCCAGCTGTTTCACAGCCTGAATCTGCGCAGTCTCGATCATTCCATTTTCAAAGTTGGAATTTTCCGCAACAAGCTGTTGTTAGCGACATTTGTGATCGGCGTTGCCTTGCAGGTGATGGTTGTCAAGCTGCCGATTTTCCAGATGATTTTAAAAACCGCTCCGTTGGATTGGGCCTGTTGGGGGATCGTCTTCGGTTTGTCCGCAAGTTTGATTCTGATCAATGAAATTTCCAAATTATTCAATCCTGTCAATCACCGCTCGCATGCAAACTCCCGGAACGATTAGTTCGGGAGTTTTTCAAAATTCTTACAAAAAAAAGAAATCCCTGTACAGAAAAGGACTCTATGTTAAAATAAATCCAGTTGCTAAAAAGATCGTTATCCTGAAATGATGACGAAATGATAAACCTCTGGAGGACTGCCGACATGGACAAACGCAAAACTCAGCCGCGCAAGAAAAAGAAGGTTCGGCGCGATTTAACCTTGATCAATCAGATCATGGCTTTTTTCGTGCTGACTGCCAATTTGTTTCTGGTGCTGGCGATGATCGGACTGACGCAGTTCAGCTCGCTGAGCCGAACTTTATTTATCCGTCTGAATCTGATCGTGCTGATCGCGGCGTTAATTTTGAATTTTCTGGCGATTTTAGCAATCGGACGCCGCAGTGTCAGCTTGCTGAAAACGACGATGACTGCGGCCGTTGTGATCGGCTTGATCAGTGCTTTCGGTGTGTATGTTGAAGGCCGGCTGAACGTGAATCTGGATAAAATGATGAATCAGGGATCAGTGCAGGAAACCGTCGGTGTTTCCTTTGTCGTGCTGGGCGATGAGGAACATGCGGGGTTGCAGAGTGCCAATGATCTCAACGGCAAGGTATTCGGTATTCTGGATGATGAACAGGCTCAGCAGGGTTATCAGATGCCGAAAAATGAGATTGAAAAACTGAAGCTGAAAGTGACCTATCGAGAATATTCCGATTACACGCGCCTGTTAAAAGGGCTGCTGAACAAGGAAATTGATGTTGCCGCGCTGCCGGAGAACTACAAGGGTATGTTTGAAACCAACGAGGAAGTGGCGGATACGTTAGGAACCTTGCGGGATGTGCATAATTTTAACCGCACGCTGACAATCAAAACGGAACCGGGCAGCGATAAGGATGTAACCCGGGAGCCGTTTACCGTGCTGATCATCGGCGTCGATGACGACCGTTCGGATGCGCTGATGCTGGCGACCGTTAATCCGAGAAGCATGACGGTGCTGCTGACGTCCATTCCGCGCGACAGCTATGTGCCGATTGCCTGTTATACCAATCAGAAATCCGATAAGATCAACAATTCCCGCGTGCGCGGACGGCAATGTACGATGGATACGGTGAAACAGCTGCTGGATGTCGACATCGATTTCTATTTTGAAAGCAATTTCCATGGGATTATTGAAATTGTTGATGCTTTGGGTGGGGTGATCATTGACAATCCGAAAGAATTTGTCGGTCAGGATTCTTCGGATGAACGGGGTCATCAGACGGTATGGGTGCCGCAGGGCGTCAATCGCCTCAATGGCGAACAGACGCTGGCGTTTGCCCGGGAACGCCATTCATACAACTCCGGTGATTTCCAGCGGCAGAGCAATCAGCAGCAGGTGATCCAAGCGATCTTAACCGAGGCGGTGCGGCTCAAAGACGTAAACAAAGCTCTGAAGGTGCTGGATGCGGCGGGAGAGAACGTGTCGACGAATTTAAGCATGGAACAGATGATCGGTTTGTTCAATTTAACGATGAAGAAAATGGACCGCAGTTATGTCCAGAATCAGAATGTGTTTAATCTGATCGGCACTCGAATTTCCGGCGTCAATGATCGGGCGCCCAACCGGATGTCGATTGTACGATTGTATCAGGGTTCAATCGAGGATAACAAAAAAGCGATTCACAGAGTGTTCAATCAGGATAGTGAGATCAACGCGCCGAAGGCAATCTCTTTCAGCATCGACTGGGTTTATGAAGCCCCGGTCATTTCCAAAGAAGAATATGATGAAAAATTTGCGCCGCTGAAATAATCGTGCAATTTGTTTGGGCGGAATGCCGGAAAGGGTGGAAGGAAGATGCAGAAGACCGATCTGAAACAAGAAGCTGAGCCGCTGGCAGCCTGCGATAGTCAAGGCCGACGGCTTTCTTATCCGGTGCTGCGGAATTATTCAGTCCCGGAATCAGTTTTGCTTTTAGGCGCTATCGCTTTTATTGAAAATCATGATCATCAGATCCTCGTTTCACGCCGGGCAAACCAAAAAAGTCAGGGCGGAAAATGGGAGTGTCCGGGCGGTATGGTGCGTTTTCGGGAATCCTGTTTCGCTGCCATCCAGCGTGAACTCAAAGAAGAATTGGGAATTTCCGTTGCTCCTTCAAACTGCGAATGGTTAGGAAATGTATTTCGTCCCCATCAGAAAATCGCGGTCTTTCATATTCGCTTGGATATAGATACCGCAGAGCTAATACTGCAGAACGAAGAAGTGACAGAAGCACGCTGGCTTGCGCTGGAAGATTTTGAAGCCTGGATGATGGCCGGAAAGTTCGCCGATTTTTCAGTTTGGGTGCCGCCGCTGATTCAGGAGATTCTGAAAGGATGAAGCTGACAATGACCCGCTACGCGGTGCGGCCGGGAAAAGAAACGCTGGCCCGTGAATGGATGGAAGTGCTGAATCAACGTCATGCTGAAGTGCAGGCAACATTGGCGGATGAAAAAATGGCGCTGGAAGCTATTTTTATGGAGGAAGGGGAAAACGGCATGACTCTGACCTGGGTTGATCTGCAGGGTGCGGGTCAAGATGTCTTGGTATCAGAGCATCCGATTGATCAGGTTCACTTGAAATACTGGCGGGAGTGCATTGATCCTGCGGTTTCTCCTGTCGAGCTGCTTTCGGTCAACTGCTTTGCCGATCCGCGGGTTCAGCAGGCGCTGCTGGCGGCCATCGGGGAACAGGACAGTTCTATCGCTAACCGTTGAAAAACTTTCGAATTGGAGGACTTAAAATGGATAAGTTAAAAATAGCTTTGCTGCAGCTTACTCCGACAGGCAGTCTGCAGGGAAATCTTGAAAAAGGTCTGGATGCCTGCAGGAAAGCGAAAAAAATGGGTGCTGATCTTGCTTTGTTTCCAGAGATGTGGAGCAATGGCTATGCGATATATGACCGTCCTGGTTCTGAATGGATGGCGGAAGCCATTCCGGCTGATAGTGATTTTATCTGTCAGTTCGGTAAACTTGCCCAGAAATTAGAAATGGCCATCGGCATCACGCTGCTGGAAACTTACGCAACCGGCCCGCGCAATACGCTGATTTTATTTGACCGTTTAGGACATCGGATATTGACCTTCGCCAAATTTCATACGTGTGATTTTGATGTCGAAAGTCATTTAACCCGTGGGGAAGAGTTTGAGGTGGCAGAACTCGATACCGCCTGCGGAAAAGTGAAGGTGGGCGCCATGATCTGCTTTGACCGTGAATTTCCTGAAAGTGCCCGGATTCTGATGCTCAAAGGCGCAGAGGTCATTCTTACACCCAACGCTTGTCCAATGGAGATCAATCGGCTGTCGCAGCTTCGCGCCAGAGCTTACGAAAATATGCTTTGCGTGGCAACCTGCAACTACCCGGATACAGTGCCCGACTGCAATGGAAATTCAACGGTCTTCGACGGCGTTGCGTATTTGCCAGGTTTGGAAGGGTCAAGAGATACCTGTATTTTACAGGCGGATGAAAAAGAGGGGGTCTATCTCGCAGCATTAGATTTAAAACAGCTGCGGGAATATCGCCGCAGCGAAGTCCACGGCAATGCCTACAGAAGACCTCAAAAATATGGGCTGTTGATAGATGAACATATCGACGAGCCGTTTGTACGAGCGAATCACAGAGCAGAGTAGACTGACGCAGGAAAGCCGCGGGACTGAAAACAGTTTCTCGGTCAAGCCCTTTTGAAAGAAGGGATCCTCTTCCACAAAAGGTTTGTTATGAGGCAGTCCCCAATTCTCGGCGGATTTCTTCAATCGGAGCCTACAGGAAGCACATAAGATTAAGTTATACGGCAATGGGATATACGGTGTAATTTCTCCGTTATCAACGATGATGCTATTTTATGTCATAGGAGGCACGTCCTAATGCGCAGTATTGTTACCGAATGGTATGAAACAAAGGAAAATGTTAATGAAATGGAGCACTTGGAAAGTTCGCGTTTGAAAAAATGGGAGCTGACCGTTGCGAAGCTTTTCCCCGAAAAATCAAAAATCTTGGACGTGGGATGTGGCTTGGGAAGAGAGGCTTTTGTCTTGTCTGATATGGGGTTTGTGGTTACAGGGATTGATATTTCTCATGAAGTCATCAGTCGAGTCACAACGTTATCGTCTGAAAAAGGTTATGATATTGCGTTTAAATGGTATGACGGGCATCAGCTGCCTTTTGAAAATAATTCGTTTGATGCCGTTATTATATGGGCGCAAACGTTTGGCTTGTTCTATGGCAATGAATATAAACATGAATTTTTATCAGCGTGTAAACGCGTTTTAACAACAGACGGTTTGTTGAGCTTTTCAGGTCATGATTACGGGTTTGAAATGGATAACTATAAAGAATATATGAAAGGCCGACGATTTTATCCGTATGCTGATGCAAAAATATATTGGGAAACCTTCGATTCAAATGAATTAATCCGATTTGCAGAAGATACCGGATATACTGTCTTGTTGTGTGAAAAAGGCGAAATATATAAACCGGAAGATGGAACTGTGCTGCATTGTTTATGCAGAAAATAAGCAAATAGTGTAAGTGCGAAGCAAGCGCATAATCTTCGTTCATAAAATCAAAAAAAATCAGCGGAAATTTGTTTTCTGCTGATTTTTTGGTTCTCTCAAACATCGTGTCAGTGAGAGATTTTTCCTCTATTTTATTTTTGTCAAAACATCGCGGGCAAACTGTTGGCAGCGCTGTAAATCGGTATTGTCAGGATGGGATAAAGCGCTGTCATAGTTTTCCAGCAAGGAAGTCCAGCGTGGGTTATCCGGCTCTTTGGCCTGCATCGCCTGATAGCGCTGTTTGACGGACTCAGGCATGCGTCCCTGGCAGGCAAAGCTGGCTAAAATCAAATTGTCAGCAGGAATTTTAGCAGCTGTCCACTGCAGAATTGCTTGATAGTATTCTTCTGCCTGGCCAAAACCGCAGGTCGCAAACAAGGCCAGAGACTTGTTGTGACATTGTGCCAGAAAATCAAGCATTGGTTGGGAAAAGAGCCCTTTGTCAGTCCAGGATCCGGCAAAAATCAAATCTGCTTTTAGCGCTTCAGCGTCCGGGGTTCCGATGTAGAAAAGCATTTCACTTGGCAGAACGGCTTGGACAGCTTCTGCCAGCTGACGGGTATTTCCGGTCAAACTTTGATAGACAATCGCGATTTTCATTCCATTTTACTTCCTTTCTGTTCATAGATACAATGAATTCCCTGATGATTCATCAAACCTTGCAGACATTTCTGATTGCAGCCGATACAATATTGGATTTGCTCCGGATGATCTTCCATGAGTTGAATAACCCAGTTAGAATCCGCGATCAGCTGCCGGCTCATGGCAGCCGCGTCGATGCGTCCGCTTTCAATCGCCTGATCAATCATATCCGGATGGCGCAGACTGCCGACGCCAATTACCGGTTTGGCTGTCAGAGCTTTGACCTGCTCCGCAAATTTGAGAAAACAGCCTTCCCCAGAGAAAACCGGATGATTGGCCGGCGGAATTGTATCAGTCAGAGCACCATGATTAGCTAAGGCAACGTGGAAGCAGTCAACGCCAGCCTGATCCAGCCAGCTGACCACAGGATCCAAGTCCTGCTCCCAAACGCCGGCTTTGCCGTAATCCGGATCGGTCTGGCGAACGGCTAATTTATAATCGATGGGCAGCGTGCAGTGCTGACGAACTTCACGGATGACTTCCAAGGCAAACCGCATTCGATGCGTTAAACTGCCGCCGTAGTCATCCTTGCGCTGGTTGATGAGGGAGGAACTAAAGCTGCCGACCAGCCGATCCCCATGAATCTGCACCATGTCGAACCCGACTTTTTGGGCCAGTTGGGCGCTGCGGCCAAAAGCGGCAATAATTTCTTGGATTCGGGATAACGACATTTCGTTGACTGTGACAGCGGCAGAATCGTTGACTTTCTGGCGCAGCTGATCCGCGCTGAGCTTATGGGTGATCAGCGCCGGTACGGATTTCAGCATCACTTTAAAATTAGTATCCGACAGATGCAGCTGGGCAGAAACCTTGCAGCCTTCCGCGTGCAGCTGCTGGATGAGCTGCTGATAAGACGCAAATGTCCGATGATTCTGCAGGCTGCCGGCGCCCAGAACAGGAATGTCCGGCAGGATGATCAGCGCCGTCTGACCCGCCGCAATCGCTTTCAGCCTGCGTGTTTTTTCCTCCGCTTTTAAACCCAGCGTTGTCGGTGCGAAAAAGATCCGGTTTTTGAACTCACAGCCGCCGATAACAATCGGGGCTAAGCAGGCGTGCTTCATCGGGCTGGCCTCAGATCCTGAACCACCTGAATTAAAAGCTGATTCAGCTGATTTTTCTGATCCTCTGAAAGGCTTTCGAGCGCCCGCTGCTCCCATTGACGGTTGGCCGCCGTGATTTCCTGACAGATCTGCCGGCCCTTTTTCGTCAGCGATACGACAAACGCGCGGCCATCCTGTTCGCTGCGGCAGCGCTTCAGACAGTCCAGTTTTTCCAGCTTGTCCAGACAGCGGGTGATGTGGCCGTTATCCTGGCGCAGCTGCTTTGCCATTGCGGAGGGGGTACAGGCGCCGGCATGCTCAAGATAAATCAAATACGGGAACAGACCGACGGTTAATTCAAACGCATCCAGCCGCGACTGCAGAAAGGCCGTGTAATCCTTGCGCAGCTGGCAGATCAGATAAGAAAAAGAAACTTGCATAAGACACCTCCTGATACGCTTCATTATAATCATATATTTGACTAAGTCAAATAAATTTTAAAAAAATGAAAAGCGGACTGAGATCCGCTTAAATCTGACCAAAAGCTTTCAAAGCACTGACAATGCCGTCCTTTTCCACGCTGTCACTGACATAATCAGCGATAGCTTTAATTTCATCCCGTCCCTGTCCCATGGCCACGCCGATGCCGGCAGCCTGCAGCATTTCCAAATCATTGATCCCATCGCCAAAAGCCATGGTATCCCGCGGATCAAGGTTCAGATGCTGACAAAGCAATGTAATGCCGGTGCTTTTGTCAATCCCTTTAGCGACTAAATCGGCATAGTGAAACGGTGTCGGCAGCACAGTCAGCCCGGGAATCTGACGATATTCGGTATAATCGCTTTGCGCTTTGTCAAAAGCCAGCGCCATGGTCGCCTGTTCGTCGGGTAAGGTCGGACGAATCTCAATCGCGTTGGGATCCCGGTGAAAGAAAGCGCAGGCGGCCCTGAAATCCTCGGTCGGCGGCAGGTTCAGCCAGTCTGTATGGCCCATGTATTGAATGGGGGATGCGAGCTTCTGGGATACTTCTTCAAGTCTGTGCATCGTTTCCAGATCGAAGAAATAACGGAACAGCTCATTCTGATGTTGGTCGGCAACAACGCTGCCGTTGCGGCAGATATAGCCATCCCACTGGATCGCGGCCAGCTGCGGCATCGACATGATCGTATGGACATCCCGGCCTGAACTGATCACGATCTTTTTGCCACGCTGCTGCAGCGTGTGCAGGGCTTCAATCACTGCCGGGGAAATCCGATGGCTGCGATTATCCAAAAGCGTTCCATCGACGTCAAAGAAAAACATTTGAAATTCTTTCATACCGTTCACCTCATGGTCTTTATTATACTAAGAACTCCGGTAAAAATCATCCCGAAAATCCTGCGGAAACGCTTTCGGCTGGTTGTGATTTAAGCGTAAACCAAGTATAATAAATAGGTCTTTGGACTTCAATGTATTTCCAGCTTGATGCTGAGGAATACTGAAAATAGAAAAAGAGGAGGAACTCAATGGAAAATCAAAAGCTGGACGCTTTGTGCGAAGCCTTTTTTACCGAACATTCTGTCCGCGCAATGGATGTTGCCGTGCATCAGCAGGGCGTGGAAATCTATCATTACCGCAGCGGTAAAACTGCGTCAAAAGGGGCTAAGATTACGGCAAAAACGATGTTTTCAATCGGCTCCATCAGCAAGATGCTGACCACAACAGCCGTGATGATGCTGGTGCAGGAAGGCAAACTGACGCTCGATGAGCCGGTTTATAAAAAACTGCCGATGTTCAAAATGCCGGATGCACGGTATAAAAATATTACCGTGCGGATGCTGCTGAACCACAGCAGCGGCCTGCCGGGCAACTGCTTCAAAGGCAAATATGCCAACGCCCGCAACCGCAATCATCTCAAGGAAGAAATTGAATACGCCGCAGTAAGCAAGCTGAAAGATCAGCCGGGCAAGTTCAGCGTTTACTGTAACGATGGATTTTCGCTGGCTGAACTTTTGATTGAAGTCATCAGCGGTCAGAGCTATTCCTCCTTTATTTATGAAAGAATTCTGGAACCGTTAGGCATGGAACATACGGATTTTCCGATCCATGAAATCATGGACGGCAAAATCATCAAGGCTAAATCGCCGTTTGATCTGGATTTTCCGCAGGAATATGTCAATGGCATCGGCTCCGGCGGCATTTACAGCACGGCTTCAGATCTGTGCCTTTTCCTAGACGCGCTACGCGAGGGAAAACTGGTTGATGCAGAGGGCTTGGCGGAAATGAACCGTGATCAGCAGCCGCAGGGGTTAGTTGTTGCGGACAATACGACAGAACGGTATGGTCTGGGCTGGGACTGTGTATCAATGCGGTTGTTTGAAGGCTTTAAGAAACAGGCACTGTGCAAGTCGGGTTCGACCTTTGGCTTCAATTCGCATTCCCTTCTTATTCCTGACTGTCAGCTGAGCGCCGCGGTGGTTTTGTGTACCGAGGAAGGCAGTGCTTCCCAACTGAATCAAGAGCTGGTCTTTGAGATTCTCAAGGCTCAGGGTGCCGAATTTGAAGCGGTGCCGTTGGCGGCCATGAAAACGGTCGTACATCCGGTCGAAATTACCGGCCTGTATGGGAATAAAGATCAGGTTGTGCGGGCGCGTTTTGAACACGGCGATCTGACGCTGGAAGTTCGTGAAGCTGGCGGCGGATGGCGCACTGAAGCTTCCGGCTTGAAGGAAGATCATGGTTTGTTTGTTGCCCCGACCGGAACCCAGGTGTTTAAAAGAGAAGCATTAAAAATTGGTTTTGTGCCGCAGGGAGATGAATTATATCTCGTTTACCAGCAGCCCGGCTGTGCGGCCGCACAACAGGAAGAGCGTCAGGTTTTCATGCAGAAGCTGAAGCCGTCAGGAAAAGTCAGCGGCTGGCAGAGCTTGGCCGGCAAAACCTGGATCATGGACAACGAATACCTGCAGCAGCGGACTCTGGGCAATGTGCCGATGACCTTTACCGTGCAGATGGAAAAGGGTTATGATGATCTGCTTTTGGCTCCGTATCCGTTAAGAATCGTCAATGATTACGAAGCTGTCCCTGCACTTGAAATTCCAGGCAACTATTCCCGCGAGATGTCCAGTGTACTGTGGCTGGCTGACGGTTCCATTCAAAACGGTCAGTATCATTATGTCCTCTGTGAGAATCTTCCGCAGCTTGACGTCCGCGAAATGACGCTGCGCGATCCGCTCATTCACTGGTATATCGGTGCCGCCCAGCTGGATACATTGAAGATCGACGGGGTAGCCCGAGTCGTGGTTCTGGATGAAAACGGTCAGGTTGAATTTGACAGCATGCTTTCCAGCCAGCTGCCCTCGTCTTTGCGCGGCAAGCGGATTGGCTTCTTTGGTGAACTCAACAGTAAAATCAGTCTGCAGTATATGGAGGACAACGCATGATTTATTTGGATCTGCATACCCATACCGTTGTCAGCGGTCATGCTTACAGCACGCTGAACGAAAATATTGCAGCCGCGAAGCAGCACGGTCTAAAAATTTACGGGATCAGCGATCATGCCCCGAAAATGCCGGGCTCCACGCATTTGTTCTACTTCCGTAATCTTCATGTCGTACCGGATTTGGTACAGGGGATTCGGGTCTTGAAAGGCGCGGAACTCAACATTATGGATGTAGAAGGTCATGTGGATCTCGATGAAAGCACGCTGAAAATGCTCGATTATGCGATTGCATCGCTGCATGTTCCCTGCTTCGGCCCCCATCACACCGAAGCTGAAAATACCCAGGCGATGATCAACGCCGTGCATAATCCCTTTGTCAAAATCCTGGGCCATCCGGATGACTCCCGCTATCCGATTGATCAGGAAGCGGTGGTTCTGGCCTGCAAAGAAACGCATACCTTAATTGAGGTCAACAATTCCTCGATGAATCCGAAAAGCTCCCGCGTCGGCGGCCGTGAGAATATGCTGGGGATGCTGCAATATTGCAAGCAGCACAACGTTCCGGTACTGTTTGGCAGCGACGCTCACTATTGCGATGCAATCGGACAGTTTCAGCGCTGCGAGGAAGTCTGTGCAGCTGCACAGCTGCCGGCTTCGCTGATTGTCAATTCCAATCCGGAGCTGATTCGTGAATACTTGGGTCTGGATGTCTTGTAAGGCTGCTTAAAAAATGGGCAGAAGTCAGGTCCTGTTCAGATTTTGTGTAAATTGGACAGCGGGTTTCTGCAAGCTTTGACATGAAACTGAAGAAAAATTTGAAAAAAAGATTGACTCTGTAAAAAGAGTGAACTATAATCAGGTACATAAACAAAGGCTTTGAAAAGAATAGTAACTTCGATGGAAACTGGACAGAGAGCCCGGATGCTGAAAAAGGGCAGTGAAAATCGTTGTGAAAATGGTCTTGGAGCTGCATACCGAGGGAAACTTAGGCTATGACGGATTCACCCGTTAACGTGATACGGTATAACGTTGAACAAACGCGTACCGGAAGAGGCAGTCAGCGTGAGCGGACTGTAAATTAAGGTGGTAACACGGGAAATCAACTCTCGTCCTTGTTGGGGACGGGAGTTTTTATTTTAAGGAAGGAAGAGGAAAATGATAGAACTGGTCGGAGTCAATAAAACATTTACGACAAAGGACCTGAATGTCGAGGCCTGCAAAGATGTCAATCTGAGAATCGAAGACGGGGATATCTTCGGTATTATCGGTTTTTCCGGGGCTGGCAAATCCACGCTGGTCCGCTGCATCAATCTGCTGGAACGGCCGACTTCCGGTCAGGTACGGATTGACGGCGTCGATATCACAAAGCTGAAAGAAACCGAGCTGCGCAAAATCCGCAAGAAGATCGGCATGATCTTCCAGCACTTTAATCTGATGCGTTCGCGCACGGTGTATCAGAACATTGCCTATCCATTAAAGGGAAGCAAGCTGACTAAGGCGCAGATCGATAAAAAGGTGAAGGATTTGCTGGAACTGGTCGGCTTGAGTGAAAAGCTGAACGCTTATCCTTCCGAGCTGTCCGGCGGACAGAAACAGCGTGTTGCGATCGCCCGGGCCTTGGCCAACGATCCGAAAGTGCTGCTGTGCGATGAAGCAACCAGCGCATTGGATCCGCAGACGACTTCCAGCATCCTCAAGCTGTTAAAGGAAGTCAATCAGAAGCTGGGGATTACGATTGTTCTGATTACGCATGAGATGGCTGTGATCAAGGAAATCTGCAATCGAGTAGCGGTCATGGAACTGGGCAAGGTTGTTGAAACCGGCAACATTCTCGATATCTTCTCGCATCCGAAAGCGCAGATGACGATGGATTTCATCAATTCCACCAATCCGATTACTAAGATTTACGAGCTGATCGACAACGGCGCGGAAATCGTCCAGCTGCACAAAGGCCAGCGGTTATTGAAGTTGACTTATGGCGCTCAAGAAACCAAGGAAGCGCTGATTTCGCAGCTGTCAAAAAAATATGACGTTGTCTGCAACATCGTGTTCGGCAACGTCGAAGTGATCCAGCAGGCGGCCTTGGGCAGTTTGATCGTCATGCTGGAAGGCAGTGAGGAAGCGATGCGCAAGGCGGAAGCTGAGCTCAAGCATTACAACATTGAAGTGGAGGTGCTGAAATGCTGGAACAATTAATTCCCAATGTCATGGTTAAGATTCCCAAGCTGATCCAAAGTATTCTGGAAACGTTTCAGATGATGGGCTGGTCGGGTTCCATCTCCTTCATCCTCGGTCTGTTCTTCGGGGTCATCCTGATCGTCACCCGCAGAGGGGGCATCATGGAATGCCATCCGGTTTACTGGATTTTGGATAAGATCATCAACATCCTGCGTTCAATTCCGTTTATTATCCTGGTGCCGGCGACGTTATTCCTGTCGCGGGCGATCATGGGAACGGGCATCGGCGTCAAAGGGGCGATTATCCCGCTGATTATCGGAACGGTGCCGTTTTTCTCCCGTCAGATTGAACTGGCGCTGGCCGAAGTGGACGGCGGTCTGATTGAGGCTGCTCAGGCGATGGGGGATTCTCCGCTGCAGATCATCTTTCGGGTCTATCTGAAAGAGTCGATTCCTGCGATTGCCCGGGCAACGACGATCACGTTCATCTCGTTAATCGGATTGACGGCGATGGCGGGCGTTGTCGGCGCCGGCGGGTTAGGCGACTTTGCGATTCGCTACGGTCATCAACGCAGCGAACCGGATGTCATCTGGGTTACGATTCTGATTATTTTGATTCTCGTTACCGTCGCTCAGGCGATTGGGGACGTTATCATCAAGAAAACAACACATTAAGGGGGAAAAGAAAATGAAAAAATTATTATGTTGTTTATTGGCCGCACTGGTTCTTGCCGGCTGCAGCTCAGCACCAAAAGGAAATTCCAATTCTACACCGGAAGGCCAGGAAGCCCGGACGGTCAAGGTTGGCGTGATCGGAGAAAACAATGAATATTGGCAGCCGATCATTGATGAAATGGCAAAGGACAACGTCACGATTGAATTTGTCACGTTCAGTGATTATGCGATGGTCAACAAAGCCCTGGCCGCCGGCGATATTGATATTGACAGCTTCCAGCACTACGCTTACTTTGATAAGGATTGTGAAGCCAACGGCTATGATCTGACGGCCATCGGCGAAACGGTATTAGCACCGTTAAGTCTGTATTCCAAGAAAATTACAAGTATTGATGAAATTCAGGACGGCGATAAGATCGCGATTGCCTCAGATCTTACCAACGGCGGCCGGGCGATCAAGCTGCTAGAAAGCTTAGGCTATCTGGAAGTGGATCCGTCCAAAGGCTATACGCCGTCGGTGACCGATATTACTAAGTACAACGTCAACATTGAACTGATCGAAATTGAAGCCAATACGATTCCAAGCATTCTGCCGGATGTGACCGCGGGCTTCATCAACGGTACGATTGCGATTGACTCCGGATTATCTCCAAATAAGGATTCGATCTTTATGGAAACGGTGCAGGAAGGCTCAGACAATCCCTATATCAATATCATTGCGGCCCGTACGGCGGATAAGGATGATGCGGTATATAAGAAAATCTGCGAACTGTTCCAGACGGATGCCGTGGCGCAGATCATCAATGATCAGTATGATGGCGCTCTGATTCCAGCTTGGAAATAAGCTTCGTCAGATTTCCGAAAAATAGAAAAAGGAACTTGAAAATAAGAATAGTCAAGGCAGTGCGCAGAAGAGTACAGCGGGAAGAACTGAAAAAGCGATCGGCAGAGGGTGAAAGGCCGAAGGGAAAACCGTTGGAACATGGTCTGCAAGCCGCGGCCGCGAGCCTGAAATTTCAGGGGTAGCTGCCGACGGGAGTCGCCCGTTAGCGCGATGCAGTTCTTCTTCATCAAAAGACAGAACTGAATGAGGCTGAATCCGTGAGGGTTTGGCAAATAAAGGTGGTAACACGGAGGCTTCCGTCCTTAATCAAGGATGGGAGCCTTTTGTTATAAAAATTTAAAGGAGAAATCAAGATGAAAACAACTTTGAAACGCTTAAGCACACTGTTGGTGTGTGCCGGACTGATCGCCGGCTGTTCGTCCAAACCGTCCGCTGCTGATCCTTCGGCAGCTCCGCAGGATCCTGAGGAAAAAGTCGTCATTACGATTGGCGCAACAACCTCTCCGCATGCGGAAATTCTGGAACAGGCTGAACCGTTATTTGAAGCGCAGGGATATACGCTGAAAATTGTTGAGTTCTCGGATTATGTAACCCCGAACACAGCCTTGGAACAAGGCGATCTGGATGCGAACTATTTCCAGCATTATCCATATCTGGAACAGTTTAACGAAGATCATGGCACGCACCTGGTCTCTGCCGGAGGCATCCATTTTGAACCGTTAGGGATTTATGCCGGGCGTTCCAGCGATCTGGCTGTGATTGAACAGGGCGGATGCAGCTTTGCCGTACCGAATGACGGAACCAATGAAGCACGGGCTTTGCAGCTGTTGGAAAGCTTAGGCTATATCAAACTGAAGGATGGGGTCGGCTTGAAAGCAACGCCGGTCGATATCGTGGAAAATCCATACAACGTCAGCATTGTAGAAATTGATGCTTCCTTAGTGGCTCAAACGAAGAACGATGTGGATTTTGCGATTGTCAACGGCAACTATGCGCTGGATGCCAAGATTACGGATCTGCTTCTGACTTCGGAACAAGCGGATTCCGAAGGCGCTCAGACCTATGCCAATATCATTGCGGTGCGTGAAGGGGAAGAAGCATCGGCAAAGACGCAGGTTCTGATCGATGTTCTGACCAGCGATGAGATTCGCAGTTATATCAGCGAGCATTACAACGGCTTGGTTGTTCCTGTAAAATAAATGCAGCAGACTGTCGGTGAAACGCCGGCAGTTTTTGTTTTGCAGCCCCAAAAAATGACTTTGAGATTTCAGCCGAGAAGTGAGGATCAGGAAAATTTCTTGAGGACAGGGGGCAGAGTGTGATAAACTTAAAAAAAGACGGGAGGGTTCAGGCGTGGAAGAAAAAGTTCTGGTTGAAATTCAGAAACAGGAACGCCAGCTCTCAACCTATTGGCGGAATCTGCATTGGCGTGTCTGCGCTGTTTTGGCTGCCGGGACGGCGACGGCGGAGATTTTACTGTTCTTTGTCTTGGATGCCGCATCGCTGATCAGCTGTACTGTACCAACTTATCTGCTTCGTTATGTTGCGGTGCCGACCGTCATCAATGGAGCGCTGGTGCTGGGCTGCCGGAAGTTCATTGAGAATCCCAAATGGAAAGAAAATCAAAAAGACCGCATGGTGGCAATCACGATGACGCTGCTTTGCTTTGTGATTACCGTCATCCATGGCGCTTTTACGTCCGTATATATGATGTTTGTTCTGCCGACGCTGCTGACAACCTTGTATGAGCGTAAACGGCTGACGGTGACGATTGCCGTGCTGGGCATGGTGCTGTGTGTGTTCAGTGCGTTTATGCCATCCTGGGATCCGGACAAAATTGTCACGGCTTACTATTTTAGTGATATTTTGATCTGTCTTTTGGTTCAGGCTGGAACGCTTGCCGCTTGCTGGGAGCTTCTGGAGTTTCAGCACCGCCGCCAGCAGATCAGCCGCCGGCATGATATGGAACGGTTTTCCCTGCAGCAGAAGGTCGGCCATGATGCCTTAACGGGAGTGGGCAGCCGCAGCGCACTGAACCGGTGCTTTGAAGACTTGGAAATGCAGCGAAACTATGTTCTGGTTTTGCTGGATATTGATGATTTCAAACAAATCAATGATCAGCTCGGTCATCTCAACGGGGATCAGGTATTAAGTGAATTGGGAAGCCTGCTGAATGAAGCCTGTGGAAAGGGGACAGCGTATCGTTTCGGCGGCGATGAATTTTGTCTGGTGCTGAGCGACACGGACAACGAAGAAGCAGAGGACCAGATGCGGAAGCTTCAGGAACGCTTTCATCAGCGGATGAAAACACGGTTTCCGCAGCTGTCGATGACGATCAGCCTGGGCATTCATCAACATCAGGGCGGAGAATCCGCGCTGCAGAGTTTCCGACATGCCGATGAGGCGCTGTATTGTGCGAAGGCCCGCGGAAAGAATCACATTGCAGTAAATTAAAGGAGGTCAGAATATGGAAATGTGGGATTGTTATACCTGGGACCGGCAAAAACTGGATCATCAGCATCCGCGCGGAGTACCCCTGGCACAGGGGGAGTACCATCTGGTCGTGGAAATCTGGACGGTGAATCGGCAGGGTGAGATTCTGCTTACCCAACGGCATCCGGATAAGCCCTATGGCTGCCTGTGGGAAATGAGCGGCGGATCGGTTCTGGCTGGGGAAACAAGCCGGGAAGGCGCCAGCCGTGAACTGCGGGAAGAAGTTGGACTGATGTGTCCGCCGGAAGATCTGGTCTATATCGGAACGGTTGTCCGCGGCTGGTCGATCGTTGATCTTTACCGCTTTGATCATGATTTTGATGTTGCAGCACTGATGCTGCAGCCGGAAGAAGTCGTTGCCGCCCGCAATGTGACGCGGGAAGAGTTTTTGACGCTGTCTTCACAGAAACAGATTGTGCCGCATGTGAGCCTGGAGTTTCAGCTCTACGAAAAAAAGATCTTATCCGGAAATTCGCAGTGAGTTTGCACTGAAAGAAATGTAAATGAATGAAAGAAAAGAAATGATTGTTTGATTTATGGCTTTTCACTGTTACATGAGGAATTGACTTTTTTTACAAGATTGTGTATGATTACTTCATTGATAGACGAGTGGTTTATCAATCAGTGATTTAGAATCGCCATGGACTCTTGGTGGGGCTCACTGCATTCCTGTTTGAAGGAAAGAAATTGGAATCAGAGGTTGGGGGACCGCTGATTTTTTTCTGCGATGAGTCTGCCCTGTAAGTCAGGCAAAGGAGAAAAACAATGCGAACGAGAATACGGAATGCCAAAATCTGGTTAGGAAAGGATTGCTGGGCAACCGATGTGCTCTGGGATCCAGCGCAGATTTTGGCTGTCGGCAGCGCCGCTGAGATCGAATCTCAATGTCCAAAAGCGGATCAGACGATCGATGCCGGCGGACGGCTGGTGCTGCCGGGATTCTGCGACACCCATCTGCATTTATACAACAAAGGCTGTCAATTACAAGATATCGACCTGCAGAATGGGACTTCCATTGAAGAACTGATTGAGCGCAGCCGAACCTATCTTCAGCAGCATCCGCAGCTCAGCGTGATCCATGGCCGTGGCTGGAATCATGATTATTTTGCGGAAGGCCGGCTTTTAAACCGTCACGATCTGGACCGCATCAGCGAAACATTACCGGTTATCTTAACCCGGGCTTGCGGTCATGTGGCTTGTGTCAATACCTGTGCTTTGAAGCGCCTGGGTTTGATGACGGATGTGGAACAGCCGCAGGAGGGTCAGATTGATGTGGACGGCAGCGGGACACCGACGGGCATCTTTCGCGAAAATGCCATGCTGCTGCTGAATTCGCTGAATCCGCCGGCAACGGTGGAGCAAATCAAGGAACGGCTGGAGTTGGCGATGAAGGCAGCGGCGCGGGCCGGCTTGACAACGGTGCATTCTAATGATGTCACCAGCGAAAATATGGATCTGATGCTTTTCGCCTATCAGCAGCTGCGCATTGAAGGGCGGATGCCGGTACGGGTTGTGCTGCAGTGTACGCTGACCGACCGTGCTTCGTTAAACCGTTATCTTGAGCTTCGAAAACAAATTCCGCAGGATGACGTCCTGATTTTCGGCCCGCTGAAGCTGCTGACCGATGGTTCATTGGGAGCGCGCACGGCGTGGATGCGAAAACCCTATGCCGATGATCCGTCGACCTGCGGCATCGCGACGATGACACCCACCCAGCTGGATGAGCTGGTCACGTTGGCGCATACGCATGGCTTACAGTGTGTCTGTCATGCGATCGGTGACGCTGCGATTGAAATGGTGCTTGATGAATTCGAGAAAGTCAATCAAGAAACGCCGGACAATCCGCTGCGGCATGGCATTGTGCATTGTCAAATCACCGATGAAGCGCTGATCCGACGCTTTGCTTCAACCCATACCGCAGCCTTAGTTCAGCCGATCTTTCTGCATTATGATCAGCATATTGTTACCCAACGGGTGGGAAAGGATCTTGCCCAAAGTTCCTATGCCTTCCGTTCGCTGGCCGAGCTTGGCGCAAAGGTTTCCTTCGGCACGGACTGCCCGGTTGAAGACCTCAACCCATTTGCCAATCTGTATTGCGCAGTCACGCGGAAAGATCTGCTTCATCCTGAAGCAACTGGCTATCGTCCGGAAGAAGCGTTCAGTCTTGTTGAAGCTTTGGCCTGCATGACTGAAAACGCAGCCTGGCAAAGCTTTGAAGAAGACCGCAGGGGTCGCATTGCACCGGGAATGCAGCCGGACTTTACGATCTGTGATCAGGATTGTTTCCTTTTGGCTCCTGAACAGCTCAAGGATGGGCACAGCTGGATGACGATCAGTCAGGGAAAGGTTCAGTGGCAGGCTGAATCCTTTCTCGGCTAAAAGGAATTTAAGACTTTCGTTCAATGAGTTGTTTCTGGAATGAAAACGGACTGGAATCCGCAATGTAAAAAAAAGCTCAAACTCCTGATGAATTCGGAATTTGAGTTTTTTTTAGGAGTTGTTGAGGACCGCCCGGCTGAGTGCCTTGGCAACATCCTCGCAGCGGTCGCAGCATTTTTCAAGCCGCTCATAAATTTCCATCCAGACCATAATGGCCAGGGAATCCTGCGGAGTTGAAAACAGTTCATGCATGGTTTCGGCATAGAGCTGATCGCCTTTTTCTTCAAGCTCGTTGATATGGGTGATCAAACTGTCCAGTGTCGATGATTTCTTGAAATGTCTAAATTCCTGCAGGGCTTCCACCAAAGTCTGAATGCATTCGATAATCAGATCACAGAATACAACCGCCGGAACGTCGATCTGATGAATATTATACATATACAGCCGGATGACGACATCCTCGATCGCATCGGTCAGATCGTCGATGACATCAGCCAGCTCCATGATATCCTCCCGTTCAATCGGCGGTAAAAATTCCCGGATCAGCTGATTTGTCAGCTGATGCTTGAGCGTATCCGCGCTGTGTTCAACGGTATGAATCTGCGCCATCCGTTCTTTCAGCACGGATGAATCATAGGTTTCCAATGTTTCTTTTAAGAGTTCCCCAGCTTTCAGGGAATGCTGGCCCATTTCTAAAAAGGCCTGGAAATAATCAAATTGTCTGCCCATAAATGACTCCTTTCATTAAAAAAGAATGAAAAATAATTTGGCCATCAGAAAGCCGATCAGTCCGCAGCCGGGGAAGGTCAGAATCCAGGTCATCACCATATCTTTGACAACACCCCAATTCACATTGGACAAACGCCGGGCTGCCCCGACGCCCATGATCGCCGTGGTTTTGGTATGCGTGGTACTGACGGGGATCCCGGTCAATGAGGAAAGCAATAGACACAGCGCGGCTGCGGTATCCGCCGCAAAGCCTTGATATTTTTCCAGCCGTACCATATCCATGCCGACGGATTTAATGATTCGATAACCACCGATACTGGTGCCCAATCCCATGACGGCAGAGCACAGAATCATGAGCCAGAGCGGGATCACAAAGCTTTCGACATGCGCCTGTCCCTGTGTCAGAAAGACGCCGAGCAGAAAGACACCCATGAATTTCTGACCATCCTGAGCGCCGTGCATAAAGGCCATTGCCGCGCCGCCGCTGATCTGGGCATAGCGGAAAAAGGTGTTGGTCCGCCGCCGATCCCGTCTGCGGCAAACGATCTCAACCAGCTTCACACAGAACCATCCCAAGCCAAATCCCAAAAGCGTAGAGAGAACCAGACCATAGATAACCTTGATCCACTCGGCGCCATTTATGCCAGCCAGTCCGCCATGCAAGGCGATCGCAGCACCGGAAAGACCGGCGATCAAAGCGTGACTTTCACTGGTCGGAATGCCGTATTTCCAAGCCAGCACCGCCCAGCTGACAATCGCAAACAACGCCGCGCATAAGGCGATCAATGCCTGCTGCGGATCGGAACCGAAATCCGCGATGTTGTAAATGGTCTGAGCAACCGTGGCGTTGATCATCGTCATGAACAACACGCCTAAAAAATTGAAAACGGCAGCCATGAGCACAGCGCTGCGGGCCGACATCGACCGTGTTGAAACACAGGTCGCAATCGCATTGGGAGCGTCAGTCCAGCCATTGACCAGAATTACGCCGATGGTTAAGATCACCGTGATGAGTAAGGGCAGGCTGTGGGTGAGCTGCTGCAGAAAATCAATCAATGAAATGCTCATCCTGGACTCCTTTCTAAGTTAATTTCATTGTAGCATTTCTTGGGTGTTCGCAACAGAAAAACTTCGTGATCAAAACAAGTTGTTTCCCAAACCCTGCCTTCTGAGGAATAAGTCTGCTGGGAAGCGGGCTGTAATGTTCGATTTAGGCTGCGTTTCACAGAAAAGAAACAGTGCGGATCCCCGATCCATGCTATAATAAAGTCGAAAAATGTCAGGGGGAGAATTATGCCGGCAACTTATACTCATGCCGTTTATGGGCAGCAGGTTTTCAATCAGCTGGAGCCTGCGCTCAGGGAACGGATTCATTGCCATAGAGATTGCTACAACATCGGTCTGCATGGGCCGGATCTGCTTTTCTTTTACAAACCACTGAGTCAGGCCCCGATTAAAAAGCGTGGTTATGCGATGCATCACGAACCGGGACGGCCGTTTTTTGAACAGGCCCGCGCAAGAATTCGCCAGAGTTCAGATCCGGAAGCAGCGTTGGCGTACACGCTGGGGTTCATCAATCATTTCGTACTGGACAGCCTGAATCATCCGGCGATTTTTGCCTTTCAGGAAGAAACCGGCTTGAGTCACAGCGAGATTGAATCGGAATGGGATCGGGCGCTGATGGTTGCCCAGGGAAAGGATCCGCTGCGTACCCGGTCGACTGAACATCTGCGGATTTCTAAAAAAAGCTGTGAAGTGATCGCTCCTTTTTTCGATGTGCAGCCGCATGAGATTGAGAAGTCGCTGAAAACGATGATCGGCTTGCTGGATCTGTTCGTTGCGCCTGGTACGGTGAAGCGTAATTTCATTTTAGGAGTAATGCAGCTGGTCGGCGTGCGTAAAAGTGAAGGCGGATTGATCATCAATCGCCAGCCTAATCCGCAGTGTGCTGAATTTATCAGCCAACGTGTAGCCGGAATGGAGGAAGCTGTTGCGCTGTCCGTGCGGCTGATTCATGAATACATCGCCGACTTGAATACCGATAAGCCGCTGGATCCGTGGTATGATGAAGACTACGAGTAAAAAAAGGAATGATGGGGGACAACATGGAAAATAAGAAACTGACAGCCTTGGAAAAACAATGGATTCTCTACGACGTCGGCAATTCTGCCTTTATTCTGCTGGTCGCAACGATCATGCCGATCTATTTCAACTCGCTGTGTCAAAGCGCCGGTATCGCGGAGGTTGATTATCTGGCGTATTGGGGATATGCAGCTTCAGTTTCAACGCTGATCGTCGCTTTAAGCGGCCCGGTATTGGGAACGCTGGCCGATTATCAGGGATTAAAGAAAAAGATATTTGCGCTGTGCGTGATGGTTGGGGTCTGCGCTCTGGCGGCGCTGTGGATTCCGACTTCATGGAAAGTGTTCTTAGTTTTGTTTATCGTAGCGAAGGTGGGATATTCAGCTAGTTTGATCTTCTATGATTCAATGCTTTCCGACATCACGACGCCGGAGCGGATGGATCGGGTATCTTCTCATGGTTATGCCTGGGGGTATATCGGCAGCTGTATTCCATTTGTCGTCAGTCTGGTCTTCGTCTTGTTTTATGAACAGTTTTCGATGACGATCATGACGGCGATGATCCTGGCGTTTCTGATCAACGCGCTGTGGTGGCTGGGCTGTACGCTGCCGTTATTGAAAAACTACCGTCAGAAGTATTATGTAACGGACAATCATCAGGATAAGATCCGCGGCAGTTTCCGGCGGCTGGCCGATTCGTTTAAAAAGATCCGCAAGCACCGTAAAATCTTTCTGTTTCTGATCGCGTTCTTCTTTTACATCGACGGCGTTTATACCATCATCGACATGGCAACGGCCTATGGCAGTGCGTTGGGCTTGGATACGCAGGGACTGCTGGTCGCTTTGTTGGTGACGCAGATCGTTGCTTTTCCCAGCGCGCTGGTCTTTGCCTCACTGGCCCGCAAAATCAACAATGCGAAGCTGATTCAGATCTGCATTTTGGCCTATACCGGCATCGCGATCTTTGCCATTCAGCTGGATAAGCAATGGGAGTTCTGGGTGCTGGCTGTCTGTGTCGGTTTGTTTCAGGGCGGCATTCAGGCACTGTCCCGGTCTTATTTCGCTCAGATTATTCCGCCGGAAAATGCCGGGGAGTTCTTCGGTTTATTTGATATCTGCGGCAAAGGGGCAGCTTTTCTGGGCACCGCCCTGGTCAGCGTGACAGCACAGATTTCCGGCAGTGCCAACGGTGCGATTGCCATCCTTGCGGTCATGTTCGTCATTGGACTGGTTTTGTTCAATCGGGCGCTGCGGACAGAATAAACTAAAAACGATGGGCGGTCCCATCGTTTTCTTCACTTCATTATGAATTTGTCTGATCAAGAGTTTATTTCCTTTTAAAAGGGCGCTTCAGCAAGAAGGGCCAGGAACTTAGAAATGAAACAGCTGATGTAAAAAGCCATAAGAATTGCCCAGGAAGTAGCAAATCAGAAATAAGATCAGACAACTGGGAATCAGGACCAGCATCAGATTTTTTACATTAAGAGGTCGATGTTTGACCATGACAAATCCCTCCTGTCTATGCTCTTATTGTACTCCAATCTTTTCTTTTTATCCTTTAAGACTTCGTAAAGAAAAATAAAGGATTTATGAAGAAAATGATAAAAAGCACATCGGTTTGACGTCACCGCCGTCACATCCTTGGTAAACATGGGCGGTGAAGCGCCCAGAAAACGCGCAGATAAAGGCTTTTTCATCATTTTTTTAGTGCCTGCCATTGCGTGAAGAATAAGATCATGTTATAATTCAGATTAGAATTTTTGAAAGGATGTGTTTTCGTTGGACGATTCGCCCCACCCCATGGTTAATTTAGGGTACCTGCCGTCTCCGCTCTGGATGAAATTATCAAGAATTAGAATGTTCATCCGGTATCATGTTATCCGATTCTGAGAGTAGTTCACTGAAACTGACAGATCAAGATAAATAAAGGAGAGAGGTAAGATGAGTAATACGATGACGCTGATTGGAGTATTGGCAGTCTTGGTTTTATGTTCGAGTTTTTTCTCGGCGACCGAAACGGCTTATTCCAGTATCAATAGAATAAAATTAAAAAACATGGCTTCGGCCGGCAGCCGTAAGGCGCAGAAGGCACTGGAGCTGGCTGAGGGATACGACCGATTGTTATCCACGATTCTGGTCGGCAACAACGTGGTCAATATTTTGGCTTCGTCTCTGGCGACAGTTTTGTTCGTGCAGAATTTAGGCTTTGGTGATACCGGAGTCAGTCTTTCGACGGCAGTCATGACGGTGGTGATTCTGATCTTTGGCGAGATCTCACCGAAAAGCATTGCCAAGGAAAGTCCAGAGAAGTTTGCGATGGCGGTAGCCGGAGTGATCGGATTCATTCAGACGCTGTTGACGCCGATCAATTTCCTGTTCAGTTTATGGAAAAAACTGCTTTCGATGTTGTTTAAAGTCGAAAATGATGATTCAATGACGCAGGAAGAACTGCTGACGATCGTAGAAGAAGCACAGAATGAAGGCGATCTGGAAGCCCATGAAAGCGATCTGATCTGTGCGGCGATTGAATTCAATGATCTGGACGTGAAGGATATTTTAACCCCGCGGGTGGATGTCGTGGCGGTGGATGTGACCGATTCGCTGGATGAGATTGAACTGATGTTCCGCAATAACAATTTTTCACGCCTGCCGGTTTATGAAAACTCGATTGACAACATTGTCGGCGTCATTCATGAAAAAGATTTCTACAATTTATATTACAATCATATGGGAACGTTCAAATCAATCACACAGACGCTGTTATATACAAGTCCGCATGTTAAAATCTCAACCTTGCTTAAACAGCTGCAGAGTTCCAAAACGCACATGGCTGTCGTGCTGGATGAATACGGCGGTACGGCGGGTATCATCACGCTGGAGGATATTTTGGAGGAGCTGGTTGGTGAAATCTATGATGAACACGATCAGGTCAAAGAATACTACAAGGAACTGGATCCCAATACGTATTTGATTGAATGCGATATGGATCTGGACGATATGTTTGAGTTTTTCGGTTTGGAAGATGAGGAAGATTATGACTTCATCACCGTCAGCGGCTGGGTCATTCATGAGCTGGAACGTATTCCAAAGGTCGGAGAGTCGTTCACTTATAAAAATCTTGTTGTGACTGTGACGCAGACGGATGCCCGTAAAGTGATTGAAGTGAAAGTCAGCGTCATCCAGCCTGATCAGGAGGATGAGGATGATGACCACAAGTCGAAGAAGCAAAACGGGATGAAGATGCTTTCCTTTTAGTCCGCTGAATAGTAGAAAAGAGTTAAGCCGGCGCTGCCGGCTTTTTCTTATGCTTCAAGGGAATTCGAGCAGCCTTTCCGTTTGTGAATTCCATGTTCATCTTGCGGCGGCTGTAAATCAAGCATACAATGAAAACAGGAAGAGGAGAAAACTGTGATGAAACTAATCTTGGATTTAGATACTGGCATTGATGATGCCCTGGCGCTGAGCTATGCTTTAGGCGATCCAGCAGCCGAGGTGATCGGCGTGACCTGTACGTATGGCAACGTTGTCCGTGAACAGGCGCTGGAAAATACAGCGACGCTGCTGAAAGTGCTGGGTCGAACGGATATTCCACTTTTTGCCGGACCTGTGCATCCGTTAAATCAAACTGCTTTTGCGCCGACGCCGATGTGCCGCGTTGTGCATGGCGAACATGGTTTCGGCAATGCCCCGACAGATCCGGACGGGATGCTTATTCAGCCTCAGCGTGCTGTCGACTGGATAGCAGAGGCGGCTGATCGGTATGGTTCTGAATTAACCTTGCTGACAGCCGGACCTTTAACAACACTGGCTGAAGTATTGCGCTGCCATCCTGATTTTAAAAATAAAATTGGTAAGGTTGTCTGCATGGCCGGGGCTTTAACGGTTGCGGGCAATGAGACACCGTTTGCGGAAGCTAATGTGCGCGTGGATCCGGAAGCGGCAGCCGAGGTGCTGAGCAGCGGGCTTCCGTTAGTTTTGGTTGGACTGGATGTGACTTTGAAAACATTGTATGATCAGGCACAGATTGACAATCTGCGGCAGTTAAAAACCAAAGCCTCCGACTTGGTGTGCGGTTTAATGCAGTTCTATCTCGATTATTATAAGACGGACCGCCGCCGTTTGGCGGGGTGTCCGCTGCATGATCCACTGGCGGCGGCGGCAGCGCTGCATCCGGAGCTCATCACAACCCTGCCGGTCAATTTGAAGGCCGATCTCGAAGGGGCCGGGCGAGGCCGCACGACTGCGGATTTAAGTCGGCTCAACGATCCGCAGAAGGATCATCACATGGCGATTGACGTCGATGTCCAGCGTTTTCTCAAGCTGTTTACGGCTTCGCTGACACGAACCTTGAGCCGTTGTGAAAAAGCAGAATCATAAAAAATGGGTCAGAAGCCGCCGCAAAGTAAACCTGACTGATGAATCAGCTTAAATGTAACAGGAATGAAAGTGATGAAATTTTGATTTTGTCACTTTCATTTTTTGTAAAATTTTGTATAATGAACCTATTGAAAGAAATGAGGGCGAACTATGATTTGTATTAAAAATGGTTGGGTTCACGACGCGGTTCATGAGGAACCGTATCTTGCGGATGTTCTGGCGGAAAATGGAAAGATCACGGCCATCGGTCAGAATTTAATCGTACCGCAGGATTGTGAGATTATCGACGCTACGGATAAAAATGTCTATCCGGGTTTTGTTGAAGCGCATTGCCACATTGGCCTGGATGGTTCCGGGATCGGCTTTGAAGGGGATGACTGCAATGAAATGACAGATATCCTGACTCCACAGCTGCGGGCGATCGACGGCATCAATCCGATGGATCCGACGTTCCGCGAGGCGGCGTTGGCCGGCATTACGACGGTCTGTACGGGTCCGGGCAGCGCTAACGTTTTGGGCGGCACCTTTACCGCGATCAAGACGGTTGGCAAGCGTGTTGACAAGATGATCGTAAAGAAGGAAGTCGCGATGAAATGTGCTTTCGGTGAAAATCCGAAGCGCTGCTACAAAGATAAAAATAACTACTCCCGGATGTCGACAGCGTCAAAACTGCGGGAAATGCTTTTAAAGGCAAAGGAATATGACCGCAAGGTAACAGCCGCGGCTGAGGATGAATCCAAGCTGCCGCCGCTGGATGTGAAATTGGAGGCGCTGCGTCCGGTTCTGCACTGCGAGCTGCCGTTAAAAGCCCATGCGCATCAGGCCAATGATATTTTTACAGCACTGCGGATTGCGCAGGAGTTCAATGTTAAACTGACGCTGGAACATGTGACGGAAGGCCATCTGATCGTAGATGAACTGAAGGATGAGCCGGTACCGATGGCTGTCGGACCGTCCCTGACCCATGCCAGCAAGTTTGAGCTGCGCAACAAAACCTTTGAAACGCCGGGAATTTTGGCGGCTGCGGGCTGTCAGGTATCGATCATCACGGATTCTCCAGTCATTCCGCAGCAGTATCTGCCGCTGTGTGCCGGACTGGCAATCAAATCCGGAATGAAGGAATGGGATGCATTAAAAGCGATTACGATCAATGCCGCGAAGCATATCGGAATTGAAGACCGCGTTGGATCCCTGGAAATCGGCAAGGATGCGGATATTCTGATCATCGAGGGCAGCTGTTTTGAAGTATCCGCCCAGCCGGAAGTCGTCATCATTGATGGAAAGGTCGTGGCTTAAGTCATGCGCCTGATTCAAAACGGTAAGCTTCATACGATGGCCGATCAGGGAACGATCATGGCGGATATCCTGATCGACAACGGCAAGATTGCGGCGATTGGCGAACATCTTGAAGTTCCTTCGGAGTGCGAGGTGATGGATGCTTCCGGATTGGACATCTATCCGGGATTTATTGACTGTCATTGTCATATTGGATTGTATGAGGATGGGATTGGTTTTGAGGGCAACGATACCAACGAATCCACCGATCCGATTACGCCGCAGCTGCGCGGCATTGATGCGATCAATCCGTTTGATCCTTCATTTAAAGAAGCGGTTTGCGCAGGCGTAACGACAATTGGAACGGGTCCGGGCAGCGCGAATGTCGTGGGCGGAACCTTTGCGGCGGTCAAAACGGTCGGCACCTGTGTGGATGAGATGATCGTCAAAGAAGCGGTCGCGATGAAGTGTGCTTTCGGTGAGAATCCGAAGCGCTGTTATCAAGGCAAAAACAACAATACCCGGATGGCGACGGCGGCCAAGCTGCGTGAATTGTTGTTTAAGGCAAACGAATATTCAATGAAGCTCAGCGAGGCTCAGCAGGATCCGGCGAAGCGGCCGGCTTTCGATATGAAGCTGAATGCGATGCTGCCGGTTGTCCGCAAGCAGCTGCCGTTAAAGGCGCATGCTCATCGTGCCGATGATATCTGCACGGCGATTCGGATCGCCAAGGAATTTGATCTCAAACTGACGCTGGAACATGTGACCGAAGGGCAGTTTATTATTCCGCAGCTGCAGGCGGCCAACGTTCCGCTGGCAGTCGGACCGAATCTGCATGCCAACAGTAAGTTTGAAATCCGCAACATGACCTTTACCACCCCGGGGGTATTAAGCAAGGCGGGACTGCAGGTTTCGATCGTCACCGATGCACCGATCGTTCCGTTAAAATATCTGGCCATGTCGGCCGGGTTGGCGGTCAAATCCGGGATGGATCACGAGGAAGCGCTCAAGGCGATTACGATTAATCCGGCAAAGCATTTAGGCATTGAGGATCGGGTTGGTTCATTAGAAGTCGGAAAGGATGCCGACATCGTCATGACGGACGGTGATCCGCTGACAATTTTTACAACGATCCGGCATGTCTTGGTCAATGGTGAGATTGTAGATTGATTTCGTATTTGAAGGTTTAATGAAAACAAGGAGGAATGGGGCAGAATAAAATCATCTGCGGTCATTCCTCTTTATCGTTGGGGACTTCGCGTGCTTAGCAATTTGTGATATAGTAAAAACATAGAAAATTTACACCCTTCGGTTTCTGCAGTCTTAAAAAGCAGGAAAGCAGAGGGGCGGCAAGGAGCGAAGGATATGATCCGAATTTTAGCGTCTGATATTGACAACACATTATTTTCTCATCAAACTTATTCCATTCCTGCGGTGAACCTGGCTGCGGCCGATCAGCTGCGAGAGCAGGGGGTTGAACTCGTGCTGGCCACAGCGCGAATTTATGCCGGGGTTCGGAAATTGGAAGCTCAGCTGCAGATGAAGGAAAAAGGCGGCATGATCATTGCTTCGGCCGGCGCGGAACTGATTGACTGTTTTAGCGGTATCCGGACGGTGCTGCATAGTTTAAGCGCTGAACAGATTCAAATGCTGAAACAGTTTTCCGATGCCCATTCCGGGGTAACCCTGGCGGTTCAGCAGGAAGATCTGATGGTGGCCGACGGCTATGATGCTTCGCTTGACAGTGACCGCACGATTGTCGGCATAGATTTCCTTGTGGTCGGCTCGGATTTCTTTTCATATATCCAAAAACCCGCATGCATGGCAGGATTGACGGGAGATCCTGATCAATTAGATGAAATTGAAGCGGCGGCGCGCAGAACGCTCCGTGATGTGACGCTGACTCGTTCCGGCCCGGGTTTTCTGGATATTACACCGCAGGGCGTACATAAAGCGCTGACTTTGAAGCTGCTGTGCGAAAAACGCGACATCCCGCTTAAGGAACTGGCGGCGATCGGGGACGGCAACAATGATCGGGAGATGTTGGCGGAAGCCGGCTTGTCGTTTGCGCCCAATAACGCTGTGGAGGCGGTTAAAACGCAGGTGGATCATCTTGTCGGCAGCTGTGAGGAGGGAGCTTTTGCCCAAGCTGTCGCGATGATCCTGAAACAAAATGAAAAGGAACAAAATCATGGAACGTTATAAGGCGATAAAGCGGCTGGCGGTCCTCAGCGCAGAATTGATCGAACAGGTTCAGTTTGAAGATCATCAAGGCCACGCAGAGAAAATTGAGCCGCTTTTGGCCCAGATTATCACTTTGGCCTTCGCGGCTTCAGAAGATCCTGAAGCCTTAAAAACAAGTCTGTTTTGTAAAAAATAAAGGAAAAAGGAGAAAAACAAGAAAAAATCTCCTTTTTTGGTTTTTTAGACAGGCAAAATCAAATTTTCAGCGAATATTGTAAGTGAGCAGTCTGACTGAACCGCTTGACTTTTTCATAGGCTGATACCAGAGGTGAAGCCAAATGAAAAAAAGTTCAATCGTAACCATGATGGCCGTACTGTTGTCGCTGGGCTTCTGCGTTCTGTATTTTGGCTTGTTTGCCCGGATCAGTGAAACAAGTTCAGCTCCCCAAGATGCTCTGGAAGTCACGGTCACGCCAAGCGCGGAACCTGCGGCGCCGGTCAATGCGGACAATGATCCTGTTTCCACTTCGACCCTGAGCTGGATTCAAGCCGGGGTATTTGCCCAGGAAAGCTCAGTTCGTGAGCTGACGGCATTTTTAGAGCAGGATGGGTTTACGCCCGTTGTTTATCCACGGGATCAATACCAGATTGTCGCCGTGGGAATGAGCCTGGATCCACAGGTGACCCGGCAATGCAAACAGCGGATGATTGATCTGGATTACGAATGGATGGAACGTTCATGCACGCTGAATGAAACGCAGCGTCAACAGCTGGAAGAAGGTCAGACTGCCGTTGTATTGGAGGGATGTACATCACAACCGTAAGAGAAATGCCCTGTGAAGAACGGCCGCGGGAAAAAGCACTGCAGCAGGGAATTGAGCATTGTTCCAACAAAGAAATATTGGCGCTGATCCTGCGCAGCGGTGTTCCCGGAACTTCCAGTCTGATGATCGCCGAGGAATTGCTGCACCGGAGTCAGGGTGTCGCAGGGCTGTCCCGTTTGACGCTGAAAGAATTGATGCAGATCAAAGGGATCAGTCAGGTTCGCGGCTTGGAAATTTTAGCTTGTTTTGAACTGGCGCGGCGGATCAGTGAAGAACGAACCCGTGATATCGACGTAGTTTCCAATCCCGAAGCCTTGATGGGCTGGCTAGGCCGGGAGATCGGCGGAAAGCAGCAGGAACATTTTTTAGCGATCTATCTCGACGCAAAAAATCACATTTTGGAACACCGGCTGTTGTTCAAGGGAACCCTGGATGCCAGTATTGTTCATCCTCGCGAGGTGTTCAAAGAAGCCTTGTTGGCGTCAGCCTGCCGTATTTTAGTCGTCCACAATCATCCATCGCAGGATCTGACTCCCAGCATGGCAGATCGCATTATCACACAGCGGTTAAAAGAAACTGGCGAACTGATTGGAATTGAGTTGCTGGATCATTTAATCGTCAGTACTACCCAGTATTTCAGCTTTCGCGCACATGGATTATTAGATTGAAGTTCGGGATCAATCACCGTATAATAGACGCAGGTGATAAAATGAAATTGAATCGTTTTCAAAAAATACTGCTTTGGCTGATCGGCATTACCGTTTCGCTTTCCTTGATTTTGAACGTTGTCAGCGTCACAACGCCATTCAGCGAAATCAGCCGGCAGGGGTATAACGCTTTTTCCATGATTAAATACTCATTGATTGATTATCCGGTAACGACGGTGACGGATTTCTTTACTTCTTTCTCCCGACTGTGGCAGGTCCGTCAGGAAAATGATCTGCTTCGGACGCAAGTTGATCAGATCGCCTCACTGCAGGCACAGCTTGCGGAATCGCAGCGGCAGATTGAAGAGTTAAAACAGATCGCCGAATTAAAGACGATCGTTTCCGATTACGATCTGATTCCTTCGACTGTTTTGTCCCGCTCTCAGGAAGCATGGAATAATCTGTTGACTTTGGATGTAGGCAGTGCCGATGGGGTTGGCTTAAACTATGCCGTGATTACGCCCAAGGGATTGATCGGCAAAGTAACGAAGGTTACTGAACATACGTCAACGGTCAAGCTCATTACGGCTGAGGATGGCTTAAATAAAGTGTCCGTAAAGATTGAAATCGGCGAAGGCAAGACAGTTGACGCAATTTTGGAAAAGTATGACAGCAATGAACAAGGTTTTGTTGTCAAATTACTCAACTCGGGAGCGACGGTGACTGAACAGATGCGCGTTGTCACCAGCGGTATGGGTGAAGTCTTTCCGTCCGGTTTGTTAGTCGGCAACGTCAGCAAGGTTGAAGAGTTAAGCAATGCCGTCGGCATGAATATTTATGTCAGCCCGGCCGCGGATTTCCAATCGTTTAATTATGTCTGCGTCGTTCGCCGCCAGGGGGCAGCGCAGTGATTTACGAAGCAGCGTTTATCGGCTTATGTTTGGCTGCCGATATGATTCTGACAGCGTTGTTTCCGTTTGACTTTGCTTTGATTCATTCCGTCTTTATTCCCAGTATGGGCTTTTGTGCCCTGATGCTGACAGTGCGGCAGAAAAATCTGCTTGATTCGTTGTTCACAGCGTTTCTCGCAGGGTTGGTTTTTGATTTTCTGAGCGGCGATCACTTCATGCTCAGTACCTTGGTCTGCCTGGCGTGTGCCTTTCTTATTCACATTTGGAGCAAACATATCAGTTCTTCGTTATTAGAACTGATGATTCTCTTACTTTCGATCATTTTCGTCAAAGAGCTTCTGATATACTTCTACATGACCGCAAGCAATCTGTCGGCGATGTCTCTAATGACATGGCTGAGCAAGCGTTTGGTGACGACTTTAGTCGGCAATCTGGCGCCGCTTCTGCTTGTGATCTGGATGAATGATCAGCGGCAGACCCTGCAGATTCGGCGGGAGTCCATCCGCAGAAAAGGGGAGAAGCTCAGATGGGAACAGTTAAAATAATCGGACAGAACTCCGGACTCACAATTCGCATGGAATGCCATCATTGGCAGGATCAGGCAGTGGAGCTGGAGGCTAAGCTTCGGCTGCTGCAGACCCGCAATGGTCATCCAGCCGAAGTTTTTTTTGACAGCGATCCCGGCGCAGAACGGTTAAAACAACTGTTTGAAATCCTGCAGGCAACCGGCTGTGTATGCCGGGGGATTTACATTCAGAAAAAACCGGCGGCCCAGGGAGCGCTCAGTTTGATTCGCGAACCTTTGCGGGCTGGCGAGGTGATCCAGTTGGAAGGCGCTGCGGTTTTATTTCATGATGTACGCCAGCCGATTCAGATTGAAATGCGCGGCGGCGGTCCGTTAATTGTACTGGGCACTGTAGCCGGTCAGATCCGACTTTTTGATCCAGCGTGTCAGCTGATCGCGCTGGGACTGGATCATGCCCGCATCAAGATTTCAGACAGCGACTGGCAGATTATGACAAATTTCGCGAAAGTCTGTGTGTATTATGAGAATCAGAGATGCACAAGTCTATGTTTGAAGGAGGAAGAAGTGTGGCAAGGGTAATCATGATCACCAGCGGCAAGGGCGGCGTCGGCAAAACGACAGTCTGCGCCAACCTCGGCATCGCGCTGGCGTCATTAGGCAAAAAAGTATGTATGATCGACATGGATCTGGGTTTGAAAAATCTGGACGTGATGATGGGCTTGGAAAACCGTGTGTTTTATGATTTAAAGGATGCGGTTGAAGGCCGATGTCCACTAGGCCGGGCGATGATTCAGGATAAGCGCTGTGAAAATCTTTATCTGATGGCAGCCTGCCGAACCGTGAATATCGGAAGGCTGAAACTGGAAGATCTGACGACAGTGGTCGATCAGCTGCGGGATCAGTTTGATTTTATTCTGCTGGATTCGCCGGCGGGCATCGAGCGGGGCTTTCAATATGCGATGTGCTGCGCTGATGAAGCGCTGGTCGTTGTGAATCTGGATATCGCGGCTTTGCAGGACAGCGACCGCGTGATCGGCATTTTATTGAAGGAAGGCAAGACGACGATTCGGCTCGTAATGAACCGTGTTAATCCGCGTTATATTGAAAAAGGAATTTCCTTAAGCGTCAAGGAAGCCGCCGATTGGCTGGGCTTGGAGGTTATCGGGTTGGTTTATGAGGATGAAAATCTGATCGCCTGCAACAACCGCGGCATACCGATGGCATTGAAGCGCAGCTCAATCACTTCGCAATGCTATACCGTTATCGCTCAGCGCCTGCTGGGAGAAAAAGCAGCACTGCCGAAATTCAAGGAAAAGAATATTATTCAGAAACTGTTTGGTTAAGGATCGCTGCGGCGATCTTTTTTCATTTTTCATATAAAAGGGGGAAGCATAATAAGTGTAAGCAAAAAAATCACAAAAAATATTTTTGCCTATTTACAATCGAATCTCAGTAGTCTATAATGTGAACAGAAAACATATGAACACATGTTCATATATAACAGAATCTCTGTTGCGTTTTCATCAGCCCTGTTCCTTGTCAAGGAACATCCAACACGAAAGCTGGAGGAAAAAACTATGAAAACAGAAGTGTATGCGCTGCCTGAACTGGATTGCCCGAATTGTGCGATGAAGGTGGAACGCCAGGTTGGCAAAATTAAAGGCTTGAATGAAGTTACTGTTGACTTTGTTCACAAAAAGATGATTGTTGAGTTTGAAGGCGACTCTAAAAAAGAACAGATTATTCAAGCGGTGAAGAAGGCTGAGCCGGATATCAACGTCGTTGAAATAACCGACGGCAAAGATAGGGTAAGATCCAATGCTCAGACAGAAAATCGTGATCATCACCATGAAGAAGAGTGTGGCTGCGGTCATGAACATCATCACGACCATGCTGATTGCGATGGCAAACACGACCATCACCACCATGAAGAAGGCTGCGGCTGCGGTCATGAACATCATCACGACCATGCTGATTGCGATGACAAACACGACCATCACCACTATGATGAAAGCTGTGGCTGCGGTCATGATCATTACCATGAACATGCCGATTGCGATGACAAACACGAACATCATCACCATGAAAAAGGCTGTGGCTGCGGTCATGAACATCATCACGAACATGCTGATTGCGATGGCGAACATGAACATCACCATCATGAAGAAGGGTGCAGCTGCGGTCATGATCATGAAGAAATTCCAACCGTCGATCACTCTGCGGTAAAAGGCGAGCTGAAACTGCGTCTGGCAGGATTGGACTGTGCCAACTGTGCAGCTAAAATCGAGCGCGCAGTCAATGCCATGCCGGAGGTCGAAGAAGCTTCGGTCACATTCTCAACGGAAACGTTGCTGGTTGATGCCAAACCTTCCTCTGACCGTGAGGCCTTGATTGAAGCGATTACAGCTGTCGTGAAGAAACTGGAACCGGAAGTTGCGGTGGTAGAGATGAAAACGGGAACGAAACAACCAGAACCTGAAGTCAAGCCGCAAAGCTTCTTCCGGCAAAATGCCAAGCTGTTGATCGGAATTGGATTTTTCATCGCAGGAATTATCCTGCAGGCGGAAAGCTATGTCTTCATCCTCTTTTTAATCAGCTTCCTGCTGATCGGCGGGGAAGTGGTATATAGTGCTATTCGCAACGTACTTCAGGGAGAATGGTTTGATGAAACCTTCTTGATGAGCGTGGCGACGATCGGAGCTTTTGCGATCGGAGATTACAAGGAAGGCGTTGCGGTCATGCTTTTCTACCAGATCGGCGAATTGTTCCAGTCCTACGCTGTCAACCGATCCCGCAAATCCATCGGTTCGTTAATGAATATCCGGGCTGAGTATGCGACGGTTGTGCGGAATGGAAAAGAAATGCGGGTTGATCCGGAAAACGTGATGATCGGCGAGATGATCTTAATCAAGCCGGGTGAGCGGGTTCCGCTGGACGGCATTCTGACGGAAGGGGAAACGTCCCTGGATACCTCTGCCCTGACGGGGGAAAGTCTGCCGCGGGATGCGCAGAGCGGCGATGAGATTCTGGCAGGCATGGTCAATCTCAGCGGTGTTGTTCAAGTGAAAGTCACAAAAGAATTTGGCGAATCTACAGTTTCACGGATTCTTGAACTGGTCGAGAATGCCAGCTCTAAAAAAGCGCCGATTGAGCGCTTCATCACCAAGTTTGCTCGTGTTTATACGCCGACAGTGGTCGTAGCGGCGATTCTTGTCGCTGTGATTCCGCCGTTTCTGCTGCAGATGGGATCGTTTGAAGTCTGGTTGTATCGAGCTCTGACCTTCTTAGTTGTTTCCTGCCCGTGTGCTTTGGTTATTTCCATTCCTCTGGGGCTGTTTGCCGGAATCGGCGGCGCCAGCCGGCAGGGCATTCTGGTCAAGGGCGGAAACTTCTTAGAAATTTTAAAAGACGTCGATACGGTTGTCTTTGATAAGACCGGAACATTAACACAGGGAACTTTTTCCGTCACCCGAATTCAGCCTGTTCATGCGGATGCCGACTCCCTGCTGCAGCTGGCAGCTTATGGGGAAGCCTATTCCAATCATCCAATCGCCCGCTCGATCGTTGCGGCGTATGGCCAACCGATTGACAACCAGGCAATCCGCAACTATAAAGAAATTTCCGGACAGGGTGTTGAGGTTGAAGTCAGCGGTCGGAAGCTGGCACTGGGCAACACAAAACTGATGCAGGCGCAGGGTCTGGATTGTCCAGCCGTGGAAGAAATCGGAACGATCATCCATGTGGCTCAGGAAGGGGAATATCTGGGCTGGCTGGTTATCAGCGACGTGATCAAAAACACCAGCGCTGCTGCGATCAGCCAGCTGAAACAGGCAGGTGTCCGCAATACCGTAATGCTGACCGGTGATAACCGCAAGGTTGCGGAAGCGGTGGCTGCTCAAATCGGTATTGATACTGTCTATGCCCAGCTTTTACCTCAGGATAAAGTTGAACAGGTGGAAACGCTGCTGGCAGCTCAGCCGGAAGGCAAAAAGCTTGCGTTTGTCGGCGATGGCATCAACGATGCGCCGGTTCTGGCGCGGGCGGATCTGGGCGTCGCGATGGGCGGCGTCGGCAGTGATGCAGCGATTGAAGCCGCGGATATCGTTCTGATGAAAGATGATCCGGCAGCGCTGGCGACGGCGATCCAGATTTCCCGCAAGACTCATGCGATTCTGCGTCAGAACATAATTTTCTCTTTAGCGATCAAGATCGGTGTGCTGATTCTGACGCTGTTTGGCAAAAGCAATATGTGGATGGGTGTATTCGCTGACGTGGGAGTAACGCTATTAGCAATTCTCAACTCGATGCGAGCGCTGAAAGTTCAATAAACATGTCAATGTAACCGGCATTTGAAAAAAATGCCGGTTATTTTCATTGTTCATTTACTAACTTGTGAAATTACGACATATTTTAATAAATGCCTAAATCAAAATCAGGATTTCCTGTTATACTGAACTTACAAAGGACAGAAATCTGTCCGGAAGGAGGATTTACTGATGTTTGATTTAACTGGAAAAATTGCTGTGGTAACCGGAGCGTCCAGCGGCTTGGGTGCAGATGCAGCCAGAGCGTATGCCAAAGCGGGTGCCAATGTGGCTCTGCTCGCCCGCCGTCAGGACAAATTGGAAGCCTTGGCTCAGGAGCTGCGGGCGGAAGGGATTGATGCGCTGCCGGTCGGCTGCGACGTTACGGATGAAGCCAGCATTGAAAAGGCCGTCGAAACCGTTATCGATCATTTTGGCCGAATTGACATTCTGCTCAACAACGCCGGAGTTGCGGTGCGCGGCGGTGTCGACACCTTGAGTCAGGAGGACTGGGATCGTTCGATGAACATTAACGTCAAAGGCATTTACCTGATGTGCAAGTATGTGATCCCGCACATGAAAGCTCAGAACTATGGCAAGATTGTCAACATCAGCTCGGTCAACGCGCTGATCGGCGACAAGAGCGACATGTTTATCCGTCATGCTTATAATACGTCCAAGGCGGCGGTGCTCGGTCTGACCTTGGGCATGGCTTGTTCCTACGGTCAGTTCAACATTACCGTCAATGCGGTTTGTCCGGGACTGTTCGAGTCGGAAATGACGCAGAATACGCTGTTTAAATCAGAGGCTTTTTTACAGGGCTACAGCGCTCAGTGTCCGATGAGCCGGCCGGGACGGCGCGGGGAAGTCAGCGGTCCGATTCTGTTTTTCTCCAGCGATGCGTCCAGCTATGTCACCGGTCAGCATGTCGTTGTTGACGGCGGAACTTCGCTCGTTTAAACACAAGTCTGTAACAGCGCTTTAAGCCAGGCCAGCGACAGGACAGAAGGAAAAATCCTTTTGTCCTTTTCTTCTATCTTCGGATTTCAGCTTTCCGTTTCAAGGTTCTTTCGGTTTTCTTTTGATCTGAATAATGCTAAAATAAAAGCACGTAAGGGGAGGGATGACGCATGGGCTGGCTGCATAAAATGAACGCTTATTTTAAGGAACAGCTGTCGCTCAAGAATCTTTTAAAGGTTCTGCTGATCCTGCTGATCCTGTATTTTCTGTCGCTGACCTCCAATGTCTGGATGAGCTGGCTGACGACACTGCGGTTAATCTTAACCCCGTTTCTGGTCGGCTTTGTGATCGCTTATGTCGTCCATCCGTTTATTGAATTTCTGCAGAAAAAGGGCGTATCCCGGAAGATTGCCATCCCGTTAGTCTGTCTGGGGATGCTGTTGCTTTTGATCGGCATTCTGATGATGGTCGTGCCGATGGTTTATGATAAGACGACCGAACTGATCAACTCGATGATTTCCGGCTTGAACTGGCTTTATCAGCAGTATGTTGAAATCAATGAGAATGTGCCGAATATTCTGGTCGCTGGGATTTTCCAGCAGATTACAACACTCTTGAATGATACCAAGAGCTGGCTGCCGAATTTTTCGGCAATCCTGCCGCAGCTGATATCCAAAGTGCTTTCCTTTCTGACCAACGCGGTGTTTGCGTTTATCATTTCGGTTTATGTGCTGTTTGACTTTGAGAAGATCCGCAAGACGATCTTCAGTTTGGCGCGTACGATTGACAAGGAACTGCCGATCTATCTGAGTGCCGTCAATGCGGAGATCAGCGGATATCTGCATTCGATGCTCATGCTGATGGCGATCAAGTTTATTGAGTATTCGCTGCTGTATATGCTGATCGGACATAAGAGCGCGGTCACGATCGCGTTATTGACCTCGATCGGCCTGATCGTTCCGTATTTCGGAGCGACGATTGCGAATTTTATCGGGATCCTGACCTCGCTCACGCTGCCGCTGCCCAACGTGCTGCTTTTGATTGGCGGGATCTGCGTGCTGTCGATGGTGGATGCCTACATCATTGCGCCGATCGTGCATTCCCGCAGCTCGCAGGTTCCTCCGCTGTGGACGCTCTTGTGTGTATTTGCGGGCGGTATGCTGTTAGGTCCGCTTGGAATCATGATTTCTATTCCTGTGTTTATGAGCTTGCGGGTGATCGTCAACCTGGTTCGTTTTCGCAACGAGCGTTATGATCCGCTGCCTTCCGAGGAGGAATAAAAGAACGGTTTGCCGTTCTTTTTCTTTTGGATGACAGCATACAGTAGTAACAGGGAAGGAGATCAGCCATGAGTGAGATCAAACATATCAGAAAACGCATATCCGCCCGCCGCAAAACCCCAATAAGCCATTCTTATGAAGCCTCGGGGAGTCCGTTATTTACATTGATTTACGGCTTAGCGATGCTGGCGATGGTCGGGGCAAGCCTGGGACTGGGCTGGATGATCAACGAGAAGCAGCAATGGATTGATCCGAAGCCAGTTCTCCAACAGATCGACGCGCTTGCGGAAAAGCTGCATTTTAAATCCTTATCGGCATGGCTGCCGTTTGAAACCTGGTTTGGCAAGGATCAGCCGGTGGCCGCGACGGTCAGCTATGAGCTGATTCAGGATCATTATTATAAACCGGCGCAGGGCAATCAGGTGCAGTGCATCGCGGATGGTGTAGTGCTGTATATCGGCGAGCAGGAAAGCGGTTCTATCGTAATGGTAAAACAGGATAACGGCGTCTTAGTGACCTATGGCGCGCTGATGGAGGTTCAGGTCCATCCCAACGACCGGATTTTAAAGGGGACGGCAATCGGGGCCGTGCAGGATGCGGTTTACCTGGAATTCAGCGAACAGGGCCAGCCGGTGACGCTGCAGCGGGCAATGGGCGATGAAGATTAAAATCAAAGTCAGCGGTTTTACCATCTTGGTGGCAGCCCTGGCTTTTTTTTCTCACGCGGCGACGCCTTTAGCTCATATCTTTTTCATTCTCGCGCTGCATGAGAGCGGCCATGCTTTCTGGGCCTGCTTCTTCCATTATCCGATCCGCCAGCTTTCGATTCTGCCGTTTGGTTTAGCGCTGACGCTGGAACATTTCGGTGATCGGGACGGATGGGAGGAGCTTGTGATCCTGGCGGGCGGGTTGGCGATGCATGGTTTAATTCCGCTGCTTTACGGCGGCTTGGCCCGGCTGGGCTGGATTTCACCGGTGATGCTGGAATGGGTGCTGAACATCAACCGTTCCGTTTTTCTGTTCAACATTCTGCCGCTGTATCCGTTGGACGGAGGCCGGATCGTTCAATCGCTGCGGCACTGCTGGCTGCCGTATAAAACGGCGCAGTCGTTAACGTTTGTGGTATCAGCCATTCTGACGCCGATTGTGTTTGTTCAGTGGATGAACCGCAATCCGATGACGCTGGGTGTGTTTGGATTTCTGTTTTTTGTCAATGTGCTCAGCTGGCGTCAGCGGACTTATCAGGCAGAACAATTTTATCTGTATCGGCTGATTCATCCGCGCCGGCTGCCGCTGAAGCTGCACCGTCATCAGGATCTGTACCGGCAGCGGCATAACGTCATTTTGGAGCAAGACGGGCTGATCGATGAAAAACAATGGCTGATGCGGCGATTTGGCAAGACCCGGCCGATCCGCTCTAAACCGCGGGACTGGCTGATCTGAAAGTCAACTTTTCAAACATACAGCGGACGGGAAGAAGGCATGCGGAAGAGGGTTTTTTTCAAGGGCAGAATATGCTATAATCCTAAAAGGAAGTGAGGACCATCCATGCAAAAGAAAATTATTCTTCTCGTTCTTCTGGGCTTGCTGCTGACGTCTTTGACCGGCTGCGCAACCGATAAGAAAAAGGTAGTATATACGGTTTATCCGCTGGGATATCTTCTGGAAAAGATCGGCGGAGACCGAATTGAAATTCAAAGTCTGCAGGACGAGGTGATCGTGCAGCGGGCCAGTGCTGCCGCGGATCTGAAAGAGCGCGTGAAGGATGCGGATCTGGTGCTGCATATCGGTCAGCTCGAACCGTATTTTCAGCTGGTGCTGCCGGAAATCCGTTCATCCAGCTCGGCTGCCGTGAAGGATCTGTCGGTCAACAATTCAATCTATTCTTTTAAGCGTTATACCCGCGTTATCGCCAATGATGTCGAACAGTTTGTCGAAAGTGCGTATTATAAGGGCGATGCATTCGATGCGATTGACGTCAATGAAAAGGATTTGACACTGTGGATGGATCCGATCGCGATGACGAGCATGGCGAAGGAGATCCGTGACTGGCTGTGTGAAAACTATGTCGAGGAAAGCCGTTATTTTGAAGAAAATTACAGTCAGCTGGAAAGCGAGCTGGTGCGTCTGGATGCGGAATATCAAAGTTTGTCCAGTACGCTGAAAAATGAAAAGAAAACGATCAAGTTCGTTACGATGACCGCCAGCTTCGGCAATTGGCAGAAGACTTATGGGATTCAGGTCTATCCGGTCATTTTATCGAAGTACGGCGTGCTGCCCAACGCCCGGCAGCTGGATATCATCAAGACAAAAATCATGGAGGATAACGTCAAGTATATCGCCTATGAACCGAATATGACCGAGGATATGCTTGCTTTGTTTAATCAGCTGTCAGAGGAATTGAATCTGCAGCGGGTGGATTTAAGCAATCTGTCCAGCTTATCGGCAGATCAGCGTGAGGATAATAAAGATTACATGTCGATCATGGTCGAAAATCTGAATCAGCTGGAAAGCATGGCGGAAGATGATTTGAATCCGGCGGTCCAGGAACCAGCTGCGGATGCCGATGCCGCAGAGGATGACGAGTAAACAAGGTTTGGATTCAATTAGAATGTTTCGATCAAACAGCGCAGAGGGAAGCGATTCTCTTTGCGTTTTTTATTCTGCGCCGGATCTTTGCAGAAGCGCCGCCGTTTCCCGTTGTGGACAGTTCCAGGCTGTTTTGTTGGTGCTTGGAAAGCGGGAAAGACGTTAGCGCTTGTTTTGATATTCACCGGGGCTTATGGTAAAATAAAGATTGAATCAAATTGAAAAACAGAAGGAGATTAATCCATGAAGAAAATGTTGTTAGTCGATGGGAATTCCATGCTCTTTCGAGCATTTTATGCAACCTTTATGCGGCCGATGTCGACCTCAACCGGCATTCCGACCAATGCGATTTACGGCTTTGCGATGATGATCAACAAGGCGGTGCAGATCATTCAGCCGGATGCGATGCTGGTGGCTTTTGATAAGGGAAAGCATACTTTTCGGCATGAGCTGTTCGCTGAGTATAAGGGCGGACGCAAGGAAACACCGGAGGCTCTGGTGGAGCAGTTTCCGATCGCACGGGAATATTTGGAAGCCGCAGGGATCAAGCAGTTTGAAATGACGGATATCGAAGCTGACGATATCATCGGATCCATGATCAAAAAATATCCGGATTGGGACATCAATGTCTTAAGCTCGGACCGCGATATGCTGCAGCTGATCGATGATACGACCTCGGTCTGGCTGATGAAAAAAGGGATCAGCGACATTGAGGAAATGACGGTCGCCAGCTTGAAGGAAAAAATGGGAATCACACCGGATCAGATCCGGGATCTCAAGGGCCTGATGGGCGATGCTTCAGATAATATTCCAGGTATCCCGAAGGTCGGTGAAAAGACCGCCTTAAAGCTGCTGGAACAGTTTGGAACGGTGGAAAATCTGATCGCCAATACGGATCAGCTGAAAGGCAAGCTGAAGGAAAATGTCGAAGCGTTTCATGAACAGGCGCTGCTGTCCAAGAAGCTGGCGACAATCAAAACAGATGTTGAAATTCCGTTTGAAACAGAAGAGTTTGCGTTTCACATTACGCCGGAACCACTGCGTCAGTTCTATGTACGTTACGAAATGAACTCGCTGGCGAATAAGCTGGATTCTGAGATTCAGCAGCAGACTGAGGCCAACACACCGGACATCCCAGCATTGACGATCACTGAGGTGCAGCGCTGTCCGCAGGCTTTAATGCAGGATAACGCCGTTCTGGTGCTTGATCAGGATCAGCCGTCAGTGTATTTTGCCGATGTTCATGGGCTGGCGCTGGCATATGCGGGTCAGGGTGTATACATGACGATTGAGAATGTCCGTCAGGATGAAGACTTACTGGATTATCTGGCCGGTGAAAAAACGAAGATCGTATACGATGTCAAGGCCTGCCTGCATTTGGCTGACCGGGCCGGACTCACGCTGAACGGCATGCGGATCGACGCGATGATTGCAGCTTTTCTGTGCGATTCCACGCTGACCAGCGATCAGAAGATCCGCGAGAAATTTGGATTCAATGAACGGGTGACGATGGATGAGGTATATGGCAAACCCGGCAAGATGAAGCTGCCTGAACCGCAGCTTCAGCAGCAGCTGTGCGCCCAGAAAATCCAGCTGATCGACAAGCTGTGGAAGGACAGCGAGCCGAAGCTGAACGAAATGGAAATGCGTGCGCTGTTTTACGAGGTGGAAATGCCGTTGGCGTCCGTCTTGTATAAAATGGAAAAAGAAGGCATTCGGATCGATGGGCAGACGCTGGATGATATTGCCCGGCAGACGCAGGCCCGCCTGGATGAGCTGACCGATGCGATTTATGCCGCAGCGGGAGAAACCTTTAACATCAATTCGCCGAAGCAGTTGGGTGAGGTCCTGTTTGACAAACTGGGACTGCCAACCAGCGGCAAGAAGCGTTCAACGTCCGCCGATGTTTTGGAAAAGCTGCTTGGCATCCATCCGATTATCGCGGATTTGCTGGAATTCAGGAAATATCAGAAGCTTTACAGCACCTATGCGGAAGGCTTGAAAAAATACATCCATCCGGATGGCCGAATCCATACGATTTATAATCAATGTGCAACCCAAACCGGCCGATTGTCGTCCACCGAGCCGAATCTGCAGAACATCAGCGTCCGTGATGAACAGTCGCGTGAAGTCCGCAAGGCGTTTCTGCCGAGTGAGGGCAATGTTCTGGTCGCTTCCGATTATTCGCAGATTGAGCTGCGGATGCTGGCGCACATGGCGGATGAACAGGGCTTGCTGGAGGCTTTCCGGCATGCCGTTGACATTCATACCAAAACCGCATCCGACGTGTTCCAGATTCCGCTGGATCAGGTGGACGCCCAGCATCGCCGCCAAGCCAAGGCGGTGAATTTCGGAATTGTCTATGGAATCTCCGATTTCGGTCTGTCGCAGCAGCTGGATATCAGTCGGGCCCAGGCCAAGGAATTTATTGAACGCTATCTGCAAAGCTATCCGAACATTTCCAAGTACATGGATCAGGTGATTGAATTCTGCCAGGAACATGGCTATACCGCGACCATGCTGGGACGCCGGCGTGAAGTGCCGGAAATTCACGACAAGAATTACATGACGCGGGAATTTGGCAAACGGGCGGCGATGAACGCGCCGATTCAGGGATCGGCCGCTGATCTGATCAAGCTGGCGATGATCCGCATTGACAAAGCGCTGGCGGAGAAAGGCCTGAAATCCAAAATGATTCTGCAGGTGCATGACGAATTGATTTTTGATGCGCTGCCAACCGAACTGGATGCGCTGTGCGCTGTCATTCAGGAAGGCATGGAGCATGCGATGGAACTGAAGGTACCGCTGGTGGCGGAAACGAAGGTCGGCAAGACCTGGTACGAGGCGAAATAAGATGCCGGAGCTGCCAGAGGTTGAAACGGTAGTCCGCACGCTGGAGCTTTTGATCCACGACCGCCGGATTGAGCATGTCGAGGTGCGGGTGCCGAAAATGATTCAAATGGAGGAAGCTGAATTCTGCCGGCGTTTAACCGGGCAGCATTTCCGCCGGTTTTCACGGCGCGGGAAATATCTGATCTTTCAGATGGATGATCTGTATTTCATCGCCCACATGCGGATGGAAGGCAAGTTTTACGTGCAGCTGCCGCAAGAGCCGCTGTCCAAGCATGTTCATGTGATCATGGATCTGGATGATGGAACGCAGCTGCGCTATCACGATACGCGTAAATTCGGAACGATGGAATTGTTGGAACTGGACGGGGATCTGGAGCATTTTCATGACTTGGGACCCGAGCCGTTCAGCGATCAGTTCAATCCGGATTACTGCCGGGCGTATTTGAAAAAACGCCGGCTTCCGATTAAGCAATGTCTGTTGGATCAGCACTTTGTCGCGGGTGTCGGCAACATTTACGCCAATGAAATCTGCTTTGCGCTACGGATTGACCCGCGCAAGCGCAGCGATCAGCTGACCCGCGCTCAGCTTGAAGCGCTGCCGGAGGTAACCCGGCAGATTCTGAGCCTGGCGATCGAAGCCGGAGGCAGCTCGATCCGCAGCTATACGTCCTCCCTAGGCGTGACCGGCCGCTTCCAATTACAGATTCAGGTGCATGGCCGCGAGGGCGAAGCCTGTCCGCTGTGCGGGGGCGAAATTAAGAAAATTACGGTGGCTCAGCGGGGCACCTACTATTGTCCGCATTGTCAGAAAAAGAGAGGAACGGGAATCGAATATGATCAAAACTGCGATTACCGGCGTGATCGGAAGCGGGAAGTCGACGCTGAGCGCAATTTTGCGCAGACAGGGGTATGCGGTCGCTGACTGCGATGAGATCAGCCGTCAGATCATGCAGCCGGGACAAATCGGCTATCAGCGCTGTATAGAAGCGTTTGGCTCTGAAATTCTAACCGATCAGGGGCAGATTGACCGGGCGGCACTGGCGGCGCTGGTCTTTCAGGCGGAGGATCTTCGGCTGAAACTGGAGGCGATCACCCACCCTTTGATTCTGGATGAGCTGAACCGTCAGGCTCAGGCGTGCGAACAGCCGCTCTGGTTTGCCGAGGTGCCGCTGGTCTTTGAGGCGGGCATGGAAAATCAGTTCGATGAGATCATCACGGTCAGCGCGCCCCTGGAAGTGATTCTTCAGCGGCTGCAAGAGGGCCGCGGCATTTCCCGCGCGCAGGCTGAATTACGGCTGGCTGCACAGATGAGCCAGGAAGAAAAAATCCGCCGTTCAACCTGCGTGATCGTCAACGACGGGAATCTTGAAGCGATGGAAAGACAGATTCTGAAGTGGATCAAGGAGAAACAAGATGGAACTGAAAGCGAAAGACGGATACCGCAGTGAAGTATTGCGGCCGCTGGGCGCCGACGCGCTGAACTCATTGATGTCTCTGTATCAGCCGCTCGTCGGCTGTGCCGGGGCAGCGCTGTATCTGACGTTAATCAGCGAAGCCAAGCACCAGCGTTCCTTTGAACCGCATGGCCGGCTGTGTCAGATCATGAATATGGATATCACCGTCTTGGAGCGGGCGCGGCGCAAGCTGGAAGAAATGATGCTGATGCGCAGCTACATGAAAACCGGTGAAGGCAAGGACAACTATATCTACGTTTTGTATCCACCGCTAGAAGCCGACCGGTTTTTTAAGCATGAGGTTTTAGGCCGGCTGTATGCACGGATCATGGGCGCGAAGCAATATCAGCTCTCGATGAATAAGCTGGCGCATATTGAACTGTCGCGGGAAGGCTTTGATGAAGTTACCGAACAATTCAAAAGCTCGGTTATCGAAAACTGGGATGCCGAAAGTGAAGAGCAGTTCTCCAGAATCAAGCCGACCTATAATTTCGACGCCGGGGATCATCCGGCGATCCACTTTGATTATGAACGTTTCTTAGGCCGGGCGAGCAACCTCGTCTTCCCGATTGAAGCCCGCACGCATGATAATCTGCGGCTGATCGGCGAACTGGCGACGATGTATGGCTTAGGCGCGGATGAGATGTTGATTTTGGTCGGCCGCTGTACGGATAATGCGAGCAATACGCTGGATGGGGAGAAACTGCGCTCGATGGCGTTTGTCATGAAGGCGAAGAAGCCGGCGAAGAAATCCTCGGAGGATCCGTATGATCTGCCCCCGGTGGCCTTTCTGCAGTCAAAACAGAACGGCGTCCCGGTTCAGGATGGCGATAAGCGGATCATTGAGAAGCTGATCACTGAGATGAAAATGGATCCGAAAATCGTCAATCTGTTATTGGAATATGTGCTTTCGATCAGCGACAACAAGCTGGTGCCCAACTTTGTCGCTTCGATCGCTGCCGCATGGATCCGCTCGGGAATCGACACTCCCGAGAAAGCCATGGCCGAGATGAAGAAGCCTCGCAGTACTGCCGGCCGCAAATCCAACCGCAAGGATGTGCTGCCGGACTACTATGTCCAGATGAAGAGCGGGGAAGAAAAAGAAGCTGAGAAGGAGCCGGATTTTGATCGGGAAGAATTTGAAGAGATACGCCGGCGTTTGCGCGAGCAGGAGGGATAAGGAATGGAAGCTGTGAAATGGTCAGTGGAGCTGAACGAACAGCAGCTCAAAGAAAAACAGGAACTGGCGGCCAAGCTGAAGCAGCATCCGCTGGTTCAGAAATTTCTGCAGCAGAATCAGCTGGACAGCAGCTGGGTCGACCGCTATCCCTACCGCTTTCATCAATGGATTGAGCAGCTGAGTTTGTGTCAGAACTGTACCGGGCTGACGCAGTGCCGACAGAAACAAACCGGAGAGGTGCTGGATTTGACCTATTCAGGATTTCTGACGCTGCAGGTTCGGCCATGCCGTTATGCTAAAGAGAGGCAGCAGGCTGAGAAGCACGTACAGGCTTATCGGATCAATGATCTGCCGCAGCGGCTGTGGTCGGTTTCGATCACCGACATTAATATTGATCAGGAAGAGCCGGCCTATGCGCTGGCGGTGGCAAAAATTTCGCAGGCCTTACTGGCGCCGCAGGAAAAAGGATTTTATTTGTTTGGCGCGCCGGGAGTGGGGAAGACTTATCTTGCAGCCTGTGCCTGCAACAGCTTCGCTAGACAAGGCAAGCGGGTCGTGTTTGTGCATGTGCCGACGATGGCTTCCAGGATCAAAGGCTTGCTGGATGATCGCGACAGCTTCGAGGATGAGCTGTATGAAATGAAGCGCGCGGACTTCGCGGTGTTTGACGACATCGGGGCGGAAAGCGTGACCTCCTGGCTGCGCGATGAGGTGCTGCTGCCGATATTCAATGAGCGCATGGACGCGCAGAGACTGACCTGGTTTACGAGTAATGAAAACTTTGATTCTTTGGAAAATCACTACATGTACAACCAGAAATCAGAGAAGGAAGAATTGAAAGCGGTTAGAATTATGGAACGCATAAAAGCCTTGTCGAAAGAGATGAAAATCACTGGAAAAAATCGCCGAAACACGTCGATTTAGTTTCACAATTTTCAAATTCAATGCTATGATATACGGGAAATGACAGGAGGTATTCGTATGATACGAAGAATCGGAATCTTGACGTCCGGCGGCGACGCTCCGGGCATGAACGCGGCAATCCGGGCGGTAACGCGCGTGGCGCTGGCTAACGGCTTTGAGGTCATGGGCATCAAAGACGGTTACCGCGGCTTAGTCGAGGGCAATTACATTCCGATGGATAAATCCACCGTCAGCGATATTCTGAATCGGGGCGGCACCGTGCTGGGATCGGCCCGGTTAACGGAATTCAAAGACCTGGAAATACAGAAAAAAGCAGTGCAGACGCTGCAGAATGCGAAGATCGACGCGATCGTTGTGATCGGCGGCGATGGTTCTTATCGCGGCGCCATGGCTTTGACGAAACTGGGGATTAACTGTATCGGTCTGCCGGGAACGATCGACAACGACATTCCGGGCACGGATTTTACGATCGGTTTCGATACAGCGCTGAACACCGTTGTAGAGGCGGTGGATAAACTGCGTGATACCTCCAGCTCGCATCATCGTTGTTCCGTCGTTGAAGTGATGGGCAATCGGTGCGGTGATCTGGCGGTCTGGGCTGCGATTTCCTGCGGAGCCGAGATCGTCATCACACCGGAAACGGGCTATGATGAGCTGGATGTTCTGGAACGGCTGCGGTATTTGGACAAAGCCGTGAAGAAACGTCATGCCATCGTTGTCATTTCAGAAAAGATCGCAGACGTCGACGAGCTAGCGCGCAAGATTTCCCAGAATACCGGCTTTGCCGGGCGGGCGACCGTATTGGGACATGTGCAGCGGGGCGGTTCGCCATCGCCGAGAGATCGTGTTTTAGCCTCAATGATGGGCGAAAAGGCGGTCGATCTGCTGATGGAGGGTGTCGGCGGACACTGCGTCGGGATGATTGACAACAAGGTCACTTCGATGCCGATTGAAGAAGCACTGTCTTCCCCACGGCATTCAAGAAAAGATCTGTATCGTCTGTTTGACCGGTTAGTATAAGTTGAAGGAGGAAGTTTATGTTAGGCAAGAAGACTAAAATTGTATGTACGTTAGGCCCTGCCAGCAATACCCCGGAAATGGTGGAAAAGCTGGCAAAGGAAGGCATGAATATCGTTCGATGCAACTTTTCGCATGAGGATCATAAGACCCATGGCGAACGCATTGATATGATTCGCGATGTCAGCGAACGGATCGGCATCAATCTGGGCATTATGCTGGATACCAAGGGACCGGAAATTCGCTGCGGTATCTTCAAGGACGGCAAGGCGGATTTCACCAAAGGGGATATCGTCAAGATCTGCCGGGCAGAAATTGAAGGCACGCATGATCGTTTCCATATCGCCTGTCCGGAACTGTTTGAAGACGTCAAGGCCGGCAATTACATTCTGATCGACGACGGCAAAATGCGTTTAACCATCCTGGAAAGCGATGGACAGGAATTAACCTGCCGCGTTGAGAATTCCGGTGTGATCAAGACCCGCAAAGGCTGCAATGTGCCGAATGTCAAGCTGTCCATGCCGTTTATCTCGGAAAAGGATGATGCGGACATCCGCTTTGGATGTGAGAAGGATGTTGACTTCATCGCTGCTTCGTTTGTCAGACGGGCGGAAGACGTTCTGGCGATTCGAAAAATTCTGATTGAAATGGGCAAACCGACGATTCAGATTATTGCTAAGATTGAAAACCAGGAAGGCTTTGATAACCTGGAATCCATCCTGGAAGTCGCTGACGGCGTGATGGTCGCGCGCGGCGATCTGGGCGTGGAAGTTCAGACTCAGTATGTTCCGATCTATCAGAAAACGATTATCCATAAAGCCAATGAAATGGGCAAACCGGTCATCACGGCAACGCACATGCTGGAATCCATGATGTCCAATCCGCGTCCGACCCGGGCAGAAGCCAGCGACGTCGCCAATGCCGTTTTGGATGGCTCCGATGCGATCATGCTTTCAGGCGAGAGCGCAGCGGGTGAATATCCGGTGGAAGCGGTCAGAACGATGGCGACGATTGCCGAAGCTGTAGAAAAGATTATCCCGTATCGTGAACGTCTGGATCATTCGATCAAGTCCAGCCGCAAGACGGTGCAGGATGCGATTGGGATCGCGGTTTCCGATGCTACGCTGACACTGCAGAACGTTGGGGCCGTAGTTGTCTTCACCCAGGGCGGAACGACAGCGAAGCGAATCTCCAAGTTCAGACCATGCGTTCCGATTCTGGCCGTTACCTTTACCAAGAGCACACAGCGCAAGCTGGAAGCTTATTGGGGTGTAACACCGATTTTCTCGGATATTCAGAATGAATTGACCAACGATGACGAACTGGCAAGCACGATCGCCAAGGGCTATGGCCTGAAGCCAGGTCAGCTGCTGATCATGTCCGCAGGTTATCCGACGGGTGAAGGCAGCGCCAACATGATGAAGATCATCGAAATTAAATAACCTGAAACAGTCCGCAAGGGCTGTTTTTCTTTGTCCGATTCAGTTAAAATAAAAGTCAAGGAATAGGGGGCTGCTTTAATGAAACTTATTGTTTGTGATTTTGATGGTACGATCTTAGATCGCCGTACCCAGCTGATTTATCCCCGTGTTGCCCAGGCTCTGCGTCAGGCCAGGGCGGCAGGAATTGAGTTCTGCGCGGCAACCGGCCGGAATGCCCCGGCTGCCCGGAGAATTCTTGAAGGATCTCAGGTTGAAGGCTGGATGATTGATCTTAATGGGGCAGAACTGCGTGATCCCCAGGGTCAGATCCGAGCTGTGGAGGCTCTGGATCGGGAATTAGCGGAGCGCATCATACCAAAACTTCGCCATCCGGAGGTCTTAACGACGATTTACAGCGGCGAGTTGAAATATACGTTTCTGCCGATTGAGCAGCACTATCAGCGCTATTTCACCATTCCCGGCTGCGGCAAGACACCGCAGAATACACCTTTCAGCAGCTTTGAAGCGGATTATCGCCGTTTGGAAAGTCTGGCGGAACTCAGCGAACCCCTATTTAAAATTGAAATGCGCAGCGCTTCTCTGCCGGCGTTAAACCAAATCCGGACTCAGTTAGAGGGGATAGGGCAGATTGCCCTGACATCGGCCTTTACCCATAATCTGGAAGTTTTGCCTTTAACCTGCAATAAAGCGTCAGCGTTAAAGCAGCTGCAGAAGCTTTTGGATTTACAGCGTGAGGAAATCGCTGTTTTTGGCGATGATATGAATGATCTGTGTCTGTTTGAGCAATTTCCTAACAGTTATGCCGTGGCCAATGCCAAGCCTGAAATTCTGCAGCGGGCGCAGACGGTGATTGCAGCCTGTGATCAGCAGGGACCCGCGGATATCATTACTTCGTTTCTAGAAAGAAGTGTTTAAAATTGAATGAAATTAATACAATTCAACTCAAAGAGTCAATCTTTTTCGTTATATTTCATAAAAAACTCTGTTTAAAACATAATTGATAGACTTAGAGTAGAAATACTTTTAAAAGCAAAAGATTGAAGATAAAGAAAACGGATTTTTCGATCCTTGTTGAATAGGAGCTTGGAATCCGTTTTCTTAGTCAATGTTAAAAACACGAATGTATTATGCTAAGCACATCTTCAAGGATTTCTTCAGGACACCTTTCTCTAAATGTGGCTTGTCTTTTTTCTAAATCTACAGTTCTGAAATGCTCGCATAATACACTTCCGGAAGTTTTTGTAGTTCCACTTAAGGGAACATGAGTAGGAAAATTTTTTGTGTTGTTCGTGATTGGACACACCGCATACAATCCCATAATTCTTCCGAAATCATTATTTGATACAACTAACGCTGGTCTTACTCCAGCCTGTTCGTGCCCTTTTGTTGGGTCAAAATCCATAAAGATGATGTCCCCTTGTTTGAACTTATCCATCTCTTAAATCCTTTCTTCACCAATTGGGGCATCCGTCCAAAATTCTTCTTGTTTTGTTTCACCTTCATACTCAGCGAAACGTTCTGCTAGGGTCATATGTCTCTTTTTTACCGGTGAGAGGACAATTTGATCATTTTCTATACTCATAGAAAAACAATCATCCGTTTTTAAAGAAAACATGTCCAATATGACTTTTGGCAGAAGTATTCCGCTTCCGTTACCCCATTTTTTAATTTTTAAATTCATATCTTTCATAAATTTTCACGTTCACGTGTGGTTTCTTTTTGGCTTATCTGCATTGATTTAGTTTCTTTATATCTTACCTTTTTATTACACACGTGATCCATTTCTCTCCTTTTTTTAAGAACACTTATTTACTTTATGTCCTCCTAAATATAGTATATACATTGTTTATACTTTCATCAAGGCTTTTTTATTGAAAGTCTCAACTGATAGTTTAGACTCAATTGAAAAGCTCAGTTCCACTTCTGGGCGGGCAAGTTGAAATCACTCTTACATAGAATTCTAGTTCATTTTACACTTTCATAACGAGGTAACGTGCAGATACACACTTCTTGCCGCTTGAAATGAGAGGAGTTGAATTCTAGACTGCCAACAAATATCCTCATCTTACTTTAACTAAGAGCTAGACCAAGCCCGAACGATCTAAGTGAACAACTTATAACAAAGTTAATAACACTAAAAATGACTTTAACCTGCTAACAAATTGATCGAAAACAGGTTTCTTGGTTTGTTTTATAGTTTTTTTATCCCACTTGTTCTAGTGATGTGATTAATCAAAAAATATGAAAAATTAAAGATACATTAAGCTTTGATATCCAATCTTCTTATCTGAATTTTGTTGCAGAATATTGTAAGAATTTCAGGCATAAAGAGGCTTTCAAGTAGGATCGAAGCTTAACTGAAAAGTAGGATTGATGAAAAGGGTCAATGGATTATTTCGTATAATAGGTCTATAATCTCATCTATTTTTAACTCTGTTTTTGAGAAAGATATCCATATATTGGCGCAGGGTGTCACGCAATGAGCCTTATAGTCATTAAAATCACCATCAATTTGCTTGATGTAATAGGTGGAAGAGGGGGTCGTTACTTCATAAAAACGATTCGCATTGGATGATTTCTGATTATAATGAGTAAGATCGAAACCTTCATCAGATAAATTCGTAATTTCAATTACAAGATTGAGATCGTAATTATCGGAACGAAGTAATATAGATTTGTTAGTATTGAACGGAGAAAATGAGTTCACGGATTCGCATGTAAAGTCAAGTTTGTTGAAACTCGTTTGGTATTGCTGATTAATGTTGTCGATCGTGAATTCGGAAGCTTGAACGAAATAAGCATTATCGAGGATTATCAGGAATAGAATCATTAGAATAGATACGATGATTTTATATTTATTAGCCATAAGAATCTCCTATTGAAGCAGTATAATCTATATATCTATAATAACTGATTATTATAAAATGACAATATAAATTCGGCTTTAAACAGAATTGATATACTTCAATAAGAAATGTTTTTTTATGCGATAGATTGAAGATAAATAAAACGGATTTCTCATTCCTTATGAATAGGAGCTTGAAATCCGTTTTCTTTATCAACGTTATCAGAAGATAAACTGAATTCTACAATTTCACCATTTTGAGGATGATAGCCGCAAAGTGACTGAATCAGCAGGCCATGGCAGACAACGATGATCGGAGATACAGAACGACAGCGAGCCAAGACATGAAGAACCCGCTGGCGCATCGCAGGGATGGATTCCCAGTTTTTTTCTGAATCATCAGGATAGAAACCACTGTAAGTCACAAATTCTTTGTAATGCTGAGCCGCCTGTTCTTCTGATAGATAATGGTATCGCTTGTCTGCCAGCCATTCGTGCAGATCCGTTTCTACCTGCAGCGGCAGCTGCAGATGACGGGAAAGAATGGCAGCACTTTGCAAAGCACGGCCATAGGGTGAGGATAAAATCAGTTTCGCCCGTTGCAGTCGGGGATCCATCGCGGTTTCTTCGATTTCCTGAATCCCCTTTGGCGACAGCGGTGCCATGTGATTGCCGAAGCCCTGATAAATCTTGGAGTCCTTTTCAGAATAATCAGCCTGACCATGTCGGATAAAATAAATCATCACTGTGCTCCTTTTCTTGTTTAAAATAGATTAGCCTTGTCTGCTTCCACCTATAGAATATTGATTTTCATAACAGGCTAAAAGGGAAGATTGAAAAAACGCTGATCGATTAGGATTCAGCGTTATTTATCTTGGTTTTGGAATGGAACTGGGATGAGACTTCACCTTCCTCCGGCTTTGTTTTCTTGGCTTTAACCGGAGTGCTTCTTGGCTTGCGTGTACGTTTAATGGCACCGTCTTCATCCTTGTGCGCTGCCGCAGCGGCTTCCCGTTTCTGCTGCATCTGCAGCATGGCCGCCTTCTGATTCAGAATGACCGGAATCACAATAGGATTGCGGTTGGTTTTCTTATACAGATACGGTTCCAGAGAACTGCGGATGCAGTTCTTTAATTCGCCGAAGGTTGTTTTCTGCATCATCTTTTTCTTCAAGGCTTCATAGACGATCATTTCCGCTTCTTTTAAGAGCGTCTGACTTTCCTTGATAAAGACGAAGCCGCGGGAAACAATGTTCGGCCGGCACAGGATTTTATTTGTGCGAGAATCAATCGTTACGATGACCGCGACCAAACCGTTGTCGGCCAGAATTTTGCGATCGCGCAGAACGGCCGTGCTCAAACCGGAAATATCATTGCCGTCGACATAAATATCATCGGTCTGAATGCGGGTTTCAGCCTGGAAAACTTCACCGTCGCGCAGAACCAGGACATCGCCGTTAGCGCAGATAAATGTATTTTCACGCGGAACTCCCGTTTCAATGGCGCTTTCAGCATGGATCCGCAGCATCTTGTATTCCCCATGCACCGGCATGAAGTATTTCGGTTTGATCAGCTGAAGCATCAGCTTCTGTTCTTCCTGGGATCCATGACCGGTTGTATGCAGCGAGGTCAGCGGACTGTTGACCAAGACATTGGCGCCGACGCGGGTCAGCTGATTGACAACCTGCGATACGCTGACGGCATTGCCTGGAATCGGATTGGAAGAGAAGACGACAGTGTCGCCAGGGATAATCTTGATCCAGCGGTGGGTTCCGTTGGCAATCCGGCTTAAGGCCGCCAACGGTTCGCCTTGGGAACCGGTGCAGACGATACAGATCTTATTTGCCGGCAGGGAATTTAATTGATCCGGGGTGATGAAATGCTTTTCCGGAATCGCGATAATGCCGAGCTTGCGTGCGATCTGAACGACGTTTTCCATCGAGCGGCCGAAGACCGCAACCTTGCGTCCGCAGGCCACCGCCGCTTCGAGAATCTGACCGACACGGTTGACATTGGATGCAAACGTGGAAACGATTAAACGTCCCGGTGTCTTGCGGGTGATTTCCAGCAGCGATTTCGCGACTTTTTTCTCACTGATGGAGAAGCCGGAAACTTCGGAATTGGTGGAATCGCTCATCAGCAAGCTGACTCCGATCTGTCCGATGTAGGCCATTTTCTGATAATCACTGTTGGTGCCGATCGGCGTCAGGTCAAATTTAAAGTCACCGGTTTCAACAATCCGGCCGTTCGGGGTATTGATCAGAATGCCTAAGGAATCCGGAATCGAATGGATCGTATTGAAGAAGCCGACCTGGAAGTGATTCGTAGTAATCCGTGAATCCTCATTGATCTGAACCAGCTTTACCTGCCGGCTCATCCGCCGCTCTTCCAATTTTTTCTGAATCAGCGAACAGGCAAAGCGCGGGGCATAGATTTTATCTATGCGGATTGACTGCAGGAAAAATGGAATTCCGCCGATGTGATCCTCGTGACCATGCGTGATGATCAACGCTTTGACTTTTGCCTGATTTTTAATCAGATAAGAATAATCTGGGATGACATAATCGACACCCAACAGATTTTCTTCCGGGAATCGAACGCCGGCATCGACGATAATGATTTCATCCTGATGCTCAAAGCAGTACATGTTTTTGCCGATTTCACCCAGTCCGCCTAAGGCGTAGATAAGCGTATCGGTATCCCGATGAAATGAGGGTTCAGCGACTTCGCTGAGCGCTCCGGCGGTTACCGGTTTCTTTCGGGGAGTTGATTTTCTCGGTGCTTTTTTTGCAGGAATAGCTGCATTATTTTCTTTCATTATTTACCTCTTTTCTTTATTCTTAAAAAACATTGCACCTGTCTTTTAATGATTTGTTTTGTTTTTATTCAAAGCCGGTTTATCCGGCGGCGATGTCACAGCTAAACCGCGGGATGGCCTGAAGTCGATGCTTCAGCTCCCCGCGGCAGCCACGAACAATGAGTTTTCTGATTTTATGGTTATGCGTTGGAATCCCAGCGGAATCAATCCGCCGGAAATGAAGGAAAATTATTCAATCACAATGGCGTTTTCAATTGGTGCATACGGATCATCCGGATTAATTCGGTCATAGAACAGAATGCCGCTGAAATGATCGATCTCATGCTGCAGGACAATCGCGACATACCCAGAAGCCCGGAATGTTACTTCGCGATCCTGAAGCATGTCGTAACCCTTGACCTTGATCCGCGCACTGCGGATGACATAGCCGGGATGATCGTCCAAAACAGACAGACAGCCTTCGCCCGTTTTCAGATATGAATTCTGAACGGACTGAGAAACGATTTTGGCATTGGCCAGGGCATATTCATAATGCACAGGATTGCCGTTTTTGTCTTCTTCATCAACGACAACGGCCAGAAGCTGTTTGGGAACACCGATCTGAATGGCCGCGATGCCGACTGCCGGACGCAGATTTTTGGCTTCTGCTAAATCCGGATCCGTCGACTCTTTGACGTAAGTTAAAAGCTCCATTAACGTATTTTTATCTTCTTCGGACAACGGCAAAGACACCGGCGCCGATTTATCGCGCAGATGAATGTCATTGTCCTTAACAATGGTATCCATGTTTATGTTCATAAAATCTACCTCACTTTATATAATACTCAAGAAATCAAAAGAAGGGAAGGGAAATTTAACGAAAGATTCTCCAAAATTGTTTTTTAAGCGCTTTCTTTTTCTTTCTGGTGTCAAAAACAGACCTCTTTCGACGATTCTTTCCTTTATTATAATGAAAACAGCTCGGATCGTCACGTCCTTTGATTGTCAAAAACCGAACTTCAATTCTTTTGTGCCGGGCTGGGTTTTATGGTAAAATGTCACCAGGAGGCGGATGAATTTGACGCAGAAAAAAAAGACTTCGTTTCGCATGCCGTATCGTTATGATCTGATCATCCATCTCTGTACGCTGATCCTGGCGGTGTTCGGCTTATTCATGGTTGCTTCGGCGACGATGGGACTGGCTTCGGGCAACGTGATGACGCTGATGAAAACGATTATTAAACAGCTGGCGTTTACGGTGCTGGGCTATCTGGGGATGGTCACCATGGCACGCTGGTTTACATTTGATCGAATGAAAAAAAATATAACGCCGATTGTCAGTCTGACCTTAGTCTTGCTTTTGCTGGCGCTGTGCTGGGAAGTCGGCGGGGCCCGGGCCTGGATCAAGATTCCGTTTCCTGGTCAGGAAATTACGCTTCAGCCTTCAGAGTTTTCAAAGGTTGTCATCATCATGGTCATGGCGACATATCTGGGGGATATCCGCAATCTGAAGCTGACAACGCGGGATCTGATGCGCAATCCGTTGTTAATTGTCGGCGGATTTTGTTTTATCGTTGCGATTCTGCAGTCGGACTTCGGCTCAGCGATTGTTATGGCCGGCATAGCCTGCATTTGTTTTCTGATCCCGTATCATCCAGCGCTGACCAAACTGCAGAAAACATTAGTGATGCTGCTGATTGTCGGTGTTGCGCTGGTCGTGTGGATTCTTTCACCGATGGGGGAACACCTGATCGAGGCGCTGCCGTTTAAAAACTATCAGATCAACCGATTTACTTCCGCGATGAATCCATTTGCGGATAAATATGGCACTGGCTTCCAGCTGATCAACGGTTTGGTTTCATTTGCCAGCGGCGGATGGCAGGGCGTGGGTTACGGGAAGTCAATTCAAAAGTATACCAACTTCCCAGCGGCCAACACCGATTTTATTCTCGCGATCGTCGTTGAGGAATTGGGCATCTTCGGTTTCCTGCTGATCTTGATCTGTTATGCCTTGATTATCGCGCGGATGTTCGCGTATGCCGTCCGGATGAAAAGTCAGCGCGGCCGGATTGTCTTGATTGGCGTTTCTATGTATTTCTTCATCCACTTTCTGTTTAATGTGGGCGGAGTTACCGGATTGATTCCGCTGACGGGCGTTCCGCTGTTAATGATTTCTGCCGGCGGTTCCAGTACGCTGTCCGTCATGGTCGCCGTTGGCATGGGGCAGGCTGTGATCTCACAATATCGCCAGGGAAAAATTGAATAGCGGCAGGATGAAAGCTATTAAAATAAAGAAAAGAATTCCCGAAGCGACTCGGGAATTCCAAAGAAAGGGAGAGGAGAAACAAAGATTGGGGGATAGCATCTTTCGATGCACTAGTATCTTGCCCGAGTTTCTCCGCCTTTATACATACAAGGAGTGAAAAAATGCGAATTGTTGCAGGAAAGTTTCGTTCACGGCTAATTCAGGCGCCGAAAGGTGAACAGACCCGGCCGACCTTGGATAGAGTCAAGGAAGCAATATTCAGCCGGATCGGACCGTATTTTGACGGCGGAATCATGCTGGATCTGTTTGCGGGCAGCGGTTCTATGGGCTTGGAGGCGCTGTCGCGGGGAATCGAGCATGTCTATTTCGTCGACCGCAGTCCGGCTGCCGCGGCTGTGATCAAAGCCAATGTTGCTTCACTGAACGTGGAAGACCAGTGCGATATCTGGAAGTGTGACTGCTTTGCGGCATTGCGGCGGTTAGCGGGAGAAGGCGTACAGTTCGATCTGGTTTATCTTGATCCGCCGTATCAGAAGCAGCAGCTGCATAAAATCATGCAGCAGCTTGATGAACTGAATCTGATTTACGATCAGGGACATGTAATTTTGGAAAGTTTGAAGGAAGATGAATTTGATGATGCGTATCATCAGCTGCGCAAAGTCAAGGAAGCGACCTACGGCATCAGCCGCATCAGTTATTATCGAAAGGAAATGGACCTATGAAACGAGCATGTTATCCGGGATCCTTTGATCCCCCGACCTACGGACACCTCGACATTATCACCCGCGCATCCTCGGTGTTTGATGAACTGATCATTGCGATTATGAAAAATCCGAATAAACGCAATGCTTTTACAGAAGAAGAACGCGTGCGGATGCTTCAGGAAATCACCCGGGATCTGCCGAATGTCAAAGTTGTTGTCGGCCATGGACTGACGGTGGAATTTGCGAAATCCATCGGCGCTCAGGTGTTGATCCGGGGGATTCGGGCAGTCATGGACTATGAATTCGAGCTGCAGCAGGCCACGGCCAATATGTTTTTGGATGAAACGATTGAAACCGTATTTTTTGTTGCGCGGCCGCGGTATTCTTTCCTGTCCTCGTCCGTTTCCAAAGAAATTGCGCTGAACAATGGTGATTTAACCAAGTTTATCCCAGAGGCGATCATCAATGAAGTGGAAGCTGAGCTGAATCCGCAAAAAAAGGATAGACAGCAGATGTCTGCGGGAAACGAGCCAAAAGAAAAGGATTAAGCATAAAGCAAAAACGGCTTCATCGCTGTGATTATCAGGGGAAAGCAGCGGAAACAATAGAATTGATTAATTTCACACAAAGTTTATGCAAGGTGAGGACGAGTGTTTCTAAACTCAGTCGATTTTGAGGCATAAACTTTTTTTGTGAAACTGTAAAAAGAGAAAATGATGAAACGAACTTAAATGGGTTATAGGCTTCCATATTAAAAAGATGCTGAAAGATCATAACCTGGATTCTGCAACGATCTCGGATATCTCAGCAGTTGGAAAAGAAGCTTCCAGGATAGTTCATTGTAAGGAAAACGGGAAGGAATTTCAGCTGCAGCTTACCAAAACGTTTTTGAGCAGAAGCGATATCCAAATATTGAGAAGAAAGCTGCGAACTTGCTTTACTATTTAATTAAGGATCATCCGTTCACTGAGCATGAGTTGCGGCGACTTGGATGATTACACAGTCGAAAACGGAAGAAAAAGCCACGCAGGTTCAATGAATAATGAATTTCATGGACGAAGCGGATAAAGAACGCTGGCTTTTCTTGGGGATGATCTTATGGAAAAGACCTTAAGAAGTCAGCTCCGCCACAGCTGCAGCAGTTGCAAGAGTAAAAATACACCGCCTGCCAAGCCCATCTGCAAAAGGCGGAAGCTGAAATACCGGGGATAAGCGAGCTTGAGGTGGGGCGTGAGGGAGAGCACCTGAAGATGAACACTGAAGCTGGCAAAGCCCAGTACCAGTGTCATCAGCAGGGCTTTGATCCAAGGTGCTAAGGGCAGCAGGGCCAAATTATTTGTGCCTAATGAAAACTCGGTGGCACATTGAATCGGCAGCAGCCATGAGGTCGGCAGCTTCATCGTCAGCAGATTCAGCAGCACTAAGGTTAACAATAAATAAGCGCCGATGAAATACAAGCTGATCCCCGCCTGAACAACAGCCTCTTTCAGGTTCTCAAACAGACTGCAAACTTCGCGGCTTGAATCTAACTGCAATGTGACCGGCGTGCTGCGGGTAAAAAACAGCAGCAGCATCACCGCAAAAAATTCTGCCAGCCAGATCATCAAACCATATTGAAAAGACTGAAGTAAGACTGAACCGCAGGTGATCAGAACAAACGAGGGAGTACTGACGGTGACACAGCAGGCTAATCTTTTTCCTTCTGTCTGTGTCAGACGCCCGCTTTCAACATAATCATCAATCAGGATCTGTCCCGCTGGGGAACCGAGGAAAAAGGAAGCGAAGACAAGTGAAAAAGCATCCGGGGAAATATGAAACAAGCTTTCGGTAAACCCGAACAGCCGCCGGGATACGGCGCGCAGCAATCCCTGTCCATCCAGAATCCGGATGACAACCATCGCGGCAAATAAAGAGGGAACAAGCTTCTCGAACCAGATGGCCAGGGCCTGGCAGGACGCTTGATAGGTGACCGACCCATAATAAAGCAAGGCGGCCAGCAGAGCAAAAAAAATGAGGGTCATTCCTTTTTTCATAGGCAAAAAGCCTCCTGTTGAAGTGTATGAGCATCTACTTGAAAAACGAACTGCGAAAAGCTTGAAAACTTGAAAAATATTAGCACTTTTGACTTGACAGTGCTAACAAGCTGGATTATACTGTTAGCAGACATCGGGAAAGAGTGCTAAAGGAGGCGAGGAGATGCTGACACCGAGGCGGATTGAAATCTTCAAGGCGATTGTCGATGAGTTCGTTCAGACAGCCGAGCCGGTCGGTTCCAAGACTCTGATGGAAAAGTATCAGCTCCCTTACTCCAGCGCAACGATTCGCAATGATATGATGGTTCTGGAAGAAATGGGCCTGCTCGAAAAGACCCATACCTCCAGCGGCCGCGTGCCTTCCACAAAAGGGTATAAGTTTTATTGCGAACATCTGATGGAACACAAGCTTGAGCATCAGCTGGAAGTGGCTGTTCGTCAGCAGCTGGCCAGCAAGCCATTGAATTTGGATGATGCGATCCGTGAGAGCTGCAACATTCTCTCGCAGATGACCAATCTGACTTCAGGGGTTCTGGGGCCGGATGCCAGCCGGCAGCGACTGGAGCATGTCAAGCTGTTCCCGATCAGCAACCGAAGTGCTGTGGCAGTCTTTATTACCGATCTGGGACATACGGAGAACCGGACGTTCCAGTTCGACGACGACCTGTCAGTAGAAGATATTCAAACCTGCTGCCAGATTCTGAACGACCGATTGAAGGGCACCTTGATCAAAGATGTTGTCGATAAGATGGATTCGATCAAACCGATCCTGGCAGCGCATGTCAAGCGGCATGAGATGTTGTTTCAGGCGTTTGTCAATGCCTTCGTCAAGTTTGCCAGTGAAAATGTGTATTTCAGCGGTCAGAACAATATGTTGTATCAGCCGGAATTTGCCGATATTGAAAAGCTGAAGGAATTGATGGCCATGATGGAAAATCCAAGCCTGTGGCGGCAGATCGGAATGACTGCCAATTCAGAGCTGGCGTTAAAGATGAATGAAAACGCGCAGCTGGTTTGGGTGAATGACATGGCTGTTGTGACCAGTAAATTCAAGCTCGGCGGTGATGAGGAAGGCCAGCTGATGGTCTTTGGTCCATCCCGAATGGATTACGACAGAATTGTTTCGCTGCTGGAACTGGTCAGTCAGTCGATCGAGAGTTTATACGGAAAAGGAGGCAGCCATGAGTAACCAGGAAGAAATGAAAAAAGAAACGATGAAGGAAGACGTGAAACCGAATCCAACACCGGAAGGTGAAGCTGCAGAACAGCCGCAGACGGCAGAAGAAATGTCGAAAGAGGTTGCGGAAGAAGCAGTGGAAGTTGCGTCTGACGCTTCGCAGGAAGAAAAAAAGGAAGACAAAAAAGAGGAGAAAAAGAAAGGCTTTTTCTCCAAGAAAAATGAAATTGAAGAACTGAAAACCCGCATCAGCGAGCTGGAAGGTGAGAATGTTCGGCTCAAAAACGAATATCTGAAGGCTTACGCCGATACGGAGAATACACGCCGCCGGCTCCAGCAGGAAGCCGAGCAGACCCGGAAATACCGGATCCAAAGCTTTGCGTTGGATATCCTGCCGGTTTTGGATAATCTGGAACGGGCGCTGGCGATTGAGCCGACCCCGGAGACGGAAAGTTACCGCAAAGGTGTTGAAATGATTTATCAGCAGCTCATTCATGCTTTGACGAAAGAAGGCGTGAGCGAGATCGAAGCGCTGGGCAAAGAGTTTGATCCGAATTTCCATCAGGCATTGATGATGGAAGCGGTGGAAGGTGCTGAACCCAACCAGGTCGTCGAGGTCCTGCAGAAGGGCTATCTGTTAAAAGATCGGATTCTGCGCGCCGCGATGGTCAAGGTCAGCGAATAAAAAAGTAGAAAACAAATAAATAAGGAGGATTTCAATTATGGGAAAAATTATCGGTATTGACTTAGGTACAACCAACAGCTGTGTTGCCGTCATGGAAGGCAATGAAGCCAAAGTAATCACCAATCCGGAAGGCAACCGGACAACGCCGTCCGTTGTCGCTTTTAAGAATAACGAACGGATCGTCGGCGATGCGGCAAAACGTCAGGTTGTCACCAACAAGGATTCTGTCATTTCAATCAAGCGGAAAATGGGGACGAACGAAAAAGTTCAGCTCAACGGCAAGGAATATACACCGCAGGAAATTTCCGCAATGATCTTAGGTTATATGAAGGATTACGCTGAAAGCTATCTGGGGGAGAAGGTCGACAAGGCGGTCATCACCGTTCCGGCTTACTTCAACGATGCGCAGCGTCAGGCGACCAAAGATGCCGGCAAGATTGCTGGTCTGGAAGTCGAACGAATCATCAACGAACCGACAGCAGCTGCGCTGGCCTTCGGTATCGATAAGACCGATAAAGAACAGAAAGTTCTCGTCTTTGACTTAGGCGGCGGAACCTTCGACGTCTCCATCCTGGATCTGGCTGACGGCACATTTGAAGTTTTGGCCACAGCCGGTGACAACCACTTAGGCGGCGATGATTTTGATAACGTCGTTGTCGACTGGATGGCAGATCAGTTCAGAAAAGAAAATGGCATTGATCTGAAACAGGATCGGATGGCGCTGCAGAGAATGAAGGAAGCGGCGGAAAAAGCGAAGAAGGATCTGTCCGGGATGGTTCAGACACAGATTTCCCTGCCGTTTATCAGCGCTGGGGCAGCCGGACCGCTGCACTTTGAAGCCACATTAACTCGTGCTCAGTTTGATTCCATGACTAAGTCACTGGTCGACCGCACTGTTATTCCGGTCCGTCAGGCCTTAAAGGATGCCGGTTTAACCAAGAATGATATTGATCAGGTTCTGTTAGTCGGCGGTTCTACCCGAATCCCAGCCGTTCAGGAAGCTGTTCGTCAGGAATTAGGCAAGGAGCCGAACCGTTCTGTCAACCCGGATGAAGTTGTAGCCTTAGGCGCAGCGATCCAGGGCGGCGTCATCAGCGGTGATGTCAAGGATGTTCTGCTGCTGGACGTTACACCATTAAGCTTAGGTATTGAAACGCTGGGCGGCGTCATGACCGTGCTGATCCCAAGAAATACAACGATCCCGACATCCAAGAGCCAGGTCTTCTCGACGGCAGCGGACAATCAGCCGGCTGTAGATATCCATGTTCTGCAGGGCGAACGTCCAATGGCCAATGATAACAAGACCTTAGGCAACTTCCAGTTAGGCGGAATCGCTCCGGCCCGCCGCGGTGTTCCGCAGATCGAAGTCACTTTCGACATCGACGTTAACGGTATCGTCCATGTTTCCGCAAAAGATAAGGGAACAGGCAAATCCCAGTCGATTACCATCTCCAACTCTTCAGGATTGAGCGATGAAGAAATCGATCGGATGGTTCGTGAGGCTGAAGATCACAAGGCTGAAGACGATAAGCGCAAAGAGGAAATCGAATTGAAGAACCGTGCGGAAGCCTTCATCAATCAGATTGACGAAACGTTGAATACGGAAAATGCGAATGTTACGGATCAGCAGAAGGAAGAAGTCAAGAAACTGCGTGATGAACTGCGCACAGCGATCGATAACAATGATATGGATACACTGAGAACCAAGATGGATCAGCTTGAAAAGGCAGCCAACGATATGGCTCAGGCGATGTATCAGCAGCAGGCGGGTGCCCAGGGCGCTGATGCGGGCACAGACGCTCAGGATGACAATGTCGTCGATGCCGACTTCAAGGAAAAGAAATAACAATTCACGCCGCACAAAAATCCTGGTTTCCATACTGGGATTTCTGTGTTTGAGCGTTGCCCTCAGCAGTTGTTCCCGCACCCCCAAGAACAACGCTGATTCTTCCCCGAATGCTGAAAGTGCACCGCTGGTCAGTGCGCTGGATGATCAGCAGCTCGCCCATGTCAAAGAATGCAACGGCCGCCGCGTCAGCAGCGAACAGCCTGTTGATTTAATGATCATGCAGGACGGCAAGCTGCAGCCCTTTGCCATCCTGCAGCCCGGACAGCTGGTTCAGCTTAAAGAAATCAGCGATCCGGATCTGATCACCTCTTCCTATCTGCCGTTAGATCGGATGGATCAGGAGGGCGGGGCGCAGGTTTTGATCGACGCGCTGCAGGTCACGCCTTCCGGCAGCTGGCTGAATCCTACCAATCATCTGTTGGAAAAAGATTTTGCGGTGAAGCTGAAGGCCGGTACACGGATGAAAAACGACAATGATGAAACCATTTTGACGACCAGCACCGAACAGACATGGCTGGTGTATGCAGAGAAAGAAGAAGCTTACGGTCTTGAGCTGCAGGGCCGGATTGTTTGGGTCGACAAGAGTCAGGCTGAAGAAACGCTGGAGCGTTCGGGAACCGCTGAAACGGCTGCTACGTCTTTGCCGGTCTTGATGTATCACTTCTTTTACAGTGAAGCGGATGGGCAGAGCCGCGACAATGTCAATTACGTTGAAGTTGAAGAATTCCGCGAACAGCTGCAGGCTCTGCAGGACCGCGGCTATGTCGCGTTAACGATGCGCGAAGTGGAAATGATGATGAAGGGCTGGGCGGATGTGCCGGAAAAAGCGGTTGCGATTACAATCGACGACGGCGATCCGACCGTCTATCAGTATGCTTATCCTGTGCTGAAGGATTTTGGCTATAACGCCACGTTATTTCTGATTACTGGCTGGATGAATCCGCAGCTGCCGTATGAGTTTTTCCAGATGCGGGAAGATGGCCTGGAACTCCAGTCCCATTCCTTCTTAATGCACCAGGGTGGATGCAAGGCAGGCCATGGCGGACGATTGTTATGCGTTGATTCTGAGGAAGGCGTGAACGATACCCGACAATCGTTGGAATATGTGGATGGCGGCTTTGTCTACTGTTACCCATTTGGCGATGTCAATGATCACGCAGTAGAAATTTTAAAGGAAGCTGGGGTTCAGCTGGCTTTTACGACAGAATATGGTAAAATAAAACCCGGAATGGATTTGTACAGGCTGCCGCGAATCCGGGTTACCGGCGGTGCGGGCCTGGATCGATTCATAAAAAGTGTAGAGTAGCAGGAGGGTGATGTTTTATGAGTGAAAAGCGTGATTATTATGAAGTCCTGGGCATCAGCAAAGGCGCTTCTGATGATGAAATAAAAAAAGCCTATCGAAAGCTGGCTAAGAAGTACCATCCCGACGTTAACAAGGAGCCGGGAGCGGAAGAAAAGTTTAAAGAAGTCAACGAGGCCTATGAGGTTCTCAGCGATCCGCAGAAACGCGCGACCTACGATCAGTTTGGTCATGCCGGCATGGATGGCATGGGCGCCGGTGGGTTCGGCGGCTTCAGCGGCGGCGGATTTGACGATCTGAACGATATCTTCGGTTCATTCTTTGGCGGCGGTTTTGGCGGGGGCGGATCAGCTCGCCGTTCCAATGGCCCGCGCAAGGGTCAGGATCGCTACATGCAGATGAAGATCAGCTTCATGGATGCGATCTTCGGCAAGACGGAAACGATTACGATTGACGTCGATGAACAATGTTCGCAATGCATGGGAACCGGCGCGCATTCCAAAGATGATGTTATTGTCTGCCCGAACTGTCATGGCTCAGGAACGGTGGTTACCCAGCAGCGCACGCCGTTTGGCGTATTCCAGTCCCAAAGCGTCTGCCCGGAGTGCGGCGGCACCGGCAAGAAAATCCGCAAGAAATGTTCTAAGTGCGGCGGCAAGGGATACGAGCATAAGCGCGTAAGCGTGGATGTCAAGATCCCGGCCGGGATCCAGTCTGGACAGCAGCTGCGCGTCTCCGGTAAGGGGGAACGCGGCGCCAACGGAGGACCGAACGGCGATCTGTATATCGAGATTATGGTCATGAAGCATGATTACTTCGTGCGCGATGGCCGCAACATCTTTATTACGATTCCAATTTCCTCTGTCGATGCGACATTAGGCTGCTCGGTCGATGTGCCGACGGTTTACGGCGATGTGGAGCTGACGATTCCTTCCGGAACGCAGAACGGCCAGCAGTTCAGGCTGAAAGGCAAAGGCGTCAAAGATCTGCGCGGTTCCGGTCAGGGCGATCAGTTAGTGGAAGTCAAGATTGAGATTCCGAAGAAGCTCAGCGGCGAAGAAAAAGACATGTATGAAAAGCTGCGCAAACTGCAGGCCAAAGGCGGCAAGGAATCGGTCTTCGATAAATTCAAAAAGGCTTTTAAATAAACGTCCTAAAGGGTTTGATACAGACGAACCCTTTTCTTAAAAATTTTGTTTAGCACTCTATTGACTGGAGTGCTAAAAGTGATATACTAACGATGACAAGGAGGGACATCCTATGAATATTGATCAGATGACAGAACGCCTGCAGCGGATCCTGATGGAAGCGATCCAGCTGGCGCAGGCCCAGGGACAAAGCGAACTGAATGTTGAGCATTGCCTGAAAGCCATTTTTGAAGATGATGGAATCGACGGATTATGGCAGCGGCTGAATCAGGATAAACAGCGGACGCTGCAGATCATCGACAGTTATATGAAGCGGCTGCCTTCCAGCACTTCTGCAGCCCAGCCGAATCTCTCACGCGAGGTGCAGCAGGCCTATCAGGAAGCGCTGAAGTGGAGTCAGGCTCATGAAGAAACGTATATGAGCTCAGTGGCGTTTCTGATTGGCTTGTTGTTCGGCGGCAGCGCCGTTGCCAAGGCGATTCTGGAAGCGACAGGCATTACGCGAAAAGCGCTTGAAAAAGCGGAAGAAGAAAGACGAGGTGGAATGAAGATGACAGAACAAAACGCAGAAAATCAACTTGATGCCCTGCAGAAATATGGCCATGATTTAGTTGAAGATGTAAAGAGCGGAAAGATTGATCCGGTTATCGGCCGGGATGAAGAAATCCGGCGGGTCATCCAGATCTTATCGCGAAAAACGAAAAACAATCCAGTGCTGATCGGTGAGCCGGGTGTCGGCAAAACCGCGATTGTCGAGGGCATCGCCTGGCGGATCATGAACGGCGACGTCCCGTTTGGCTTAAAGGAAAAGAAGTTGATTGAATTGGATATGGGTGCTTTGATCGCCGGAGCGAAATACCGCGGTGAATTTGAGGAACGGCTCAAAGCGGTGCTCAATGAGGTTAAGCAGGCTGAGGGCAATATTATCCTGTTCATTGACGAGATTCATAATCTGGTCGGAGCGGGCAAGACGGAAGGCTCCATGGATGCCGCCAACCTGCTGAAGCCAATGCTGGCGCGGGGTGAGTTAAAATGTATCGGCGCTACGACGTTTGATGAATACCGCAAGTACATTGAAAAGGATGCGGCACTGGAGCGTCGATTCCAGAAAGTTCAGGTTGATGAACCATCCGTGGAAGATACAATTTCCATTCTCCGGGGGTTAAAGGATCGCTTTGAAAGCTATCATGGCGTACAGATTTTAGATGAAGCGATCATCGCTGCCGCCACGCTGTCCAACCGTTATATCACCGACCGGTTTCTGCCGGATAAGGCAATCGATCTGGTCGATGAAGCCTGTGCTTCTTTGCGGGTTGAGATGGATTCAATGCCGACCGAGCTGGATGAGCTGATGCGGCGAATCATGCAGCTGGAAATTGAAGAAACTGCGCTGAAGAAGGAAACCGATGCCAAGACGCTGCAGCGGCTGGAAGAGCTGCGCAAAGAACTGGCTGATTTGAAAGAAGAGAAAGAAATCAAATACAACCAGTGGCAGCAGGAAAAGCAGAAGCTGGATGAGGCCAAGGGGTATAAGGAACAGTTGGAGAAAGCTCGGTTGGATTTCACCCAGGCGCAGAATGAAGCCCGTTATGAGGAAGCGGCCAAGCTGCAGTATGATACGATTCCAACGCTGGAACGCAAAATCCGCGAAGCGGCGCAGAGCAAGAAAGAAAAACACATGATTCAGGAGATCGTCGATGAGGAACAGATCGCGAAGGTCGTTTCCCGCTGGACGCATATCGAGGTCAGCAAGCTGATTGAGACAGAACGTCAGAAACTGCTGCATCTGCAGGATGCTTTAGCCCAGCGAGTTATCGGCCAGGATGAGGCCTTGGAGCTGGTTACCGAAGCGATTCTGAGGTCAAAAGCGCAGATTCAGGATGAAAACCGACCGATTGGATCCTTCCTGTTCTTAGGTCCAACCGGTGTCGGTAAGACGGAGGTCGCTAAAGCCTTGGCGGAACAGTTGTTTGATGATGAATCCAAGATCATCCGGATTGATATGAGTGAATACATGGAGAAACACAGCGTATCACGGCTGATCGGTGCGCCTCCGGGATATGTCGGTTACGATGAGGGCGGCCAGCTGACAGAGGCGGTACGCAGGAAACCCTATTCTATCGTACTCTTGGATGAAGTTGAAAAAGCCCATCCGGATGTCTTCAACATCCTGCTTCAGATTCTCGATGATGGCCGGATTACCGATAACAAGGGTGTGACGGTTGATTTCAAGAATACGCTGATTATCATGACGAGCAACCTGGGTTCTCAATATGCCTTTGATAATGATAAGGCTGAGCGCAACCGTCATTACATGGATGAAGTACACAAATATTTCAAGCCGGAATTCGTGAATCGGATTGATGAGATCATCGTCTTCAATGTCCTGAACAATGAAGTTCTGGTTAAGATCGCGGATAAGTTCCTGAACGAACTGGCAGGCCGGTTGACGAAGAAGGATATTGTTCTGGAAGTCAGCGATGCAGCGAAAGCGAAGATCGTTGAATTAGGTGTTGATCCAGTCTTTGGGGCACGTCCGATGAAGCGACATATCCAAAGAACAATTGAAACCTTAATCGCTAAAAAGATGATTGAACGTGGCAATGAAGGTAACTGCACGATGAAGGTCGACGTTGAAGAAGGACAATATGTCCTGCATGTCATTGAAAATCCAGAAGTCATTTAACCTCAAAAGGTCGGAAAAATCCGGCCTTTTTTATTTGGCTTTACAGTTATTATAGCTTAGAATCACTAACCATTCATGACATAAAACATGTCGTTGATGACATCATTTATTCTAATAATGTAAAAAAAATCACACCTTTTGTGACTGAGAAAAAATAATGGAAAATAATGGATAATTTCTATCTTTTCAGCCTGTAATCCATTATAAAGATCATTATCTTTCTTGTCAATAATAGTGTACCTATTCTGACAGTAGCTGACTATTGAAATCTTTGCGGTGGGCAAGTGAGAAGTCTTTTTTTATTAAAGGGGGTGAAGGGTTGAACTGGTATTTTATTGAAACGGAACGATTTGAAGAAGAAAAAGTAAAACAGATCCTGATTGATTCAGGTTTTGATGCCTTTATCCCAAAGAAAGAAATGTACTTTAAAAAAGGAGATTTCACGACAATGACTCAACGACTGTTGTTTCCAGGGACGGTTATGATCTGTGATCCGGAATCCCCACCGCAATTTACCCGAAAGCTGAATGACTGGCTTGCTTTAAAGAAATTGGGATCAGAACTCATTCGTTTAGAATCAGATACTTATTATTCCTTATCCAATAAGGAAAGAGCTTGTTTAAGCCAGCTGTTAGACGATCTAAAGATTCTGCGATTTTCAACGGGTGTGATTCGACAACGTGAACTTCATGTCCTAAAAGGTCCTTTACAAGGTCACGAAAAAGAAATTCAGAAGATCAAACGCCATCAACGCCTAGCGACATTGCCTGTTCAGCTTTGCGGGCAAACGATTTCTTTAATCGTAGGTTTAGAAGTAATTGAAAAAATTGGATAGAAAACAAATAGTTGTTTCGGCACTTTTAATTCATCCGAGATCATCTTTTACAAACTCATCGTAAGCTTGAGGTGGCGGAGCCTACCTTTTTTTGTTTTATACTAAAGGATGTGACACATTGAAAAAACAAAGAAACACTCCCAAGAAAGACAAGAAAACCAGGATCTTATTGATACTAATAGGTGTTCTTGCTTTTTTAATCTTAATTCTAGTTTTGGGCGGAAATCTCTATATCGATTCCTTATTGAATAGAACGATCCGCTCCAGAAAACTCTCTAACGAAGACGCTTTAATCAGCCAAGAAGTCTTAGATCAAGTCAAGAATCATCGCATTGTGAATATTGCGGTATTCGGCTCTGATAACGCAGAAACTGCGCAATGGCAAAATTATGAAATGGAACGTTCTGACGCCACAAAGATTATCTCTTTGGATTTTGATTCCAAGAAGATAAAAATTACCTCCTTGCAGCGGGATACGCTAGTTTACATTCCAGATCCCTACAATGACTATGATAAATTAAATCATGCGCATTGGCGAGGCGGACCAGAACTGGCAGTGAAAACATTGAATTATAACTTTGATTTAGATATCACGCAATATGTGGGTTTTAGTTTTGAAGCGTTAGAAACGTTAGTAGATTTAGTCGGTGGTATAGATATAATACTACCCGATGGACTTTTAGCTACAAAAGTCATGAATTTAGGAGCGACTCGGGATGGAAATGTCTTTCATTTAAAAGGAAAACAAGCGCTGGGTTATTGTAGGATTCGTGAAGTGGATGATGATTTTCATCGCATGGACAGACAAAATGAAGTGATTCTGAAAATCTTAGAGAAGTTATCCAAAAAGAATGTGTTTGAATTAATGGAAATTGTGGATGAAATGCTTCCGTATGTGGAGACCAACTTAACAAATAATGAAGTCAAAAATGATATTACTTCTTTGTTAAATTTTGATCTAAAGCATATTGATCAATTTCAGATTCCATCAAAAGGGATGGATTCGATTGAGAAAGTCATTGAATACAATGGATTCAGTCCAATCTATATGATGGAAAACTATGAAGACTTAGCGAAAGAACTTCATTGGAATATCTATGAGGATGAGAGCTATCAGCCTAGTTCCAATATCGTTCAATTAGAAAGAAACATACAAAATCAATTTGGAGGATCCTGACGATAGGATTCTTTATTATAGAGAAGAGAAAAAGGGAGATAGAAAATGTACGAAAACGACGAAATTGAAATTGATCTTTCACGAGTATTTGAAATTGTGAAGAAGCATTTCAAACCTTTTGCTTTGATCCTCTTGGCGACCTCGATTGTCGCCGCCTTAGTAACACTGTTTCTGATACCGAAGAAGTATACCGCAGAAGCAAAGTTGATTATTGTCCAGAAATCAAATCCAGACAGTCAACAGATCAGCTACAATGATCTTCAGACATCACAGAAGCTGGTCAATACCTACAGTGAAATCCTAAAAAGTGAAGCGATTAGTGATGAAGTTATTCAAAATCTGAAGTTAGATGATCTGGATACTGAAGGGTATCAGAAGATTGTTAAGATTAGTTCAGTGAAGGATACAGAAGTCATCACGGTTGCGGTTACTTCTAAAGATTCTAAAGAAGCTGCGACAATCGCGAATGAAGTTGTCCGTGTGTTCCAGGATAAAATCTATTCCATTATGAATATTGAAAATGTCACTGTTCTAAATTCCGCCAAAGTACCCGAGAAGAAATCCAGCCCGTCAAATATAACAAACACTCTTTTCGGATTTTTAATAGGTTGTGTTATCGATGGGTGTATTATTATGTATTTGTTGTTAAATGACAGAAACATTCGAACAGAAGAAGAAATGAAACAAATCTTTGATTATCCGATTATTGGTTTGATTCCAGATATGAATGCAGGGGGGACAGAGTAATGTTAAGAGTAGGAGATGAATTGATTACATTAACGGATCCAGATGCTCCTGCATCGGAAGCTTATCGTACCTTAAGAACCAATATCTTAATGCGCAATTTCGATAAGGATATGAAAGTAATTAATATTATATCCACAACGGCACAGGAGGGAAAAAGTACTTGTGTCTTAAACTTAGCGATGGTTTATGCCCAGCTTCAAAAGAAAGTTCTTGTGATTGACTTAGATTTAAGAATGCCTACGATCCATAAGAAACTAAAGCTAAAGAATAAAAAGGGAATTTCAGATATTATTGGCCATCAAGCAGAGTTTGAAGAGGTTGTATTACAGCCTTATGAACATGTGGATGTGATTACAGCGGGGACAAAGATTCCGTTTGCTTCGGAGTTCATTCAGTCGAATGCGTTAAAAGTATTTATTGATGAGCGAAGAGAAGAATATGATTTGATTTTGTTGGATTGCCCTCCAGTGGGTTTAGTCACCGATGGTGTGGTAGCGGCTAGTTATTGTGATGGAACAATTCTTGTCTGTGCTTCCAATCGAAATGACCGTAAGGAATTACTAAGAGTGAAGGATCAGTTAGAACAGACCCAAGTCAACGTCATTGGGATTGTCATGACCATGATGCCAGTTCAGAAAAAGTATTACAACAGCTATGGTTATCGTTACAGTGACAGTCAGAAGAAAGCTCCAAATAAAAAGAAACAAACGAATTTGCTAAGTTCATTGAATAAGAAAAGCGGCAAAAAGAAATGATTGACATTCATAGCCATTTAGTGCCAGGAGTGGATGATGGTAGTCAAAGCTTAGAAGAATCCTTAGCTTTATTAAAACAAGCTGAAGAAGATGGGATTACAGAGTTGATTACGACACCCCATTTCATGAAGAATGGCGAGTATCGGATTAAAGCCTCAGAATTAGTGAAACGCTTCAATGAACTAAAACAAGCTTACCAAGGTTCAATTAAGCTTCACTTAGGGAATGAACTCTATATTCATCCTGAGATGCCTGAATTATTGGAACAGGGAGACATCTTTACCTTAGCGGAATCTAAGGCAATTCTCATTGAGTTTCCATTCCACGATTATAAAGAGGAATATGATGAGATTCTGTATGAATTGTCATTGAAGTATCGAATTATCATCGCTCATCCTGAACGATATCACTATGTTCAAGAAGATCCTAATTTCTGCTTGCGATGGTTAAAAGAAGGCTATTTGCTTCAGTCGAATCAGAACAGTTTATTTAAGAAGGAAACAAAGAAGGTTTTGTTTTCCATGATTGAACATAGATTCATCAGTTTCATTGCCAGTGATGCCCACAATGAATATCGTCCTTTAATTTTAAAGGAAGCATATGACTTACTCGAAGAAGAGTTTGGATTGCGAGTTGCGAAACAATTGACAGAAGAGAATCCAAGGAAACTTCTAGGCAATGAAGAAATTCGAGTAGAATATCAAGAAATAGAGAAAAAGAAGAAACGATTTTTGTGGTTTTGACAAGAGTCGTTTTTTAGTTGGGGAAAAGGGGGAGAGAAAAAATGCAGGAAAGAAAGCGAAAGATTGAGCACTGGCATGTGATCTCTTTGTACCTGATTGTTTATGATGTTTTAGCTGTGAACTTAGCGTATCTGCTTGCCTTATGGTTTCGCTTTGATTGTCATTTTACAAGGATTCCTTCGATTTATTTGAATGCATGGATGCAATTCGTGCCCGTTTATACGATTGTATGCTTAATTATCTTTTTCAGTTTAAAGCTCTATCGCAGCTTATGGCGTTTCGCAGGATACAGTGAACTGTTAAGAGTTACAGCCGCGACGATAGTGGCCGGGATTCTTCATAGTTTAGGGATCATGACGTTTTTTCAGCCGATGCCAACGTCTTACTACTTATTTGGTATGATTATCCAATTCTGTTTAATCCTTGGAATTCGTTTCTCCTATCGGTTTATTTTATTAGAAAGAAGCCGCAGAGAGAAAATGGCTAAGAAGAGACAAGAAAAGAACATCCTATTGATTGGAGCTGGGGATGCAGGTCGTCTAATCTTACGAGATGTGCAGCGAACGGAATTTGATGTAGGAAAAGTCCAATGCATCATTGATGACAATCCGAATAAATGGGGTCGCTTCATTGATGGGATTCCGATTGTCGGAGGTCGGGATGATATCTTAGTCAATGTTGAGAAGTATGAAATCCAACAAATTCTAGTGGCTATACCGAGTGCCAAAGCAGAAGCAAAACGCGATATTCTAAACATTTGTAAAGAAACCGGTTGCGAGCTGAAGATGCTTCCGGGAATCTATCAGATGGTGAATGGGGATGTTGCTTTTTCTAAAATGAAAGAAGTGGCCGTGGAAGATCTCTTAGGAAGAGAACCCATTCAAGTCAATATGGATGAAATCTTTGAACACTTGAAAGGGAAAACGATCTTAGTCACTGGGGGTGGTGGATCCATTGGCAGTGAATTATGCCGACAGATTGCAGGACATCATCCTAAACAACTTATTCTTTTTGAAATTTATGAAAATAATGCTTATGACATTGAACAGGAATTGAAGCGGAAATACCCAGAGTTAAGCTTGGTTGTCTTAATAGGCTCTGTTCGGGACAGTCGAAGAATTGACAGTGTTTTTGAGATGTATAAACCGGATATTGTCTATCATGCGGCAGCGCATAAACATGTGCCATTGATGGAAGGAAGTCCGAATGAAGCGATTAAAAACAATGTCATTGGCACGTATAAGACAGCTTATGCGGCATTAAAGAATGGTTGTCAGCGATTTGTCCTTATTAGTACCGACAAAGCAGTGAATCCTACGAATATCATGGGGGCAAGTAAGAGGCTGTGTGAAATGGTGATTCAGAGTATGAATCAAATCAGTCAGACCGGAAGCTATCAGCTTCTTCCTCAGCTCTGGTCGCATACCTGGAATCCAATTCAAGAGATTCAAGAGGATAAGGTCAAAACGGAGTTTGTGGCAGTGCGATTTGGGAACGTGTTAGGAAGCAATGGATCAGTAATTCCTTTGTTTAAAAAGCAAATCGCAGAAGGTGGACCGGTGACAGTGACACATCCGGATATCATTCGATACTTCATGACAATCCCGGAAGCAGTCAGCTTGGTCTTACAAGCAGGAACTTATGCCAAGGGAGGGGAAATCTTTGTTTTAGACATGGGAGACCCCGTGAAGATTGATACCCTGGCTAGAAATCTGATTAAGCTGTCGGGTTATAAGCCGAATGTGGATATCCAGATTGAGTATACGGGATTAAGACCCGGTGAGAAATTATACGAAGAGAAACTAATGGCTGAAGAAGGGCTACAAACCACTCCGAATCAATTGATTCATATCGCAAAGCCCATTGCTTTTGATGTGGAACAGTTTATGAATCAAGTTGAAGTGTTATCAGAAGCCAGTTATACAAACAGCTCAACAATTAAGCAGCTGGTTTCTGAAATTATTCCAACCTATCATCCAAAGAAGAAGCAGGATGAGATTGAGATGAGAAAAGTAAAGAAGTTAACTGAGGAAAAAACCGTTGTGATGGCAGGGGGTGTCAAATAGAAATGGAACCATTCAAGGAAAAAGTATGGCTGTCTTCACCAACAATGCATGGAGAAGAATTAAAGTACATGCAGGAAGCGTATGAGAAAAATTGGATGTCGACAGTGGGAGAAAACATCAATGTCGTAGAACAGCTTGCTTGTGAGAAAGTGGGCTGTCGTTATGCGGTTGCTTTATCCGCGGGGACAGCGGCGTTGCATATGGCTGTAAAATTGGCAGGCGTTAAACCCGGAGAAAAAGTATTCTGCAGTGATTTGACCTTTGATGCGACTGTAAATCCCGTTGTGTATGAAGGCGGAGTTCCAGTCTTTATAGATACGGAATATGAGACATGGAATATGGATCCTGTCGCCTTAGAGAAAGCCTTTGAGATCTATCCTGAAGTAAGAGTTGTGGTTGTCGCACACTTATATGGAACACCAGGAAAAGTGAATGAAATCAAAGCGATTTGTGAGAAGCATAAAGCAATTATAATCGAAGATGCGGCAGAGTCTTTGGGAGCGACCTATCAAGGGATACAAACAGGAACCTTTGGAACGTATAACTGTATTTCCTTTAATGGAAACAAGATCATCACAGGCTCATCTGGAGGCATGTTACTTACAGATGATTTAGAAGCAGCGAACAAAGTCAGAAAATGGTCAACCCAATCCAGAGAGAATGCACTTTGGTATCAACATGAGGAATTAGGCTACAATTACCGGATGAGTAACGTCATTGCGGGAGTGGTAAGAGGACAATTCCCTTATTTGGAAGAACATATCGCTCAGAAGAAAGCAATCTACAAACGCTATGAAGAGGGATTAAAGGATCTGCCTGTAACCATGAATCCCTATGATGCCAAGAACAGTGAACCTAACTTCTGGTTAAGCTGTATGCTTATCAATCCAGAAGCGATGTGTAAACAAATGCGGGGAGAACAGGAAGCATTGTATGTGAGTGAACCTGGAAAGAGCTGTCCTACAGAAATTCTGGAAACCTTAGCGAAGTACAACGCAGAAGGAAGACCGATATGGAAGCCAATGCATATGCAGCCAATATATCGGATGAATGGCTTTATAACAAGAGAAGGAAATGGCAGGGCAAAGACGAATGCTTATATTCAGGGTGGAATGCTAGGGAAAGATGGTAAACCATTGGATGTTGGAATGGATATCTTTAATCGAGGATTATGCTTGCCGAGTGATAACAAGATGACAGTGGAGCAGCAGAATAAGATTATAGTAATGATCCATGCTTGTTTCGAGTAAGAAGGTTGATGATGTACGCAAAATATATGAAGAGACCTTTAGATTTTGTGTTATCACTCATGGCAATTCTTGTATTATCGCCAGGCTTTCTTGTTTTAACGATTCTTGGTGCGATTGCGATGCGAGGCAATCCTTTCTTTATACAACTTAGACCAGGTAAGAAGGGAAAAGATGGAAAAGAAAGAATCTTCAAATTAATCAAATTTCGTACGATGGACAATCGAAAAGATAAAGAAGGGAATCTACTCCCTGACGATATAAGACTGAATAAGTACGGAAGGATATTGAGAAGTACAAGCCTTGATGAGCTGCCGGAGCTGTTTAATATACTGAAAGGCGATATGAGTCTAATTGGACCACGACCACTCTTAGTCAAATACTTAGTTCGATATAGTGAAGAACAAAGAAAAAGACATGATGTACGACCAGGGTTAACAGGATATGCGCAGGCTTATGGTCGTAATTCTTTAACTTGGGAAGAAAAATTTGAAAAAGATGTCTACTATGTTAATCATATTTCTCTGTTGCTCGATATGAAAATAATTTTCAAGACGATATTTGTCGTGTTGAAACGAGAAGGAATTTCCTCTGAAGTCTCAGCAACAATGGAGGAATTTATGGGGAATGAAAGCGCGGTACAAGTCAATGTATAAACGACTTGTGATTATTGGTGGTGGGGGTCATGGAAAAGTGATAGCCGACATTGCCTTAAAGAGTGGATATAAAGATATTTGTTTTGTGGATGACAATGTCGGTGGTGATTGTATGGGTTATCCAATTATTGGGAAGAGTTGTAATTTGGAGCAACTCAACAATGGAGAAACTGATTTTGTGATTGCCATTGGAGATAATCAAATTCGCAAGAGAATAGCAGAGCAACATAAATTGAATTGGGTTACTCTTGTTCATCCATCTGCACAGATTGCTTATGGAGTACAGATTGGCATCGGTAGTGTTGTTATGGCAGGAGCGGTGATTAATCCTGAAGCTATGATTGGTCAACATTGCATCATTAATACTTGCGCTGTGATCGAACATGACAATCAGTTAGGGGACTACGTCCATGTATCTCCCAATGCTACACTAGGTGGAACAGTTCATGTTGGAAGTTGTACACACATAGGCATTGGTGCTACAGTACGAAATAATATATCAATAGGAGAGAATACCGTGATAGGCGCAGGGGCTGTTGTAGTCAAAGAAATTTCGGGGGGAGGGGTATATATCGGTATACCTGCTCACCTCAAAACATAAGAGAAAACAGGCTGTTTTTGCCACTGAAAGGTTGGTGGCATGAATTGCTTAAAGATTTAATTATTGTAGAGCAAGCAGCCTCGTTGAGCGAATCAATACCATGGAACAGATATGGAATCTCCTTGGATTTGTGGATGATAACCCGAAATCCAAGGCAAGAATGTTAATGGTTATGTAGTTCTTGGGACTAGCAATTGTGTTGAGAAATATCAAGATGCGTATTTTGTGTGCGCTATCGGATTTGCTAAAACGAGAAAAGCTGTCATCGAAAAATTAGGAAATGTAAAATTTGCAACTTTAATAGATCCTAGTGTTATTATCTCGAAAAATGTAACCATTGAGGAAGGTGCGATCATTTGTGGGGGTACGATTATTACGATCGATATCACCATCGGCAGGCATGTGCTTATCAACCTTGACTGCACTGTTGGTCATAAAGCAGTTCTACGTGACTTTGTAACACTTTATCCCAGTGTAAATATTGGCGGCATTACAGAAATTGGTGAATGTACTGAGATAGGAACTGGGACACAAATTATCTAGGGTAAAATTATTGGTAATCATTCTATTGTGGGAGCTGTCTGTAAAAGCCTTAAGTGTGGCAAACCGTCTGGTTGCTGCTGATTACACTATGCTGGAGATTTGTGTAAAACAACTTCACATCAATAATTACCCGGATGCTTTTCGCATTCTGATAGAAAACCGCGCTGCTGAAGCAGAACTGTGCTTACAGTTTCTCTTAAAGTATGTGATTTACTCTTTGGTGGCCACAGAGTATGTCGATATGATATCCACTCTGCCGATGATGTAATGGTAACAGGATTTAACTGGTGACCACCTTTGGCGATTGCGGATGCACTTGGTATAGTCACAGACTCAAGCAACTTGTCAGAGAATATTTGGATAAGTCAGTCCAGGACAACATTGATCTGGAAGCAGTGCTGGCCTCTGTTGTGCCGTCTAAGTATGACTATAGACCTTTCTTTAAGGCGAAAAGATAAGGAGGAGTATCGAGATGAATAAGACCTATATTCTGGATGGTGCTCAGACTGACTTTGAACGCAATTGGACCAAGGAAGGTAAAGGTGTTGTTGCTCTTTTGAAAGAAGCGATGACTGATGGCTTGCAGGACGCATGCCTTAGCTTTGAAGATATTATTGAATTAAACAAGGACAACAGAGTTGCCTGTTATGTTGGTAATTTTATTGCAGAGTAGTATGTGAATCAGGGACATCTTGGTTCACTTTTAACAGAGATTAATCCTGCATTTTATGGAATACCTTCCGCAAGATATGAAGCAGCTTGTGCATCTAGCTCTGTAGCACTAGATGCAGCGATTACGAAAACTAGCAAAGGAGATTATGATGTAGCTATTGTTGTGGATTGGGAACTATTGAAGACTGTAGAAAGCAAGACGGGTGACGATTTTCTTGGCTATGCTGCCTACTATGAAACGGAAGGCAAAGGCATTGACTTTCCTTTTCCAAAACTTTTTGGCAAGTTGGCCGATGAAATCATTAAAAAGTATGGCACAGATGAGAAACGCTTTATGGATGCGCTAGCGAAAATTTCTGTTATCAATTACAGCAATGGTAAACGAAATCCAAACGCTCAAACAAGAAAGTGGTTTATGGATCAAGATCAGGCGGAAAGTCGAGGTATGGATACCAATCCTCTCGTAGACGGAAGACTGGCTGTGTCAGACTGTTCACAGGTAACTGATGGTGCTACCGTTGTTGTGTTGGCATCCGAGAAGTACGTGAAGGAACATACTATCAAGAATGCATTTGATGGAACAAAGCCCATTAATCCTAGTGGTGGTTTGATTGGTTGTGGGTACCCTGTAGGTGCCAGTGGTGCAAGAATGTTCCTTGATTTATATAAGCAAGTTGCAGGTAAGGCTAAAGGTTATCAGTTGAAGAAAGCCAATAACGGTATGATGTTGAACATCGGAGGCAGTGCGACAACGAACTATGTGTTTATTGTGGGGAATGAATAAATGAATGTACTTTTTCTATCACTAATTGATTTTGAAACGTTTTATGAGAGAAATATCTATAGCGACCTGCTTCGTGAATTCATTAAGAATGGTCATAGCGTGAATTGTATTTCTCCTATTGAAAGAAGAAGAAATCAAAAAACGAGGTTACTTCGGTTTAGGAGTAGCACCAGTTTAGGGGTTGACTCTGCGTTAAAAAATAACTTTAATTCAAATGAAAACACAATACTGAAACTGAAAATTGGAAATACACAGAAGATCAATTTGATAGAAAAGGGTATTTCGACACTATGTATTGAATCGCTTTTTATTCGGGGAATCAAGATATATTATTCCGATATCAAGTTTGACTTAGTACTTTATGCCACGCCACCGATTACCTTCGCTAAGGTGATTCAATTCGTGAAGCAGCGTGATGGTGCTAAAAGCTACTTGATGCTTAAGGACATATTCCCTCAGAACTCTTTGGATTTGGGAATACTCACTAAAACAGGAGTTATGGGATTAATTTACAAATATTTTCGTGAAAAGGAGAAGCATTTATATACACTCTCAGATAAAATTGGCTGTATGTCACAGGGAAATATAGATTATGTGTTAAAGCACAACCCAGAGGTGTCGAAGGACAAAGTTAAGATTTGTCCCAACTGTGTTGAACCAATCGACATGAGAGTAAGTGTAGAAGAAAAAATAGAAATCCGTAGGAAATATGGTTTGCCTGTAGATAAGAAAATATTTATTTACGGTGGCAACCTTGGTAAACCACAAGATGTGCCATTTATCGTAGAATGTCTGAAGTCTTATGGGTATAAAGGCAATGTTGGTGAAGAACAGATTGGATTAAATAATGCTTACTTTGTAATAGCCGGTAGCGGAACAGATAGGCACTTCCTTGAGGAATATGTTGAAAATGATAAGCCGAACTATGTAAAGCTATTTAATTTTATTCCGAAAGCAGAATATGACAAGATGATCGCGTGCTGTGATGTAGGTCTGATCTTCCTTGATCATCGTTTTACAATTCCAAACTTTCCGAGTAGGTTGTTATCCTATATGCAAGCTGGACTTCCTGTTTTAGTATGTACGGATAAGAATACTGATATTGGACATGTAGTAGTTGGTGACGGGTTCGGCTGGTGGTGTGAGAGTGATGACGCGGATGGGTTTGCATTATTAGTGGCGAAAATATGTAATGCAACGTCACTAGACGATATGAGCAAAGCAGCATTTGATGTGTTGGTGAATGAGTTTAATGTAAGACATTCATACCGACAGATTATAGAATCTTTTGATTAGAACAAGATGTTTATGTAATTAGGAAAGGTATGAGATATGTCAAAAAGAGTCATATGGATAGGAACCTATGCAGATGATGACTATATGTCTGACCTAAAAGGGAATACATATATACAATTTGCTGCGAATCGTGTGCAGGGTTATTATCTTGAAGCATTAAAAAAAAACAAAGATATAGAATTGGATGTGTGGAGTGCACTAGTTACTTTGCCATATCCTAATTCAAAGTATTTAAAGTTGCCATACAGAGAGGTAATGCTTGATAATGGTACGATTGTTCGAAATGTTGGATTTTTAAATATAAAGTATTTTAGTATACTTTCCCAGACTAGATCCCTTAAAAATGCAATGAAAAAAAGGAATGAAAAATTGGACGGCGCTATTGTAATCGTATATTCAATGCGAAGTCCGTATTTGAAATTAGCGCACAAAATAAAAGAATGCTATAGAAATATAACAGTCATTAATATTGTTCCTGATTTGCCTGATTATATGTCATCTGAAAAATCATTAGTCCGTTCTATTCTTATGAGATATAACAAGTGGCTTCTAAAAAGAGAGCAACGGTATGTCGATGGATTTGTACTCTATGCAAAAGCAATGGCAGAGGAATTAAATATTACTAAAGAAGGATATATTGTATTAGAGGGATTGATAGATGGACAGATAAAGCCGCTACAGAACAGACAATCAGGGAGGGCAAAGGTTTGTTTGTATGCTGGTGGAGTATATGTGGCGTATGGTGTGCAATCATTGGTTGAAGGTTTTATATTAGCTGGAATTCCCAACGTAGAGTTGCATATATATGGTCACGGTAGTTATGTAGAAGAATTGAAAAGAATATCCGAACAGCATCCTGAAGTTAAATATCAAGGATGTGTGGAGCCAGAAGAGGTATATCAGAAAATGCAGTCAGCGGATTTGCTAATTAATCCTCGTTCACCACTAGAGACTTTTACAAAGTATTCTTGTCCTTCAAAAGTTTTTGAATATATGCTTTCTGGAACACCTGTTGCTATGACGAAACTGGAAGGCATACCAGACGAATATTTTAATTATGTATATACAATTAACGGAGAATCAAAAGAGGACATAGCAGTTTCATTAAAACGTGTTTTTGAGGAGCCTGAAGAGTCTCGATTGAAAAAAGGGATTAGAGCACGAGAATTTCTGCTAAAAAATAAAACTTCGGATATTCAGGTGCGTAAGTTATTGGATTTTGTTGAAAAATTATAGATATATAGCAATTACGTATATCAAGGAAGGGGTATTAAATGAAAATACTTTTTATAACTTTCAGCGATATTGGCGTGTGTAGTTCGAGTAACATCAGAAATGTCTCTTTAATCAAGGGATTCTTGGATCAAGGTGATGAGGTTGATATTATAACATACAAGTCGTCAAATAAAGCGTTGCTATTGGATAATAGCTTTTCACTAATTATTGATCAATGCAATGTTATCCCACTTCGTGGGTATGTAACATCAGAAGCTATATCATCGTATTTACTTACTTCAAATAAACTTGGCAAATGGAAAGATAAGTTATATTCTCATCTGAGAAATGTGTATTATTCATTTGAAACTATAGACAATTTGAGAAAACTTGCATGCTCTATAGACATAGAAGGGTTAAAACTTAGAAAATATGATTTGATGATTTCATCGTCAAATCCGTATTCTGTTCATATACTTGCAGAGAGAATTAAAAAAAAGTACTTTGGATATCCGATAAAATGGATTCAATATTGGGGAGATCCGTTATTTCTTGACACATTAACACATCACCCTATTTTACCGTTCAGAATCAAAAAAGCTGAGGAAAAGTTGATGAAGAATTGTGACAAGGTTGTTTATACAAATGAAGTTGTTTTAAATATGCAAAAGAAGGTTTTTCCTAAAATTGCGCATAAGATGACGTATATCGAGACACCATATGCTTTTGCGATTCCGAAAAAGGATGAACGAATATATCAGGTTGGGTATTTTGGAGGGTATTCTACTTCTGTACGCGATATCTTGCCATTATATTCTGTATTAAAGAGGAGTAATTATCAATCAATCATTATTGGCAATGGGGATGTAAAGATAGAAAGTCAAAATAACTTAAATGTTATGGCAAGAGCATCCGTCGATATCGTAAGTGATATTGAAAGCAAAACAAGGATACTTGTATGTATATGTAATAAGTTATCAAAGCGTGGGAATGAAACGGGTCAAATTCCAGGAAAGATATATCATTATGGTTCATCAACTCATGAAATACTTGTAATTGGAGCGACTCCAATGGTTAAGCAGTTTTTGTCTTCATACAATAGATTTGTCTTCGTTGACAACAATGAGGACGATATAGAAAGAACAATTCAAAATATGTTAAATAAACCAGAATGCAGGCATGAATCCTTAACTGAAACATTACCAAATTATGTAGCAAAAAAATTTACAGAGGGTTATGTTGAAATAAATAAGGAATTGATGGATGGTTAATAATTATATGTATATACAGTAACAATACGATCTAAATTACTTACTTCATTGTAATTGTGAGGAGTACTAATCTTTCTCCATGGTTTGTCAAATGATTGTTCTAGTAAAAGCAAACTGTTTTTCTACTGTTGGTGTTTTGCGCGGAAAGGAACTGGCATATATGAAAAAAAGATTAAATATTGATACTGCAGAGAAAATAGATCATTATCATTTAGCGTTTTGGTTTGTCATGCTTAGAATCTTATTAGATCTAGCTTATTGTATTGTAATTACAGAGGGATATAAAATTTTTGGATTTACGTATGATCCGGATATAGTCAAATACGTATTATCATATATTGCCAGCTTTGCCATCACATTTATGGCAACATCGTTTGTGACACTTAAGAGGCCGTCTTCGATTATGTTAATAGTCTTATGGAGTATGGCATATCTGCCTAATATGGTAGCATTTTGCAATATGAATTTGCCGTATACGTATTTCTTTTATACCAATGCATTTTGGATAAGCATGTTTTTGTTTTACCGCGTAGTTATTATTCGTATATCAATTAAGAGCCCATTGCAAGATAAAATATGCTTGAAGTCATCGCTGATTTTTATTCTTTTCAGTTTGATATGTATAGGATATTCGATATATTATCATGGAGGAATTGATTTAACACTTGATTTTTCTGAGGTATATAATCTTAGAATGGCAAGTAGAGAAAATGGAATAGCCAAAGTGTTTGAAAGTTTTTTACCATTAGCTGTAAATATTATTTTACCAATTGGTATCATTAAATCGATAAAAAGCAGAAAGTATTTGATTTTTTTAATTTGTGTTCTAGGTATTGTTTTTTCTTTCTCAATAACAGGGACAAAAACATGGATTTTTATTGCCGTGTTATCAATGTTAGGAGCAACATTCATTAAGAGAGATAGTGATATTAGAAAGTATCCTATGTTATTATGTGGGATTATACTGTTTGGAATAATTAGTTTTTCAATTAATATGAAATTTTTTGGTGAAATTTCGCACTTTTTAAACACTTATGTAACAAAGAGAGTCTTCTTTGATCAGAGTAGAAATAATTTCTTTTGGATGGATTTTTTTGAACAAAACCCAAAGCTTTACCTAATGCAGTCAATTCTGGCACCTTTACGTAAAATAGGGGTATCGGTGCCTTATGATATCGATGTGGGTCGTTTGATTGGAAGTTTATACTATAATGAAAGCCAAACAAACGCAGCATCTGGCACAATTGCTGATGCATATGCAAATTTCGGGGCACTTGGAGTCTTTATTATGCCATTTGTATACTCTTTGTTTTTCAGTCTCGTTGATAAGCTGGTTTACAAAGTCCCGATAGTATACATTATTCCATTGACTTTGACTTTCGCAGAATATGCCCTGAATGGTTCAATTTTTTCTACAATATTTACTTACGGTTGCCTTATGGGAGCAATTATTATTTGGCTATTAAATAAAGGCGATTATTTTGATAATCAATCTTTGATTGATTGTTCTGTACAGAAAAGGAGATATATATATGCAAGGAAGGGTTAATGTTTCTGTGTTAAAATGGTGCTTTCGAGACGTTAAGGCGCTTAAAAACCAGAGTCTTAATTTAGAGATTTCTACTAATTCAATCTCGAATTGTTATGGTAAAGCTTTTTCGATAGGAGTGGGCTTTGTTAGCAATACATACAAAAATACTTCTTTCCACAACGGGGATTTTGTTGCAGTCTGTGATGTATCAGGAAAAAAGCAAGAGAGCAATATACTGACCACCGACAATCTTTTGGTGAAAATTGAGAAAGATCTCATTGCCAATGACACTTTACTTGAGTTGTATGTTCAACTGCTTCCCATTGTATCGGCATTCCGAAGATGTAATGTAAGACTGGGAGACCGAATTGGATTGTTGGGAGAAAAAATTAGCAAGGATATAGTTCACATACTGGAAGATGGATATGGGTGTTCTATTAACTTTGCTAACATGAATAATAAAGAAGAATATGATTATTATATTTTTCTTGGAGATACGATAAGCATACAGCAAAATCTTGCATATGATATTATCACAAAAGTAGTTGAAAGTGATACACGAGTTTTTTTCGCTAATCATATAGGAGATGATGAAACTTTTGGGATAGACAGTAAAGAGCAAAAATATCCCATAGGTTATGCAAACAATACTGTCTCATCAAATATGCGTATAGCACTTACGCTCACATTAAAATGGTGGCAGTTATTTAACCAAAGGTTGTCAGAAAATGATGTGTATAAACCTCAAAATCTTACTGTTATTAAGACGGGTATGGCGCTAGACGTTATAACAAAGCTGCAGATTTGTGGCTCACAAAACTTTATTATTCCAAAAAGTGAAGAAATTGCTACATTCTTAAAATCAAAGCAATCTGCAATATTATTTCAGCTAACACTTCAATGTAAAAGTGCTTCCGAAGTAGCTGTGAATGATATTGCTTATTCAATAGAACGATGTTCAAATGAACATCTGATTAAGTTATATGAGCACAGAAATTCAGATGATGTGATGATTTATCATTATTGCACTAAAGAAGGTTCAATAATTTGTATTAATATTATTGGTGGATTCAAGGAAACATCAATGCGTATAGAAATTCATATGGACAATCGCACAATGTTAATTGAAAAAGATATAGTGTCGATTTATTGAGGGAATAGCCATGATAATAGGACGTATAATTAACAATTTAAGACGAGCGTATTACACGAAAAAGTTTGCAAAGTGCTCTGCAGATTTGCGATTTAGTCCAGAGAATTCAATATTAACTTATCCAACGATAATTGTTGGTAAAAATGTCTTTATAAATGCACATGCTTACATGAGTGGTGATATCGTAATCGGAGATGATGTCCTAATCGGACCAAATTGCTTTTTCACAAGCACAGATCATGAGTATGTTAACGTAGGTCAATTCATTAATTCTCAAGAAAGACGCGCGTCTAAGCCAATAACTATTGATAATGATGTCTGGATAGGATCGCATGTTTCATTGATGCCGGGTGTCCATATACATGAAGGGGTCGTTATTGGTGCTGATTCTATGGTACTGCAGTCTATTCCTCCCTATTGCGTATGTATTGGAAAACCTTGCCGTCCGATAAAGATTAGATATAGTGATGCAGAATTGAGACAGCACTATAAAATATTAGGTAAATCCGTTGATGAAGCAGATAAAGTAATTAAGCTGCGTAAATTAATGTTACTCGAGATGGGGAAGGGGTGTTTGCTACATTGACTATAAAAATAGTAACCTGGATGAAGAATAATCAATTATTTCGTGAAAGTGGTAGTTTTTTTCTTTCCGAAGGCGTTGGTCTCTTCTTTGCTATGCTCATTTTAGTTTTTCGAGGACGTTTTCTTTCTGCAGATGACTTAGGTATGATTGATTATGTTACTTCTATTGTGGCATTTACATCTGCGTTTTTTTTATTGGGAATTGATAATACTGGTGCTAGATTAATTATTAATGAAAAGAACGAGCTTGAAAAAAAACAGCTTGCAGGTATGACAATGCTTTTAGCAGTTGTTCTAATGGTAGTATATGTAATATTCATGGCAGTTTTTACTATGACGGTTCCGTTATGGGGGCGTGCAGATTCTGTTTCATATATATATATAATCTTACCCTTTGCAGGATATAGTATTCTCTTATTATGTTATAAACAGTTGTGTTTTGCGTTGGGAGATATTAGACAGGCATCAATACAGCTATTTATTAGTTATGTTCTATATTTTGTTGTGTTACTTGTATTGAGATTTACTAATCTTCTTAATCTTTATAGTGCCTTGGTTTTCTCATTTGGGATAAATTTGGCAACTATTGTAATACCGATGTATGTAAAGTATGGTTGTTTCATAAAGTGGAATAAGTCCTCATGGCTCAGTATCAAAAAAGAACAGCACGAACGTGGATGGAAAATTTATTTTTCACGAGTAGTGTTTAGCTCTGCCAGTAATCTCGATACACTTATACTCGGTGTATTTAACCCGCTTAGTACTGTAGCATATTTTTCAATTGCAAAATATTGTTCCATGGTTATTTCTATGGTCGGCAATAGTGTTTCTCAGAGCATGTATCGCAAATATGCTGAAGTCAATGAAATTAGCAAAAAACTTATTAAATCGATTGTTTTGCTCACAGTTATCCTGGCCGGTGTTATATTTTGTATTACTTATATCGTTGTACTTATTATGGGTAGTGAATATTTTGAAGTTATGCGCATATTGCCAATAGCCATAATATCTCAATCAATTGCTAGTATAAATGCGATATATAACTCATTCATGAATGCTAAGGGCATGGCTAATGAATTACGTGTTTTAGCATTCATAGGTGTAGCAGGACGCTTGGTCTTCGATTTTGCATTAATAATACCATTTGGAGCACTGGGTGGGTTATGCGCAGATTTGCTAGTAAATATATTTGTTTTTACTATGCGTGTATATTATTGCAGACGATATAAAAATAAGCAGAAGTTGTTATAGATGGAGATGATAAAATGAAACAGGCGGTATTAAGCAAAGGAACTGTAGTTGCCCAAGAGGTTCCATATACTCATTTGTATGGTAAAGGGGTTATTGTACAAGTCGAATATTCCTGTATATCGACAGGAACAGAAATGTCTACAGTTAAGAGCTCTGGGAAAAACATTTTTCAGATGGCGAAGGAACGCCCTCAGCAGGTCAAAGAAGGTATTCGTCTAATTAGAAGTAGGGGATTATCCGTTTTTATAAATAAATATAAAAATTCAACGGGTGCTAATTTTGGAGCGCAAATGGGATACAGTGCCTCTGGGGTGGTTATCGAAGTTGGAGAGGGAGCCGAGGAATTTTACATTGGTCAAAGAGTTGCAATTGCTGGAACAGGTTATGCCAATCATGCAGCATATGATTATGTGCCGAAAAATCTTGCTGTAGCAATACCCGAAGAGGTAGGGACTATGGAAGCATCTACTGTTGCAGTCGGAAGCATTGCTATGCAAGGTGTGCAAATTCTTAAACCACTTACTGGAGAAACCATTGTGGTTATGGGTTTGGGACTTATCGGTCAAATTGCTGTACAGATTTTGAAAGCATGTGGCTGTAATGTTATAGGAATTGATATTGATAAATCGCGCATTGAAAGCACAAGGAAACAATATGGGATTCATGCTATAAACAATAAAAATGCTATAAATGAAGTGCTTATTGCAACAGATGGACGCGGAGCAGATGCAGTTCTTTTCACCGCAGCTACGAATTCGAGCAAGCCAATGTCAGAGTGCTTTAATATGTTAAGAAAAAAAGGTCGCTTTGTATTGCTCGGTGTGAGTGGAATGGAGATCCAAAGGACTGATATTTACAATAAAGAAATAGAGTTTAGAATTGCCTGTTCCTACGGTCCAGGTAGATATGATTCTGATTACGAAGAGCTAGGTATGGAATATCCACAAAGTGTTGTAAAATGGACTGAAAATAGAAATATGCAGCTATATTTACAAATGATTAAGCAAGGTAAAATTAAGTTAGAATCTATGATAGGAAGAGTGTTTGAGGTTGAGCGTGTTACGGATGCATATAGAGAATTGCAGACAAACCATCAATCTCCATTAGTGTTTTTGTCGTACCATAATACTCATAAAGTGAATAAAGATGATATTAGTGATTGTATCTTCTATCAGAAAAAACAAACAAAGCATTCTAGTGCATTGACATGCGCGATCGTTGGTGCCGGTAGCTTTGTAAAGGAAATGCATTTACCCAATATGATGAAACACCCAGATCAGTTTTATATTAAAGCAATTATGAGTAGAACAGGATACTCGGCGGCTTCGACAGCAGCACTGTGCGGAGCAGAGTATGCTACTACAGATTATCAAAAGATACTATCAGATCCAGACATCGACATGGTAATGATCACTTCAAGGCATAATCTACACGCTGACATGGCTATTCAGGCATTGCAAGCTGGAAAACATGTATTTGTTGAAAAGCCAGCTGCAATAAATGAAGAAGAATTAAATCGATTGATGGAAGCTATTCGAAACAGCGGAAAAGGATATTTAGTTGGCTTTAATCGGCGCTTTTCATCATACATCAAAGAAATACGCAGAGCAATCCGATCTGTCGATAAACCTGTTTTATTGGAGTATACAATGAATGCGGGCTATATTCCTCTTTCATCATGGGTACATACGTCTGAAGGTGGGGGTAGAATCATTGGAGAAGGTTGTCATATTATTGACCTACTTGGCTATTTGGCTGGATCACAAATAAAAGATATCTCAATAAACCACTTGAAACCATTCAATGGGTACTATTCTTCTGCTGACAATGTTACAGTAAGCATTAATTACGAAAACGATGTATCATCTATAATGAATTATATTGCGATAGGATCTAAACAATATCCAAAAGAAACATTGAATGTGTATTTTGATGGGAAAGAAATACATATGCAAGATTATACATCGTTGTGGGCATCCGGAATTTATGTAAAAAAAATTAATTCAATAGAGCCATCAAAGGGGCAAGAAGAGGAGTTAACTGCTTTTTACAAAGCAATTAAAGATGGTTCACTGTATCCTATACCTCTCGAAGAAATTGAACAAACTACGAGAGCAACGATTGCTGTGACAAATTCTAAAGATTAACTATGATTCATTATTATGATCATAGTAGAAAGGAAATAAATATTTAGTGAAGATAGCACAGAAACTAATTAGAATATATAAAAACAGAAAATTTATTCCTGGATATATAATGTTTTATCTGCATCGATATACTCACAAATTAATGTACCAAGTAAAATCCATTAATTCACGTACTATGTATTCAACTGAAAGTGACCGTATCGCAAGGAAACTAAATATTGAGAGGAAAGAAGCAGGAGCTTACATTAAAGCTAATAGTGTATGCTCTTTGCTTACTACAGATATCGAAAAAGCTATTGCGTATCTACGAAAAAGCAAAAGATTTAATGATACGTTAAAAAATGCAGCAGATGCAGCTTTAAATCATAAGTTTCTGTTATTGAATACCTATGCTGATGAGCTTTATGACGATATTGGAAATGGAGTGAAATGGTACACTGATTATGAATCTGGTTATACTTTCGGGAAATTCCATTATTCAGATTCACACTATACACACAAACCAACAGGAGTGGAAATAAAGAATGTTTGGGAGTTATCAAGAATGCAATATCTTTTTGCACCAGCATTATATTACAAAATCCACGGTGATGAACGATATGCGATATTTGTGAAAGAAACTATTCTTAATTGGATGGATAATAATGACTGGGAAACTGGTCCAAATTGGCATCCATCTATGGAAACTGGTATAAGAATTGCGAACATTCTTTTATCTTATCAGTTGATTTTAAATAGTTCTGTTGCTGATACGGAGTTCTGTGCCTGTGTTGCTTCGTGTGCCTCTTTACATCAAAAATTTATTATGCAAAATGTAGAAAATATTGGTGGTGTGACATCAAATCATTATCTAGGCGGACTTGTCGGGCTTGCTGTAATAGCTACAACTTTTCCATTTCTACCAGGAGAAAAATCCTTTCTTGCAAATGTATACAAATCCTTTGAAAAAGAAATCCGGCGGCAGATTTTAGAGGATGGCACTGGGTTTGAGGGTTCATCACAATACTTGCAATTTGTTGGTGAAATGTTTTGTGTGCCTATGATCCTTCGCAGAAACACTGATGGAACACAATTTTCTTCAGAATATCAGAACCGTCTTTTTACTGCGTTGAACTATATCAGAGCTTTGCATCTTCCAGACAATACGTGGTGTCAAATTGGTGATAATGATAGCGGACATATTTTCCGGCTTTCGCAAACTAAATCGCCGGATGCTTCATATTTTATTAGGATGGCAGAAACAATTCTTGGTCAAGCAAGTACAATGGATACAATTCCAAGCGAATTAGTGATATTTTGTGAAAATGTAACTGACAGAATGCAGTCAGAAATATCTGATAATATTTACTTCTTTGATAAGGGTTACAATAGCACATTTAGGTCTCATTTGTTTTATCTAAACTTTGCGGCTCCTGATCCATTTCTGTATGGTATGAACAGTCATACTCATAACGACAAATTGTCATTTATACTATGTTATCTAGATAAACCGTTCATAATTGATCCAGGAACAGGCAGTTATACTGGAAATACTGTTGTGAGGAATAGATTGAGATCAATAGAATCGCATTCTACAGTTCAAATTAATCATCTTGAACAGAACGATTTTTTTATGGGCAACAGTATGTTTGCTAGTATCCGCAAAGTATATATAAAAGAATGGGGTAAGAAACAAGAAAACAATATATGTAAATTTTCTGGATCAATCGAGTATGCTGACGTGTTATCAAAATATATACATGACAGAGAAATAGAGATCGACAATAATCATGTTGAAATAGATGACACCATTACAGGTGATAATATCGTTAGTGTTATTTCGAGACTTGTTCTTCATCCTGATGTAAATGTTTATATATCAGATGACTCAATTTTCATGAATAATTCTGACGTTTGCTTACGTGTAGAAACCAATGGTATCGCACGAGTTACAGAGGGATTATATTCAATGGATTATGGTAAGTGGGAAACAACAAATATTATCGAAATAGAACACTTAGTACAAAATTCACATTGTGTTTTATGCAAAACAATAATTTATCCTAATATGAACTAATAAGAAGGGAGACAAACATAAATGATTAATGTAATTGGACTCGGTTATATCGGACTTCCCACAGCCCTTATGATGGCTTCCCATGGTGTTGAGGTAGTCGGAACAGATTATAGTAAAGAGTTGATTGATACACTCAATGCAGGTCATACTACTTTCAAGGAAGATGGTCTTGATGAACTGTTTGTTAAAGCGATGGATGCTGGCATCAAATTTACTACTGAGTATCAGAAGACGGATACATACATTGTTTCCGTTCCTACTCCGTATGATAAATTTTCCAAAAAGGTCGATGCTTGTTTTGTTGTATCAGCTGTAAAAGCTATTATGAAAGTGTGTCCTGAAGGTGCGACTGTGGTTATTGAATCAACAGTATCTCCCGGAACAATTGATAAATTCGTTCGCCCAGTAATAGAGGCTGAAGGTTTTGTAATTGGAAAGGACATAAATCTTGCTCATGCTCCAGAGCGTATCATTCCTGGCAACATGATCTTTGAACTACTTCACAATAATCGTACTATCGGTGCAGATAATAAATCTATTGGTGAGAAGATTAAGGAATTGTATGCTTCTTTCTGTCAGGGTGATATTGTGGTGACGGATATTCGCACAGCAGAAATGAGTAAGGTTGTGGAGAACACTTTTCGTGCAGTCAACATCGCTTTTGCAAATGAGCTTGCGAAAATTTGCCGACATGACAACATGGATGTGTATGAGATTATTAAAATCTGTAATATGCATCCTCGTGTAAATATCCTTCAGCCCGGTCCGGGTGTAGGTGGTCACTGCATCTCTGTTGATCCTTGGTTCCTTGTTGGCGACTATCCAAGTCTTGCAAAGGTCATTGATGAGTCCATGAAGACCAATGACAGTATGCCAGACTTCGTGTTGAACCGTATATATGAAATCATGAAGGAGCAAGATCTGACTGATCTTACCCGTGTAGGCTTGTATGGTCTTACCTACAAAGAGAACGTCGATGACATGCGTGAGTCACCCACTCTTCAGATGCTGGAATCCATGGAGCGGCATCTTTGTGGCAACCTTGTGAAGGTCTATGATCCATTCATTGAGAGAAATGAAGTGCCGAATCAGATACATGATTTAGATGAATTCTTGAATGCTGTCGATCTAGTTGTTCTGCTTGTTGCTCATGATGAGATTAAACAGAATATGTATAAACTTGCTGGTAAGGTAATTTTTGATACAAGGCATATTTGCAATATTGAAGGCACATATGGTCTATAATTAGAAAAGAGATGTAATAAAATGAAAAAAATAATGCTTGTCTTTGGTACAAGACCCGAAGCAATAAAGATGTGTCCTCTTGTCAATGAGCTCAAGACACGAGAAAACTTAAAAACAGTGGTCTGTGTAACAGGACAGCACCGACAGATGCTTGACCAGGTTCTGGAGACATTCCACGTGGTGCCGGACTACGACCTATCTATCATGAAGGACAAGCAAACTCTGTTTGATATAACTACAAACATTCTAAATCAAATCGGAGCAGTGCTTGATGAGGTAAAGCCCGATGTAGTTTTGGTTCATGGCGATACTAGCACCACATTTGTGACTGCACTGGCTTGTTTCTATAAGAAGATTGATTTAGGGCATGTGGAAGCTGGACTTCGCACTTATGATATCTATAGTCCGTATCCAGAAGAATTCAATCGGCAGGTTGTTGGTATTGTTGCAAAGTATAATTTCTCTCCTACTGAACTTTCCAAAGAGAATTTGCTGAGGGAAGGAAAGAAAGCAGAAAGTATCCATGTGACTGGTAACACGGCAATCGATGCGCTTAAAACGACAGTCCGCAACGACTATAGTCACCCAGAACTTAATTGGGCAAAAGGTAGCAGGTTAATTGTAATCACCGCACACCGTCGAGAAAATCTTGGCGAACCGATGCAACATATGTTCCGTGCAATTCGACGTATTATGGACGAGCATCCAGATGTTAAAGCAATTTATCCAATCCACATGAATCCTCTTGTGCGTGAAGCTGCAAAACAGGAGTTGGGTGGATGTGATAGAATACATATCATCGAACCGTTGGAGGTTTTAGACTTTCACAATCTGCTTAGCCGGAGCTATATGATTCTCACAGACAGCGGCGGAATACAGGAGGAAGCTCCGTCCTTAGGAAAGCCTGTGCTTGTTATGCGTGACACTACCGAGAGACCAGAAGGTATCAAGGCAGGTACATTGAAGTTGGTCGGGACGGATGAACAGATGATTTATGATAATTTCAAGCTATTGCTTGAAGACAAGAGTGCATACGACATAATGAGTAAAGCTAGTAACCCATACGGTGATGGCTTCGCTTGTAAGAGAATAGCAGATATATTGGAGGATTATTAAAATGGGGCTTTTTACGAATAAAACACTTTTAATTACGGGGGGAACTGGGTCTTTTGGTAATGCAGTTCTTAATCGCTTCCTTAAGACTGATATAGGAGAAATTCGTATTTTCTCAAGAGATGAAAAGAAACAGGATGATATGCGGCATGATTTTCAGGTAAAGTTTCCAGAAGTAGCTGATAAGATCAAATTCTATATCGGAGATGTGAGAGAACTGCAGTCTGTTAAAAATGCTATGCATAGTGTGGACTTTATTTTCCACGCAGCTGCACTTAAACAGGTGCCTTCTTGTGAGTTCTTCCCGATGGAGGCAGTGCGTACAAATATTATAGGAACGGATAATGTATTAACTGCAGCAATTGCTGAGAATGTGGAGTGTGTAATTTGTCTCTCGACCGATAAAGCGGCATACCCAGTGAACGCCATGGGAACATCCAAAGCAATGGAAGAAAAGGTTGCGGTTGCAAGAAGCCGAGATTCAAGAAAAACAAAAATATGTTGTACCAGATATGGTAATGTAATGTGTTCACGTGGTTCCGTTATTCCTCTGTGGATTGAACAGATCAGAAACGGCAATCCAATCACACTTACGGAACCGAATATGACAAGATTCATCATGAGTCTAGATGAAGCAGTGGATTTGGTTTTGTTCGCATTTGAACACGGAGAGAATGGTGATATTCTCGTCCAGAAAGCACCGGCTTGCACCATCAGGACACAGGCAGAAGCAGTATGTGAACTCTTCGGTGGAAAGAAGGAAGATATCAAAGTGATCGGGATTCGTCATGGTGAAAAAATGTATGAGACATTACTTACCAATGAGGAATGCGAGCATGCAGTGGATATGGGGAATTTTTACCGTGTTCCAGCTGATAAGCGTGGCTTGAATTACGATAAATTCTTTACACAGGGCGAGGCAGACAGGAACCACTTGACGGAGTTCAACTCAAATAACGCTCTGCATTTGACTGTGGAACAGACGAAAGAGAAGATCGCTTCATTGCAATATATTCAAGACGAATTGGCCAAAGGAATATAGTAAACAAAATATAAAGAATTGCGTGGATAAGAATGCAAGGAAAACGAGGAAGAATAATATGAATAAAAAGCTAAATTCACAGATCGGGGGGGGGGGTACTCGTCACGGTCTGAGATAGCATGCTTAAAACGTCAACAATCCCAATGGAAATTGTTGTTTATGATTAGCACGGTACTACTATTGTGTATATCAATTGCGTTTATTGCTATTGGGTGGATTAACTATGGTGACCGTGTGCTCAAGAAATTCGGCTTAGCAGAGTATGAAATGCCTTTGCGTGAGCAGAATATTATACTTGGATGGAATAAATCTCTGAATGGTTATACTGCAGATATTGTTTTTTTCGGAGATTCAATCACGTATTTAGGGGATTGGGGGAAATATTATGAGGATCTTAATGTTTGTAACCTTTCAGTTTCAGGGGATACCATTATAAATGCGACATACAGAGCGACCATGGTTGAAAAGTTAAATCCAAAGAAGATATTTATTATGATAGGCGTTAATAACCTTGATGAGGTCAATGAATATAGCGAATTGCTTGCGCCTTTTTTAGCAATTCCAGATGTAGAGATATATGTACAAAGTATACTTCCGGTAAGAAGCCCATCTAAAATCAGCAATCAGAAAATAGAAAATGCAAATATAATTATTCAGGGCATATCCGAAGAGTACGGATGCATTTATATCAATCTCCATAATGCGTTTTCTGATATAAACGGGGAACTGCGACAGGAATTCAGCAAAGATGGTATCCATATTAATGAAAAAGGATATGAACTTTGGACAACACTGATTAATGAATATGTCTATGAATAAAAATAACCTTTCACATGATATAATAAATCACATAAGAAGCAAAAGTGAGGTAGAATATGGATATAAAATATAACATGACTTTCCGGAACATCAACTGGAAAAACAACGGTAAACTGAAACTCTTGATCATCGTTGGCACACGTCCGGAAATTATCCGTCTTGCTGCTGTTATCAATAAGACACGTAAGTATTTCGATACAATTCTTGCTCATACTGGTCAAAACTACGACTATAACCTCAATGGTGTGTTCTTTAAGGATCTTAAGCTTGTTGATCCGGATGTGTATTTGAATGCTGTTGGTGAGGATTTAGGAGAAACTTGTGGCAATATCATTGCTCAAAGTTACAAGCTGATGGTGGCGATCAAGCCTGATGCAGTATTGGTGCTTGGAGATACAAACAGCTGCTTATCTGTCATCGGCGCTAAGCGTCTGCATATTCCGATCTTTCATATGGAAGCCGGAAACAGATGTAAAGATGAATGTCTTCCAGAAGAAACGAATCGTAGAATTGTTGACATTATCTCTGATGTGAATATGGCTTATTCCGAGCATGCCCGTCGTTATCTTGCTGAGTGTGGACTTCCAAAAGAAAGAACATATGTTACAGGTTCTCCTATGGCAGAAGTACTACACAACAATCTGGCAGAGATTGAAGCATCAGATATCCATGATCGTCTAGGTCTTGAAAAAGGAAAGTATATTCTCTTGTCTGCTCACCGTGAGGAAAACATCGATACAGAGAAAAATTTCTTTAGTCTCTTCAATGCTATCAATAAGATGGCAGAAAAGTATGATATGCCTATTCTTTATTCTTGCCACCCTCGTAGTAAAAAGAGAATTGAAACCAGTGGATTCCAGCTAGACCCACGTGTAATCCAACATGAACCTCTCGGCTTCCATGACTACAATTGTTTGCAGATGAATGCTTTCGTAGTCGTATCTGACAGCGGAACACTGCCTGAGGAAAGTTCTTTCTTCACCAGTATCGGTCATCCATTCCCAGCAGTATGTATTCGTACATCTACAGAGCGTCCTGAGGCATTGGACAAGGCCTGTTTTATTCTTTCTGGGATTGATGAAAGAGGTCTTTTGCAGTCTGTGGACACGGCAGTGGAGATGAATAAAGCGGGTGATTATGGTATTCCTGTGCCAGACTATATCGAAGAAAACGTGAGTTCCAAGGTTATTAAGATCATTCAGAGCTATGTCGGGGTTGTTAATAAGATGGTTTGGAGAAAAGATGTGTAATTGAACGTCATTATATTGTTATGAAATAAAGATGGGGGAAACCAAGATGAATATCTTAGTAACAGGATCCAAGGGCATGGTGGGAACCGCCCTTGTAAACAATCTCAAAAATATTAGAGACGGTAAAAACAAGACACGTTCCAAAATCAAAATTGAGGAAATCTATGAGTATGATATCAATTCCACCGCTGAGGAACTTGTTACATATTGTCAGAAAGCTGATTTTGTCTTTAATCTGGCAGGTGTAAATCGTCCAGAGAATCCGGAAGATTTTATGAAAGGAAACTTTGGCTTTGCATCAGATTTGCTCGATAACCTCAAAAAGTATAAGAATAAGGCAACGATCATGTTATCCTCGTCCATTCAGGCGACCTTAGCTGGTCGTTTTGGTAATTCCGAATACGGGCGTTCTAAAAAAGTAGGAGAAGAGCTGTTCTTCGATTACGCTAAGCAGACTCGTGCAAAGGTAGCAGTCTATCGTTTTCCAAACTTAATGGGACATTCCAGACCTAAATACAATTCTGCAGTGTCTACTTTCTGCTGGGCAGTGGCCAATGATGAGGAGTTTACGGTTAGCGACAGAAACACCGAATTGGAACTACTTTATATTGATGATCTTGTTGAAGGGATGTTTGACCTTCTAGAAGGTAAAGAAGTCCATTGTGAGTTTGAGGGTGTGGAGACAGTTTTGCAGGAAGGTGGAAGATATTGCTGTGTACCTGTAACGCATAAGGTAACGCTTGGAGAAATTGTGGACTTGCTGCAACAGTTTAAAGAGCAGCCGACCACACTTATGATGCCCAAGATGCCAGAAGGCACCTTTGCAAAGAAACTCTACAGTCTTTATCTCACGTATCTGCCAACCGATAAATTCAAATATGCTTTGAAGATGAATGTGGATGACCGTGGAAGTTTTACTGAATTGGTACATACAGAAGACTGTGGTCAGGTCAGCATTAACATCAGCCGTCCTGGAATTACCAAAGGGCAACACTGGCACAACAGTAAATGGGAATTGTTTATTGTGGTTGCGGGACATGGATTGATTCAAGAACGCAATATTAATACAGGCGAGACCGTGGAATTCGAAGTAAGTGGAGACAAAATTGAAGCGGTTCATATGATTCCTGGGTGGACACATAATATTATCAATCTCAGTGAGACAGAAAATCTTGTAACGGTGATGACCTGCAATGAGATTTTCAATCCGAATAGACCGGATACATTCTTTGAGGTTGTGTGATAATCTGTTTGTGATAGCTTTTGAGAGAAATAGTAAAAAATAGGTTTCTAAACAGAATATACAGAAGAGGCAGATTATAGAAACCTAAGAGCTAATGTGTTATACTTGCAAAGATAAATAGTTTCAATAAAAAAGTGGCAAAAAGAATGTAGTTTTACAGGAGTGGAAATGCTCCTGTGATGCTTATTATCATATAGATTGAAACGAGAATGGGGATGAATCTGGTGGCAAGATCAAAAGAGAGAAACTATGATCCAGCGAAAGTGATGCAGGAGCTTTTAGATACCGTGGTTTCTATATATGGTGCATCGCAACCGCATCCATCGCTTGGAGTTATTGCGGATGAATTGGAACTTAATCCGATAAAGGTTCGGAAACTTCTGATTACCGCAGGGGTGTATGAATCAGAGATTGCAGATAGGGTGAATGAATACCATAGGGAGGGGAAGTCAGTAGAAGAAATCATATTGCTTACGGGTCTGTCGAGAGCCTCTGTTCATTCTTATCTTCCCTACAGTAAAATGGTTTATAAAGCAAATGAGATTTCGATGACTGCACAGCGGATCAGAAAATATCGCAAGAGGGAGAAGGTAGTTAAAGTGCTATGTGAAAACATGACAGTAGAGAACTTATGGAATGCGCTGATCACTTTTGAAGATTACCCGTTTTATACTGCAAAGGGATTGAAGTTTACATACTATATAAAAGGCGGGGAACTTTTTGTGAGCCGGAAAGAGAAGTCGATTACAAAAGCTACAGTGGAACTGGCATTTGAAAAAGCGATAGAATTGGAAGGAAAGGTTAGTGGTCCGAAAAAGTTAGGGGTGTTTGGTGCGAGTTATCTTTATCCTGTATTAGTGAGATTTGGGATAATAAGGATAGAAGGGTAAATGTGAATTACGGAGTGCCTTTTAAACTTTTTTGATTGGCAATGAACGATTTATTTGTATTTTATTCTTATTTGTCCGAACTTGGCCTAATTTGCTTAGAAAGATACAATATTACCCTGGGAACTTGCGCTAGTGCTCCTCCTTTCCTCAGAATAGGATAGATTGCCGGAGAGTCCGGCAGAAAGGAGGACAATCATGAAAGTGATCGATATCAGCCAACACAACGGAGATGTGGATTTTCGCCAAGTTCGAGCTTCCGGGGTTGAGGCTGTGATGCTGCGGTCAAGCTGGGGGCATTTTGTTGAGGATCTGCGGTTTCGAGAAAATGTTCGGAAGTGCAATGATGCGGGCTTACCCTATGGCCTTTATCATTACAGCTATGCTCTGAACGAATCAGAAATGATGCGTGAAGCTGAAGGCTTGATTGCACTGGCAAGGCAGTTTTCGCCGCGCATGCCTGTGGCCCTGGATATGGAAGATGCCGATGGGTATAAAGAACGCAACGGAACGCTTTACAACAAAGCTCTGAACACAGAAATCTGCCACTATACATGCCAACGGGTTGAAGAAGCGGGATTTTATCCCATGGTTTATGCCAATCTCGATTGGTTTCGCAATAAACTGATTTTAAGTCAGCTGGATCGTTATGATCGCTGGCTGGCGCAATGGAATACCAATGGGCCTTCGCTGCCCTGCGGCATGTGGCAATATACAAGCAATGGATCTGTACCCGGCGTACCTGGACGATGTGATCTGAATAATGCGTATAAAAACTATCCTGTGATTATTGGCGAGAATGAAGAGGGGGGACAGAATATTCAGTGGATTAATCCGTATGTGACAGTTCAGGTTGTGCGCGGTGTCGGCAGCCGTAATATCTATTATGTGCGCAATGCTGTCATTTCAGGAACTGTGATTGCCGAGTTGAAGCCCGGAGAGAGTTTGCCTGTGGACATGATCAGCGCCACCGTTTTATCCGATGGGTTTAAATGGATCAAAGTCGATCTGGGACAAGGGGTTGTTGGCTATATGCAGGTGGATCTGGATTACCTGCGGTTCTTAATTTAAAAAGCGAATCCCGAAAGATTCGCAGGATGCCTATTTGTAAACAGAAAAGAAATCTTTGAGCTCGGCCTTTTTATCAGGGCTGAGCTCTGTTTTTTTAATCCCTTCCACAGCGCCTTCCAAAGCAGTTAACCGATGCAGACAAGCGGAAGGATCAACGGCACGAATCTTCAGCCAGGCCTGTTGTGCCCCAAGCTCCTTTAATTCATCTGCCGTCATGATCCCTACTTCATTTAACTGACGTTCTAATTCCTTGCCGATATTCGGTAATTTTGATAACTCACCCATGTTCTGCCTTCTTTCTTTGCTTTCAGTGTAGCTGAACTAGGCGCGGAAAACAAGCAGGAACACAAAAAAAGCCTTGCAATGAAGGCTTTCCTTGACTTATCGGTTGTAGTATTCGACAACCAGCAGTTCGTTGATTTCCTGATTCAGTTCGTTTCGTTCCGGCAGGCGCACATAAGTGCCTTTTTTGTTTTCCTTATCGACCGTAACGAAAGCGACCGTGTTCAGCGTGGCTTCCAGCGCATCAGCGATGCAAGCCATCGACTTTGACTTTTCTTTCACTTCAACCGTGGAACCCGGCTTTACTGTGAAGGAAGGGATGTCGACTTTCTTGCCGTTAACCAGGATATGACCATGGTTAACTAACTGACGGGCAGCCCGGCGAGTTCTGGCGAAGCCCATGCGGTAAACGATGTTATCCAGACGGGATTCCAGCAGGCACAGGAAGTTGTGACCCTTAACGCCAGCCATCTTTTCAGCCTTAACGTAAGTGTTGGCGAACTGACGTTCATTAACACCATACATGTTTCTGATTCTCTGCTTTTCACGCAGCTGAGTTCCGTAGTTGCTCAGCTTAATGCGCTTTGTCGGTCCATGCTGACCTGGCGCATAAGTGCGGCGCTGCAGTTCCTCGCCTGTTTCCAGGATCGAGAAGCCCAGACGACGGGAAATTTTCCAAACTGGTCCAGTATTTCTTGCCATTTTAATTCCTCCTTGTGTGTTTTATGGCACATAAAACAACAACAGGTACAAATCATTGACGCAGGGTGTTGGTAGACAGCAGTTTCGCTTGAAGCAGCAAGTTACTTCTGCTCTGGATTGGAGTCCAGTACCAACGCCGATTGCGCAACTTTGTAAGCTGCTATTATTAAACGCTAGGTAAGTATAGCAGACTTGGCGGCTTTCTGTCAATTGAAAAATGAAATAATTCCCTTTATCTAAAGGCGTTTTGTACAATTGGAAGTTGCATTGTGAAGCTTGACCTGATTATAATGAAAAAAGAAAGTAAATTGCAGCAATAGAGGAAGGAAAGCAGGCAGGAAGATGAAGTTTACTGAAATTGAACCTCAGAATTACAGGCAGGCTTGTGCGTTAAGCGTAAAGCCCCAACAGCAAGGATATTTGAGCAGTGCACCGATGATTTTAGCCCGAGCTTATGCTTTTCGGCAGCAGAACAGTCAAGTATGGCTGATCGAAGAGGAGGAAGAAGCGGTTGGCATCATCATGATTCGCGAAGCCGATCAAGGTCAAACGATCGTGTTGGATCAGTTCTTCATTGATCAATGTTTTCAAGGCAGAGGCTATGGGCGAAGCGCGATGGAACAACTGCTCCAGAAACTGCGAAAGTCGAAGGCCAAGCAAATTGTTTTGTGTTGTCGGGAAGCTGATCAGATCGCGCAGAGGTTGTATCGGTCGCTGGGCTTTGTGGAAACAGGTGAACGGGATGAGGATGAAATTCTGTTTTCGCTTAACTGGGATTGAAATCTGTGATGGCTTGTTTTTTGACAGGACACGGAACGGAAACCAAAGGTTTAAAATAGTAAAGTAAGGGTGAATTCGTAAAAATCGACGTCAGGAAGTTATCAAAAAGCGATATTTTAACCTATGAGAGTTTGTCGCTTTATGATAAAATAAGAACTAAGAGGTGGTATGCGTTGGAGAAGGTATTGGAAATTCTGACACGGAAAGAAGTGATCATCGCAATGGTGGTCATTCTTGTTATATTTATAATCTGGTTTATCGTAAGAAAAGTAAAGATTAAAAATTGCAAGGCACAGCTGTCGGAATTGGAAGTTCGTTACAATTCGATTAAAAGTGTTCCGCTGCCGTTTAAGCTGAATAAAGCGGTGGCGATTGCCCGCGTTAATCAGGAAACGATGACGCAGGTCACGCACTGCAAGGATGACTTTGAACTGGCGCAGGCAAATTTAAAGCAAATTGCCCAGATGCTGGCCGATACGGAAGATATGATTTTAGTCGGCAAGCTGAAGGATGCCCGGATTAATCTGGATGATCTGGACAACATGATGGAGCTGGGTGAAGAACAGGTTCATCAGCTGGAAGCCTTCCTCGATAAGATTCTGGAAAAAGAAACCGCGCAGCGGGCGGAAGTTACGCAGATGAAAGAAGAATTCCGCACTTTGAAGCTGCAGGCGCAGGAAAAGAGCGCGCAGCTCTCATTCTGCTGGGAAACGATTGAAAATCGGATTGCCGCCACGGAGAAGATGTTCTCCGCTTTTGAGGAATGGATGTATGCTTCTGAATTTGAGAAAGCCTCAGATGAACTGGAAGAAATCCGTGAAGCGCTGGAGGACCTGAGCGATATCATCAACAATCTGCCGCAGCTGCTTCAGGAAGCTCGTGGACTGATTCCGAATTTGATCGACGAAGTTTCGCGCAGCTACTCGATGCAGAAACAAAAAGGTGTGTATTTACATCATTTGGAGGTGCCGCGCAATCTGGAAGTGATCAGCGAAACACTGAAAGAAGATCTCGCAGCCCTGAAGCAGGGAACTGCGGTGCATATTCGTGCACATCTGGATGAAGATAAAAAACGGCTCAGCCAGCTGCTGGCACAGATTGAAAAAGAAGGCCAGAGTTATGATGAAATGCGTCAGGCTGAGGAAAAAGCGGAAAAGACTGTAACGCAGCTGAAGGAAAACAGTCAGTATGTCCGCCAGCTGGTAGCGAAAGTTTCAGTGCGGTTTGGGATTGAAGATCTCAGTGATCAGATTCGGGTGCGCGAACAGCGGATTATTGAAATTGAAGACATGCGCGTCAAGATCATGCAGATGATCAAGGGTAATTCCGTTCCGGCTTCTACGATTCTAATTTCATTAAAAGAACTGCAGCAGGAAGGGGAAGCGGTACTGACTGAAGTCAATCAGCTGAAAGCCCGGCTGGACAGCGCCTGCAGCGATGAGGCCCGCGGCAAGAAACAGCTGCTGAAGCTGCAGCTGATCATGAATGAGATGCAGGTGAAAATCCGCAAGAACAAACTGCCGGCGATTTCCGCCACCTACGAAGGGGATTTGGCACGGGCAGTCGAATATGTCCGCTCCATTGAAGATCTGTTGACGGATACACCGCTGAATGTACAGCTGATGAATGCCACGCTCAATGATGCGATCGATTATATTTACAAGCTCTACAACAACGTCAACAACCTTGTTGCGATGGCGATTATGGTTGAGAATACGATTGTTTTCGGAAACAAATACCGTTCCACCTATCCGGATATTGACTCGGAACTGACCCGTGCCGAACTGTGCTTCCGCAATGGCGAATACACCCAGGCATTGACTGTGGCGCTGGCGACGATTGAAAGAATCCATCCGGGTTCGTATGAGAAGCTGATAAAGGAGAATGCGCAAAGTGCTGCCTGAGAATGCCATTTATTTTGATAATGCCAGTACGACACCGGTGCATCCGGAAGTCCGCAGGCTGGTTAATTCGCTGTTGGAAACCTCATTTGCCAACAGCGAATCTCTGTATGACGAGGGCATGGAAATTTATCGTCTGATGGAAAAGAGCCGTTCACAAATTGCTTCGCTGTTGAAAGTTCAGCCGCAGGAAATTCTGTTTACCAGCGGGGCCAGTGAGGCCAACAACATGGCGATCAAGGGCGCGGCGTTTGCGGCATTAGGCAAAAAGAATCATCTGATTACCACCAAGGTTGAGCATTCCAGCGTAACCAATGCCATGCATCAGCTGGAGGAGGTATTTGGTTTTGAAGTCACATGGCTGGATGTGGATGAACGCGGCATTGTTCGGCTGGATCAGTTAAAACAGGCGCTGAGCGAAAAAACAGCGTTAGTTTCGATTATGGCGGTCAACAATGAAGTTGGCAGTGTCATGCCGCTGGAAGAGATAAAACAAATTGTGAAAAAAAACAGTCATGCACTGCTGCATATCGACTGCGTTCAGGCGTTGAAGCGCATTGATCTCGATCTCAGTCAGGTCGATCTGGCCAGTTTTTCTGCCCATAAGATTGAAGGGCTGAAGGGCAGCGGAATGCTGATGAAAAAGCAGCATGTCAATCTGGTGCCGATCATCAGCGGCGGTCAGCAGGAACAGGGACTGCGTGGGGGAACGGCCAATTCGGTAGCCAATATTGCTTTGGCCAAGACACTGCGATTAGCTTTGGAAGAACAGGTTCATTACCGCGAAGTGACAGGCCGGCTGAATAAGCGGATGCGCGAAGGGTTGGCGCAGCTGCCTGAAATCGAGGTGAACAGTCCGATGGATGGGGTTGGCGCGATCTTAAACTTTTCATGTAAAACGATTCCTTCGGAAGTCATGATGAATGCGCTGAACAGCCGGAACATCTGTGTTTCTGCCCAGAGCACCTGTTCCAGCAAGTCAAAAACACCTTCTCACGTCTTAATGGCAATGGGGTTGAGCGAACAGCGCGCTTTATCCAGTATTCGCTGCAGTTTTTCCAGCCGCAACACGCCGGAAGAAGTCGATCGATTTCTGCGGGAACTCAAGGAGATACTACATAAATATGGAACACATTCAATATGATCACATTTTAGTGCGCTATGGCGAACTGTCGACGAAAGGAAAAAACCGTAAGGATTTTATCAAAAAGCTGACGGATAACATTCGAGCTTCGTTGAGCGCTTATGACAAACTGACCTATGAACGGACCTTTGACCGGTTGTATATCCATCTTCATGGAACCCAGCCGGAGGAAATCTGTACGATTCTGAAAGAGATTTTCGGTCTGAGCTCGTTTTCACTTTGTCTGAAAATCCGGTCTGACCTGGATGCGATTGTTGAAACCGGCTTTCAGGTTGCGATGGAGCGGGGGCAGGGGACGTTCAAGATCGAAACCCGCCGTCATGACAAGAAATTTCCGCTGATCAGTGATCAGATCAATCGCGCAGTCGCAACGAAAATCCTAAAAGAAAGCGAAATGAAGGTGGATGTTCATCATCCGGATCTGCGGATTGGCATTGAAGTCCGTGAGGAATTCACTTACGTTATGGCTGATACCGTCAAAGGGGCGGGCGGCTATCCGGTAGGCATGGGCGGCAAAGCGCTGTTAATGCTTTCAGGCGGAATCGATTCACCCGTCGCCGGCTATTTAACGATGAAGCGCGGTGTCGAAATCGAATGTATTCACTATGCTTCCCCGCCGTATACTTCCAGCAGCGCTCAGAAGAAAGTGCTGGATCTGGCCGGAATCATTTCCAAATATCAAGGCCGCATCAAAGTCCACATCATCCCGTTTACCGATCTGCAGCTGGCGATTTACAAGCATTGTGATGAAAGCTATGCGATCACCATTATGCGCCGGATGATGTATCGGATTGCACAGCGAGTGGCTCAGAAATATAAATGTCTGGCGATCGTCAACGGAGAAAGCATCGGTCAGGTAGCCTCGCAGACACTGGAAAGCATGCAGACGATCAACCAGGTCATCGAGATGCCAGTCATCCGGCCGGTGGTCACCTATGATAAGCTGGAGATCATTGACCTTGCCCGCCGTATCAATACCTATGAAACATCGATCCTGCCGTTTGAGGACTGCTGCACCATTTTTACACCGAAAAATCCGGTGACAAAACCGCATCCTGAGAAAGCGGAGAAAATGGAAGCCGGCTGGGATTTTGAAACCTTAATCGATGAATGCATTGAAAAAATGGAAACTGTTATTGTAACGCCGACAACGTCCCAGGAAGATGATTTATTTTAAAAATAGAAGCTGAAACCAAACCGGGAATCTGAAAAAGAATCCCGGTTTTTTCCATTTCTTCCCAAAGGGTAAAATTTATTTCTTTGAATGCTGAAAGATCAATTCAGCCATACTGTTAGTGAGGTGAGAAAAATGATGGATTATCGTAAGCGGGATTATCAGTGTCCTTCCCGAAAAAGTCAGAATGATTACAAGTATGAGCTGGCTTATGAGTTAGGCGCTGATTACCAGGAAGCTCTGGTCGAACGCAAGAGCGAGTATCTTCAACATGTGAAGCAAAAAGAAAATTGCAAGCATGCCACCGAATTTGGACAGGAGATGGAAATCATGAACAATCAGAACAACCAGTACAGCCAGAACAACAACGACCGTCAGCATCAGTCTGATCGTCAGAACAACCAGAACAACCAGAACAACAGCCGTCAGAACAGCCAGTATCGTTCTGAATTCTCGCAGGAAAACCAATTCCAGCAGAACAGCAACGATCGTCAGCGTCAGTCTGATCGCGAAAACAACCAGAACAACAGCCGTCAGAACAACCAGTATCGTTCTGAATTCTCGCAGGAAAACCAGTTCCAGCAGAACAGCAGCGATCGTCAGCACCAGTCCGATCGTGAAAACAACCAGAGCAACAGCCGTCAGAACAATCAGTACCGCTCTGAATTCTCGCAGGAAAACCAGTTCCAGCAGAACAACAGCGATCGTCAGCATCAGTCTGACCGCCAGCACCAGTCTGATCGTCAGAACAGCCAGAACAGCAGCCGTCAGAACAACAAATAAATTTTCATCTTTTCGTCGAAGGGGCGGCTATTCCGCCCTTTTTCTTTGGATAAAAAGAGGGTTATGATACAACTAAAAATAAAAATTATAATCATCATACCTTTAAATTTAAGTTAGGATGTCAATGAGAGAATCGATTATTATTTATCTGTGCAAACATTTTTTTGATTGTGCAAGAAGCCAGCCTTGTCTCGTTATAATAAATAAGAAATAATCAAAGAGAGGAGAAGTCATGAAGAAAAGACAAAGTGAACTTATCCACAGGATTCTGCAGTCCCCGGGACTTTCCTTTGATACCGTGGTAAAACAACTCGGTGTTTCCAAGCGTACACTCTATTACGATATCGAAGAGATTAACTATCTGCTTCGCAATTGTGCTCAATTAAAGAAAGTAAAAGGTCAGCTTGTGCTTGTAGGTGATCTTCAGCGGATTCGCCAAGTCATTGCTGATCAAACGCAAGATTTTTCTGAAAGTCAGGAAAAACTGGAATTCATACTCTATAAAATTTTGAATGAGGATTTTCCACGGCTGGAACAAATGGAACAAAAGCTTCAGATCAGTCATGCAACGATGACCCATTTTATGAGTGAACTACGTCTACAGCTGCAAAGTCAGAAAATTGAACTGCGCTATGATGGACAACGTTATCAAATTGACGGCAATGAAAATCAGATTCGTGACCGTTTTATCTATTGCCTGTATAACGATAACAACTTGATTAATCGAATCAGCGGTGAGATTCTCACGTTTAATCAGAAAAATCAGCTGGGCTTAGCCGATTATTCATTAGCAATGCTTTCGGCAATGCTGCGATTTGTGCGCTTGCGGAGTGTTCAGGGTAAACGAATTCAAAGAAATTGGACACAGGAAACAAAGGAGTTTGCCTATCGGAATTCAGTGGCTGAAGATCTGAAAATCACTGATCCTTGGGAAGCTGCTTATCTGACCGCTTTTATCAGTTCTTTGACAACGTTAAAAGCGAATGACAAATTAACGATTATAGATCAGGGGGTGATGCGGCTGATTACCTGTTTTGAAACCCGCATGGCCGTCGTCATTGAAGATCGCGAAGCGATTCGCCGCAGTATTAAACAACATCTGCTTGCTTCCTATTATCGGATACAATTTCAGTTTCCGATCCGCAATTTCTGTCTGGAGGAAATAAAACTACGTTATTTTGAGCTGTTTACCATGATCCGGGCAATTTTGGAGGATGAACAGATTTTCCCTGAGTTCAAGGGTATCCGTGAAGAAGAAATAGCCTTTCTTACAGCGTATTTCGGCGGTGTCCTGCACAGTCAGGAAAAACATCGGCGGCTGCGCAATCGGATTGTGTTGGTGTGTCCTCAGGGGTTAATGGTTTCACAGATGTTGCAGATCCAGATTGAACAAAACATTCCGCTCATTGATATTGTTGATATTGTTTCGCTGCAAAAGTTATCTCAGCTTACGGCTGAGGTGGATTATATTGTTTCAACAATGCCGCTTGAAGGATTGGATGGAAAACTGCTTCAGGTTAATCCGCTGCTGAATCGTCAGGATGTCTGTTTGTTAATGGAAAAATGCATTGGGATTGTGATGCCGGAAAACAGGCCGGCGATTCAGTCGTTAATCCAGGTGATCGAAAAATATTGCAAGATTCACAACCGGGCAGCATTGATCCGGGAATTAGAAACATTACTCTATAAACAAAAGGAGGTAAAGAAAAATCCTATGCTTAAGGAACTGATCACATCGAATAAGATCCGCGTTTTGGATCATGTTGACAGCTGGCAGACGGCGATCGCTGAGGCAGCTTTACCCTTAGTGGAAGATGGATCTGTTGATCCGCAGTATATTCAGGAAATGATCGCTTCAATTGAAAAATATGGCCCTTATATTGTCTTGGCTGATCGGTTTGCTTTGCCGCATGCCAGTGGTGCGAAGCATGTGCATCGGTTGGGAATGGCGATCCTCAGTGTGAAGAAAGCTGTGGATTTGTTAGGTAAACCCGTCAATCTGTTTGCGGTTTTAGCCACGGTAGACAGCACTTCGCATATCCGGGCGCTGGCTGAACTGACAGAGATTCTGTATGATCAGGCTAATATTGAAAAATTATGTCAGGGCAGTGCTGAAGAGATCTTGCGATTGATCCAGCAGGATCAATCTTAGATAAAGCTTGAAAAAGGAGGTGAAAAACATGAAATTTGTTGCTGTATGTGGCTTTGGGGTAGGATCCAGTTTGATTTTGGCAATGAGTTTGCAAAAAGTGGCAGATAAATTGGGCCTTGATGCGGAAGTCGAAAATACAGATCTGACCTCTGCGCACAGTGTTGACTGTGATGCCATTTTTACAAGTCCGCAGCTGCAGCCAGAATTATCTCAAAGCGTTTCTGTTCCCGTCTATGCTGTCAGCCGCTATATGGATTTAGCAGAAGTGGAAACACAGGTGAAACAGTTTCTAAATCAGAGAAAGTAAGCTGAAAGGGGGCTTATAAAATGGAACTGATGAATTTTATCATTAACAGCATTTTCCGCAATCCGCCAGTGCTTTTGGGGTTGATCGCGGCTTTGGGCCTGGCGCTTCAAAAAAAGCCGTTTGGTACAATTGTAAAAGGCGCGCTGATGACAGCCTTTGGTATGGTTATTCTCAATACCGGTGTATCAATGCTGGTTCAATCCATTCTTCCGATCAATACGGCTTTTCAGTCTTTGAATGGAGTGGTGGTTGAAGGGCTAAATGATGCAACGTTTACGGCATCGTTTGGCGGGGATATCGGCATGGCGATGTTTGTCGGCATGATCCTGCATCTGCTGATTGCCCGGTTTACACCGGTAAAAACAATCTTTTTAACTGGACATATGTTGTGGTGGTTCCCGTTTATCTTCGTCGCTGCTGGTGTTGAAGGGGGTCTGCGGGGGATGCCATTGATCCTGTTTGCAGCGATCTGCTCAGCATTATATTGGTCTTTAATGCCGTGGGCACTCAAGAAATATACGTTTGCGGTCACTAAGGATGACAGCTTTCTGCTGGGACATCCAACCGGATATCTCGGCTTAATTTCAGGATTTGTTGCATCTAAAGTCGGCAACAAAGAAAAATCAACCGAGGATATCAAAATTCCAAAGGCCTTGTCTTTCTTCAGTGAAATTTCGATTACCGGCTGCTTGGTTATCTTTGTTATGTTTGTAATCGTTGGCTTAACGATTCCGACGATGTTGGGTGAAGGGGAAAATATCGTGGTTGTGGCGATTGCCCAAGGTTTAAATTATGGCGCTGGCTTGATTCTGCTGCTGCAGGGCGTGCGGATGTTAATCAGTCAGATTGTACCAGCCTTCAAAGGTATCTCAGAAAAGGTTGTACCGAATGCCATCCCGGCTTACGATTGCCCAATGCTTTTCACGTATAAGCCTAATGCTGTACTGATTGGATTTGTTGTCGCAATGATTACCTCAACGGTTTTGATTCTGATCTGCAATGCGACTCAGGTTTTCGGAATTATGCTTGTTCCGCTTGTCATTACTTCTTTCTTTGAATGCGGTACAGCAGCGATCTTGGGTGAAGGCCAGGGTGGATTGCGCGGTGCGGTGATCGGCACGTTTGTTGCGGCAGCCGTCATGGTTGTCATGGTTGGTTTTTCCGCATTGGCGTATTCACATACGATTGCCAACTGGATGCTGATCAATGCCGGTAATGATTTCTCGCTGTTTGGCATGTTGGCAAAAGCAATAGCTTCATTATTAGGTGGAATTTTCTAGTCTGTACGTATTCTAATTTTAATCAAAGATCGGCTTCTGCGGAAGTCGATTTTTGTTATGACCGATGATGATACTGTTCAGTTGTATTGAAGTGCAGAAACGGTAAAAGAAATAAACAGTTGGGAGTGAACGAAATGGATTTTCATTTCGTGTGACAAGGATGAAAGATATTTTCAATTCTATTTCAGGGTGAAAAATGTTAGAATGATACCCAGGAACAGGATGGAGATGCGCTGATGGGAACAATTGAATTAAAAGAAACGCTAAGCAAAGCCCGAATTGAAGGCTTGGACAATACTTATTTTGAACAGGGAAAAATAACACATTGTAAATTTATTACGGCGAAAAAGAAAGTCGTGTTGGACATGCAGCTGCCGAAGACGCTGCCGCTGGAACAGCTGCTGTGTTTTAATCATGGACTGGTTCAGTTGATCGGCTGCCCGGTTGAGCTGCGGATCAGCGCGGATGTCTGCGATCTGGATTCCGGTGAAATGCTGAAATACTGTAAGTTTTACAGCGAGCATTCCCGCTATGGACATGTTCTGAAGGATGCGATTCCGACCGTGAAGGATCGGATCGTGGATTGCCTGTTTACCGATGAAGCGCTGAAGCAGCAGGCTCAGTCCTGTCGGGAAGAACTCGATCACTTTATGCAGAACGTCGGCATCACCTATGATTTTGAGTTTTCCTGCCGTACTGCCAGCTTTACGCAAATTGAGGTCAAAATGCCGAAAGAAGCACCGAAGCCGCAGTCGAATCCTTCGGTTTCGCAGGATAAGCCCAAATACCGTTCGCGCCGCACCAAAATGGAAGATTATCCGGTGCTCACCTTAAAAGAAATGACCGATGAAATTCAAAATGTTCAGTTTGTCGGAACGATCTTTGAAAAGGATTCGATTACGATCAAGAAGACTGGCAACGAAATTCAGACACTGTATGTTAAGGATAATGACGATGCGATTACCTGCAAGCGGTTCGAGAGCGCCCGTTGTCCCAAGGAGAAACTCAACGAAGTGAGTGTTGGGGACCTTGTCCGGGTCTATGGATCGGTCCGCTACGATTCTTTTTCCAAGGAGCTGGTTTTCTTTCCTGACGATATCGTCAAAATGGAGAAGAAGGAAGCGGAGCAGGATACCGCTGAGGTGAAGCGGGTAGAGCTGCATTGCCATACCAACAAATCAGAAATGGACGGCGTCTGCGAAGTCGAAGAACTAGTTACGCAGGCGTTTAAGTGGGGACATCGTGCGATTGCGATCACGGATCATATGGCCTGTCAGGCTTTCCCGAAAGCGCAAAGCTGTGCGGCAAGGCTTTTGAAAGGCGATAAGGAACGCGAATTTAAAATCCTCTATGGCGTTGAGATGAACATGGTCGATGAGTTCTTGACGATTGTCCGCAATCCCCGCGAGGATTCACTGAGCGATACGGCGTATGTCGTCTATGACTTGGAAACCACAGGTTTGTCCTGCAGTTTTGATCACATTATCGAATTCGGTGCGGTCGTCATCGAACGCGGTGAGATTAAAGAAACCAAACAGCTGTTCGTCAAACCGCCGGTGCCGATCAATGCCTTTATCTCAGAAAAGACCAACATTACCAATGAAGACGTAGCCAACGCGAAATCGTTTGCCGAAGTGGCACGGGAGCTGGTCGATTTTATCGGCGACAAAGTGCTGGTTGCGCATAACGCGACCTTTGACTACAATTTCCTCAATGAAGAACTCAAACGGATCGGCATGGCGCCGCTGACCAATCCTGTTGTTGATACGCTGGATCTGGCGCGGGCGCTGCATTCTGACCGGCGCAGCTATCGCTTAGGCAACATCGCTCGGCATTACCGGATTACCTATGATGAGGAAGTCGCGCACCGTGCCGACTATGATGCTGATGTCTTGTCCAGCGTGTTCATGCTGATGATCAAGGAATGCAAAGACCGCGGCGCGAAAACTGTGGCGGATTTGCAGAATCTTCAGGATAAGAAGGCATTTGTCAAGGTTATGAAGCGGCATGTCAATGTGATTGCCAAAAACCAGGCCGGACTTAAGGATCTGTTCAAGCTGGTCACGTTGTCGAATACCGATTATCTGGCGGTCTTCGGCAAGGCCAATTCCAAAAGCAGCGGGGAAGAATTCCTGGCTGAACCGCGGATTCTGCGGCGCTGCATTCAGGATCTGCGTGAAAATCTTCTGATCGGCTCTGCCTGCTATAACGGCGAGGTGTTTGAGCTGGCGGCCAACCGCAATCAACAGGATCTGGAAGCTGCGATTGCTTTCTATGACTACATTGAGATTCAGCCTCTGGAAAATTACCGGCCGTTGGTGGAATCGCATTCCCTGCCGGATACCGAACGGCTGAAGCAGGTGCTGATGCGGATTATCCGAACCGCAAAGAAGCTGAACAAGCCGGTGGTGGCAACCGGCGACGTGCACTATTGCAAACAGGAAGAAAAGATCCTGCGCGACATTTACATTCAGACGCAGGGGATCGGCGGTGTCCGTCATCCGCTGTATATCTATGATAAGGAACGAAGAATGCGCACGATTTCGCCGGATCAGCACTTTCTGACGACCAACCAGATGCTCAAGGCGTTCGACTGGCTCCAGGATCGTCAGCTGGCGTATGAAATGGTTGTGGAAGCACCGAATGCGCTGGCGGATCAGGTTGAGAAAGTCCTGCCGGTGCATGATCGGCTGTATACACCAGTCATCGAGGGCTCAGAAGAAAAACTGAAAACAATCTGTTATGAAAACGCGCATAAAACCTATGGCGAAATTCTGCCTGAAATCGTGGAAAAGCGCCTGGAACGTGAACTGAATTCGATTATCGGCAATGGATTCGCGGTTATTTACTATATTTCACATCTGCTGGTCAAGAAGTCCAATGAAGATGGCTATCTGGTCGGCTCGCGAGGATCGGTCGGCTCCTCCTTTGTCGCGACGATGTCGGGAATTACCGAGGTCAATCCTCTGATTCCGCACTATGTCTGTCCGGATTGCCAGCATTCAGAATTCATCACTGATGGTTCGGTCAAATCCGGTTTTGACCTGCCGGCTAAGAAATGTCCGAAGTGCGGTGCAGAAATGATCGTCAATGGTCATGATATTGCCTTTGAAACCTTCCTGGGCTTTGAAGGCGATAAAGTTCCGGATATCGACTTGAACTTTTCAGGCGAATATCAGGATAAGGCGCATGCCTTTACCAAGACCGTCTTCGGCGAGGATCACGTCTTCCGCGCCGGTACGATCGGCACCGTAGCTCAGAAAACCGCTTTCGGTTATGTCAGCGGCTATGCTGAGGAAATGGGCTTGGAAAATATGCGGCAGGCCCAGCGGCTGCGTCTGGCCAACGGCTGCGAAGGGGTGAAGCGGACGACCGGTCAGCATCCTGGCGGCATCATTGTCATCCCAAGCACAATGGACGTCTATGATTTTACCCCGGTACAGTATCCGGCCAATAACCCCGATTCAGAATGGAAGACCACACACTTCGATTTCCATGATATTCACGATAATGTGTTAAAATTTGATATCCTCGGCCATGTCGATCCAACCGCGATGCGCTTACTGCAGAATATTTCCGGGATTGATCCGACAACGATTCCAATGAATGATCCGGAAACGATGTCGATCTTCAATTCCGTTGATGCGCTGAAAGCCGATCCACGGGTGTATGGCGAACAGACCGGGGCAGTCGGGCTGCCGGAATTCGGTACGAAATTCGTGCGCGGTATTCTGGAGCTGACCCGGCCGAGCACGTTCTCTGAGCTGTTAAGAATTTCCGGTCTGTCGCATGGAACCGACGTATGGCTGAACAACGCGAAGGATTTGATTGACGGCGGACTGACGCTGCATGACGTTATCGGCTGCCGTGACGATATCATGACGTATCTGATTGAAAAAGGGATGCCGAAAAAAGATTCGTTCTTCATCATGGAAAGCGTCCGTAAGGGCAAGGGCTTAAAACCGGAATGGATTGAAATGATGAAGGAAAACAATGTGCCGCAGTGGTATATTGACAGCTGCCTGAAGATCAAGTATCTGTTCCCGAAGGCGCATGCCGTTGCCTATGTTATGATGGCCATCCGCATCGCCTGGTTTAAGGTGCATCATCCCTATTGGTATTATGTGGCTTTCTTCACGCTGCGCTGCGATGCCTATGAAATCGAAACGATGATCAAAGGCATGGATGCCATTAAACGGCGGATGGATGAGATTCAGGCGATGAAAGCGAATCCGGAAACGAAGCGGCAGGTAACCAAGAAGGATGAAGATCTGTACTCGATGTTTGAGGCCTGTCTGGAAATGTACGCCCGCGGTTATCGTTTCTCCAATATTGATATTGATAAATCGCTGGCGACGGAATTCCGCGTGCTGCCGGAGGATCTCAAAACGATTATCCCGCCGTTTACAACGGTCGATGGGTTGGGCGCCAACGTGGCCAAGTCGATTGTCGAAGCCCGCAAACAGGGCGAGTTCTTATCTAAAGAAGATCTGATCAACCGCACGCAGCTCTCCCAGACGCTGATGCGGAAGCTGGAGGTCTTGGGAACGCTGGAAGGCATGCAGGAAGAAAACCAGCTGAGTTTGTTTTAGCTTCTTGAGCTTCCAGTGAATTGATGAAGTAATCCGCCTGCGGGCGGATTTTCCTGTTATAATAGAACTAGGAAGTTCGTTGTAAAAAAGGAAGCGGTCGCTATGAAAATTGAATGCCCTGTCTGTCATGAAGAAATATCAGCTTCCCAGCTCACGGAAGTCCGCGAATTTGACTGCCCGCATTGTCATTACCGAATTGAAATGGATCCGTTTGCGGCTTCACTGATGCAGCTGTTTCCAGTGGCGGCACTGATCCTGTTCATCCCTGTGTTTACGATCCTTAAACTATTTTTGCCGGAACAGACCTTGGTGATCGTATTTTTGGTCATCTTTTGTGTCGGTGCCCGGCTGCATTGGAGTTTATGGATTCTGCGGTATTTAGGACTGCTGAAATTTCGCCGGAAAGTCGATGACGAGCACAAACTATAACAAAAAGACCCGACAGATTTGCGAAAAGGCTTGATTTTTATACCATTTTTGTGTATAGTTGAGATGCATAAAGAAACAGCAGGAGTGGTGAAAACCACTCCTTCATTCGTGTTATAAGGAGAGAAAAATGGAACAGTTGGAAAACATCAAGACGTTGATTCTGCCTGTCCTGGACTCCCTTGGCATTCAGCTTTACGATCTGAAATGGGTGAATGAGAAAAAATCCCGGATTCTTCAGATCGCAGTGATGAGAGCTGACGGATCTATGGACATTGATACCTGCGCTTTAGTCTCAGAGAAGATTTCTGAAGCTTTGGATGCCCATGACGATTGGATCAGCTTTGAATACTTCCTGGAGGTATGCTCACCGGGAGCCGAGCGTGAACTGCGCAATGAGGAAGAAATCCGAGGCGCTCTGGGCAAGCATGTCTTTGTCCGGTTAAAAAGTCCAGTGAAGTCGATGATGGAGATCACCGGCGATCTGCTGGAAATGAATGAAACCACCCTGACCCTTAGCTATCGCGATAAAGCCGTAACCCGCAAGGCTCAGGTGGAACTGGATCAAATTGAAAAGATCCGCCTGGCTGTAAAACTGTAAGGACTTGGAGGAGAAATCGCAATGAATTTCAAAGAATTTTTGAAGGCGATGCAGACGATCGAGGATGACCGCAAGATCACCAAGGAAATCGTCATCGCTGCGCTGCAGGAGGCTTTAGCCAAAGCCTATCGCAAACACATCGACATTCCCGACGTCTTGGTTCGGGTCGACATCAATGAAGGCAATGGACAAATCCACGTCTATCAGCAATATACTGTCGTTGACGAAGTGGAAGATGAAGAACTGGAAGTTGCTTTGGCAGAGGTCAAGGATAAGGGATATCAGCTGGGCGATTTAGTCGATCGTGAGGTCGACATCAGCCAGATCGGCCGTGCCGCGGCCTTGCTGGCGAAGAATGTGATGAAGCAGAAGATCCGTGAAGCGGAAAAACAGGCGGTTTATGATGAATACATCGATCAGCTGGACGAGATGGTCACCGGCATGATCGAATCCGTGGAAGAAAAGTTTGTTGTTGTTAACCTCGGCAAAACGATGGCGCTGATGCCGCGGGCAGCCCAGATTCCAGGCGAACGCTACATTGAAGGTCAGAGCATCCGCGTCGTCATCACTGAATGCAACAAGGATACCAAGGGCGCCCAAGTGCTGGTTTCGCGTTCGGACGCCAAGCTGGTCAAGCGCCTGTTTGAAAAAGAAGTCCCGGAAATTTATCAGGGTGTCGTCGAGATCAAGGCGATTGCCCGAGAAGCCGGCGAACGGACCAAAATGGCTGTCTGGTCCAACAATCCGGACGTTGACGCGATCGGCGCCTGCATCGGCCCGCGCGGAAACCGGGTTCAGGTTGTCATTGATGAGCTGAAGGGTGAAAAGATTGATATCTTTGAATGGAGCGACAACATCAGCGAGCTGATTAAAAACGCATTGGCTCCGGCTCAGATTCTGGCAGTGCTGCCAACCGAGGATAAGCGTTCTCTGTTAGTCATCGTTGAAGACAACCAATTGTCCCTGGCGATCGGCAAGAAGGGCAAAAACGCCCGCTTGGCGGTGAAGCTGACCGGCATGCGGATTGATATCAAGACCGCCGGTGAGATTGAAGAACAGGGCATCGACTGGAAGACGATGATGCTGCAGTTTGCGGCTGAGGAACAGAAGCGACTGGCTGAACAGCGGATGGCAAAGCAGCTGGAAGAAATCGAAGTTGTTAGTGAGGAAGCGGAAACCGAAGCTGAAGCTGAAATTGAAACTCCAGAAGTTTCTGAAGCCATTGAAGAAGTGGAAGAAACGGTCGCAGAGCTTCAACAGGCTGAAGCTGAGCCGGAAGTGGAAGTTGAAGCTGAACCGGAAACGGTGATTGAAGAAGCTGAGATTGAAGCGGAAACGATTGACGAGTCTGCGAACGAGCCGGAGGTCAAGGCCGAGGAAGTCAAGCCGCAGGCAGAACAGCCAAAGAAAGAAGAACCTGTCCGCATCAAGCGCGAAGTTCGCGAACGCCGCGAATATGTATCCCGCTTTGAACGGTTGGCCGATCCGACACAGTCTGCCACTTCCCATACGGAAGAAAAAGCCCCGCTGCGCCGGCGCCGGAATGTGCGTGAGGATGACCGCAAGCTGCGTTTAAAAGATCTGAAGAAGGATAAGGATTACGAATTCAAGCCAGTCTATTCGGAGGAAGAGCTGGAAGAAATTCGCCGTCAGGAAGAACTGGAAGCGCAAAACAGCTGGATTGAAGACGATATTGATTTCGATGAATTCGACGAATACTACGACGAAGAGAAATAAACCGTTGGAACGGGAGGGAGTACGATGAAGAAAATACCGATGCGCAAATGCGTTGCAACGCAGGAACAGTGTCCGAAAAAGGAACTGCTGCGGATTGTGAAAACCCCGCAGGGCACGGTGGAAGTAGATTTGACCGGGAAGCTGAACGGGCGCGGCGCCTATCTGAAAAGAGATGCGGCAGCGCTGGAGCTGGCAATCAAGCGTCAAAGTCTGAAACGCGCTCTGGAATGCGAGATCCCGGAAGAAGTGTATGCCCGAATCCGTGAGGTTCTCGGTGAATAACAAGGTTTTAGGATTGCTGGGAATCGCCTGCCGGGCACGCAAAGTCGTCACCGGTGACAGCGTATTGGCGGCAGTCCGCCAAAACAAAGCGAAGCTGGTTCTTCTCTGCAGCGACTGCGGCAGCAACGCACAGAAGAAGATTCAGGATAAATGCCGTTTCTACGGCGTGGAATGGATAGTTGAAGGGACGGCTGAAGAACTGTCAGCCGCACTCGGCCAGCCCCGCAGGATCGCTGCGGCGATTCTCGATGAGGGACTGGCAAGGGCTATTCAGGATGCAGTGATGAAATGAGGTGAAGGTATTGGCTAAACAACAAAGAAGGAATAACTCAGGAAGACGGAATCACAGATCCAACAATTCCAATAATTCCTATACCCCGCGGCCGAAGATGGAAGCCGTAACCAGCATTACCTACGAGGAAGGAATTTCGGTTGGGGAATTAGCGCAGAAGATGAATCGCAATGCCAGCGATATCATCAAGCTGCTGTTTATGCTGGGCAAGATGGTGACGATCAACAGCTCCATGGATGATGAAACGATCGAGTTGGTCTGCATGGAATATGGCGTTGAAGTCAAAAAGGAAATCCCGGTTGATGAAGACAGCCTGGAAGATGAAGTGGAAGAGAATCCAGAGGATCTCGTTCAGCGTCCGGCGATTGTCACGATCATGGGTCATGTCGATCACGGCAAGACGACGCTGTTGGATACGATCCGGAAAACCCGTGTTGTTGAAGGGGAATTCGGCGGAATCACGCAGCACATCGGCGCTTACCAGGTCAGCGTGCAGGGTAAAAAGATCACATTCCTGGATACTCCGGGACATGAGGCGTTTACCGCCATGCGTGCGCGGGGAGCGAAGGTGACGGATATCTGTATCATCGTCGTGGCTGCGGATGACGGCGTCATGCCGCAGACCAAGGAAGCGGTTGACCATGCCAAAGCGGCAGATGTTCCAATTATCGTCGCTGTTAACAAGATGGATAAGCCGGCTGCTAATCCGGAGCGGGTCATGAATGAAATGTCAGATCTGGGCTTATTGCCGGAAGAATGGGGCGGAGATACGATTTTCGTCAAATGTTCGGCCAAGCAGGGCGAAGGGGTTCAGGATATTCTGGAAACAATTCAGGTCGTTGCGGAAATGCGCGAACTGAAAGCCAATCCGAAACGCAACGCGACCGGAACGGTCATCGAAGCGAAGTTGGATAAGGGCCGCGGACCGGTTGTCACGCTGTTAGTCCAAAACGGAACGCTGCATACCGGCGACTGCATCGTCGTCGGTGCCTGCTTCGGCAAGGTCAGAAAGATGACCGATGACCGCGGCCGTGAAATCAAGGAAGCCAAGCCATCGACCCCAGTCGAAATTATCGGCTTAAACGATGTACCGGTAGCCGGCGACATGTTCAAGGTCTTCGACAGTGAAAAACAAGCCCGGGCGATTGCCGAACGCCGTTCCCAGACCAAGATTGAACAGGAACGCAAGAGCAGCTCCGCGATGAGTCTGGATGATCTGGCCCGCCAGATTGAAGCCGGCGAGGTTCAGGAAATTCCGGTCATCGTCAAGGCTGACGTACAGGGCTCGGCGGAAGCCGTCAAGTCTTCGCTGGAGAAGCTGGATGTCAAGGGTGTCCGGGTTAATGTTATCCGTTCGACGGCCGGTACGATCAGCGAATCCGACGTTATGCTGGCAAGTGCTTCCAAAGCGATGATCTACGGCTTTAATGTCCGTCCGGATGCCAATGTCCGCAAAAAGGCGGAAGAAGAAGGCGTTGAAATTCGTCTGCACAACATCATCTACAAAGCCATGGAAGAAATGGAATTGGCGATGAAGGGTTTATTGGCGCCGGTATTTGAAGAAGTCGTCATCGGTCAGGCGGAAGTCCGTCAGACTTTCAAGGTTTCCAAGATCGGCACGATTGCCGGCTGTATGGTTACCGACGGCAAGCTGGTCAAAGACTGCAAGGTACGCTTAATCCGTCAGGGCATCGTCGTTTACGACGGTCAGCTGGGTTCGCTGAAGCGGTTCCAGAACGATGCCAAGGAAGTGACCAACGGTTATGAATGCGGCTTAACGATCATGAACTTTAACGACATTAAGGAAGGCGACTTAATTGAGGCCTATGCTGATCAGGAGGTTCCTCAGAATTAAGGAAACGCTTTTCCTGAAGAAATAGGAGGGACACGCATGTCTGTCAAACAAGAACGAGTAGCGCAGATTATTCTCAAGGACGTTACGGATATCATTCAGTTTTCGCTGAAGGATCCCAATGTCGGCTTTGTCACGATCACCGATGTGCAGGTGACAAACGACTATTCCTACGCTACAATTTACGTTTCTTTCCTGGGTAAGGAAGAACGCAAGCAGGCGGGCTTGAAGGCACTCAACCGGGCGAAGGGCTTTATCCGCTCGGAGCTGGGCAAGCGGCTTTCAATCCGCAAGGTTCCGGATTTGATTTTCAAGCTGGATGATTCGCTGGAAAAAGGCGAACGCATCGAGTCGATCATTTCCAAAATCAATAACGAAGCATAACGCTGAATCCTGTCTGAATTCAATCAGGCAGGATTTTTTTGTGTTTTTTTTAAAATTTTTACCTTTTTTTGGGGGCTTTTTCAAAAAAACCGCAATATTAATAACAGGGGCGTGCAGAAAGGAGAAAACAATGAGAACGATTGCGGTAGAACCGACACGACTGGAGGCCTGTGCCGGACAGATTGAACAGCTGCGGCAGGAGGTGGAACGGACGGTAGCGCGGCTGTATGAGCGCGTGGAGCTGATGGCCGCCAACAGCTGGATCGGTCGCGACAACCTGGCCTTTACGAACCAGATTCAGGGCTATCAGGACGATTTCAAACGGGTTGAGCTGTTGATGCAGCAGTACAGCGAATTTCTGAAAGCCTCGGCGCGCAGTTACCGTCAGATGCAGGAAGAACTGGCGGCCCAGGCCCGGGGACTGGCCAATTAAAAGGGAGGAAGAGAAAAGATGGACAGCTTGAAGATTTCATTAGCCGGCGTAAAGGAAACATCCGGTGCCATCCGTGTCTGCAACGAACAAATTTACAGTGCCTTGATCGAGGCTAAAAAGCAGATGAATGACTTGGCGATGGTTTGGCAGAGCGATGGTTCAGAAGCTATTCGGCAGCGGTTCAATCAATTTGCGATGCAGTTTGAAACACAGAAACAGATCATCGAATCCTATGCGCGGTTTCTGGATACGGCAGTTTCCAGCTATGACACATTGGAAACCACGATTCAGAACAATGCCGGTTCCTTTTAGCGTATGCGCGAGCGCTTAAGGAGTCTGGCAGCGGCAGGGCTCACCGTGCTGCTTTTGGCACAGGGCTGCATGCCGGAAAAAGCCGGCGTCCTGCGCAGCGATTGGGCGAAGATGTTGGCGGAAACGTTGTTTTTTGACGCTTCCGCTGACGGCCTCGCACAGCTGGCGGCCTGGGGTGTGGAAATCGAACCGGATCACCGTCGGGTTTCCCGACAGGAGGCCTGTCAGAATTTGCTTCAGGCCTATGATGGAAAGGCTGAAACTCTGGAGCGTTGCCAATCTCTGGAGTTCTTGTCCCAAAATAAGGGCTGGCTGAGTGAGGAGGAGGCGCGATCTTCGCTGAGTGCACTGATGCGGCAGATGAATACCCTTTCTGAATCAGAACCGGAGCTGGATTGGGCGGCGGCAGCTTTGTGGGGTGGCGAAGCAGTCCCGAATGAACAAGGTCAGATTGTATTGCCTCCAGATCAGGGAAGCCAGAGGGGGCTGTGGTTTACCGATCCGCAAACAAACCAGATTTATATTGCGGATTCCTTCGTTGAAACCGCCGATCAGATTATCGCCTCTGTGCATGAAGAACAGCCTGAACAATGGCTCTCTCAAATGCAGTTTAAGCTGGATTTTGACGCGGACTGGCGGCAGGCTGAAATTGAACCTTATCAACAGGATAACGCTTCTTTATTGCCGGTGGCGCTGACATCCTGGGATCGGATCGAGCCGCAGTTTGCCCTGGTGCGGCAGCAGTTTGAAGTCGGCGGCGCTCAGGTGAGCTGGAGCATCACGGCCAGCGGCATCCATGTCCATGCGGCCAAAAAGCTGAACAACGGTGCGACACTGCAGCTGGACTATGATCTAAATGATCTTCATCCCACGATTGAATGGAACGGTTCGGAAAAAAACGGACGCCTGCAGCTGGACTTTGCGATGAGCGAGTCAGCCGGCTTGACCCGCGGTGTCTCCAATACCCTGACCAGTGATTTTTCCGGTATTGATCCGCATGATCTGTTGACCAGCTTAACAGCTTCGTTTACAACCGCGCGCAAAGAGGCGGATACGATCATTCCGATTGCTCGGATCAAGCTGCCGGTACCGCAGTTTCCGATCGTGGATCTGCTTCTGACACTGCAGCTGCATTGTTACGCCGGCGGCAAAATCGAACTGCTTTTGAGTCAGGAAGGGAGTCTGGGCATGGAAATCCGCGGCGGCGTGCTGCGGCCGATTCATCAGCTGGAAAACCGTCATGATTTCATCTTCCAGGGTTCAGCGAAAATGACGGCAGCGGTCCAAGCTTCCGCTCGGGCCGCCGGAATTTCACTCATGGATCTTTTATTACAAAGCGGATTGCGCGGGGTGATGCGGACAACTGCATGGATTGATCAGCAAGGACAGAAAACGAAGACCGATGCCGGAGAGCTGCCGCTGGATCATCAGCCGGTGCAGGCGTCATTGCAGTTCTGCAGTGATCTGAACGTTCATGGCATTTTAGAATTGGAATACAATTCCTCTGATTCACTGGCTGGAAAGCTGGGTTTCGGCAAGACGGTTTCGATTCTGAATGAAAACAACGCGACACTGAATCCGCACGGCCGTACCCATCTGGAAAACGGGATTTTCGTCGATCGCTGTACCCGCGGTAAGAAAACATCGGATGCCGAGCCGACGAGTGCCCCGATTTTAAAAACCGACCGTATTGAACTGGAAGAAGTTCAGTTGATTTTAGATCCGAATCAAAGCGCTCAGATCGTTGTTCGCGGACTGCCGGAAGGCGTGTCGTTGACGGAGCTGATTTATTCTGTTGAGGATCCGGAAATCGCAACGGTCGTCCAGACGGGGAAGGTTCGGGCAGTCAGGTCAGGCGATACAATTGTGACGATTGAGGATGCTTCGCAAACATATCAGACAAGCTGTCATATTCACGTGCGGACACCGGTACCATGATCGTCTGTATTCTGTGGCAGCACCGCCTGGAAATCTGCCATGTCGATCCCAAGCGGGGACTGTTTTTTGCGATGGAAGAGGACGGGGTGCTGGCGATTACGCATAAAGAGGAAGGCTGGCAGCTGCAGCTCAGCGATACGCTGCAGTTTTTGGACAGTCAGCGCCGCTGCCGCCGGATCACAAAGCGGCATGATGAACTGTGTTACCTGCCGTTTTATGAAAAAATCGATCTTTTCTATTATTTTGATGAAACAGGATATGATCAATACACCCTTTATCAGCGGCCGCAGGGATGCTGGATCGTGAGCGGTGACGCGCTGACAAAGGCTGCGGAAGATCCGGCCGAGGTCTGGGGTCTGTTGGATTTTGATCAGAATTCAGCATTGGAAAAGGCGATGTTTCCAGGAATGATTGTCAATGGGGTTCATCAGAAGCAAACTGACTTGGAGCCAGGGATGCGCCTGCAGTTTGCGGCGGTCACGATCCTGCTTCATCCAGCGTTCATCGCCGTCAATAACCCCGGCGGTCATTTAAAAATCAAATTGAAACCACTGTGCTGTCAAGCGCTGAAGAACTGGGTGTATCAGCCGCCGGATAAGCTGCAGCTGCCGTTTCATTTCGCCTTCCAGTTTTATCCCGTTTATCCTGAATGCAAACTCATCCTGCCCCAACCCCCGACTGTGAAACTCAGACCGTTATCGTTCAATGTGATGACGATTGGCCCTTCACTGATGATGGGCGGGGCATCGCTGGCCGTCGGCTTATCACTGGGACAGCGGGCAGGCATGATGGTTATCATGCCGGCGGTCATGATGATCTCCGCTGTGTTCTGGCCGCTGCTTCAGCTGTTGGTCAATCATGTTCTCAATGTCTGCGATCAGCGCCGGCGGCAGCGTTGGCTGGATGACGTGCTGAAAGATTGGCAAGAGATCTGTCGGATGAAGCTTCAGGAAACAGTTCAGTTTTTAATGCACAGCTATCCGGATGCTGAAGGCTTATTGAAACAGATTTCGGATCAGACAGTTTTTGATGTGGATGCATCCCATCCGCAGTTTGGCAGGCTGAGTTTGGGCCGGCAGCGGCTGACGCTGCATCCGCAAATCGATCAAGGCCGGCTGGACCTGCACAGCAAAGCCGATCAAAAGCTCAGCGCACAGCTTGCGCAGTGGCGCCAACAATTTCGGCTGAGCGTCAGCGCACCGCTGGAGTGGGATGTTTTTGCCTTTCATCGACTCGGATTAATCTGTGATGAAAAATCACGGAGGGCCTTTCTGAATACGATTTTATTGACCTTCTGCGTGCGCCATCAGCCGGACAACGTGGCTTTAGCCTGGATCGGCCCCATATTTAAACCGGTCTTTGAAACACTCTGCTGGCTGCCGCAGATCTACGACGATCAGGGACAGCGCCGAATCTGGACACAGCGGCAGGATTGGGATCAGGCACGCCGTCAGGTTCAGGCGTTGGAAAAGCCGGTTTGGGTCATTGTGAGCGATCCTGAGGCTGCCGCGGCTTTGGACAGTAACTTACGGGATCAGCTAAGCTTATGGCAGCTGGCTGAAACATCGGCAGAGCTGCGTGTGAATGCCCAGCAAATCATTTTCATCGAACAGGGGCATGGCCGGATTGTGACCCGGACACAAAAGCAAAACCAGGAATTTGAGGTTGATTTCAGCTATGCGCGCGATTTTCGGGAAAGTGCGCTGACGCTGTATCGCTATGTTCAGCGAAGCAAAACCTCTCCGATCCAGGTGGATTTCCAAAGCCTACTGAAGCAGCCGGGAATAACCCAGCCGCTGTGGCAGGATATGGCGAGTTTGACGCATCTGCGGATTCCCTTGGGCTTGGATACCCAGGGACAGCCGGTCATCTTGGATCTGCATGAGAAAGGGCAGGGACCGCATGGCTTGATTGCCGGGATGACCGGCAGCGGGAAAAGCCGGCTGTTGGAAACCCTGGTGTTATCGGCAGCTTGGCATTACAGTCCCCAACAGCTGCAGTTTGCCCTGATTGATTACAAGGGCGGCAGCCTAATTGAACAGCTGCGGTTAAAAGGCCGGCCGATTCCCCATCTGTGCGCGGCCTTGAGCAATGTGGAAGAAAGCGATATCGAGCGGTCCTTAATTTATCTGCGGCAGGAATGCGAGCGCCGCCAGCGCTGCTTTGCCCAAGCACAGACAAAGCTTAAACAACCGGTAGCGGATCTGGATCATTACCGTCAGCTGTGCCGGGATCACCCATCACTGCCGCCGTTAGCCCATTGCGTGCTGATCATCGACGAATTTGCCGAGCTGAAACAGTCCCAGCCGGAATTTATGCGCGGTTTGATTCAGATCTGCCGGATCGGACGCAGTCTGGGCCTGCATCTGATCTTAGCAACACAGCGGCCAGCCGGGGTCGTCGACGAACAGATGTGGTCGAATTTTAATTTTAAGCTGTGTCTGAAGGTGGCCCAGAAACAGGACAGTCAGGAAATTCTGCATTGTGACAAAGCGCTGCGTTTAACTCGGCCAGGACAGTTTCTGCTTTTGAGTCAGCAAGATCTAGTCCAAGGTCAATGTGCCTGGTTAGGCGGCAAGCAAACACCGGATCCTACTGTTCGCTGGCTTGATCCCCAACTGAAAGTGATCCGGGAAGTACAGCGGGGAAAGAATGCGAGTCTTCGGCAAAATGAAGCGCTGATGGAAATCATGCTGCGTGAGGCGGATCGGCGGAATTTGTTTGCTTCACCACTGTGGCCGCCGCTGCCGGAAGCCACCGATTTGGCGGTCTTAAAAAAACAGGCTTCCGGATTAGTGCTGGGGATTGTTGATGATCCCCAACATCGTCAGACGCCGATCCTGGTTCATCCGCTCGAACACGGTTTATTGTTAAGCGAAGAGAGCATGGCGCAGCAAAACTTTCTGCAATGTTTGATCCAGAGCGGAAGCCGGTTTGACGACCAGGTTGAATTTATCATACTGGATCCGTTTGAGGAACAGGTTGAACTGCTTGCGGAGCCGACGGTCAATGAAGTGCTGTCCCTGCGTCAGCCGGAATTGCTGGAACGTTTTTTCACATTGCTTGACCGCGGTCTGCAGCAGCGCCGGCAGGCTGAGCTTCCGCTGTTTGTCGTTGCTTTGCAGCTGGGGGCAATTTTGGAACGCTGGGAGAACACGGCATTGTTTCAGCGGCTGATTGAAGAAGGTCCGTCACTGAATCTGTATCTGTTGTGTGCAGATAAGCTGGTCAATCGGCTGCCGCTGCGCTTAACCCAGAGTTTACGCCGCCGCTATTTTCTTGGACCGGCATCCGCAGCCAGTCTTGGAAATGCCCTGGAGCGGACATGGACGAAACCGCTGGCCAAGGGCCGGGGACTGGTTCAGGCTTCAGCCATCCTGGATTTTGTTGAAGCCCTGCCGCTGCAGGATTTACCGCAGCCTCAGCCTAAACGCTGGCAGCTTCCGCGGCTGCCGCAGCGGCTGCCGCCGCGCTGGCTGAAACGAAAAGCGGTATTTTTGGGCATCGATCCGATACTGTGCACACCGGTGTCCATCACACTGCAGCCGCATCAGCATTTAGTGGTCATCCTGAATGAACCTCAACGAGCTGAAAGATTGCTTAAGCAGCTGCGGTGCAGTCCTTATCCGGTAGTCGATGCTGAAAACAGCCAAGAAGCAGACATCGCGGCTTTCTTTGAGGAAGCAGCGCCGTTTGTGTTAGTCAGCTCTGCCCGCACCCTGCAGCAAAGTTCATGGCGCGGCCGAGTCGATTTTTCATTGACCTTATGGATAGGATCAGGTCTGCATCAGCAGCTGTTGTTTCCGCTTCCGGCACCCATCCCCAAACTGGGGGCTTGGGACCGCCTGTGGATCCAGCGGGAATCCATGCAGCGATTAAAGGAGATTGAATGAGATGGGAAAAGAAGTTTTACTATGTTTTGAATTAGTCTGCAGCGGCACCCGTTTTGAATGCAGCGTGGATCCGACACTCTCGCTGCAGGAAATCGTAGAAGGGCTGCAAGAAATGTGTCCCGCGGAAATACGTGAGGAATTTGATTTGAGTCAGCCGTTAATATTATGCGATGCGCAGGAACATAAGATCCTGGATGAACAAAAAACCGCCGCCCAGCTGCGGCTGGATGACGGTTTTAAGATTTTGATTTACTGATCAGCGCTTCTTCGTCCTCGGGATTTTCTTTGTGCCACAGGCTGAGCTGTTTTTCATTGTGCAGCATCAACAGAAAGTTATCGCGGGCCATCGGATATTCAGTGTACAGATGTTCGAGCATTTCTTTCATGTCCTGCCGGCGGGTAAATCCATCCATCGGACAGGTCGACGGTACGACCGGCACGCCGCAGGCCCCGACCGCGGCACGGATCTGATTCTCGCGGGCATAGATGAAGGGCCGGATAAACGGCATTTCCGCATTCGACAAATACATCTTCGGGGCGAAGGTTGCCAATCGCCCGCCATAGATTGCGTTCATCAATAACGTTTCGATGGCGTCGTCGCCGTGATGGGCAAAAGCGACTTTTGTGCAGCCGAAGTCCTTGGCTGCCCGGTTAACGGCGCCTTTTTTCAAGGTAGAGCACAGCGAGCATTTCAACGATCCATCTTCATTGGCCTGGATCTTGAGAATATCGTAAATCCGGCTGGGCACCAGCTCCAGCCGGATGCCGCGCTGCCTGAAAAAGTTCTCAGCTACCGTAAAATCCATATTGGGAAAACCCATTTGAATGTGAATGCCGACAACTTCAAACTGTTTGCTTTGAATCCGCGTGCAGAACTGCTGATACAGATGCAGACAATAGAGCAGAAGCATCGAATCTTTGCCGCCGGAGACACCGACGGCGATGCGGTCCTGATCGGCAATCATGCCATAGTCCTGGTCGGCTTTGCGGATACAGCCTAAGATTTGTTTCATTGCGTTCATAGTCCATCCTCCTGCATTTTCTGCATTTCCGCTTTATTATAGCACAGGCTTTATTTGAAGCCCAGGTGAAGTTTTAATGGGAGATAGGTGAGGATGTCGCGATAGGCTTTGCAAACGGAAGAGACCCTTGGTATAATGAAACGTGGAGTTTGGAGTGATACAGTGGACGGAATTTGTTTAATTAATAAGCCGGCAGGAATGACGTCGTTTGACGTTGTTTATCATGTCCGCAAAGCGGCCGGCACCAAGAGTGTCGGTCATACAGGAACCTTGGATCCGCAGGCAACAGGTGTGCTGGTCGTCCTTTTAGGCCGGGCCTGCAAGGCGCTGCCGTATTTGTCAGGAAAGACAAAAGAATACATCGCTGAGCTGACGCTGGGCACTAAGACCGATACCGGTGATATCTGGGGTAAACCGATCGCTGCAGCAGCGGTGCCGACGGTCGATTCAGCACAGCTGGAAGCTGTTTTAAATAGTTTTTTAGGCAAATCCATGCAGCTGCCGCCAATGGTATCCGCAATTAAAAAAGACGGCAAAAAGCTGTATGAATACGCCCGTGAGGGGATTGAAGTAAAACGCGAGAAACGGCCGATTGAAATTACCGAAATGGAGCTGCTGCAGACGGGGCCGACGATTCGTTTCCGCGTTGTTTGTTCCAATGGGACTTATGTCCGCACCTTATGCGAGGATATCGCTGAAAAGTTAGGGACCGTCGGCACGATGAGCAGTCTGACGCGAACGGCAGCCTGCGGCTACACCCTGGCGCAATGTCAGACCTTGGATGAAGTAAAGCAAGGCCAATTTCAGCTCGTTTCAATTTATGAGGGGATTGCCAGTCAATGGCCGTTGGTGGAAGCAGAACCGGCGCAGATCCCGGATATTAAAAACGGCAAGCGGCTGCGCTTGAACAGTACGGAACCGATCGTCGCCGTGGTTGAAGGCCAGCAGGTCTTGGCGATGATGGAACATCAGGCTGACGGAATTTACCGCTGTCTGAGAGGTTTATGGTAGGAGAAGCAGGAATGAAAGTAGATACGATAAGAACGCAGGGTGAACAGGTTATTGACGGACCGGTCTGTGCCTGCATTGGCTATTTTGATGGTCTGCACCGCGGCCATCGGGCGCTGATTGATGAAACGGTCAACCGCGCCAAAGCGGCAGGCTGCGAAAGCGCGCTGATCACCTTTTCCCCGGATCCTTGGATCACGATTGGAAAAATGAGCAAGGTGCAGCATCTGACGACGATGGAGCAGCGGATTGAACTGGCGGGACGGATGGGGATTGACCGCGTGATCATCCTCGATTTCGTCAAGGCCATGGCCGAGCTGCCGCCAAAAGCGTTTATTGATATGCTCGTCACCCATTGCCCGCTGAAAGCGCTGATCTGCGGATTTGATTTTCATTATGGGAAATTCGGCAGCGGCAGTGTGGAAACGCTGCGCAGGGATGCCGCCGGCCGGTTTGAGGTTATCGTAATCGAAGCGGTCAACGATCATGGCGATAAGATCAGCTCTTCCCGCATCAGCCTTTGCCTGCAGCAGGGCGAGGTTGCCGAAGCCGGAAGATTGTTGGGCTATCCTTATGAAATCCGCGGTGTTGTCGGTCATGGCCGGCAAAAAGGCCGCCAGTGGGGCTTTCCGACGGCCAATTTGATCACGGATGAAGAAACTTTGCTGCCGCTAGGCGGGGTCTATGCCGGTGAAGCACAGTGGGAAGGACAATGCTGGAAAGCGATGATCAATATCGGGCATAACCCAACGTGCAATCCTGTGCGCCAGCTGTCTGTGGAAGCTCATCTTTTAGATTGTTCACAGAATTTCTATGATCAGCCGATGCGGCTGCGCTTTTATAAGCGGCTGCGGGCGGAACAACAATTCGCGTCTTTAAATGAGCTGATCGATCAGCTGCACCGCGACCGTCAGAGCGTACGGGATTATTTTCAGGAGTCAGGCCATGAATGAGGCGTTTCTGCAGCGGATGCAGATGCTTTTGAAAGAGGACTATGAAGCTTATCTTGAAACATTGAAACAGCCGCCTTTTCGCGGACTGCGGGCCAATTTATTAAAGATTGATCCCCAGACGCTACAACAGCGCGGTTTTGCCAGACTCTTGCCTTCCCCCTTTGCCCCGGAAGGGTTTCTGATGGACTCCGCTTTAACCGGCTTGGGCAGCCATATCTATCATCGTCAGGGCTTGTTCTATATGCAGGAGCCTTCCGCTTCCTCGGCCGTGACGATTCTGGATCCGCAGCCAGGGGATTGGGTGCTGGACTGCTGCGCTGCTCCGGGTGGGAAAAGCACGCAGATTGCCGCCCGGATCGGACAGGAGGGCTTTCTGATCGCCAATGAAATTGACGGCGGACGGGCACGGGTTCTGATGAGCAATCTGGAACGGCTGGGCGTCAGCGAAGCGCTGATTACGCATGCTTCCCCTGAACAATTATGCCCGCAGTTAAGCGGCCTGATGGACAAAGTCTTGGTTGATGCTCCGTGCAGCGGGGAAGGCATGTTTAAGAAAGAAGATCAGGCGATGACGGACTGGAGTGTTGAACATGTTCGGGCATGCAGTCTGCGCCAGCAGAAAATTTTAGAATCAGCGGTGGTATGTCTGAAAGAACAGGGTGTTCTTGTCTATTCCACCTGCACCTATGCCCCAGAAGAAAATGAACAGGTTATCGATCAATTTCTGCAGCGTCATCCGGAAATGGAGCTGCTGGACTGCGGCGTGGAATTCGGCCGGCCAGGGTTATCGGTAGGCCGGGTCGACGGTGCGAAGGTACGCCGAATTTTTCCAATGGATCAGGGTGAAGGCCATTTCATCGCCAAGCTGCGCAAGATTTCGCCTCAGCCCCAAGCCCGGCTGCAAACCGTCAAAAGTGTGCAGCTGCCGCCGGAAGTCCAAGCCTTTCTTAAGGATCAGCTGAAAACATACAAGGATCTGCGTGTTCATCTGGAACAGAACCGGCTGTCTCTGATGCGGCACGAATTTATCCAGCTGAAGAAAATTCCGGTACTGCGGCAGGGGATTATGGCCGGGGAAATCGTCAAAAATCGAGTGGAACCGCACCATCATTTCTATCTGTCGGCTTTGCTTCAGGATCGTTTGATCAAAACCGTATCGCTAAACGAACAGGAACTGGCCTGTTATTTGCAGGGACAGCCGCTGCCGATCCCGGTCCCGCGCGGTTATCTTTGCCTGATGTATGAGGGCTATCCTGTCGGGTTTGGCAAAAGCGATGGCACTGTGATAAAAAATAAATATCCCAAAGGACTGCGTACACGCTGAAGGAGGCTGATCCCATGCGTCTTGAACTGTTTGATTTGATCGATGATTCGGTCAAGCTGCTTGAACTGAACAACCCGTCTTATCAATATGTCGAAGGAGCGATCAAAGGCTGCTTTGAACATCTGTTGGAAGACTATATGGATTATGTCGTCGGGTTCAGTTCGCGGATTAAATCAATTGGCTCACTCAAGGAAAAAATGATCCGCAACAAATATTACCTGCAGTTTTCAACAGGAGAGGAAGTGCTGAACTTTCTGCCTGATTTGATCGGCTTAACCGTAGAATGCCGCTTCATCAGCGATGAAAATCGAATCTATCAGGCGATTCGCCATCATTTCAGCTTTGTCGAAGGCCAGGAGTATGCTCAATGTATGCTTTATCCTGATCTCTGTCTGAATCTGGCAATGCCCCAGCCGCAGCTGCAGCGCAACGGCTTTACGATCTATCGGATCGACGGCTATTATCTGTTTAACGGCCGCAAGGTCAATTTTGAGCTGCAGATCAAATCCATGGTGCATTCCTTCTGGAGCGAGATTGAACATCAGGTCGTCTATAAGAACACGCAGTATGTGATGTTTGACAGCTTTATGAAAGACATTTTGGCTTCAATCCGCGATAATCTGGATGTCGTTGATCATCAGCTGGAAATTGTGTATACACAGATTCTGAATCAGAATAAAGACAAGGACATCGGCATGAGCGAACGCGGCTTCAAGATGTTTATGGCCAAGTCGATCAGTGATCTGTATGCAATTAAAATGATTGAATCAATCGGCTTTACGACCGATTTCAAAAAATGCAGCGCTGTGCTCAGCCAATATATTTATATCAAGGACTTTGTTCAGTCGGATCAGCCGCAGCAGAAAATGGTCGAATATTTTGAACATTTCAATCTGCTGAAAATCAGCGATCTTGACTTTACCGAACCGATCACGCTGGAAAAGGAATTTGTTCATTATGATCCGTTCTGTGATGTTTTGGGCCGATATTGGCAAAGCATCATCAACATTGATTTTGAATGGCATGTTTTCTTTGTAATGCTGTTTGCGATTCAGCCGGGCAACAACATTCAGGATTTTACAATGTTTGTCGAGGTGCTGAAATCGCTGATCGTCAATCGTTTCTGGTATGAGAAAAAGTTTACGTCGCTTGACAGTGTCAGCGCTCAGACGATCCGCGATGATCTGCTAAGAAGCGTCGGAGAGGCGATGGTCGAGGTTGGCAAGGTCGAGATCATTCATGAAGACCGTCTGCTTCAGATCATGGAGCTGTTCCATGAGGAGATCGATCATTTGGACGAAGCGCTGGGCAGCGCGGAAGAATATCAGCTGCAGCGCAAAGACATTCTTGCGCATTTGAAGCATAAGATCTGCGCCTTGTTTTATTGATTTTCAAATCACTCATAACCCCGCTGACTGCAGCATACAGTACAAGTGAGCAGGAGGCCGTGATATGAATAAACAGGCATTTGCATTTCTCACTTTATTTACATTGATTCTGATGCTTTCAATCTACTATGTAACGCTGCCGGCCGATCAGGGACAGTTAAATCCCGATCAGCTTTTAACCGGACAAAACGAGGATCAGGATTCCCTGGCCACCATGCAGCAGCAGCTGCAGGACAAACATAATGCCCAGGCCCAGAATTCCCAATCCATCGTCGCCTCGCCTTCGGCCAGTACCGAAGAAAAACAGAACGCGCTGCAGCAGGCGGGACAGGTAGAACAAAACAAGAAGACTGAAGAAGCGATCGTCGCGGCGCTGAGCGAGGCGGGAATGAGCGGCTGCGTGGCGGAGCTGGAAGCGGAAGTCGTTCGGATCGGCTGTCCGAAAACCTTGGCGGGCGTTCAGAACGCGTCGAAGATCATGAAGATCGCCGCCGATCAGCTGCAGGATGAGCGGGTACCGGAAGTCACGTTCAAATAGCCGCTGTTAAAATGTGGAACCCTGTTTCATTTTCTTTGGCAACTTCAGATTTCTCTGGTATAATAGGAACAAAAGAAGGTGAATGAATTGGCTCAGGAATATATTCAAATTAAAGAAAAAGACGAAGGCACAGGCCTGATTGCCTTATCCAAAGGCGTATTTGAAACGATTGCGCAGATCTCGGTGGACGATGTCGACCAGGCTTACGCAATCGAACCGACAACTCTGAAAAAACCGATTCAATGCAAAATCGCAAACAACCGTTTAAACGTGATGGCGGAAATCAAAGTGAAATACGGAGCCAACGTGAATGCGGTCTGTGAAGCGCTGCAGGATCGGATTTATCAGAATATTCTGCAGATGACCAGCCTGAAATGCAATCTGGTTGACGTCAAAGTTGTGGGCTTTCTCTTTTAACAAATAACCGGATTGGATTCCGGTTTTTTCTTTTGAAAAGCGGAGCTTTGGCCGCTGCCTGTCCTCTGAAGGCAGTGAGGTTTCGCCTGCGGCAGAAAAGAGGATTTTATTTATGCAGACAGAATGTTTCAGAGTTCTGCCGGGGCAGGATCTGGCAGAAACGATCGAAGATTATTGTAATCAGCATCACATTCAGGCCGCGGCGATTGTTGCCTGTGCTGGATGTTTAAGCCATGTCCGGTTTCGGATGGCGGACGGCGAAACGATATATGAAAAACAGGTTGATGCCGAAATCGTTTCGCTGAGCGGGACGATCAGCGAGCAGGGGATGCATGTCCATATCAGCGTCTGTGATCAAAATCTGCAGACCTTCGGCGGTCATCTGACGTCCGGCTGTCTCGTTCATACGACCGCGGAAATTGTGCTGCTGCACTTAAAGGAGTGGCGGCTGACCCGCAGTCCGGATCCGTTAACCGGATATGATGAATTAAAGGCAGAAAGGATCGGTGAATAGCGCATGCGCGAAACTAAAATTGGATTGGTTCTGGAAGGCGGCGGCATGCGCGGCGTTTATACGGCAGGAGTGCTGGACGCGTTTTTAGATGCCGGCTTGGATTTTGACGGCACGCTGGGCGTTTCTGCCGGCAGCTGTCATGCCGCCAGCTTTTTGTCGAAACAGCGCGGCCGGGCTTACCGCGTCAATGTCAGTTATCTTCATGACTGGCGCTACTGCAGCGTTCGTTCGTGGCTGCAGACCGGTGATTTCTTCGGCGCGCAAATGCTTTATGATACGATTCCCAATCAGCTGGACCGCTATGATTACGCAGTCTATGAGCAGCGGCGCGGCTGGTTTCGGGCGGTGGTCACCAATCTGGCCAGCGGGGAAGCGGAATATCCCCTGATTGAAGATCTGCATCAGGATATCGTCTGGCTGCAGGCATCCAGCTCCCTGCCGCTGCTTTCGCGCACTGTGAAAGTAAACGGCCAGGAATATCTGGATGGGGGAATCAGCGATTCCATTCCAGTGAAGGAAGCGATGCGCCTGGGCTGTGAAAAGAACGTCATCGTGCTGACCCAATGTGCCGGATATCGAAAAGGACCGAATGAACTGATGCCCCTGATCAAAGCGAAATACCGCCGTTATCCCAAGCTGATCGAGCTGATGGAAACACGCCATCTGCGCTACAATAAAACGCTGGATGAAATCGAGGATCTGCGCAAGCAGGGCAAGGTGTTTGTGATCCAGCCGCAGCAGCCGGTGACGATTGGCCGTCTGGAAAAAGACCGCAGCGAACTGCACGCCTTGTATTGCGAAGGTCTTGAGGATGGACGGCGGCAGGCGGAAGCCCTGCATCACTTTATGGAACGCTGATTTTCGAAGACCAGGCGGCAAAACAAATGTTGATCAAAAAACCTTTGACAAGCAGCATGTTCCGTGGTAAAGTAAACAAGCAAAGAAAAAGTATGTAGAAAGTAGAAGTGCCCCTTCTCACCTGATGTCTGTCAGACTTGGGTTGACGCTGCAAACACAAAGAGAACTGTGTAAGTAGAAGCGGGTATTCTAGGAGTACCTGCTTTTTTGCAGTATGGAGGTGTCGTTTATTAGCAAGAAAGTCATGACCAACGATGATCTGGTCAATGAAAACATTCGTTTCAAGGAAGTCTTAGTCATTGGCCCAAAAGGTGAGCAGTTAGGCGTAATGATGCGCCGGGAAGCCCTGGAAAAAGCCTACGATTATGAACTGGATTTGCTGTGTGTCGCTCCGAATGGAAATCCGCCGGTCTGCAAGATCCTGGATTACGGACGATATCGTTTTGAATCTCAGAAAAAAGCGAAAGAGGCGAAACGGAATCAGCATGTCACGGAGGTAAAACCCATGCGTTTATCCCCGGTTATCGATACGCATGATTTTGATACGAAGCTTCGTCAGGCCCGCAACTGGGTTGAGGACGGAATGAAGGTCAAGATTGATATGCGCTTTCGTGGCCGTTTGATCACGCGCCTGGAGGTCGGCAAAAAGGTTATGAATAGCTTCGTCGAACAGATGTCGGATATTGCTTCTGTGGAAAAGGCTCCGGCTTTGGAAGGCAATACGATGTCTGTGGTTCTGACACCGAAGAAGAAATAAAAAAGTATAGGAGGACTTGATTATGCCAAAGATGAAAACAAAAAAGGCGCTGGCAAAGCGTGTTAAAAGAACAGGCAGCGGAAAACTGAAGAGAAGCCATGCTTATATCTCTCACTTTGCAGCGAACAAAACACATAAACAGAAGGTACAGCTGAGAAAGCCGGCGTTGGTCGATAAGACGGACATGAAGCGGATCAAGTACCTGATTCAGGATTAATTAGAGGAGGACGTTAGAACATGCCAAGAGTAAAAGGCGGAACTGTTACCCGCGCAAGAAGAAAAAGAACATTAAAGTTAGCGAAGGGCTATTTCGGCTCGAAGCACCTGCTGTATCGTACAGCTCATGAACAGGTCATGCGTTCTCTGCGTTACTCCTATATCGGACGTAAGCAGCTGAAGCGGGATATGCGCAAACTGTGGATCGCACGCATCAATGCGGCAGCGAGAATGAATGAGTTGAGTTATTCTCAGCTGATGCACGGCTTAAAGCTGGCCGGCGTGACGATCAACCGTAAAATGTTGTCGGAAATTGCGATTCATGACGAGAAGGGCTTTAAGGCTATCGTTGAGACCGCAAAGACAGCGTTAGCGAAATAAGTCAGAACCCCAAGGAAAAACGGTGCAATTTTCGCACCGTTTTTTGTTGAATTTGTGAGCTAGATAAGCTATAATAATTAAGCACTGGCTCGTTGGTGAAACGGTTAACACAGCGCCCTCTCAAGGCGTCATTCACGGGTTCAAATCCCGTACGAGTCACCATGGATGAAATAAGGTTCCCCTAGGGAGCCTTTTTGTTTGCCTAAGCCTGGCTGAAAGACTGCGGCTTATCTTGCTTTCATCATGGGATTCAGACAGGGAGAAGCCAAGATACATCTTGGTCAGGCGTCCAGAATTTGATTTCGAGATGAACAGCGGGGTCAGCGGCTGAAGCATTTTGCGGCTAGCCAGATGCAATCACGGCATTTATTTTTCCAGTTATCTTTTTGAACAAGCTGACCGGTGCCGCAGCCTGCAGAAAATGCAAAGAATTCAGGCACAGCGTTGGATTGTTCGGCGCAGAAATGATATAATACAAACCGTGAGAAAAGAATTGAGGTACTGAGATATGAGTGAAACATGCAATCACGACTGCGGCAGCTGCAGCGCGAACTGTGCCAGCCGCCAACAGCCGCAGAGTTTTTTGGAAAAACCGAATCCGAACAGCCGGATCCGTAAAATTATCGGCGTCGTCAGCGGTAAGGGCGGCGTAGGCAAATCTTTAGTTACATCGCTTTTGGCTACAACGATGCAGCGGCGCGGATATCAGAGCGCGGTTATGGATGCCGATATTACCGGCCCGTCCATTCCGAAGGTTTTCGGCATTCATGGGATGGCGTATGGCAATGACGATGGCATTCTGCCGGCGGTCAGCTCGACCGGGATTCAGATCATGTCGGTCAATCTGATGCTGGACAATGAAGAATCCCCAGTAATTTGGCGCGGTCCAATTTTAGCGGGCATGGTCAAGCAGTTCTATGGCGAAGTGATCTGGTCAGACGTCGACTTTATGTTTGTCGATATGCCTCCGGGAACCGGGGATGTTCCGCTGACCGTATTCCAGTCGCTTCCGTTGGACGGCATTATCGTCGTGACCTCACCGCAGGAGCTGGTTTCGATGATCGTCGCGAAGGCCGTCAATATGGCAAACATGATGGACATTCCGGTTCTGGGCGTCGTTGAAAACATGAGCTATCTGGAATGCCCGGACTGCGGCAAGAAAATCGAAGTTTTCGGTCACAGCAAGCTGGATGAGGTTGCAGCGCAGAAGGGTCTGGACATTCTGGCTCAGCTGCCGATCAATCCGCAGTTTGCCAGTCTGTGCGATGCCGGCCGGATTGAGGACTTTGAGGGCGAATGGATGAACAAGGCTGCGGAAAAGCTGGAAGGATTGATCAGCGAATGAAGAAAGTCACAGCGATTCCTTATGAAAACGGACAGGTCTTCGGACATTTCGGCAAGACGCAGGCATTTCTGATCGCTGAGCTGGAAACCGGAAAGATTCTCAGAAGCGCTGTCGTCCCGACCGAAGGCAAGGGGCATGGCGAACTAGCCGGCTTTTTGAAGGCCCATGGAGTGACAGACTGCTTATGCGGCGGGATGGGCGAAGGCGCGTATCAGGCGCTGAAAGCTCAGGGCATCACCGTTGTCCGCGGCGTGAGCGGAAAGGCGGAAACGGTATTGCAGAACTACGCGCAGGGTTCACTGCAGGATGATCCGCAGGCCGCCTGTTCGCATCATCATGATCACCAAGCCGGCCACAGCTGCAGCTGCGGTAAGCATTCCTAAATTTGATCCTGTCATAAAGGCTTAAGAAATTGAGCCTTTTTTTCATTTCCCGGCTCAGCTATAATGAAAGAAGCAAAGGTAGGAGATTGCGATGAACTTAAAGAAAATGATCGGTGAAAAAGTTATTTTGTCACCGTTGGACAGCCGTGAATATGAACGGATTGCCGGCTGGATCAATGATTTGGAAGTGACGCTGGGAACGACGCTGGCCGCTTCCAATATCACCTTGGATAAGGAAGCGGAAACACTCAGATCCATGGAGCAGGGCGGACGGGATTTTCTGATCATAGCGCGCGACAGCAAGCAGCCGATTGGAACCTGTGGTATCACCGCCTGGGATCAGATCAATCAATGGGCCAGCGTCGGGATCATGATCGGCGAAAAGAGCTATCACAATCAAGGCTGCGGAACGGAAGCATTAAGCCTTCTGTGTGATTATTGTCTGAACCTTTTAAACTGTCACAGCGTTCGGCTGGAGGTCTATTCGTATAATTTGCCGGCCATCGCTTGTTATAAGAAGGTCGGCTTTGAAGAATGCGGCCGTTTTCACCAGGCAAAAAAGATCGGCGGGCAATGGCATGACTGCATTTTGATGGAGCTGCTGGATCAGCAGTTCACATCTCGCTGGGTAAAGCCGGCTGTTGAGCGCCGGATGCAGGTGAAAGTATGATTGTCGCAGAAAATCTCGGCAAGAAATTCCGCAATAAAACCGTGATCCGGCAGATGAACTGCAGCATCAAAGAGGGCAGCATTTACGGTCTGGTCGGGGCCAACGGCGCGGGCAAATCAACATTTCTGCGAATGCTGGCAGGGGTGTATCAGCCGAGTGAAGGAAAAGCGGAAATCAACGGCGAAGCGGTATTTGACAATGCAAAGATCAAAAAGGAAATCGTCTTTATTCCGGATGAACTGTATTTTTTTCCCAACTATAATTTCCGCATGATGGCCGATTACTATGCCAGTCTGTACGAGCATTTCGATCATCATCGGTTCCAGATGCTGTGCGATCATTTCAAGCTGGATACCCGTGCACGGATTCAGAATTTTTCCAAGGGCATGAAACGTCAGGGCGCGCTGATCTTAGCGCTGTCGACACGCGCGCATTATTTCTTTTTTGACGAAACTTTCGACGGTTTGGATCCGGTCATGCGGTCGCTGGTCAAATCCGTTTTGTCGGAGGACGTTGCCCAGCGCAATTCGACGGTGCTTTTAACTTCGCATAATCTGCGGGAGCTGGAAGATTTGTGTGATCACATGGGCTTGTTAGTGGAAGGCAGGATCATGTTTGAAAGTGATATTGATTCGCTGAAAACAGAAATGTTTAAGGTCCAGATCGCACTGCCGAACAAGAATTTTGATCGGGATGAGTTCCGTCAGCTCAAGGTGCTGTATTACAAAAAGAGCGGTTCGATCGCAACGATGATCGTCAAGGGCGACCGCGAGCTGGTGACCGATGTTCTGCGCAGCAAGCAGCCGATTATTCTTGATCTGCTTCCGCTGTCGCTGGAAGAAGTGTTTATTTATGAAATGGAGGGATACGGCTATGAGTTCGATTCGCTCCGTCTTTAATTTCAAAGTGTTCTGGCAGAATTTCCGCAGTGCTCAGGGACTGCTTTTGGTCGCGATGATTATTTACCAGGCGGGAATTCTGATCAACTGCTTTTCGCTCAGCCACAATCCAGAGGTGATGCAGGTCATCAGTTTTTCTGCCGCGTCCGGCATCGTCAGTTTCTTAGCCTGCTTCCTGCTTCCGTTAGCGGCCTGCGCTACGCTGTTTGATTTTCTTTTCAGCAAGAAAAAAAGCGACCTGGTGTTTTCTTCCCCGGTGCCGCGCAAAACGCTGTATTGGTCAAACTGGGCAGGGGGCATGCTCTTTCTTTTGATCAATGTGCTGATCGCCTCGCTGATCCTGCACATCACGCTGCTGCGCAATCCGCAGCTGATCGTTGAAAACGGCATCGTGCTGCGGTTTCTGATCCTGTGGAGTCTGAGCATGGCGATGGTGTATTCCATCAGCTGTCTTTCCGTTGCTTTGACCGGCAATCGGTTTGTGCAGTTTGTGCTGATCGCGGTGCTGACGCTGCTGCCGGGCTGGTTTCACTATACGTTTCAGACACAGTTTTACAACTATGATCAGTTTTCCCAGATGGAATATACCAATCAGAAGGCGACGGAAACGCTGACCAGTCCTTACTCCATGCGGATCGTGCAGGATGAAGGCCGGGTCGATACGCTGCCCTATATTGCGTTTGACGAACTGATCAGCAGTCTTTCCGGCATGCGCCAGTCATTTCGGGTGACGAATTACAACAATCACACGGCGTTCAGCTACAGCCGCTGCTGGATCATGCTTGGCTATCTGATTGCGGCTTCGGGATTGGGCTATTGGGCGTTTCTCAGGCGCAAGGTGGAAGTTGCGGAAACTTCATTCATCAGCGAGACCGCTCATGAAGCCGTGCGGATTGCGGCGTTTGTCCCGTTCTTTTACACTTTAGGAATGAAAGACTGGATTTCCGCCTTGCTTTATGCGGGGATTCTGTTAATTTTATATCATCTTTATGATTATCTGGCACGGCGTGAACTGATCAGTCTGCGTCGGACGCTCCTGAGTTTTTTGGCAGTGGTTGTGATTGCGGCGCTGATTCGTTTTCCGATGCGGATTTTAGTTCGCCGCGAGGCAGCTCAGCAAATTTCAATTGAAGAAGTCAATTCAATTGCGATGGCGCCTTCCTCGTTCATGGGAACTGAACAGTATGAGGCGCTGCTGCAGCTGAAATTGAATGATCCTGAACTGATTCAGCTCGTATTTCAAAGCGGGGCAAAAAACGATTATGTCGAAGGTTCCGTCAATATGATCGTGCGGTTTTACCAAGATCGCAGCTACTCTGATTTCTACGTTAATATTTCACCGGACTATGTCGAACAGCTGGAAACGCTGTTAGGCGGAAACGATCAGTATCAGCTGTTGTTTCGCAGCATGAATCCGGAGTCAATCTATTGGATTGAAGCCAACGGCGTTTCAGCCGGGTTAGAGCTGGAACAGGTCCGGCAGCTGGCGGTGCTTTTGCAGCAGGAACAACAGCAGCAGAGCTTCTCCGATCTGCTGCATGAAACAAAGCAGATCGCATGCCGGCAGGCTGATGATGCCTATTGTTTTTTAAACCTGGCGCTGATTTCGTTTGTCAATGGGGAACGGGCGGAACAAAGCATTGATCTGCTTCGCTATCAGTCGGTTTTTCAGCTGTACAGCTCGATTGTCAATCAGCAGTTTTTAAAAGTCTATGCCGGCAATGCTCGGTTCCTGGACTATTTCAGTATGTATGATAACCAGCTGGAACTGATCCGACAGCAGAGTGAACTGGACTATGAAAGCTTTAATCTGCGCCTGTCTCAATGGCTGAGCGAGAACTTGCCGACCCAGCTGCAGAAAGCACCGGTATCCTCGGAGGAATTCATGACGATTACGTTCTATGATTCCCAACGCCGCAGCCAGGGGACGATCTTTATTGAGAAAAACGAAAAATGGCAGGAATTTGTTAATTCGCTGACGCAGCCGGAATAAAATTCACTCAAAATTCACATCTTCAGGGTAAAATAAAGAAGAAATCAGGAGGTGCATCCTAATGATCAAAATCTTAGTGGTGGACGATGAACAGCGAATTCGTGAAATGATCCGTAAATATGCGGAATATGAAGGTTTTGCGGTGGATGAAGCCTGTGACGGGCTGGAAGCGGTGGAGAAGGCGATGAAGGAGAATTACGATCTGATCGTCATGGATATCATGATGCCGAATCTGGACGGCTTTTCAGCGTGCCGGGAAATCCGCAAAACGCATGAAAATGTTCCGGTCATTCTGTTGTCGGCACTGGGTGAGGAATACGATAAGATCCATGGGTTTGATCTGGGTGTGGATGACTATGTTGTCAAACCGTTCTCGCCCAAGGAGCTGATGATGCGGATCCACGCAATTCTCAAGCGGACATCCCAAAGTGAGAAAAAAGAAATGATTAAAATCGGAGATCTGACCATTGATTTTACGGGTCGGATTGTCAGAATCAAGGACGAGAAGCTCAACCTGTCGCCGAAGGAATATGACCTGTTGTTCTATCTTGTGAAAAACCGCGGGATTGCTTTAACCCGGGAAAAGCTGCTGCAGAATGTCTGGGGCTATGATTTTTTCGGCGATGAACGGACGCTGGATACGCATATTAAACTGCTGCGCAAGAATCTGCGGGAATACAGCCGCTATATCACAACGCTCAGAGGGGTAGGCTATCGGTTTGAAAACGGAAACTAGTCTGCAGTGGAAGCTCGTCAAGTATCTGCTTGCGTTTGTCATTGCGCTGTTAGCTCTGTTATGGCTGTTTCAGGTCGTGTTTCTGGACAGCTTCTATCAGCGCTTTAAAATTGAAGGCATTGAAAAAATCGGCAACACGCTGGCGGCCAATCTGGAAAGCGATAAGTTTCCGGATATCGTCGCCCAGCAGGCGCGCCAAAACGACGCCTGCATCCGTGTCCTGTATGGGATCTTCCAGATTCAGACGACCAATACGATGGGCTGTCAGATCTATAATCTGAATGACAGCGACATCGCGCAATATGTAGCCAAGGCCGAGGCCAACGGCGGCTCGTATCTCGACATTCAGTCGGAAAAGGTGATCAGTGAGCTGCCTAACGGGAATCTGTTGTTTTCGAATAAGCAGGGTTCCCGCAATCTGATTTATTTCAAGGTTGTCGAAGGCCGCCGAAATCAGAAAGACATCATTATGGTGAATACGCACATTTCTCCCGTCAATGCCACGACGGAAACGCTGCGCACTCAGCTTGGCTATATCTCAATGATCGTCATCGTCGCTTCTGTGGGACTGGCGTTTTTGATGTCCCGCCGGATTGTCAAACCGATTGTCAATATAAACCAAAGCGCCCGGCAGATGGCGGAAGGCAACTATGATATCGTCTTTACCGGCAAGGGGTATAAGGAAATCACACAGCTCAACGATACGATGAACCACACGACACGCAAGCTCAAAGAGGTCGATCAGATGCGGCGGGATCTGATTGCCAATGTTTCGCATGATCTGCGCACGCCGCTGACGATGATCAGCGGGTATGGCGAGATGATGCGGGATCTGCCGGGTGAGAATACACCGGAGAACGTTCAGGTCATCATTGATGAAGCCCACCGGCTGTCCAATCTGGTCAACGACCTGCTGGATCTGTCCAAGCTGCAGGAAAACAAGATTGAGCTGCATGCGCAGCATTTCGATTTGACGCAGCTGATTGAAACCGTGCTGCACCGCTATGAAAAATTTATGACGCAGGATGGCTTTGATATTCAGTTTGAGCATCAGGAATCGGTATGGGTCAATGCCGATCCGGACCGTCTGGGACAGGTGCTGTATAACTTCATCAACAACGCAATCAATTACTCGCTGGAGGACAAACGGATTCTGATCCGCCAAAGCATCGACGGCAGTCAGGTTCGCGTGGAAGTCGAGGATCATGGCGAAGGGATCAGCGAGGATAAGCTGAGCTACATCTGGGATCGTTACTACAAGGTCGATAAAACGCATAAGCGTTCCAGCGCCGGCAGCGGAATCGGCTTAGCGATTGTCAGAGAAATCCTGGAGCTGCATCATGCCCAATACGGCGTGAAGTCCGAGGTCGGTCAGGGCTCAGTGTTCTGGTTTGAGCTTCTGATTGTGTCTGACAGGGAGTCCTGAGACGCTTTCTTTCCCGCTTGATCGAATAAAAATCGGATCATGGTTAAGCTGGATTTATAACAAGGTGAATCAATTATCTTTGGCCGCGGCTTTCATAGAAAAGCACCGCGGCTTTTTGTTTTTTCAAAGAAAGAAGGGTGTTCTGTTGACGAATGCGTAACAAGTTGCTATAATCAGATTAAATAAGTAACAAGTTACTTATAGAGGGAGATCAACATGGAAATATCAGATTTAGTCCAGCGCTTTTCCGATTCGCCTGAGCATCAATACAAAGCGATTTTCAGTCTGCTGATGATCACGGCCAACCGGCTCCAAACCGTCTTTGATCATGAAATCCCGCAGGTGACATTGAAGCAGTTCATGCTTTTAACGCTTGTCTGCCAGTCTCCGGAGGCAATGACCTTAACACATCTGGGCAAGCTGTTGGGCTGTTCCCGACAGAATGTAAAAAAACTGGCGGAGGCTTTGCAACGGAAGGGATTCGTCCGTCTGCATCCCAGCGCCGCTGACAGCCGGGCAGCTGTGATTGAGGCCACCTCTGCCGCCAAGGAATATTTCAATTCCATGGGGGCGTTGTTTCAGCAGCGGTTGAAGCAGTTGTTTGCGGATTTCAGTGACGCGGAAACGGAACAGTTTTTCCGCATGATGATTCAATTCTTGACGAGTATCGACAATCTGGAAGGAGAAATTCAATGACGGATACACTAATCCTTTTTCGATCAAAATATGGAGCCTCACGCCAGTATGCACAATGGCTGCACGAGCGGATTCCCAGCGAACTGGCGGAACAGAGCTCATTTAAGCCGCAGAATTTAAAAGCCTATTCCCAAATTGTTTTATTCGGCGGAATTTACGCCGGCTCCATTGCGGGTGTGGCTTTTCTCATCAAGCACCGTGAATTTCTGGCAGGAAAGACATTGGCGGTTTTTGCGGTCGGAGCCAGTCCGGCATCCCCCGACGTTCTCGCAGTCCTGCAAAAGAAGCTGAACAAAGACCTGCCGTCGGCCCATCTCTATTACGGGCGGGGAAGCTATGATGAACAGCGGATGCATTTTCTCGATCGAACAATGTGCCGGATGCTGAGAAAGTCACTGGTCAAAAAAGATCCCGCGGTCCTGCAGCCGTGGGAGCAGGGATTGTTGGAAAGCGCCGGCCGTGGTTGCTGCAGCTGGTGTGATCCGGTAGCGTTAAAACCGCTGTGTACGCTGCTTGAAAGGGAGAATAAAACGGCGGCCTGAGGAAGATTCAGCGCCGCAGCGGTTTTCTTGAAGTCAAGGCTTTGAGTTTCCGTGGCGATGATCAGCCGGTTTGCGCAGCAGCAGCGAACGCAGCTTCGTTCCATCATAGGGATAGAGCGGATAACAATAGTTGCCTGAAAGCGTATCCGTTTTTAACATCAGAACGATGATTGCGGCCGTTCCGATCAATAATCCCCAAGGCCCCAACAAAGCGATCAGAATCAGTAAGCTCATGCGGAAAAACTTGAAGCTGTAGCCGAGTTCAAAGCTGGGCTGGGCATAATTGCTCAGCGCAACAAACGCCATATATAAGATCACTTCACCGTTGAACCAGCCGGTGCTGACCGCATATTCGCCTAAGATGACAGCCCCGAGGATGCTGAAAGCACTGGACAGAGAGGAAGGCGTATTCAAAGAGGCCAGCCGCAGACCGTCGATCATGACCTCGATGATCAATAACTGCGCCAATACCGGAATCGCCGCGGTTTCTTCAATCAGGATGAAATGCAGGCTTTCCGGAAGCAGTCCGGGGCAGCGCAGCGCCAGATACCAGCAAGGCGTAAAGAACAAGGTCAGAAAGAAGATCACAATCCGCACCAATTTCAGATACGTGCCAATCAACGGCGGAAAGTAGTAATCATTGGCCTCCTGAAAGAAATCAAAGAAATGTGTCGGCAGGATCATCGCTGAAGGCGTATTGTCCGTCAGCACGATCAGATTGCCTTCCAGAATGCTGGCACTGGCCGTATCCGGACGTTCGGTAAAGCGGATGCGCGGCAGCGGATTGAGCCATTGTTTCGGAAGCAGACACTCCGCCAGGCTTTCCTGGGATAAGCTCAGGCCTTCGACTTCCGTGTTGGTGAGCTTCTTACGAACTTTATCCAGCAGCTGTCTGTCAACTTTGTCCTTGAGATAGCACAGCACGACATCGGTTTTGGAGCGGCTGCCGACCTGAACATATTCATAGATCAGCTTCGGGTCGCGGATGCGTCTTCGGATCAGCGCGGTATTGAAGATCAGCGTTTCCACGAAGGCGTCGCGCGAACCACGCAGGACGCGGTCATCTTCCGGCTCCTGCATCGAGCGGACAGGATAGCTGCGGGCGTCGATCAGGACGGCTTCAGCTGCCCCTTCGGCGAGAAACAACAGCGTACCGCTCAGCACCGCGTCAACGGCCTGAGATAAATCTGTCGTCCCGGAAACCTCCAGATAGGGGATCTGCCGGGCCAGCCAGCCGCTGACGGATGTCTCAGCCAGCGGATCTAATTTCATCATGTGTTCCATGATCTTTTCCATCACTTCGTCCTTGGCAAAGCCGTCGATAAAGATCAGTTCACCCGTTCCTTGTTTCAGATCGAAGACGGTGCTGACGCAGTCAAAACTTTGCTCAATCGGCAGCCTTTGATGCAGATCGGCAGAGAACTGAGCTGTGAAAGCGCTTGATTTTTCCAAAAAAATCACCTCGTTTCCAGTATTCCCAAATCCCTGAATTTCTTGCGGGAAATTTCCTTGTCAAACAGAAAACCGGTGCTATAATAAAACAGGTTTCTAGAAAAGAGGGGTAACCGATGGAATTATTATTTTTTGTAATGAATCAGATTGATAAATTGGATCAGCTGCTGAAAGACTTGTCCAACGAAAAGAAATTCAGCGCGACGATCATTGACAGTGCGGGAATGGCCCGCCTGTTGGCCGATCATGATTATCTGTTCGGCTCGCTGCGGGCGTTGTTAAACAATTCTCAGGTCAACAGCAAGACGATCTTCATGGTGCTGGAGCATGAGGATGTAGAACATGCAGTGCAGATCATTGAAAAGAATGTCGGCGATCTGGACAAGCCGAATACGGGTGTAGTCTTTACCGTTCCGGTCAGCTATGTTAAAGGCATTGTGAAGAAGGGGTAATCACGATGCAGCAATTAATGAGTTTGGCAATCCTGCTGCTGACGGGTCTGGTGTTCGGCCGGCTGATGAAGCTGGTCAAAATGCCGAACGTCACCGGCTATCTGATCGGCGGTCTGATCGTCGGTCCGTCGGTTTTAAATCTTGTGCATGCCGATGCGCTCAGTCAGCTCGGCTTTATTTCCAGCGTCGCCCTGGGCTTCATCGCCTTTTCAATTGGCAGTGAATTCAAGGCCAGTTATTTCAAGCGGGTCGGCATGACGCCGATTGTCATCGCGATTTTGGAAGCGATGGTCGCCGTTGTGCTGGTCATCGCTTCCCTGATCGCTTTCGGCTTTGATCCGGCGTTTTCGTTTGTTCTGGGAGCGATTGCGGCCGCGACGGCACCGGCGGCAACGATCATGGTCATCCGTCAGTACCGCGCCAAAGGTCCGGTGACGGAAACGCTGTTAAGCGTCGTCGCACTTGATGATGCCGTAGCCCTGATCGGCTTTGGGATTGCGGTGGCCATCGCACAGATGATTGAAAATCCCGGCAGCGGGAATCTTGTGATGCAGCTGATGGATCCGATCGTTGAAATCCTGGGCTCCTTAGGCAGCGGTGCGCTGCTGGGCTTCATTTTGATGATTCCACTGAAATTCTTCCATGATGAAGACAATCGGCAGGCGCTCATCTATGCCTTTATCTTTATCGCCTTGTTTGTTTCCAGCACCTTCGGGTTTTCGGATCTGCTGACCTGCATGGCGATGGGCGCGATTTTTGCGAATCTGTCCAATGAAAGCGATAAGGTCATGGCGATTGCCGACCGTCTGACACCGCCGATCTTCATGGCGTTCTTCGTGCTCTCCGGCGCCGATTTGAAGCTGAGCATTCTGCCTTCGATCGGTTTAGTCGGCATCATCTACGTTGTCATGCGGGTTGTCGGCAAGTTTCTGGGTGCCTGGACAGGGGCGAAGATCATGCATGCCAGCGAACCGGTGCAGAAATATCTTGGCTGGGCGCTGCTTCCGCAGGCCGGTGTCGCAATCGGCTTAACCGTCGTGGCGCAGTCAGTCGTGCCGCAGTATGCGGAAACCGTGCGGGCTGTTGTCTTATGCGGAACTTTGATCTATGAATTAATCGGCCCGAGCGTATCCAAGTGGGCGCTGACACAGGCCGGTGAAATCAGCGAATAACTAAGAAAGCAGCGTTTTCCCTGACCCTTTTGATCAGGTCGAGAAAGCGCTGCTTTTTCTTATGGAGTGACAAGGTTGTCCAACGGATAAGCCTGAATGAAGTCGATGAGAGCCTCGGTGCTTTTAAGCGGTAATTTTCCATAGTTGAGCGAAGCGTGGATCCGCTGCCCAGAAGAATTATATTTTTCCGTATAAACCATAATCATCGGTCCTTCCGGCTCGGAAAAAAAGGTAATGGTCTGATGCCAGGTCTTGGATTGAAGATGGATGCGGGGGAAAAAGCCAAAGGGAATGTCCCGGTCGTGAGCGCGCTTAACAAGCAGAATCTGTCCGGCTTGTTCCAACAGAAACGCTCTGGCGGCACAGTCTTTGACCTCGATCAGGGTGTTCCAGCTGTCCTGTAACGGAATTTGATGATTGTACAGAAATATCTGCTGGACGGAATCCGTTTGAATTTTCTCAAATACAAGATAAGGCCACAGTTGGTAAAATCCCAGCAGCAAAACCAGGACTAGCAGCGAAATCAACGAGCTTTTCAGCTGGCTTTGTTTGATCTTCATCGGAAAAACGCACCTTTCTGCTTGCTTTCAGTATAATCGGTCAGCGGCGTTTTTGAAAGTCGGAAATCGCCTTTCAAACAGTAAAAAACGTGACAAATGACGCAGATCATGATAAATTTTAAACCATGAGGTGAATGGGAATGAAAGAACAATGCAAGACATGGGTAAAGCAGCATCTTGACGAAGGCATGGATCTGGTCAGGGCGATGTATGAGCATCCGGAACTGGGCGATCAGGAATTTGAATCAATGGCGCTGCTGAGTGAAAAACTGGAGCAGCTGGGATTTCAAGTGGAACGCAGCTATCTGCTTCCAACCGGGTTTATCGGGCGCTATGATTCGGGAAAGCCGGGGCCGAAAATTGCGTTTTTATGCGAGTATGACGCGCTGCCGGAAGTGGGGCATGGCTGCGGTCATAATTTAATCGCCGCGATCGGCGTTTTGGCCGGCGGCGCCTACAAAGCGGTGATTGATCAGCTGGGTGGGGAGGTCCGGGTGATCGGGACCCCGGCCGAGGAAAACTTCGGCGGCAAGGTACGCATGGCCGAGAAGGGCTGCTTTGATGATCTCGATGCGGCGATGATGATCCATCCGAGTACGGAAAACCGTCTGGGCGGACGGACGAACGCTTTGATGCCGCTGAAATTTGAGTTTTTTGGAAGAAATGCCCACGCCTGTCATCCGCAGGAGGGCAAAAGCGCCTTGGACGCTGCTGTCAATACGTTTGTAGCGATCAACATGATGCGTCAGTTTATGGAGCCGGGCTGTTTTATTCACGGCATTGTGAAGGACGGCGGAGAAGCCGCCAACGTCATTCCGGCCTATGCTTCGCTGGAATACTACTTCCGGGCGCCGACGATGGCAGTGGCCAAGGCGATGTCGGAAAGAGCGGTTCAATGTGCCCAGGGTGCTTGTCAGATGGCCGGGACAACATTGAAAACCAGCGTCTATGAATGTCCGTACGAAGACAATAAGATCAATTATACTTTAGCCCAGCTGCTTCAAAAGCAGTATGCGGAATTAGGCTTGCAGGAAATCCAGCCGGTCGATGAAGTGCCGGGCGGTTCCAGCGATATCGGAGCAGTCAGCTACCGCTGTCCGGCACTGCATGGATATATCCAGATCTGCGGCTGCGAAGTAACCGGTCATTCACGGGAGATGGCGGCCGCGACGATCAGTCCACAGGGCCGCGAGGGACTGGCCAGCGGTGCCAGTGCGCTGGCGATGTGCGCGGTGGAGCTGGCCTGTGATCCGCAGCTGCTGGCCCAGGTCAAGGCGGAATTTTCCCGCTAAAGCGATTCAATTTCACATTCCAGCGTCACAGAGGTCTGAGCATAGACCTCTTTTTGTATGTGGCTGATCAAGGCCTGAACGTCATCACTGCTGGCCTGGCTGCGATTGATGATAAAGCCGGCATGCTTTTCAGAGACCTGCGCGCCGCCGATCTGTCTGCCCTTTAAGCCGCACTGGTCAATTAAGGCTGAGGCATAATGTCCTTCAGGCCGCTTAAACACACTGCCGGCGCTGGGATATTCCAGCGGCTGTTTCAGTTTGCGCCGCTCCATGGTCTCTTCCATCAAGCGGCGGATGGTGTGCCGCTGTCCCGGCTGCAGCCGAAAAGCGGCGCTCAGCAGCACGTGACTCTGGTCGTTTAAAAGACTTCGACGATAGCCGAATTGCAGCTGATCGCGGGTCAGGGTTCTTTCCTGGCCCTGGATCAAAACCTGAGCAGATTCCAGTAGCTCGGAAAGCTCGGTGCCGAAAGCTCCGCTGTTGTTGTGCAGAGCGCCTCCGACACTTCCCGGAATTCCATATAACCGTTCCAATCCGGACAATTCCGCCTGCATCGCGCCGTCGCACAGCCGTTTGATCGTCAATCCCCCATCCGCTTTCAGCAACGTTCCTTCGACGCTCCACTTTGCCCAGTTGGAGCGCAGCAGAATGATCATGCCGGGGTAACCTGAGGAAGAAATCAGGACATTGCTGGCCTGACCCAAGATCCGGTACGGTATTTTGGTCCGCTGCGCACTTAAGATGCATTCGCGCAGCTTGTCCGCGGTGTCCGGCAGGGCGATCAATTCCGCTGCGCCGCCGATCCCAAATGACGTATACGGCGCCATCGTTACCCGCCGTTCGATCGCAATCTTTTTTTGTTGAAGCTCCTGAATGAAATTGAAGTCCATGGGCATAATTTCTCTCCTTTGAAATTGTTTGAAGTTTACGGCTGAATTCTGTGCAGACACCCTTAAAAATGATATAATAATAAAAATGATCTAACCAGAATGAAGGATGTGTGAGGTATGGAATCCTATCTTTATACCGCGGTAAACAGTGAAGGCCGCAAAGTACGGGGTGAGAAGCGAGCCGAAGATGTAGTTCATCTTTACTCGCTTTTAAATAACGAAGGTCTTTACTGCCTGAATGCTCACCGCAAAGCGCAGTGGGAAACCCAGACGGGAAAACCGAAAAACCAGGAATTGTCGCTGATGTGCAAGCAGCTGGCGGCGATGCTGAGCTCCGGCATTCCGCTGGTCAACGCGCTGGAAATGCTGCGGCAGAAAAGTGATAAAAAGAAAATGAAGAAACTGTATGCTCAGCTGGTTGAGGAAGTGCGCAAAGGCTCCTCGCTGACGCTGGCCATGCGCCAATGCCAGCAGGCGTTTCCGCCGCTGCTGATCTATTTGGTGCAGGCCGGGGAGATGAACGGCACGCTCGATGCGGTGATGGAACGAATGGCGGGGCATTACGATAAGGAATATAAGCTGCGCAACAAGGTCACCTCTGCTTTAATCTATCCGGTTATGCTGCTGGTGGTTACCGTTGCGGTAATTCTTGCGCTGATGACATCGGTTGTTCCAAGCTTTTTAAGCATGGTCGGTGATATGGAACTGCCGTGGAATACGTTGCTTTTGATCTCAATGAGTAATTTTATTGTTGCCTACTGGCCGTTTTTAATTCTCGGTGTGCTGTTAATCGTCCTTGGCGTGCGGATGGCGCTGAAGGTGCCGACGCTGCGGCGGGGCTTTGATGAGCTGAAAGTCAAGTTTCCGCTGTTTGGAACGCTGAATCGGATTGTGGCGACTTCGCGCTTTGCGCGCACCTTTTCCTCGCTGTATTCCAGCGGGATATCCGTCATTGATTCGCTGCAGGTTTCCGGCGATGTGCTGAACAACCGCTATTTCACAGAGAAGATCAGCTGGATCAGTGAACGTGTCCGCCGCGGTGAGATGCTTTCCCGTTCCATCGAAGCTTCTCAGGCCTTTGATCCGCTGCTGAACTCGATGATGTATGTCGGGGAGGAATCAGGATCGCTGGAGGATGTGCTGAATTCCATTTCGGATTACTACGATACCGAGGCTGACAATGCGACGCAGAAAATGGTGGCGATGATGGAACCGATCATGATTATCATCTTAGCAATCATCATCTTCTTCGTTATTATTTCCATTCTCATGCCGATTTATGATTCTTACGGAATGATTGCTTAACAGGGGGAAAATGACGATGATACTATTGCATATTATGCAGCGGCATGCCGTTGTGATATGGGGAAAAGCAAAAAAACAAACGCTGCAGGTGAAGCGCTCAAGTACACAGGAAATCCCGGAAGGGCTTTTGATCAACGGCTTTATCCAGGATGAGGAAGGCTTTGCCCGATGGGCGAAAAGCCTGGCGGATCAGCTGGGGCTCAAAGGCAAAAAGGTCACGGTGATTGCAGACAGTACGGCCGTGATTTATCGTCAGATTGAAACGCCGAAGCTCAAGCCGAAAACGCTGGAGAAAAACTTATATTTTAATCTGGCCCGTCAGATTGGCAATATCGCGGAAAATACCGTAGATTATGCGGTGATGCCGCAGGCGGAGAACGGCAGTGAAAGTTTGACTGTTGTCGTTCCACAGACCTTTGGCGAAGCGTATGCGAAGGCCTTAAAAGCGGCCGGCATCAAGCCGCAGCATCTGATCACTTCGACCTTAGCTTTGATTCAGGCCGGGTTGTTTTTGAAGGAAGAAAAAACGGCAATTTACTCCTGGTGTTCCGATGAAGTCTGTACATCGGTACTGTTTAACAACGGCCGGTTCATGTTTTCCAACGTCTTTCGTTTTGACCGCAATCAGACCCCATTAGCAGTCATGAATGAACGGATTTCTCAGCTCGTGCAGTTTCAGCGGATAAAAAATCCGGATTCTCCCGTTGAGATGGTTCATATCGGTGTGCCGCGGGAAGCCGAATCCATTGCCCAGGAGCTCACTCAGCTTCTGCGCTTGCCGACCGAGATTTTCCCGGCTGTAGAAGGATTAAACGGCAGCGAGGTATCCGCGCAGGTCTGTGCGGTTTACGGCCTGGCTCCTATTCGCCGGCCGTATGATCTGTTTCATGGGATCAATCATCAGCGCTATACCGAGGCTTATCGCCAGCGGCAAACCCTGCGGTTGATCATCGGCTTGTTCGTTATCAACGCGCTTGTGCTGGCCGGCCTGACATATCGGCAGTTTGCACTAAATCAAATCGAGGACAACGCGATCAAACAAGTTCAGGCACAGCTGCAGCTGCCCGAACGGATTTCGCAGTACGATGAAGCGTTAGTTGTTTCAATGCAGAATTCCTTAACCCGTCAGCAGATCGCCGACGCTTTGCAGGCGCTGCAGTACAGTGAACAAACGGAGCAGTTTACCAAGACTTTATTTGAACAGATTCAGGCCTTAAAGCCCAAGGATGTTTCGATTATCGGACTGCAGGTGCAGGACGGCTTATCCGTACAGTTATCCTGTACGTCATCCAACCGCCTTTCGCCTTCGCTCTATACTCAGGATCTTCGTTCCACCGATTGGTTCGCGGATGTCAATTATACCGGATTTACGTACAATCAAAGTCAGAAAAGCTACAGCTTTCTGATCACTTTAGGACTGAAGGGAGGGGATGGCGAATGAAGCTCTCCGAACGCGAGAAAATCTTACTGGTCGTCCTAGCCTTTCTTATCCTCAATGTCATCGGGATTCAGTTTCTTTTAGCCCCGATGCAGAATCACCACAAAGAATTAGTCAATGAGCGCGCCCAAATCGAAGATGAGCTGCTTCAGCAGCAGCAGATGATCGACATGCTGGAATCGCTGAATCAAGATCATCTGGATCTGACACAGCAGCTTCAGGATTTAGCGGACCGCTTTGTTCCGCCGAAGTATTCGGAATTGAAGGATGAATATCTGTACGAAACGATGGCGGATTTTATCAAGCAGTGGGATTCTTTGACAATTTCCGATCTGACCTATGCAACTCTTCCCGGCAGTGAAGAATCGCTCAGCGTCGTCTTGATGGTTGAAGCTGATTTTACGGTTACCGGCAAGATGGATCAAATGATCGGAGCGATGGATAAGATCCAGCAGCTGCCGCAGGTCATTTCCATTACTTCGCTATCGGTCAGTGAGAAAGACAAGCAGATGCAGGGCTCGTTCCATCTTCAGTTTTATACCTTTAATGAATAGCAACCAGCCCATTTGACTGAGAAAGGAGGAAGGGGATTGACAAATAAAAAAGGCAGCACACTGTTGCTGGCGCTGTGCCTGTTCTTTGTCTTTTTGATCTTTGTCGGTGCGCTGATTCCACTTTCTCAGCGGTCTTTTGAGAAAACGGCAACGGATGTGGTTCAGCAGCAGGCTGATTACATTGCCCAAAGTGCCCTAACGGCCTTTGTCAATCAGTTGGATGAAGAAATGATACGCGGTCAGCTTCAAAGCGTGGCTGAATCCAATTCTTCCAGTTCAAGTAGTTGGACAGCGTATGGTACTACTACCGGCCGAGTCCGCATCGTTCTTACGGGGGATGCGCTGTTTAATGCGGCAAATTTTACTTCGAATCAGCCTCGGCAGAAATACCACATTATCGTACAGGCTGAAGCTGAATACGAAGGCAAGACTGCACAGATGAGCGCTGTCGTACAAATGCTGAAAGTAAAAAATGCTTATTATGATATGAATGGCTCTGTACCGGGAATCTTTCAAGATATTACGAATTTAAAACGAGCTGTTTTAATTAACGAATGTCGTGTTCCAACACCATCAAGCGCTAACTTCTGGATCAATGCGATTTCCGATCAAACGGTCACCCAGGAAAATTTAAATGGTATGGTAGGCGGATCGAGTGAGAAAATTGAGCTACCAGCAGGAGTGACGATGGACGATCAGGTTGCTTTGATCTATCGGAATATCCAATCACCAACGTTGGTCGGCAATATCGAAGGCAACGTTTATTTGGAACCCGCTGACTATACTTCTGCGATTCTTGGCTCGGATCAGCCGGGTCAGCTGATTATTCAGGGGGATGTTATTTGCCGCGGCAATTTAATTCTTCAAAATGCCACGATTAAGGGGAATGTCTATGCTTCGGGCAGCATAAAGAAAAAAGGCATGGTCGAGTATAGTACTCTCTTCGAGAATCTGACTTTGGATAATGAAGTCTTCAATAAATATGATACGAATCAGCCGCTATTAAGTGAACCGCTGCATGTGGAAACGTTTATTAAGTTGGTGACGGATGATTCTCAAGAGGCTCAGTTTACGGTTAAAGAGATGGATAATATCTATAAAGCAACGCATTCAGATCTGAAGAGTTTACATGTAATCAATGAGATCAAACGCAATGATGCCTATTTTGAGTTGGAAAAAATGCCGGATGTTCTGATCGTGGAAAGCAAAAATAAGTATTTTCGTCCCGTTTTCTATATCCAAGATGAAAACCCGATATTAAGCAGTCAAGTGACGACAAATCTTCTCAGCAGTGAAAATATTATTTTGGTTTTCAGCCATCCCGTTACTATTCGTGGAGATATCAACGTCAGTGTTGTTGCGCCAAAAATTATTTTTGAAGCAGAGAATATCGTGATGAATGGGCGATTCCAGGCTTGTGAGTTTGAGAATAGCCAGTTAGTCAGCAGTGTTAATTTAAAAGCCAGGGAATTCCAAAGCTACCACGCCTATACAGTTCCTGTGCTTAACAGTGAAGATTATTATTACTTCGATTTGTTATATTATCAGAAATAGAAAGGAGGAAGACGAATGAATAAGCGCGGGATGACCTTGTTGGAAGTTGTAGTTTCTTTAGGAATCTTAGTAATCATTGTGGTTTCGTTAACCCAAGTCTTTACCTCCGGTGTTTCGATTGTAACAGAGGCAGACAGCCTTAGCCGCAGCGAACTCAAAGTGCGCAAAGCTATCGCTGGGGAGAAAATCGCCGGAGTCAAAGTCACAGATGTTCATTCGTCACTGACCTTTAGCTTTGGTGAGGATACTGTGACGATAGATGGAAAAATGAAAACCTATGCCGACAATAAAGGGCGGATCAATTACCAATACTTTGAGGCGGATCCATCATGAAGAAAAAAGGCTTTACATTAATGGAAATCATCTTGGTTCTTGGCTTACTGACAACCATGGTGATCGGGCTGACCGCCGTTTTCCGACCGATGATTGCCACGTTTCAGAAAAGTACGACCCAGACTGACTTAAAGGAAAAAGCTCAGATTTTAATCGAACAGGTAAGCAGTGAAATGAAAACCGCCAAAACGATATTGACGGCTAATTCTTCGATCAATGATTTCGCAGATGAATATCAGCGCAGTTATATTCTGTATTGCATTCAGGATGGTTTGTTGTGGGTACGGGAATATCCCGGCGGGGATGCCAAGCCTCTGTATCCGGAAGAATTTTACAATGGGTATCGCGTTGCAATGAAGCTGTCTACAGCTGAAAAGGATTATGACAGTCTGACATCGACGGTTAAAATCACGCTGATTTTTAATAAAAATGGTGAAAAATATCGTGCTGAAACAGCGGTTGAATGCTTGAATATTGATTATGATCAACAGAATTTCAGTGTTGTTTTATCCGACGGCTATATTGCAATAGAAAGGTAAGGCGGAAAATATGAAAAATTTACCCATCGGGCAGCTGCTGCTGGAACAAGGCTATATTACAGAGGATCAGCTGAATAAAGCGTTGGCTTATCAGAAAACCCATCCGGGCAATCGACTGGGCGACGTTTTAATTGAATTGGGATATATCACAGAAGAAAAGAAACTGAAAGCGCTGAGCGTACGTTTGAATGTTCCAGTCTACGAAGGTTTTCAAATCATGGTCAACAGCGATATTGTCCGTCTGATTTCAGAAGAGGTCGCAAAAAAATATCAGGTTATGCCGCTGGAAATCAAAAACAATGCACTTCAGCTGGCTACCAGTGATCCGCTGGATTTCTATGCTTTGGAAGATATCAAGGCCTCCTGCGGAATTCCGGTTTCGCCGGTGCTGGCCCCGAAGGAAATGATCGAGAATGCTATTCGGCGCAACTATGCCGAAGCCAATGTCAGCAGTGCGATTGATGAGATTCAGAAAGATCTGACCGAGGATCAGGATTTAGCACTCAACGATGAACTGTCGGAACTGACACAGCGTGTCGATAACGCCCCGGTCGTGAAGTTTGTCAATAACATGATTCGCCAAGCATATGAAATCGGCGCCAGTGATATTCATATCGAACCCTTTGAATTGACCACAGTCATTCGTTTCAGAACAGATGGGGTTCTGCATGAATTTACCCGGATTGCCAAATCCGTTCATGAAGCCTTGATTACACGTATCAAAATCATGGGCAACATGAACATCGCGGAAAAACGAATTCCTCAGGATGGTCATATTGAAAGCCAGATTGATGGCAAGAGCTTGGATATTCGTCTGTCTTCCTTGCCTACTGTCTATGGCGAAAAAATGGTTATTCGTCTGTTGGGTCACAGCCTGCAGGAATTGTCGACATTAAAAGATCTGGGCTTGCAGCAGAAAGACTACGATTTGATGGAAACGATGATCCATCAGCCGTATGGAATCTTATTGTTTACTGGTCCTACCGGTAGCGGCAAGACCACGACTCTGTATGCCATTTTGAATGAACTGGCCCGTGAGGAAGTCAACGTCATTACCATTGAAGATCCGGTTGAAAAGCGCATGATGGGGGTTAATCAGGTCCAAGTCAATACCAAGGCCGGGCTGACCTTTGCCTCGGCACTGCGCTCCATTCTGCGGCAGGATCCAGATGTCATCATGATCGGCGAAATCCGAGATGAAGAAACTGCCGAGATTGCGGTTCGTTCCGCCATCACCGGTCACTATGTTCTGTCCACGATTCATACAAATGACAGCGCCACGGCGATTGCCCGATTAAAAGATATGAACGTTGAACCGTATTTGCTTGCCTCCTCGGTTGTCGGAATCGTCGCTCAGCGTTTAGTTCGTCAGCTCTGCCCGCATTGCAAGCAGCAGATCGTGCCGACGACAGAACAAAGTCAGCTATTAGGCGGCTATACAGGGCCAATTTATAAACCGCATGGCTGCCCGCGCTGCAACCAAACTGGATATAAAGGCCGTACCGCTTTGTTTGAAATCTTGCCTTTGACTGCAGAAATTCGGGACTTGATTGTCAGCTCCAATGATACAAATAAAATCAAGGATGCGGCTGTTCGTGAAGGTATGACAACTTTGTCTGAGGAAATGATTAAAATGATCGTCAAAGGACAGACCTCAATGGAAGAAATGCTGCGTGTAATCTACACAATTTAATTTGTAGTTCTAACGGATTATTACAAAAATCTTAAACATTTTACAGGTTATTGTGACTTTTTCAAAATAACCGTGATATAATGGTATTAGCCAATAAGAAAGGGATAGAAATATGAAAAAGTTTAGAAAGAACAACAAAAAGGGTTTCACCTTAATCGAATTGATCGTCGTTGTAGCGATCTTGGTTGCATTGATGTTGATGTTGGTTCCACGCTTGACAGGATTCACTGATGATGCAACAAAGACAGCGAATCAGGCCAATGCAAGGGCTGTTTATACTGCGGTAAAAGCAAGTGAAACGGCTTTAAGCACAGGTTTGTATAGTACGACATCCGGTGCTGCAAATTATAATGCAACTACAAAAGTTTGTGGAGTTGACGTGTTTACAGCTTTTTGGGACAGTAAAGAAACGGTAAGTACTAAATGTACAGTTAATTATGATGCTTCGGATACAGCAAAAGCAAATGCAGTTTCAGTTACTTATGGGGATACTTCAAAATCTAAAACAGTTGGAACATACCCAATACCTGAATCAACGAATGAAGAAGAATAAAAAGTATTTGAGAGCCTAACCGCTCTCTTTTCTTTTTCCGTAATTCAAGGTACAATGAAGCTAATTAAATGAGGTGATCAACATGGATTTACAGGGCTGGATGGATCAAGGAAGGGCGATGGACTGCACCGATCTGCATTTGACAGTAGGGCTGCCGGTAGTCGCAAGAATGTTAGGAGAACTGACAATCATCGGAGATGAGCCGCTAACGAAAGAAGAAATACATGCAATGCTGGGGACGGTGATGAATCGGACGCAGCAGGAGGAATATCAAAAAGGGGATTTAGACTTTGGGTTTCAGGATGCACATGGGTACAGTGTGCGTGTCAACGCGTATTATCAAAAAGGGAATCCTTGCGCGGCACTGCGTCTGCTAAGAAATACCATTCCTACGTTTGATGATCTGATGATTCCGGAGGCAGTGCGGAAGCTGTCAACGCTGCCGCGTGGATTGGTTTTGGTAACGGGGCCAACAGGAAGCGGAAAATCAACGACGATGGCAGCCATGATCAATTCCATCTCACATTCACGAAAGGCGCATATCATCACGATTGAAGATCCGATTGAATATCGTTTTGACCATGCTTCCAGCATTGTACATCAGCGGGAAGTGGGTGTCGATGTGGCTTCGTTTGCGGATGCCCTGCGCAGTGCTCTGCGCGAAGATCCGGATGTCATTCTGGTGGGCGAGATGCGCGACTTTGAAACAATCCAAGCGGCGATCCGGGCAGCGGAAACAGGGCATTTGGTTATTTCAACGCTGCATACCAATTCCGCGGTCAGTACGATTGACCGCATTATCGACGTATTCCCGGAAGCTCAGCAGGGTCAGATTCGCGTGCAGCTGGCCAGCGTGCTGAAAGGTGTTGTAACCCAACAGCTGCTGGTACGTCAGGATCAGCCGGGAAGACTCGCTGCCTTTGAGATTCTGCTGACCAATGACGCTGTTGCGGCGATGATCCGTGAAAACAAAGGGCATCAGATCAGCAGTGTTTTACAAACTGGACAAAAGGCCGGAATGCGGCAGATGGATTACGATCTTGCACGGTTAGTTCAGGAAGGGAAGATCTCAGAAAAAACCGCGCGTGAGCGGTGTTTGAAAGAAGCCGATTTACAACAGTATTTGTCGTATACTGTGTCCTCGGCTTCGACCTATTTTTTCTAAAAAAAGACAGCCTGCGCTGTCTTTAGAACAAAGATAAATAAGCTTGAATCAGCGTGTTGCCCCAATAGACGCTGAGGGTTAAGCCGATAGCCAGAAAGGGACCAAAGGGAATCTCTGATTTCCGGTCCTTTTTTTTGTGAATCATGAGATACAAAGCGGCCAGCGCTCCGACGAAGCTGCTTAAGACAAAGGCGGTCATGACCAAGGGGGCCCCCAGATAGAATCCGGCAGCACACATGATCTTGACGTCCCCGCCGCCCATTAAATTAAAGCGGGATAAGATCCACAGCGGGATAGAGATGATCAAGGCACCCAGAACCCGGCTGGGAATTGAAGCTGGATCTAAAGCAAGGGCAGCGACGCCTAACATTAAAATAAAGACCGATAAGCGGTCAGGAATCTCCATCGTATCCCAGTCGATCATTGCCATGACCACTAAGATTGACAGAAATAAGCAATGCAGAATCGCTTCCGGAGTCGGACCGTAAAAATAACCGCAGCCGGCATAGAGGATACCGGTTAAGCTTTCAATCAACGGATAACGCGGTGAGATCGGGGCGTGGCAATATCGGCATTTTCCGCGCAAACCCAACCAGCTGAACAAAGGGACTAAATCCAAAGCCGATAAAGTGTGATGGCACTGAGGACAGAAGCTGCGCCCTTTGGCTGTGGACAGATGCAGAGGCAGCCGATAAATCGCCACATTGAGATAAGACCCGATAACCAGACCGAATAAAAAGAAAAACAGAACGATAATCCATTCCATAACGACAAGCCTTCAATCGCAAAGGGGCAGGTTAACCCTGCAGCCCCTGTGACTGACGTTCCATATTTTCAACGACAATATCATGGATTTCGCCAAGACTGGCGCAGTATTCCAAGACCCTCCAAGGCGTATTGGTATGAAAATGAATCTTGATCATTTCCTCATCGCCGACCGCCAACAGGCAGTCACCCGCAATATTCTCCGTGATGTAGTCATGAATTGCATCTTCTGAAAGATCATGACCTTCAATCAAAAGCTGAGTATCAAATTTAAATTCCAACATAACATTCTCCTTTGCCGTTTTCCGGTGTTATCTTTATTTTACTCTGAAAGGGAAGATCGGGCAATCTTTCACCAAGAGAAAGAAAAGAAGAAAAATAAGAATTGACAAAGATAGAAGGTAACTCTATAATACATTTAGATAATTATCTAAATGATTGGAGGAGTGAGAGGTGGGAATGCAGGAAACTTTTAAAGCCTTATCTGATCCCACACGACGTGAGATTTTGGAACTGCTGAAAGAAAGACGGATGACGGCCGGTGAAATCGCTTCACACTTCCAGATGACCAATGCGACGGTATCGCATCATCTGGCTGTGCTGCGGAAAGCTGATCTGATCAGTGATGATCGTGACGGCAAGTATATTTATTATGAATTGAATATGAGCGTATTTTCTGAAATGTTAGGTTGGGCTTTAGGGTTTGTTAAAGAAAAAGAGAGTGGGGATTGATTTGAAAAAGTTCTTCGATTGGAAATTATTAATTCTTCCAGTGCTGGCGGTGATCATAACTTTGATTGCCTGGCCGACGCTGCCTGAGATCATCCCGACGCATTTCAACGTTCAGGGAATTGCGGACAATACCGGGCCGAAAGCTTCAATCTGGATTTTTCCGGCGGCGTTATTTCTGATTCCTGCAATCATGGCGATATCTCCGAAGATTGATCCACGGCGGCACAATTATGTCAAATTTAAAAAGTCGTATCGTGTCATCATGGCGGTTACTGAAATCTTTCTGTTTCTGATGTATTGCTGGATGTTAGGCCAGATCTACGGAATTTCGTTAGTCAGCGGGGAATATTTGCCGCCGGTGATGACGGGTCTGTTATTTCTGACGCTGGGCAACGTGATGCCGAAAATCCGGCAGAATTATCTGGTCGGCGTCAAGACGATCTGGAGCTTTGATGATCCGGATAACTGGAATAAAACGCAGCGCTTCGGCGGTTACTGCTTCTGCATTGCTGGTATTTTGCTTCTGTTATCGTGTTTTGTGCCGCTGGCAATGCGGGCGGCGGTCATCTTGAGTTTAATTCTGATGGCGGCGTTTTTGCCGCTGGGCTATTCCTGGCTGTTGTTCAGGAAGAAAGAAAAGGAGAATAAACATGCTGGAAATTAAAAGTTTAGTCAAACGTTATGGCAATAAGACCGCTGTCGATCATTTGGATCTGACCTGTGAAAACGGTGAGATCTTTGGTTTTATCGGTCCTAATGGTGCAGGGAAAACGACGACGATCAAAGCGGTTGTCGGAATTCTGGATTTTGATGAGGGAGAAATCCTGATCGACGGGCATTCGATTCGTCAGGAGCCCCTAACATGCAAGCAAAATCTGGCCTATATTCCGGATAATCCGGATCTCTATGACATTATGCGTGGGGATGAATATCTGAACTTTGTCGCGGATATCTATCAGATTGATCAACAGACTCGTTCGCAGCGGATCCAGAAATATGCGTGTTTATTTGAGCTGGAAGGAGCGCTGACAATGCCGATCAGCAGCTACTCGCATGGAATGAAGCAGAAGCTGGCGGTAATCAGTGCATTTCTGCACGATCCGAAGCTCTTGGTTCTGGATGAACCGTTTGTCGGTCTGGATCCGAAGGCTTCCTTCCTGCTGAAAAAGCTGATGCGCGAGCACTGTGACCGCGGCAACACGATTTTCTTTTCAACGCATGTTCTGGAAGTGGCGCAGAAGCTGTGCGATCATGTTGGAATCTTGAAGGACGGACGGCTGGCGGCGTTGGGAACTATGGATGAAGTCATCGGCGATCAATCGTTGGAACAGGTCTTCTTGGAGCTGGCGGATCATGAATAGATCGTTTGTTCTGTTTCGGCTGTCGCTGAAACAGCTGATCTGGCAGATGGCGAGAACCTTTGGCGGGCGGAAGAAATTCAGTCCGGTCCTGATTCTTCTGGCGGCAAGTCTGTTGATCGGTCTATCCGGCTTATACAGCTGGTCTATGATCGCAGGGGTGCCGGAATCGATGAATCTGCTTATTCCGCTGTCGATACTCAGTGCCGCGTTCGGTTTGATCTTGGTCTTCGGCTTCTATCATGCCCAGGGTTATTTGTTTGATTTTCGTGATTATGACCTGTTGTTCAGCATGCCGCTGTCGCGCCGTCAGATTCTGATGTCCAAACTGATTGCTTTGATCGCGATGATGTTACTGTACAGTGCGTTTTTGACGCTGCCGATGATGGTGCTGTTTCAGCTGCATTATGCAATGCCGCTGACGTTTTTACTCTATGGATTGATTGGACAGCTGTTTCTGCCGCTGATTCCGATGACCGTGGCTTGTCTGGCAGCTGTATTGGTACGCTTGATTTCCAGCCGGGTCAAACATCCGGTGTTGATCCGCAATCTTTTGTCCTTGGGGATGGTGATCGGATTGATGGCAGTGATGACCTTGTTTCAGAGCCAGACCGGTCAGGCTCAGGATATCGGGGCTTTGATTCGTCCGATCCAAACGGGATTGGCTCCTGTTTACTGGCTGACGATGGCGATGATGCAGGGAAGCTTCAGCGAACTGCTGAAACTGATCGGCGCTTCTTCGCTGGTTCTGCTGCTTTTTTTAGCCGCCATCGCTCCGCTTTGGAATACGCTGAATCAAAAGGCGCGGATGACATCGGCCCAGGCCGGCGGTCGGATGAAGGTTCAGTCTTCTTCGATGAATGCGGCGCTATTCCGCAGAGAGCTGCGCCGGTATTTTGCTTCCACGTCGCTGGTCATGAATACTTTGGTCGGTCCGGTCATGGTTGCGCTGTGCGCAGTGATGCTGGCAGTCCAGAAAGATTTGATGGTTCAGGTAATGCTGGAAAGCGGCATGGATTTCAGTGCCTTCGCGGACCCGGTGGCTATGCTGCTTTTGGCGGTCTGTCTGTTCTGCGGGATGATCTGTCCGGTCACCGCGACCTCCATCTCGCTGGAAGGCAAGAATTTCTGGATCGTGCGCTCGCTGCCGATTCCGGCCGGCCGCTATTTGGGAGCAAAGCTGGCGCTGGACCTGGCGCTGAATATCCCGGTCAGCTGGCTGAGTATTCTTATTCTAAGTGTTGTCTATCACTTTTCTTGGCTGACCGTGGTTCTGCTGCTTACGCTGACCTTGCTGGCGATTTTGTGTTCCGGATTGTTCGGCTTAATCATCAATCTGCATTTTCCGCGGTTTGATTTTGATCGGGAAATCGTCGTTGTCAAGCAGAGCTTAAGCACGATGATCACCGTGCTGGCTGGTATGGGCGCCAGCTTTCTGATCCTTGCCGTTCTGCTGTTCTGGGCACCGCTGGAATCGTCTTTGATGATGATGGTGATCGCCCTGGTGCTGATCTTGCTGGCTGCGGGAATGGGGATTTATTTAATCCGCCGGGGAGAAGCTTTGCTTTCCAAACTGTCAGGCGTGTAAGCAGATAGCTCGGCGAACTTTCTTGGTCGAAAGTCTGGCAATTCTGGAATTCTCTGGTAAAATAGAGAGTAGAGAACAGACCGTAATTGCGGCCTGTCAACTCATTAGCCAGCTGCATGCCAACTGGCTGTTAAAGAAAAGGAGAGATACACATGAAAGATTTGAAAGGCACAAAGACGGAACAAAATCTGATGACAGCATTCGCCGGCGAAAGCCAGGCCCGCAACAAGTACACATACTATGCGTCCAAAGCCAAGAAGGACGGCTATGAGCAGATTGCGGCACTGTTTGAGGATACCGCTAATAATGAAAAAGAACATGCCAAGCTGTGGTTTAAGCTGCTGCATAACGGTATGCCTTCCACAATCGACAACCTGAAAGATGCGGCTGCCGGTGAAAACTACGAATGGACGGATATGTACGCCAAGATGGCAGAAGAAGCCCGCGAAGAAGGCTTTGACGCCATCGCGAAGACGATGGAAGGTGTCGCTGCGATTGAAAAGACCCATGAAGAACGTTATCTGAAACTGCTGGCCAACATTGAAAACGGTGAAGTATTCGTTCGTAAAGGCGAACAGGTTTGGGAATGCCGCAACTGCGGACATCTGCATATCGGCGAAAGCGCTCCGGAAGTCTGCCCAGTCTGCGCTCATCCGAAGAGCTACTTCATGCTGCGTCCGACAAACTATTAATCCTTAATTCTGATTGATGAACCATCCTGAAAATGGATGGTTTTTTCTTTTGAGGAAGGCGGATCGTGATATAATAAGCGCGGAAGAAAAGTGAAGGGGAGAGATTAATGAAAGAAGTCAAGACGAATGCCATGCGGATTCTGGATAAGCAGAAGCTGGCCTATCAGGTTCATTCGTATCCGCATCATGAAAAAGAAGCCGTGGATGGGGTCAGCGTGGCAGCGATGCTGAATGAAGATCCGGCACATGTATTTAAAACACTGATCACGCAAGCTTCCAGCAAAGCGTACTACGTCTTTGTGATTCCGGTGGCGGACGAGCTGGATTTGAAAAAAGCAGCCAAAGCGGTAGGGGAGAAGGCCGTTGAATTGATTCCGGTGAAAAACCTATTCTCTGTCAGCGGTTATATTCGCGGCGGATGCAGTCCAATCGGTATGAAAAAGAGTCTGCCGACGATCATTCATAGTTCAGCTTTGGAATTGGAAACGATACTGTTCAGCGGCGGACAAATCGGCACTCAGATCGAAATGGCTCCCCAAGCCCTAGCCGAGCTGATTCATGCCCGGTTTGAAGCGGTTATCCGCTGAAATGAATACTGTTAAAAAGAAAAAATCCTTTGTGTCCGCACAGAATCGAACAGAAAGGATTTTTAATTTTATGCCTTTAATGGCGAAGCCTGCGGCACAATTAACGGCAGTTTATAAGGACCGGCGGTAATTTTAACATGGTTGGAGGTAAAGCCTTCGCCATCCGACTGCATCAAGATCGGCTGATCTACCTGAATTTCCACTTCCGAAGCCCGCAGGATCCGGCATTGCTTTAAATGGGTATGACGTCCCTGTTTGTATTTGGGCATCAGCCACAGAGTTTCCCATAAAGAAAGCGGTTCGATAAGGCAGATATCAAACAGCCCATCCTGTAAATCAGCTTGAGGTGCTGCGATAAACCCATTGCCGTAGCTGCTGCCGTTCATCACAGCGGCGATGATCGCTTTCTGCCGGATGGTCTCTGTTTCTGTCTTTAACACCAGCTCAAAAGGTGCTGGTTTTAAAGCGCAGAATACGGCCGCCAAACCATAAACTGAGAATCTTGGGAGCGGATAGTTCTGGTAGAGCTTGATTGCCAGATCATTAACCCGTGCATCCAGACCCAGCGTCGTGCAGTTATGAAAACGCCAATGATGACATTGTCCGAAATCGACTTCCACCCATTTGCCCTGCAGTGTTTCGTGCAGCAGCTGCGCAAACGGCAGCCTGCGCGAATCGATCATCCGATAGTAATCATTGCCTGTTCCGCAGGGAAGGATACCTAGGCGCAGTCCCTGAGACAGACCGTTTAACACTTCCCAAATCGTCCCATCTCCGCCCACAGCGTAGACAATTGTTTCCGGGTCAGGCTTGATTTCTGCCGCCAGCTTCTGAGCATGACCGGCATATTCGGACATCCGGATCTCGCCGTCAAGATGATTTTGTTCGATTTCGGCCTGAATGATGGAGGCGGCTCGCTTTCCGTCCCCTTTGCCGGAAGTTGGATTGACGATGAATATATGCTTCATAATTTCCCCTATCTAAAAATGAATAATTCCTGAATAATTTTACCATGGTTATTTCTTCCGGTCATCTAGATTTAATTGAAACTTCAAAATATTATGCTATGATTGAACCAAAGGATGGGAAAGAACATGAAAGAATCAATTCTCTTTGATTTCGCGACCTTGAAGGATTTGGAATCCTGCAAACAAATTGTGGCTCAGAAGCTTCAGGCCAATCAGGTTGACTGCGATGATTTGGACGATCTGACCCGGGATATTATGAAGCTTTCCTATTCCATCGGCGGATCGTATGATGCGAATATGATCGTCAGTGTGACGCAGTGTTATTTGGATCATCCGCAGCTCAGCAAGAAAGTCAAAAAACGAAACATTGCCTAAAAAAGCCCTCGTCTGCACTGAGAATTGCAGCTGAGGGCTTTTGTTTTGAGTGTAGTGAATTAGTCGCGGTTTTCACGGCGGCGTCCGCGCTGGCGCTGCTGACCTTTGGAAGCGGTGCGGCGCTTAGGCGGCAGGTTGCTGTAATCCTTGCCCTTGCGTACCATCAAAAGCGGATGAACGGTCTGGCCTTTAATCGGCGTCTTTTTCATCGTATCGGCGATTTCACGGTCAAACTGCCGCGGAATCTGCACGGTTGTTTCCTGAGCACTGATCCGGATCTTCCCGATTTCCTTGCCCGGCAGTCCCGTTGCGGTGGCAATTGCACTGACGATGATCGAAGCGTTGACATCCTGATCTGAACCGATATCGAGAATCAGCTCGCTCATGCCTTTTTCCGTAACCGTCAAAGCAGGACGGACAGAAGCATTCCAGGCGGATTCGTCAAACATTTCCTGTCCGGCAATCTGATAAGCCAAGGCTAAAGCCATTTCACGATAGGAATAGCCATCGTCTTTCATACTGTCGATGATCGCAGCCAGGGATTCCGGAACATCGCGGGTCATCCGGTGTTCCAGATCTTCGCGTAAGAAATCCAGGCGGATCTTACGTACTTCCTCCAAAGAAGGCAGCGGTTTCTGCGTCAGCTTGGCACGGGTTGTCCGTTCCAGATCGCGCAGCGCATACTTTTGCCGGGCGGTGATCAGCGTGACGGCCAAGCCTTCCTTGCCGGCTCGTCCAGTTCGGCCGATGCGGTGAACATAATATTCAGTTTCCTGCGGCAGATCGTAGTTGAATACGACATCCATGGAGTCAACGTCAATGCCGCGGGCGGCAACGTCCGTCGCAACCAAAATATTAATCTTGCCTTTTTTGAAGTTATCCATGACGCTCGTCCGCATTTCCTGCTTCATATCGCCATGCAGGGCCGCGGCCGGATAACCTTTGGACACTAAATCCGAGGTCAGCTCATCAACCATTTTCTTTGTGTTGCAGAAAATCATCGCCAGATGCGGATTCTGCATTGAAATGAGCTGCATCAGAATTTCTTTCTTGGCTTCCTTTGGACAGATGTAATAGATCTGTTCAATCTTCGGCACGGTCATCTGGGTCGCCGGAGTCTTGATGTGAACCGGATTGGTTTGATACTGTGAGGTAATCTCCAGGATTGGCTTCGGCATGGTGGCCGAAAACAGGACTGTCTGACGCTCTTGCGGCAGGGCCTCGATCACGGTTTCAATATCTTCGCGAAATCCCATATTCAACATTTCATCCGCTTCATCCAAGACCAGGACACGGCACTGATCAAAGCGCAGCGTCCGGCGGCGGATATGATCCAGCACGCGTCCAGGAGTCCCGACGACGATATCAGCGCCTTTTTTTAATTCTAAGATCTGCTTGCTGATCTGCTGACCACCATAGACGGCTACCGTACGGATGCCTTCTTTGTATTTTGTAAACTTACGGATTTCATCACAGACCTGCATCGCCAGCTCACGGGTTGGAGAAAGGATCAGTGCCTGAGGACGCTTGCGGTCAGTAACCTGAAGCATTTCAATGATGGGAATGGCAAACGCTGCTGTTTTTCCGGTGCCGGTTTGAGATTGTCCAATGACATCGCCGCCGTTCATCACAACCGGAATGCACGCGCTTTGGATATAGGTAGCCTCTGTGTAGCCGCAGTCTGCGATGGCACGGCTCATCTCAGGGGATAGGTTTAGTTCATTAAATTTCATGTATTTCTCTCTTTCATCTAAAAAATCACTCGCCTAGGAGTATATCATTATTATGGACAAAAGTAAAATGAATTAAGCAAGCTTAGAATGAAGTATGATATAATAGTTGTGATAAAAGAACAAAGGTGAAAACTATGAAAGAGAAACGCGGTTTTACATTGTTGGAAATGATCGTAACAGTCGCTATTTTATTTGTGCTTTTAACCATATTAATGCCGACGATGTCCGGCTTTGCTTCTTCGGCTAACGATCAGATTTCCGATGCCAATTTAGAGCTGTTAAACTTTGCGACGCATTCCTATGCTTCATTTCATGAAATTGAAAATCGGGATATTTTTGAAAATATCTCGGAAGACGATGCTCGTCAACAGCTGTTGGTTAGCGATGGGTTAATCGAACAGGCGGTGCATCCAACTGGCGAAGGGGATTATTGTTGGAACATTACAGATCAGAAGTGGATTCGGTTCATTGACAGTACAGCTGTGGGCTGCGGCGGTGAATACAAGCCAACGGCCAATCCAGATGGATCATTGACACCGGATGCTGTGAAGACACCGGAGCCGACAACCTATCCATCCGCGAAACCACTGCCGACCTACATTCCGTCAGCCTATCAAAAAGCGTGTGAAGCCAGTGCGGGAAAATTTGATATTGTGAATGAAATCTGTTCTTGTCCGGATGGATATGTTTTGGAAAAAGATATTACTGTTGATGGTGAAAAAAAGAAAGTATGTATGACTACTGCCGAGTATATGTGTGAAAAAAGTGGCGGTAAGTATGACTTACAGGCAAACTCCTGTCTCTGTGAAGGCGAGCTGATTGCCAATGAACAAGGAACTATGTGTGTTTATGATTCAGTAGCTGCCAGCAGGAAAAAATGTGTGGCAGATGGCGGTGAGTGGATCGAAGAAAATGGTAATGGCTATTGTAAATATAAGGATGATCAACCATTTTATATTGATGAAGACAACCCTAATTTTGTTTATGCGGCTAAACAGTTAGGATCGGGTGACCCCATCGATTTCTCTGTATTAAACAAGATTGAAAGTTTAGAAAGCCTGAAAGAGAACAAAGCATATTTGAGTGTTGGAAGTTATTTTCACTACAAGGGTAAGGTTTATCGTGTAAATACATCTGAACGATTAGGTGAATATTCGGATCTGGATCAGATTGTAACGCAAACGAATGTATTCAATATTTCCGAACCTACTTATATTCCAGGCAAGACTTATTATAGTAATGATTATGTCCTTTATAAAGGAACGTGGTATACGCCAAAAGAGATTGGTGGAACAGGAGCAGCCCCTGATGAGGGTTCTATGTGGCATAGCTGTGGCGTTAACATAGATGATTTTAACCAAGGTCAAAGTTGTAAATTAAAATAAGTAAATTTTTACTTGACTAGAGTATAAACCGAGATCATTTACAAAGGAGGAATAGGAGGTTATGTAGCACATTGTACATAATCCAACTGTTCCTTTTTTTGCTAAATTATTCGTTCCAAATTATATAAGAATACTTTTCTAGTAAAAGACTTAAGATTCTGTGAAGATGTAAAATTTTCAAGACAGAGTATTGAGTATTCCCATTAAAAGGTGTAGACTAGGAATCGTATACGCTTAAAGAGGGCTGGTTATGAAAAAGATTGCTAAAGATCAAGTGATCTACGCGATGTCTTCGGAAAATAAGCCGGTTTTAAAAGCTCATTCCGGGGACAGAATATGTTTTGAAACAAGGGATTGCTATGGCGATGAAATTACGCCGCAGGATCCTGACAGGCGACCGCTTCAAATCAATCCGGCTACAGGTCCGGTATTTGTTGAAGAGGCTCAGGTTGGAGACACACTGAAGGTGACCATTGAGAAGATCACGCTTCAAGACCAAGCCTTGGTGGGCAGTTATCCTAAAAGTGGGATGATGGCCGATTGGATAGAACGGCGGATGATCCATTTTCTGCCAGTTCAGGAAAATCAGCTGGAATTTCAGAAAGATCTGGTTGTGAAAACGGCACCCATGATCGGAGTGATCGGCGTTGCTCCAGAAGCAGAGTCAGTGGAATGCAGAAAGCCAGGCGTTCATGGCGGTAATATGGACTGCCGTAAGATTCGTGAAGGCTCGGTTGTCTATCTGCCGGTGTTTCATCCCGGGGCATTGTTGGCTTTGGGAGATGTGCATGCAGCGATGGGTGATGGCGAAGTCATGGGCAGCGGTGCGGAAATCGCAGCGGATGTGATCGTTCAGATAGAAGTTATAAAAGAAACTTGCAGCGAACCTTGGGTTGTGGATCGGGATCGGGTATATGTGATTACCTCTGCAGAAACCATGGAAGAAGCGCTGAAGCAAGGTTGTTATAAAATGAATCAAAGACTCCAAAAACAGTTGGGATTGTCGCCGGAAATGGCAGGAATGCTGATGAGTCTGGAAGGAAACAGTGAAATCTGTCAGGTGGTTAACCCTTTTGTTACCCTGCGGTTTGGCATGCCGCTTGTTCGGTTCCTTTCTAAGGAGGGAAAAAGGTCATGAATTTCAATCTGCCGTTTCGGGATAAAATCCTGCGCTTTTTAGGACCTACCCGTATGATTGCGCTGAGCTTTGTCTTGGTCATCCTTGTCGGATCAGTCTTGCTGTGGCTGCCAATCGCCCAGAATCCGGGGATGCGGGCCAGTTACTTAAACAGTTTGTTCGTCGCTACTTCCGCTACCTGCGTGACAGGCTTGATGCCGTTTGCGGTTATTGATCAGTACAATCTGATCGGTCAGACCGTATTGATCTTCTTAATGCAGATCGGCGGTTTGGGCTTGATGTCGTTGCTGGCCTTGTTTTTAACGCTGATGCGGCGCAAGCTGAACTTTTCAGAGAAGAAAATGCTGCAGGATTCATTAAATAAAAATGATGCCGACAACATTCCGAATTTCTTAAAAAGTATCTTCCGCTACACCTTTATTTTTGAAGGGATCGGCATGGGATTGCTGGCGCTGCGGTTTATTCCTGAGTATGGCTTGGCGCAGGGCCTTTACAATTCGGTTTTTCTTTCCATATCGGCGTTCTGCAACGCAGGTCTGGATAATTTGACACGCTCATCTCTGATGGCATACACAAGTGATCCGCTGATCAATTTTACGGTCTGCGGTCTGATCATCACCGGCGGTTTAGGCTTTGCGGTGTGGTTTGATCTGCGGCGGATTTTGCCGGAGAAGAAAAAGCTGAGCTGGAAGCGGCTTTGGACAAGACTGTCGCTGCACAGCCGGCTGGTCTTAGTTGTTACAGGGATTTTGCTGGGCAGCGGAACGCTGATCGTGCTGCTTGTGGAATATGGCAATCCGAATACCTTAGGCTGGATGAATTTCCCGCAGAAGATCATGGCAGCCTTCTTCCAGTCCACAACCCTGCGGACAGCGGGCTTCAGCACCATTGACTTTGCGATGCTGAGAGATGCCTCTTTATTTATCATGTTGTTCTATATGATCATCGGCGGCTCTCCAGGCGGAACGGCAGGCGGTATCAAGACAACGACATTCTCAATGTTATTCGTCCTGATTATTTCGGAAATTCGGGATTCCGGAAATATGACGTTGTTTAAGCGGACTTTGCCGAGCTCCACGTTCCATCGGGCTTTTGCGATTACGCTGACGTATGCCTGCATTATGGTCATTGCGATCTTTTTACTGACATTGACAGAACCGCAAATTGGATTTTTGCCGTTAGCCTTTGAAGCTTTCTCAGCGATTGCTACGGTCGGCTTGTCAGCCGGGGTAACACCGTTGTTATCCGCTTTAGGCAAAATCGTCATCATCATGCTGATGTATATCGGCCGCGTAGGTCCGATCACGATTGTTCTGTCGTTAATGCGAATGAAACAAAATCGAAAAACAAACAATCTCGTATATCCGCACGGGGACGTGCTGATCGGGTAGGAGGATAAATTTATGGCGGAAATGAAACAGTATGTTATTCTTGGACTTGGCATCTTTGGATCAACCATTGCGAAAACACTATCTCAATACAATCATGAGGTCATTGCGATTGATAAAGATTTAGCCTGCGTCGATCGGGTCAGCGATTTTGTCACCCAGGCGATTCAGGCAGATTTTACCGATATTGATCAGCTGCGGGCGATTGGCATTCAGGATTGTGATGCGGCGGTCGTAGCGACGGGATCCCACCTGGAAGAAAGCATCATGGGCGTCATGAATCTTAGAGAGCTTGGCATTCCGTTTATTATGGCCAAGGCGAAAAATAAGAAATACATGCAGATTTTACAGAAGATCGGCGCGGATTATGTTGTCCGTCCTGAAAAAGAAATGGGCGAACGCGTAGCGAAAAAACTGGTTTCCCGCAATATCATCGACTTAATTGATATTGATGATGATTACAGCATCGTTGAGATTGCAGCGCCGGCAAAATGGGTCGGCAAGACGCTGAAAGCGCTGGAATTAAGAACGAATTATGGAATCAACGTTTTAGGTATTCGTAAAAATCCAAAAGAACATCTGTCCATCTCTCCCGATGCCTTCTATACGATTGAAACCAATGATCAGCTTCTGGTCATTGCGGATAATAAGATTTTCAAAAAATTTGAATCCTTATTTCGTATTTAAGGAAGAAAGAAATCTTCTTTTACAGCTCAAATAAAAGCAAAAAACAAGTGGGAAACGAACGAGGCTTTCAGAATTCCCGCTTTTTCTTCGTTTTTGGACTTGTGAAGGAAATTGAACCATGTTATCATGATAACCGTATAAGACAGGAGGTTTTTTTTATGACAATGACGAAAGAGAAATTTACATATATTCCCCAGGGCGTTTGTTCCAAGCGCTTTGATTTTGAGCTGGAAGGCGATGTGATCACCAACGTAACGATTACAGGCGGGTGCCCAGGCAATTTATTGGGTATTTCCAGAATCATCAAAGGGAAGACTGTAAAAGAAGTAGTAGATGCTTTTCAGGGAGTTCATTGCGGCGCGAAGCCGACATCCTGTCCTGATCAGATCGCAGCGGCGTTAACCAAACACTTCCAATCAAACTAAAGGATAGTCTGTGGGCAGAGGGCTCAGCCTAAGAACAGGTGAGAGTATGAAAAAACCGCAGATGGAAGTTGCGAAAACGCTGGTGGAGATCGGTTTGTCGTTTGACGTCATCGAATTGATGACGCAGGTGACGCCGATGGAATATCTGGCAGAAGTCATGGATGAAAATGAATGAGATAAGAATGAAAAGCACTGCTGAGCGTGCTTTTTATTTTTGAATTTTAAAGGAGGGGGAAAATGCGAAAGTTTCAATTTATTTGGGAGTTTCTGGAAGGCAACCGCAAACGCATGGCGGCGATGATCGTCTTGGTCTGCGTCTACGCCTTTCTGAACTTATGTTCGCCGCTGTTGTTCAGTTTCATGATTGACAATGTCATTCATCAACAACCAACAACCAATCCGGTGCTGGCCTGGCTGTTGGAAAGCTTAGGCGGAGCTCAATATCTGCAGCGGAATTTATGGATAGGCGCGGCGGCGATTCTGGCGATCAACGCCCTGATCTGCGTGTGCGTCTTCCTACGCGGATACTGGAATGCGGTGATTTCCGAAGAAGTATGCCGCAAGGTCCGCAATCGGTTGTATGCGCATCTGCAGTCTCTGCCGTTCAGTTACCATGTACGGATTAAAACCGGTGATTTGGTGCAGCGCTGTACCAGTGATGTCGATCAGATTCGGCGGTTTTTATCCGGTCAGATTTCTGAAGTGGTCTATTCGATTGCGACGGCATTGGCGGCACTGCTGATTTTGTTTTCGATCTATCGTCCATTAGCATGGCTGGCGGTGATTTCAATGCCGCTGTTAGTGATTTACGCCTATGTTTTCTTCACCCGCGTGCAGAAAGCGTTTTTGGCATCGGATGAGGCAGAAGGTGATCTGAGCACTGCGGTTCAGGAGAATTTATCCGGAATCCGCGTGGTGAAGGCGTTCAACAACGAACGCGAGGAAATTCGTAAATTTGATAAGAAAAATATCCGTTACCGCGATCTGACCTTCAAGATGATTCAGTATCTGGGAGCGTATTGGGGAACCAGTGATTTGATCTGTCTGACGCAGATTTTCGTGATTATCCTAGCGGGCATTTTTGCCGCTTCCCGCGGTGATCTGAGCGTTGGCAGCTTCTTTGTGTTCATTTCCTATGAAGGCATGATTTTATGGCCAGTGCGCAATTTAGGCCGGATTCTGGCGGATATGGGCAAGATGAGCGTGTCGATCGGACGGCTCCAGGAAATTCTGGATGAAGCGCCGGAGGATGTGACAAGCGGAGAAACACCGGCGATCAAAGGCCGGATTGAATTTGATCACGTTCAGTTTCAATATGAAGGCGACAGTCAGCCGGTGCTGAAAGATCTGAATTTTACGATTGAAAAAGGCATGACGGTTGCGCTGATCGGACCGACCGGCGGAGGCAAGAGCACGCTGGTGCATCTTCTGATGCGGCTGTATGATCCGACCGGCGGACAGATCCGGATTGACGGTCACGATCTGACGCAGATTCAGCGTCAATGGCTGCGCCAGAACATCGGCATCGTGCTGCAGGAACCATTTCTGTTTTCCAAAACGATTTATGACAACATTCATCTGGCCCGCCGCAGTGCCCGGCGTGAGGAAGTGGAACAGGCGGCTCGGATTGCTTCGGTGCATGAGGTCATTGCGGAGTTTGACCGGGGCTATGATACGTTAGTCGGTGAGAAGGGCGTGACCCTTTCCGGCGGGCAGAAGCAGCGGATCGCGATTGCCCGGACCGTTTTGTCGCCGCAGCCGATTTTGATCTTTGACGATTCCCTGTCGGCAGTGGATACGCAGACCGACGCTCAGATCCGAGCTGCGCTGAAAGAGGTTCAGAGTCAGACGACGACGCTGATCATCACCCAGCGTGTGGCTTCCGCCATGGATGCCGATCTGATCCTGGTGCTGGAACAGGGGCAGATTACGCAGTCTGGAACGCATGAACAACTGTTGAATGAAGACGGACTGTACCGCCGGATCGTGGATATCCAGACAGCCCGGATGAATGAAGGGGGAGGTGAGGAAGCATGAGTCAGATTCGTTTTGAAGAACAACAATATAACACGGAGTCTTTGGATGCCGGCTTGTGGAAGCGGATCTTTGTGCTGATGAAGCCGCTGCGCAAAGAACTGGTCCATCTGTTGATCTTGATGGTGGCGGTAGCCGGCTGCGACGTTTTGTTTCCGATCCTCAACAAAGTGGCGATTGATACCTTTGCGGCCGGCGGCCAGCCGGACAGCTCGCTGTGGCTGTTTTCCATCGTCTACATGGCCGGGGTTTTGTTTCAGGCCTTCAGCGTCTATCTGTTTTTTATGCAGGCCGGCAAAATTGAAATGGCGTTTTCCTATGATGTACGTGAAAAAGCCTTTGCCAAGCTGCAGACCTTATCGTTTTCCTATTTTGACCGCACGCCGATCGGCTGGCTGATGGCGCGGATGAACAGCGACATTGCCCGGCTGGCTGAAATCCTGTCATGGAGTCTGATGGATTTGATCTGGGGATTGGCGGTCATGCTGGGCGTCAGCGTTGTCATGCTGATCGTGAACTGGAAGCTGGCCTTGCTGGTGCTGATGGTGGTGCCGGTGCTGGCGTGGCTGAGTGTCTGGTTTCAGGTAAGAATTCTGAAAAATTACCGCAGTGTGCGGCGGATTAACTCACGCATTACCAGCGCGTTCAACGAGGGAATCACAGGTGCTAAAACGACCAAAACCCTCGTTATTGAAGCGGACAATCTCAAGGAATTCAATGCTGAAACGCTGGAAATGAAAGCGGCCAGTGTGCGGGCGGCAACGCTGTCAGCGCTGTTTATGCCGGTCGTCATGGGTTTGGGCGCGATTTCTACAGCGGCGATCCTGTGGTCAGGCGGACATCAGGTATTGATGCAGACGCTGCAGTTTGGTACGCTGATGATGTTTACCCAGTATGCAACGCAGTTCTTTGAGCCATTAAGGCAGATTGCGCGGCTGATCGCCGAGCTGCAGCTGGCTCAGGCCAGTGCCGAACGGGTGCTTTCCTTGTTGGACAGTGAACCGCAGATTGTCGATACGCCGCAGGTCATTGAAAAATATGGCACGGAGCTGGATCCGAAGCCTCAGAACTATGAACCGTTGATCGGCGATGTCGAGTTTTCTCATGTCGACTTTGAATATCTGGAAGGCGAGCGGATTCTGACCGATTTCAACCTTAAGATCAAAGCCGGACAGACCGTGGCTTTGGTCGGGGAGACAGGTTCGGGCAAGAGTACCGTGGTCAATCTGCTCTGCCGCTTCTATCAGCCGCTTGCTGGGCAGGTTTTGATTGATGGAAAAGATGTACGCGAACGTTCCTTAGGCTGGCTGCATTCCAATCTCGGGTATGTGCTGCAGTCACCGCATCTGTTTTCCGGAACGGTGAAGGACAATATCCGCTATGGCAAGCTGGACGCCAGCGATGAACAAATTGAGGCTGCGGCGAAGATGGTCGATGCGCATGAGTTCATCCTGCGGCTGGAAAAGGGCTATGATACGGATGTTGGGGAAGGCGGTTCCCGGCTGTCCACCGGCCAGAAACAGCTGATCTCCTTTGCCCGTGCAGTCTTGGCTGATCCGCGGATCTTCGTTCTGGATGAAGCAACGGCTTCGATTGACACCGAAACCGAACAGGTGATTCAGTATGCGATCGAGCATTTGATGAAAGGCCGGACAAGCTTCATCATCGCGCACCGACTGTCGACGATTGTGAACGCGGATTTGATTTTGGTCATGAAAAAGGGTAAGATCGTAGAACAGGGAACGCATGGTGAACTGATGCACTTAAACGGCTATTATGCCCGTCTGTATACCGCGCAGTTCAATGAAGACCTGGAAAACCAGCTGCTCAACCGCAGCCGAAGTTAAGTGAGAGGAAGCGAAGTCTATGAAACTGGAAATCGGAACGCGTTGTCCGTTCCATATTGATGAGGGTGTAATGATTGACTATGTTGAGGATCAGTGGCTGATCTTAATCAAAGATGCGCTGTGGCAGCCGGAAGAAATCAAGGCCTTCCGCCGCAATCCCGGACGGCTGGCATTTCTGCCGTTGGATACGGCAGTGTTCTTTACGGTCAATATCGATGATGTCCTGGAAACCTCAGATCTGCCGTTTGTCATTCAGGAATGTGAGTGTGCGCAGACACTTTTCAAACGGCCGGAGATGGCGGTGACGCTGGCTTTGATATCCGCTCAGGATGAAGTTATAGCCCTGCGGCAGCTGACGTTAAGCACAGCGGATGCGGCGCAGGTCAAAAATCATCTCAAACGGATTCTTGACGCGGGTTATGAGCAGGATGTTTCCAATCATCAGATTGATAAAACACAGGCTCGTTACCAACCGTACGAGCTGGAGGAAAAGGCGTTGTTTACCGCCGCATTCTGAATGTAAAAATCTAAATGTAACAAGAATGGAAGCAATGAAAACTGACACCGCTTCCATTTTCATTTTATCTTGACATCCCTTGATCCCGAGCGTATTCTAAAAAAGTTCTGAAATCAGGGGGATGAATTCGATGGAATTTCAAACACACAAAATGTCATTGTTTCATTATACGTGGCCGATCTTTATCGAGCTGCTTTTACAGATGCTGGTCGGCAATGTGGACCAGATGATGATGAGTCAGGTGTCGCAGAATGCTGTGGCGGCGATCGGGAATGCCAATCAGATTGTCAATGTGCTAATCATCACGTTCAGTGTAATCTCGTTAGCGATGACCATTCTGGTTACGCAGTATTTCGGTAGTGGCAACCCTGAACGGGTGTCGGAGACTTATTCGCTGGCTTTGGCCGTTAATTTTGTCTTTGGCTTAGTCATCAGCGCGGCATTGGTGTTTTTTAATATGTCGATTTTTAACTGGATGCATGTGCCGGCGGAAATTCTGCATGATGGTTCAGTGTATATCACAATTATCGGTTTGGGTATGATCTTTCAGGCTTTGTTTATGACTTATATCGCGATGTTTCGCACCCAGGGCTGGATGAAGCAGACGATGGCAGTATCGGCACTGATGAATGTTTTGAATATCGTTGGTAATTTCGTTTTCATTCGCGGATGGGGCATAATTCCGCCGCTGGGTATTGCGGGTGTTGCGATTTCCAGCACGGTGAGCCGCCTTATCGGTTTGGGACTTTTAATCGTGATGTTCAATCTGCGTTCCACGATTGCGGTCAGTCTGCGCACGTTGACTCCGTTTCCCTGGAAGCAGCTGAAAAAACTGCTGGCGATCGGGGTGCCTTCAGGCGGGGAAAGTGTTTCCTACAATCTGTCGCAGATGGTCATCACCAAAATTGTCAACGGGTTTGGCACAGCGGTGATCAATACGCGGGTTTATGCGAACATGTTTGCGATGGTTTCCTATATGTATGGCAGCGCTGTTTCGCAGGCTGCTCAGATTCTAGTGGGCATTCTGATCGGTGGACGGAAACTGGAGGAGGCTCATAAGCAGGTGATGCGCACCCTCGTTTATTCACTGATCATCGGCGTCGGCGTGTCGGTGCTGCTGTATTGTTTTTCAGATGAGCTGTTCGGGTTGTTTACGCAGGATCCAACCGTGCTGCGGCTGGGCAAACAGGTGATGTTCATCGAGATCTTTTTGGAAGCCGGGCGGGCGGTGAATATGACACAGGTTCGGGCGCTTCAGGCTGCCGGTGATATCCGGTTTCCGATCCTGTTAGGCATCGCTTCGCAATGGGGTGTGGCCGTAGCGTTGTCCTATCTTTTGGCGGTAACGTTCAAGCTGGGCGTGGTCGGCGTATGGCTGGCAATGATGATCGACGAAGTCCTGCGGGCGATCTTGTTTCTGATGCGGTGGTATTCGGGTAAATGGAAAAAGCAGAATCTGATTGAAAACTGACGAAACGGTCAGTTTTTTTTCAAATCCTGTTGACACAGCGAGTATATTGTATATACTGTATATATACGGTAAGGAAGGATGACGGTATGGAAATCTTTATCAGCAACACAAGCGATAAGCCGCTTTATGAACAAATTACTTCGCAGATTAAAAATCTGATTCTCAGCGGCGCATTAAAGGAAGGGGACGCCCTGCCTTCAATGCGAATCTTGGCCAAGGAGCTGAGAATCAGTGTGATTACGACGAAGCGGGCGTATGAAGAACTTGAACGTGAAGGCTTCATCGTGACGCAGAGCGGAAAAGGAAGTTTTGTGGCGGCGCGCAATGTGGAGCTGATCCGGGAAGAGAACTACCGGCAGATTGAGCAGCAGTTGACCCAGGCGGTTCAGCTGGCTCATCTGGCGGAAATCGGACTGGATGAGATGATCGAGATCCTGACGCTGCTGTATAAGGAGGATTAACAATGGACGCCATTTTATCAATAGACAAGCTGCATAAGCAGTATCCTGACTTTGAACTTAAAAACCTCAGCTTTACGCTCAAACCCGGTGAAGTCATGGGCTTTATCGGTGAAAACGGGGCCGGGAAGACCACCACGATCAAGGCTCTGCTCGGGTTAATCCGCAGTGAGGGTCAGATTCAGATCTTTGGCAAACCCGCAGATCAGCTCAGCGTTGAAGAACGCGGTCAGATCGGAATTGTTCTGGACGGCTGTCATTTTCATGATCAGCTGAAGATTCCGCAGGTTGACAAGGTTCTGGCCGGCATTTATCCGAAGTGGGATCATGGTCAGTTCATGAAGCTGTGCGAGCGCTTCGGTCTGCCTTTAAACAAAACCGTGAAATCATTTTCGACCGGCATGAAGATGAAGCTGTCGATTGCGGCGGCGCTGTCGCATCATGCCCGGCTCTTGATCCTCGATGAGCCGACCAGCGGTCTGGATCCGATTGTCCGTGATGAAATCCTGGATTTGTTCTATGATTTCATTCAGGATGAAACACATTCGATTCTGTTTTCCAGTCATATCACGACTGACATTGAGAAAATTGCCGACGTGGTTACATTCATCCATCAGGGAGCGCTGCAGTTCTGCCTGCCAAAGGATGTGCTGCACGATGAATATGGCATCGTGAAAGGGCCGCGTTCTCAGATTGAAAAAATTGACCGGGACTCGCTGCTGGCGCTGCTGCCGCAGAATCTGACCTGTCAGGGTTTGGTTCGCAACCGTGAGGAAATCCGGCAGGCCTATCCGATGCTCAGTGTCGAGCCGGCGAGATTGGAAGAAATTATGCTGTGCATGGTAAAAGGAGAGCGAAAATAATGAAAGGCTTACTGTATAAGGATTTAATGGTTGTTTTGGATTCAGCCCGCATGATGGCGGTGATCGTCGTTTTATTTCTGGTGACAGCGATGGCCGGCAATGGTTTTTCGATGGTGAGTTCGATGATGGCGCTGTTGGTTGTAACCCTGGCGATTTCCTCATTCAGCTATGATGATCTGGCGCATTGGGATATCTTTGCAGCCACACTGCCGATCAGCCGCCGAAAACTGGTCCTCAGCAAATATGTATTTCTGCTTTTGTTGGGAGCGGGGGCGCTGGTACTCAACGTTGTTCTGGCGTTTGCGACGACGTTGATTGCACCGGAAGCGGACTTCCAGTTTCAGATCGCAACCGGACTGCTCAGCACCCTGGTGGCCTGCATTCTGGATATTGCGATTATCCCGCTGATCTATAAATTCGGAGCGGAGAAAAGCCGGATTCTGTTGATGGGAGCGATGGCGCTGATCTTTGTATTGGGCTTTGGCGTGCTGCGGGTTTTGCCGGCATTGTCCATTGATACCGAGGCTATTTCCTTCACTGCCCTGGCACTGGGGCTGATTGTGGTCTTTGCGGCAGCGTTCTTGATTTCCTGGTTCTGCTCTGTTAAAATCGTAGAAAAGAAGGAATATTAATCAGGAGGCAGTCAGGATGCAGAGAATCGATGGGCATGTGCATTTAGAACACGGACCAATCTGTGCTGAATACATTGAAGCGTTTGTGGATGCGGCGCAGAAGCAGGGGCTGGAAAGTATTCAGATCTTAGATCATACCCATCGGTTTAAAGAATTTCATCCGGCTTATCGAAGTGTGATCGAAGCCGATCCGACGCAGGCTCAGTGGCTCAGCGGAAAGGGCAAGTTCCAGGATTCGCTGCGGGATTATCTGGCATTAGTCCGCGCGATGAAGCAGCGGAGTTGGCCGCTAGAGGTTCGGTTTGGTCTGGAGGTTTGCTACACGCCTGAAAGTGAACCGTTTTTAAAGGAAATCTGCCGGGGACTGCCGTTGGATTTTCTCGTCGGCAGCGTGCATTCAATTGGCGGTTATCTCTATGATATGCCCTTTTCACAGCCGCTGTTGTGGCAGAAACAACCGCATTCGGCGATTGTCGAACAATATTGTGAATGCGTACTGAAATCAGTGCAGAGCGGTTTGTTTGATCAGATCGGCCATCCGGATACGATCAAAATGGCAGCTTCGGATGCCGTGATGGATCGCAAATGGATCAGCCGGATCGCCTTGGAAGCCAAACGCCGGGGTGTGATCGTAGAATGCAATACCGGCTGTCATTGGCGGTATGCTCATCCGGATTATGGATTATCCGCAGACTGGCTGGAAGTGCTGGCAGATCTGGAAATTCCGGTTATCACGGCCAGCGATGCGCATGATCCATGCAACGTCAACCGGGATCTGGAACAGGCACGGGCCCGACTGCTTCAGTTTGGTGTCCGCTGTGTTTGATCTCTGTTTCGCTTTGAATGAAAATGAAACCGCTGTGTCAGGCGGTTTTCTTCTGTTGGCCGCTACTGAAATCATGTCTTTGACAGGAATCGACTGAGTTTGAAGCAGGAAGGTCAGACTAAACCTGGAGGTAAAAAAGATGAATCAAAAAGTTTATGAATTTGACGCCGTGATCCGCAAGGTAGATGGAATCGATGGGGCATATATCGAATTTCCTTGGGATGTCCGGGAAGAATTTGGGCGCGGACGAGTGTTGGTCAGCGTTGAATTTGACGGGGTTGCTTATCAAGGCAGTCTGGTGCGGATGGGCACACCGGGGCATATCGTCGGTGTGCGCAAGGACATTCGTGCGCAAATTGGAAAACAGCCGGGCGATGAAGTCCATGTTCGGCTGCAGGAGCGGATCTCAGAGAAAAAGCGATGACTTTTCCGTGACTGGAAATACGACAAAGGCGCATAAGTGTAGGCTTTGAAAAACCGCGGGGCGTATGATACAATACAAGAGTTATAGAAAATGGTGAAAGTTATGAAAATAAAAGAAATACTTTTGTTGGCAGGGGTGCTGGTTCTCGACCTGCTGACGAAATTCTGGGTGCAGTCCACAATGACGCTGGGCCAAAGCATTCCGGTCATCCGCGGATTTTTCAATATTACCTATGCTCAGAATACGGGGGCAGCCTGGAGTCTGCTTGAGGGAAAGATGGTATTTTTCTATATCATCACAGCGATTGCGGTCGTCGGTTTTTCCTGGTATTTATGGAAAACGGATAAACGGGATATCTGGACGCGGATGGCGACAGTGCTGGTGATCGGCGGAGCGCTGGGCAACCTGATCGACCGCGTGGCCTTTCATTACGTCCGGGATTTTCTTGATTTTATTATTTTCGGATACGATTTTCCGATTTTTAACGTGGCGGACATGGCATTGTGCATCGGCGTTGGCCTGCTGATTCTGATCACGCTGGTTCGGCCGGAAGGAGAGAAACATTGATGGAAACACGGATTTTAATTGTCGCAGAACAAGACCAGGGAACGCGATTGGATAAATATTTAAGTCAGGCGATGGACGATTGCTCGCGCAGCCGCGTCCAGCAGCTGATCGACGCGGAAGCGGTGCGGATCGAGGATCTGCCGGTAAAAAACAGCTATAAGGTCAAAGCCGGTGATGAAATCGAAGTGATGCTGCCGGAGGATGAACCGCTGGAAGCGCAGCCGCAGGAAATGGAACTGGATGTTGTGTACGAAGATCACGATGTGATTGTCATCAATAAACCTAAGGGGATGGTTGTTCATCCGGGGCCGGGGAATCCGGATCATACGCTGGTCAACGGGCTGCTTTGGCATTGTCAGGATCTTTCCGGGATCAACGGCGTGCTGCGGCCGGGAATTGTGCATCGAATTGATAAGGATACCAGCGGTTTGATCGTTGCCTGCAAAAACGACAACGCCCATCAGTCCCTGGCGCAGCAGCTGGCGGAAAAGACTGCCGGCCGGCAGTATTACGCTTTGGTCCATGGCGTGATGCCGCATGAATATGGAACGATTGACGCACCGATTGGACGCGATGAGAAGGATCGCCAGAAAATGGCCGTTACAGAAAAGAATTCCCGGCCCGCGATCACGCATTTTAAGGTTGTCGAACGATTTGATCGGTATACCTTGCTCAGCTGCCGGCTGGAAACCGGCCGGACGCATCAGATTCGTGTTCACATGCAGTACATCGGTTTTCCGATTGTCGGCGATCCGAAATATTCGCTGCGCAAGACACTGGAGACGCAGGGACAGATGCTGCATGCCTATCAGCTGTCCTTCGTCCATCCTTCCACGGGTGAACGAATGACCTTTGAAGCACCGCTGCCGCCTGCGTTTGAAGCGCTGTTGGCGCAGCTGCGCCAGGAAAGGAGCAGCCTATGAGCAGCTTTACAGAGAAAGACGTCCAGTTATTGCAGCTGGCTTATTACTTTGTTTCTGACTGTCAGTATCAGTTTATTTCAACACGTGAAGCGCAGGATGAAATCTGGCTGGGCAATCCGAAGCATCCGGAATACCCGATTATTCGGCTTTCACAGACGCGTTTGAGCACCGTATTTTTCGATAAGACCCGGATTCTGAAAATTCATCAGGCCATCCGGAATTTATTCCGCCGCAACTGCGATCTGCTGGATATCCATCTCAGTGATGAAATTGTGGAGGATCAGGAAGAACAGATCGATCTGGTGACCATATCGCCGCAGACAGTATCGGATCCGCAGCTGACAGCTGTGTTTCCGGGAATTGATCATGCAGTGCAGCCGATTCAGGATCCGCAGCAGGAGTATGATCGGATTACTCAGAAGCTGAGTGAACTGCAGCGTCAGCGGGCGCACAGCACACAGAAAAAATCGCCGCTTCAGCCGCCGAAGGCAACGATGATTTTAATGGGCATCTGCATCGCGGTATACTTGTTGAGTCTGGTTTTCACGTTCATGTTTAAAAATTTAGGCGGGTCTGGTGAAGTGAGCGTGGCCGTTGCGGTCTTGTTGGGCGGCTATTACAAAGCGTTTGTGGTCGGAGCGAACGAGTATTGGCGCTGGCTGACCAGTGCATTTGTGCATGTTGATTTTCTGCATTTGTTAATGAATATGATGGCGCTGTACAACATGGGCATGCTTTGTGAGAAGCTGTTTGGTGTCCGCAACTATCTAATCGTGCTGTTCGGTTCTGTCCTGTTTGGCTCGGCGTTTGTCTTTTTGGGCAGCGGCAATGTTGTGGCGATGGGCATCAGCGGCGGCTTGTATGGCTTGCTGGCCGCTTTTCTGGTCTACGGCATTCAGACCCGAATTCTTTTCCAGCCGCAGTTAAGGACGCAGTTCTTATTAATTCTGATGATCAACTTAATGATCAGCCTGATGCCGGGGGTATCGCTGGCGGCGCATTTCGGCGGTTTTGTTGGAGGCTTGCTGATCAGTGTTGTCTTAACCCGCAATGATTCCTGGGCTCAGCTGCGTAAAAATACAATGGTTGCTTTATGCGTTGCCGTTGTGTTTATCGGCCTGAAAACAGTGGAGCCGAAGGCAAGAGAGCTGGATGCGATCTACCCGGGAACGGATCGGATGATTGTGGAAATGCTCAGGGATCTGCATCTGGATTTCTATGGCGATCATTTAAGCAAAAAAATGGTTGAAACCTACGTGGGTTCATCACTTTAGGAGGAAAGAACATATGAAGCGTGAACATGTCTTAAGCTGGGATGAATATTTCATGGGTCTGGCACATTTGTCAGCTATGCGTTCCAAGGATCCGTCAACCCAGGTCGGTGCCGTGATCGTGGATGCCGAACACAAAGTGGTTGGTATCGGTTATAACGGTTTGCCGATCGGTTGTTCTGATGACGAATTTCCATGGGATCGGGAAGGCGGAATGCTGGAAACCAAATATGCGTTTGTCGTGCATGCCGAACTGAACGCGATTCTCAACAGTACGCGTGACCTGCATGGCTGCACTCTGTATGTGTCGTTGTTTCCGTGCAATGAATGTGCGAAGGCGATCATTCAGAGCGGGATTCGCAGAATTGTCTATGAGGATGATAAATATGCCACCGCGGACAATGTCATCGCTTCAAAACGGATGCTGAATGCGGCAGGCGTAGAACTGGTACGCTTAGGTAAACGTGTGCGGTTAAATGTAGAAGTAATTGAGGATTAAACACATTATAAAAAAGATCTAAGCACTTCCAATTGAACTATCGTACAATCATAACGAGTAACCTCATTATCCATTGCTTGGTTTTTATATGATCAGAATCATGGGGGTTTACTTATTCGCATTACTTCCATGGTGCGTGGATTGAAATCAAAAGTGTTAAATATCAAGCGGAAATAGATGTTGCCGCATCGCTCACGCGGTACGTGGATTGAAAAAAAGAAAAGAGGAATGACAAGGGTTTGGCTGGATTCAGCTTCATCTTGATCTTCCTCTTTTTGTTTTAGATTTCGGTTTTCTTAGGAAATTATAACAAATCTGCAACTTTCTCGGTATTTTTAAAGTGCAGCTTTGCGACTTCCTTGAGATGCTGTTCTCCATGTTTTCTGACGAAAGCGGCGCCGTCCTGATCTACGGCATTTCCAGCGCCTTTGGAAAAAGTCATGTCCCATTGATTTTCCATCGCCGTCCAGGCTTTTAAAAACGCGCAGCGGGCAATCATGGAAGCACAGGCGACAGCCGGATAATGACTTTCGGCTTTGGTTTCAAAATGCAGCCCGCGGACAATTTCTTTCTGATCTTTACAATAACGATAATAGCTGGCTTGGGGCGTGAACTGATCGACAATCGCCGCCTTTGGGAGCTCACCGCGCTTGTGCTTCAAATGAACATAGGCTTGGTTGTGCAGGATCGCTTTAATCTGGTTCATGTTGCATTGTTGATGAATCTGGTTGTATTTTGCCGGAGGCAGAATTAATAAAGAATAAGCCAATCGTTCCATTAACAGCGGAGCGGTTTTTAAAATGACCTCGTCATTGATCTGCTTGGAATCATTGACTTTCAGGGTTTCTAACCAGGCAAGATCCTGTTTTTCAACGGCGCAGGCGCAGACACAGACTGAGCCAAAATAATCGCCGGTACCTACTTCATCACTGCCGGCGTGGGTCTGTTTGGCAAAACGCCGGAAATCGTTTTGACCCTGACTTTGATCAAAGCTTTCCTCCGTTTGAAACGGGGCGGCATAGATGGCGGCATCCTTGCCTTGAAAGACAACTTTATTGGATTGATAAGCGGTTATTGTGCAGTTTTCCGGTTTTAGCTGATAGCGGGAATAAGCCGGAGCTTTGACTTCAAACTCACGCCAGGCCTCGTATAGACGCTCAATCTGGGGCAGAGTCAGCAGCAGTGTTATCGTATTCATGCATTCACCTCTGGCCATAATGATAACACAAGATTTGCAAAATCGCTTGTTTTTCGGTATGATGTTGCTCAGGTAGGAGTGATGGAAAATGGTCATTGAGAGCCAAACTTATATGGTGATTAACATCGCGGTGCTGATTATCGCGGTGGTTCAGGTTTTAGTGGGGATCAAGCGGGGATTTTTAATTCAGCTGATGGATTGCGTAGGCTTATTGGTTTCCCTGTTTGTCGCATGGTTGTTTTCGCCGGTACTCTCGGAGTGGGCGGCGATTGTGCCGGAAACGCTGAATCCGGCCCGGGAAACAGTATTGGGACCCTGGGTTTATGGTTTAATGAATCAGATCGTCTGGTTTATCGCGATCTTTATCGTGTGCCGTCTGGTGCTGCTTCTGGTTCGTCCGATTATCAAGATGCTGGGCAAAATTCCGTTAGTCAAACAGGTGAATCAGCTGCTTGGAGGACTGTTCGGACTTGTGAATACAGGCATCTGGCTGGTGGTGTTCTCAATCATTCTGATGCTGCCTTTCTTTGAAAATGGTCAGCAGGTGATTGATGCGACGCTGTTGTCGATGCCGGGGAGGGCGGCGGCTGTGATCAATGAAAAGCTGCTGGAGATGCCGCAGGATGAAAATCAGCTGCAGAAGCTGGTCGAAGGATGGGATCAGCTGACCGATGAAGATCGGACAATGATTAAAGATTGGCTGAATGACAATCAGCTGACCTTTCAAAATCTTCAAGAATTACTGAATTCGCTGAAAGGAGAAGGACAATGACAATTGGCAATGGCCTGGAGCTGGAACTGATCAAGCAACAGATCGCTCAGCTCTGTGCCTTTTCATTAGGAAGACAAAAAATTGAGGAACTGCAGCCCAGTTTTTCTCCGCTTTTGATCGCGAAGGAAAACCGGCGGATTGCAGAGGCTTTACAGGCTGTGATTCAGTTCGGACCGATGCCGTTTTATGGTATCCGCGATCTTTCACGGTCTTTGCATACAGTGCTGCGGGATGGCGTCTGCACTCCCCAGGAACTGATTCAGGCAGCCGATCATGCCCGCGGCGTCAGTGGGGCACAGAGCTATCTGAAGTCTGTGGAACTGCCATGCCCGGAAATTCATGAGCTGGCCGATACGATGCAGCCGCATCTGGAAGTGGCCCAGCAGCTGGAACGCTGCTTTACCCCGTATGGCGAAGTGCTGGACAGTGCGTCGCCGGAATTAAAACAGATCCGCCGCAGTCTGCATCAGACTGAAGCTGAGCTGGTGCGGGAAAGCCAGCGCTTTGTGCAGTCGCATGCCAGTCTGTTGACGGATTCGATCACCACGACCCGCAACGGCCGGATTGTCGTGCTGGCAAAAATATCAGAAAAGAACAGTCTGGGTGGGTTTGTGCATGGTGAGAGTGCTTCGGGAGCTACGGCCTATGTAGAGCCGGGCTGTTTGATCGAGCTGAATAACCGCAAGCAGACGTTGATTTCACGCGAGCAGGATGAAATCGACCGGATTCTGGTAGAATGCAGCCGCTTGTTAAAAAGCGTGGCTGAGCCGTATCTGGCCAATCTGGAAACGCTGGCGATTCTCGATGCCCTGTTTGCCAAAGCCCAGTGGGGGCAGCGGCATAACGGTGTCGTCGCCAAGCTGTCCGAAGGCCGGACGCTGATTTTAAATCAGGCACGGCATCCGTTAATTGATCCCAAGACCGTAGTTGCCAATACGTATCGGATAATTGAGCCGCAGAAGATGCTGATGATTACCGGTCCGAATACCGGCGGAAAAACTGTATCGCTGAAAATTATCGGCTTGTTTGTTTTAATGAGCTACTGCGGCATTCCGATCTGTTGTGAGGAAGCGGAAATTCCGCTGTTTGATCAGGTGTTCGTGGATATCGGCGATGATCAGTCGATCGTGCAGTCGCTGTCAACCTTTTCCGCCCATCTGTCCAAACTGGCGGATATTACCGGTCATGCGACGAAAAAATCGTTGGTTTTGCTCGATGAATTAGGTTCGGGCACTGATCCGAAGGAAGGTGAAAGCCTGGCGATTGCCGTCCTGAATGATCTGCGCGAGAAAGGCTGTCTGAGCGTGGTCACCACCCATTATGGCCGCTTAAAACTCTATGGTAAACGGCATGAGGATATCCTGGTCGCTTCCGTTCAGTTTGACGTTGAGAAGATGATGCCGACCTATCATTTTATTGAGGGGTTAAGCGGGCAGTCCAACGCGTTTGAAATTGCCCGGCGGTTTGGATTGAAAGAAAAGATTATCAAAGAAGCCGAATTTTTAAAGCGGCAGCAGCGTTCCCAAGAAGATGAACTGATCGAAAAGCTTGAAGCTCAGATTCTGGAAAATCAACAGCTGAAAGAAAAGCAGGAAGCGCTGATTGCCCAAACTGAACAGCGCCAAAAACAGCTGGAACAAGAGCTGAATCGACTCAGCGCGGAAAAACAGAAGATTCTGGATACGGCAGAGAAGCAGGCACAGAAGCATCTGGAAGAAATCAAAGAAGAAGGCGAAGCGCTGCTGGAAGAGCTGCGTCAGAGTGAGAAAACGATGAAGCTGCATGAGATCATCGAGAAGCAGCATCAGCTCAATGCCTTAGGCAAAAGCGAAGCACAGCTTGAAGAAGAGGCTGCGGCTGAGCCGGAGCCTCAGTTTCAGGTCGGTTCTTTTGTGGAACTGAAAAAATCGAGTCAGATTGCTGAAATTTTACAGCTGAAGCGCAACCAGGCCGTCGTCGATCTCAACGGCATTCGCACGACAGTCAAGCTGGAGGACATGCGCCCAACGCAGCGCCGCAAAAACAAGCCGGCCGCTTCCAGCACCTCGATGAAGGCACTGCGGGCGAAGACTGTCAGTCTGGAATGCAATATCATCGGCTGTCATGTTTTGGACGGTCTGGAAATTGTTGATAAATATCTGGATGACGCCGTCGTTGCCCGGATTGGTTCTGTACGGATTATTCACGGTGCCGGCACCGGCGTCCTGCGCAAAGCGGTTCAGGATAAACTGAACAAGGATCGGCGCGTGGAAAGCTGGCGAATCGGCGGCGCGGGTGAGGGCGGTGCCGGCGCAACGGTGGTTACGTTAAAAACGGGGAAATCAAAATGATCAGTTCTGCGCTGAAGGCCAAGCTGCAGACACTGCCGCTGGAGCCGGGCTGTTATTTGATGAAAGATAAAAATGATACGATCATCTATGTCGGCAAAGCGAAGAAGCTGAAAAACCGCGTCAACCAATATTTTGTCGGAGCGCACAATTACAAGACGACCAAGCTTGTCAGCAACATCGTTGACTTTGACTACATTGTGACCTCCAGCGAAAAAGAAGCGCTTGTGCTGGAAATCAATCTGATTAAGAAATATCGTCCGCGCTACAACATCATGTTTATGGACGATTCCTCTTATCCTTATATAAAGCTGACCAACGAAGCCTATCCGACCTTAAGGGTTGTGCGCGACGCTAAAAAGGACCGCAAAGCGAAATATTTCGGTCCGTTTCCCGATGCTTCCGCAGCCCATCAGACAATGAAGCTGCTCAATCAGCTCTATCCGCTGCGCAAGTGTGAGAAGATGCCGAAGAAACTGTGCCTGTATTATCACATCGGCCAGTGCCTCGGTCCCTGTGAGCTGAGTGTCGATCCGGAAATCTATAAGGAAATCTCGGAAAAAATCGCTCGGTTTCTGCGCGGGGATGTCAAGGATCTGGTCAGCGAGCTGAAAACAAAGATGAATGCCGCGGTGGAAGAACTGGCGTTTGAAAAAGCCCGCGAATACCGCGATCTGATCACCTCGATTGAACACATCACAGATAAGCAGCAGGTTCAGGTTGAGGACAACAAAGACCGCGACGTCTTTGCCTGTTATGCAGATAAGGGCTATCTGGCGATTCAGGGCTTCTTCATCCGTTCCGGCAAGCTGCTGGAACGCCAGCTGTCGCTCACTCCGCTGTATGGCGATCCGGAAGAAGAGCTGATCTCTTTTCTGATGCAGTATTATCAGAACCATCCGCTGCCGCAGGAGGTGATCGTGCCGCTGGAGCTGGATATCGAAGCCTTGCAGGAAGTCATCACCTGCAAGCTGATTCAGCCGGTCAAAGGCTATCGCAAGAAACTGCTGGAAATGGCGTCCAACAATGCCAAGACCAACCTGCTGCAAAAGTTTGAGGTCATGGAGCGCCAGAATGAAACGACGGAAGAATCAATGCGGCAGCTGGCTCAAAAACTGCGGATTCCCGGTTTGTCGCGGATTGAAATCTTCGATAATTCACATATCTCCGGCGCTTTTACCGTTGCTGGGATGGTCGTATTTGAGGATGGGCTGCCGTGCAAGAACGACTATCGGCTGTTTAAGCTGCATACCGAAAACAGCGATGTTGACTCGATGAAGGAAGTGCTGTACCGGCGTTACTTCCGGCTGTTAAACGAGGGCGGCCGGTTCCCGGATCTGCTTTTGGTCGACGGCGGGCTGACGCAGATTGAAGCGGCCAAGGAAATCCTCGGTTCGCTGGATCTGGATATCCCAATCTGCGGTTTGGTCAAAAATGAAAAGCATCAGACCGCCAGCTTGATGAATCAGAATCTGGAGATTGTCGACGTTGAACCGGGATCGGCGCTGTTCTTTCTGTTGACGCGGATGCAGGATGAAGTTCACCGGTTTGCGATCAGCTATCACCGCAAGCTGCGCCAGAAAGCCCAGACGAAATCGATTCTGGATGAAATTGAAGGGGTCGGTGAAGTACGGAAGAAAAAGCTGATGAGTACGTTTAAGAGTTTTAAGCGCTTAAAAGAGGCCAGCATTGAGGAAATTGCCCAGGTTGTGCCCGCTGAGGTCGCAGAAAGAATATTTGATACGCTGCATGTGGAACCTTAACCGGACTGTCCTGCATACTATGGTTTAGAAACCAAGAGGAGGACTGGGATGAAAAAGATTCTGACCCGGCGGGAAAAGGAAGTCTTTGATCTGTTGGTCAGCAATTACGATACGAAAGAGATCAGTGAACAGCTGAACATCAGTGAGAAAACCGTCCGCAACCACATCTCCAACGTGATCCTGAAGCTGGCCGTCAAAGGTCGGGCACAGGCTGTCGTGGAGCTGATCCGATGCCGCGAAATTGAAATCTAGCCCCCAAGAGGGGGCTATTCTTTTGGATTTATGTTATACTAAGACATGAGGTGGTTTTTTTGAAAATCAAACGCTTGCTTTTTGTCGCAGCCGTCGCTGTGCTGTGCGCCGGTTGTTTAATCGTGATGAATATCCGCTATGACCGGCTTTCCCGCTATCCGTACCAGGATCCGAAAAGCCGGGAGCTGATCGATGAATACTTAAGCGATGCGGATATCGAATATATCATTGAATATTCGATCGCCCCTTCGACCTTTGTGCCGTATATTCAGGCGGAACGGTTCAGTGTTTATCATGCCCCGGAATACAATTACATGGAAGAAGCGTTTTCTTACCGCAACTATGCTCCGGCGGCAATCGTAAACATGGTGGAGGAAACCCGCGATCAGATTGCCGTGCAGGATCTGGCTCAGCTGATGCTTGTTTACAGCTATGAAGAAGTGAAAGACTGGCTGGACCGCGGAGATCCTTATTACCGCAGCGCTTCGCTGGTGCTGGATCCTTCCGCCTTGGACACGTTGGTGGATGACGATCATACGATCGCTACGCATGTACCGCTGCACCTGCAGGCGCTGATGGATATCCCGCAGCTGACGGTGGAGCTTGACGGCGAGGAAAAGCCGATCCTTGTGGATGAGCGGATGCAGTATCCTTTGGAACAGCTGTGTGAAGCGGCGGAGGCGGAAGTCAGCAGCCGTGCCTGCGGCGGGTTAATTGTAACTGAAGGTTATGTCAGTTATCAAAAACAGGAAGAGCTGTTTAAGCTGGCAAAGGAACAGTATGGTTCTTCAGCCATTCTGTATGTCGATTATCCCGGACACAGTGAACATCAGCTAGGCTTAGCTGTGGATTTCGCCGCGACCGGCAAGAATGCGGAGGATTTCAGTACGACGCCGCAGTCGCAATGGCTGCAGGAAAATGCCTGGCGGTTCGGGTTTGTCCAGTCGTACACCGAAGACAAAGTGACCGAGACCAACAAACTGGCTCGGCCTGAGCATTACCGCTATGTCGGTCTGGCTCTGGCGCAGCAGCTGGTCGAGGCACATCATACATTGAAAGAGGGGACAGAATGATCGGTGTTTTTGATTCCGGCATCGGCGGACTGCGGTTATTGGATCAGCTGCGTCAGCGCTGGGGGCAGGAAGATTTCATCTACCTGGCAGATCAGGCGCACGTTCCCTATGGATCCCTCGACCGCGATACCTTGCTGGAGCTTCTGCAGCAGAATCTGAGATGGCTGGAAGATCAGGGCGCAAAGACGATCGTCGTGGCCTGCAATACCGCCAGTGCAACCGGAATTGCCCGTAGGTATATCGGACAGGCGCAGGTGATTGAGATTATTTCCAAAACCTGTGAACTGATTCCCGAGTCTGCCCGGAAAATTCTTGTTTTGGCCACGCCGTTCACCGTTCAGTCGCACCGCTATAAACAAGTGCTGGCTCAGCAGCGTCCGCAGGCGGAAGTCACAGAGGTCGGGTTGAGCTGTCTGGCGTTTATGATTGAACATTTGTGCCCAAAGCAGGAAATCTTGGCTTATCTTCAAGGTGAGCTCAGAGCCTATCGCGGACAATATGACGCGGCGGTGCTGGCCTGTACGCATTTTCCCTTTGCCCGCGAGCAGTTTGCGGAGGTCCTGCAGATACCGCTGATCGATTCGGAAAGCATTGCATTAGAAGCACCAAAGAAAGCGGGTCAGGGAACGCTGCGGATCGTGACGACCGGCAGCGGGGAACAGTTAAGCCGGCAGCTGCATCAGTTAATGCGTTGGGATACAGTTTGCGAACATGTTCAAATCGAAAAATAAGAAAACAGTGGATGGATGAACAATCCACTTTCCTGCCGATCGAAGAATAGGGAAACCTGTTCTTTTTTTCTGCCGCTCCGGCTTCACAATCTGGTATTTCAATTTGTCCTGGGCATCATTTCCTGAAGCAGGCGCGCATACACTGTGACAGGAGGGGATGTTCATGAAAATCAAACCTGAAACTTTGAAGCAGGGCGCAGCCTTGATGTTCGGAGCGGTAGCGCTGGCTGCTTATCTAACCACCGTGCTGTGGCCTTCCCGCCCGCAGTCCATCACGACCGTCAGCGGTACTGGCGCCAGCGGGGATATGGTCCAAGTCTATTTGCTGGATGAAGATGCAACCCTGATTCCCTATACACTGGGGATTGAGGAAGGTCTGGACTTGAATCAGAAAATCGCCGAGGTGCTGCGGCTAATGACGATCGGCAATGAACCGGTGCAGGGGGTCCGCGGTCTGCTGCCAAACAATGCCCAGCTTGAAAGCTGCTCGCTGCAGGGCAGTCAGCTGTCGTTGTACTTTCCAGAGAATTTTCGCAATTATGATCCTAAAACGGAGATGCGGTTGTTGGAAGGGGTGACCTGGGCAGTCACGCAGTTTGATGAGGTCAGCGAGGTGCTGCTTTATCTGGCCGGCGAACCGTTGACGCATATGCCGCAGCTGTCAACCCCGGTGCCGATGCCGTTAAATCGGCAGATCGGAATCAACAATTTTGAAAATACCGTCAACCGTCTGCATGACAGTCATTCCCTGACCGTGTTCTACACCCGCCAGAAAAATGGCATGAGCGTGTATGTGCCGAAGACGCTGCGCATCAGCAATCAGACCAGTCTGCAGGATACCCTGTCTTCCATTCTGTCGGATATCAGCGTGTTCAGTCAGCTGAAACAGCCCTTAGCCCAAACGCCGATTGCCGTCTTGGATTGTTCGCTGGACGCGGATTTACTGACGATTAACGTAAACGGCGAAATTCTGGATGAGGAAAAGAAAGTCAATGAAGAGCTGGTTACCAGTTTGCTTTTAAGCATTCAAAGCTCATTGGGCGTCAGTCGCGTAGAACTGCAGGTCGATGGGGTGACGGTGAATCTCAGCGGTGTCAACGATGATCCGATTGACTTAAATTCCTTGATTCTCAACCAAATATTGCTTTAAGGAAGACGGTAAATCTGATATTATTAGTACAGGTGGTAAAATGAAGATAGTAGTGGTCAGTGATAACCACGGTCGGACTGAACCGCTGGAGCAGATTTTAGAGCTCCATCGGGATGCGGATGTGTTTATCCATTGCGGGGACAGCGAGCTGCCGCCGCAGTTTTTACAGGGGTATGTGTGCGTCAGGGGCAACAATGATTTTTATTATGAGTATCCGGAGATGAAGATTTTGGAACTGGAAAATCATCGCATGATGATTGTTCACGGCCATCATCATCTGTATATGGGTCAGCTCGATATGTTGGTCAGCAAAGCGCGGCGGCAAGGCTGCGACTTTGTCTTTTACGGACATACGCATATTTTTTCCAGCCAGCAGCGTGACGGTGTGGTTCTTGTGAACCCAGGCGCGCTGTCCCGCAACCGCGACGGCACCCCGCCGTGTTATGCGGTAATTACGATTGAAGATGGGGAAGTGAACATCGAACGTGTCAACTGGACGCGGTTTTGATGCGCAGCGTACGCTGTCAACAAAATATGCTAAAATGACTTGCATTCTTCAACGCTTTTTGATATTATGATTGAGCGTTCAAAACAGTTGAACGAATGCTGTCCCGGTAGCTCAGCTGGATAGAGCATGCGCCTTCTAAGCGCACGGTCAGGGGTTCGAGTCCCTTCCGGGACGCCACTTATAACAGGAATCCTTCAATGAAGGATTTTTTTCTTCCTTGCAGGCAAAAAGCATGCGGGAATGAAGGGCTTGTGTTATAATAGGGACAAACAGAAGAAGGTTTCCTTCTTTTCTTTTTGATAAAGGAGTGATGAAGATGAGCTCGGGATTTTATGCGGAATTGATTGAAGAAATCACAGAGCTGATCGCTCAAAGACGGATTGAGGAAGCCCGGACAAAGGTCGATACGGAACTGGCGATGCCGTATGTGCCTTCTGACGTTCTTCCGGTATTGCGCCAGTTTGATCAGCAGCTGCGCGGACTGGCCGCTGAAAACCGCAGGCCTTCTGCCAGCGGGATGAGTCTGGATGAAATTGAAGAAAGCTTGAAAGGCGGGCGCGAGCAGCAGCTCAAGGCTGTCGACGCCATGCACGGGATGAATCTGCGCTCCTGTCTGGATCTTGTGCGGGTCTATTTAAAAACGGATCCGGATCCGCTGGCTTCAGCGCTGCTGATTGATTCGCTGATTGAGCAGCAGATTAATGAGGAGCTGACGCTGAACCGCGATGGAATTCAATATACGTTTATTCCCCGCTACCAAGAAGGGGCCGCGGAAAGCGATGGGTTTCTTGCTGCCCGTTTACAGCTGTGCGAATGGCTGGAAAATGAGAATCCTTCCTTATTTAATCTGTGCGAACAGGTGCTGATCCGTGAGGCTTATCTGGCGCTGCCGCTGGGTTTTGAGGAAGAAGAGGGCGTCTCGCTTGCGGCCAGCTGTGTTCATCTAGTATACTGCAGTATGCAGGATGAGGAAGGATGGCGTCAGTTCGTATCTCAGCAGCAGCTTGAAAATGTCAATTTATTTGATTTAAAAAGCCAATTTATTTGAAATTCAGATAACATTTGTTATAATAGAAAGGCTAGACATAAGGAGGACAAAGAAGTTTATGTCAACTTGGACACTAAAAGAAAAATCAACAGGCGAACTGAAAGTCACCATTGAAGGTGAAAACTGGAAAACGGCTCAGAAAAAAGCTTTTAATAAATTAGCGAAAGAACTGGAAATCCCGGGTTTCAGAAAGGGTTCCGTTCCGGCTGCGATGGCTAAGAAATATGTACCAGCTCAGAAGATTATGCTGGAAGCTGTCGAGCACTGCGCTCAAGATCTGCTGGATGCCGGCATTGATGAGCACAGCCTGTGGCCGATCTCCCGGCCGGAGCTGAATATTGAAGAAATCAGCGAGGAAGCCGCAACGATGAGCTTTACTTTTGCGGTTAAGCCGGAAGTCAAGCTGGGCGAATACAAGGGTTTAGCTTATGAAGTCGCCGAAACTTCCGTCAGTGAGGAAGAAGTGGATGCTGAATTGAAGCGGATTCAGGAAAACTTTGCCGAATTGGAAGTGAAGGAAGAGGGCGAAGTCGAAAACGGCGATACCGCGGTCATCGACTTTGAAGGCTTTAAAGATGGTGTTGCATTTGAGGGCGGCAAGGGTGAAAACTATCCGCTGGAAATCGGCTCCAACAGCTTCATCCCAGGCTTTGAAGAACAGGTTATCGGCATGAAGAAGGAAGAAACGAAGGACATCAACGTCACGTTCCCGGAAAACTATCAGGCTGCTGAACTGGCGGGTCAGCCGGTTGTCTTCAAAGTAACGGTTCACGAAATCAAAGCCAAAGTTCTGCCGGAGCTGAACGACGATCTGGCGAAGGACGTCAATGCTCCGAATGTGGAAACCATGGAAGACTTAAAAGCACTGATTCGGAAGAATCAGGAAGAACAGAAGCAGCAGAATGCGGAAAATGAAGCGACCAACAAGCTGATCAGCACGGTTGTGGATGCCTGCGAAGTTGAAATTCCGGAAATCATGATCAAAAATGAAACCGATGATATGATTCAGGATTATGCCAACCGTCTGCAGCAGCAGGGCATTTCCCTGCAGCAGTTCTTCCAGATTACCGGTCAGAGTGAAGAAACGCTGCGTGAACAGATGGCCAAGGACGCTGAAAGCAAAGTGAAGCTGCGCTTGGTTCTGGATGCGGTTGCAACCCAGGAAAACCTGGAAGTCGGTGAGGAAGATATCGATACGGAATACGGTCTGATCGCTTCCCAATACAACATGGAGAAAGACAAGGTAAAAGAATTAATTCCGGCGTCTTCGATCTCTTACGATGTCCGGCTGCGCAAGGCGCTGGATTTGATTAAGGATTCCACTAACAAATAAGACGCTTCGCGTCTTTTTTGACCTTTACAACACGTATTATTTCAGACAAGGAGGGTGTCAATGAACAACGAAAGAATGGAAATCAGTGTTCCGGTCATCGCTACACGAGGAATCATTGTTTTTCCCCAGCAGGACATCATGATTGAAGTCGGCCGGGAAAAGAGCATTCGTGCCGTTGAGGAAGCAGAAGAAAAGTTCGATGGTCATGTCTGGCTCGTCTGCCAGAAAGACATCATGGTTGACAATCCTGCTCCTTCGGATCTCTACACTTTCGGCACGCTGTGCCGAATCAAAAATATCCGCCGTAAAGAAGGCTTTATGCGGATTACCTTCAGCGGCCTGGAACGGGCAAAGCTTGTTTCCATGCAGGATGAGGGCCGACTGTTTATGGCGACGGTTCTGCCGATTGCGGATGAAGCCGGCGACAATCTTGAAGAGATGGCGCTGATCCGCCGAGTGGCCAAGGAGTTTGAAAACATTGCTTCCAGTGCCAACAATTTTCCGCCAGAGATCATCGCACAGCTGACTAAGGGCGTTTCTGCCCCGACGCTGTCCGACCAGTTTGCCCAGTATTTCCCATTGCCGCTGGAAAAGAAGCAGCTTTTGTTGGAAACGCTGAATGTCAACGAACGGCTGATGATGATCATTCAGGAGCTGGAAAAAGAAAAACAGCTGTCCGATATTGAAAACAATATCAATGAAAAAGTAAAAGAGCGGATCGATGAATCGCAGAAAGAATATTATCTGCGGGAAAAGCTCCGTGCGATTAAAGAAGAGCTGGGCGATGTTTCCAATCAGAGCGACGATTCTGAAGAACTGCGCCGGATGATTGAGGAAAATCCATATCCGGAAGCAATCAAGGAAAAAGCCCGTGAAGAACTGGCCCGTTATGAAATGCTGCCGGGAGCTTCCGGAGAAGCCGGGGTTGTCCGGACCTATCTGGATTGGCTCTTAGGCGTTCCATGGTGGCAGGAAACGGAAGATAACGAAGATCTCAAACTGGTGCAGAAGCGCCTCGATGAAGATCATTTTGGTCTGGAAAAAGTGAAGGACCGCATCATGGAATATCTGGCAGTCAAGCAGATGACGCAGTCGCTGAACGCGCCGATTCTGTGTCTGGTTGGGCCTCCGGGTGTCGGCAAGACCTCGTTGGCCAAGTCCGTTGCGCGGGCGCTGGACCGCAAGTTTGTCAAAGCGTCGTTAGGCGGCGTTCGGGATGAAGCGGAAATCCGCGGCCATCGCCGGACTTATTTGGGTTCCCTGCCGGGCCGGATCATTCAGGGCATGAAAAAAGCCGGCGTCATCAATCCGGTCTTCCTGATCGATGAAATCGATAAGATGGCCAGTGACTACAAGGGTGATCCTTCCAGTGCGATGCTGGAAGTTCTGGATCCGGAACAGAACAAGCTGTTCTCGGATAACTATCTGGAAGAACCGTATGATCTGTCCAAGGTCATGTTTATTGCGACGGCCAATACGCTGGACAGCATTCCAGCGGCGCTTCGCGATCGCTTGGAAATCATCGAGCTGTCTTCTTATACCGAGGTGGAAAAGGTCAGCATTGCACAGGAACATCTGATCCGCAAGCAGGCTGAAATCAATGGCTTAAAGCCAAGTCAGTTCAAGCTGGGCGATGAGGAGCTGATCTATTTAATCCGGCATTACACACGGGAAGCCGGTGTTCGTCAGCTGGAGCGTGTGATTGCTTCGCTGTGCCGCAAGAGTGTTCTGACGATCATGAAAGACGGCAAGCGTTCAGTCAAAGTGTCGAAGAAATTGATTCAGGAATGGTTAGGCAAAGAGAAATTTGAATACGGCGTCAAGGAGAAAAAGGATCAGATCGGCGTGGTTACTGGTTTGGCCTACACCTCTTTCGGCGGCGATATCCTGCCGGTTGAAGTCACCTATTTTGATGGTAAGGGCAAGCTGATCGTTACTGGACAGCTGGGCGATGTCATGAAGGAATCCACCGAGATTGCCTTAGACTATATCAAAAGCCGAGCGGTTGAATACAAGATTGATCCGGCTTTCTTCGATAAGCATGATATCCATATCCATTGCCCAGAAGGGGCTGTGCCGAAGGATGGCCCAAGTGCCGGCGTCACGCTGACCACAGCGTTGGTTTCGGCGATCACCCGGCATCCGGTGCATGCGAATCTGGCGATGACCGGCGAGGTGACACTGCGCGGCAACGTACTGCCGATCGGCGGCCTGCGTGAAAAATCGCTGGCGGCGCACCGCAGCGGAATTTCAACGGTCATCATTCCGAAGAACAACGTCAAAGATTTGGATGAAGTTCCGGAGACTGTAAAAAATGATATTCACTTCATTCCAGTGGAAACCGTTGATCAGGTTATCCAGGAAGCGTTGGTTCGCTGAATGGAAATCAAAGAAGCTGAACTGGTCGTCAGTGCGCCGTCAAAAGCACACTGGCCGGAAAGTGAACTGCCGGAAATTGTCTTGGCTGGCCGCAGCAATGTTGGTAAGTCGTCCTTGATCAATACGTTATGCGGGCGCAAGGCGCTGGCCTATGTCGGCAACACGCCGGGCAAGACGCGGCTGCTGAATTTCTTTGACATTGATCACCGCTTCATGCTGGTGGATGTGCCGGGCTATGGCTTTGCCAATGCGTCCAAACAGATGCTGATCCAGTTCGGCGAGATGATGGAAGATTATTTTTCCAGCCGTTCGCAGCTGAAAGGTCTGGTTCTGTTAGTGGATATGCGTCACGCGCCGACCGAGGATGATATCGGGATGGCCGAGTATGCGCGGTATTATGAGATTCCGTTTGCGGTGGTCGCGACCAAGATGGATAAAGTTCCGCGTTCTCAGCAAAGCCGACAGATTAAGCTGATTGCTGAAGCTCTGACCTGCAGCCAAGAGGTGATTATTCCCTTTTCGGCGATCACGAAACAAGGCCGGGAAGAACTGATGGAAGCGATCGAAGCGTTATTAGACAACAAGGAGCCTGAATCCGAGTGATTCGGGCTTTTTTCATATTTTAGGGCTTTGGGCATACACTGACATTGAAGCAGGAATGCTGGGGAGGAAACAAGGATGAAACCAATGAAAATTGAGAAACGTCTGGAACTTAGCCGTCCGGTCGATCAAATTCTGCAATGTCAGATCACCAATGAGATTCAATATCACACGGAAACGGACGGCATCCGGGCGTTAGGCTCGTTGTGGGTCAAAGGGCAGGCCGCTGATGAACAAGGTGCTTATGCGCTGAATGAAGAAATCACGCTGGATGTTCTGGCACCAATGGATAAGCTGCAGGATGCCTCACAGTTTCGCATCCGTCTGCATCACTACGATGCCCGCATCGAAGATCGGGATATGATCGTGACGATCTATTTGAATGTCTATGGGATGAAAGAAGAACGGGCTGCGGCGATTTTGGAGTCCGATGCGGAAATTGCACCGGCATCCATGGTTCAGCCTGCACAAACAGAAGTTCAGCACGCAGATCAGGAAGCAAAGCTTGCTTCCGCAGCGATGACAGCGCCGAAGCCGGCGGTGAAGGAAAAGAAAATCGTAGCGGAAGAAGTGTCGGATATGCTAGAGAACACTGAGGTTGAAGAAGAGGCTGAGGAAGCCGAACCCCAGGCAGAAGAAGCGGCTGAGATTGAAGACCTTTTTGACGATGCCGAGAATGTCATCGTGACCAGCCGTTATATGCTGGCGCTGGCCAACGATACCTATGCGGCAATTGCTCAGCGTTACGGCGTTAATGAAAAGCAGCTGATCGCTGTGAACCAGAATAAGCCATTAGAGGAAAAAACGCTGGTTCAGCTACCGCTGTAAGCAAAATTGATCAGGACAACAACCCCAACTCAGGGGTTTTTCTTCTTTCTTGGATTCCGCTGTGCTGCAATACAACGGAATTAAATCAGAATCAAAATCAGAAATCGGAGAAAACTTGTGATTCAGTTGGGGATGTGCTACATTAAAATTAATAATAGGAAAGGGAAAATGGGAAATGAAGAAAGCCGCGGTAATGATCTATCGTGCGTTCTGTATGCAGGAGATCAGCTGTCTGACCGAATGGATGGTAGGATTGGGCAAACCGATGACTGTCTGTGCCGCAGATCGCAATCCAGTGAAAACGGAGGAAGGCTTTACAGTGCTGCCGGATATCTGTTATGAGGAATTGGATCTTGATGAAATTGATTGTCTGATCCTGCCGGGAATCGCAGAATTTCCGGAAGTCCTGAAAGACCGCAGGCAGCTCGACTTTTTAGCTCGCTTCAAAGATCGATCCGACATTTTGATCGCTGCGATTTCGGTTTCGCCGGTGCTGTTAGGGGCAGCGGGATTATTGGAAAACCGGGCTTACTGCGGTGGGTTCTATCAGGAAGTGCTGGAGGATCTACCATTTATGCAGAAAGCGAATTTCCGTTTTGCGCCGATTGTTGAACAGGATCACATCATCACTGCTTTCGGCGGGGCTTTCCGCGAATTTGCTTTATTGGTCATGCAGCGGTTCGGTTTTGATCTGCCAAAGAATACGTTTGGCCCCTTGGAGGAGAACTGGTCGAAGGATAAGCTGACCTTTACCATGGAATCTGAGGCGAAGAAAAACTATTGGGAAACAGCTTTGGCGATGTTTAAGCGCGAATGCCCGCAGTTCTTTTCACAGCCTGACAAGGTGTGATTCAGGTTTTAAGAGGCAACTTAGTTAAAACGTAATAATTTGATGTTCCTGATCCATTTCAGTGTTGAAAACCGCGGAATTGGAATTGACAAGCGCCTGCGCAATGTCTATAATAAAACCATCTACGTTGAACGGAAGAAGTAGCCGCTTTAGGAAATCAGCGAACTCCCGGAAGGTGAAAGGGAGTCAGAAGAAGCTTGGTGAAAAGTCGTCCGGAAGTTGATTTTCTGAAAGCAAAGTAGGAAAATCCGAAAGCCGTCGTTACCGGTGAAAGCGCATCTTGAAAAAGATGAAGTAAGGTGGTACCGCGCGTAAAGCGTCCTTGTTGCAGGACGCTTTTTTTGTTCAGCGTGTAAAAAATTAAAATAAGGAGGAAGCACTGATGAATAAGGAACTGGCCCCGAAATATAACCATTTGGATGTTGAGCAGGGCTATGACAACTGGATCAAAGAAGGCTATTTTACAGCCGGAGATCAAAGCAAGGATCCTTTCTGTATCGTTATCCCGCCGCCCAATGTTACCGGGAAGCTGCATTTAGGTCATGCCTGGGATACAACGCTGCAGGACATTATCGCCCGTTATCAACGGATGCAGGGAATGGACATGCTGTGGGTTCCGGGTATGGACCATGCCGGTATCGCGACGCAGGCTAAAGTTGACGAGCGGTTAAAAAAGGAAGGCGTTTCCCGCTATGATCTCGGCCGGGAGAAGTTTTTGGAGCGGGCCTGGGACTGGAAGGAAGAATATGCCGGTCATATTCGGCAGCAATGGGCGAAGATGGGTTTGTCATTGGATTACACCCGAGAGCGGTTCACGCTGGATGAAGGTCTGAGCAAAGCCGTAGCCAAGGTTTTCGTCGATTATTACAATGCCGGGCTGATCTATCAAGGCGAGCGGATCATCAACTGGGATCCGGCAGCCAAGACAGCGTTAAGCAACATTGAGGTCATTCATAAGGAAACCGAAGGGGCGATGTATACCTTCAATTACAAGGTTGTTGAAACCGGCGAATGCTTCCAGGTCGCAACGACCCGTCCGGAAACGATGTTTGGGGATGTCTGTGTCGTTGTTCATCCGGAAGATGAACGATTTAAGCATTTGATCGGCCTGCATGCAGTCAATCCGGCCAACGGCGAAGCACTGCCGATTATTGGCGATGATTACATCGATATTGCATTTGGAACGGGCGCGATGAAATGTACCCCAGCGCATGATCCGAATGACTTTGCAATCGCGGAACGTCACCATCTGCCGCGGATTATCTGTATGAATCCGGATGCGACGATGAATGAGCGCTGCGGTGAATTTGAGGGGATGGATCGGTTTGAATGCCGGAAGCAGCTGACAGAGAAAATCCGTCAGGAAGGCAATTTGATTGAGATTGAGAAGCATATCCATCAGGTCGGCTACTCGGAGCGGACCGACGTCATCGTTGAACCGATGCTTTCTAAGCAGTGGTTTGTCAGAATGAAGCCGCTGGCGGAAGATGTTTTGCAGCATCAGCAGAATGCCGATGAGAAAATCAATTTCTACCCGCCGCGCTTTGAAAAGACGTTCACGCAGTGGCTGGAGAACATCGAAGACTGGTGTATTTCACGTCAGCTGTGGTGGGGACACCGGATTCCAGCTTGGTACCATAAGGAAACTAGAGAAATCTACGTTGGAATTGAAGCGCCGCAGGATATCGAAAACTGGACGCAGGATGAAGATGTCCTGGATACCTGGTTCTCTAGTGCGCTGTGGCCGTTCTCAACGTTGGGCTGGCCGGATGCCACGCCGGATCTGGATCGTTATTATCCTAACGACGTCTTAGTTACAGGGTATGATATCATTTTCTTCTGGGTTGCCCGGATGGCCTTTCAGGCACGGTATTTCACTCATTCCCGACCATTCAAGGATGTCTTGATCCATGGCCTGATCCGTGATGCTCAAGGCCGGAAAATGTCCAAGTCGCTGGGCAACGGCGTCGATCCGATGGACGTCATTGAAAAGCACGGCGTCGACAGCCTGCGCTTCTTCCTGACGACCAATTCCACACCGGGTCAGGATATGCGCTACATTGAAGAAAAGCTGGAAGCTTCCTGGAACTTCATCAATAAAATCTGGAATGCTTCGCGCTTTGTCATGATGAACATGCCGGAAGATTTCACGTTGAAACAGATTGATTTAAGCCATCTGTCGATCACGGATACGTGGATTCTCAATCGTTTAAATGAAACGGTTGCTTCGGTAACGGCCAACATGGATAAATATGAATTCGCATTGGTCGGCAACGAACTGTACGGTTTTATCTGGGATGATTTCTGCAGCTGGTATATCGAACTGAGCAAGGCCGGTTTAAACAGCGAGGATGCGTCCGTCAAGCGTGCGACGCAGTCGACGCTGATCGTCTGCCTGCGGGCGATTATCCGTCTGCTTCATCCGTTCATGCCGTTTGTGACCGAAGAAATTTACAGCGTCTTGCCGCACACGGAAAAAGCCTGCTGCCTGGCGGCTTGGCCGACATCGATCGAAGGTCTGGATTTGAGTCATAATTATGAAGTCGATCAGCTGATTTCAGTTATTAAGACAATTCGTCAGGTTCGGGTTGACTACAATCTGAAGCCGTCCGCACCGCTGGCCATGACGATCAAAAACGCGCAGAATCAGCCGGCCGCCGTCGATGCTCAGATCGCTTCCATCTATGAAAAGATGTGCAAAGCCAGCTGGAAAGCTCAACTGGACGGAGAAATGCTTGTTCGTCCAATCCTGGGTGGTTCTCTGAGCATTCCGATGAGCGACGTCGTTGATCTGGAAGAAGAAAAGGCCAAGCTGAAAAAGGAAGCGGACCATCTGAACGCCGAAATCAAGCGTGCGGAAGGCATGCTTTCCAATGAACGCTTTGTTGCCAAGGCGCCGGCCGAAAAGGTTGAAGCCGAACGCAAAAAGCTGGAAACCTATAAGCAGCAGCTGGCAATCGTAGAGACGCGCTTACAGGAAATTGAAAAATAATGCAGAGATGGAATTGTGAAGTTCTGTTTCCGCATGACCCGGTCTTTTGAAGATCGGGTTTTCTGTTTTGCGGCCCTTGTTGATTTTTAGGATTGGTGAATGAAAAGCTGCGAAGCATTAGGGAAAGACAGGAGATCAGGGACCGTCAACTCCAACGTTTAATCAGAAAAGGAGAAGGATGCAGGCGGCAATTTCTGCTTTGGCTTATTTGAAAAGGAAGCGGTAAAAAGCGCCGAACCGGTTAAACTAAACGACAGGAAGTCCAATTAAGAAAGAGGTAAACAAAAATGGATCGGAAAGTTATTTTAAATCTGGCCGTCAGTCTGGATGGATATATCTGTGACTGCGACGGTGGCTTTGAGTGGATCCGCGGTCAGGGTGATCGGTCGCTGGATACGCAGCCGCTTTATGATATTGAGGAGTTTGCCCGTCAGATCGACGTGGTGGTTATGGGCCGAAAAGCCTATGCGGACTGCGGTCTGGATTTTATTAAGGAGCCGGCTGGCAAGCAGTTTTGGATTGCTTCCTCACAGAAGATCTCACTGGATCCGCCGGCCGTGAGAGTGAGCGGGGATGTTGTGGCTCAGGTTCTGGCGCTGAAGCAGCAGCCGGGCAAAGATATCTGGCTGTTTGGCGGAGCCGGTCTTACTCAGTCGTTCATTCAGGCAGATGTCGTCGACGAGTATATCATCGGCATCATTCCGATTTTATTAGGCCGGGGCCGACGGTTGTTTCAGGCTGATTTTGCGTCGATTCCGCTGCATCTGGAACAGACCTGGATTGATGATGGGATTGTGATCCTGCGCTATCGCCGTGAACGAAAATCTGGACAAATTGGACAAATCACGATAACTATGGGTTAGACACAGACAAAAGATGCGGCAGGGAAAGCGAAGTCATGATATAATAGGAACGGGTGATAACCATGAAAACAAAAACAAAAGTAATGATCGCGGCCGGAGCGACTGTTGGAGCAGCGGCCGGCTATTATGGAATCTGTGAGCTGGCATATAACCGTTTTATCCGCCGCGGACCGAAGTTCTTTGCGATGGGTCCGCAGGAAGAAGCATTCTCCGAGCCGCAGCGGACGGAACGGCTGCTGCGTCAGGAAGCTGTTCAGCAATGGTTTGTCAACAGTCAGGTTCTCGATCTGACGCTGACTTCCTTTGACGGGCTGCGGCTGCATGCGACGCAGATTCTTAACCATCCGGAAAGTGAAAAGTGGATCGTCATGGCCCATGGCTATGGAGCGGACAGTCTGGCACTTTTGCCGCGCGCGAAGACGTTGGATGAAGCAGGTTTTAATATCGTGCTGCCGGATCTGCGCGGCCATGGCTTAAGCGAGGGCGATTATGTCGGAATGGGCTGGAATGACCGGCGTGATCTGATTTTATGGACCGATCGGATTGCCCAGGAGCATCCTGAAAGCAAAATTGTTCTGTTCGGTCTGTCGATGGGCGCTTCCGCAGTGATGATGGCGTGCGGGGAAGAAGATCTGAACGATCACGTTGTCTGTGCGATTGAAGACTGCGGCTATACCAGTGTTCCGGCGATTGCCGAAAAGCAGGTGCGCCAAGCGTTTGGCATCGCAACTCAGCCAGTTTTGATCGGCTTGTCGACATTGATCAAAATGCGCTGCGGTTATTCTGTCTGGCAGGCCAGTGCTGTCGAACAGCTGAAGCAGTGCCGCGTACCCATGATGTTTATCCATGGTGAGGAAGACGATTTCGTGCCGTATGACATGGTGTTTGAAAACTATTATGCCTGCGCCAGTGAAAAAGAGCTGTATACCGTGCTTTCCGCCGGACATTGCGAAGCCTATCACAGTTCGCACTACGATGAGCGGCTGTTCCGCTTCATCCGCCGTTTCCTGCATTCAGATCCAAACCGCGGATAAAATCAGAAAAAAAGTTTAAGTGCAAAAAAAGCCTAGCAGACCCGATCTGAAAGGCTTTTTTGTCATTTTAGGGAAATCTGGTTAGACCAAAAATATGTAAACGTTTACAAAAACTATGGAAATTCCTGGTCAGTTCCGCTATAATAAGTCTATGAAAGTTGGCTGGAAAATACGCCTATAAGGAGGAACAATGAGCGAAAAATATGTTTATCTTTTCTCTGAAGGAAATGGTAAAATGCGCGAGCTGCTCGGCGGAAAAGGGGCAAATCTGGCAGAAATGACCAATTTGGGCATGCCGGTTCCGCAGGGCTTTACCGTTACAACGGAAGTCTGCACGCGTTACTATGAAGATGGAGAGAAAATTGCACCGGAGATTACGGAGGAAATTAACCGCAATCTGAAAACTCTGGAAGAAATGACAGGGAAAAAGATGGGCGATAAGGAAAACCCGCTGTTGGTTTCCGTACGTTCAGGAGCCCGGGCTTCAATGCCAGGCATGATGGACACGATTCTGAATCTGGGCATCAACGATGAAGTTGTCGAAACGATTGCGGCGAAGACGGAAAATCCGCGCTTTGCTTATGACAGCTATCGGCGTTTCATTCAGATGTTCTCAGACGTCGTCATGGGCTTGCCGAAAAGCAAGTTTGAAGTGATTATCGACGAGATCAAAGACCGCAAGGGCGTAAAGCTGGATACTGAGCTGGATGCTGATGATATGAAGGAGCTGACGGCCTGCTTCAAGGAGTTCTATAAAGAAAACCTGAATGAAGACTTCCCGCAGGATCCGAAAGAACAGATGATCCGCGCTGTTGAAGCCGTCTTCCGTTCTTGGAACAACCCGCGTGCGATCTACTACCGCAAGATGAACGATATCCCAGGTTCTTGGGGAACAGCGGTCAATGTTCAGATGATGGTGTTCGGCAATATGGGCAATACCTGCGGTACCGGCGTAGCCTTTACCCGCAACCCGGCAACCGGTGAAAACAAACTGTTCGGCGAATTCTTGATGAATGCGCAGGGCGAAGACGTCGTGGCAGGAATCCGTACGCCGCAGACGATTGATGAATTAAAAGAAGTCATGCCGGAGGCTTACAACAGCTTTGTTGAAATCTGCGGCAAGCTGGAAAAGCATTACCGCGATATGCAGGACATGGAATTTACGATTGAAAACGGCAAGCTGTTTATGCTTCAGACGCGAAATGGAAAGCGCACCGCGGCGGCAGCTTTGAAAATCGCCTGCGATATGGTTGCCGAAGGTTTGATCAGCAAGGATGAAGCGCTGATGATGGTTGAGCCGAAAGCTCTGGATGCTTTGCTGCATCCGCAGTTTGATCCGGCTGAATTGAAACAGGCCCATCAGATTGCCAATGGTCTGCCAGCCTCGCCGGGTGCCGCCTGCGGTCAGGTGGTATTCAGCGCCGAGGATGCGATTGTTGAAGCCAATAAAGGCAAGAAGGTCGTTTTAGTCCGTTTGGAAACTTCGCCGGAAGATATTGAAGGCATGAACGTGGCTCAGGGAATTCTGACGGTCCGCGGCGGCATGACTTCGCATGCGGCAGTTGTCGCGCGTGGCATGGGACGCTGCTGCGTATCCGGCTGCGGTGAAATTGACATCCATGAAGAAGAGAAAACCTTTACCGTTGCAGGTCAGACCTTCAAGGAAGGCGACTGGATTTCGCTGGACGGCTCGACTGGCAATGTCTATGGCGAAGCCGTCAAGACTGTACCTGCCCAGATTTCCGGTGATTTTGAAACCTTCATGAAGTGGGCGGATGAACGCCGCGTCCTTCAGGTCAGAACCAATGCGGATACACCGAAAGATGCTAAACAGGCTGTAGCCTTTGGGGCTCAGGGCATCGGTTTAGTCAGAACTGAACATATGTTCTTTGATTCCAACCGTATCAAAGCGATGCGGGAAATGATTGTTTCCTCGACGGAAGAACAGCGCCGTGCGGCGTTGGCGAAGCTGCTGCCGATGCAGCGTTCGGATTTCGAGGGCATCTATGAGGCGATGGAAGGCCGTCCGGTTACGATTCGTTACCTGGATCCGCCGTTACATGAATTCCTGCCGACATCCTCTTATGATATTGCAACGCTGGCTCAGGACATGCACCTGAATATTGATGATCTTAAGAGCATCATCACTTCACTGCATGAATTCAACCCGATGATGGGTCACCGCGGCTGCCGTCTGGCAATTTCCTATCCGGAAATCGCCGAAATGCAGACCCGCGCGGTCATTGAAGCAGCGATCAACGTCAATCGCAAGCATCCAGATTATCACATCACACCGGAAATCATGATTCCGTTAGTCGGCGATGTCAACGAACTGAAATACGTGAAGAACATCGTTACGAAGGTCGCGGATGAAATCATCAGTGCTTCCGGAATTGAAATGAAATACATGGTCGGAACGATGATCGAAATTCCGCGGGCTGCTCTGCTGGCGGATGAGATTGCCGAAGAAGCTGAATTCTTCAGCTTCGGCACCAACGATTTGACGCAGATGACGTTCGGCTTCTCGCGTGATGATGCCGGCGGATTCCTGTCTCACTACTATGACAAGAAGATCTACGAACAGGATCCGTTTGCCCGTCTGGATCAGCATGGTGTTGGCAAGCTCGTAGCGATGGCTGCGGAACTGGGACGCAAGACCCGTCCAAACATCAAGCTGGGTATCTGCGGTGAACATGGCGGCGATCCAAGCTCCATTGAATTCTGTCACCGTGTTGGACTGAACTATGTTTCCTGCAGTCCGTATCGTGTGCCAATCGCTCGACTGGCTGCGGCGCAGGCAGCGATTAAAAACGACAAGCATTAATCGGATTCGAAGCATAAAGGCAGGCTGAGATTTGCAGCTTGCCTTTTCTCATGGAAACAGAAGCCAATAAAATAAAAGCGTGCCGTTCGCTTTTCCTGCAGAAAAAGTTTATAATAAAAGAAAGCAAAGAAGGGAGAGTTGATGATGAAAAGTATTTGTGTTATCAGCGGCGGCGGCAGCGGCATGGGTTTGGAAGCAGCCAAGATCTTAGGTCAGAAACATAAGATTATTTTGATGGGAAGAACTGTTTCCAAACTGGAAAACGCTGTGAAGATGCTTCATGATTCCGGTATTGAGGCTGAGGCTTATCCCGCGGATGCCAGTCAGCGTGAATCGGTCCGAAAGCTGGCTGAATATGCCGCTCAGCAAGGCGAGGTCAAAGTCCTGATTCATGCGGCAGGGGTTTCCCCGCACATGACAGATGCTCAGAAAATCTTCGAGATCAACGCAATGGGAACGATGAACATGGATGAGGAATTTGTGCGGATCATGCCGCAGGGCAGCTGTATCCTGAACGTATCCAGCATGTCGGCATATATGCTTCCTTCGGATAAAGTGCCGAAGCCAATCTATAAGCTGAGTCTAACAGATCGTGAAGCATTCCGCTTGGCTGTCAGTCAGATGCTGGATCAAATTCCGGCTGAGCAGCAGACCGGCACGGCGTATACGCTGTCCAAGAACTTTGTGCTGTGGTATACATCCCGCATGGCGGTGATGTATGGCAAACAGGGCATTCGCGTTGTTTCAATCTCACCGGGAACCTTCAAAACTCCGATGGGTGAGATTGAAGGCCAGGAAGCAGCGTCTTTCGCAGAACGCGGCGCTTTGGGACGCATGGGTGAACCGGAGGAGATTGCCCGGATGATGGCGTTTATGGTCAGCGAGGAATGTTCTTATCTCACCGGTGTCGATATTCTGTATGATGGGGGATCTGTGGCTGCGATGCAGGCGATGAGGGAAGACCGTTCCCATTAGAACAAGGCAGAATCAGAAGAAAATTGGAGGAAAGCTGAAGCAGGGCGTCAGAAAAAAGACGCAGACTTCAGCTTTTCTTAGCAAAGCAGAGGAGAAAACAGATGAAGACAAAATTTGCGATTTTAGGCGCTGGTAAACTAGGGCAGATTGTAGCGCGGGCCTGGAAAGCCGGAAAAATGCCGGATTATGAGCTGGTTGGAATTTTCAGCCGGACAGCGGACTCGGTTTTAAAGCTGGCAGAAGAGGTGGGTGTGGAAGGGACGACAGAGGTGGAACAGCTGTTGTCCTGGCAGCCGCAGATCGTTGCCGAAGCGGCTTCCGTGGAAGCGGTCAAAGCATATGCGATTCGATTGTTGGAGGCTGGCGTAGATCTGGCCACTTTGGCGATCGGCGCTTTTGCGGATGACGATTTTTACAAGCAGGTGCAAAAGACCGCCCGGCAGCATGGCCGCAAGGTCTATATTGCTTCCGGAGCCATCGGCGGGTTTGATATAATGCGAACCGCAGCGCTGATGAGTCCGATCGAAGCTTCGATCACTTCGCAAACCGGTCCTCAATATTTGCGCTCAACCCCGGTCTATCGTGAAGAAATGGCCGACAGCAAGACGACGCTGACCGCTTTTGAAGGCAATGCCAAGGAAGCGATCGCTTTGCTTCCGCGGCGGGTCAACGTGGCGGTGGCCACCTCACTGGCCACCAACGGCCCTGAACAAACCCGGGTGAAAATTGAAAGCACGCCGGGCTTTATCGGCGATACGCACACGATTCGCGTTGAAGGGGAAGAAATCAAGGCTGAGATTGCGATCTATTCCCGAACCAGTGCGATCGCCGGCTACAGTCTTGTCGCACTGCTCAACAATCTGGCCTCACCGATTCAGTTTCAGTAGTTTTTCCGTTCTGCCAAGGTATAAATCGGAAAAAAAACGCCGAGAATACTGGCAGGAGGAATCAAAATGAAAAATACAATTCTGCGGTTCGCTGTCCTGTGTCTGGGTTTTGCCTTGATCCTGGGCGGCTGCAGCCGGAACAACAACAATTCAGCAACCCCTTCGCCATCGCCTTCCGCTTCGCCGGAAAGCTCAGTGATGCCGACGGAAACACCGGAAACCATTGCCAGCGTGCAGGATCTCTTGGACTATTTCCAGACCAACAACTACACCTTCAATCAGGTAACGCCGATCGAAAACACCGATTTCAACGCCCTGGAAGGCACTTCCTTTCAGTATAACGATCAGGTCTATTACCTTTACCGCTTTGATCCGGCCAATGAAGAAAGCCAGAAAATGCTGAACTATGCCAGCCAGAATGGCCGCATGAAAGTCAATGCGAATGGTCAGGAAACCGAATACTACGCTTACGTCAACGGGAATACCGCGCTGATCTACGACAGTAAGGAAATGATCGAAGATCTCAAAGAAATTTATTCCCAATACCGTGTGCCGTCGTCAACGCAGGGTCAATAAGACTCTGCCTTTTCTTTTGCATGGTATAATGAAATCGGAAAGGCGGGGAGGACGATGAAGCGGACAGGACGAAGGATAGCCGTACTGCTTATGTGTGCGCTGCTGCTGAGCGGATGCGGCTGGCTCGATCAGCTATGGATCATGGCCAAGGCAGGCCGGGCATTGTCAACGATGACTTCATTGACCGCAGAAATTGAAATCGAAGCCGAAGGCAAAGCCGGCAACCTCTATCTGTGGCTGCCGTATACGGTAATAGGCCAGGGAAGGCTGCAGTGGCAAAAAGAACCTGCTTCCTTCAATCTGGATCTGAAGTGGCAGGGCGGCAGCGGTCTTCTTCAAATTCCGCTGCATACTCAAATTCAGCGGCGGTTAAGAAATGATCAATGGCAGCACTACGAGGAAAAGCAAAAGCAATGGGTCGATGACGTGCCTCCAGAGAAAATACCGCTGGATCAAGACGCACTGTGGGCTTTGTTGAAAGCCGGACAATGGTCGATGAACGAAACGATTCGCGGTCTTCGCTGTGCTGAGGTCAGCGTGAAGCTCGAGGCAGAGAAAGCGGTGGACCTGTTACAGAGCTGGGGAGTCCAGGAGCCAATCCTCTCGCTGATCAAAAGTCAGGATGAACTCGCTGTTTGTTTGGCTGTGAACTATGAAAGTGGGGAGCCGGTACGTCTGACGCTGGACAGTGAATCCGTCTGGCAGCCTGACGATAAACTGTCGCTGACGTTAGCTCAGCTGCATGTTCAGGCAGATTTCTCGCTGATCAATGAAACAGAATGGCTGCCGCTGGAATAAGCAGAAAAAATTTGTCAGGAGTCATGAAGAAAAAATTCATTTCCATTGACAAGGATGATAAACCGGTGTATAAATGAATTACATATCAAGACCAGGACAAGATTGTTTCAGAACTTGGATCAGAGAGGTTTCCGGTAGGTGAAAGGAAACTGAAAAGGGAAACGATTACCGCCTGCGAGTATCGCTTTTGAAAAAGCGACGATTCTCATCGTTATCGAGCTGAGGTGTCTGTTTCTGGGTAGGAAGCAGGAAGTAAGGTGGTACCGCGTTGAATAACGTCCTTAATCAAGGGCGTTTTTTTGTGGTCTTGAAAAAATAGGAGGAATAGAAAGATGATCAACATCAAAGAAGACGAACATCTGCATGTGCTTAATCACAGCTGCGCGCACTTGTTGGCACAGGCTGTCAAACATCTGTATCCGCACGCGAAATTCTGGGTTGGACCGGTCATTACCGATGGCTTTTATTACGATATTGATTTAGGCGATGATGTACTGCATGAGGAAGATCTGCCTAAGATCGAAAAGGAAATGAAAAAGATTGTCAAGGACGGCAAGCGGATTGTCCGCCATGAGATTTCCAAGGAAGAAGCCTTGGAAATGTTCAAGGAGGATCCGTATAAAATGGATCTGATCAGCCACATGGATGAAGCCGATACGGTAATCAGCTGTTATACGCAGGGTGATTTTACCGATCTGTGCCGCGGTCCGCATGTCGAAAGTGTCAAAGAACTCAAGCATTTTAAGCTGCTGAAGGTCAGCGGAGCTTATTGGAAGGGCGATGCCAACAATAAGATGCTGCAGCGGGTTTACGGGATCTGCTTTGACAGTGAGGAAGAAGTTCAGAATTATTTGAATTTCCTCGAAGAAGCGAAGAAGCGCGACCACAAGAAGCTGGGCCGAGAACTGGATCTGTTCATGATGAGCGAATACGGACCGGGATTCCCGTTCTTTCTGCCTAACGGCATGATTCTGCGCAATGTTCTGGAAAACTATTGGTATGAAGAACATACCAAGGAAGGCTATCAATTCATCAAGACGCCGATCATGCTTTCCAAAGAACTCTGGGAGCTGAGCGGTCATTGGGCAAACTATCAGGAAAATATGTATACGACGATGATCGATGATCGGGAGTTTGCGATCAAGCCGATGAACTGTCCGGGCGGCATGTTGGTGTATAAGAACGGTCTGCATTCCTATAAGGATCTGCCTTTGCGGGTCGGCGAGCTGGGTCAGGTACATCGCCATGAAGCCAGCGGAGCCCTCAACGGGCTGTTCCGGGTCAGAACCTTCACCCAGGATGATGCGCATATTTTCATGCGCGAGGATCAGATTGAAAGTGAAGTTGTCCGGCTGATTAATTTCATCGACCGTGTGTATTCAGTCTTTGGCTTAAGCTATGCGATTGAACTGTCAACCCGTCCGGAAAAGAAATATATCGGCTCGATTGAAATCTGGGATAAGGCCGAGGCGGCGCTGGAAGCGGCCTGTCATGCAGCCGGCAAGAGCTGCAAGATCAATCCGGGCGACGGCGCCTTCTATGGCCCGAAGTTAGACTTCCATTTAACCGACAGCTTAGGCCGGGTATGGCAGTGCGGAACGATTCAGCTGGATATGAATCTGCCGGAGCGCTTCGATCTGACCTATATTGATGCCGATGGTTCCAAAAAGCGGCCGATTATGCTTCACCGCGTAATCTTTGGATCCATCGAACGTTTCATCGGCATTCTGATCGAGCATTATGCCGGGGCGTTCCCAATGTGGCTGGCACCGCAGCAGGTCGTGATTGTTCCGGTGCATCATGAACGTCATCTCGCTTACGCGCAGCAGCTGGAAGCGATGCTATTGGCTAAGGGCGTGCGCGTGAAGGTCGATGGCCGCAATGAAAAGCTCGGATACCGTGTCCGCGAAGCGCAGACGCACAAGATCCCGATGCAGATTGTCGTTGGGGACGGCGAGGTGGAAAACGGCACGGCCACGGTTCGCCGTTATGGTAAAAAAGATTCCGTAACGATTACCAAAGAAGAACTGCTGGAAAGCATTCTTAACGAAATTGAAACGAAGGCCCGCGTATGAAGAAATGGCTTTGTTTGCTGAGTGTTCTGCTGCTGGCCGCAGGCTGTGCGGCAAATCCGAAAGCACCTGAAACGACGCCGGAGGCAACTCCGGAGCCAACGGCTCAGGCTGAATCGGTCACGCTGTCAATTTTAGGCCCGACCGGAGCTCCGGCGCTGGCCCTGATCGCTCCGGTGAAGAATGGTCACGACGTGACTTTTGTCGACGGGACAGATGTGCTGCAGGCGGCTTTTGTTAATCCGAATCCGGAATATGACATTCTCGTCGCTCCAAGCAACCTGGGTGCTAAGCTGGCTGCCAACGGTAAAACAACTTACCGCATGGAAAGTGTGATTACCTGGGGCAACCTGTATCTGGTCGCTGCTGAGGAGTCGGCGCTGGAGAAGGACGGCGTGTTTGCTGCCTTTGGCGAAGGCGCGGTGCCGGGTAAAGTTCTGGAAACCGTGCTGGAAAAGCATCCGGTCACTCCGGAAATCACCTGGTATGCCAGCGTAGCGGAAGTGCAGGGCGCTGTGCTTGCAGGAAAGGCTGATGTGGCATTGATGGCGGAACCAGCCGCAACAGCAACGATGGCTAAAGCTAAGGAAAACGGTCAGGAACTGAAGATCATTCTGGATCTGCAGGAACAATGGAAAGCCGTCACCGGCACCCAGGGCTATCCGCAGGCTGCGCTGTTTGTCCGGCAGGATTTGCCGCAGGATCGCCAGGCGGCGGTGGAAGCGCTGCTTCAATCCATCGAAGATTATATGAACCAGGCTCAGCAAGATCCATCCATCGTCGAGCAGGACATTGAAACGATTGGCGCGCAGACATTAGGCGTGCCAAGCGGCGCGGTGATTGCCAAGACTTGGTCACGGATGAATCTGCGGCTGGCAGCGGCTGAGGAAGTCAAGCCGGAGCTGACATCCTTCCTCAATTTGTTTGAGGTCACCGATATCGAAAGCATCTTAGCTCACTAGACTGAAATCAAGGGAGAAACAACTTCTCCCTTTTTGTTTGTAAATATTTCGTTATGAAAAGAAATAATTTTCATTTTTAGTTGAAAGCAAGTGAAAATGAGCGATATAATAAAGAACAAGGAAAGGGTGGTACACCGATGACAATGGATTGCAACGAACGGATATTTTATTACTTTAACGAACTGACCAAGATCCCGCATGGCTCCCGCAACGAAAAACAACTCAGCGACTGGCTGGTGCAGTTTGCGAAGGATCATGGCCTGCGCTGGATTCAGGATGAAATGAACAATGTGATGATCTACAAAGACGGAACAGCCGGTATGGAAAAGCACGGCGCTGTGATTCTGCAGGCGCATATGGACATGGTCTGTGAAAAGGAAGCAGACGTCGATTTTGATTTTGAAACCCAGCCGTTAGACACCTATGTCGAAGACGGCTGGCTGAAGGCCCGCGGCACAACGCTGGGGGCGGACGACGGGGTTGGCGTGGCCATGATGCTGGCCCTGCTGGAGGATGAACAAAAACCGCATCCGCCGCTGGAATGCGTCTTTACCGTCATGGAAGAAATCGGCCTGAACGGTGCTCAGGGGCTGAAAAAGGAGTATTTCACCGCACACCGCATGATCAATATGGACTGCGGCGGTGAGGATAAAACGGCAGTCTCGACAGCGGGCGGTTTGGTCTGCACAATGACGCGCGTGCGGCCGCAGGAAAAATGGGACGGCAGCGGCTGGAAACTGACCGTTTCCGGGTTAAAAGGCGGCCATTCCGGCGGCAATATCGATAAGGAGCTGGGCAATGCCAACAAGATTGCGATCCGCGCTTTGCGGGAATTAGTCAAAAACGAGCTGGAAGTCTGGATTGCGGACTGGGACGGCGGCAACAAAGACAATGCCATTCCACGGGATTGTTGGATTCGCTTCGCAAGCCAAGATGCCCGCAAAGTTCGCAAGGCGATTGAGAAAGTATCAGCCGACGTGAAGGCTGAACTGAAAGCCAGTGATCCCGAGGTTACGCTGACCCTAAGTGAAGACACGACGATTGAAAACGTCTATTCCGCTGAGGATTCCAAGGCATTTATTGATTTTATCACCGTTCTGCCCAACGGTCTGCGGGCAAAAAGCATGGCGATACCCGGCTTAACCTGGGCTTCGGAAAATCTGGCCTCGATCAAGCGCCGTGGTTCCAGCCTGGTCATCACGCTTTCGCTGCGTTCCGCGCAGAAAAGCTGGATTGAGAAGATGAGTGATGAACTGGAGATTCTTTCGGGCTTATATGGCTGGACCTGCAGCTTTGACAACGGCTATCCGGCGTGGGATTACAAGGAAGAAAGTGTGATGCGGCAGAAACTGGCGGAGCTGGTGAAAGAGAAAACCGGGAAGGAACTGAAACTGGAAGCGGGCCATGGCGGTACGGAATGCGGTGTGTTCTGCGAGATGATTCCCGATATCGACATCGTCACAATGGTGCCGGAAGCCAGCGGTGCTCATACACCGCAGGAGAAGCTGAATCTGGCTTCATTCCAGCGAACCTACGCTTTGCTTTGCGAATTGCTGAGCCGTCTGGATGCCTAAGCCGAAGCTTTAAGTTAGAGGCAAGAAGATAGGGGGCGGAACGAATGGATCTGGAACTGATCTATGATTATTTCGATGAAGAACATCGGCTGACGGCTTCGCCGGCGCGTACCATCGAATTTTTAACGACGACGCGGCAGATTGAAAAATTTCTGAAGCCGGGAATGCGGATTCTGGACGTGGGGGCTGGAACCGGCGCATACAGCCTGAAATATGCCGCTGAAGGATATTCAGTCACAGCCGTGGAGCCGGTGAAGAAGCACTGCGCGCTCATTCAGACCAAACGTCAGCCGGAAATGGATTTGACGGTGATTCAGGGCAACGCCCTGGATCTCAGCTCATTGACGGAGGAAGCATTTGATCTTGTCCTGTGTTTGGGGCCGCTGTATCATCTTGAAACGGAAGCTCAGCGAACTCAATGTGTCCGACAGGTGCTGCGGGTTTTAAAACCAGGCGGGGCGGCATTCTTTGCCTTCATCAATAACGATATGGTGTTTGTGACCGAAGCCATGGTTTACAATTCAGAATTTCTGGACAATGGCCGGTATGACCGCAGTACCTTTAAGGTTGCGGACATTCCGTTTGTGTTTCTGAGACTGGAACAAGTTCATCGCTGGCTGGATGCAGAGGGCTGGACGCCGGTGCAGGAATTTGCGGCGGATGGGATGGCTGAGCTGTTGGCAGAGAAGCTCAATGCGCTGAAACCAGAACCGTTTCAAAGCTGGCTGGAATTTCATATGGCAATGTGCGAAAAGCCGCAGATGCTGGGCGCAAGCAATCATGTTGTTTTTCGTTTGAACAAATAATCCAGAATAGAACCGAAAAAGGCGGATTAATCTGCCTTTTTTGTGAAATGGAAAACAAAATAAAGGTCGAAAAAGCGGAAATAAAGATAGCGTTTCCATTCGGTCTGATGATATAATAATTTCATGAGAAATCAGCGACGAGGGTTAAAAAAAGAACAGGGAATCATGATCGTGCTGCTGCTTGTGCTCTGGCAGGGGCTGGCGATGAAAATCAATAACGATATTCTGATTCCGATGCCGTGGGACGTACTGAACCGGATGCTCGGCGATCTTGCCCGGCCCGATTTCTATCGTCAGACACTGACCAGTTTGGGACGGATGCTGAAAGGCTTCGGTCTTTCACTGGTGATCGCAGGTCTGTGCGGCTATGCTGCAGCCCTGAACAAAACCGTGCGGAGCTTCATTGAACCGTTGGAAGTGATTATCAAGACGATTCCGAATTTATCGTATATTATGGTTTTTCTGATCTGGCTGGGCAGCGAAGGCAGCGTGATGGTAACCAGCTTCTGCGTGCTGTTTCCGGTCTTTTATACCGCTATCCTGCTCAGTCAGGATCTGCTGGACAGCGAGCTGCAGGATGTGCTGCGCTGCTATCCGGAAACGCCGTGGATTGTTTTCTGGAAGGTCCGTCTTCCCCAGGCTCTGCCGCATCTGGCGGCAGCGATTCAGACCGGCTTTGGGCTTGGCCTGCGGGTTTGTGTGATGGCGGAAGTGCTTACTCAGGTTCGGGTTGGCATCGGCCGGCAGATGTCGTATGCGGCGCGGGTGGCGCTGGATATGACCGGGCTGATGGCCTGGACGCTGTGGATTATCCTGCTCAGCGCAGCCGCTGACGGCATACTGGGCTGGCTGAAAAACAAGGTTGAATCATCCCTGTGATGTTTTCAATAGAGAACCCAAATAACACGTGGAGGTGAAAGGATGGGGAAACTCAACGAACAGTCGATGCAGGTCATTGATCGGATTGTCGATCGTCATCGCGGACGGCCGGGACCGGTCAAGCTGATGCTGCACGATGTCCAGAAAGAACTGGGCTATATTCCGTTTGAAGCAATGGAAAAGATTGCCGCGGCGTCCGGCGTATCAGCGGCCGAGGTGTATGGTGTTGTTACATTCTATACGCAGTTTACAACGGAACCTAAGGGCAAGCATGTGATTAACGTCTGCATGGGTACGGCCTGTTATGTCAAAGGCTCAGCGGATCTATTGCAGCGGATTTGTGATCTGACGGGAACAAAAGTGAATCAGACCAGTGCTGACGGCTTGTTTTCATTGGATGCAACGCGTTGTTTAGGTGCCTGCGGCTTAGCGCCGGTGGCTATTCTGGACGATCAGGTCTATGGCAATGCGACCAGCTCAACCGCGCTGGAGGATCGGATCAAAGCGATCATTAAGACCGAGTCCGGCGTTCACTAGGGAAGGAAGAGGAGAAGCACATGAAATCATGGAATGAACTTCGTCAGCTGCGGGAAGCGGCGGCGAAGGAAATCGCTCTGCGCAATCCCGGCGCTCAGGCAGTTCCGGGAGAACCACGGCTGCATGTCTTAGTCTGCGCGGGAACCGGCTGTACTTCGTCATCATCGCAGCTGATCATGGAACAGATGAATGAACAGCTCTGCTCACGCGGCCTGGATCAACAGATCCGTGTGATTAAAACCGGCTGTTTCGGCCTTTGCCAGAAAGGCCCGATTGTGGCGGTTTATCCGGATAAAATTTTCTATTGTCATGTCAAACCGGAAGATGTCACGGAGATCATCGAGCAGCATTTTATCGGGGGTCAGCCGGTAAAACGTCTGGAAATGAATGATATTGATGAACTTACTCAGGAAAAAATCTTTGATATCGATAAGATTCGTTTTTATGCCAAGCAGCAGCGCATCGCTTTGAAGAACTGCGGTCAGCTGGATCCGGAGAATATCCGCGAATACATCGCCCGCGATGGTTATGAGGCGCTGGCCAAAGCGCTGCATGAGATGCAGCCGCAGCAAGTGATCGACGAAATTAAAAAATCCGGTCTGCGCGGACGCGGCGGCGGGGGCTTTCCGACCGGTGTGAAGTGGCAGTTTGCGGCAGATCAGCCGGCCGGCGACAAGTATGTCATCTGCAATGCCGATGAAGGCGATCCGGGAGCCTTTATGGATCGTTCGATTTTGGAAGGCGATCCGCACGCGGTCCTGGAAGCGATGGCGATTGCCGGCTATGCGATCGGCGCTCAGCAGGGTTACGTCTATATTCGGGCGGAATATCCGATTGCGGTCAAGCGCTTGCAGATCGCGATGGATCAGGCCAAGGAACTGGGCTTGTTCGGCGAACATATTTTAGGTACGGATTTCAGCTTTGATATCGAAATTCGTTTAGGTGCAGGTGCGTTTGTCTGCGGTGAAGAAACGGCCTTGATTCAGTCGATTGAGGGTAAGCGCGGCATGCCGGTGCCGAAGCCGCCGTTCCCGGCGGTCAGCGGTGTCTGGGGCCGGCCGACGATCATCAATAATGTTGAAACCTTTGCCAATGTCGCACAGATTATATTAAAAGGCTCAAATTGGTTCAGTTCGATTGGAACGGAAAAATCCAAAGGCACCAAAGTCTTTGCCTTAGGCGGCAAGATTGTCAATACCGGATTAGTTGAGATTCCAATGGGGACTACGCTGCGCGAGGTCATCTATGAAATCGGCGGCGGCTGTCCAAACGGCAAGAAGTTTAAAGCTGTTCAGACCGGCGGTCCAAGCGGCGGCTGTCTGACCGTGGAAGATCTGGATACGCCGATTGACTTTGACAACCTGATCGCTTTGGGTTCGATGATGGGATCGGGCGGCATGATCGTCTTGGATGAAGACAACTGCATGGTTGACGTGGCCCGCTTCTATATGGAATTTATCGTCGATGAATCCTGCGGCAAGTGTACGCCGTGCCGCGTTGGCACAAAGCGCATGCTGGAGCTGTTGACCGATATCTGCGAAGGCCGCGGAACGATGGAAACCTTAGATGAATTAGAAAATCTGGGCAAAATGATTAAGGATACTGCTTTATGCGGCTTAGGACAAACGGCGGCCAATCCGGTTTTATCCACGCTGCGGCTGTTCCGTGATGAGTACGAAGCGCATGTTAAGGAGAAACGCTGTCCGGCTGGGGTTTGTAAGAAACTGCTGCATTATTCAATTGATCCGGATAAGTGCCGCAAGTGTTCGATGTGTGCCCGCAACTGTCCGGTTGGGGCGATCAGCGGTGTTCCAGGTCAGAAGCCTTATGTTATCGATCATGACAAGTGCATCAAGTGCGGCGCTTGTATGGAAACCTGCCGCTTCGGTGCGGTTAAGCGCGATTAAGGAGGCAGCGGAAATATGACGAAAATTAATTTAAAAATCAATAATATTCCAGTTCAGGCTGAGCCGGGATCCACGATTCTGGAAGCTGCCCGTGAAGCCGGCATCCAGATTCCAACACTTTGTTATTTAAAAGATGTGAACAAGACCGGGGCCTGCCGTGTCTGCACCGTTGAAATCAAGGGGGCAAAAAGCTTAGGGGCTTCCTGCGTTTATCCTGTCAGCGAAGGGATGGAAGTCTTCACGAATTCACAAAGAGCGCTGGAGGCCCGCAGACATACAGTGGAGCTGATTCTGTCAAATCATTGCGATGACTGTCTGTCCTGCATTCGCAATCAGAACTGTGAACTGCAGAAATTAGCACAGCAGTTAGGCATCCGCAAAGTTCGCTATGAAGGGGAAAAGACAAGTCCAACACTCGATGAAGTTGCCCCGGGAATCGTTCGCGATACGTCCAAGTGCGTGCTGTGCGGGCGCTGCATTGAAACCTGCAAAAAGGTTCAGGGTCTGGGAATACTCAGCTTTATCAACCGTGGGTTCAACACGAAAGTCGCGCCGGTCTTTGACCGCAGCTTAAACGACGTCAACTGCATGCAGTGCGGCCAGTGCGTCAACGCCTGTCCGGTGGGTGCCTTATATGAAAAGGAAGACATTCATTGGGTGATCGAAGCTCTGAATGATCCTGAGCAGCATGTCATCGTGCAGACCGCTCCGGCCGTTCGGGCCGCTTTAGGTGAGGAATTCGGGTTGCCAATTGGTACGCGCGTCACGGGCAAAATGGCTGCCGCTCTGCGCAGAATCGGATTTGACCGCGTCTATGATACCAATTATGCGGCGGATCTGACGATTATGGAAGAAGGGCATGAATTTATTGAACGTGTCCAGAATCACGGCGTCCTGCCGATGATTACGAGTTGTTCCCCAGGCTGGATCCGCTATTGTGAATTTGAGTATCCAGATCTGTTGGATCATCTGAGTTCCTGCAAGTCTCCGCATATGATGTTCGGTGCAATTCTGAAATCATATTACGCACAAACACACAATCTCGATCCGCGCAAGATCACCGTTGTTTCGATCATGCCGTGTACGGCCAAGAAAGCCGAAGTCGTACGGCCAGAAATGCGCAAAGACGGCGTAGCGGATGTCGATTATGTCCTGACGACCCGTGAATTAGGCCGATTGATCAAGATGTACGGCATTAACTTTGAAAACCTGCCGGATGAAGATTTCGATCAGGATATGTTTGGGCAGTATTCCGGAGCCGGCGTCATCTTCGGCGCCAGCGGCGGAGTCATGGAAGCCGCATTAAGAACCGTCAAGGAAACGTTGGAAAATAAGCCATTAGAATCTTTAGATTTCACTGTTGTCCGCGGCATGGAAGGCGTGAAAACCGCCGAGCTGGAAGTTGCTGGCATGAAGGTTAAGGTTGCGGTAGCTTCCAGTATGAGCTGCGCTAAGCCTTTGCTGGATGAGATCCGTGCAGGCACTTCACCTTATCATTTCATTGAAATTATGGGCTGCCCTGGCGGCTGCATCAACGGCGGCGGTCAGCCGATCATCTCGGCTACGATCCGCAATGGATTTAAGCCGATTGATTGGAAGAAGGAACGGGCCAAGGCTCTGTATGATGAAGATGCGATGCAGAGTGTACGCAAATCCCATGAAAATCCGCAGATTATTGCTTTGTATGAGGAGTTCTTAAAAGAACCAGGAAGTCATCTTGCCCATGAGCTGCTTCATACGACCTATTCCAAAAAAGAACGCTTTAAATAAGCTTTACTGAGAAGGGAGAACTTCGGTTTTTCCTTCTTTTTTTGTTTGAGTTTGTCAAAAATACGTTACGGTCAGCTTCTATAATCGGGTGAAATTCAGAAAGAATTCGCCTTTTTTTATTTCGATCGATTAGTTATAAATGAATCTCATGATAACTGTTTATGACATAAAAATGGTTGTTGATTACATTTATTCCCTTTTTTATGGCAAAAAAGTCACACATTTTTTGACACTAAGATTTTAATGCCAAAATTGGATAAAAACGTTTCTTTTTGATACATGTCTCATTATAAATGGGTTAAATTAGTCTGTCAATAATGGTGTACGTTATCTGACGGTTAGCGACTGTTAGAGATTTCGCAGGGGGCGAAGGAAGCAGTTCTTTTTTTATGAACTGATTCCCATCGAGAGAGGGGGAGCAGCATGACCAAAGGTGAAAGCATTGAACTCAAGTCTAAAATAACAGATTTTTCTTCCTTTAAACAAGTTGTTGGAAGAGGGGTTAAACGTATTGTTGTCACTTCTGTAGGTTTCTATCATCAACAAGGTGGAACAGATCAGGTGTTCTTCAGACAAGTTCATATGGGTGAAAATAATAAATTGTTTGGAAAATATATAATACATAAAAATATAAAACATGGCTTACAGATCATGCGTGAAGATATAAAGACAGATGTTTATCTTCAATCAGACTTCAAGATTCCTCTGAAGATCTTACCAGTAGTTTCCTTGGGAAAGGAGGCGATGGGATGAGATGGAATTTTATCGAAGTAGAAAAGCGGCATGAAGAGGAAGTCATTGAGCTGTTAAGAAGTTCCCCATTTACAGCTTTTCTGCCTAAGAAACAACGGTATTTTAAAAAACAGGATTATGTTACGGTTTTAGATCGTTTATTGTTTCCAGGAACTGTAATCATAACTAGTGATTTAACTCAAGATGAGTTTGCCAGGCAGTTTAATACTTGGCTGGAACAACATCCGACAGAATTGATTCATCGTGAAGCGAAAGAATACTTCTATTTGTCTAACGATGAACAACACTTCATTGCCTCTTTGATGGATGAGCATAACGTTATTCATCAATCAATAGGAATTTTGAATGCTAAACGACTGATTATTCAATCTGGGCCTTTAAAAGGCATGGAAAATCGAATCAAAAAGATCGATCGACATCAACGTACCGCTCAGGTTCAATTTCAGATTTGTGGTCAAGTGATATTACTTTATCTAGGATTAATTGTTAAACCCAGTGATTGAAACGTTTTGGATAGTTGCATGGGCACTTCCAAATCGATTCCATGGTTATTTTTACAAACTCATCGTATGCTTGAGGTGGCGAAGCCTGCCTTTTTTATTTTATATCAAAGGATGTGACAGATTGAAAAAACAAAGAAATCCCCACAAGAAAGACAAGAAAACCAGGATCTTATTGATTGTAATTGGCATTCTTGCTTCTTTCATCCTCATTCTAGTTCTAGGCGGAAATCTCTATATTGATTCCTTATTGAATAGAACAATCCGTTCAAAGAAACTTTCCAACGAAGATGCCTTAGTCAGCCAAGAAGTCTTAGATCATGTTAAGAATCACCGCATTGTGAATATCGCCTTATTTGGATCCGATAACGCAAAAACAGCACAATGGAAAAGTTATGAAATGGAACGCTCTGATGCCACGAAGATTATCTCTTTAGATTTTGATTCTAAGAAAATTAAAATAACCTCTTTACAGCGAGATACCTTAATCTACATTCCAGATCCCTACAATGATTATGATAAATTGAATCATGCGCATTGGCGTGGTGGACCAGAACTCGCAGTGAAGACGTTGAATTATAACTTTGACTTGGATATCACGCAATATGTCGGTTTTAGCTTTGAAGCGTTAGAAACCTTAGTTGATTTAGTCGGTGGTATCGATATAACACTCCCGGATGGACTCTTAGCTACACAAGTCATGGATTTAGGGGCGACTCGAGATGGGAATGTCTTTCACTTAAAAGGAAAACAAGCGCTGGGTTATTGTCGTATTCGGAAGGTAGATGATGATTTTCATCGCATGGATCGACAAAACGAAGTGATTCTGAAAGTCTTAGAGAAGTTATCTAAAAAGAACGTATTTGAATTAATGGGAATCGTGGATGAAATGCTCCCTTATGTGGAAACCAACTTAACGAATAACGAGATCAAAAATGATATCACTTCCTTGTTGAGCTTTGATTTAAAACATATAGACCAATACCAAATCCCATCAAAAGGGATGGATTCGATTGAGAAAGTCATTGAATACAACGGATTTAGCCCGATCTACATGATGGAAAACTATGAGGATTTAGCGAAGGAACTTCATTGGAATATCTATGAAGATGAGAGTTATCAACCGAGTTCCAATATCGTTCAATTAGAAAGAAACATCCAAAATCAATTTGGGGAATCCTAAAGATAGGATTCTTTTATATAGAGAAGAGAAAAAGGGAGATAGAAAATGTACGAAAACGATGAAATTGAAATTGACCTTTCGCGGGTATTTGAAATTGTTAAAAAGCATTTCAAACCATTCGCTTTGATTATCTTGGCGACCTCTATCGTCGCTGCTTTGGTGACTTTGTTTCTGATACCGAAAAAGTATACCGCAGAAGCGAAGCTGATTATTGTCCAGAAATCCAATCCAGAGAGTCAACAGATTAGCTATACTGATCTTCAGACATCACAGAAATTGGTTAATACTTACAGCGAAATCCTGAAGAGTGAAGCGATAAGTGATGATGTCATCCGGAATCTGAAATTAGATCAGGAGGGAATCAATCACGCATCTTATTTAGGCATGGTTAAGATCTCTGCAGTCAAAGATACGGAAGTCATTAAGATATCAGTGCAGACTCAAGATCCTCAATTATCTGCCAATATCGCGAATGAGATCGTCTCCGTTTTTCGCAGAAAGATCGTCACAATCATGAATATTGAAAATGTGACGGTATTAAACTCCGCGAAAGTTCCAGGACAAAAATCTAGTCCATCCAATCTCAAGAATACATTGATGGGATTTTTGATTGGCTGTGTTATTGATGGATGTATTGTGTTGTATCTCTTATTCAATGATAGGAATATTCGAACAGAGGATGAAATGAAGCAAATTTTTGATTATCCGATTATTGGATTGATTCCAGATATGAATGCAGGAGGGACAGAGTAATGTTAAGAGTAGGAGATGAATTGATTACATTAACGGATCCAGAATCCTCGGCATCAGAAGCCTATCGGACGTTAAGAACCAATATCTTGATGCGCAATTTTGACAAGGATATGAAAGTGATTAATATCATATCAACAACGGCACAAGAAGGAAAAAGTACTTGTGTCTTAAACTTAGCGATGGTTTATGCTCAACTTCAAAAGAAAGTTCTTGTGATTGACTTGGACTTACGAATGCCTACGATTCATAAAAAGCTGAAGTTGAAAAACAAAAAGGGTATTTCAGATATTATTGGCCATCAAGCCGAGTTTGAGGAGGTTGTATTACAACCTTATGAACATGTGGATGTGATTACAGCGGGGACAAAGATTCCGTTTGCCTCCGAGTTTATTCAATCGAAGGCTTTAAAAGAGTTCATTGATGAACGAAGAGAAGAGTATGATTTGATTTTATTGGATTGCCCACCAGTGGGGTTAGTCACCGATGGTGTAGTAGCGGCTAGTTATTGTGATGGAACAATCCTTGTGTGTGCTTCCAATCGTAATGAACGTAAAGAATTACTGCGCGTGAAGGATCAGTTAGAACAAACACAAGTTAACGTGATTGGGATTGTCATGACAATGATGTCAGTTCAGAAGAAATACTACAACAGTTATGGCTATCGTTACAGTGACAGTCAGAAGAAAACTCCAAATAAAAAGAAAAAAACGAATTTATTAGGATCATTAAATAAGAAAAGCGGCAAGAAGAAATGATTGACATTCATAGTCATTTAGTTCCTGGAGTGGATGATGGTAGTCAAAGTTTAGAAGAATCCTTAGCTTTATTAAAACAAGCCGAGGAAGATGGGATTACAGAGCTGATCACAACTCCTCACTTCATGAAGAATGGCGAATTTCGGATTAAAGCTTCAGAGTTAGTGAAACGATTCAATGAACTAAAACAAGCTTATCAAGGTTCGATTAAACTGCATTTAGGGAATGAGCTTTACATTCATCACGATTTACCTGACTTATTGGAAAAGGGAGAAATCTTAACCTTAGCCGAATCCGATTTTATTCTCGTTGAATTTCCATTTCAGAGTTACAAGGATGAATATGATGAGGTTCTCTATGAATTATCCTTGAAGTATCGAATTATCATCGCTCATCCTGAACGATATCACTATGTACAAGAAGATCCCAACTTTTGTTTGCGATGGTTGAAGGAAGGCTATTTGCTTCAATCGAATCAGAATAGTTTATTCAAAAAGGAAACGAAGAAGATCTTGTTTTCTATGATCGAACATGGATTTGTTAGCTTCATTGCGAGCGACGCTCACAATGAATACCGACCATTAATCTTAAAGGAAGCATATGACTTACTCGAAGAAGAGTTTGGATTGCGAATTGCGAAACAATTGACAGAAGAGAATCCAGGGAAGCTTCTGAGCAATGAAGAAATCCGAGTGAAATACCAAGAAATAGAGAAAAAGAAGAAACGATTTTTGTGGTTTTGACAAGAGTCGTTTTTTAGTTGGGGAAAAGGGGGGAGAGAAAAAATGCAGGAAAGAAAGCGAAAGATTGAGCACTGGCATGTGATCTCTTTATACCTGATTGTTTATGATGCTATCACTGTAAACCTAGCGTATCTGCTTGCCTTATGGTTTCGCTTTGATTGTCAGTTCACAAGGATTCCTCGGAGTTACTTAAATGCGTGGATGCAATTCATACCTATTTATACAGCGATCTGTTTACTTGTCTTTTTTAGTTTAAAGCTCTATCGCAGTTTATGGCGTTTCGCGGGATACAGTGAACTAATACGAGTCACTGTGGCGACATTGATAACGGGGATTCTTCATGGTCTAGGAATCATGACGTTCTTTCAGCTAATGCCCATGTCTTACTACTTGTTTGGGATGATTATCCAATTCTGTTTAACTATTGGAATTCGTTTCTCTTATCGGTTTGTTTTATTAGAAAGAAGCCGAAGAGAGAAAATGGCTAAAAAGAAACTGGAAAAGAACATTATGTTGATTGGAGCAGGGGATGCAGGGCGATTGATTTTGCGAGATGTGCAGCGAACGGAATTTGATGTAGGAAAAGTTCAATGCATCATTGATGATAACCCAAATAAATGGGGACGCTTCATTGATGGGATTCCGATCGTCGGAGGCCGGGATGATATCTTAGTCAATGTTGAGAAGTATGAAATCCAACAGATTCTAGTGGCAATTCCGAGTGCCAAAGCAAAAGCAAAACGAGATATTTTGAATATCTGTAAAGAAACCGGCTGTGAGCTGAAGATGCTTCCAGGAATCTATCAGATGGTCAATGGCGATGTCGCTTTCTCCAAGATGAAAGAAGTGGCCGTGGAAGATCTCTTGGGAAGAGAACCCATTCAAGTTAATATGGATGAAATCTTTGAACACTTGAAAGGGAAAGTTATTTTAGTTACAGGTGGAGGCGGATCGATCGGCAGTGAATTATGTCGTCAAATCGCAGGCCATCATCCTCAACAACTCGTTCTTTTTGAAATCTATGAAAACAATGCTTATGACATTGAACAGGAATTGAAACGGAAATATCCAGAGTTAAACTTGGCTGTCTTAATTGGTTCCGTTCGGGACAGCCGGAGAATTGACAGTGTCTTTGAAACATATAAACCGGATATTGTCTATCATGCGGCAGCGCATAAACATGTGCCATTGATGGAAGGGAGCCCCAATGAAGCCATAAAAAACAATGTCATTGGTACATATAAGACAGCGTATGCAGCATTAAAGAATGGCTGTCAGCGGTTTGTCCTTATTAGTACCGACAAAGCAGTCAATCCTACGAATATCATGGGGGCAAGTAAGCGATTGTGCGAGATGGTGATTCAGAGTATGAATCAAATCAGTCAGACTGGAAGTTATCAGTTTCTTCCTCAACTTTGGTCGCATACCTGGAATCCAATCCAAGAGATCTGTCAAAACCAAGTCAAAACTGAGTTTGTGGCAGTGCGCTTTGGGAATGTATTAGGAAGCAATGGATCAGTAATCCCATTATTTAAGAAACAAATCGCAGAAGGTGGGCCGGTAACGGTAACGCACCCAGATATCATTCGATACTTCATGACGATTCCAGAAGCTGTGAGTTTAGTGCTACAAGCAGGAACCTATGCTAAGGGAGGAGAAATCTTCGTCTTAGACATGGGAGATCCTGTGAAGATTGATACCCTAGCTAGAAATCTGATTAAGCTATCGGGTTATAAGCCGAATGTGGATATTCAGATTGAGTATACGGGATTAAGACCCGGTGAGAAATTATACGAAGAGAAACTGATGGCAGAAGAAGGGTTACAAACAACTCCGAATCAATTGATTCATATCGCAAAGCCCATTGCCTTTGATGTGGAACAGTTTATGAATCAAATCGAGATCTTATCAGAAGCCAGTTATACAAACAGTTCAACAATTAAACAGTTGGTTTCTGAGATTATCCCAACCTATCATCCTAAGAAGAAACAGGATGAGATTGAGACGAGAAAAGTAAAGAAATTAAACGAGGAAAAAGTAGTTGTGGTGGCAGGGGGTGTCAAATAGAAATGGAACCATTCAAGGAAAAAGTATGGCTGTCTTCACCAACGATGCATGGAGAAGAATTAAAGTACATGCAGGAAGCGTATGAAAAAAATTGGATGTCGACAGTAGGAGAAAACATCAATATCGTAGAACAGCTTGCTTGTGAGAAGGTGGGCTGTCGTTATGCGGTTGCTTTATCCGCTGGGACAGCGGCTTTACATATGGCAGTAAAACTGGCAGGAGTTAAACCTGGAGAAAAAGTATTCTGCAGCGATTTGACTTTTGATGCGACAGTGAACCCCGTTGTGTATGAAGGGGGCGTTCCAGTCTTTATTGATACGGAATACGACACATGGAATATGGATCCTGTTGCCTTAGAGAAAGCCTTTGAAATCTATCCTGAAGTAAGAGTTGTGGTTGTCGCACACTTATATGGAACACCAGGAAAAGTAAATGAAATCAAAGCCATTTGTGAGAAGCATAAAGCAATTATTATCGAAGATGCGGCAGAGTCCTTAGGAGCAACTTATCAAGGCATACAAACAGGAACCTTTGGAACCTATAACTGTATTTCCTTTAACGGAAACAAGATCATCACAGGTTCATCTGGAGGGATGTTGCTTACCGATGATTTAGAAGCAGCGAACAAAGTCAGAAAATGGTCAACCCAATCGAGAGAGAATGCACTTTGGTATCAACATGAGGAACTCGGTTACAACTACCGCATGAGTAACGTCATTGCGGGAGTGGTAAGAGGACAATTCCCTTATTTGGAAGAACATATCGCTCAAAAGAAAGCAATCTACAAACGCTATGAAGAGGGATTAAAGGATCTGCCTGTAACCATGAATCCCTATGATGCCAAGAACAGTGAACCTAACTTCTGGTTAAGCTGTATGCTTATCAATCCAGAAGCGATGTGTAAACAAATGCGAGGAGAGCAAGAAGCCTTGTATGTGAGTGAACCTGGAAAGAGCTGTCCTACAGAAATTCTGGAAACCTTAGCGAAGTACAACGCAGAAGGAAGACCGATATGGAAGCCGATGCATATGCAGCCAATGTATCGAATGAATGGCTTTATTACAAGAGAAGGAAATGGTAGGGCAAAGACGAATGCCTACATTCAGGGTGGAATGCTGGGGAAAGATGGCAAACCATTGGACGTCGGAATGGATATCTTTAATCGAGGATTATGCTTGCCAAGTGACAACAAGATGACAGTGGAGCAGCAGGATAAGGTGATTGAGATTATTCGAACTTGTTTTAAGTGAGCGGTACAGAAATGAAAAAACAAGGAATTTATGCTAAATATATAAAAAGATTTTTTGATCTATCTCTATCTTTGCTGGCGATGATTGTGCTAGCAATTCCACTTCTTATTGTTGCTATTTTAGTACTGATAGATGTTGGCACTCCTGTATTGTTCAAGCAGAAGCGTATAGGACTAAACAATAAAGAGTTTTCCCTTTTGAAATTTCGCTCTATGAACAATAAACGAGATGAAAATGGTGTGTACTTGCCGGATGAAGAGCGTATTACAAAATTAGGAAGTTTCCTAAGAAAAAGCTCTATTGATGAACTCCCAAGCCTTATTAATATCATAAAAGGGGAAATGAGCATTATCGGTCCACGTCCACTGCCAGTTCGTTATCTGGAAAGATATACAGATGAGCAAAAGCGCCGACATGAAGTTAGACCGGGTTTGTCCAATCCATCAACAGTCAATGGTCGCAATACACAGAGCTGGGAACAGCAGTTTGCTGGTGACGTGTGGTATGTAGACCATGTGAGCTTTGCTGTAGATGCAAAGAGCGTAATTGATACAGTAAAGGTGGTATTGAAGTGTGATGGCGCTGTGGCGAATGATGGTGGCGCAAGAAATGAATTTATTGGGATCGCCAATCCTGAATCACTAAAAACGGATAGCGAAGGAAACTACATGAAGATAGGTTAGAAATCTCGATATAGAAATTTGTGAGGGCTGGTCGTGATGAAATGTATAAAAAATGAAGCGCCACTAGTTAGCGTGATTGTTCCTATATACAAGATTGAACGCTATCTTGGTTTGTGTATAGAGAGTTTGCTAAACCAGACCTATCAGAATATAGAAATTGTGCTCGTAAATGATGGTTCACCGGATCGTTGCCCAGAAATATGTAATATCTATGCAAAAAAAGATGAACGCATCATACTCATCAACAAGAAGAACGGCGGACTAGTGTCTGCTCGTCAGGCAGGACTGGAAATGTCGACGGGAAGCCTTATTTGTAATGTTGACGGTGATGACTGGGTAGATTCAGAATTTGTGGAGAACCTTGTTAAAGTACAGCTTGAAACTAATGCAGACGCTGTGATAGCTGGACAGACAAGGCATTTTTTTCAGAATAAAGTGAAGTTAATAAATCATATTTCCTGTGGTGTTTATGAGGGTGATGAACTGAAATTATTGAAGGAAACAATGTTGTCGTGTGGTGATTTTTATACTATAGGTATCTTTACATATGTATGGAACAAATTATTTAAACGAGAAATAATTTATAAACACCAGATGAATGTAGATACACGATTGAGTCAAGGTGAGGATGCAGCATGTGTCTATCCAGCACTAGAATCTTGTTCCAAGATTTGCGTCATAGATGATTGCTCTTACCACTATCGACAGCGGGAAGATTCAATGCTTAAGTCGCAAAAGCCTTTTGCACAGGAATCATCATACATCAAATTGCTTTACGAATACCTGTGTGACCACCTTCCGGCTTCCTACAAAAAGCAGATTGATGATTATGCATTACATATTTTTACGGTTCGCTCTGGCGGTATTTTGCCAATTGAAGGTGTGGAGTATCCTTATGCTGGTACTTTTATAGGTAAGAAAATAGTGTTGTGCTGTGCCGGTACATTTGGTCAGCAGTTATATGGAAAACTTCAAAATCAAGAATGTGAGGTCGTAGCCTGGGTGGATGATGATTACTGGGCGTGTAGAAGGTGTTGCTTGGACGTTGATCCGCTAGAGGTTGTTCAAAATGTGGAATTTGACTATATAGTTGTTGCCGCATTGGAGCCTTATACCAGTAAACAGTTGACAGAACGATTGAAAAGCCTTGGTATAAGTGAGAGAAAAATTCTAACGATCACACAAAATGAAGAAATACGTGCTAAAGCACTTAAGCATTATCTTGCACATGCGGATGCATTATAAAGAAAAATAGATAAGAAAGAACGAGGAAAACGAAGATGAATTTTGCAACGCGGATTCTGTTAGCGCCGCTGGGAAAAACGCATCTTTTTTCAGTAGGTCAGGCAGGGTTCATCATTAAAAGTAAAAAGGGAACGCTACTTGGCATTGATATGTATCTAACTGATTGCGTAGAGCGAGTGGAAGGTCATGTGGGATTTAAGAGGCTCACACCAAAGGTGCTCATGCCAACTGATGTTCAGTTTGACTATGTGGTAGCTACGCATCCTCACTATGATCATTTTGACATGGATGCAATTCCGGTGTTGATGTCCAATCCGCACACAAAGCTGATTGCATCAGTTAACTGCAAGCAGGAGATCGAACGACTTTTAATGTCGCAAAATCATATTACCTATGTGAAACCGGGTGACCATTACGATGCAGAGGATATTCACTTGGACATTGTGTTCTGTGACCACGGAGAAGGAGCACCGGATGCATTTGGGCTAGTTATCACGGTAGATGAGAAGAAAATATACATTATGGGTGACACTTGCTTGCGGATGGATTTGTTGTCTACGATTCGTGAACAGTATGATGTGGTCATTGGCCCAATTAACGGTGCTTATGGCAACTTGAATGAGGAAGAATTTGTGACTGTTTGTGAGTATCTCAGACCTGCACTTGCGATTCCTTGTCACTACGGAACATTTGCTTCTCACGGAGGAAACCTGCAGAAGTTCAGGGATCAAATAGAGGCAAGAATACCAAAGCAAAAGTATCTGCTGATGGCTCAATGTGAACAATATACATTTTAATGGAGGATGCAACAATGGAGACTAATAAGACTATGGAAAGCAAGAGAGAGTTTGAAGGAAAGAAATTACTGATTTTGGGCGGCAATCCCGAAACCATTCCGCTGGTTGAAGTTGCCAACAACATGGGTATCCTCACCATCGTGAGCAGTGGCAGACACACGGATGCGGCAAAGAAGGTCGCATGGAAAGCCTACGATGTAGATGGCATGGATGTGCCAGGACTAGTTGCATTGGCCAGAGAAGAAAAGGTAGATGGCGTACTGGTTGGTGTTGCCGATATTCTAGTTCCAGCTTACTGCAAGGTCTGTGACGCGCTGGATCTTCCTTGTTATGCAACGCAGAAGATTGTAGATGTGTTTGCGTTTAAAGATGTTTTCAAGGCAACCTGTGAACGCTATGGTGTCCACGGTATCCCAGAGTATTATCTTGATGCTTCTATGAAACAGGAGGATATTGATAAGATTCAATATCCGGTTATGATCAAGCCTGTTGACAACGGTGGTGGTGTGGGCATGACTGTTGTATATAGCGAAGAAGAACTGCGTCCAGCTGTAGAAAAGGCACTTGCGGCATCAAACAAGAAACGATTCATCGTTGAAAAATATATGCAATGTGAAGATATGGGTATGTATTATACCTTTAAGGATGGCTATTGCAGCGCATCCTGTATCTACGATAGGTATACTACCGATGAGCAGCCAGGGTTGTCTCGTGTATGCCTTGGCGGTACATATCCATCCAAGCATCTTAATGAGTATTTTGAGCGAATGCATGACAATGCTATTCGTCTTTTTAATGATATCGGTATTCGTAACGGTGTGCTAATGCTTTCGGGCTTTTATGAAAATGGTGAGTTCTATGTCTATGATACCGGTTTCCGCCTTCAGGGTGAGGCTCCTCATTTATTGATGAAGGCGATTCATGGTTTTGACCAGCGTGAAATGCTGATTCGCTTTGCGCTCACTGGTTCTGAGGGTGATATTGATTTGAAAAAAGCAGATGATACCTACCTGCGTGGCAAGTGGGCATCTACCCTTTGGTTTCTGTTGAAAGAGGGGAAGGTTGCCAAGATCGAAGGCCTAAGTGATGCAGAAAGCGATCCTTGCGTTGTGGCAAACATTCAGCGTTTGTATGAGGGCGATGCTGTTTTGCCTGAGTGGATTGGCACTGAAAAACAGGTTTTGACTAGACTGTATTTAGTTTGTAACACTAAGGCAGAGTTGGCTGAAAAGCTCAAATACTATATGGATCATGTAAAGGTTTACGATGAAGCTGGAAATAATCTGTTGCTCAAGGGCTTTGATGTGGACAAAGCATTGGAGCTGTAATTATGGAGAAAGTATTAAGTGATAAGGTAATCGTTATTTCTGGTGGAACAAAGGGCGTAGGCAGGACGATTGCAGAAGAATGCGCCATGCGCGGAGCAAAGGTTGTCATAGGTGGTCGTGATGAGAAAGCTGCCAAAGCATCTATTCGTTTGATGCGAACATATGGTAGCGATGGATTGTTTGTATATACAGAGTTGACGAAAGTGGAAGACTGTAAAAAGCTTTTTGATGAAGCGTATAACAAATTTGGAAAAATTGATGGATTTTTCAACTACTCAGGTATTACTCCGGTCTCTCCGCTGGATACCTGCGATGAGACAACTTTTGATGCCGTCATGGATATCAACTTTAAAGCCTGTTTCTTTTGTTGTCAGCAGGCAATCAAGTATATGCGGATGAATGGAGGTGGATCTATTGTCCTCACCGGCTCCGCTCATGCATGGGGTGGCCAGAAAGATAGAGCAGCCTATGCTTGTTCTAAAGGTGTGTTAAGAATCCTTATGGAGCACATTGCGCATAACTATGCGACTGAGCAGATTCGCTGTAACTATCTGACTTTAGGGTGGACTCCGACCGAAGGTGAAGTCAGTCTCAGAAACAGCCAGGGTGAAACAGAGAAAGAATTACGTGATAGAGCAGCAAAGATTCTGCCGATGGGTAGAATGTGCGAACGTAGTGACTATGTGGAAGGTATTGTATATATGCTTTCCGATGCGAGTTCTATGATGACGGGGAGTACATTTAGGATTACTGCGGGCGAGTATATTTAAAATTGAGAAGATAGAGAATGAGCGAACAATTGAGGATTGTTTTTTTAATAAAAAACTAAACTGGAGAGAAAAAGATCTTTAAGAGTGTGTCAAGAGAGGATTAAGACTTCTCGTAATGAACTTGTTGTTATATTAATATTTGTTTCTTTTGGAAACAATGTCGAGATAGCAAGTGGGGGCAGGTTTATCATACATGAAATTATTAATTTTATTAGACAATATGGTTTGACTGTGAAAGAAAGCATGGGTGAAATTGTTATTGACTACAATATATTCATCGGAGCAGGAACGATAATCTTGCCAGGTGTAACGATTGCCTCAAATGCAATTGTAGGTGTAGAGATTATGGTTAATAAGAACTTGCCCGTCAATAGCATGTGTAGGTACGCCATGTAAGCAGATCGAGACATATGATGAGTATGTAAAAAATTGCAATAATGCAATAACAATTAAAGCTGAAAGTATTTGAAATTATAAAAGATTAAGAGTGTATGTAGATAGGAGTGGAAAATGAGTAAAAATGAAAATTTAAAAGTAAGTATTATTGTTCCCGTCTACAATGCGGCGAAATATTTAGAAAAATCAATAGCCAGTTTGACAAACCAGTCTTATAGAAATATTGAGATTATCCTGATTGATGATGGTTCAAAGGATGAATCTTTGAAAGTTTGCAATAGATTAGCTCAGCAGGATTCAAGAATTCTTGTCATTCATCAGGACAATCAAGGTGTCAGTGCCGCCCGGAATAATGCGACCAAGGCTTCAACGGGAGAATATGTTATGTATTTTGATTCGGATGATGTCCTTGCAAAGTTTGCGATACAGAAAGCAGTCGAGTGTGCGAAGAATTTTGATGCTGATTTTGTGATTGGTGCTGCAGTGAGGATACATTCTTTAGATGAGTTTCATGCTTACAATATCGAAGCAGACGCTCACTCTGACATTGCCCAAAAGCTCCTTCCGCATAATGAATACGATCTTCTTCGCAGACAATATTTCCAAGGTGGGAACAAGGAGTTTTCCAGTGTAAAAGGAGTAGGGTATTTTAACAGAGCACCACATGCGAAGCTTTTGAGGAGAAGTTTCGCGTTAGAAACACCTTTTCCAATTAATACACCTATTGGTGAAGATTTACTGTGGAATCTACGCCTTTTGAAAATCTGTAAAAAAGTTGTTTTGGTTTACGACATATGGTATGGATATGTTCAATATGCGTCATCTGCTGTGCGAAAATATCATGGTGATCGTGCACAAAAGGTGTCCGAATACCTAATTCTATTAAAGAAAGAAAATGAGGGTTTTTTCTCAGCTAACATAAATACTTATGTACTGAACGTTGCAGTTGAGCTGTATTGCATTGCTAATTATGAATTGATGTCTTCAGAGTGTCACTTAAGTAAGAAAGAAAAAAAAGAATTGTTAAAAAATCTTATTGCAAGCGAGCCATGGAATATTCTGTGGGAACCTGGGATGAAGAACTTCCTTCCAAGGATGTATCAGGTGATGCTCCCATTGTATAAGACGGGGTTGTGGATTTGGGCGTTAAGGTTAAAAAAATAGTAAAACATTTCGGAAGTTAAATGTGAAATCAATAAATGTAATTGTGATCTGTGTAATTGAACCTAGTGGAAATTTAAGCAGTTCTGTGCTCGCGGGATTTTTGATATTAGAACTGCAGTTTATAAAAAGAGTTTATTATATGGGGGAATATGACATGAAGTATGATATTGTCTTTTTAGCAAGAATAATACCCAAAGAAATTGAGGGTGAAGTAAGACAGAAAATGGTAGGTTTAATGGAAGATGCGGCGATAGCATGGCAGAATCATTTAATTGAGGGAATCGAGGCAAATAATGACTCGTCTGTAAAAATCCTTAATTACCTTCCAGTTAATTCGTATCCCGAAACATATAAAGACCCAATTATTCGAAGGCTGAAATTTTCCCACGTTCCGGGAGCGCTGGATGTAAACTTGGGCTATGTTAATATCAAGTATATTAAGCGATTCTTTCAATGGATACCACTACGAAGTGAACTAAAGAAATGGGTGAAGAGAGATAATGGTAAAAAAAAGGTATTAATAGCATATACCATGTATCCGGAGTTTTTGGGAGCTTTTCAATGGGTGAAAAAAGTTCATCCTGAAATTATCACAATGAATGTAGTGGTGGACATGCCACAGTTCACTGTACTAGGCAACCGTAAAATAAGTTTTCTGAATCACATATATCGCAAATGGAGTGATAATAAGGCAAATGCTTCAATGACTTCAATTGATGGAGTTGTAGCTATTACGAAACAAATGGCAGAGGTACTGGCTAAAGATAAACCATACCAAATTATTGAAGGACTTTGCACACATGAATTTTCTAATGTTAACTCAAAAAAGGATGAAGATAAAAGAATATTCATCTATGCCGGAATGTTGCATGAAAAATTTGGAGTCAAAGATCTATTGGATGCATTCGGTAGAATGCAGAATCAAAATGTAAAACTGAAATTATGCGGAATAGGTGAGCTTGCGCAGGAAATCATAAATAGGGCGAAGAAGGATAATAGAATCGAGTTCCTTGGTAGACTAACAAGGGAAGAGGTCTTAAATGAACTTTTACAAGCGGATGTCATTGTAAATCCCAGAAAAAATGTTGGTGAGTTCACCAAATACAGTTTCCCATCAAAGAATTTAGAAGCCTTATCATCGGGGATACCATTTGTGGGTTATAAACTGGCAGGCATTCCTGATGATTATGATATGTATATTAATTATCCCAATGATGATTCAATAGAGGCGTTGACTGCAAAAATGGTAGATATTATCCAAAAATATGAACAATATAAAAAAAGGGCAGAATCCGCAAAGACGTGGGTAATAGAGAATAAAAACTGCGTTGCACAAGGAAAGAAAGTACTTGATCTAATTGAAATGATTGATTGTAAGGTGAATAGATAGCATGGGAATGGTTTTAAAGGTCAAGAAGAACACCCATATTGATGCAAACGCAGTGTTGGTGTATCTTATTATGTTTTTTTCAAATGATACGTATTTATTTGGAACGAATTCTAACGCAATGGTGGTTACCTTTTCCCGATATATGCTTATTGCAATGTGCATGTTGCTGTTACTTAAAATGAATTTTAAGATAAATTTAACTGCACAGAAGGGTAAGATAATTGCATATGCATTTATTGTAGCTGCATATATAGTTATTGCGATTATAAACAACGAATTGTTCAATCGCGTCATAATAAAAGTATTATGTATTACGGTTGCTTTCTTACTCTGTATGTTGCTGAACTTTGATGAATATATAGAGGCTTTCAAAAAAGCGATATACTTTGTATCCATTAGTGCAGTCGCATTTACTTTACTTGCATATATCTTACCTGGAGTAGTTAGGATGTTCCCCTATATAGTAAATACTGCGGGTATTAAGATATATACATGCTTGTTTGCTGGATTGATTGATGGAACGATTGGAAACCTTGCAATACGGACACAGGGGATATACTGGGAGCCAGGCGTTTTCCAATTGTATTTAAATCTGGCAATAGCATTCGAATTATTTGGGAGAAGAGCGATTAATAGAAATCGCTTGATGATATACTTTATTGCGCTAATATTGACCTTTTCTACCACTGGGTATGCTGCGGGTGCTTGGATCATGCTGGCTTATGCCTTGGTAGTGAGAAAGCAGGGTGATACAACTACATCAATAACGAAGCGTTTTTTGATTGTAACTGGTTTGTTTTTTGCTGCTGTTGTGGTGCTGTTGTGTACAGAAGTTGGAGATGTGGTTTTAGGAAAGGTCATCAACCCTACTAGTAGCGGAACAGCCATGGTTCGTCTTGCAGGTGTGGTTGTGAATATTGAAATTGCATTACAACATCCATGGCATGGCATTGGAATGGAAGCTATAACGGAGGAATTTGTGAGAGTTTCTATGGCATCTAATATAGTGCTTGGATGGACAGAACAGAATACAAACACTTTGTTTTATCAGTTCGCTGCTCACGGAATTCCATATGGAATTCTGTTTACCATAGGTACATTTAAGTTTGGAAATAATTTTCCTGGACGAAAAAAACTCGTGTGGATTGTTTTTGTAACTTTAGTTTTAATGTATGTAGGTGAAAATCTCCAGTATTCATCCTTACCCTATATTCTCATTTTTTATGGATTTGGTTGGAAGGACAAAGGAAACAGGTTTTTAGAAACACATGAATGAGGAATAGAAAAATGACAAGAAAATTATTATCTATTAATCTTGGGAACTTTGGCAGCACGGGAAAAATAATGAGATTTATTTCTCATATAGCAGAAGAGAATGGATTTGAAACGTATCAGGCGTATCCAGAAAATAAGAATAACGTAGAAAAAAATGCTAGAGACATTACCATATGTAGTTATTATTATTCGCGGGTAAATGAGAGATTGGCTTATTATTCAGGACTACGGGGAATACAGTCTTTTTTTCCTACGCTTATATTCCTGAAAAAAATTCGGGCAATAGATCCAGATATTGTTCATCTTCATAATATTCATGGAAATTTCATTAACTTGCCGTTATTGTTTGGGTATTTAAAAAAGCATGGAATTAAAGTGGTTTGGACTCTACATGATTGTTGGTCCTTTACTGGACAGTGCCCGTATTTTGACTATATTCACTGTGAAAAGTGGAAGACAGGATGTCATGACTGTGAACAGTTAAGTCGATATCCTGCGGCAAAAATTGATCACACAAGACTTAAATGGAAATTGAAAAGAAAATGGTTTACCGGAATAGATAACTTATTTATTGTTACACCTTCAGATTGGTTGATGCACCTGGTAAAACAAAGCTATTTAAGGGATTATCCTGTAACTGTAATTAATAATGGTATTGATACAGAGGTATTTAAGCCAACTAAAAGTAAATTAAGAGAAAAATACAAGTTAGATGATGCATTCGTCATCCTTGGAGTTGCCTATGATTGGGAGCCACGAAAAGGATTGAATGTCTTTATCAAGGCTGCAAAAGTTCTGCCAGATGACTGTAGGATTATACTAATAGGAACTAATGATAATGTGGATAGGCAGTTACCTGACAATATTATTTAAGTACATAGAACACAGAATCAACAGGAACTTGCTCAATTTTATTCGATCGCGGATCTATTTGTAAATCCGACTATGGAAGAAAATTATCCGACCGTAAACATGGAAAGCCTCGCTTGCGGTACGCCAGTCTTGTCCTATGCCACAGGAGGTAGTGCGGAAATTTTTGATGAAACCTGTGGTTGTAGTGTTTGCAGCGGAGATATGGACGCAATGATTAAAAAAATCGTTGAAATTAAGGAAAAAAAAACCTTTTCTAGAGAAGCTTGTCTAGAAAGGTCTGTAAAAATGGATAATCAAATTCGATATAGACAGTATATAGATTTGTACCGGTTAATAGTGGGAGAATAAGATGATAAAGATTGCGATTATTGGGACAAAAGAATATCCTATTCCGAATATACGTGGCGGTGCAATTGAAACGCTTGTGACTGCTCTAATTGATGAAAATGAAAAGTTCCATAAAATGGATATCGACTTGATTACGATTAAATGCACTGGACTAGACAAAGTAACAGAGACTTATAGACGTACAAATTTTGTGCTCTTGAATGAGCAGTTATTCTCCCTTCACATTAAGGAGTTTCTGTATAGAATATGCCGAAGACTTTCCGGATATCGATTATCTTATCGAGATCGTCATATGATGGCTGCGAATGAGTATTTAAAAAAACATACGTATGATGTGGTGGTGTTTGAGAACACCGCGTTAGACATGATGCAGGCATGTACTTATGGAACAGCGAAAAATTTTTTTCACATTCATGCTGATTATATTAATAAAGAACTGAAAGGAATAGAATCATTTTGTAAACATTGTGATTTATTGGTGGGAGTTAGTGATTTTATATCTAAGCGATTGGAAACACTTCCTTATATGGATGGGAAAACAAGAACGTTAAAAAACGCTATTGATACGACTATGTATGGAAAGGAAAGGTATGTGGACTTCCGTATAGAGATGCGTAAGAAATATGGCTTTCATGACTGTGAAAAAGTTATCCTCTACTGTAGCCGCCTAAGTCGTGAAAAAGGGATTCTTGAGTTAGTGAAGGCTGTTCAGAAAGTGCCGGAATGTAAGCTGTTGATTGTCGGGGGTGAGAATTTTAGTTCAGATAAAATGACAGAATACACACAAGAGTTACAGATAGAGATTCAGAAGATAAAGAACCGAGTGGTGATGACAGGGTATATCCCCCACGATGATGTTCCTAAATATATGAGCATTGCAGATATCGGTGCAATACCGTCTGTGTGTAATGAAGCTGCATCACTTACTTTATTGGAAATGAGATCTAGTGGACTGCCAACAATTGCCTCAAGAAGAGGAGGAATTCCTGAATATTGTAGTGAAGAAACAACGATATTGGTGGATACGGATGATAATTTCATTGACCATTTGGCAGAGGGAATCCGCATTTTGTGCACTAACAATGAATTGTATGCAAAGATGCAGATGGTAGCAAGTCAGGAAATGGAACAGTTTGATTACTCCAATTATTACTGGAGATTTGTAAATATGATCAAGAGGGAAATTAAGTATGCAGATTAGGGTTAGGAATCGGGATATTATCTGGAGTTATTTAGGATCGTTTTTTCAATATTGTACATCACTTATTGTACTTCCTATGGTTCTTTCAAACGTTTCATCAGGCGAGTTGGGATTGTGGTATACCTTTGCAAGCGTAGGAACGCTTGTAACATATTTGGATTTTGGCTTTTCTACCACTTTAATCCGTAACATCACTTACGCCTGGAGTGGTGCGCACAAAATTCGAAAAGAGGGTTTTGATGCTTCTGATGTCGGAGATAAGCCAAATGTTGATTTTATCAAAAGGATTTTAACTGCATGTCGTATTATTTGCTTGGTTGTCGCTTTAGTAGCTGTGGTGGTGCTTGCAACCGGAGGAACGTTTTATATTCGCTATATCACACGTGATTTTAAAGGGTACACTCACTTGATTGCTTGGGGTATTTACTCTGTCGCTATTTTTTTGAATCTCTACTACAATTACTGCGGAAATGCTCTGAGGGGAATCGGCGAGATTAGTGCCTATCAGAAAATTATTGTTGTTTCTAGAGTAGTTCAGATTATCCTGAGTTATATAGGGATTTTGAGTGGGTATGCTCTGATTGCACTAAGTACCGCATATTTGGTATCGGGATTCGTTATTCGTTTCTTATCTAATAGGGTATTGCATAAACGAATCAACGAGGTAATGCAGGAACAAAATGTCGAATATAAGGAATCAACAGAAGAAAAGCTTAAGGAGACCGTTTCAATTTTTAAGGATATTTGGCATAACGCAAAACGATCAGGAGTTATTTCTCTTTGTAGTTATGCAACAAACCAGTCGTTGACACTGATATGCTCGGCTTATCTTGGAGTTGAAGAAACAGCAGCTTATGGTCTGTGTCTTCAAATTATAACCGCCATAGTGAGCGTTAGTGGTATTATGTTTAGTACGGTTCAGCCTCAAATGATCAATCAAATGGCAACAGGAAAAGAAGATGAATATAGAAAAACATTTTCCTTGGGTATCAGTGTTTTTTGGATTGTGTCAATTGGAGGAATGATTGCTTTCGGATTGCTTTCAAAGCCAATTCTTATATTGATTGGCTCACGTACAAGGATTCCCATGGTTATGTATACTTTTATGTGTTTGTATATGTTTTTGGAGCATAACCATGGTGAGTTCACTGCACATTTCACAATGAGGAATCGGATTGTATATCTTTATCCATATATTATTTCAAGTATATCAATTTTAGTGTTGTCTTTAATCGGAGCTATGCTTGGAGGTAATATATATACACTCATGGGTGTACATTTTGTGGTTCAGATTGCATATAACAACTGGAAATGGCCTCGTGAGTCAATGAAGCAAATGCACACTACATCGATACGTATACTTTCAGAAGGTGTGACAGAAATCAAAATTGTTTTAAAAAAAATGTTAGGTTGTTTATATTGATTATGGAGATCTGTAATGATTTTGGAAGTTTTGGTAATCTGAGCACTTCAGATAGTTGGAGGAATTAAGCATGACTAAACGAGAGTCAAATTTAGATTTGATGCGGTTGATTTGCATGGGAATGGTAGTGACACTTCATTATTTTGGAGAGTCGGGTATACTCTCAGCTAAGAATCTAACGTCTCTAAACATGTTGTTTGCTGGTGTTATGGTAGTAGTTTGCAGGTGTGCAGTGAATTGTTTCTATATGAATTCCGGATATTTCTTCCATGTTGAAGAAGAAAAGATCTCTATAAAAAAGTCACTTAAATCTACAATCGCATTATATAGACAGATTTGGTTTTATTCCGTTTTCATTTTTGTATTTACTATGATGTGCCGTATAGACACTTTTAGTGTAGGAAAATTAATTCGGGCTGTTTTTCCTGTTTTAGGAAACCAATATTGGTTTGCAACGGTATTCCTTTTGATTTCTCTGTTACGACCGTTTTTGAACAAAATGACATGCAGGCTTTCAAATTATGAGTTTGGCATATTTCTTGCAACTCTACTATTTTTTGACTGTGTACAGGCAGTATTTGGTGTTGATGTGTTTAATGAGTTTGGTAATGGATTTTTACATGCGATTACTATGATTATGCTGGGAGCGGCAATTCGAAGATATGACAAAAAACTTCCTAAAGTAAAAGCAGGTTTAATATATGTAGGAGCATGCCTTATCCTTTTATTGAGCAGAGTGCTTCTGCGTTTGCTTCCAGGTTGTCCGATAGATTACTGGAGCGATCTGATGATTTATAATTCTCCTTTGTTAGTCGCGATGGCATATGGTATGTTTAAGTTCTTTAAATGTTTGAAAGTACAGAGCAACTTTTTGTCAAGAATTTCAGGATCAATATTTGCTGTATACCTGATTCAAGACCACTCCTGTATGCGTGGGAATCTTTGGGAAAAGATCTTTAGAAATTCACAGTTTTTTGTAAGTAATTTCATGGTGCTGCATTGGCTATTGTCAGTGATTTTGATAATAGTAGTATGTATTACGGTTGATATGTTGCTTAAAAAGGCGGGAGCCTATTTGACCAGAGCAATCCGTGTTCATAAATAGATATATAAATTGAATTTGGAGGAGAGACAATGTCCTTGTTTAAAGAAAAAACATTATTAATTACTGGGGGTACCGGCTCCTTCGGGAATGCGATTTTGAACCGCTTCCTTAAGACGGATATTGGGGAAATTCGTATTTTCTCCAGAGACGAGAAGAAACAGGATGATATGCGTCATGAGTTCCTAGTGAAAATGCCAGAAATGGCGGATAAAATCAGTTTTTATATTGGAGATGTTCGCGACTTAGCCTCTGTCAAAAATGCTATGCATGGCGTTGATTATATTTTCCACGCTGCTGCATTAAAGCAAGTGCCAAGTTGCGAGTTTTTCCCAATTGAGGCGGTGAAGACCAATGTTCTTGGAACCGAGAATGTTCTGACAGCCGCTATTGATGCTGGTGTAAAAAAAGTCGTGTGTTTATCTACTGATAAAGCTGCCTATCCTGTGAATGCTATGGGAACATCTAAGGCAATGATGGAAAAGGTAATTGTAGCGAAGGCCAGAACAACAGATACCACAAAGATCTGTTGCACACGATATGGAAACGTTATGTGTTCTCGCGGTTCTGTTATCCCTCTCTGGATTGACCAGATTAGAAATGGTAATCCAATAACACTTACGGAGCCGACCATGACCCGCTTTATTATGTCACTTGATGAGGCCGTGGATTTAGTGCTCTTCGCATTTGAACACGGTGAACCAGGTGATATCCTTGTTCAGAAGGCACCTGCTTGTACAATTCAGACACAGGCAGAAGCAGTCTGTGAATTGTTTGGTGGAGACAAAGAAAATATTAAAGTCATTGGTATTCGACATGGAGAGAAAATATATGAGACTCTTCTGACCAACGAGGAATGTGCTCATGCAATCGACATGGGCAATTTCTACAGAGTGCCGTGTGATAAGCGCAATCTTAATTATGATAAGTACTTCACACAAGGTAATGTAGAGAGAGCTAAATTAAGCGAGTTTAATTCCAATAATACACAACTCCTTACAGTAGAGCAAACGAAGGAGAAGATTGTATCTTTGCAGTATATTCAGAACGAGTTGGCTAAGAAAACAAAGTAATGCAGAATTTTACGCATACCTAATGAAGGGAGAAGCATGGATGAACGAATTACAGAGTGAAATACTTTCCATTTACAAAGAAATAAATAAAGTGTGCAAGAGGAATAATATTGACTGTATCGCTGTGGCAGGTACCTGTTTGGGGGCAGTTAGGCATCAAGGTTTTATTCCTTGGGATGATGACTTGGATATAGGTGTGGCTATTGAGGATTATGATAGATTACTTTCGTTATTGAGGAAGGAATTACCACCTCATCTAAAAGTTATCACTCCAAGTGATGTAAAACATATGCATTTATTTTTTTCAAAGGTTACTAATATAAACACGACTTGCATTGAGGAAAACGTGAAACCTTTCCCTGATCGATATATGGGGGTCTTTGTTGATTTGTTCCCATTATTTGGAATCGGGGGGGGGGGGGGTACTAGAAAAACTCAAGTTCTATAATAAGATGAATATATATCGTAGATATAGTCCAGATGATTCGTTTGGGAAGCTTTATATTAATAAGCGTAAGTGGAATATTTTCAGGCCGTTTATAAAGTTACTTCCGTTTGATTGGTTTTATAAAAGGTATATAAATCTTATAAAGAAGTATCCTCTTCGTACATCGGAATATGTTACAGGAGATGCATTTCCGTATAATTTCGATAAATATGTTTATCCTCAAGAATTTATTGTTGATGTCATATCTGTGCCTTTTGAGGATATACAAATGAAGATTCCAGTAAAGTTTGATGCATATTTAAAGGCACATTATGGCAATTATATGATACCTCCGGATAGAGATAAAAGAAGCGGAACCCACACGGATGGCATTGTCGATTTGGGTCGACCATACAGAAAATATCAGAATGGTGATATTAAATTATCTTAAAGGCTAAATTTTTTTCATAAAAAAATGAAAGCTTAGGAATATTATTTAATACAAAACTGTAAAAATGGGATTTAGATAGTTCCATTATTTGTGCTGCGTTACTATAGATTAATTTAACAATGCGAATGCTATGATTACAGGCAATCTAAGATGTATAGTAAAAAACAATTTTCTTGGGAGGAACTAAAGATTCCAATGAAGGAGTTATTATAATGAATAATTTTTTAAATGATAAATGGAAAAATAATGGTAAGCTAAAACTTTTGATCATTGTTGGTACACGTCCTGAGATCATCCGCTTGGCTGCTGTTATCAATAAGACACGTAAGTATTTCGATACAATTCTTGCCCATACTGGTCAAAACTACGACTATAACCTCAATGGTGTGTTCTTCAAGGATTTGAAGCTTGCTGATCCAGATGTGTATTTGAATGCTGTTGGTGAGGATCTTGGTGAAACTTGTGGCAATATCATTGCTCAAAGTTACAAGTTGATGGTTACTATTAAGCCTGATGCAGTGTTGGTACTTGGCGATACAAACAGCTGTCTATCTGTTATCAGTGCTAAGCGTCTGCATATTCCGATCTTTCATATGGAAGCCGGAAACAGATGTAAAGATGAATGTCTTCCAGAAGAAACAAATCGTAGAATTGTAGACATTATCTCAGATGTGAATATGGCTTATTCCGAGCATGCACGCCGCTATCTTGCTGAGTGTGGACTTCCAAAAGAAAGAACTTATGTTACAGGTTCTCCTATGGCAGAGGTGCTTCATAACAATCTGGCAGAGATCGAAGCATCAGATATCCATGATCGTCTTGGTCTTGAAAAGGGAAAGTATATTCTCTTGTCTGCTCACCGTGAGGAGAACATTGATACAGAGAAAAATTTCTTTAGTCTCTTCAATGCAATTAATAAAATGGCGGAAAAGTACGATATGCCAATCCTGTATTCCTGTCATCCGCGCAGCCGTATGCGTTTGGAGAAGTCAGGTTTCCAGTTGGACAAGCGTGTAATCCAACATGAGCCTCTCGGCTTCCATGACTACAACTACCTGCAGATGAATGCATTCGCAGTTGTATCTGACAGCGGGACATTGCCTGAGGAAAGTTCTTTCTTCACCAGTATTGGTCATCCGTTCCCAGCGGTATGTATTCGTACATCTACCGAACGTCCGGAGGCATTGGATAAGGCCTGTTTTATTCTTTCTGGGATTGATGAAAAGGGTTTGCTTCAGTCCGTTGATACTGCGGTTGAGATGAACAGAGCAGGTGACTACGGCATTCCCGTGCCGGATTACATTGAAGAAAATGTTTCTACCAAGGTTGTCAAGATCATTCAGAGCTATGTTGGGGTAGTTAATAAGATGGTTTGGAGAAAAGATGTGTAATTAAAATATCGCCAGTTTATTGCTAGAAAATAAGGATGGGGGAAACCAAGATGAATATCTTAGTAACAGGATCCAAGGGCATGGTGGGAACCGCCCTTGTAAACAATCTCAAAAATATCAGAGACGGTAAAAACAAGACACGTTCCAAAATCAAAATTGAGGAAATCTATGAGTATGATATCAATTCCACCGCTGAGGAACTTGTTACATATTGTCAGAAAGCTGATTTTGTCTTTAATCTGGCAGGTGTAAATCGCCCAGAGAATCCGGACGATTTTATGAAAGGAAACTTTGGCTTTGCATCCGATCTGCTCAATAACCTGAAAAAGTATAAGAACAAGGCAACGATCATGTTATCTTCCTCTATTCAGGCAACTTGTATCGGTCGTTATGATAATGAATACGGAAGAAGTAAGAAAGCAGGAGAAGAGCTATTCTTCGATTACGCTAAGGAAACTGGTGCAAAGGTAGCAGTCTATCGTTTTCCAAACTTAATGGGACATTCCAAACCTAGGTATAATTCTGCAGTGTCAACTTTTTGTTGGGCAGTGGCCAATGATGAGGAGTTTACGGTCAACGACAGAAACACTGAATTGGAACTGCTTTATATTGATGATCTTGTTGAGGGGATGTTTGACCTTCTGGAAGGTAAAGAAGTCCATTGTGAGTTTGAGGGTGTGGAGACTGTTTTGCAGGAAGGTGGAAGATACTGTTGTGTTCCTGTAACACATAAGGTAACGCTTGGAGAAATTGTGGACTTGCTGCAACAGTTTAAAGAGCAACCTACCACACTTATGATGCCAAAGATGCCAGAAGGCTCCTTTGCAAAGAAACTCTACAGTCTTTATCTCACGTATCTGCCAACTGAGAAGTTCAAATATGCTTTGAAGATGAATGCAGATGACCGTGGTTCTTTCACTGAGCTTATCCATACAGCGGATTGCGGACAAGTATCTATTAACATCAGCCGTCCTGGAATTACCAAAGGCCAGCACTGGCACAACAGTAAATGGGAATTGTTTATTGTGGTGGCAGGGCACGGGCTGATTCAGGAACGTAATATTAATACTGGAGAACTGGTGGAATTTGAAGTAAGTAGCGACAAAATTGAAGCGGTTCATATGATTCCTGGTTGGACACATAATATTATCAATCTCAGTGAGACAGAAAATCTTGTAACGGTGATGACTTGCAATGAGGTATTTAACCCTGAAAGACCGGATACATTCTACGATGTAGTTTAGGAGAGTATGAGATTGAAAGGATATAACGATGAAAAAACTAACCTTGGATGAAATGAAAGCAGTAGAGCTGGATGTACTTTGTAAAATTCATGAAATATGCATAAGCCAGGGCATAAACTATTCTCTTGCATATGGCACATTATTAGGAGCTATTCGTCATAAGGGATTTATTCCGTGGGATGATGACATTGATCTACTAATGCCAAGAGATGATTACGAGAAATTCATGGAATACTGTGCAAGCCATGAAACCCCATTTTATGTGATTTCTCATAGAACGGATCCTACATGGCCATTTTTGTATACTCGCGTGTGTGATCCAAATACAGTGATTCCAGATGAGCCTATTTGGAAGTGGCGCGGGAAGATGGGTCTTTTCGTAGATATAATTGCGGTTGATGGTTTAGGGAATACATTTAAGCAGGCAACATGCAATCTATATGGCTCTGTTTTCAAGCTGAGTATAGCTAATGCCTCGAATTGGTCTCACTTTTTCAAAACAAGAACTCGGTTCAAGTGGTATTATGATCCAATTCGTTTTTGCTTTTATGTAATGGGTAAATTTATAAAACCAAATAGACTACTTAACTCAGTAGAAATCCGTCGACGGAAATGTTCAATATCTTCCGTGAAGTATTCTGGTGAAGTCGGTGGTGCATTTGCGTATGGCAAGAAAGAAATCATGGAAAGTTCCATATTTACTGAGTTCACTGATGTGGAGTTTGAAGGGAAAACATTTAAGGCGTTTAAAGAGTACGATAAGTTCTTGACCCATGTATATGGGGACTATATGACGCCTCCACCGAAGGAGCAACAGATTGGTCATCATTACCTCACAGCATACGGGAGGGAATAACACAACAGAATTATAATGCATATTATAGCAATGATATTGACGTAATTGAGTCGTCTGATAGTAAGTATGCGAATCAGCTTGATTATAATATCGTTCCTTTGCAGAAAGTGATGCTGGAAATTCTGAAAGAGTATAAGCGCGTATGCGAGAAACATCATCTACGTTATTTTTTTGCGTTTGGAACTTGCCTTGGAGCGGTACGTCATAAGGGATTTATTCCGTGTGATGATGACATTGATGTGATAATGCCATATGGTGATTACTTGAGACTGCAGGCTCTTGCACCAACGGAATTTCCGAAGAATTATTTCCTTCAGACCTTCGGAAGTGAACCAGAATGCGGCCTGTGTGATGCAAAGTTACGGAGGAGTGACACAACATTAATTGCTGGCTCATTAGCGAATAAAAATGTACACCATGGAATATATATAGACATTTATCCGTATTATAACCTATCGGATGGTAAATTTAGCAAAATAGCACAGTATTTCAATGCAATGCTGTGGATGCTTCTGACAGTAGGTCGGGTACCACAAAATCACGGTGGTATAATGGCGAAGTGCTCAAACTTAATGCTCAGAATAATTCCTAATTCAAGGAAACCGTCGGTGCGCAAAAAAGTATTTGAGGCAATGACGAAATATGAAAATCAAAAAACGGAGAACGTTTTTTTTGCTATAGGGAACATTAAGGTCATGAGAGAGCTGTATAAAAGGGAATGGTTTAGCGATATTGCACAATTACAATTTGAAGATGAAATATTTGCTGTGCCTATCGGTTACAAAGAATATATGAGTAATCGATATGGGCAGAGTTATATGCAATTGCCACCAGAAACAGAACGCGGTGTTAAGTTAAATGACATCGTCGCTTGGAGTTCGGACATTCCCTATAAAGACTACGAAGAGGCGACAAGGCTAAAAGGATAAGCAATATATGGCTAATCTGAAATAAAAGAAAGGGTTCTTGAACATGAACATAGCAATCATTCTTGCCGGGGGTACTGGTACACGAGTCGGAGCCGATGTTCCGAAGCAATTTATAGAAATAATGGGCAAACCTATCCTTGCTTATACACTTGAGATTTTCCAAAATGATGACAAGATTGATGCCATTGAGATTGTATGCCATAAAGATTGGATAGATGAAGTAAGACATATTTCCGATAAATATGGGATAAGTAAAACGAGATGGATAACTGTTGGTGGTGCGACTTTTCAAGAGTCCACATTAAATGGTGTATTCCAGCTAAAGGATAAGATCAATCCCGATGATATTGTTGTTATCAGTTTTGGGGTGTCACCTATGACAACGCAGGATATCATTGACGATAGTATTAGAGTATGCGAGGAACATGGTAATGCTATCTCTTCTGAAGATATGGTACTGTGTACTTGTATTAAGGATGACGAATATAGCACAACACAGAATCTGATTAGAGAAAACATTAAAGGATTCAGTAATCCATGGACATTCAAATACGGGGAATTATGCGAAACGTATGAAGAAGCGATGGAACAAGGGATTCTTGATACTTTAGAACCACACACTACATCGGTCTATATGGCTCTTGGGAAACGTCTTTGGTTCTCAAAGAGTAATGCTATGAATCGGAAAATTACGACACGAGAAGATCTTGATATTTTTGAAGGATCTTTGCTTTTACAAGAAAAACGAAAAAAGGAGAAAGGGAAATGATTAGTTACAAAGAATTTGAAGTAATCCGCACAATGTTAAAAGGTGAAGATATAACCACCGCAGAGAAAATCTACACTAATAAACACTATTATGTCTTTAAGTCAGTGGATGAAGTGACTGAACTTTTGGCGGGTCTGGAAAAGAAGGGGTATATTGCAGATGGCAAAGTCACGCAGGACGGATTGGATGAAATCTCTACTCTTAAGGTAGAGAATGCTGTAATCCTTGCTGCAGGAGGTTCGGATATATCTGCAAAATCCGTGTATTCGATGCCGAAAGGTTTGTTTATGAAGAACGGTGAAACTTTGATTGAACGTCAGATTCGTCAACTTCGCGAGGCGGGCATTCAGAACATCACAGTTGTAATTGCTTACAAGCAAGAACTTTACTTTTTCCTGCAGGATAAGTGGGGCGTTAATCTTGAAATTAATCCGGATTTAAAAAAGAATAATATTTACTCACTCTATGTTGCAAAGAAACATCTTGGAAGCACATATATTTTGAATTGTGACAATTATTTTGAGGAAAATCCATTTTCACAGTATGAGTACAATTCTTTCCATGCGACTGTTTACAAAGAAAATGCTGATAATGAGCTTCTAGTTCGTAAGAACGCTTCTGGTAGAATCTTAAGTGTGTACAGCGGTGCGAAGAGCGGGGAGTGTATTTATGGGCATGCTTACATAAACAAAGAGCTTAGTCGTAGACTGGTAAAATACATGGATGAAGAAATCGATGATTTTCGTGTGTCTGTACTGTTTTGGGAGGAATTCATTAGCCGACATGCAGACAATTTAGATATGTATGTACGTGAATATTCTGCAGATTTCTTATATGAATTTGACTCTATCCAAGAGATTCAGAATATTGAGGGTCTGTTCCTTGGCAATGTCAGTGACCGTATTAATCAGAAAATCTGCGAGGTTTTAAAATGCCAGGAAGATGAAATTAGCGATATTGTTATTTTGCAAAAAGGTTTAACGAATATTTTGTTCACCTTTGTTGTACGCGGTGAAAGATATATTTTCCGTTATCCCGGAGATAGCAGTCAATTCTTTATTTATCGTAAGAATGAGTGCGTGGCGCAAAAGCTTGCAGCACAGGCTCACGCTGATGACACCTATGTATACATCGATGAGTCTGGTGTAAAGATTTCCAAGTACCGTGAAAACTGCCATGATCTTCATGGAGTTTATTATGAAGATGTAGAACTTATGAAGGCTATAGCTAGAAAAATCAAAGCTTTCCATGATGCTGGTATGGATCTATCCAATGTAGAAGAGTATGATTATGATCCAATTTATCAATGTGAACGTCTTTTCAAGGAGGCATCTAAAATGAAAGGTGACCTCTTTAAGGTATTTGAGAAGGAATGGGCAATGATGCGCAAGCTGCAAAAATATGCTGATATGGATGGCGTCAAGCATACTATGTGCCACAATGATATTAATATTGACAACGTACTTCGTACCGATACGACACTAGATATCATTGACTGGGAGTTTGCTGGGTATAACGATCCAGGATACGACTTCGGACGTGTGATTGCTGGTCTTGAGTACGAAGTGGATGAGCCTAAGATCGTGGACATTCTTGAGGCATATTTTGGACGACCTGCTACAGAGAAGGAACATGTTCATTGGATGGCATATTCCGCAATTCACAATTGGTATTATGTTGGCTGGGCATTATATAAGGAAAGCATAAATGAGAGTAGTCGGGATTGGATGCTGTTCTTCTTCAAACAATCTAAGAAGTTAGCAGAATGGTGTTTGGAGCGATATGAGAAAATGTATGGCGAGATAGAATAAGCATTTACATTAAAGAGGATGATAATTTCTGAACCATACACTACAAAGGGTTGCATTCTAACAAAAAGATATTAATAATAAAAGCGAAAAAATATAAAAGATACATGATCTTATAGAACTAAAAGGGATTTAATTATAACCCCTGCAATAACATTACCTTAAATGTTATTGTAGGGGTTATTTTGTTAGACGATTATATACAAACTCATGCAACTTTAACAAAACATTGCTTTTGATAAAAGGCAATGCCGAAGGAGAGGACTTGTTGATATCCCGCTTTTTTTATAGCGAGGGCATATTGTTTTTCTACAATCTGCTGGAGTGCGGTGTTACAGGCTGATTCAAGCTTTCCTTCTGAATCGGTAACCTTGGTTTCAATGACAATGGCTCGGCGGTTCTTTCGATCCTTAACGGTGATGTCGGATCGTCCAAGTCCTTCTTCACGATTGGAATTCACGACATATCCTTTCCGTGAGAGCTGACCAGCTAGAAATGCATGGTAGAAGTTTTCTTGATAGTCATGATAACTAATTTTATCAAAAAGTGTATTGTTGATATATTCTTGCAGCCGAGCGACATCGCCATTCCATAATGCATCGAATAGTTCTGATCGATCGCTGGCTTCTGTTTTTGCCAGAAACCATTCGTCAACGCTTTTCTTAAATAAGCGGCGAATTTCAGAGTTGGGTATGGTCAAAGCACAGTACTCTGAATCTAAAGTTTCTGGAATATCTTCCTGACGCATTTTCGTTAAATAACCGGTATAGTACAGTAAAGTCCAAATGTTTCTTTCTGATGAATGAAGGATGTCGTAGGTAAGGTTGGGCTCAATCTGTTCAATGATTGAGCCTCCATTAAGAAGTCTTTCAAATTTCTCATTGATATCCGCTTCCGTGGTACTGATAAACTGATAAATAATATCATTGTGGCTAGTGTGTTCCCAATAGCTGGCTGGGGGTGTATCTGGATTCAGTAAAAGATTTTTAACATGGTTCATCACATCCCATGGACAATAGACATCATGTTCGCCGAAGTGATATCCGTCATACCAAGCTTTAATTTCATCACCATGACAGGTAAGCTCAGTATCCATCAAGATCTTGTCTACATCCATCTGCGTAAATCCAAAATATTCATCAAGCCGTGAGTCAGAGATTGTGTCGGTCACAAAATTATTAGTTCCGGTGAAAATGCTCTCTTTGACGATCTGCAGACATCCTGTTATGATGGCGAATTGTAGGGCAGGATTGTCTTTAAGTAAGGACATCATCCTACGCACAGTATCTAACATCTCGGAATAATATCCTTTCGCACTTGCTTTTGCCAAGGGAACATCGTATTCATCAATAAGAAGGATAACCGGTTTGTCGTAATAAACAGACATCATTTTGGTTAACCTTGCGAGGCCGCTTTCAATCTCGTCTGACGAGGCATTCATTCCGGCGATACGATCAAAGGCTGCTTTTTCATGAATTGTGAATTTATTACTCTCTATGAGGTAATAATATTGATTGTATAACTCGGAGATAATCGAAGTGAGTCTACTAAAAGCTTTATTATAGTCCAGACCATCGATTTCACGTAACGTAACAAAAAGGGTAGGATACTGATTCATCCATGTTTGGCATAGTTCTTTATTTTTGTAAATTGACAATCCTTCAAATAACGAACTGCTATCTTTTTTGATATCAAAAAACTCAGCCATCATGCTCATGCCAAGCGTTTTCCCGAAACGTCTAGGTCGGGTTATTAAGGTAACTTTTGTGCTTGGTGTTCGTAATAATTCTTCGATGAGACCTGTTTTATCAATATAGTAATAATCTTTTTGTCGGATTTCGGCAAAATTAGAAGTACAAATAGGGATATTCACATTTTTCATGGAGAATAAGCTCCTTTCTGGTGTTTCTAGAGCTACAATAGCTACTAGCTTGTTTCATATTTGATGTATTTATAGTTTATCATAGGATGGTAGTACTCACAAGAATAGCGTGGTATTCGGAAAGGCAATCTTGTTATCACTCTGTGATTTATTTATTTTGTGAAAATTTCATGTTTTCTTTTTTACAATCCGTACCAATAATGATAGAATAGGGAAGGCTAAAAGGAGTGAAGGAAATGAATCAAACTGAAATGAAGAAGATTGCTGCGGAAGTGCGTAAAAATATTATTCGCATGACCTGTGCAGCACAGTCGGGCCATCCAGGCGGATCCTTGTCGGCAGTAGAAATTCTGGTTTCTCTGTATTTTAATGAAATGAAGATTAACGAGGAAAATGTCAACGATGTCTGCCGCGATAAATTTGTTTTGTCCAAAGGACATGCTTCTCCGGTTCTCTATTCTGTTTTAAAGGAAAAAGGGTTTATTTCACAGGACGATCTGATGACCTTTAGAAAGATCGATTCTGAGATCCAGGGACATCCGAACATGAGCATCAAAGGAGTGGACATGTCAACGGGATCGTTGGGACAAGGTTTGTCTTGTGCGGTCGGTATGGCGTTATCCTATAAAATCCATCATCAGGATTTCCGTGTTTATGCCTTGGTGGGAGATGGCGAAAGTGAAGAAGGCCAGATCTGGGAAGCAGCAATGGCTGCAGCCCACTACAAATTAGACAATCTTGTTGCGATTTTGGACTTCAACGGATTACAGATTGACGGTAAGATTACCGATGTCATGAATCCAACTCCTTTTGATACAAAATTTAAAGCTTTTGGCTGGAATGTCATCGAAGTCGACGGACATGACTACGATCAGCTTGAAGCCGCTTATGCCGCAGCCAGAGAATGCAAGGGCAAACCGACCTTAATCTTGGCTCATACAGTAAAAGGCAAAGGTGTTTCCTTTATGGAAAACAAAGCAAACTGGCATGGTGTAGCGCCAAAGCCAGAAGAGGCAGAAGCTGCGATTAAGGAATTGGAGGATCAGATCAATGGCTAAGATTGCAACTCGGGAAGCTTATGGAAAAGCACTGGCGGAGCTGGTCAGTGAAAATGAAAATATCGTCGTGCTCGATGCCGATCTCAGCGGATCGACGAAATCCGGCATGGCTAAGAAAGTTGCGCCAGAGCGTCATTGCAACATGGGTATTGCGGAAGGCAATATGATGTCAGTCGCAGCAGGTTTAGCGGCTTGCGGCAACACGGTATTTGCCAGCAGCTTTGCGATGTTTGCAGTCGGCCGGGCTTATGAACAAATCCGCAACAGCATCGGTTATCCGCAGCTGAATGTGAAGATTTGTGCTTCACACGCGGGAATTTCAGTTGGCGAAGACGGCGCGTCGCATCAGACGTTTGAAGATATTGCCTTAATGCGCGGTATTCCGGGCATGAAGGTCATCTGTCCTTGCGATGCTGTAGAAGCAGAAGCGGCTGTTAAAGCCGTGGCAGCGGTTGAGGGGCCATGCTTTGTGCGGTTAGGCCGCAGTGCCGTGGAAGTGATTCATGATGAAAACTATCATTTTGAAATTGGGAAAGCGGACGTATTGCAGGAAGGACAGGATGTTGTCATTCTGGCGACTGGCCTGGAAGTCCAGGAAGCCATGAAAGCCTGCGAGAGCCTGAAAGCTCAGGGCATTACACCGACTTTGATCAATATTCATACGATTAAGCCAATTGATGCTGAAACGATCGTTCACTATGCGGAAAAAGCGAAGCTGATCGTAACCTGTGAAGAGCACAGCATTATCGGGGGCTTAGGCAGTGCGGTTGCGGAAGTTCTGAGCGAACAATGTCCGCGCAAGCTTGTTCGTGTAGGACAGCGGGATGTTTATGGTGAAAGCGGAAAACCGGCAGAACTGCTGCATAAATACAAAATGGACAGCGATGCCATCGTTGAAGCCGTTGTCAACAATTTAAAATAGAAACAAGTCCTGGTTTGTTTAAAAGCGAGCCAGGATTTTTTTACTTTATTTATCAAAATTTAACAGGGAAAGCTTTTCTGATTTCTTTACGCATCCGATAAAATGCTTTATAATGTTCATGATGTAAACAATAAAATTAGATTAATTCAGGAGGGGAAACATGCAAGTCCAATTAGTCGATCTGGTAAAAGATTTTGGTCAGACCGTTGCGGTTGATCATGTCAATTTAACGATTAAAGACGGAGCCTTAACCGGGCTGTTAGGACCATCCGGCTGCGGGAAATCGACAACTCTGTATATGATTTCAGGGTTGGAGCAACCGACATCCGGAAAGATTTACTTTGATGGGGAAGATGTTACTGATGTTCCCGCAGAGGAGCGCGGGATTGGCTTGGTTTTTCAGAACTATGCACTTTATCCGCACATGACGGTGCAACAGAATATCATGTTTCCATTGGTCAATGCCAAAGTTAAAAAAGAGGAAGCTTTGGCGCGGTGCATGGAAATGGCGAAGCTGGTAAAGGTCGATGATCTGCTTAAACGTAAACCATCCCAACTTTCCGGCGGTCAGCAGCAGCGCGTAGCGATTGCGCGGGCTTTGGTCAAACAGCCGAAAGTCTTACTGCTGGATGAACCGCTGTCCAATTTGGATGCCCGGCTGCGCTTGGAAATGCGGGAAGAAATTCGCCGGATTCAAAAAGAAACTGGAGTTACGACGATCTTTGTTACGCATGATCAGGAAGAGGCCATGAGCATCACTGATGAAATCGTGCTGATGAAAAAAGGTGTGATTCAGCAGCAATGTTTCCCGCAGCGGATGTATCTGGAACCGGTCAATCAGTTTGTGGCCGGATTCTTGGGAAATCCACCGATGAATTTTGTGGAAGTGAATGCTGAAGGCGGAAAAATTGTATTCAATGAAACGCAGTATGCTGTTCAGGAAGACATCAGCGGTCCTGTTCTGGCAGGCATTCGGCCGGAATCCTTTACGCTGGGCAAGGAAATGACAGTCCTGGTGGAATCCGTGGAAATCCGCGGCCGGGATCAGCTGATTACCTTCAAGCTGAATGATACGCCGGTGCATGCTTTGATTGACAGTGTGCATCTTGTTCAGGCCGGAGCTCCGCTTTCTTTGGCGATCAAAGGTCAGCGTATCTATCTGTTTGACAAGGAAACCGGAAAGCGGCTGAATAAGGAATTTAACTATGAGTAAGGTTCCGTCAGTGCGAAAACGCTCGAAATTCAAACAGTTTTATGAGCGTTATAAAGCTTATTTGTATTTGTCGCCGGCTATTCTGGTGATGCTTGTCTTTGTGCTGTATCCGCTGATTAAGGTCTTTCGGATGGGTTTCTATACGAAATACAATTATTTGACAGAGGTTGGCAAGGGATTCGGCTTCAAAGCTTTTGAACATGTATTGCTGGATCCGTCGTTTCAGCTGGCGTTAAAAAATACGCTGATCATCTTTGGTGTGGGTTTGCCGATATCGTTGATCATCGCATTGGTGATCGCGGTATTGATCAACTCCAAAGTGAAATTTAAGGGTGTCTTTCAGACGGTCTACTTTCTGCCGTATGTGACCTCGATCATTGCGATCGGTATTGTCTTCCGCTGGCTGTTCCATTCGGAATACGGCTATATCAATTACTTTTTGACACTGTTTGGCATCCCGGCGATGAAATGGCTGTCGGATCCGAAACTGGCAATTTGGGCGGTGACGATCTTTTATATCTGGAGCGGTCTGGCGTTTAAGATCGTGCTGTTTCTGGCCGGTCTTCAGAAGATCGACGAACAATATTACCAAGCCGCAAGAATCGATGGGGCAAGTAAGCTGCGGACATTCTTTCATGTCACGCTGCCGCTGCTGTCACCTACACTGTGGATGGTCATCATGGTTTCGGTCATTTATGCCTTTAAGCTGTACAATGAGATTTTCTCCTTGTTTTCCGGACAGGCAGGCCCAGCCAACAGCGCGATCACCGTGGTTTACTACATCTACGATATGTTCTATAACCGCAATCAGGTGCATTACGCCTCGGCTGCCGCAATTATCCTGTTCATCATTATCACTGTCGTAACGATGATCCAGAACAAGGTCTCCAAGCGATTTATTCATTATAACTAGAAAGGGGAAGCGTAATGAAAAAGAAAAACAAGCTGCCGGCCTTGATCGCCAAGGTGCTGAAATACACCTTTTTGATCGCTGGGGCTATTACGATGCTGTTCCCTTTCATCTGGATGATCTTAACCGCGTTTAAAACACTGGATGAATCGATTCGGATTCCGCCGATCTGGTTCCCGAAGGAATGGATGGCAGTCAATTTTAAGACCGTGTTTGACACGGCGCCGTTTGGCCAGTATTTTATCAATACCGTCGTCATTGCCACGATTTCCACGCTGCTGGCGGTTGTGGTCACGGTGCTGGCCTCCTTTGCCTTTTCGGTGCTGGAGTTTAAAGGCAAAAAGTTTTGGTTCTGGCTGTTTCTGTCAACGATGATGGTGCCGACAGAGCTGCTGATTATTCAGAATTATGTGACCGTTTCGCATTTAGGCTGGCTGGATACTTACCAGGGCATCATTATTCCAACGCTGGCCAGCGGCTTCTATATTTACATGCTGAGGGAATATTTCATGCAGGTGCCGCCGATCTTATACAAGGCGGCAAAGATTGACGGCTGCAGCGATTGGCGCTATCTGTGGAAGGTGATGGTGCCGATGAGCAAGAATGCGATTGCCACGATCTCGATTCTGCATTTCATCACGACCTGGAATTCCTTCCTGTGGCCGTTGATGGTCACTAACAGTCCAAGCAAGCGGGTGCTGACTACCGGCTTGATGTACTTCAACAATGACGCTTCGTCGTTTGTCAACCTGCAGATGGCCGGCGCCTGCGTTGTTATTCTGCCGATGGTTGTCTTCTATCTGATTTTCAGAAAACAGATTATCAACGGCGTAGCCCGCGGAGGTATTAAAGGGTAGCTTGACGCTGTCCCTTTGATATAAAAAGTAAAGAGAGGAAAGAAACTATGAAAAAAGGCTTAATCAGCATTCTTTCTCTGATGATGATTCTCGGTTTAGGCGCTTGCTCGTCCAACAACGGCAAGACCGATGAACCGGAAAACGGCGGTCAGGAACCGACCGCGCTCGTCACAGAGATTACTAATCCGATCAGCATCGAATTCTGGCACAACTGCACCAACATCCAGGAGGAGATCGTCAACCAGCGCGTTGAGGAATTCAACAGCACGGTCGGCAAAGAAAAAGGCATTACCGTTACGGCGATCAACCAGGGCTCCAGCGCGGAAGTCAACAACAAGGTTGTCGGTGCTGTCAAAGCGAAGAATGCCCCGGCTGTCATTCTGTCTCAACAGACCTACGTTGAAGATCTGCTGGCCTCCGAGGCAGTCGTGGATCTGGCGCCGTATATCAGCGACGCGGCTGTAGGCATGAGTGATTATCAGGATATCTATGAATCCTTCAGAACTTTCGGTGCGAATTATTCAGTAAAGGGAACCTATTCTCTGCCATTTACAATGTATACGGAAGTGCTGTACTACAACCAGAAGTTCTTTGACGACAACGGATTGACGGTCCCAACGACCTGGGATGAACTGGCTGAAACGTCGGCGAAGATTCAGGCGATCACGGGCAAACCGGCATTTGGAACAGACTATCCAGCGGATATGTTTATCACGCTGACCAAGCAGTTTGGCGGCGATTATACCAATGTGGAAGGCGAACTGTTGTTCAACAGCGAAGCTGCTGTAAAAGCGCTGACCTACATGCAGGAAAACATTCAGAACGGCAACTTCCGTTTAGCGGGTGAAGATATGTTCTTCTCCGGTCCGTTTGCCAACGGTATTGTTCCGATGTATATCGGCAGAACAGTTGAAAGCCAGTATATTTCCAGCAAGATTGCGGATCCGGAGCAGGTTGTATGGGCTTCTGCCGCGATTCCGCAGGCGGATGCCGCCAACAAGCAGGTCATTTCCAACGGCTATGTCTTGGCTGCTTTAAATCAGTCCGGCAATGCAGAACAGAGCTATGCGGCTTATGAATTTATCAAATTCATGTCCAGCAAGGAATCCAATCTGCCGATGACGCTGAACACCGGTTATCTGCCGATTCGTCAGAGTGTTGTCGATGATGCTGAGTATAAAGCGTTTGTCGAGGCGGGAACCAACGATACAAAGATTTCCGGTCCAGCGCAGTCGGATGCGTATTTCTTCCTGCCAGCGTTCTCGACGGATGATTACACATCCAGCGCTGTCTATGAAGCAGTGAAGACGATGATGGATGAAGTTCTGGTGAACTTCAAAGATCCGGCAGCAGCGATTGAAGCTTGCCTGAACAGCTTAAAATAACCACAATCGGGAAGGGGAGCGAAAAAGACTTCTCTTCCCTTTTCTTTGATGAAAGGAGGCGGAAGCCATGAATCTGAAAGGATTAAAAACCAAACATGGATATGCAGCAGAGGAGCTGATCTCGGCTATGCAGAAATTGATTCGCCGGGCTGAAACGGAAGCGGCGGCGACTGTGGCGATGGAATGCTGCCTCAGCAGCGAAGCCCTGGAGGACTTTGTATGGAAGCGGTTAAAAGCCATCTGTGTCGAGGATATCGGCATGGGTCAGCCGCAGGCCGCGCCGGTGATTGACAGCCTCGATCATTTCCGCAAGGATTTTGAATATGGCGAATCGGATCGCTGGATGTTTACGGTGCACGCTGTCCGTTATTTATGCCTGTGCGATAAAAACCGCGATTCCTGCAATCTGAAAAGTCTGATCAAGCGAAAGCTGGAAAACGATCCGCAATGCATTGAGCTGCCGGATTTTGTCTATGATATGCATACGGAAAAAGGCCGTGCGATGGGGCGGGGATATCTGCATTTTCTCGATGAAGCCAGCAAGGTAATTCCAGAGGTGCAGGTGGAAGAGAATACGTGGAAGCAGCAGCTGCGGGCGATGATGGCGGAAAAACAGGAGGGAACGGATGAATAAAAAGACACTGGTAATTTCAATTGACGCCTTGATCAGCGACGATATTCCATTCATGGAAACGCTGCCGAATCTGGGACCGATTGTTAAAGGCGCCGCGCAGGTTCGTGATATCGAATGCATCTATCCGACGCTGACCTATCCCTGCCATGTTTCAATCATGACTGGCTGTTATCCGGACAAGCATCAGATCGTGCATAACGAGCATCTGCAGGTGAATGTTCCAAAACCGCAGTGGAATTGGTGGTACAGCGATATTCAGGTCAAGACGATGCTGGACTATGCCAAAGCTGCGGGCTTAAGCACGGCCACTGTAACCTGGCCAGTCATGGCAGGGGCACCGGCGGATTACAATATCGCGGAAATCTGGGCACCGACGATCCATGATGATCCGACTGAAATCTGCACGCAGGCCAACAGTCCGGCGGTGAAGGAAATCTTTGAACGCAACAAGCACCGCCTGAAATGGATGCTGACACCGGAATTTGACAACTATGCCGAACACTGCGGGGCTCAGATCATCGAAATGTTCCAGCCGGATTTGATGTTCATTCATTTTTCCTACGTGGATCATCAGCGCCATCAAAACGGCGTAAAGGCTGAAAAAGTCAACAAAGCACTGCGGTTTGTCGATACGAAAATCGGAACGCTGATCACAGCCCTGAAGAGTCAGAACTTACTGGACAAGACCAATATCGTCATTCTCGGTGATCACGGGCAGATCAATGTTTCACATTTGTTTAATCTGAACAAGCTGTTTTATGATCGGGGACTGATCGACGTCGATGATCAGGGGAAAATCACAGGCTGGCGGCTTTACGCCCAATCGTGTGCTTTCTCCGCCCACATTCATGTCGGTCCGGGAATGGATTTACAAACCGCAGCTTCCATTCTGGCGGAAATTCAGCAGCAGTATCCGCAGGAAATTGAAAAGATCTGGACAGCCGAGGAAGCCTTGGCTCAGTGGCATATGCAGGGGAATTTCCAGTTTGTCATCGAAGCCGCAACTACCGTTTCCTTCGGTAAAAATCTGAAGGGGGAACTCATTGAATCCGTCGATAACTCCGACTATAAATTTTCCGTGGCCACCCATGGACATCTGCCGACCAAAGGTGATAAACCGCCGTTTATCTTAAGCGGTCCGGATATCAAAATGGGCACGCAGATCAGCGGCGCCAAGCTTGTTGATGAAGCGCCGACGATAATGAAGATCTATGGGATTACCATGGAGAATATTGACGGATGTCCGCTGGATGTCGTGCGTTAGGTTGTCCAGTCAGAAAAAATGAAATAGGATGAAAAATAAGCAAGGGTCAGACGAATCAGTTTCTGTTGAGGGAAACCTCAAAGTTTGTCGATCCTTGTTTTCTATTCTAGGGATTCAATTTCTGGAAGTTAAGGTTTAGGCAGCAGGATTATATCCTATTTTTAAGTTCAGATGAGTTAAAACAATATTGAGTTATAGACTTGCCCATGTTAAACTTGAGTTGCCCGAGGAAAGGAAGTGAAGAGATGGGAAAAACCAAGGGCAAGAAAAAAAGAACTATTCCCAATCGTAAAGAATATATATCCTTAGCGATTGAAGTGGTTAAGTTGATAACTGCAATTATCACCTTGACCGGAATAGTTCTGACATTCTTAAGGGAAATCGGCTTATTTTAAGCCATTCCCTTCCCATCTCTATTATATGCGAAAGAGGGAAAAATAACAATTAAAAAGGAAGTTTTTAATCAAAATGCTTATATTAACGAAACAAGAAAAAGTTTTATGAACAGTTTGCATTTCGTTTTAATCTGAAAGAAGATAAAGCTACAATGGATCACTTAGAAAATCAAGCGGATAAAACGAATTATATAAAAATACCCATTCAAAGCGATATCGACAAACAGAAACATAAGTTTTTTAGATTGAAGTTAGAAAATCATTGCTTTTTAACATTGGACATCGTTTTTTTCCAGGTGATAGTAATAGACGTTTGTGCTGCTAAACATGGTATAATATTGCTGTGAATCTAAGGGAGAGAGTGATATGGATCTGACATTTAGAACTGACTTAGGCCGCTTCAATATCCGGGTGTGCGCAGTGATGATTCATCAAGAATCACTATTGATTATGCGTGATGAGGCAATGCCGTATGCCTATCTGCCAGGCGGGCGGATTCAATTTCAAGAAACGGCGGAAGCCGCGCTGCAGCGGGAGCTGAAAGAGGAATTGAAAATAGAAGCTGAGATTCTCCGGCCACTGTGGCTTTGTCAAAGCTTTTTCATGGAATCATCCAGCCAGGAAAAATTCCATGAACTCTGCCTGTATTTTCTAGTGGATCCGAACAATTCAGAACAGTTGATCCAAGATCAGTCCTTTTCAGTTGAAGAAGGAAAACGGACGCATACTTTTGAGTGGATTCCTTTTTCCCAGATTCAGGAAATCAATTTGTTCCCGCGGTTTATTCAAAAGGCACTGCCGGATTTGCCGTCTCAGCTGACGCTGATCACAGAAAATGAATTGACCCCAGGCGAATTCCAAGATAGGATAGAATAAGAAAAATACGGAAGGGGAAAGAGAATGGAAAAAGAAATCTTACTAGTCAATGATTTATGCGGTGTAGGCAAGGTGGCTTTGCCTGTGATGATTCCGTTGTTGTCAGCACAGGGACATATCGTACATAATCTGCCGACAGCCCTGGTCTCCAATACGCTGGATTACGGTATTTTTGATATTCACGATACGACCGACTTCATGGCAAAGACACTGGATGCTTGGCAGGCTCTTGGCTTTCACTTTGACTGCATCTGCACAGGCTTTTTGGTTTCTGAAAAGCAGGTGGATCTAATCAAGCGGTTGTTTGCCAGCCAGATGGAAGCGATAAAAATTGTCGATCCGATTTTAGGCGATGAAGGGCATCTGTATCCCGGTGTCGACCCGGCGGCCGTTGAACTCCGCCGACAGCTTGCCTCTTGTGCGGACTTCATCGTACCCAATCTGACCGAAGCGGCTCTGTTGTGCGGACATCCGGATTGGGGTTTGGAAGTAACGCAGGCGCAAAAGGAACAGCTGCTGGATGAACTCTTGAAACTGGGGTGCGGTGCTGCCGTGATGACCAGCGTTGTTTTGAAGGAAGACGGCGGACATTATGTCTGCGGCCGGGATCATCAGGGGGCCAGCTTTGATCTGCCGTTTGAGCTGATTGATGTGCGGATCCCCGGCACCGGAGATGTGTTCTCAGCGGTGCTGGCTGGGGAGCTCTTGCATCAGAAAACATTGGAACAGGCCTGTCAGAAAGCGATGCATGAGGTCGAGCAACTGATTCAGGCAAATCAAAATAACGCAGATCTGTTTCGCGGTCTGCGGGTGGAAGCGGCAATTGCTGAAAGTCAGGCGGCCAAGGCATGAGCTCGCGGGCCGAGATTATCATCACGCTGATCGACCGCAAAGGCCCAATGGGGTGTCATCGAGGACATCGGATTGGGGACTGCTACGATTTTGATAATGAACGGGGACAGCTGTGCCCGATGGCGATGCATGTCGCCTTTCCGTATGTCGATATCCTGCGTTATGGAGGACAGATCCCCGGAAATCCAGAAAATCGTGCCGTGTTCTGCTGTCCGGATGTGGAGACGATCAACGTCTATCGCATTGAAAAAATCACAAGCTGTTACTGTGAAAGACTGGAATTGAGACCGCTGACCGTCAAAGATGCGCAAGATGTGCTGAACATCGCGGGCAAGGACGAGGTTGCAAAGTTTATGCGGTTTGATACGCTGAAGTCCTATCAAGAAGCGGTCGATCTGATCTTACAGCTGACTTCAGGAATCAACCAGGCCTGGCTTGTGAGATCAAAGCAAACCTTGCAGGTCGTTGGGGTTCTGGCTTTAAAGCAAAGCAACTGTGAGTCTGTGCGGGATGTGACGCTGTTTTTAGATGAGCCGTTCTGGCATTGCGGTTATGGCCGGGAATTGTTAAGCTGGGCCAAGGTGTATGTGCACGATCAGCTGCATGTTTCAACTTTGCAGGCATATGTGGCAATGGAAAATAAGGCATGCCAGAAGTTATTGGACAGCCTGCATTTTCAAATCGAAAAACGCTTCGATCACAAAGATCAAAGCGTTCTGGTTTATCGCGGATCGTAAATCACAACTGGCTTCGCTTTGGAACCTGACCGATACGGAACGAGGTCTTCCGGCGGAAGAACAGAAGACTGCTGAAAAGCGCGGTAATGACTTCCAGGAATGTTTTCATGGATGATGTTCCTCCTTTGACTTTATTCTATGCCGATCCTCATGATTCTACCATGGATCGGCGTGACAAAATTCTCACAGTTTTGTAAGATTGTCTGGTGAACGGTGAAAGAAGAGGGGAAAAATGGCAAAACAACGATGTCTGTATTTGGATGATCTGCGTCTGCCGCAGTATGCCTCTTCACTGAAAAACTGCACGTTCACCATCGCGAAAACCGTATCGCAGGCCCAGCAGTTCTTTTCGGAAAACACTTATGATCTTGTGTCCTTGGATTATGACCTTGGCACACCGCAAACCGGCTATGACTTTTGTCTGTGGCTTGTTCAACAACCTCAGGCTGTTGATCTGAAGCAGATCGTTCTGCATACGGATAATCACTATGGAAGAGCCAATATGCTCAGCCTGTTAACCTGGAAGCTGCCGTCTGTGCCGATTGTGATTGAACCCCATACAATTCAAATAAAAAAGAGTGATTCCTGATTCTATTTCAGGGTCACTCTTTTTGCGTTTTATCGGGTTTGACTGCAATGGATCAGGTCGAGAACCTGGCTGACAACTTCGTCGACTTTGACATCACTTGCTTTTTCTGCTGTGCGCAGCTTCATCTCGACGAGGCCTTCACCGATTTTCTTGCCGACAGTCAGCCGGATCGGGGTTCCGATCAGATCCATGTCCTTAAACTTGACGCCTGGACGTTCGTCACGATCATCGAGCATGACCTCAACTCCGGCCGCCTGCAGCTGGGCGTACAATTGTTCAGCCGCGGCCACCTGCTGTTCATCCTTTTTGGAGATGATGACAATCGCTACTGGATATGGGGCAATGTTGATCGGCCAGCATAAGCCGTGTTCATCACTGTGCTGTTCCGCCAGCGCTGCCATACAGCGGCCGATGCCGATGCCATACGATCCCATCCAGACCGGATTCAGCTTGTTTTCCTGATCCAGATATTCCAAATTCATCGCCTGAGCATATTTCGTTCCCAACTTGAAAGTATTGCCGATCTCAATGCCTTTTTTAAATACGATCTTGCCGCCGCAAACCGGGCAGGTATCGCCTTCCATGATCTGCCGGACATCCGCGGTATAATCCGCTTTGAAGTCTTCCTGATTCACATGGATATAGTGATAACCCGTCTTGTTGGCACCGGTGATGAAGTTAGCCATGTGTGAAACCTCAACATCCATCACTAACGGACAATGCAGACCGATCGGGCCGGCAAATCCTACCTTGGCTTCCGTTGCCTGCATGACCATTTCCGGCTCAGCCAGAGCGATTTCCAAACCGCCGACCAATTTCAATACCTTGGTTTCATTGACTTCCCGATCCCCGCGGACCATGACCGCCACTGGTTTGCCGTCAATATTGTAAATCAAGGTCTTGACGAACCGCTGGGCATCCTGCTGCAGAAATTCCGTCACTTCTTCAATCGTCCGGGCGTTCGGCGTTTCCACTAATTCTTTCGGCAAGTGCGCTTCATCACTGTCAAGACCCTCGTCTTTGCAGGAAGCCACTTCCAAATTGGAGGCAAAGCTGCATTGATCACACAGCACCAGAACATCTTCACCGATTTCCGTTACCGCCTGAAATTCCTCGGACAATAAGCCGCCCATAACGCCGGTATCCGCGCGGACAATTTTGTAATCCATGTGCATCCGGTCAAACGCCCGTTTGTACCCGTCAAACATTTTCTGATACGCGACGTCCATTCCCGCTTCATCCTTATCAAAGGAATAAGCATCCTTCATGATGAATTCACGCACCCGGATCAAACCGTAGCGCGGACGGGCTTCATCGCGGAACTTGGTCTGAAACTGATATAAATTGAACGGCATGTCTTTATACGAACGAATTTTCATGCCTGCGGCCACCGCAAACAGTTCTTCATGGGTTGGGCCGAGAACATAGCTTTTGTTGAAGCGGTCCTTGAGCGAAAACATGCTGGATCCAAAGTTGTCCCGCCGCCCGGAGGCGACATACACTTCTTCCGGAATCAGCGCCGGCATCAAGAGCTCCTGACTTCCTGCCCGTTCCATTTCTTCCCGAACGATGTTTTCAATTTTCTTCAGTACTTTATACCCAAGGGGAAGGTACATATAGACTCCTGCCGAGCTTTTTTTGATCATGCCCGCACGAACCAGCAGATTACCGCTGACGGAATCTTCATCCTTTACGTTCTCCCGCAGAGTCGCAAAGAAACTTTGACTTAATCTCATAACACTTCTCTCCTATTCTTCAAAATGAACCTTTTTGATTATACCACAATCTGTCCGTTATACCAGCTGGGGAATGTCGAAATTTGCGCGGAAGGAAGGGCTTTTTGCAAGCATAGTCTAATAAAGAAAGGAGAGCAAGCGATGAAACTAACACAATTAACGCCAGGCAGGCGGGCCTTGATCACTTCAATGACTTTGCCACAGGCGATAGTGATCCGCTTAGAAGCACTTGGTTTGCGGGTTGGGGAAGAAATTGAATGCGTCCGGACAGCGCCGCTGCTGGATCCGATCGAGTACAGTGTCGGCGGCAGTCTGATCGCTCTGCGCCGTCCCGATGCTGCGCAGATTGAAGTCGCTTTGATCACCGACCCATGAAGACCGCTGCATTTGTTGGCAATCCCAATGCCGGGAAAACAGCCTGGATCAACGCACTGTCCGATGCCGGGTTTGAGGTTGGCAACTGGCCGGGCGTCACGGTCGAGCGCAAACAGGCTCAGGTTCAATGGGGATCGGAAACACTGACGCTGATTGATCTGCCGGGAATTTATGATTTGCAGAAAACCAACAATGAGGAACAGATCACGCAGGATTTTCTGGAATCGCAGCCGGTCGACTGTCTGATCAACGTTTTGGATGCGACGCATTTACAGCGGGCGCTGCGTCTGACCTTGAAATTAAGAATGCTTCAGATTCCGATGATTCTGATTTTTAACTTTTACGATGAAGTGCTGAAAAATGGGATTGAGATCGACGCACTCAAGCTGAGTCGCCGTCTGGCCTGTCCGATCCTGTGCGTCAGCGCGTTTGATAAGCAGGCTGTGGGACAGGTGAAGGAAACGATCTTAGCCATGCTGAAAGAACCGTTTTCAGGATATCGGCCGTTGTTAACCCAACCGTTGGAAGAGGCGTGGGTCAGACAGGTCAACGCGCTGCAGCTGGCTCAGCCGTTTGCTTCCTCGCTTGCGTTGCAGAAGCAAGCCTACATGCAGCTGTGCGAGGCTCAACCGCAGGCGATGCATCAGGCGCTGTATCAGGCGATTGACAGCCTGATGAGTCATGTCCGTCAGGATCCGCAGCGCCGGCTGTTAAAAACCCGGCGGATTGATGCCGTGCTGCTGCACCGGATTTGGGGGCTGCCGCTGTTATTGGCGATGAGTTTTGCGATGCTGATGCTGATCTATAACGGAAGCTCGCCGTATGTCGGCTGGCTGAACCAGCTGACGCTCTGGATGCAGCATGGTTGTCAGCTTTTGTTAGGTGGAGTGCCGGCATGGCTGCGCTCGCTGGTGTGCGATGGACTCTTGGCGGGGATCGGCAGCGTGCTCAGCTTTCTGCCGCTCATGGCCTTTCTCTATTTCTTTCTCGGGCTGCTGGAAGAAAGCGGCTATATGGCGCGGATCGCTTTCCTGATGGATCGGCTGATGCGGCCGTTTGGCTGCAGCGGCAAGGCGTTTGTTTCCTTGCTTTTAGGTTTAGGCTGCAATGTTCCGGCCGTTATGGCTACCCGTGTCATTGAAGAAGAAAGCAGCCGCCGGCGCACGGCGCTGGTCGTCCCGCTAATCAGCTGCGGCGCACGGCTGCCGATCTATCTGTTGTTTGCAGCCGCGTTTTTTCCTGGTCAGGGCGGGGTGATCGTGTTTACGCTGTATGGCCTGAGTCTGGTCAGTGCACTGGTGTTATCCCTGATTTTGTCTTTACCAGAGCAGCGTCGGCAGCCGTGGATGGTGCTGGAGCTGCCGGTTTACCGCCGTCCTTCTTTAAAAGTGGTGTTCAACAAGGTCAGGCAGGAAGTCAAAAATTATACTCGCAAGGCGATGACGGTCGTGATGCTGGCCATGACAGTGCTGTGGGGTCTGACTTATTTTCCAAGCGGTGAAATTACGACCTCCTATGCCGCCCAGTTTGGCAAAGCGGCCTCTGTGATCTACCAGCCCCTGGGCTTTGGCACGCAGTGGCCGCTGGTGGCCAGTCTGCCCGGCTCCATTGCCGCCAAGGAAACGGTCGTTGGTTTTCTGGCTTCAGTGCTGCGGGACAAGGCCGAGGCACCGCTGGATTTCGCCCAGGAGTCAAAAAATCTCGTACTGGGACTGGGGGAGGCTGTAAAAAACAGCGTGGTGCATCTGGCTGATTTCAGTCAGGAAGGGCAGGATGCCGGATTCATCAGCGAGATCGGCAAGCTGTTTGACGATCCATTGGGGAAACTGCGGGCTTATAGTTTTCTTGTTTACTGCCTGTTTTCGATTCCCTGCATCATGACGCTCAATGCACTGCGCCAGGAGTATGGAACGAAACTGATGCTGAAGTCGATCGCGATCATGGTGCTTTTGCCGTACGGGATGAGTCTGATTTTGTTTCAGCTGGGACGGCTTTTGTATTGGCTGTCGATGATTCGATAGGAAAAAGAACAGAGTTGTCTTGTGAAGTGCAGAACTATGTAGAAAAGCGCTTTCATATTCGCTATAATAAAACTACAAGAGGAACCTGAAAAGGAAAGGAAACCGAGGATGACAGAAAAAACATCGTTATACGACTTTCATCAGAAGCACCAGGGCAAACTTGTCGAATTTGCCGACACCTGGCTGCCCGTCCAGTATCCCACCGGCATCATCAAGGAGCATCAGGCTGTGCGCGAACAAGCCGGGCTGTTTGACGTTTCGCACATGGGCGAATTTCTTGTCGAAGGACCGGAAGCCGCCGCTTATCTTGATCATCTGCTGACCAACAAGATCGCCAATCTGAAACATGGCCAGATGCGTTACAGCTGTCTATGTTATGCGGATGGCGGAACCGTGGACGACTTGATCGTCTACCGTTTTGATGACGAGCATTTTTTATGTATTGTCAATGCTTCCAACAAGCAGAAGGATTGGGAATGGTTCAATCAGAACTGTCACCATGACGTGAAGCTGCGCAATGTTTCGTCTCTGATCTCGCAGGTTGCTTTGCAGGGACCCAAAGCGATTGAAATCTTAGGCAGGCTCGCTGATCTGTCAGCCTTGCCGGCGAAGTCCTACTGGTTCACCGATCAAATTGAACTGGCGGGGAAGAAATGTCTGATTTCCCGCAACGGTTATACCGGTGAGGACGGTGTGGAAATTTACATGCAGAATGAAGATGCGCTGGCGATTACAGAAGCAATTATGGCAGCGGGTGAGCCGTTGGGCTTGATTCCGTGCGGTTTAGGCGCGCGCGATACGCTGCGCTTAGAAGCGGCTATGCCGCTGTATGGGCATGAGCTGGACAGCGAAACAACACCGTTGGAAGCCGGACTGAACTTTGCCGTTAAGCTGGACAAAGCGGATTTTATCGGCAAGCATGGAATGCAGGAAAAAGGGCTGACCAAAGCCCGGATCGGTCTGCAGCTGTTGGATCGAGGCATTGCTCGTGAACACTATGAAGTGCAAAAAGACGGAGCTGTGATCGGTCACATTACCAGCGGCACGATGGCGCCGACGCTGGGCAAAGCGATTGCGATGGCCTATGTCGATGTCGATCATGTCCAGGAAGGCTTGGAAGTCGAAGTCGTGCATGGTGCACGCAGCATGAAAGCCGTGATCTGCGCGATGCCGTTTTACAAGCGCAAATAAATCACCGCAATCAAAAACCTGCAGCCGCTTCTATGAGGATTGAATTCAATTCGCGGCTGGGACGATAAATAAAAAAATGAAGGAGGACATACAACATGTCAGTCGTAAAAGAAGGTTTACTTTACAGCAAGTCTCATGAATGGGTTGAAACGCTGCCTGACGGCACCGCCCGCATCGGCATTTCCGACTATGCCCAGGATAGCTTGGGCGATATCGTGTTTGTCGACATGCATCCCGCCGGCGAGGAAGTCGAAGCAGAAGGGGCGTTAGCCGATGTTGAATCCGTCAAGGCTGTCAGTGAAATTTATTCGCCGGTCGTCGGAACGATCAAGGAAATCAATGAGGAACTGATCGATGCACCGGAAAAGCTGAATGAAGACTGCTACGGCAATTGGATCTGCGTGCTGGAAAACGTCGCGGGTCTGGAAGACCTGTTAAGTCCGGAAGCTTACAGCGAATACCTGACGACGCTGGAGTAGCCCATGAGCGATTACATTGCATCCAGTCCCGAAGAACTGCAGGCGATGCTGGATTCTCTGGGGCTGAAAGATTTAGATGAATTAACCGACCATCTGCCGTCGGCGGTTCTGTTACAGGAAGACGGCTGGGATCTGCCGTCCGGCATGAGCGAATTTGAGGCGCTGGCCAAGATCAAAAAGATGGCCTCCCATAATCGGATCTATGAAGATCTGTATCGCGGCGCCGGGGCCTATCGGCATTACATCCCCAGCCTTGTCAATGCCTTAGCAGGGCGCAGTGAGTTTTTAACGGCCTATACACCGTATCAGGCGGAAATGAGCCAGGGTCTGCTTCAGTCCATTTTTGAATATCAGACGATGATCTGTGAGCTGACCGGCATGGATGTCAGCAATGCCAGTGTGTATGACGGAGCGACGGCCGCCGCTGAAGCACTGTTAATGTGCCGGGATCCGAAGCACCGCCGCGTGCTGGTTCCTTCTTCCGTCCACCCGCAGATTCTGCAGGTCATCCGCACCTATGGCGAAGCGTACGGCATGGAAATCGCCGTGCTGGACTGTCCAAACGGCATCTTGGAAGAGGCTGTGCTGCGGGATGCCTTGAGTGAGGATACGGCCTGTCTGCTTTTGCAGCAGCCCAACTATTTCGGCTTAATCGAAGATGCCCAGACACTGTTTGCGGCGGCAGCTGAAAAGAAGGTCAAAGGCATTCTGCATATTAATCCAATTGCCGCGGCGCTGTTGCCGTCGGCCAAGGAAGTCGGCGCAGTGATTGCGGTCGGCGAAGGTCAGCCGTTGGGCATGCCGCTGAATTTCGGCGGTCCGTACCTGGGCTTTATGGCCAGCGTTTCATCGCTGATGCGCAAGCTGCCGGGCCGGATTGTCGGTCAGAGTACCGATCATCAAGGCCGGCGCGCCTATGTTCTGACGCTGCAGGCCCGCGAGCAGCATATCCGACGGGAAAAAGCCAGCAGCTCCATCTGTTCCAATCAGGCGCTGTGCGCCTTAAGAGCGGCGATCTACTGCAGCGCGATGGGCACCGAAGGTATTGAACAGGTTGCAGCGCACTGCATCAGCAACGCTCACTATTTGGCTGAACAGCTGTGTCAGAAAACCGCGCTGAAATTAAAATATACCGGCGAGTTCTTTCATGAATTTGTTACGGTCAGCGACGTGCCAAGCCGCGTTTTGTTAAAGCATCTGGAAGATCATGATATCTTGGGCGGTCTGCCTTTGAACGATCATGAAATTCTGTGGTGCGCGACCGAAGTGAACAACAAGGAAAATATGGATCATCTGGTTGAACTGATCGGGGAGGTGGCCGCATGAGTCAGCTGATTTTTGAACGCGGGGGTCAAGGCCATCGCGGTGTTGCGCTTCCGCAGCTGCAGGTCCCTGCCTATACGTTAAACACTCCGCTTCGCACAGAGAAGCCGCAGCTGCCTTCGGTCAGTGAGTTGGAAGTTGTGCGCCACTATACCGAATGTTCCCTGCGCGTGAAAGGTGTAGATCATCTCTTTTACCCGTTAGGCTCCTGTACGATGAAGTACAATCCAAAGGTCAACGAGGAGGCGGCGAATCTGGAAGGCTTTACGGCTATCCATCCACTGGCGCCTCAAGAAGATGTACAGGGCTGTCTGGAAGTGATGGAAACGTTGGAACACTATCTGAACCAAATCACCGGTATGGATGCCTTCTGCTTCCAGCCGGCGGCGGGGGCGCATGGTGAATTCAGCGGATTAATGACAATCCGCAACTATTTAAAACGTCATCATGAAGATCAGCGGACAGTCGTGTTCGTTCCGGATTCGGCTCATGGAACCAATCCGGCCAGCGCGGTTATGGCCGGCTTTACGGTGAAGCAGATTCCAAGCAACGAACAGGGCAATGTCGATGTGGAAGCCTTGCGGGCGATGGCCGATGAAACGACGGCGGCGCTGATGCTGACCAATCCGAATACCCTGGGTCTGTTTGAAAAAGATATTCTGGAAATTACCCAAATCATTCATGATGCCGGCGGCTTAGTTTATTATGACGGCGCCAATCTGAATGCGATCATGGGAATTGCTCGTCCTGGCGACATGGGCTTTGATGTCGTTCATCTGAACCTGCATAAAACATTCTCTACGCCGCATGGCGGCGGCGGACCGGGAAGCGGGCCGATCGGCGTCAAAAAGCATCTGATTGACTATTTGCCTGCGCCGCGGATTGAAAACGGTCAGATTCATGAGGATTGTCCGGAGAGTCTCGGCCGAATGAAGATGTTCTACGGCAATTTCGGCGTGATGGTCCGCGCTTTGACGTATGTCATGATCTTAGGCAAAGAAGGCCTGCGCAAAACCAGTCAGGTGGCTGTGCTCAACGCCCGCTATCTTGAACATGAACTGAGCCGACGCTACGATATGGCGGTGGATCAGCCATGCATGCATGAATTTGTCATGACGTTGAAGCGTCAGCATCAGCAGCTGGGGATCAATGCCATGGATATCGCCAAAGGCATGATCGATCGCGGCATTCATCCGCCGACGATGTATTTCCCATTGATCGTTGAGGAAGCCCTGATGGTTGAGCCGACGGAAACCGAACCGAAGGCGGTGCTGGATGAAGCGGTGCGCGTCTTAAACGAACTGCTCGATCTTGCATCTCAGGATCCGCAGGCTTTGCATGCTTGTCCGCAGACGACGCCGATTGGACGCATTGACGAAGTTCAGGCAGCTCGGCATCCAATCCTGCGCTGGCAGAAGGAAAACGGATAGACGATGTTGTATTTTGCAGAGGGTCAGACTTTTGACCCTTACTTTAATTTAGCGATGGAAAAATGGCTTTGCGATCATCTTGAGGGACAGCTTATCCTGTACTTGTGGCAGAACGAACATACCGTCGTGATCGGCAAAAATCAGAATCCGTTAAAGGAGTGCCGGCTGGCGGCGCTGCGGCAGGACGGGGGATTGCTGGCCCGACGCTGTTCCGGGGGCGGAGCGGTGTACCATGATCTGGGAAATCTGAATTTCACAATCCTGATGCCTTCCGATCAATTTGATCTGAATAAACAGTGTTCTGTGCTTCTGCAGGCGGTGCGGCAATTCGGGATTAACGCGCAGTTCTCCGGCCGCAATGATCTGACGGTGGAAGGGCGCAAGTTCTCCGGCAATGCCTTTTATCATGGCCCTTACGGCAGCTTTCACCATGGAACGCTGCTGGTGGATACCGATGGTGAAAAGGTAGGCCGATATCTGCGGGTTTCCCAGGCAAAGCTGAAAGGCAATGGCGTTGATTCAGTGCGCCGACGGGTTATCAATTTGAAAGAATGCGCCCCGGACATCACGATTGACAAGCTTAAAACAGCGCTGCGGGAAGCGATGCAGCAGGTTTATGGTCAGCCGGGGACGCCCTGGTCATGGACAGCGCAGCAGCTAACGGAAATCCGGCAGCTGGCTAACGAATATCAAAGTGAAGCATGGCTGCTTCCAGATAAATTCCAGGCTGATCTGTGCATTGAGAAACGCTTTGGATGGGGCGAGATTCAGGTTCAGCTGCAGCTGCAGCCGCAGCGGATTACAGCCTGCCGGCTGTACAGCGACGCGATGGATGAAGCGGCGATCAGCACCTTGCAGCAGCTGCTTCAGGATTGTCCGCTGACTCCAGAGGCGCTGCATTCGCGCGCCTTAAAGGCCGCCGCAGAACATCCGCTGATCCCAGAGTGCATCGCATGGATCAGTCAAGAAATAGAAGGGCAGGAGTCTACATGGTAATCAAAACCGAACTTGTGATTCTCGGCGCCGGTCCGGCCGGCTATGAAGCGGCCATTCACGCGGCGCAATGCGGGATGCAGGTTGTTTTAATTGAAAAAGATCAGGTTGGGGGCACGTGTCTGAACCGCGGCTGCATTCCGACTAAAAGTTTGTTATATCAAGCCCATCAACTGCACACAGCGGCTCAATACGCGGCTTTTGACTTTGACAGCGACCAACTGCGCAAACAAAAGGAAGAAACCGTTGCCAAACTGCAGAAGGGGATTGCTCAGCTGATCAAAGGCAATCAAATTCAATATATCACAGGCGAAGCTAGCATCATTGGTCCGCAGACCGTTCGTGTCAACGAGGAAACGATCGAGGCCGAGCACATTTTGATCGCAACCGGCTCGAAAGCCTCTGTTCCGCCGATTCCAGGAATCGAACACGCGATGACCTCGGATCAGGTGCTGGCTTGGGACAGACCTTTACCTAAACAGGCTGTCATCATTGGCGCCGGGGTGATTGGTCTGGAGTTTGCGGATCTGTTATTGGATCTGGGAGTGGCTGTAACGCTTTTAGAAGCGGCACCACGGCCATTGATTCAGGCGGATCGGGAAATCGCGCAGAACCTGCAGATGATCCTGAAACGTCGCGGGGCTCAGATTCATTGCGGTGTTTCCATCACGCAGATCCGGGCGTCGGAGGTGGACTATCTGGAGAAAGAGAAACCGCAGACAGCTCAGGGTGAATGGATCATCGCCGCAACCGGACGCAAACCGGTGCTGTGTGACTGTGATCTAGAACTGTTACAGGAGCGCGGCCGCTTGGTAACCGATGCCTGCGGAAAGACCTCAATTCCAACGATTTATGCCGCCGGCGATGTGACCAGTCAGATTCAGCTGGCGCATCTGGCCAGTGCTCAGGCTATCAATGCTGTGGATGCGATGCTGGGGCGGAAGCCGCAGTTTGATCTGACGTGCATTCCTTCCTGTCTGTATACCCATCCGGAAGCCGCCTGGGTCGGATTGTTCGAGGAAGAAGCACAGGCGCAGGGAAGAGAAATCTTTATTGGCAAGACTACTACGCTGGGCAATGCCAAATCAATGATCGAACAAGCTCCGCGCGGTTTTGTCAAGCTGATTGCGGATGCCGCGTCAAGACAGGTATTAGGCGGAATCATTGTCGGGGCGCATGCCAGCGATTGGATTGGCACGATCGCTCAGGCTGTCAGTCTGCATTTAACGGTGGATGACTGCCAGCGGGTCATTGTAGCGCATCCGACCTGGAGCGAAGCACTGCATGAAGCACTGATGGATGTGGATCAGCACGCAATCCATACCTTATACTCTCGTTTACGTTAAGCCAAGGCGGACTTTCCTTTACCGGAAAACCGCCTTTTCTTATAAGAATTGTAAAAATTTTCAAAACGGTTCATTTAATCCTTTACTTTGGGGCATAATTTCATTATAATCATGGATAATACAAAAGGGAAAAGGAGCGAAATTATGGCATATTACTATGATCAACCGTCTCATACGTTCAGCGAATATCTGTTAGTTCCAGGCTATTCTTCCAGCGAGTGCGTTCCAACGTCAGTCAGTTTGAAGACACCATTAGTCAAATACAAAAAAGGCGAAAAACCTACGATTGAAATGAACATTCCGATGGTCAGCGCGATCATGCAGGCAGTTTCCGATGACCGAATGGCCGTTGCTTTGGCTAAGGAAGGCGGCGTTTCGTTCATCTTTGGTTCACAGTCGATTGAAAGTCAGGCGGCGATGGTGGCCCGTGTCAAGAATCACAAAGCCGGCTTCGTTGTCAGCGATTCCAACATCACGCCGGATATGACATTGGCGCAGGTGCTCGAACTGGTCGAGGAAACAGGACATTCCACGATGCCGGTAACCGAGGACGGAACCGCAAACGGCCGGTTGGTTGGAATGGTGACCAGCCGTGACTACCGTGTATCCCGCATGGCCCCGGAAACCAAGGTTGCGGAATTCATGACGCCGTACGACAAGCTGATCGTAGGTCATGAGAGCGATACCCTGTCGGACTGCAATGATTTGATTTGGGAACACAAGCTGAATCAGCTGCCGATTATTGATGAGAATCAGCATCTTTTATATCTGGTTTTCCGTAAGGATTATGCTACGCATAAGGAAAATCCGGATGAACTGCTGGATTGTCACAAGCGTTACATCGTCGGCGCCGGCATCAACACCCGCGATTATGCGGAACGCGTTCCGGCTTTGGTTGAAGCGGGCGTAGATGTACTGTGCATCGACTCCTCGGAAGGCTTCAGTGAATGGCAGAAGCGCACAATTTCATGGATTCGTGCGAAATATGGCGACAGCGTAAAAGTGGGAGCCGGCAATGTTGTGGACCGTGAAGGATTCCGCTTCCTGGCGGAAAGCGGGGCGGATTTCATTAAAGTGGGAATTGGCGGCGGTTCCATCTGCATTACGCGGGAAACCAAAGGCATTGGCCGCGGACAGGCAACAGCGGTAATCGAGGTTGCCAAAGCTCGTGATGAATACTTTGAAGAAACAGGCATCTACATTCCAATCTGTTCTGACGGCGGTATCGTTTACGATTATCATATTACTTTGGCCTTGGCGATGGGCGCAGACTTTGTTATGCTTGGCCGCTACTTCAGCCGGTTTGAAGAATCGCCGACAACCAAATTAATGGTTAACGGCACGTATGTCAAAGAGTATTGGGGCGAAGGCAGCAACCGTGCCCGCAACTGGCAGCGTTATGATCTGGGCGGTGCGCAGAAGCTGAGCTTTGAAGAAGGTGTTGATTCGTATGTTCCTTATGCGGGTACGCTGAAGGAAAACGTCACCTTGACGTTGTATAAGGTGAAATCGACGATGTGCAACTGCGGCGCGCTTTCAATTCCTGAGCTGCAGCAGAATGCCCGGCTGACGTTAGTTTCCGCAACCTCGATTGTTGAGGGCGGTGCGCATGACGTCATCGTCAAAGACAAAAGCTCAATGAAATAAATTTTCCCTTGACCCTATAAAAAGATCGGATAAGCGAACTCCGGTCTTTTTCTGAAAGAAAGCAGCGAGCATGACAATTTGAAGGAGGAAGAGCAATGAAACAGGATATGATTTTAATCTTAGATTTAGGCAGCGATGAAAATACCGTGCTGGCGCGGATGATCCGTGATTTAGGTGTATACAGTGAGATCAAGCCGCACGACATCACCAAGGAAGAATTAGCGAAGCTGGATAACGTCAAAGGCATCATTTTAAACGGCGGTCCGCTGAACATCGTAGACGGAAAGGCGATTGAAGTCGGCGATCATGTCTATGCGGCGCAAGTTCCTGTCTTGGCCATCGATTATGCGAAAGCGAAGTGTGCGGACAGCCTCGCGCAATGGCCTGCGGATGAAGCGGAAATGAAGGAAATTGTAAAGACGTTCTTGTTTGAAAAATGTCACGCCGAAGTGAATTGGAACATGAAAAACTTCATCGCCGATCAGATTGAATTGATCCGCCGCCAGGTAGGCGACCGCAAAGTTTTGTTGGCCTTGTCAGGCGGGGTCGATTCTTCGGTCGTAGCGGCCTTGTTGATCAAGGCGATTGGCAAGCAGCTGGTCTGCGTGCATGTCAATCATGGCTTGATGCGCAAAGGGGAATCGGAGAGCGTTATTGATGTGTTCCGTCATCAGATGGAGGCCAACCTGATCTATGTGGATGCCAGCGAGCGGTTCTTAACGAAGCTGGAAGGCGTTGCCGATCCGGAACAGAAGCGGAAGATTATCGGTGCGGAATTTATTCGTGTTTTTGAAGAAGAAGCGCGGAAGCTGGAAGGCATTGATTTCCTGGCGCAGGGAACGATCTATCCGGATATCGTGGAATCAGGAACCAAAACGGCAAAGGTTGTCAAATCGCATCATAACGTCGGAGGTCTGCCGGAAGACATGAACTTCGAGCTGGTTGAGCCTTTGACCTATCTGTTTAAAGATGAAGTCCGGGCTTGCGGCCTGGAATTAGGCCTGCCGTATGAGATGGTCTTCCGTCAGCCGTTTCCAGGACCAGGATTGGGTGTTCGCTGCTTAGGCGCGATTACAAGAGAACGGCTGGAAGCGGTGCGGGAATCGGATGCAATTTTACGTGAGGAGTTTGCCAAAGCGGGTTTAGATAAGAAAGTCTGGCAGTATTTTACGATTGTTCCTGATTTCAAGTCCGTTGGCGTTAAGAACAACGCGCGCTGTTTTGAATATCCGGTGATTATTCGTGCTGTCAATACGATTGATGCGATGACGGCTTCGATTGAACAGATCGACTGGCCGGTGCTGAGCAGGATTACGGATCGTATCCTGAATGAAGTTGCCAACGTGAATCGGGTTTGTTATGATTTGTCACCGAAACCTTGCGCGACAATAGAGTGGGAATAGGTTTTTAACTTTTATCTTATTGATGCAGATAATTTAGCTTATTGTCTGCATTTTCTTATATCATTATTTTTAGTTTAAAAACTGCGCAGTTTATGAAAAAATATAAAGGAGAACTTATGAATTCAATTCGCTTAATTGCAACAGATTTAGACTTCACTTTGTTGAACGAACATTTTGAACTTTCGGAGTCAACAAAAGAAATCCTGAGCCGGATTTTAGAGAGCGGTGTGGAGTTTGTTCCATGCAGCTCCCGGCCGTTGAGTGAGATTCCTCAATGGCTGCGTCAACAAAAGAAAATTCGCTGGATTGTGACAGCCAATGGCGGACTGATCGTTGATAATCAAACTGGAGAAACGTTAGTTTCCAATACGCTTCCAGCTTCCAAAACTAAGGCGTTGTTGACCTTGGCAGAACCAATGAATCCGCACTGGAGTTGTTTGATTGAAGGACATCTGCACAGTCATCTGGCGATTTTGGATGATCGAAAGGCGCTGAAAATTGAAGGATCTTATTTAGAGAACATTTTAAAGAATCGAATTTGGGAATCGGGTAAGGATTTCCTGGATACTTTGCCGGATGCTCAGATTGCCAAAATTCATTTCATTACAAGCCGGGATTTTCCAGAGAAGAAGCAGGCTCTGATCGATCTGTTATCGCAGGAGAAGGGAATTTCATTAACATCTTCACATCCTTCAAATTTAGAGATTCTGCATCCGTTAGCAAACAAGGGCGATGCTGTGCGTTGGGTGATGCAGCAGCTGAATTGCAAGTCGGAAGAAGCCGTAGCCTGTGGGGATAACGCCAATGATCTGCCTATGCTTCAGGCTGTTTATCACAGTGTAGCGGTTGCCAATGCGACGGATGAAGTCTTAGCCATGGCTCGTCATCATGCTTTATCGCATCGTGAAGACGGTGCAGCCAAGATGATGGAACAGCTTCTTGGACAAGCTTAATTGAAGTAAAAAACGTTTGTCTGATCAAGATAGGTTGGACGAAGCACCTCTTTGCCGGCTTACTATTGCTTGTGAGGTGCTTTTTATATTCTCTATTTTTAGTTTGTGCTTCACCTTGATGCAGATATTATCTATACGGTTTAAATAAATAAGAAAATTTTGCCTCTAAGAACGATTCCATTGACCAAAAATGAATTTTTTTGATTTTGATCAATAGTGATGATATTGCATGATTTCAATTTGGAACATTACGATGAAATAATAAATAATTACTTGTTCATAGACGAAGTTCAATTATGTGATCAATTTGAAAAAGCTATTAATAGTATTCATACTAAAGAGATATTTAAATATGCCTATGCTTCAGGCTGTTTATCACAGTGTAGCGGTTGCTAATGCGACGGATGAAGTCATAGCCATGGCTCGTCATCACGCTTTATCGCATCGTGAAGACGGTGCAGCCAAGATGATGGAACAGCTCCTTCGACAAGCGTGATTGAAAGAGAAAATCATTTCTTTTAAATTGACTGTATGCACCCAAAAGTGTATAATTATAGGTGCAAGGAGGCGATGCAAATGAATTCGATTTCCACTCAAATAGAAAACATTATGACTGAAAATAAAGGTAAAATTTATTCGATTCATGATTTTTACAGATTGGGAACAAAAAATACAATCAAATCCATTTTATATCGTTTAAATGAAGAAGGTAAGATTACTAGACTTATTGATGGATTATATACAAAGCCTAAGTTTAGTGAGATTTTAAATGAATATTCTTATCCAGATACAAACGCTGTTGCCGATAAGATTGCAGATAAATTTTCGTGGACAATATCGCCAACCGGGGATACAGCCTTGAATTACACCGGCCTTTCTACACAAGTGCCTAACGAATATGTTTATATTTCTGATGGACCGTACAGAGAATATCTTTATAGGAATAAGAAGATTATTTTTAAACACACAACAAATAGAAATATCACCTCTTATTCAAAAGAATTATCTATTCTGATACAAGCCATTAAAGCGATTGGAAAAGATAACATTAGCAATAATGATATTCAAAAATTTACAATTTTTTCTAAAAATATTAGTGAAGATTTGTTAAAGGATACTTTAAAATTACCTTTTTGGATTCAAGAGGTTTTAGAAAGGATACAAAAGAAAAATGACGAGCAAACTATTACAAATTTCAAGTGAAGAGTTGGAATTAGTTATTCAAAACACAGCGGACAAACTCAATATGTCAAATGCAATTGTAGAAAAAGATTTATGGGTTTGTATTATTTTAAAGTATTTATTTAAAGATTTTAAATATAAAGACTCTATTATTTTCAAAGGCGGTACAAGTCTATCGAAAGTATATAAGTTGATAGAAAGGTTTTCAGAAGATATAGATTTGGCTTTGGATTGGAAGGTTATGGGCTATGGTAGTCTAGAGCCTTATGAAGATAGAAGTAATACCAAGCAATTAAAATTCAATGACAAGTTAAATGATGACACGAAAGTTTTTCTTCGTGGCGTATTTTTGCCGACACTTCAAGAAGATTTCAAAGAAATTTTAAAAGACAGAAATTATCGTTTTTATATTGATGAAACTGATGAACAGACAATTTGCTTTGATTATCCTAAAAACCATCAGGATAGCTCTGTATTACAAGTAATTAGGCTAGAAATTGGGAGTTTAGCTGAGCCTATTCCTGCAAGCAAAAGGAGAATACAAACATATATTGAAGAAGTGTATTCTAATGTATTTAACGAAAACATTGATGTCGTAGCCGTTGACTCTTTAAGAACATTTTACGAAAAAATCACAATACTTCATCGAGAAGCGAACAGAGTCAATGGGAATTATCCGACAAGATATTCTAGACATTTCTATGATGTATATAAAATGTTATTGACCGATATTAAAGAAAAAAGTTTTGAGAACTTAAATCTGTTAAAATCGGTGATTGATTTTAAAAAGAAATTTTATGCAAGTAATTGGGCAAAGTATGATGATATTATGGCTGGTAATCTAGAACTGATTCCTGCTGCTGATGGATTAGAAATCTTTTCTAAAGATTACGATAGCATGAAGAATATGTTATTTGGTGAAAAAATATCCTTTGATAAAATCGTAAGTGTAATAAAAGAATATGAAGTTGAGTTAAATAGAGTAATTAGAAGTAGCTAAGTTTCACATATGAAAGTGAAATAACGAGACTGTTATATAGAGAATCAGATAGATCAAGATGAGTTGAAGCTGACTCATCTTTTACTTTAATCCAAAGCCAAGAATCAGGAGAATATGATATACTTTGGTTAAGGAAATAGATGAGGAAGATGACAATGAAATTAAAAAATATCTGGCAGCTTGACTCACAATCGCATCTGATTCAGCAAGATCTCTTTTTGCATTCTGATCAAATTGTCGATTTTGATGATGGCGGTGATGAGCTGGATTGCCATGATTTACTGGTGCTTCCTGGAATGGTGAACGCCCATTTTCATGGTACAAGTACAGTCACCCGCGGTTTGTTTATGGATATGCCAGTGGCTCAATGGCTTAACGATTCACCCCAGGGCCAGATCCAGCAACGTTTTATCAGAGCATTGGATCAATGTACTGAGGAAGAACGCATCCAGCTGTCTTTGTATGAATACAGTTCCATGCTGAAACAGGGGATAACCACTGTTTTTGACTGCCGCTTATTCCAACAGGATTATAAAGCGAAGAAAAAAGCAGGGGAGTTGAGCGGGATACGTTTAACTTTGGAAGCTGACAATCCTTCTCAGTTAGACGATCAGCCCTTATTGAGAACCGCTTTGCCTTTGCCGGAAGAAAGCGGATGGTCCGTGGAAGCCTGCGCCCAGGCGCAAGCATGGAAACGAAATTATCCTGCAGCTTTATTTAAGGCGCATTGTATGGAAACCGAACTGGCCGTAAAAACAATTCAATCGAAGGGCTATGCGCATACCGTCGATGCTTATGCTCAGGCGGGATTATTGGACGAACATAGCGTTTTAATTCATAATTGCAAAGCCTCGGAAGAAGCGATTCAGCTGGCGGCACAGAACCATGTTCGTATGATCAACTGTCCCATCTCCAATCTAAAATCGCAGAATGGCGTCAGTCCGTTAAAAATCATGCTCGACAACGATATTGAAATCGGACTTGGCACCGATTGGGGAAGACTGCAGATGATGGATGTTATGAAATTGGAATATTTACTTCTGCGTGATCAACATGTCCCAAATCCTGCACAAACTGTTTGGAAAATGGCAACTGAATGGGGCGCCCGCTGCAGTGGCTGGCCGCAGATAGGGATGCTGAAACCTGGAATGCAGGCCGATCTGATCTTCCTGCGGCTTCATGAACCTGACTTTCAGCCTTTAATCAGTACGTCCGATTTCAGCGATGTCCTGCAGAACTGGATCTTTGACGGACGATCAGAATGGATTGAACACGTCATGGTTGCGGGGAACTGGAAAGTCAAAAACAGACAGTTATGCGGCCTCGATGAAACCCAGCTCATTGCCAAACAGCAGCAGTTAATGAAGAAACTGGTTGCCGAAACCCTTAAGTAAGCATGGTGTTCATGCTTATTTTCTTGTATACTAAGAAGAAAGAATAGAAGAAAGGAATGATTTCTCTGTCAGTACTCAATAAGATGATTCTTTCACTGCTGAGCCTTTGCCTGCTCGGCGGCTGTCAAAAAAGTACAAAAACCACCCACATTACCGACACCAGTCAGGCCGTGGATACGGCGGAAGTCGAATATTACAATTCCACCAAAGCCCCGGAATGGACATGGCGGGAGGGAATTAAGATGGATGCTTATCTTTTGACGAATGATGCGGAACATACAATGGAAAGCACGATCTTAAACGGCAGCGATACGGCGACAATCAGTTTCTGGATTAAACCGGCAACCAATGTCCCAGATCTGCCTTTGATCTCCGTCGTTAATGATCAGGCGGAGATCATGAAGCTGACCAATCTGACCGCGCGGGAAGAGGGTACGCTGCAGGGGATGGCGTTGCAGATGAAGGCGGAAGGGCAGGAACAATGGCTGATTTCCAACAGTGAATTTACCCTGAACACCCATCGCTACAACCAAGTCGTGCTAGTCTTCCAAGGAACTCAGGCATCCGTTTATCTTAACGGACAGCCAGCGATGAACGGTCAGATCGGAGCCTCCATCAATCAAATCGAAAAATCGTGGCTGGTTGTCGGCAAGGATGCGATTGCTTACGGCGATTGTATGGAAGGACAGTTTCAGGACTTCCAAATCCGTAAAAAAGCGTTGAGTGCGGCGGAAGTTGAAGATGAATTCGACCGCTTTTACCCCGAAGTTCTGCTCAGTGAAATCACCATCCCCAATGCGGAAGATCTGCAGGAAAATCTGACGCTGTATCCGGAAGTGGACAGTCAGTATGAAGCGCAATGGACGAGCAGCAATCCCACGTTTTTAAAGGTGGAGAACAATGCCGGAGTGATCACAAAACCCACGGTTGAACAAGGGGATCAGGAAGTGACGCTGACCTTGACGACGAAAGTCAAAAATCGTTCATTCCAACGCGATTATCTGATTACAATCCGCGCTGAAACACCGGCAACCAAGCTGCTGCGCGATATCAAAGCGCTGCCGATTACATTAGGAACACTATTGAACGCTGGAAGCTCACTGCCCACGATTGCAGAAAATGGCAGCCAGATTGAATGGAAGGTCATCAGCGGCAATCTGCGTTTAGAAAAGAACGTTCTGATCAAGACCCACCTGGAAGAGGAACGCGTTCCTGTACAGCTGGAAGCGACGCTGATGCAGGGAGAGCTCAAGGATACTGTGACGATGGACGCGGTTGTCCTCGATGCTTATGCCGGCTACATCCTGTCCTACTTTAACGGCGATCTCGGCAAGGAAACCGGAAAGCTTGCCTACAGTCAGGACGGTCTGCATTGGACTGACCTCAATCAGGGGAAATCCATTTTAACCAGTAATTTGGGAACCGGACGTGTGCGGGATCCGTTTATCGGCCGCGACAAAGAAGGAAAGTTTGTTATTCTAGCAACAGAAGGCTATGACAATCCATCCATTTATGTCTGGAAAAGCGAAGATTTGGTGAATTTCAGCGATCATGGACTGCATCGCGTGGCCTGGTTTGACAAAGGTTTATACAGTACCGGAAGCCGGGCCTGGGCTCCAGAAATGACGTATGATCCTGCAACGGGGGATTATGTGATCTATTATTCCGATGCGCAGGATCCCAAGAGCGGTTCGATGTTTGCGGTAACGACTCAGGATTTCGCGACATTTACTTATCCGATGGCGCTGTTTAATCCGGGCTACAAAGTGATTGACGGCACGATTCTGCGCATGCATGGCCAATATTGGATGCTTTATAAAGATGAACGCGAAGCCGCACAGACAATTTTCTATACGAGCACTCAGGATTTAAGTCAGGGCTTTACACGCCGCTATGACGACCTGTTTATCTACAATCGCAAATATATTGAAGGTCCGTTTACGCTGCCGTCCCTGCATGAGCCGGGCGTGTACTATCTCTACGTTGACAATTATCCGAATCAACGATTCTATGTTGCCCGTTTCTCTCAGCTTGGCGAAACCGCGGACTTTCAGTGGCTTGCGGAAGGGGAATACACCTTGCCGAATGAAGATGTCCGGCATGGTTCCGCGATCCCGGTTACCCAGAAAGAATTGGATCGCATCCTGCAGGCATACAACTGATCTCGAGTGATTCAGGATCTGTCTTTTGAAATCAAACCGACATTCAAACGTTTCTTGCTTTTGTTTCAGATTTTCTGATGACGAAAGCACAGAGACGTTTTTCAATAGCATTGATGGGATTGCAGAGATATCGCTGTTTTGTGCTGAACTTTGCTCACTGAGCGATGTTTAGTCTAATTTACCTTCACTGTCATTGGATCGAAATCGGTACTCAATGATTTGGCTATCAGCCCAGATCCGCATAATCGTACTATGACCATGACCGGTCATTCGTCCTGCTTCACGTGCTGAAATCTCAGGATTATCGAGCTTGAGCTGGCAGATCTGCCGAATCTCAGAGTCTTTTATTCTTTTCCGGGAAGCAGAAATTTTTAAATGCTTATTCGCTTTCTCAGCTTGATCGTCATAGAGACCCTTTTGCTGTAAAATCCGATATACCGCATGCCGCTCCATCCCTACACTTTCAGCGATATCCTGCGTAGAGAACTGGGGATGACTGCGTTTGAGCTGACATATTTTTTCATCCCGCAGTTTTGTTCGATCAGCGTAGAATGCCCGCTGACGCTTTACACCCAGCCTTCGCTCTTTGGCGACATCGTAAATGCCGGCGCTGACTTGAACCTCTTTGACCAGATCCCGGCCAACCCCGAAATGCTTTGCGATGTTTCGCACTGATTTGTCTGGATTATCAAGACTGTAGGCAAGAATACTTAATTTCTCTGATTTCCAGGCAGTTCTTGTTATCTGCAGCCAATCCAGCTCCGTCAGATCGCAGTTCAGAAGTGCAGGCAGGGGAGAGCGGAGAAGATTATTCTTTATGAATTCTGTTTCACTCTTTCGGCAGTTGATCTCAATGTATCGGAAAGGCGGAATTCCATGATCGCAAGCCAGCTGCTTCTTATGGAGGTCTGCCGTTCTGTTTTTTTCCAGCACATTCTTAAAATAACCTGTTCCTTCTTCGTAATGCTGCTTCCCATGGGCTTCAATGATCGCATTCAGCTCAGGTAAATAAAAGTCATAGGAATACGTCTGAGCCCAAGGCAGATCTTTTCTTGAAGCTTCCTGAATATATGGGACTTTAAGACTGTCCAAAACACATTTAATCAGCCGATGAGGAAAGGAACGGCCAACTGACCAACAACAGGCACAGCCGATCGAATGCGTGCGGCTTAAAGTTGAGATCGCGATCGCTTTTTCCCTTATTTTCCCGCAATAGGGACAGCGAAAACGAAGCTTCTGATTCTGACCGTGCGTGTACTGTCTGGCCTGCGCAATCCCACCAGGAAAGAACGGGATCATCCAGGGATCGGTTTCGACAATTGAAAGCCTTCCGGACAACGGGGAATATCGGCATTGGCTGCAGGCACAGTTCTTTGGCGGCAATACCCGTTCTTCCGCCATCCATGTCTTTGCCCCGCACAAAAAACAAAGAATTTCTACTTCCCGCTGCGTCGCCTGGGGATTAGCTTTCAGAACACCGCGCCGCTGATCAACAATCTTATAATGGCGCCGCTCATCTTGAAACTGCTGCCCGATAACGGTGACGAAATCAAAAGAACGGGTTTGAAGAATCCGGCCCAGGATGCAATTTTTGACAGAACTGGCAGGTACTGAGTGAATAATTCGATTCTCAAATTCAATCTCCAGGATAGCTTCCCCATGTTTTCCTTTGTTCGCTTGGAGAATCGTCATTTCACCGCGAAGATGATCATAGATAAACGGAATCTGAAAACCTGCGGCCTGATTCCAGGCAATATAATTACGCTTGTCCCGAGGTAATTGGGTTAAATCGACATATCGCATACAGGACCTCATCCTAGCTGTTCGGCCAAAATCCATTGAAAAGGGAGGGGATTTCATGCTTTCAGCAGAACAGCGCTTTTCCACTTGTTATTTTAAAGCGTAGATTGAGAACCGACAAGTTTTCTTTTCAGCGCTAGAATTATCTTTTTTCTCTTCAAAATGGAATTTTTGACAGCCAGCTTTATGCAAGGATTGACAGCTGAAAGATGGAAGAAAAAAGAAATCCGGTGTTAGAGAGCGTAAATAAAAAAGCAGCCGCGGTGAACTGCTCAATTTGACGGCACGAAGATTTATCGGAATCTCTCAAGCTTTGTAAGAACTTTTATTTAGTTAGATTCCGTTCTGCGCCAGTCTTGTTTTATCTTTTTAAAAGCCGCATTAATTCCATCATCCCTTACCCATTCTAAATATGTTTGAAGCAATGCGGCGGTCTCTGGATGCATGAACTGGCGATCACTCCCGCGCTGGAAATACTCGATTGCGGAAGCATCCGTATATTTTTCTTTCTGATATGTCTGACAGGCCGCGATCCGATCGCAGACCATCTCCGCGACATAGCGCTTCGGCATTTCGACGCAGAATAGCCCGGCGCATTGCTTGTTTCGGTCAATCCAATACTCCCAATGATGCTTGTTATGTCCTTTGTGATGCAGCCAGCCCTCAGAATAACCCTTGGCTTCTTTTTCAGCGTCAATGGGCGAGCGGTATCCTTGGAAATAACGGACGCCTGACCAGAATTCGATCGGACTGTATTTGGACAGATCATGAAGCAGCCCCTGTTTGATTAATCCCATTTTAAAGCACAGCCGCGTGACCCGCAGCTTATGCAGCGTAATCGTCTTGAAATGTCCCCAGAACCGAGCGGGGAATGAGGCAGAACGCATATCGATCCTTCTTTCTGTTCTGTTTTCCATTCTATACGAATGTTAAAAAAAAGGCAAATCAAAAGTCCGTAAAAAGGCATGAGAAAGAGTTTCGCCAAACCGTTTTTCATGCTAAAATAATACAATGAGCGGAGGGTTAACATGAACCGACATAGTTGTAGAGAAAAAGCGATGATCTGTTTGTATCAGCATCGTCTGTTGAACAAACCGATGGATGAAATCATTGAAGAAGTGATGGAAATGAAACCAGAAGAGCTGGACGATTTCAGCCGCATTTTAATTCTGGATACTTTGGACAATGAAAAACGATATATTCAATACATTAACGAGACTTTAAAGGACTGGAATTTTGAGCGCTTAGGTGTGCTCGAACAGGCAATCCTGCTTTTAGCGTGCAGTGAATTGGATCATCAGACAGCTTCGGCAGCGATTATTATTGATGAAGCCGTGCGGTTAGCAAAAGATTACTGCGATGATGAAGCGTATCGACTGATTAACGGCGTATTGGACAGAATATGAGAAACCGGCAGCTGAGCGTCAGCGCCCTTGTCCGCTACCTGAAAGGAAAACTGGATCAGGATCCTTTGATCCAAAGGGTGATCGTTGCCGGTGAAATATCCAATTTTACAGCTCATCGCAGCGGACATTGGTACTTTACATTAAAAGATGAGAAGTCCCGAATCAGCTGCGTAATGTTTGCTTCCAATGCCGTTCGCTGCCAATTCAAGCCGAAAGAGGGCGACTCTGTCCTAGTCCAGGCCAACACCTCGATCTTTGAATCCAGCGGACAGCTTCAGCTTTATGTTACGGCAATGAAGCCGACCGGCTTAGGCGATCTGTATTTAAAATTTGAAGAACTCAAACGCCGGCTGCATAACGAAGGATTGTTTGATCCCGAAAGAAAAAAACCGATTCCCGTCTATCCGATGCGAATCGTTGTCATTACCGGCAAAAACACGGCCGCTCGGCAGGACGTAATCACGACGCTGGCACGGCGCTGGCCGGTTGCTCAGGTGAGCGAAATTCCGGTGCTGGTTCAGGGTGAAGGAGCAGCGGCTCAGATCTGCGCGGCGCTGAGACAGGCGGATGCACTGAACTTTGATGTTATGATATTAGCCCGTGGGGGCGGATCCATCGAAGATCTGTGGTCATTCAATGAGGAGTGCGTAGCCCGAACACTGGCGGATCTAAAGACGCCGGTGATCTGCGGGGTAGGACATGAAGTCGACGTTACGATTGCCGATCTGGTTGCGGATCGGCGGGCGCCAACGCCAACCGGGGCTGCCGAAATGGCAACGCCGCAGCTGGCGGAAGTCCAGGGATACTGTCTGCGGCAGCGGCAGCAGCTGATTTATCTGATTCATCAAAAACTGCGGATGCAGCGGCAGCGCTATGAGCAGCAGCGGGGCAGTCAGATTTTCCAAGATCCGATGACTTTGCTTCAGCCGATTCAAATGCGTTTGGATTACAACACTTCAAGACTGCAGAACACCAGTCAGCGCGTACGCACGCAGCGGGCGCGTTTAGACCAGGTCAGCGCGATTCTATTGAACCAGACATCCAAGCACGTCTATCTGCAGCAGCAGCGTTTAGGACAGCTGCGGCTGAATCTCAATCACCATCAAAAACAACAGCTGATGCTTCGCCAGCAGCAGCTGAAAGAAAAGATCCGGCTGCTGGATGCCTATTCTCCATTGAAGATTTTGGGGCGAGGCTACGGCCTGATCGCGCAGAACGGACATTTGGTTCGTTCCGTACAGGAAGTAAAAATTCAGGAAGAAATGCAGATTCGTCTGCATGACGGCCAGATCACGGCTGTCGTTAAGGAAAAGGAGGAACAGGCATGAGCGAGAAACCCACATTTGAACAATCCATGGATCGGCTTGATCAAATCGTATCGCTGCTCGAGAAAAATGAAATTGCTTTGGAAGAAGCGATCGGACTGTTTGAGGAAGGCTTGAATTTAGTTCAGGATCTAGATACACAGCTTCAGGGCTATGAAAATAAAGTCCAGGAGCTGATGCTTCGCCACCAGACAAAGGAAGGTCAGGGTGAAAACGAATGATGAATGAATTTGAAGAATTCCTGCAGCGTCAGTGCCGGCTGCTGAAACACTCTGAAGTCAGCGAAGCGATGGAGTATTCGCTGATGGGAAAGGGAAAACGGCTGCGCCCGCAGCTGTTGTTTGCGGTTATGGAAGGTTATGGCTTAGCCGCAAAGGATGGTTTCATGGCTGCCGGAGCTTTGGAAATGATGCATACCTATTCTCTGATCCATGACGATCTGCCGGCCATGGACAACGATGATTACCGCCGCGGCCGCAAAACCTGCCATAAGCAGTTTAATGAAGCCACGGCTATCCTGGCGGGCGATGGTTTACTGACGCAGGCTTTTGCACTCGCCGCAGAAAGCAGCGCGGATCCGATGAAAGCCTTGAAAATCGTAAAGGAATTAGCTTCTGCCGGCGGTGCCGAAGGGATGATCCTCGGCCAGATTAAAGATTTGGAAGCAGAAAACAGTGCGGCGGTGACGCTGGAACAGCTGAAGGAAGTTCATCTTTATAAAACCGGCTGTCTGTTTACGGCGCCTTTGGTCATGGGAGCTATTTTAGCCGGACAGGACGCTGCGATTTCGCAATGGCGGCGTATCGGCGCGTTAATGGGCCTGGCCTTTCAGATTCAGGACGATATTCTGGATGTTACCAAAAGCAGCAAGGAGCTCGGCAAATCAGCCAGCGACTTGGACAATAAAAAATCGACTTATGTCACAATATTGGGATTAGGCCAGGCGCAGGATGCGATGACTGAAGTCTATCGGCAGACGCGTGATGCGATTCGTCAGATGGACATGAACACGCAGCAGCTGATCGCGATTCTGGACGCCATGGAATTCCGGCAGTATTAAGTGAAGATAAGGAGGTTAGCGGAAATGGATTTAACCGATATACAGGATCCTTCCTTTCTGAAAGATCTGGATCAGCGGCAGCTGAAAGCCCTGGCGCAGCAGATTCGGGAGTTTCTGATTGATCATGTCAGCAAGACCGGCGGACATCTGTCCAGCAATTTAGGTGTTGTTGAGCTGACCATCGCTTTGCATAAGGTGTTTGATTCACCACAGGATAAAATCTTTTTTGACGTGGGACACCAATGTTATACCCACAAAATATTAACCGGCCGGGCGAACCGGTTTGATTCGCTGCGGCAGTATGAAGGTCTGTCCGGCTTTGAAAAACGGGCGGAAAGCGAACATGACGTCTGGGAAGCCGGCCACTCTTCGACTTCACTGTCGGCAGCCTTGGGGATGGCCGTCGCCCGGGATCTCAACCATGAACAATATCACATTGTTCCGGTGATCGGCGATGGTGCTCTGGGCGGCGGGATGGCGTTGGAGGCATTGAATCAAATTGGCAGCGAACAGCGCAATATCATCATTATTTTTAATGATAACAACATGTCGATTTCGGAAAATGTCGGCGTTTTAACTCAAAATTTTGCCAAATTGCGGGCCTCCAAGCCTTATAACACATTCAAAAATGATCTCAAGACAGCGCTGAACCGCAACAATGTCGGTCAGGCTGTTCTGTCGGGTCTGCAGAATATGAAAGACGCTGTGAAAAAAGGGGTCATTGATACAGGTGTTTTCGGTGAATTCGGTCTGGAATATTTAGGACCGGTCGATGGTCATGACATCAAGAGTTTGATTCAGATTTTAAACGTTGCCAAATCACATCAGGGACCTGTCGTCGTCCATGTTCTGACGAAAAAAGGAAAGGGCTATTCCTATTGTGAACAGGACAAGGAAGGTGTATGGCACGGCGTCGGACCGTTTAATCCCGCGACCGGAAAGCCTTTGTCATCCACCCCGGCCGGCTATCTTTCCTGGTCTTCAGTGATCAGCGAAACTTTGATTCGGCTGGCTAAAGAAAATAAAGATATCGTTGCGGTCACCCCGGCGATGATTACCGGCAGCAAGCTGGAAAAATTCTTTGCGGTCTATCCGGAACGTTCTTTTGACTGCGGCATTGCCGAAGAACACGCCGCGACCTTCTGTGCCGGCCTGGCGATCAGCGGCAAGCGGCCGTTTATTTCCTTGTATTCTTCTTTTCTGCAGCGTTGTTACGATCAGATTAATCATGATATCTGCCGGATGGATTTGCCCGTTGTGATCGGCATTGACCGTGCTGGCTTAGTAGGGGAGGATGGCGACACCCATCACGGCGTCTTCGATATTGCAATCCTGCGTTCACTGCCGAATCTGATTCTGGCGCAGCCGAAGGATGCTGCCGAAGCTCAGCAGCTGATGGCTGCCGCATTTGCCCAATCCCATCCGATGGCCTTACGCTATCCTCGTGGCACAGCGCTGTATAACGAATTGCCCCAAGCCGAACCGATTCTAATCGGCAGCTGGACGATCGTAAATGAGGAACCCGATCACCGCTGCACCGTTGTGACTTATGGACCGGATGTCGATAAGGTTGTTTCCAAGGTCTTAACCAATTCACTGCCTGTCAAAGTCGTCAATGCCCGCTTCTTCAAGCCTTTGGATGAAGCGATGCTGATGCAGCTGGCTGAAGAGGGAAAACCGGTGATCGTCTATGAAACAGACATGCTGGCCGGCGGTCTTTCCAGCGCGATTCTGGAATGGGTGGCAGATCATCAGGCTGACCTGACAATCCGTCGGGTCGGGATTGGCGACACGTATGTTCCGCAGGGATCCTTAAATAAAATCCGGCGGCTGGAAGCCATTGATATCCTGAGCTTGTTTGATGTGATAAAAGAATATTGCGGGTCATAAATCATTCCGGAAGGAGGAAGGCTGATGCTTAAACATCTGTATGTCAAAAACTTCATTCTTATTGATGAGGCCGATTTGGATTTTGATGCGGGCTTCAGTGTGTTTACAGGCGAAACCGGTGCGGGCAAATCGATTTTGATCGATGCGATCAGCTTGCTTTGCGGCCAGCGGGCCCAGGCAGGATTTGTCAAAAAAGGGGAAGCAAAGGCTTTGATCGAAGGTGTCTTTGATTTTACCCAGAATCCCCGGGTGCTGACAATGCTTCAGGAAGCAGGTTTTGACGGCGATGAAGACGTAGTCATCAGCCGGGAAATCAGTGCCGAAGGCAAAAGTCAGATGCGGTTAAATCATCGGGTGACAACGGCAAATTTAATCCGTGACTTGTTATCGCATGAAATTGACATTCATTCGCAGCACGATACGCAATACTTGTTAAACCGCAGCTCTTTTCTGAACCTTTTGGATCAATATCTGGATGAGGATGAACTGATCGCTGCAGTGAAAGAACAATATAAAACCTATCACCAGCTAAAGGATCAGCTGGAGGAAGCCCGCAGTCCTAAAGCCGAACAAGATTTGGAATTCCTGCGCTTTCAGCTCAATGAAATCGAACAGGCTCAGTTAAAACCTGGGGAAGACGAGGAACTGGAAGCGATTGAGCACCGCATTGCCGCCCGGGAAAAAATTTATCAGCGGGTGGCGGAAAGTCTCGAAATCCTCGATGGGGAACAAAGTGCTGTACCACAGCTCTATGAGGCAGCACGGCTGACCGGTGGTTTTCCGGAAGAAAAGGAGCTGGCCGAAATCAGCGAGGCGCTTAACGAGCATTACTATGGACTGCAGGATTTAAAAGAACGGCTGCAAAGCTACTTTGAATCCCTGGAGTTCAGTGAGGAACAGATCAATGAAGTCCAAAGCCGGCTGTTTGAAATCAACCGGTTAAAACGAAAATACGGCCGCAGTTTGGATGAAATTCTGGAAAAGGAAGCGAGTTTCCGGCAGCAGCTGGATCAGCAGGAGCATCGTCAGGAATATCTGCAGCAGCTGCAGCAGCGGGTTCAGTCAGCCTATCAACAGTTTGAAGCAACCGCCTTGAAGCTGCGTCAGGTGCGGCAGCAGAAAGCTCTGTCATTGCAGAAGGAAGTCGAAATTCATCTGCATGACCTGATGCTTCCGCATGCCCGCTTTGTCCTGCAGCTGAAAGAGGCGAAGCCTTCAATTCATGGTCTGGATGAAGCAGACTTTATGATTTCCATGAATCCAGGCGAACCGGTGCGTTCGCTGACCCAGGTTGCCAGCGGCGGGGAACTAAGCCGGTTAATGCTCGGGTTGAAAACGATCTTTACGCGTTTAGAAGGCATTCAGACTGTCATCTTTGATGAAATTGATACCGGCGTCAGCGGCCAGGTGGCTACGGCGATCGGTTTGAAGATGAGTCTGCTGGCCCATGATGCCCAGGTTTTTTCCGTTACGCATCTGGCGCAGGTTGCAGCGTGCTCAGATCAACACTATCATGTGACGAAACGCCAAGGACAGGATTTCACAGAGACACAAATTCAGCGGCTGAGTGAGGATGAGCGCATTGATCAGCTGGCGCTGATTTCTCAGGGCGAATTGTCGCTTACCGCTCGTCAGGCCGCCCAGGAATTATTCCAGCGCAATCAAATGAAAGTCAATGAGGCACGGTCAAACTGACCGTGTTTTTTCATAAATTCAGGGACAGATTCATCAGTCTCTGAGCGGATTTCATCAATTTAAAATCAATTAAACGCCGGAACAGGCCTGCTTTTCAGGCTTTGGTAAGATTTTCAGGCTATAACGAAATCCGCGGAATGCCATACTATCAGTACTGCGGAGGTGAGGCCATGAGAAGATTTCTGGGTTTAACGGCCTTCCTATTGACGTTAACGCTGTTGCCGATACAAGCTCAGGAGAAAACGGTGATTCTGGGCGGCGATACAATTGCGATCACAGTCAATTACGAAGGCGTTTATGTCAGTGGAATGTATGATTTTGAAGTCAATGGGGAAACGTTGTCCGCAGCGAAGGAAGGGACGATACAGATAGGGGACCGGATTATTGAATCCAATGGCAGGCAGGTTTCTTCTCTGGAAGAGTTATTTGCCAATTTGAAAACGCTGCAGAAAGAAAGAAATCAAGTTCCTGTCACTGTAATCCGTAACGGGCAGCGTGAGGCTGCTTCTTTGTTTGTCTGTTATTTGGCATCAGAGAAAGTATTTAAGACTGGATTGTACGTCAAAGATAAGATTAAAGGCGTCGGAACGATGACTTACTATGATCCGGCAACGCAGACCTTCGCGGCTTTGGGACATGAAATCGCTGAAGAAGGTCAAAGCCGTCCTGCGGACGTCACCATGGGACAGATCTTCGAAGCTACCGTCGTTTCAGTCCGCCGTTCCAGCTCCGGCAATCCGGGTGAAAAAATCTGTCAGTCGGATAGTTTAATTCCGATTGGGACGGTCAGCAAGAATACGATTTATGGTCTGTATGGCAAAGTCCAAACCTATCCTTCCACTTCCATCAGCGTGCCTGTAGCCTCGCGCGAGGAAGCCACGGTAGGGCCGGCAGAAATTTATACCGTGGTGCAGGGCACAATCCCGCAACGGTATTCCATTCAAATCACAGAAGTCCGAAAACAAAACGGTCAAGCCGTAAAAGGAATACGCTTTCAGGTTACGGATCCGGCTTTATTGAATCAAACCGGCGGTATTATTCAAGGAATGAGCGGCTCTCCAATTCTTCAAAACGGAAAACTGATCGGAGCGGTAACGCACATGGTTACCAGTCAGCCCGAAAGTGGTTACGGCATCTATATTGACTGGATGCTGCAGGAAGCTCAAAGCGAATAACAGACAGAAACTAAGGAAATGCCTGAAATTCAGGCATTTCTTTTCGCTTGAGTTCAAAAACAGGCAAAAAAGCAGAAACTTTTCCGTGGACTTCGACCTGTTTCGACTTCTTTTTCAATTGAAATTCCATAAAATGGAAACAACGAACAGAGGAGTGAACAGAATGAAACAGATCAGAATCCTGCTGTGTGAAAGCAGCAGCGAAATTAGACAACAAATGGAACAAGAACTGCGCAAGAAAAACGATTGGCTGCTTTTACCGAGCTGCAAAGATGGACAAGAATGCCTGGAGCGGATCCGCATGAGTCATCCGGACGTTTTAGTCCTGGACTGCATCATGCCGAAACTGGACGGCATGGAGGTACTCAGCACATTGAGCCGAGAAGGAATTCAAGTGCCGAAAATTATCTGTACTTCCAGCTTAATCAATGATTTTATGGCAGCAGAAATGCAGAAATATCAGGTGGATTATTTCTTAATGAAACCAGTCGAACCCAAGACTCTCAGCGATAAGATTGTTCAAATTTGCAGCTATCAGAAAAATAAGGTGTCAGCTCCAACAACAGCTCAGAATCCGTCTGAGGAGGATCCTGATGATGAACGGATGATGCGCCTGCAGCTGGAACGGGAGATTACCGAAATTCTCCATGAAATCGGCATTCCGGCACACATTAAAGGTTATATGTATTTACGGACAGCAATTTTGGAAACGTATCTGAATGTAGATTATCTCGGTCAGATTACGAAAGTTCTCTATCCGGAAATAGCCCGGCGCTACATGACGACCAGCTCACGGGTGGAACGGGCCATTCGCCACGCAATCGAAGTCGCCTGGAACCGCGGCAATATCGATGCCATTGATGAGATCTTTGCCTACACGATCAGCGCCTCAAAAGCGAAGCCGACCAATTCTGAATTCATTGCAATGATTGCCGACAAACTACGTTTAGAGCATCGCATCAAAAACAATTCCAACAGCTATACAAAAATCGGATAAGAGAAGCGGAGGAGAAATCTTCCGTTTTTTTCTTACGGCAGATGAAAGATCTTCAAGTTCATGCTATAATTAAGAACAGTTGAATTGTTGGATAATTCGCTTTTGTTTACCGCAAAGAAATTGTTTTTTTGATTGCAGATGAATACTTATAACAGGAATAGTATAGGAATAAAGAAAGGGGAGAGTGTGATGGGACGAGTGATCTATCATATTGATCTGAATGCATTTTTTGCCAGCGCTGAAATTCTACTGGATCCCAAACTTCAGGGCAAGCCTGTCGTTGTCAGCGGCATGAGCAAGCGCAGTGTCGTCTCTACCGCCTCCTATGAAGCCCGACAGTTTGGCGTCCATTCAGCAATGCCGATCAAAGAAGCGCTGAAGCTCTGCCCGCAATTAGTCGTCGTCAAAGGTCATCATGGCTATTACCAGCAGCTTTCTGAACAATTTATCAGTTATGTGAAGAAATATACCGATCAGGTTGAACAAGCCAGTATTGACGAATGTTATGCTGATATGAGCACTGCGATTCATCGCTTTCCCCGGCCGCTGGATCTGGCCTGGCAGCTGCAGCAGGAGCTTTTCAGCGATCTGCATTTAAAATGCTCGATCGGTGTGGCCCCAAATAAATTTCTGGCTAAAATGGCCAGCGATATGAAAAAACCGATGGGCATCACTGTTTTAAGAAAGCAGGAAGTGCCAGTCAAGCTGTGGCCGCTGCCGATCGAGGAGATGCGCGGCATTGGAAAGAAAACGGCGCCTCAGATGAAAGCTTTGGGGATTAAAACAATTGGGGATTTGGCGAATGTCAAGGATCCGGAGATTTTACGTCCACTTTTAGGCAAGAATACGGCAACCTACATCCAGCGGGCCAACGGCGAGGATGATCGTGAGATCATCAGCGATGCGGAAATCAAGTCTATGAGTCAGTCAACGACGCTCAACTATGATTTTTCTACGGAAGAAGAAGTACGGGCGCTGTTTCGCAGACTGGCAGATAAGCTTAGTGAGCGAATGATTGAAGAAGATAAGATGGGAACGATCATTTCCATTTCGATACGCTATTTCGATTTTAATACCAATGTCCGCTCGCGCAAGCTGGATCATCCAATTTATCGCAGTGAGGACCTGTTTGAGCTGGCGATGGAGCTGTTTGATGAAAACTATGAAGATCAGCCGATGCGGCATTTAGGCATTGGCGTCGGTTCCTTAAGCAGCATTCATGACCAGAAAATTCAAATGAATCTGTTTGATGCGCCGCTTGTCGATCCTGCCTGTGAAACCCTGGATCTGATCAGTCAGCTGAACCGCCAGCTCAGTCTGGGCGGCAAGCTGACAACTGCGGCTTCTTTGGTTAAAAACCAAACTGCGGACAAGCGCAGGAAATAAGTCTAATCTCTGCTGGTCGTCATACATTGATACCAGGAGGGAATCATGAAAACAATTAAACCCCAGTTAAAAAACTTCTCAGATAAGCATAAGAACTCCATCAATTTTCTGCTTATTTTATTGATTTTTGGTATGATCACCGGCGTTCTGCTTTCACGCTGGATCAGCAGCGCGGATGTGGAGCGGCTGTCTTCTTACTTATTAACGACCGTCATCACCAGTGTAGAACCGCAGTCTTTTTTTACGAGCCAGTTTGTTACGAATATTTTATTTATGCTGGCGGTCTTTTTCCTCGGCTTTTCCTTAGCGGGCATTCCATTAATCGGCTTTGTCGTTTTCACCAAAGGCGTGCAGATCGGCTTTTCGTGTGTTTTGTATGTCCTGACATATCAGCTGAAAGGGGTGCTGGGCATCCTGCTGACGCTGATTCCGCAGATCCTGTTCGATCTGATCGCCTTGTTTTTAGTTTCTGTGATCAGCACAGAGATTTCCTATGCTCTGATCCAACGCTGTCTGGGCTACAGCCGCAGTGATTTTTCGCTCATTCATCTGATTAACAGCCGGCTCAACGTTTTGATCGTTTCGTTACTGCTGATCTTCTTCTCCGCCTGGATTAAGTCAACCTTGGTCATCCGGCTGATGGAAATTTTCGCCATGATGGAATAACTCTGGTATAATAAAGCTGGAAAGCAGGGAGAATATGACGTTAGAAGAAGCCTTCCAGCAATATCTGATTTACATCACAATACAGTTTCCGAAATCTGAAAAAACGATTTCCGGTTATCAGCATGAACTCACCCGGTATCTTCAGTTTCTGAAGCAAAAAGAGTTAGTTCAAATCGATGAGATTGAATCCGGAATGCTGGAAGAGTATGTCCGGGTCTTGTCCCGCGAACATGCTTCAGCCTCAGTCAATCATGCGATCACCGCAATCCGCAGCTTTCATCAGTTTTTGGCGTTTCGTTTTGATCAGCCGGATCCGGCTGAATACCTGGAACACCTGCAGAAAACCCAGGCGCTGCCGGTGTACTGCACGAAACAGGAGATTGAAAAGATGATGGCTCAGTTTGGCCAAAGCCCTGAGGATATTCGCTGGCATGCGATTGCGGAGCTGCTGTACGGCTGCGGGCTGCGTGTCAGTGAATGTGCGGAGCTGACGATGAATCAGATAGATCTGGAACTGGGCATGCTTCGGGTATGGGGAAAAGGCAATAAAGAACGATTAGTCCCGATGCCGCGGCAGACGATGCGGATCGTGCGTGAATATGTCGACACAGTCCGGCCGCTGTATCAGAAAAAACCTACCTCCTGGCTGTTCATTACCCGATTGGGAAAGAAAACAACTACTGCTTCAATTGAAAGTATGATAAAATCAGTATGTATCCAGGCTGGTATTCAAAAGCCGATCACACCGCATAAACTCCGCCATACGTATGCCACGCATATGTTGGAAGGCGGAGCCGATCTGCGCAGTGTTCAGGAGCTGTTAGGGCATTCCGATATCGCAACGACGCAGATTTACACGCATATCGACAGGCATCGGCTGCGGACGGCTTATGATGAAGGTCTGGGAAAATTAATGGATCAAGAAGAAGGAGAAAACAACCATGAAATATAAACGAATTTTTACTATTGTTATGGATTCCGTCGGATGCGGTGAAATGCCGGATGCGGAACGTTACGGTGATCGGGGCGCGGATACGATCGGACACATTGCAAAGACGGTAGGCGGATTAACGATGCCGGCCATGGAAAAATTAGGATACGGCAATCTGCATCCTATCCTTGGCGTTGAGCCCCAGCGTGATCCGCAGGGTTATTACACAAAGATGCTGGAAGCTTCCGTCGGCAAGGATACAATGACGGGCCATTGGGAAATGATGGGGCTTTACATTGATAAACCTTTTCAGACATTCACGGAAACCGGATTTCCGCAGGAGTTAATCGACGAACTGGAGAAACGCACCGGCTATAAGATTGTCGGAAACAAGTCTGCCAGCGGTACGGAAATTTTGGATGAGCTGGGCGAGCATCATATGAAAACCAAAGAGTTGATCATCTACACATCTGCGGATTCAGTACTGCAGATTGCGGCTCATGAAGAAATATTTGGTTTGGAGGAGCTGTATCGCTGCTGTGAGATCGCCCGTGAACTCACCATGCGGGATGAATGGAAGGTTGGACGTGTAATTGCCCGTCCTTTTGTCGGTGAAGGTAAAGGTCATTTCACGCGCACCAGTAACCGTCATGATCTGGCTCTGAAACCCTTTGGCCGAACGGTCTTGAATGAATTAAAAGATCGAGGCTTCGATGTGATCAGTGTCGGTAAGATCAAAGATATCTTTGATGGTGAAGGGGTGAGTGAGGCCTACAAATCAACAAGCAGCCACCACGGCATGGAACAGACCCTTGAATTAACACAAAAAGATTTTACCGGTCTGTGTTTTGTCAATCTCGTTGATTTTGACGCCAAGTGGGGGCATCGCCGCAATCCGCAGGGCTATGCACAGGAATTGGAAGATTACGATCAGCTGCTGCAAAACTTTTTAAGTCAGCTGCGCGAAGACGATTTAGTCATCATCACAGCCGATCACGGCAATGATCCTTGTCATACTGGAACGGATCATACCCGTGAAATGGTGCCGCTGATCCTTTATTCGCCATCTCATCAGGGCTCTGGCTTGCTGCCGCTGGCCAATACATTTGCGAATCTGGGAGCAACAGTTGCCGATAATTTCAAAGTTACGATGCCGGCGTATGGCACTTCTTATTTAAAATTCCTGAAATAAAATTCAGGCTGCTTGATATTCCTCAATAAAGCAAGGAAAAGAAGGATGAACGAACAGTTTTAGCTTATGATCTGTTGTTTCATCCTTTTTCTATAAAGTGCGGTCTGGGGTAGGAAACAATGCCTTATTTTCGGTATTTCAAAGATTTTAAAAGAATTTCTCAAAATGTTCTAGGCAGTTTTTTGGTCATGGAAGATGATAGAAAGGGAGCTTATCATGAAGCAAATAACATATAAAGATGAATGCATCATCAGTGATAAAGGGGATATCGGCGGTTTTGTTTTTGTCTTCATCTGGCTGTTGATTACTCTTGGATTTTTTTTAGTTGAAGGCTATCTTGCAATATTTAAGCATAGCCGGATGTCCGGAGATCTCATTGTAGGTATTCTGTTTGCGATTGTTACTGTATTAGCTATGATCACACTTTACCGTTCCATTCATAAACGTCGGGCACGGGCGTTGGAAATGCGATATATAGCGATGAACCAAGGACAGTGCTATCCGGGTAAGATTATAGAAGCCGGGATGGAAAAGGAAACCGACACGTATGAAGTCAGAAATGAAGACAATTCCACAGAAACCTGCACCCGAACGGTTCCTAATTATTGGGTCGTCGTTGAATATCATTTACCTGAGGACAATCATCCACGGCAATTTCGGGCAGTGCATATGAACCGCAGTGCAAAGTCATATATTGGGTCTAATGTTGATGTCTACGTCTGGAAACAATGGTCAGATATAATCAAACAGACACTGACGCTGACCTATATTGATATGTACAGTATAAGATGAAACAAAAATATTGGATAAGATACATTATGCGAAGTTATGGATGAGAATCAGATCCCTGAGCTTCGCTCGCAGTGAATCGGCTGATGACGGCAAGCATATAGATCAGAATCATGCTTACCATAAGCACGATCAACCAAAATAAGAAATGATCGGCCTGCCGAAAGATTTCCAGCAAGGCTAATCCAATGAACTTTGAAAACAATACCTCAAAGCCCACCATCCGGCAACATATCATCAATGATGTTATGGACATGGAACGCTGGGCAACAATGATGCCCAGGCAAAAGTCCAAAAGAGCAAAGCCTACTAAAAAAGCAAGAATATCAAGATCATGCCATTGAAACATCCATTCGGGATGATGAAGCAGTAAATACGTCGATCCAGGCATCACAAAAACCAACAGAAGTGATGAAATACAGGAGAAGCTTAAAGGAATATCAGATAAGATCCAAACTCCCATTTTCCGTAATAAACAAACGAATAGGTCTTCCACTTTCATTGCAGCACTTCCCTTCTTCCGGCGTCTTGTTATTTATTGAACTTATTGAATTTAACTTATGATACAACAAAAAGTCCAAGTTTGATTGGACTTTTTGTTAACCTTTCATAGATTTCAAGCTGATAAAACGTGCAGACAAGCGATGAATTTCTGCCACAGCCCTGCCCTCTTTGAAACTTCCACAACGACGGTATTGGGATTCGGATGTCTTTCTTTGACGGCTTCCTGGAGCTTGTGCAGCGGTAAATTTTCAATTCGCTCTTCCATTTTTTTAAATCTTCTGTATTGCTTGTAATAGTTGCACGCATAGATTCCCGCGCCTGTCAAAGCAACAACACCCATAATCTTCAACGCTTTTTTCATAACATTTCCTCTCTTAACGACACTTTCATTTGATTTCTTAACTCTATTATATCATGGCAATGGAATTCCAACATTGTCTTTTTTTGGTCAGATTTCAAAATGTGTCGTAATCAGAACTTATAAATTACGCATCCGATAGAAGTATTTATCAATGATCGCAAAATTGTGTTCACCCAAGGCAGGATTGTTTACACGCAGTGATCCATTATAATAAACATTTGGAATAAAGCCTTCTTTCATGCAGAGATCAACAGCTTCAGCTAGAATCGCATTGATCAGAAAAATGAACGGAATGGAAGAGGTAGATCCAACCTTCATTGGCAGACCTTCAATGGCCACTGCAGCATCGCCGATGGCCGAACAGTTGGAGATGACAACATCACCGAAATCCATCAGATGCTTGCCGCTGGAATGCCGCGGTTTTAAGGTTGCCGAGTATTCTGTATTCGTCAAAACAATGACAGGAAAACCCCGTTCCTGACAGATCTTTGCGAATTCCAACGTAACCGCGTTGTTGCCTGAGTTGGAAATGCAGATCACTACATCGTTGGGTTCGAAGCGGTAGTAATCAATGATCTTTTCTGCATACCCTTCCATCTTTTCCAGAAACCCTGACTTTGTAATCTGCGTATTCCCGGTCACCGCTTCTTCCAATACAGCCTGGACATTCCCTAAAGTTGCAGAACGGTAAAAAACATCGTCGGCGATCAGATGAGAATGACCGCATCCGAAAACACGGATGATTCCTTCTTTCTTCGTACAGTCCGCCAAAATTCGTGCAGCGCTTTCGATTGCCTCCTGCTGCGTGCTCTCAATTTGACGCAAAGCCCTAATTTCTTCTTCCAGATACTGCTGCCAAACTTTCATAATTCATGCCTCCTTTTGTTTATTATAACATGCCGGCTGAAAACAAAAAGCCTCCGGCAGTAAATCCGGAGACTGAGGATCATTTCTATCTAGTCACGATTGCGGTTAAAGATCAGAAGCAGCCGCAGAATCTGCAGCACTGAGGAGATCAATGATGCGATATAGGTGAAAGCCGCGGCGCTCAGCATGGCTTTAATATCTTTGCGTTCTTCCTGAACGACAAAGCCTTCTTCAAACACCAATGCCATAGCACGCTTGGAGGCATCCAGTTCCACAGGCAAAGTCACCAGCTGAAAAATCGCAACACAGCTTAACATCACGATGCCTGTATAGAACAGCCCGGTGGAACTAAACAACAAGCCAAGGATTAAGACCACCCAGGAAAGCTGACTGGAAACCATCGCAAACGGCAGAATTGAATTGCGCAGCGCGATAAAGCCGTAATTTTCAGCATGCTGAATCGCATGACCGCATTCATGAGCGGCAACGGCAACGGAGGCAATGCTGGAATTGGCATAGATATCCTGAGACAGGCGGACAACATTAGCTTTGGGATCATAGTGATCAGAAAGTGCCCCACCTTGAGCCGGCTCAATACGCACCTCCTGCAGTCCATGATCATCGAGAATTCGCCGGGTCACCTGAGCCCCGGTATATCCACGCAGCGTCATGACCTGCCGATAATGGGTATAAGCACCCTGAACTTTTATTTGTGAAAACATCACTAAAAAGATCGCTGCTAAATAGAGAATCCAATCCATAACCCTCACTCCTTTCTTTTCTAGTGTAACCCAAACTGAATCGTACATCCGAAACTCTTTGAGTTCTATTTGATTTTGTCATTCTATCATAAACTGTGCTGTTTGAACAGCTAATTGCTTAAACCACTCAATCGGATAAAAAAAGAAGCCTTGGGCTTCTTATTTTACAGCGTCTTTTAAAGCTTTAGCAGCTTTGAATCCAGGAACCTTTGTTGCAGGCACTGTGATCTTTTCCTTTGTTGCAGGATTGATGCCTGTTCTCTCAGCTCTTGTCTTAACCTCGAACTTGCCGAAGCCGCTGATATCTACTTTTCCGTCGTCTTTCAGAGTCGAAGTAATTTCATCAAAGATCAGATCGACAGTTTCGCCTGCCGCTTTCTTTGTCATTCCCATCTGATTCGCAACAATATCAACTAATGCTTTCTTGTTTAACAATTCACTCATACTATTACCTCCGGTACTCGTATATGATACCATCTTTCGTTTCAGTAATCAACAGAAACTAATCTTAAATTTTGCTTTATTTCAGGCGCTTTTTTTCATTCATAATCCATTTCCAAATTGTCGAAATGACTTCCGGCTACAGTGCTGCCTACGGTATCAAGATATTCAATGGACACCCTTTGCCCCGGCTGGGTCAGCGGCAGTTCTGCACTGATGTCCAGGGAAAGAACATACAGATGAGGATCATTTTCCAGCGTGATGTAATAATGGGTAGTCCCTTCCTGCACCGCTGAAGCCATCGTCATCACAATGCCCGTCACAGTTTTATTTTCAGCCACATCAGCGCTGATCTGCTTGTTCGCATTTTTCAGCTTTCGCAGATAATCATCATGGGCAGTCTGCATCGTTTCCCCGATTCCAACAATCGAATAATCATTGACATCCACAAAGGAATACATCTTGACCAGGCCTTCGGAATCTTTTAATGAAATGAAATAAGTCGGTTCATTGGCAACATTCAATAAAATCGGAAAGGTTGCCCGATAATTGAGATGCTGGACCTGACCCTCAGCCGAAGCCATAGCGGACACTTCATCTGCACCGCCGACTTTAATGTAGCTGGCTTCTTTAGTACGCAGATTAATCAAGGCGAAACCATTAATTGAATGATCGGCAGCCACGGATGTCAGCCCTGAAAAGACATAGGTCTGCCCCTCAATATTGACAAAATTGTAGCCGTCTGTCGTCTGAATCATGTCTTTCTGTCCGAACAGGGTGTTGAAGAAACCATGGACGTAATAGCCCCAGTTATCGATCTGATTCCAAGCCAGTTCCGCTGGCTGAACACGGTCGACCCAAGCTGGAATTTCATCCATATTGTATTTATTCATCTCTCCGGTCATCGGATCAACGATAATCACGCCCTGAGCGCTCAGTCCGCCATAATAACCAATTTCCGGAGCGACAACGGAAACCACCCAGTACGGATACCCGTCATCATCTAATTCAAAGGAATAATCGGACAACAGCTCGGTGCGGTAACGGAACCGAATGTGCCGGAACAGATTTTGATTAAACCAGGCCGATGGAGAATACTTAATGCCTTTTTCCAGCATCACCATATCCACATCGTTGGGATCGGTAACGTTGACCTGAATGAACCCCGGAATACCGGTGCCGTTATTTTGAAACCACTTGATGAAATCGCGGTACTCTAACGGTGAAACGCGGTACAGATGCTGGTCAGAGCTGATCAGCGTGTAGGTCTGATCAATCTGATACTGCGAACCGAGTCCCGCCTGCTTGCCGATCTGCTTATCGCCTAACAGCGCGGCTGTCTGCTGATCAACGACCGGGATCCGTTCCATCGAGATCGCCTGAAACTGTGAGCTGAAGTCAGAAACATCTTTAATTGCAATCTGATCGCGATATTTTTCTGCGTTCAGCAGTTCGCTGCCCAAAAACATCAAAATCAACATCGCGACGAATAAAAATCCCGCGGCGAAAGCACAGAGTTTTTGCAGCAGTCCCCACTTGCCGGCCAGGATGAAATCACTGATGCCATAGACGACAAGCAGGAAAATCACAAGCATGACCGTCGACGGACTGTGCAGGTTCCAGGCTGGAAGCGTTACATAATCAATGACCAGCGCCAGCACCAGCGTGATGATCAAAGCCGTCACATGCGCTTTTCCCGGCTTCATCTTGGGTTTGCGGGAAGTCTTGAATTGCTGAAACGAATTGGGATCAAAATTAAAATGAAATTGAGTCATTCTGCGTTCTCCTTAATCCGCTGGCGCAGCTGAGCAATCAGGGCATTCAGACTAACTTCGTCCAGACACTTACAGCCGGCTGCATTTTTATGTCCGCCGCCGCGGTACTGCATCGCAATATCATTGATTTGAAGCGTCTTGGAGCGCAGCGAACCTGCCCACCAGGTATTTCCCTGATCATCGTGATCAGCCGCAAAAATGGCCCATATCTCGATCTCCTTGATGCCCCCAAACTGATAAACCTGATCTTTGGCCTGGGAAGCATTCATGCCCCACTGTTCCAGAAAAGCCTGATCCACAATTGAGATCATCAGATGTTCATCAAGAATCTCTGCTTTGGCGCGGATCGCACTGGCGAATTCATATTCATGCAGGCTGACATCGAACAGATCGCGGTTGATCTTGGGGATATCCAGGCCGCTTTGAGCTAAATAGGAGGCCATCGCCAGCGTATGCTCTGTCGTATTGCTGGTCTTAAAACTTAATGTATCCGTCAATAAGCCGCGGTACAAATATTCCGCGACATCCACTTCCAGCGGTTCCTGATCGACACTGAAGAAGAATTCCGCAAGAATCTCACAAGTTGCCGCATAGCTGTCAATCACATATTCGTGCTGCGCAAAATGCTCGATCTGCGGATGATGGTCGAGATGCACAATCTGTTTGGCACTTTGCCAGCGTTCATCGTCAATCCGGCGAACGTTAGCCGTATCCAGTACAATCGCCAACGAATTCCGCACCGTTTCATCATCCACGACATCGCTGTCCTCAAACAAGCCGTTGGTCATTTTCTGTTTTCCCAGCACATAAACCCGTTTTAAAGGAAAGCGATGCTTTAACCAAGTGGCAAGCCCCCATTGGCTTCCTAAAGCATCGCAGTCCGGATTGATATGACGGTAAAGAGTAATGACCTCAGACTGTTCAATCAAAGATAACAGTCCTTCAAACATGCTTATAACCCCAACAGACGAACGGTATCGCGGGCGATCACGAGTTCTTCGTTGGTCGGAACAACATAGACCTGAACCTTGCTTTCCGGATTGGAGATGCAGACTTCCTTGCCGCGGGTCTTGTCATTGAGTTCATAATTGATCGACAGACCTAAGCATTCCTCCATCTTTTCCAGGATCTGATGACGCAGGTGCGTGTCGTTTTCACCTAAGCCGGCTGTGAAGGCGATCGCATCCACACCGCCCATCTGCATGACGTAGCCGCCGACAACATTGATAACGCGGTTGACATAAACAGCCTGAGTCAGGATTGCGCGTTCATTGCCCTGATGAACAGCATCTTCAATATCACGGGCATCACTGGAAATGCCGCTGACGCCCAGCATGCCGGATTTCTTGTTTAAAATCGTATCCATTTCTTTCGGCGAGATGCCCTTCTTATCCATGATATGACAGATAATGGACGGATCAATATCACCGCAGCGGCCGCCCATCATAATCCCGCCTAACGGCGTGAAGCCCATCGACGTATTGACGCATTTGCCGCCCTTGACCGCCGTGATCGAAGCACCGTTGCCCAAATGGCAGGTGATGATGCGGGTATCCGCAATATCCTTGCCCATCAGTTGAGCTGTGCGCTGGGATACATACTGGTGGCTGGTGCCATGGGCGCCGTAGCGGCGGACCTTGTCTTCCGTATACCATTCATAAGGAACCGGGAAAATATAGGATTCCGGTGTCATCGTCTGATGGAAGGCCGTATCAAAGACAAAGACATGACCGATCTTCGGCAGCGCCTCGCAGAAAGCGCGGTAACAAATCAGATGAGCCGGATTGTGCAGCGGAGCTAACGGTGCGAGTTCTTCGACCTTCGCCACAACGTCTCCGTCTACTTTAACGGACTGATCGAAGTAAGCGCCGCCCTGAACGATCCGGTGGCCGGCTGCGGAAATTTCATCCAGACTTTCAACGATGTGATATTTGACCAGTGCCTCCAAAAGCAGCTCAACCGCAACCTTGTGATCCTTGATCGGCAGGTTCTGCGTGTGTTTTTCCCCGTTGACCTTGATCGTGAAAATGCCTTCGTCCAAACCAATTCGTTCCGCGACGCCGGAAGTCAGAACCTCTTCTTCGGGCATGTTGAACAGCTGGAACTTAAGGGATGAACTGCCTGCGTTGACTGAAATAACTTTACTCATATGTACCTCCATTTATTCTGTCTGCATACAGACCTCAACCAGTGCGTCAACTTCGGCAATGTGCAGCGCTTTTAACTTTTCATATTGCGCAATGCGAACCTGATAGTGACACAGCAGGTGAAGTTTCGATTCATAATCTTCCAAAATCTTTTCACAGCGTTTCAGAAGATCGTACACGGCGCTGCGGCTGGTTTGCTGCAGCTCGGCGATTTCCGAGAGCGAATAATCTTCTTCAAAATAGTATCCCAGAATCCGGCGCTGTTTTTCGGTCAGCAGCGTTCCATAGAAATCAATCAGAAGATTCATGCGCTCGGTTTGAGCTAATTCTTTATCCGACATCCCGGATTCCTTCCGAGATGCTGTAGAGATACAGATCCAAATCAAACGGCTTAAGGTCATCTTCTTTTTCACCTAAGCCCAGATAATAAACTGGAATATGCAGCACATCCTTGATCGCCAGGACGATTCCGCCTTTGGCCGTGCCATCCATTTTGGTCAGGATGATGCCGGTGACATCGGTGACTTCCTGAAAAATCTTGGCCTGAGACAGACCGTTTTGTCCGGTTGTGGAATCGAGAACCAGCCAGACATCATGCGGTGCTCCTTCAATTTCCCGGCCGATGACCTTGCGCATCTTTGCCAGTTCGTTCATCAGGTTGACCTTGTTCTGCAGCCGTCCGGCAGTATCGCACAGCAGGATGTCCAGACCGTGTTCTTTGGCATAGCGGCAGCCATCGACCAGCACACTGCTGGGATCGCCGTTTTCGCGGCCTTTGATGCATGGAACACCCAGCTTGTCTGCCCAGCGCGCCAGCTGTTCAATCGCACCAGCACGGAACGTATCCGCAGCGACGACGCCGACTTTTTTGCCCTGACTCTGATAAAGCTTGGTCAGCTTGGCACAGGTTGTAGTTTTGCCGCTGCCGTTGACACCCACCATCAGAATGACAGTCGGCCCGTTTTCGTTCATCATAATGGGAGCATCCGGACTTTCCAAATAGATATTCTGCATGATCTCCATCAGAAAGCCCATCACGTCTTTAAACGTAACATAGCGGTATTGATCGACCGTCGTTTTCAGCTGATCGCAGATTTTCTCTGCGGTCTGAATTCCAACGTCGCTTTCCAAGAGCACGATCATTAATTCTTCAAGAAAATCCTCAGTCACGCCGTTGAAGCCGAACGCCATTTTGTTGAGCTTTTTGCCCATCGTATCGCTGGTCTTGTTAAAGCCGCTCAGATAACGGTCGCCATCTTTTTTCTTGGAGAACTTCTCTTTTAATGAATCAAAGAAACTCATGCCGGCTGCACCTCCTTGGTATCGGCCATTTCAATCGCATCGGTCAGTTCCACTTTCAGCATCTGGGAAACGCCCTGCTTCTGCATCGTGACGCCATACAGCACGTCGCACTGGCCCATCGTTCCTGGACGGTGCGTTACGACGATAAACTGCGTCCGTTCGCTGAAATTTTTGATGTAGCGGGCAAAGCGTTCCACGTTGCCCTGATCCAGCGCGGCCTCGACTTCGTCAAAGATGCATAACGGAACCGGCCGGGCTTTCAAAATCGCAAACAGTACACTGATCGCAATCAAGCTCTTCTCACCACCGGAGAACAAGCGGATATTCTGAACCGACTTGCCCGGCGGCTGGACGTCGATATCGATGCCGGTATTTAACAGATCGGTCGGATCTTCCAGGATCAGACGGGCCTTGCCGCCGCCAAACAGCGCACGGAAGGTATCGCCAAGCTCCTCGTTAATCTTATCGAACATTTCCTTAAACTGCCTGACCATGACCTCGTCCATCTCATCAATCGCGGAAAGAATTTTATCACGGCTGGCCATCAGATCGTCCACCTGCTTGCGCATGAATTCATAGCGCTCGTTGACCTCGGTGTATTCCTCCGGCGCATTCATGTTGATGTTGCCGAGCGCTTCGATTTCTGAGCGCAGCTGCAGCACTTCCTCACGGGCGTTTTCAATATGGCTTTCCTCAACCTTGGTCCGCGCATATTCGTAAGTCAGCTGATATTCGCTCGTCAGACGCGCCAGATTGTTTTCCAGGCGGGTTTCAATTTTGGCTTTGTCCAGCTGAATCGCGTGGGAACTAGCCGTCGCGGTTTCCAATTCGCGGCGGATCTGGCGGATCTGCTGCTCACGGCGTTCGATATCGGCGGTCAGCTTCATCCGCTGCTGCCGCTTCTGGGACAATGACGTCGTGATTTCATCACGGCGGGAATAAGCCTGATTCAAGGAGGTGATCAGCGAATCCGCAAACGTTTCCTGATCGCCTTCCACCGCTTCCGGCGCCAAGAGTTCATAATCGTTTTTCAAGCGTTCATATTTGGCACGCTTGGCATCGACAACCGGTTCCAGCTGCGCGCTGGCAATGCGTTTTTCCGTCAGCGAACGTTCCAGCTCCGAGCGCTTGCGGCTGGATTGCTCCAGGGCCTTCTGCGCCAGCTGACATTTCGCCTGCTGGGATTGAATCGTACCGGTGATTTCCTCCAGTTCCCGCTGGACGGTCATCAAGGATGAGCCGTTGCGGGCTTTGCCGCCGGTCATGGAACCGCCGCGGTGGATCACGTCCCCCTCCAGGGTTACAATTTTATAGCTGAACTTCAGCAGATCAGCCAGGATGTTGCCATGTTCCAGCGTGTCACAGACTAGGACATTCTGAAGCAGTGACTGACTGACCAGATCAAACTGCGGATCGCAATGAATAAAGTCGCTGGCCGCCCCGAGAAAGCCCTCGGTGTTCTGCGCAATAATGCGGTGATCCTGGGCGATCCAGCGCGGTTTCAGCACGCGGATCGGCAGAAATGTCGCCCGGCCACTCTGATTCTTTTTCAAGAAGCTGATCGCCTGGCGGGCGCTGGCTTCATCGGTTGTCACAATGTTGTACATCGCGCCGCCCAAAGCGACGGAGATCGCTTCCTCATAGCCTTTTTCCGGCTCCAGCACCTTAGCGACAACCCCCAAGACCCCCGGCAGAAACGCCTGGGAATCCATGACGGCCTTAACACCAGCTTGGGAATTGAACGGCTGCCGAGCCAGATTTTCCAAGACTTCTTTGCGGTTCTGTAAGCGGCGGAGAATCCCGGCTGCCTCATCGTTTTTCTGTGAATTTTCCGCCAGTTCCATCGCTGTTTGAGAAAGCTGTTGGGAAAGCAGCGCAACATCGCGCTGCAGCTGATCCAAACGCTGCTGTCGATCCTCGTACTCAAAGCGCGCTTCTTCCAACAACGACTGCATCTGCTTCGCTTTTTCTTCACGCGTGCCGACTTCAATCGCATATTTGCGCTTTTCATCCAGCTCAATCTTGCGGGTTTCCAAGGTCTGAATTTCATTGATCACCCGCATCAGTTCTTCCTGCAGCTTATTGATTTCCATCTCCAACGCATTGGAATCTTTCTTCGCTTCCAGATTGGCCGTTTCATGCACCTGAATTGTCGTCTGCTGCATCGTCGTTGCATTTTCAATATCGAACAGCGTTTTCACCGCTTCATCAATCTGCTGGTTAAGATGGGTGATTTCCTCAACCAGAACGGCAATCTCGATTTCCTGCAGCCGGGCTTTCTTTTCGCGATAGATTTCAGCTTTGCGGGCCTGCCGTTTTAACGGCGATACCTGCCGCTCCAATTCGCTTAAGATGTCCTGCGTGCGGTCCAGGTTTTCCTTGGTCCGCTCCAGCTTGGACAATGATTCCAGCTTGCGTTTCTTGTATTTGCTGACGCCGGCGGCATCTTCGAAAATGGCCCGCCGTTCGATCGGCTTCGCTTCAGCGAATGAACTGATGTTGCCCTGAGAAATCATCGACAGGGAATCTTTTCCCAAGCCGCTGTCCAGAATCAGATCCACAACGTCCTTTAACCGGACGGGGTTGCGGTTGATCAAATACTGGGCTTCACCGTTGTTGCGGTAAAGCCGGCGTGTGACTTCTATTTCATCCAGCTCGCTGTTGAGATCCCGGCGGCTGTTGTCAAAGACAAGGGTAACCTCAGCCATGTTGACCATACGGCGGTCAGCGCTGCCGGCAAAGATGACGTCGGTCATCGCATTGCCGCGCAGAGACTTTACCGACTGTTCGCCTAAGACCCAACGGATCGCGTCAGTGATGTTGCTTTTGCCGCATCCGTTTGGACCTACGATCCCGGTCACGTCATGATCAAATTGGATCACAACTTTATCCGCGAACGATTTAAAGCCCTGCATTTCTATTCGTTTTAGAAACATGGCATCCTCCTTCTCACTCCATCTATGTATTATAACAAACCAGCGTTTAAATTTAAAGGAAACGCGGTCGAAAAGAAACGGTTTCACCCGTTTTTTAAGCATTTGACCCTCCCTGTGTCCAGTTTGATAAAAAATGCTCAATGAATGCGCTTCCATGCTGAATCAGCGGTTGCAACGCTGTTTTATTTTCGGTATACTGGTAAAGATATTTTTGAAACGAGGTTCTTTCTCTTATGAAGATTTTAAAACAAATCGCAATTGTCTTTCTGCTGTGCTGGCTGGGCGAAGTGATCAGCGCCCTCTTGCCATTCGCTTTTCCCGGCAGCATTGTCGCGATGCTGCTGTTAGTCGCCTGCCTGTCCTTCTCGATTTTGCGGGTTGAAGATATCTCCGGTGTGGCGGGATTTCTGTTAGCCAATATGGCTTTTTTCTTCATTCCAGCAGGCGTCTCAATTCTTGACAGCTTTGCGGCCATTCAAAACGATCTGCTTCCGATTCTTCTGGTGATTGTCCTCAGCACGTTGATCACAGCGTTGGTCACCGGCGGCAGCATCTGTCTGATCACCCGGTTTCAGAAACGGAGAATGCCGCGATGAAGGATTTATTTCAGGGCCCGTTTTTCTTTATTGGATTGTGCTTGATCGTCTATCTTCTGGCCTGCCGGCTGCAGCGCAGAACCCGCCAAGCCTGGCTGAATCCGCTTTTGGTTTCGATTGTCAGCCTGATTGGGATTTTATCGCTGCTGAAGATTCCCTATGCCCAGTTTAAAGAAGGCACCAGCGCGATTGCGATGATGCTGACGCCGGCGACGTGCGTGCTGGCCATTCCAATGGTGAACCAGCGCAAGATCCTGAAGCAGAATTTGACAGCGATTCTGATCGGAACCTTTCTGGGAGCGCTGACCTCAATTCTCTCGGTTACTTTTTTATGTCGGATTCTGGGGTTAAACGATCTGATCACCCGCTCCTTGCTGCCCAAATCGGTCACTACGCCGATTGCGGTCAGCGTGTGTGAGGTGAACGGCGGCTTGCCGGCGGTGACCGTTACTGCGGTCATCATCACCGGTATACTTGGCTCAATTGTCATCCCCCTGCTGTTTCACAAGCTGAAGATCAAAAACAGCGTTGCCCTAGGCATTACAATGGGCACGGCTTCACATGCAATGGGAACGTCCAAGGCGATTGAGATCGGCGAGCAGGAAGGCGGCCTGGCAGGCCTGGCGATTGGGATTACGGGAATATTTACTGTCATTCTGTCGCTGTTTCTGTGATCCATTCTAAAATATAAAAGCATACGGGAATTTTATAAGTAAGGCCTGAATGCCCCTTTCCCAGTATGCTTTTTTTCTATTTGAAGCGCGGAGCGATACGGGCCGCCATGCGGCTTTCGACCGCCTGCGCCACGGCGATCAGCGTTTCTTCACTCCAGGCTGTCCCCAAAAACAACAAGGATAACGGTGTTCCCTGACTTGGACTTTGGGCACAGATCGCTGCGCAGGGATAACCGGCAATCGGAGCATAGCCAGTGATTTTCACCGTCATTAAACAATCCAGCTGATGCTCCTCTAACAGTCTGTCAATCCCTTCGGTTCGTGTCTGGTGGATCAGCGCCAGGCGCTGGTTCAGATAATCCGCTTCCCGCAAGGTGCCGGAATGACGATTGCTGCTTTCCAACAGATCCTGACCATAACGCAGGCAGGTGCGGGCATGCTGACGATTATACGCCAAAATATCATCCAGGCTTTGGATTGCGGTGTGTCCCCTTACCGAACCTAACCAGGCATTGATTCCGCTTTTAAACTCATGTTCTAATACCGGCAGATTGTTTAACCGGCCGCTTGGTAGTGAAACCGGCACCAATGCGGCTCCCAGTTGTTTTAAGAATGTCTCCGCCTGACTTAACACCGCGTTTTCACTGTCATCCTGCTCAGCATCTTCAAAGGTTAAAACGCCGATTCTCAATCCCTGAACACCACGGTTTAACGCCTGGGCGAAGTGAAAATGCTCAGGGCAGGCCAGCGTTGCCGGATCCTGCGGATCTCTACCCCATAAGGCATCCAGCACCACGGCACAATCGGCGATCGACTTGCCCATCGGGCCGGCGGTATCCTGCATGAGAGAAATCGGAATGATCCCGCTGCGGGAAATTAAGCCGACCGTTGGTTTAATCGTAGCCACCGCGTTATTGCGGGCCGGCGAAACCAGCGAGCCGTTGGTTTCTGTTCCGATTGAAAATGGAACGAGTTCAGCCGCCACGGCAACGGCAGAACCGGAACTGCTTCCGGAAGGATCCAGGTCAGGATCATAGGGATTGACCACCTGACCGCTGCGGGAACTGAAACCCGAAGGCATTTTGCGTAAGCGGGCCACCCAATAGGCAAATTCGGATAAACACGCCTTGCCAAGGATCACAGCGCCAGCCGCTTTTAAGCGCCGAACGACTTCTGCGTCCTGCGGAGCATAGAAATCCGCCAGTGCCGCGGAACCAGCGGTTGTATGCATCATGCCGGCGGTACAGATATTATCTTTGACCACCACCGGCAAGCCATGCAGCAGGCTGCGCGGACCTTTTTCTTTCAGCTCCCGATCCAGTCCATCAGCGATCCACAGCGCTTCCGGATTGATCTCGGCGATCGAATTTAAGCATGGGCCTGACTGATCGCGCTGGGCAACCCGCCGCAGCGCTTCCTCGGTCAGACTCCGACTGGTCCAGCGTCCCATACGCATGCCGTCAGCCAATTCCTGAATCGAATATTCAAACATAAAATTCCCCCTGTTCTTTTTTTAGTTTAGCATACTTGTTTCCAGGAATACAGCTGCATTCAGCTGATCCTCAAAAAAGGTTGTTCAGCCAGAGGAAACAAAAAAACCGCAGCGGTTGTTTCGCGGCGATTAATTTAGGTGCTTTATTTTTTTATTCACGCTTGTTATCCGATTTCCGTCGGTTGACGCTCGGCGCGGATAGCCAGATAATGTGTCACGATTTCCCGGCTGGTTCGGGCGTCTTCCAACGTCAGACGGATCTTCCAGGAAGAATGAACGTCCAGCTCATCCGCTCTCAGCTGAAACGGTGTCTTTTCAAGCGTGTGGCTGAAACAGGCGGCATCCCCGAAAACCGGAAGCCGTTCGCCTTTTTTATTTTTCAGCGCGTAAGCTTTTTGATGACAAAGCTGGCAGTTCCTCTGGTTTCCATCGCTGAGAATGCGTTTGACCGGACAGGCTTTGGATACCATTAAATCCCGATAACCATAGACAAACTGGACGGTGGGTGCGGATCTGTGGAACTGCTTTTCAAACGCTGCGCGAATTTCTGTCTGCTGAGCCGCAGTCAGTTCCAATGAGAATTCAACACCTTGAACCGCTTGTTGGCTTAAAAGCAGCGCCAGCGCTTCGCTGTTGGTTACATTGAACCCACTCGTACAGATCAGTTTCGATGTTGCCCGGCTCAGTGTACCGATCTCCTCAGCCTGCAGCCACTCGCCTTCCAGCACGGTTGGTTTTTCCTGAACCCGCAGCGAGGACGGCATGATCTGCGGATACGCCTGAATCAGTGCCGGCCAGCTGCTGACAAGCTGAACGGGCAGATCAAGCAGCGCTTCGGCCTGTTCCCGTGTTTCGATCTGAACGATCAGCTTAGGCAAGGCTGATTTCGCCTCGATGACCATGGATTGAATCGGCTGACGCTGATTCGGCCCACGATGTGGATAGCGGACTTCGCGCAGCTGAATTAACGCGGCTAAGGCCTGCCGGCGGGCTTCATTAATTTGCTGGACAGGCAGAAACAATGCACCTTCCAGAAGATTGGTGACTTCCTTCAGGACAAACGGCGTATCGTTGAGCTTTCCCAGCTGACTCACTAACCGCTGTTGGTCTAACGGCGCCTTCTGCGCCGGCTGAAGCCTTTGCTGTGTTCTGGCTTCGGCACAATAGCCCTGCGCGTCGCTGACCGTCAAAACCATCGGTTCCCCCGCCTTGCCGCAAACGGTAAAGCATACCGGAATGCGGTAAGTTGGCTGGGCAGACTGAGCCTGAATAACCTTCATCAGTTCGCTGTCTGTGGTCTGAAGCAAAGCCGCGCCAGGCTTTACTTTTTCCGCAACCGGCAGTTCCAGGATATCGCCGCTCTGCCCCTGTGCGCACAACAAATCATTTTTATAAATATAATTGGCCGTAAATCCGATATCTTCGCCATTTTCCCGCAGGATGCGCAGACCATCGCCCTGATGCAGCGGCGCGCTCAGCCGTACCTGAACCCGGCCGCCGCGCTGACTCAGCACAGTTCCGATTTGAACACCGACATGATTGGGACGCAGCGGATTCATTACGGCACTGCCCTGTTGGTGAAAGAGATATCCCTCTGTAAAGCCGCGGTTGAATAGTTTTTTCAGCCGGATCTGTTCAGCTTCATCGCTTCTTTCAGGCTGTCCGTTTAGGACCGCGTCAATCTTTTCCCGATACGCCCGCACGACAGCGCCGACATATTCCGGACGTTTCATCCGTCCCTCAATTTTGAAGCTCGTCGCACCGCTTTGCATCAGCTGTTCCACATGCTGCAGCGTATTGAGATCCATCGGACTTAACAAGTATTCACCCGGAGCTTTGATTTCCCGTCCACTTTCCAATTCAACTAACTGATACGGCATCCGGCAGGGCTGCGCGCATTGTCCGCGGTTGCCGCTGCGGCCGCCCTGGATGCTGGACATCAGACATTCGCCGCTGTAACAGACGCACAGCGCCCCATAGACGAAAATCTCCAGATCCAGTCCCTCTTCAGCGCATTCCTGCACCAGCTCAAGCGGAGTTTCCCGCGCCAGAACAGCTCGCTGCATCCCTAATTCCTTAACCCAGCGCACGCCCTCGCGGTTATGGATATGCATCTGAGTTGAGGCATGCAGCTCAAAATCCGGATAAGCACGGCGAATCCAGGAAACTAATCCGAGATCCTGCAGGATCAAGGCATCGACATCACTGTGATAAAGGAAGTCAATCAGCGCTTTCGCCTCATCCAGTTCGTTTTCCATGATCAGTGTATTGACCGTTACATAGACCTTGACCTCATGCTGGTGACAATAACGCACGGCCTGCTGCAGCTGCTGGGCATCAAAATTGCCGGCATACGCCCGGGCGCCGAAGCGCGTCGATCCCAGATAAACCGCATCCGCACCGTTGTTGACCGCGGCGAGCAGCGCCTCCATGCTGCCGGCTGGAGCTAAAAGTTCCGGGCGTTTCATCCCAGAACTCCTTTTATGATCAACGACAGGCCTAAAATAGCCAGTGGAATTCCTACCCACAGACCGATCAGCGTCATGCACAAAATCAAGCCAAGGGCACAGACAACCAGTCCCAGGATGATTGTGATCAGCTTGCCGCATAAGGACAGCACCAATCCTGTCAGCCAGAACACCAGTTTAAACGGCCATAGTAAAATTCCCATACAAACACCTCCCTAAGCCTCCCTGCGGAAGGCCTGTTTTAAAGTTCAAACAAAAACCGATAGGCTGCGACCAGCTGATCCAGCGACATCGCGGCGTTGGCGGGTGAAGTCGAAGGCAGGATCAGCGCCTCGATTCCCGTTTCCGCCTGAGCATATTTCTGATACAGCCGGCCGGCTGTCTTGCCGGTTGTGACAATCGTTTTAATTTCCGTCGCGGCTAACAGCGGCTTAAAATCATTGACTTGGACGTCGCGGATACTGGCGTCGCTGCTGCCGGCAATCGTACAGCTGGCAATCACATCCCACAGCGCAAAATGCCGCCGATGCAAAAACGCTGTACGCTGCTCAACGGTTTCCAGCAGCGAGCCGTCCAGCGCCGCCATGAGCGGCCAGAAGCGGTTGCGCGGGTGAGCGTAATAAAACGCCTGCTGCCGTGAGGCCACTGAAGGCATGGAACCGAGAATCAGCACACGGCTGTGCGCATCATAGATCGGCGCGAAAGGATGGACAATCTTCTCTGTTTTGGGCGTCGGATTACTCATAGATCAAAGCGGATCGGGGAAGCCAGCACATCGTTTTCCATGACGGCTTCTTCAACGATCAAATGACCATCCAGACACGAAGGATGCTCCTCCGGGACAATCTGAACCTCTTTGGCCAGACCGCCCAGGGAAGTTTCCTTCAACTCAATCGGCAGATGCTTGCCGGTATAATTCATCGTCTTCACGACAACGTCGAAGCTGACGCGGTTCTTTTTCACCCGGCTCATCGTCCGCGCTAAGGACATCGCGTCCAGCGCGCGCAGCACCGCTACCGCATTGCGTTCAATACAAGGAATGATGACATAGCCGCCAACCGGATCACACGTCAGTCCCAGATGGTGTTCCATGCCGATTTCTGCAGCATATTCAATCTGAGCGCAGTTCATGCCATTTAAATAAGCCGCTGCCGCCGCCGCCATCGCACACGCTGCGCCGATTTCTGCCTGACAGCCGCCGACTGCGCCGGAGATCGTTGCGTTGGTTTTGATCAGATCGCCGAACAATCCCGCCACCGCTAAAGCTTTGACCAGCTTGCCGCGGGTGATCTGGCGATCGTTATAATAATAGTACATCAGCGCCGCCATGACGCCGCAGGAGCCCAGCGTCGGAGCCGTGACCACCGTTCCGGCTGAAGCATTCTGTTCGCTGGCCGCATAGGCATAGGCGGCTAAGCGCATCTTTGACCGCTCGGCTTCCTCTTCAATCGTTCCGGCCTGCAGCAGCATCGCTTTCGCTGCCCGCTCCATTTTTAACCGCCCCGGCAGGATACCGCTGGCCTGCAGGCCCTGCTTCACCGAAGCGAGCATGGCCGTCAAAATCGTATCGAGATAGACTTCCAAGCCTTCCTCGGCACGCAGCGCATATTCGGCGAAACCGATCTTTTCCCGCTCACAGACCTCACGGATACTCTGCATGGAATTTTCAGGATAGACATTCTCGCCGGTTTCCAGATGCTTTTCCAGAATTTTTATAGACCCGCCGCCAACCGAGAAAACAGTCCATTTTGCCAGCAGCTGATGGGCTTCGTTATAGCCGCGGATATAAAAACCGTTGGGAAAGCTTTCCTTCCAGTCCTTTAAAAAGAAAATCGTCGTTTTCGCTGGTTCAAAAGTTTTGCGGATAATGTAGTCGGTCAGATGACCCTTGCCGGTCAAAGATAACGAGCCATACAGTTCAACTTCCACATGATGCAGTTTTTCGCCGTATTCCGCTTTATACAGCTGGCAGGCCCGCTGCGGCCCCAGCGTATGTGAGCTGCTGGGACCCGGACCGATTTTATACAGTTCCTTTAATGAATCCATCATAACACTCCCTTTATTCTATCAGCGTTCTTATTTGTTTCGCTGTCCATTCCCATTGGATTTCTATTTTCTGCGGCTGCTTCTCTACCGTGCGGCTTTGATTAAAAACATCTCAAAACCCAGCTTCCGATCCAGCGTACCGCTTTTAAAGCGTTGATCCAGCTCTGCCAGATCATTTAAAATTTCCAAAAGCCGCTCAGAATTCAGCCGGGCCACCGCTTCATGGGCTTTCTTAACCCGAAACGGATGAACCTTCAGCTGCTGAGCGATCATCGATTCACTCATTCTTCGATCGCTGAGCATCCGCACCTGCGCCATTAAACGAAACTGTGAGGCCAGCAAGGCGACCAGATAGATCGGATCTTTATTCAAGGAATCCAGATCCTTCCACAAATGCATCGCTTGTTTCAGGTTATGGGTGATGACCGCGTTGACCAGATGGAACACATCCTCATCCAGCGGCCGGCTGACCAGATGCACGATATCATCGCGGCTGATCTTGGTTCCATACAGCGTCAGCTTGATCAGCTCCTGATGAAAACTTTCCATATCCAACGGCAGCCGCTGCATCAATTCCTCCATCGCATCCCGCGACAGAATCAGCTGATGGGCGGACAGCTGCTGGTTGACATAAGAACGAAACTCCCGCTCATCCATCCGCTTCATCGTGAACACCCGGCAGGTCTTCAAAACCAGCTTGACGAGCTTCTTGCGCTGATCCAAGCTGTCAAATTCACCGCAGAAGATCAGATCTGTGCTCGGACAAGCCTGGTTGAGATATTCCTCAAGAGCTTTGCCGTCCTTATCATTCAAGGATCCTGACGGCGTTAAAAATACCGGATTGCGGACCACCACCGTTTTCTTTTCCGCAAAAAACGGAATGGTCCAGGCGTCCTCCAGAACCGCACGAAGCTGAAAATCGGCGCTGCCTGCATCGTAGACCACCGTGTTCATGCCTGTGTTTTCCGGATCGTTTGCTTTCAGCAGTTCGTCCAGTTTTTTCTTCAGCCGATACGTTTCCGACCCGTACAATAAATAGTTCATCGAATCACCTCCCCTATTATAGCAAATCCCCGGCGCGCGGTAAAAAGGAAATTACAAATCGGCGTCATGACAATGCGGATATCGCCTTCCTGCTGTGTATCCAGAAGTGGGATCCGGCAGTCTTGCAGCCTTCGGACAACATCGGGATGCGGATGTCCGTAGCGATTGCCGCGGCCGCTGGAATTTAACGCAAGCTTGGGCTGAAGTGTTTTCAGCCAGCGCTGACAGCTGGAAGTTTGGCTTCCATGATGTCCCAGCTTGATCACATCCGCGCGCAGGCCGGGGATTTGATTCAGGATCTTCTGTTCAACCTCCACCGGCGCATCACCGGATAAAAGCATCGTCAGATCATTCATCCGCAAAAGCAGCACAAGACTGTTTTCGTTGCTTTCGTCAGAATCAGGATCGACATTTAGATTGAATAGTGTCAGGCCACCTATTGTCAGCGGTTCATCCAGCTCTTCAACAACGCTCGAAGGATGATAGCGTTCGATCAAGGCTTCCTTATTTCCGCTGTGATCCTCATCCTGATGCGTCAGAATCAAAGCATCCAGCCTGCGGATGCCTTCCCCTTCCAACATCGCCTCGACCTGATCCCAAGCCGCAGGTTTGCCGGTATCAATCAGTATGTTGCCTTGATTATACGGCAGACGCAGCAGAAGACTGTCGCCCTGGCCGACGTCGATCAGCGTCAGACTGGCCCAGGGATGCCACCAGCCGAAAACCGTCCACAGGATTAACAGAAAACTGAAAACAATTGCGCGATGGCGTTTCATCAACAAGCCGGTTAGGCTCGCCAATACAACAACGATCCATGAAAGCTTTCCCGGAAGCACGCCACCAAGCTGAACCAGACGATCCAGAAAACCTGCCAGCGTGGTACTGAAGGTGAATCCTGGCGGCCAGATCAGCCCGCCCAAACAGCCCAGTGTACACAACCCCAATCCCCAACGCAGCGGCTGCATTCCCAATACCATCACAGGACTGACGGAGTGAAACAGCCCGCTCTGCAGACACCAGCTGAGATTGTACCGTGATATTCGCGGGGATTGGCGGAAGGGAAACAAGGCACACAGCGCAAAGGCAAATGGAAGCAGAAAGGCTGCCGTGGCTACGCGGCGCGGTGCCAGAAGCAACAACAGCGTCCATTTCATTTCAAACTTTTCAATTCGATCAACGCCAGAAAGAAACCGAAAGCCTTCATTCAGGGATAAGCGGATCAAGGGATACGGAAAGTGCAGGATGACCGCAATGCCCAGCGCCGTACCTAAGCGCATCCAGCGAACGATACGCGGTTTCCAAAACCATCCGCAGATCGTGGCAAAGCCGCCCAGGATCACGCTGTATTGGAATCCGCAGTGAAGCAGAATCGCCAGACCCGTTTCCCGTTCGTTAACGCCAAGAATAAACTTATTGGCCAGCGCCCGCTGAAGCGGATCGAAAATGGCGGCAATCCGCCGCTGCAGGAAAGCCCGCGGCGTTTTCCCTTGACGTCCAATTTCAAGCGTATCCGCATAAATCCGGCCGTTTAACCTTTCCCGAAGTGACCAGGCCTTTGCATCAAAGCCATAAAAGGAATCGTTTTCATCAAATGCCTGACTGATTCCCTCGACCTGGACCTGATCATCCAAACCGGGCAAGGTTTTGCTGATCACCTGAAAGCGTCCCTGTTCACTCTGCAGTACAAAACTCCCGGCGGAAACGGAGGTAACCGTTCCCGAGAAGCAAGAACCAGAAACGAACGGGGCGGGCTGCAGCTGAATACTTAAAATTGCAAGGATGGCCAAAATCCGAAGTGTCATGAATAAACGCCGGGATCGCGGTGTTCCAATTAAGACAAATACCGCGCTGAAAAGCAAGCCAACACCCCAAAAAGCTTCCGGCAGACACAGACTGATTACTGCGCACAAAAGCCAGCGCAACGCTTCCGGATGGTTCATAGGCAGATGAAATCCTTGAGTGCATCCCATTTCTTCTGCTTGATGCCCGGAACCTGCATCAGATCTTCCAGCTGCTGAAACAGACCGTGTTCCGCCCGATAGTCAACAATTTTCTGAGCCGTTGCCTGACCAATTCCCGGCAGCTGCATGAGCTGCTCCAGCGTGGCGGTGTTAATGGATATCCGCGGTGTGGACTGAAGCTGCGGAATCCGAATCACATCGTTGTCCTTGAGCGTCATCGTCATGGAAAACGGCGTGAGATCCGCATCCTCAGCCAGCTCCACCTGGGCAAGCACCTCGCCCAGCTGTGTGTAGGGGGCACAGGTCAGCGTCTGCGGCTGAAGTACGGCGCCTTCAATCGTCACAGTAATCGGCTGACCCCGCATTGTTTCCAGATCGACAACCCGCTGCGGAATCACCGGCAGAAGCAGAAAAACAAAACAAAAAATAAGCAGGAACCCTTTTTTCATAAGATCACCCGCTTATTCTATTGCGCAAATTGTCAAAATTCCTGTTTTTTTTACCGAATTTCTAAAATCTTTACCTGATAAGGTTCATCAACCAGAACTTCCACTGTCTGACCCACCTTGTGTTCCAGAATAGCTTCCGCTAACGGCGTCACATTGGAAAGCTTTCCGTTCAGCGGATCCGCTTCAACCGATCCTACGATCGTAAACTCGTCGATCTGATGCGTATCCAGCTCTTCAATCTTAACGGTTGAACCAATCTTGGCCACCCGGACTGAACCCTGCTTATCATCGATAATCTCGATGTTGTTGAGCATGATTTCAAGCTCGCGGATCCGTGCTTCGACCTGGGCCTGGCGATCCCGCGCTGCATCATAATCAGCATTTTCTGACAAGTCACCCTGCGCACGGGCAGCTTTCAGATCTTCAATGACTTCCTGACGAACAACATGGATCAGGTTTTCCTGTTCCTTTTTTAATTCTTCAAGACCTTCTTGAGTTACATAAATTTTCTCATCTGCCATTGGTACTCTCACTCCTTAGCTTGGCTATTATAGCATATTTGGACTGATGATGCTACTGATTTTTGTCTTCAGCAGATCAATCGCAACGACGTTGCTTCCGCCCTCAGGGATGATCACATCGGCATACCGTTTAGAGGGTTCAATGAACTGCTCGTGCATCACCCGCACCGTTTCCGTATACTGATTGACCACCGACTGCAGCGTCCGGCCGCGCTCTTCAACATCGCGCATCAGCCGGCGGATAAAACGAATATCAGCGTCGGTATCGACATAAACCTTAATGTTCAGCCGTTTGCGCAGCTCCGGCTCCTCCAGAACAAACAGGCCTTCCAGAACTACGACGTCACACGGCTCAACGACTTCTGTAAGCGTACTGCGGGTATGCTGAACGAAGTCATAAACCGGTTTTTCAATCGCCTGTCCCGCTAACAGCGCATCGATCTGTTCAATCATCAGCGCATGATCAAAGGCAAACGGATGATCGTAATTGGTCTTCACCCGCTCCGCCATCGTCTTCTCCGACTGATCTTTGTAATAATCATCCTCCCGGATGATCACGACCGAGCGCGTCTGCTCAAATTCTTCCTTTAAGCACTGGGCAATCGTTGTTTTCCCGGATGCGCTGCCGCCGGCGATCCCGATTAATAACGGCTTCATTTCAACTCACCTCTCATGAAAACTGCTTGCTTATTTCAGATACTTGCGGACATTGGCCTGATGCTCGGCATAGGTTTTGGCATAATAGACCGTTCCATCCCCCTTGACATCCGCCATAAAATACAGATAATCGCTTGCCTGCGGCTGCAGCACCGCCGCAATCGCATCCCGTCCCGGATTCAGAATCGGCCCCGGCGGCAGACCCTCAACCCGATAGGTATTGTAAGGCGAATCAAAGTCCGGATTCACCTCGCACGCCATCCAGTCGTCGTCTTTTTCCTTGTCAATCGCATAGCACACCGTGACGCTGGACTGCAGCTTCATGCCGGCATGCAGACGATTGTAGAATACGCCGGCGACAAGCTGCATATCACTCGGCTTGGCCGCTTCATACTGCACGATTGAAGCCAGCGTAAACAACTGATGAATACTCAGCTCTGACTGCGCAAACTGATCCGCGAAGTCATTGTAAACCTTCAGCGTCTGATCCAGAATCTTCCGCGTGATCTGATCGGCATCGGCATCGACAAAGAAGTTGTAGGTTTCCGGGAACAAATAGCCTTCCAAAAGGATCCGGCTGCTGCTGTTGAAAATTTCTTCCGTTAAAAACGGATAATCGCTCATAAGCGAGCGGACATAAGCTTCATCATTCCACAATGCTAACATTTCATCCTTGCTGCACTGCGTCGTTTCTCCGATTTTTTCGGCAATATGCTTCGCCCAGTCGCCTTCGATAAACGTTAAACGCGTATCATTGACCACGGCTCCATGAGAATCATTGAGCACTTCAAAGATTTCCCTGACCTCCCAACTGGAATCCAGGATGTAGGTACCCGCTTTAATGTTGGTCAGCTTTGCCATCTTGACACTGATTTTCGCTGCCCAGCCGCTGCGGATAATCCCCTGTGCTTCCAGCTTGTCCATCACCCGGTTCAGCGATTCACCCTGATTGACCGTAAAGGTGATCTGTTCACTTTGGGATGACGCCGGCTTGAGCTGGCCGTTGTAAAAAAGAATTCCGCCCAAAACCAAAGCAGCACCCAAAACCAAAATGATCACGGCCGTGATCAGGCCGGTATTTTTTCTGCGGCGCTTATTCTTCGACTTCGGCATCGTCTAATTCCTCGACAAAAGCCCCGAAGACTTCTTCAATCATGCTCCACTCATCCGGATCCTCAACCGGCTCCATCTCGCCTTCTTCATTATAGCTGCAGGCAAAAACTTCGCCCTCTTCATCCTTCGGATCGGTAAACAGCACATAGCTCTTGCCGCGTGCATCATCGTCAAAGGTGAACAGAATCTCCATTTCGGTTTCCGTACCGTCTTCTTCCGTAATTAAAATTTTATTTGACTCCAACATCGCTTTTTCCTCCTTTTTGCGATTCAAATGAAAGAGTGCATTGCTGCACTCTTAGCGTTTCTGATCTAAATAACTTTGCAGAATCTGTACTGCCGCCATCTGATCGATCACCGCTTTGCGCTTTTTGCGGGAAACATCCGCCGAAATTAAAATTCGCTCCGCTGCCGCGGTCGTCAGCCGTTCATCCTGCAGAATCACCGGCAGTCCGCTCTCGGCTTCCAATTTCGCTTTAAAATCCAGCGAGATCTGTCCCCGAATGCCGACGTCGCCATTCATATGCTTCGGTAAGCCCAGTACAAATTTTACGGCGCCCAATTCCTTCGCGAGCTGCACAGCCCGGCTGCAGGCGGCGTCATAATCATCCGGGTCAAACCGGAACGTTTCCACGGTTCGGGCAATCATGCCCAAAGGATCGGAAACGGCGATCCCCAGGGTCCGGCTGCCCAGATCCAAGCCCATAATCCGTTCCATTACTTTTCTTCCAGATAGGAACGAACCAGTTCCTCAATAATCTCGTAGCGCTCCACTGACTGAATAATGCTGCGGGCGTTGTGATGCGAGGAAATATAGGCGGGATCGTTGGAAATCAGATACCCTGCCAGCTGGTTAACGGCATTGTAGCCTCGTTCTTCGAGCGCTTCTTTGGTCAGCCGGAGCACCTGCTTGATGTTGTCTCTGCGGATCTCCTCTGATTTAAAAGACATCGTTTCGGTAATTTGTTTTGACATGGATATCCCTCCTTGAATTTATTTTAGCGTAAACTGCGGAAATTGGAAAGGGATTTTCAAAGTTTTGAACGAATCAAGGTAAAGACTTCATCTACTTTTGAAGCATCTTTGCCGCCGGACTGTGCCATATCCGGCCGGCCGCCGCCGTTGCCCTGACTCATCTGGGCCGCCAATTTAACGAAATCACCGGCTTTTATGCCCTTAGCGATCGCTTCCTTGCTGCAGGCGCAGACATAGGTTACCTTGCCCTCACCCGGGTTCGCCAAGAAGATGAAAGATTTTTCACACTTATTGCGAAGCGTCTCCGCCAGGTTCTTCATGGCCTGGCCATCGAGTCCAGAAACCTTTTCCAGAATGAGTTTCAGACCGTTGACTTCTTCGGCATGACTGACCAGATCGTCAGCCTTCAGCACCATCATTTTCTGATTCAGCTGTCCGATTTCTTTATTCAGCGTGCTGTTTTCTTCCAATACGCCAGCGACCTTCTCACTGACGCCGTTTAAGCTGTTCATCTTCAGCTGTGCAGCGATGTTTTTTAACACGTCCTGCTCGCTGACGAATTCCTGATAAGCCGCGTAACCAGTCTTGGCCGTGATCCGGCGGATTCCGGAGCCGATGCTTTCCTCACTGATAATCTTGAACACGCCGATGTCCTGAGTGTTATGGACATGCGTGCCGGCGCACAGCTCCTTGGACACGCTGCCCATCGAAACGACGCGGACCTCATCGCCGTATTTCTCATCAAACAGCGCGATCGCACCGGAATGCTTGGCTTCCTCAACCGCCATCACCTCAGTGCAAACCGGATATTTCGCCATCACGAATTCATTGACCAGCGCTTCGACTTCTTTCAGCTGCTTGTCGCTGACTTTTTCAAAATGCGTGAAGTCAAACCGGGCATAATCTTCACAGACGTAAGAGCCCGCCTGAGCGATGTGCTCGCCGACGACTTTCTTCAAAGCGCTCTGCATCAGATGGACGCAGGAATGATTGGCCATCGTGCGCAGCCGGCGTTCTGCATCCACCTGCAGCTGCAGCGTCATGCCTTCTTTCAGCACGCCGTCTTTCACCTGAACATGATGCATGAACTGTTTATGCGGTGCTTTCTTGACGTCTAAGACGACACACTCCGCTTCCGCACAGCGCATCACACCGCCGTCGGCAACCTGTCCGCCGCTTTCAGCATAGAAGCAGGAACGATCCAGGATCACTTCCCCTTCCTCCTCCAGCATTGAAACGCGCTCGCCGTTTTTAAACAAGCCGGTGATGGTTCCGGTATCGCACATCGTTTCATAACCGGTAAATTCAAACGGAGCGGTGAAATCCATCAGATCCGCGGACTGACTGGCCATCGACTGAGCATCCTCACGCGCTGCTCTGGCTCGTTCCCGCTGCTTGGCCATCTGTGCCTCGAAGCCTTCCTCATCAATCGTATAACCGCGCTCGCCGGCAATTTCCTTGGTCAGCTCTAATGGGAAGCCATAGGTATCATACAGCTTGAAGACCACTTCGCCGCTCAGTGTTTTACTATTCTGGGCTTTGGCTAATTCTTCATTGAGCAGCTTCTCGCCGTTGGCCAGCGTCGAATGGAACGCTTCTTCTTCATTCTTGACCAGCTTGGCGACAAATTCGGTTTTTTCCAGCAGATACGGATAGAAATCCTGCATGTTGGCAGCTACGACATCGACCAGCTTATACATAAAGGCTCCGCTGATGCCCAGCTTGATGCCATAGCGCACCGCCCGGCGCAGGACCCGGCGCAGGACATACCCGCGGCCTTCGTTGGAGAACATCGCCCCATCGCTCAATGCGAAAGTCACCGTTCGGATATGATCGGCGATGACGCGGTACGCCATTTTATATTCCCCTTCATACGGATGTTGGGCAAGCTTTTCCGCCGCACGGATGATCGGCAGAAACAGATCGGTATCAAAGTTGGTTTCCCCTTCCTGGATGATCGAAACCAAACGTTCTAGTCCCATCCCGGTATCAATATTCTTATGCGGCAGTTCCTTATACAGCTTGCGGTCAGTGCCTGGACGGCAGTCAAACTGACTGAACACGACGTTCCAGACTTCGATGTAGCGGTCATTTTCCATTTCTTCAAAGAACAGCTTTTCGCCTAAGCCTTCCGGATCATATTTTTCGCCCCGGTCATAGAAGATTTCGCTGTCCGGTCCGCCCGGCCCTTCACCGATCTCCCAGAAGTTATCATAAGTTTTTAAGATATGACTCGGATCGACTCCGCAGACCTCGGTCCAGATCCGGTAAGCATCCTCATCATCCGGATAGACGGTCACGTACAGTTTGTCTTTGTCAAAACCGATCCAGTCCGGGGAAGTTAAAAATTCCCACGCAAACGGAATCGCTTCTTCCTTGAAGTAATCGCCGATTGAAAAGTTTCCGAGCATCTCAAAGAAGGTATGATGCCGGGCGGTTTTGCCGACGTTTTCAATATCGTTGGTGCGGATTGATTTCTGGGCGTTGGCGATCCGGTTGCAGGCCGGCTTCTCGCTGCCGTCAAAATATTTTTTCAGCGCGGCGACGCCGGCATTGATCCACAACAACGTCGGATCATTATGCGGGATCAGTGAAGCTCCCGGTTCGATCATATGGCCTTTGGATTGGAAGTAGTCCAGAAACATCTGGCGTACCTGATTGCCTGTTAACTCTTTCATGTTTGTTTCTTCCTTTCTGCTTGTTTGACACGTTTGCCAAAATAAAAAGCGCCCTGAAACTCCAGGAACGCTTAATTCACGCGGTACCATCCTGATTCATTTCTTTGTTCAAAGAAATGCCCTCATTTCTCTTTAACGCAGAGCACACGTTGCTTTGGGCAAACTCGGAAGCGGCTTCAATCAGTTTCCATGAAAACTTGCACCGCCGTTTTCTCTCTGCAATGGAGCTGTCTGATTTACTCTTCTTCGTCATCGTTTTCAAAACTATCGAAATTATACCACACACTTTCCCAAGTGCCAACTGTTTCCGTGCATTTTGCGAAAAGATAACTGCGGTAAGCCAGCTGCACGATCGCCGCCAGAATCGGTGCCAGAATAATCCCGATCATGCCGAAAAAACAGCCGCCTGCCAACAGCGCGATCAGCGTATAAATCGGCCGCAGGTTCATGACCTTTTTAAAGATCAGCGGCTGAACCCAGTTCGCTTCGATCTGTTGGATCAGCCATAACAGAATCCCCAGCATCCACGGGATCTGACCTGTCGCGAAATACTGAGCGAGCAGAATGATGATCTGGCCGACTGTTGCGCCCAGATAGGGAATCAGATTCAGCAGCGCCAGCATGATCGCATAGAACACGGCATTGGGCACCTTGAAGATCAGCAGCAGCACCGAAACGCTGACCATCAGAAACAACAGATCCAGCGCCAAGCCGCGCAGATAATGATAGACGACACGGGAGCTGGTCTTGTAAAAAAGCAGCCAGTGCTGATAAGACGGCAGCCGTTTTTTCAGGATCCGGGCAAAGGCCTCCATATCCAGCGCGATGAAATAGGCGCCTAAAAAGCCGACGCCGAAAAACGACAGCCGGTCGACGGCGCTGCGGGTTGCGCTCATCGCTGCTTCATAACCAGCGGCGAATACTCCATGCCAGTCCAGCTGCCCAGCCCAGTTGAAAAATTCAGTCGCGGCCAGCTGCGAGCGCAGCCGTCCGGCTTCATTCAACAGCTGCGTGCCCTGCTCCATTACAAGCGGCACCATCATGCCGATGCCCAGCACCAACAAACCGAGGAATCCAAAATAGACCAGCGAACAGCTGATCCCTCGGGGAAACGGCAGCTTCTCGACAAACGGCTCAAACAAAAAGACGATCAGACACGAAAACACCAGCGGCGACAATGCGTGCAGAACGGCCATCAGCACGCTGTCCCAGCCCAGCATCCGAAGCAGGATCATCGTGATCAACAGACAGCCCAGACACTGCAGCCAGCGTTTCCAGTTCACACGCTGAAACAAGTCTTTCATCAACAAGAAACCCCGTCACAGCGGGGTTAGTGTTCAAGATCCATCTGATGCATCTTGCGGATCAGCTTCTTTTTGCATTTGCAGGCCTTGTAATACGCGTCGTCGAGTTCATCTTCATTGGTAAATGCCACTACGGCGCCGGCTGCCATGCCCAATACGAAACCGCATAACCATTTTTTCATACTATCCACTCCTTCTAGCGATAGTATGCCCGCCCATTTTCCCGTCTATTCCTAAAATTGCGGATTGAGCATCGCTGCGATCCGCTGGGTCAGTGTCGTCGAACGTAAATGGTGTTCCTGACTGGCAATGCCGCGGATAAATGCTTCTTTTTCCCCTAAGAGCACCAATGATTTCTTAGCCCGCGTCACGCCGGTGTAAATCAAGCGCCGCTGCAGCATGATTCCATAGTCGCGCACAATCGGCATGATGACGATCGGATATTCGCTGCCCTGGGACTTATGAACGGAGATGCAGTAGGCGTGGGAAATATTCAGCAGATTATCCGAGGTATATTCCACAAGAATTCCCTCAAAGTCCACGATTAACCGGTTCTTGCCGGCTTCATCCTCATTGGCGTAGATGATCTCGACCAGCATGCCGATATCCCCGTTGTACACATCGTCATCCGGCTGGTTTTTCAGCTGCAGGATCTTATCGCCTTCACGGAAGGTGCGGTAGCCGGCTTTCCATTCGCGTTTGCCTTTTTCCGGCGGATTGAGGCATTGCTGCAAAGCGGCGTTGAGGCGGTCGATGCCGGCCGGGCCGTTGTACTTGCTGGCCAGAACCTGAATATCCTGCAGCTCATAGCCTTTATCCAGGGCCGATTGGACAACCCGGATGACCTGATCTTTAATTTCATACAGGCCCACTGGGAAAAACGCCACGTCGCCCTGGCAGTCCAGCGCTTCGGTTTGTCCCTGGCGGATCTGATGTGCCAACGTGATGACATCACTGCCCTCGCTCTGACGGAAAATCCGTTCCAGACGCACTAGCGGAAACAGCTCGGAAGTGATCAGATCCTTCAGCACGCAGCCGCAGCGGACCGAGGGCAGCTGATCCTCATCGCCGATGATGCACAGCTTTTTGACATGCACCGAGGCTTTGCATAAAGCTGCAAACAACCAGCTGTCGACCATCGAAAATTCGTCGATGATCAGCAGGTCCACGATTAACGGATCCTGTTCCGTCTTGGTAAAGGTGTTGGATTCCAGATCCCAGCCCAGCAGGCTGTGGATCGTAAACGTATCGGTTTCCGTCAGCTCCGCCAGCCGCTTGGCTGCCCGTCCGGTCGGGGCGCAGCAGGCGATCCGCTGATACGGGTACAGTTTTTTAAACAGAGCGGTCAAAGCGCGCACAACGGTGGTTTTTCCCGTTCCCGGACCGCCGGTTAAAATCATGGCATCATGCTCAAAAAATGTATGAATGGCTTCCAGCTGAGCCTGATCATATGTGATCGCCAGCTTTTCCTGCAGCGCGTCCAGTTCCCGCTGCAGCTCTGCGGGATTGACCGGCTCCAGTTCTTCAAACGGGAACACGGTCAGAAACTGTGCGATCTGAACCTCTGCATCATATTGATCAACGTGATAGATGCGCCCTTCTTCTTCAACTAAACGCCGCTGCAGCAGCAGCGAGTCCAGCAGATCGTCAAAATGATAGGTTAATCCGGCGCACTGCCGCTGCATCTGCCGGGCCAGGCTCTCGCGGCTGACATAGGTATCGCCGCTTTGCATATTCATCTGGTCGACCAAGGCCACCATTGCCGCTTCCAACCGCCGCGGATCCTCCAGCTCAAAGCCCAGCGACATCGCCACCTTATCAGCCGTCGCAAAGCCAATTCCATCGACCTCATCGACCATCCGATATGGATTCTGCTGGATTTTTTCAACGGCTTCCTTACCGTAGATCCGCTCCAGCTTCATGACATGGCGCATTCCCAAGCCATGCGCGACAAAAAACTGAATCAGATTTTCAAGATCGTCATCGCTTTCCTTTAAGCCTTCCAGAATTGCCGTCCGGCGCTTCGCCGTCATTTTCGGTACGCGGTCCAAAACAGCCGGGTCCTTCTTGATTAAATTGATCGCGTCCTTGCCCAGAGCTTCGACGAGGGTTTCAGCATATTTTCTGCCGATGCCTTCAAACAGCGGCCCTGATAAAAAACGGATCAGGGAATCCTCGTCATCCGGCATGACGCGGTGAAACGTTTCCACCTGAAACTGCATGCCGTAGCGGGGATGATCGATATACAGCCCGCTGAGCTCCATCAGCACATCATCGTTGAACACCGGCAGATAGCCGGTAATTGTCACCTGCCGCTGCTGCAGATCATCGACGATAAACCGGGCGACCGTGTAGCCGTTGTCATCGTTGCGGAAAACAACCTGTTTCAGCTTGCCGCGGATGACATCGCGTTCCTCACTCATTTCCCTCATTCCTTTCCTACAGCAGAATCAGCACGACGCTGATCAAATTGTTCAGCCCATGCATGAACAGCGGACTGATCAGCGTCTGATTTTCTTCTTCTGCCGCACACAACAGATAACCCATCGTCCCATAGACAAGGATAAAGATGCCGTCGCTGAGATTTCCGCTTAAAAGCGAAGTGAAAACGTGCAGCAGCCCAAACAGAAAGCCGCTGACCCAAGCCGCATTGCGAAAGCTTGTACGGTTTCGTAGCGTTGCAAACACCGCTCCGCGAAACACCGTTTCTTCTACAATCGGCGCAAACACACACGTCACCAGAACGATCTGCAGCGGAGATTGGGTCAGCTGCTGAACAACGGTATCCTGATTCTGACTGCTTGACAAACCGGTGATCAGAATAATTGCCAAATTCAGTCCGTACATGATAAGCCACATCTGCACATAGTGCGTCAGGGAAGATTTGATGATATTTCGGCGGTTCTGCCGAAACCGCCGAAGATGCTCTTTTAACAACGGCCAGGCTGCCGTCACCGTGACCGCAAACACCCACAGATATACTGCATTTTCCAAGATCGGCTGCAAATGCTTAATCCCCAGCGGCTCAAGCAAGGAATAAAGCAGGCCGATCAGCATCGGATAAACAAACAGATAACCCACAAAATAGTTCGCCAGAATCAGCTGCACGCGCCGGCGTGAGAGTGTAAAAGGCTTCATTGCTCAAAGCTGCGGACTCGATCCGTCAGCGATTGGCCCTTGTGCCAGACTTCCTCGATCACACCGCCGCCCAGACATTGATCTTCCAGATAGAAAACCGCCTGCTGCCCCGGCGTCACCGAAGCCACCTGCTGGGGATAGGTCAGCTTCACTGTTGTTTCATCCAAAAACTCCAGCGTCACCGGATTGTCTTTCTGGCGATAGCGGAATTTCGCGCAGCAGGTCAATGTTCCCTGCGGCTTGGCTTTGCCCAGCCAGTTGACGCCGCTGACCAGACATGTATCGCTGAGCAGCCAGTCGTTGCTTTCGCCGCTGGCCACCAGCAGTTCATTGCGGACGACATCCTTGCCGACGACAAACCATGGGCCGCCCTCGCCGCCGATGCCTAAACCTTTGCGCTGACCGATCGTGTAGTACAGCACGCCTTCATGTTCGCCTAAAATCCGCCGGCTCTTGACATCGACAATCGTTCCGGACTTTGCCGGCAGATAATTCTTCAGAAATTCCCGGAAATTCCGCTCGCCGATAAAACAGATCCCCGTCGAATCTTTTTTTTCCGCAATCGACAGCTTCAGCTCCTTCGCAATCCGCCGCACCTCCGGCTTTTCGATCTCACCCAACGGAAAACATGTATGCGCCAAAGCTTCCGAAGCAACCTGACATAAGAAATAGCTTTGATCCTTATTCAGATCCTTGGCTTTGTACAGCCTGCTGAAATCTTCTTCATGCTGAACCCGCGCGTAGTGCCCGGTTGCCAGCGTATCAAAGCCCCGGCTCTTGGCGAAATCCAGAAAGCTGGAGAATTTAATGTATTTGTTGCACAGAATATCCGGATTCGGCGTTCTTCCCTTCTGATATTCCTGCAGGAAGTTGGAAAACACATGATCCCAATACTCTTTGACAAAATCGACGCGCAAAAGCTCTAACCCCAGACTGTCAGCGACACTTTTGGCATCCATCCAGTCTTTTTCCTGGGGACAGACATCGGCATCGGCATTAGGATTGCCTAAAAAGTCGTTGTTGGCCATGGAATCCCAATTGCGCATAAACGCACAGGATACGTCCAAACCCTGTTGTTTTAAAAGATAGGCTGCAACGGCGGAATCGACGCCGCCTGATAAACCGACCAATATTTTCATCGTGGATCCTCCCTTATGCTTTCTTTTGGATTGAGGAAAAAAACAAGCATCCGCAGATGCTTGTCAGGCTTCTTCCCGGATCTTGCCGCAGCCGGCGTAATTCGGACAGCTGGCGTTGCAGGACAGCTGTGCCAGCGACCGCAGCTGCTGGGGAACGAAGGCGTCGATCTCTTCCTCATCATAGCCGACCTGGAAGTTACGCTCATTCAGAATGATCGGCCGTTTCAGAACCGATGGATTTTCCTGAATAAAATGAACCAGCTCGCTGATCGTCATCTCATCCAAATCAATCGCATTCTGCTGGATGATCTTGGACCGTTTGGAAATAATATCCTCCGATCCATTTTCACTGCGCATCAACAAATGCCGGATCTCCGTTTCGTTGAGCAGGGTTGTAAAAATATTTTTTTCAAGATACGGTAGATTCCGCTCTTTCAGCCATTGTTTGACCTTACGGCAGGAAGCACAGCCAGGTGAAGTATACACTACGATCATAAATTGCACCGCCATTTCTATTTGAACACAATCAGACTGAAACCGGACTCAGTCCGCTCATGATTCCTTTTGAGCTTTTATCATACAATGAAACAGCCGGAAATTCAATCCGGCGGCCGCGGATTCTCTTGCAAATCGTCGGTTTTTTTCGATCCTTGCGGGCTTCCCCGCTTTCCGCTTCTTTCTTCAAGGTTATCTAAAAGCAGGCTTGCATGTTGCTTCCGTTTGTGCTTAAATGAAGGAAAGCAGTGAAGAAAAAGCAGTAGCGTAATTTCGTTGACATCCAGAGAGATGAGGGTTGGTGCAACTCATCCGCAGAAATTAAGTGAAATGGGTTTTCCGAGCTTTGGAAAGCATCAGTTTTCCAACGGAACAGGCCGTTATCCTGCATGAGCGGTTTTTCAGAACATCTGAAAAACAAGCTGGGTGGTACCACGCGTCAGGCGTCCCGGTTGTCGGGGCGCTTTTTTTATCAGAAAAGGAGAAAAACATGGAAAACACAGAAAAAAGAAAAGTCATGCTCAGCGGCATCAAGCCGAGCGGACAGCTGACCCTGGGCAACTATATCGGCGCCCTGCGCAACTTCGTCAAGTATCAGGATGAATATGAAATGCTCGTATTCATCGCCAACCTGCACTGTATTACTGTCTATCAGGATCCTCAGGAACTGAAAAAGAATCTCAAAGACGCAGTGGCGCTGTATCTGGCCTGCGGACTGGATCCCCATCAGGCAACGATTTTCTTGCAGTCGGATGTAAAGGAACATGCTCAGCTGGGCTTCATCATGAACTGCAACAGCTACCAAGGTGAGCTGAATCGGATGACGCAGTATAAGGACAAGGTAGCGAAGGGCGAAACGAATCTGACTGTCGGCCTGTATACTTACCCCTGCCTGATGGCGGCGGATATTCTGATTTATGATGCGGATTACGTTCCGGTCGGTGAGGATCAGAAGCAGCACGTCGAGCTGACCCGTGATATTGCCAATCGTTTCAACAACCGCTATGGACAGACCTTCCGGATTCCGGAGCCAGTGGTGCCGAAGGTCGGCGCGCGGATTATGTCATTAAGCGATCCGACGAAGAAAATGTCCAAGTCGGACAAAGGCGACAAGGGCTGCATCTACTTGCTGGAAGATCTGAAATCAGCCCGCAAAAAGATTATGTCTGCCGTGACGGACAACGAAGCCTGCGTTCGCTTTGACCCTCAGAACCAGCCGGGCATTGCCAACCTGTTAACGATCATGTCCTCTTTGTCGGGCGAGCCGATCGATGCGATTGTTGACCGCTTTGCCGGCAAGGGCTATGGTGAGTTCAAAGGGGCTGTAGCCGATGTCGTCTGCGGTGAACTGGAAACGATTCAGGCGCGCTATCAAGCGATTATCCAATCGGACCTGATTGAAAAAACCTTAGCGGAAGGAGCGGTTAAAGCCCAGCGGCTGGCCAGCCGCAAGCTGGAAAAAGTGCAGCGGAAGATCGGCATCGAGTTCCGCAAACGATAAACGGACAGCCTCAGCTGTCCGAATCCTGGGATGATTTGGATTCCAGGATTTTTTTATCGGCGTGTTTCCATGCCACACTTTGCCAGTAGCGCTGCAGCCGGCTTTCCTGCCGGGTCTTGGGCTGAATCAGATTGTCCGCCAGGTCCAGCATCTTCTGCAGCTTCGCATCGTTCACTCGATATTCCACAAACTTCGCCTCTTTCTTTGCCCCCAGCATACCTGCTGAAAAGCAAAAAATCTGTCGTTTTCCGTCTGATACGCAAAAAAAGACGTCCCGACTGGAGGACGTCTTACCCCTGGCTAATCCAGCGGCTTCTGATAATAATTTCCGATGATCTTATCGGTTTTGGAAACATTGATAAACACCTTCGGATCCACCTTACGAATCGCTTCGATCAAACCATGAACCTGATAGGCGTTGACCGTCATAAACAACAGGCACCGCGGGGTATGCGAGAACCCACCTTCTCCCCACAGCTTTGTAATCCCATGGCGGCAATAATGGAACACCGCGTCGCAGACCTCCTCCGGCTTCTCCGTGATGATAAACAGCGAATTCAGCTTGTAGCGCAAATGCATTCCCTGCACCACCTGAGTGCTGCAGAACTGATAGATAATCGAATACAAAGCCTGTTCCCAACCGAACAAAACCCCAGCCACGATTAACATCGCTGCATTGAAATACATGACATAGGACCAGGTTGGAGCGTTGTACTTGGTCGAAGCATAGATGGCGATAAAATCCGTTCCCCCGGAGCTGGCATCGGAACGCAGCGCGATCGAAATCGCCAGGCCGCCGACGATTCCGCCGAAAACCGCGATTAAAAGCATATCGCTGGTGATCGGAAAGGTCGGAAGCAGTTCGGTGAACAAGCTGGTCAGCGAATACTGCAATACAGAAAAGATCGTAAAACGATGACCGACGTATTTGTAAACTAACAGCGTCGGCGGAATGTTCAGCAGGAAATAGAAAACGCTGAACGGAATTTCAATGTTGCCGAATTTGCTCAGCGACATGCTGAACAGCCGGGACAGGCCGGCGAAGCCGCCCGGAAACAGATTGCCGGTTTCGACAAAGGCTTTCATCGCGATCGCATAAACAAAAGCGGAAATAATGACCGCAATCAATGTCCTGCAGTCTTTTTTGGCTTGGTTTGACATAACTTCTCCTCTTTTTTCCATTCCTCATTTTATCATCTTTATTTTGTCTTTCAAGCCAAAAAACAATCAAACAGACAGAGAATTGAAATTCTAGAATTCGATGCGGATCTGATACCGTCTTAACCACAGTTCCAGCTGAATGAAATAGGCCAGAAGCTGCGGTCCCATCATCAGCTGTCCAAACCAAGGCTTGGCAAAACTGCCGCCGTCGGTATCGATTAACTGCTGCAGAGCAGCGGGATCAAGCAGCTCGCACATCCGGCATTCCGGATCATTGAGCAGGCTCTGAAGGCGTTGTTTTACCCGCCGGGTATACTCCGGATGATACGTCTTCGGATATGGATTTTTCTTGCGGTGTGCAACCTGAGCCGGCAGCTTATCCTCAAACGCCATGCGCAGCAGACCCTTTTCCTCCCCTTTTAAGAATTTCATTGACCACGGTACGTTATACAAATACTGATACAATTTCGCATCGCAGAACGGCGCCCGCACCGTCAGTCCGGTCAGCTCGGCCATCGCTTCCTGGCGCTGAATCAAAGTCTGCATAAACCAATGAACGGTGAGATACGTCATCGTCTTCGCCCGCTGATCCTGCTCGCTGTCAAACGGATCCTTGGGTGCGCGCTGCACCGTCGCCCAATAGGCCGCCCGCATCGCGCCTTCATAATCCAGCTCGTTGATCGGCGCTCGCAGCAGCTTCACGCGCTGGGGCAGTGACTGCAGCCATGGAAATGATTTCAGATCGACAAGATCACTGCGGTAAAACCAAGGATAGCCGCCGAACAGTTCATCCGAACATTCGCCTGTCAGAACCGAATCCGTCTGTTCTTTGACCTTGCGGTACATCCAAAGCAGACTCGAATCCACATCCGCCATCCCCGGTCCATCCCGGCCGACCATCGCGGTTTCCAGCAGTTCTTCACACTCCCGCTGAGTGATCAGCAGCGGTTGGTGATGAAACTGATACCGCTGAACCATGGCGTCAATATAGTCGTTATCGCGGGTCGTCTGATACGCGTAGCCTTTAAAATACTGCTCGTTGCCTTCATAATCCAGAGAAAAGGTGTTCAGCGGTCCCCGCTGAGCAGCCAGGGCACATAGAATACTGCTGTCCAATCCGCCGGAAAGAAAGGCCGCGTGCACCTGCGAAGCTTCACACTGGCGGTTCAGAGAATCCTGAACCATCTGGCGGATATGCGCCGCCGTGGTTGCCAGATCCTCATTGTGCCGATGAACGTTCAGCTCAAAGTATTCATGCAGACTTTCCTTGCGGTCGCGGATTAACAGCGCATGTCCGATCGGCAGCTCCGCGACATTTTTATAGAAAGTCTGTCCTTCCGTATGCGATGGGCCTAATGCAAACAATTCCAGCAAGGAGCTGCGATTGATCACCGGCGTCCGGCTGCCCTCCGCAAACAAGCCTTTAATCTGATCCGAAAACAGCCACTCTCCATCCGGTTTTCGGGTATAATACAACGTTTTAACCCCCATCGGATCCCGCACGATATGCAGCTGATGTCCCTGAATGAAGATGATGACAAATCCTCCATCCAGTTTTTCAAACAGCTTTTCATTCAGAATTTCATACAGCTGCGCCAGCATCTTCGCGCTGCTTCCCGTACTCTGCGGCCGGTATTGTTCCCATATTCGGCGCAGCTCTTCTTCATTGTCCAGAACTCCTGACCAGAAACAGCCGCATTTGCGCTGACTGTCATAATACATCTGTTCCGGTCTGGCGGATGCCAGAAGATGTTCGTCACTGACGATTGTCAGCTCGTCTTTCAGTCCCATTCGTTCTAAGCGGGACTGTTCTTTTTGAATATTTCGATTTTCATTGAATATCAGATTGATCTTCGTCATAATTTCCTCCTCATCGTTTCATTCTATGACGAAAGCAAACATCTGATTCATCGCAGACAAATCAATGTTTTTAAATACTGCAGACTGCGGCTGCGCTGCTGACGCAGACTCCGGGCACAGACTAACAGCCGATACACAACACCCGTATCAAAATAAACGACAGCCAATCCATGATCATTGCCGATCTTGCGGATTCGGTCCGCCCGCACATAAACACAGTCATCCCGTTCCATGGATACCGTCGGAATGAAAATCCAAGGCGGATATCCGCCAACATACAGAGCGGGCTTCTGAATGATCCCCATTTTTTTACGATAACCTTCCAGCCGGCCTTCCAGACTGCTGCCGGCTTCAACGCACCAGCGACGCAGCCACTTAATCGGTTTTTCGGGCAGTGTGTAAATGGTTCCGTCGCTGTCAATCGCAATCGTACAGTGCTTTTTTGAATCATAATAAAGTAGTAATAAATCTTTCATAAGTTCCCCTTTTAGCGCAATTGGTGAATGATTCGTCACTATAAATATTGCAGAAAATTTTAAAAAACCTGTTTTTTTCTCGATCTTCGCAAATATTTTTGAAAATCTTAGAATCGGATCTCGATCTCATTGTTTATTAAATGTTTACAACGAACAGAACCAAGCAATTTCAGAACTTGAATTTCAATATCAATTCTTCTCTGTTATTCTTACCTGTTAAAAAAGCATAAAAAAACTCTCGCTGAGCGAGAGTAAAAACAGTAATTTTACACCGAAAATAACCGTTTCCAAGCTTAAACCGTTACACTGAATCGAAAAATCCGAACTATTCCCCGCAGCAATCTCCGCCGCAGCAGCCGCCTTCTTCAGAAGAACATCCGCCGCCGCAACCGCCGCAGCCGCCCTGCATCTGCCGCTCATAAACCAGCGTATCGATGATCAAACATTCGATTTCAACTTTAGCCCCTTTTGGCAGAGCCCCGACCTGAACCGTGGAACGTGCCGGATACGGGCGATCGAAATACGTTGCATAAATTTCGTTCATGGCATTGAATTCACCTAAATCTGTCATGAAAACGGTTGTCTTGACGATATGGCGCATTTCCAGATCCATTTCCGCTAACAGCGCTTCAATGTTCTTTAAAACTTGATGAGTCTGTTCCTGAATTCCGCCCTCGACAATTTCACCGGTTGCGGGATCTACCGGAATCTGACCGGACATATAAACAAAGTCCCCCAGCTTGACTGCGGGTGTGTAAGGGCCAATGGCTTTCGGGGCATTGGCAGATGTAATTTCCTGAATCAGCATGTTTACCTCCTGTACGTTTGCCGTTTTGAGTCTGATTTTATGATCGGATTCCTATTCGTCTTCTTCAAAATCCTGGATATAGTAGTCCCGTTCCAAATCCATAATATGCCGCGCATGCCGCGAACTGAAATGCTTGACGATCTGGAACACTGCTATGATCAAAAGAAGGGCGAGAAAGGCAACAGATAAAAAGTCATTGATGTTTTCGATCATTTTCTATCACCTCTGCTGCCTATTATACTGGACTTTCAGCTAATTTTCAAATAGAGCGCCCTCAGCGATGAAAAAAACCGGTGTAGTTAAGATCAAAGCCTTTCCTTGCGGGCGGATCCAGAACCGTCCGCCTTCACAGATTGCCAAAGCGGTTCCCTGAACTAGTCCTTCTTTCTGCAGACAGGCGTACGCGCATACCACACCTTCGGGACTGCTGCAGATCCGTCCCTGAATGGGTACGGCGGAATCCAGATAAAAAGTGTGTTCGTCAAGAACGCGCCAGCGATGCACCGCATGGGCCGGCGGATCCCAGGGCAGAATCCCCTTTCCCCGGCATTCATGATCGCCGTAATAGCCGATCAAATCAGAGACAGCCTGCGGCCGGGGCAGGCACAGGGCGATTCCGTTTTTCTCTATAAACCACGTGATCCAGCGATCCTGAATTCGGATTGTCCCACGCGTTTCAGCATGCGTTCGTTTCTGCCAGGCAGCCTGAGCCAGAACCGCCGCCAGCAGCGAAGGTCCGTCATTGCCCTCTGCATCCATCGGATACTCGAAAACGCCCTCGCCCTCATGGATGCCGGCAAGCTGATCTCCGGCGATGCCCTGTCTGGGGCTTAAGATCCGGGCTCCGCTTTGCGCCTGCGGTTTACCGTCAATCAGAACGGTCGAAAGATCGGCAGCTTGGAATTTCCAAAATTTCACAATATCACCTCAAGTATATTTATGACGACCGGGTTCAGAATAATGTCAGGAGGCGATAAATATGGCAAGAAAAAACGAGAAAACTGAATCCGGCAAAGAACGTTTCGTCGCTGTTCGTAAGAACAACGAAGGAAACCTGTGTGAATTCAAATCCAACACAGGCAAGGTCTATGACTATGAGATGGCTATCGAAGCTATCGAACAGGGCAAGATCGAAGGCGCTATGCTGTTTACAGGCCGTGATGGAAAGCAGCACATCCGTTCTAAGAACGATGGCGATCCGAACACGAAATTCTCTAACCTGAAAGAGTTCTAAGTTTTCCTCCTTAACTCAATCAGGGTTGCCGGACAACCACTTCCGGTACCGAAAAAGCAGGGCAAAATCCCTGTTTTTTTCGTTTTTCTGACAAATCAAAAAACCGGTACCCCTTTCTGCGGCCAAAGAGCACCGGTTTTCTTTCATCCATTTTTTACCTTTTCAGTCCACCTGCTGCTTCTTGTTTTCCGGCGCTAAAAAATCATGGTACAAAGCCAGCGGGATCTGAATCAGCGCCAGCATCAGCTGCAGCGTCGACAGTGTGCCGACCGCAATTCCGGCATACGCAAATTTTTGAATCGCTTTCAGCGTTGTCAGCGACACATAGCTCTGCGCCACAAAGATTCCGCCTAAGACCAGCGTCAATAGCTCGCAGAAAACCAGCAGCAGCAGGCCCCGGCGTTTGCGCCGGATATTTTTATCCTTGCCGCGCTGCGCTGAAAACATCAGCGTCACGATAAGAAAGCCAATCTGCGGTCCCGCCAGCGCCCGCAAGGCGCTGCTCAGCCAGTCGGCAGCGTTCAGCGGCGTTGCCAAAAGATTTAAGATCATCCGTCCCAGCCAGGTCTGCTCGACCCAGACGTGCGTGGTCAGCGCTATGATGTCTTCAACGCTGCGCAGCTGCACTAACAAATATCCCAAGCGCGCATTGGCAAAGCTGAACACCGCGGCACACCCGCAGCCGATACAGAACAGGACACAGATCCGCCGTTTTTCGGTTTGCAGCAGACGGTTGAACAGCGTGATCATACCAACAGCCAATCCTCTCCCTTAATTTGTTCAGTCTTGCTTAAGCCGGGATAATCCAGCTGCCGCAGCACCTCATAAACGCAGATCGCGACGCAGTTGCTTAAGTTCAGACTGCGCGCATCGGCAACCATCGGCAGCCGGGCACAGCGGTCGAGATGAGGACGCAGAATCGCTTTGGGAATTCCCGTGCTCTCCCTGCCAAACACCAGATAAATATCTGTCTGCGCCTGAGTATAGTCAAAATTGGCTGGCGGCTGTTTTCCATACCGGGTTAAAAAGTAAAACTCCCCTTGCGGATTCGCTTCGCAGAAAGCATCCCAGTTTGGATATACGCTCATCTGTAGCTTATCCCGATAATCCATGCCGGACCGGCGGATTTTCTGTTCGTCCAGTGAAAATCCCAGCGGTTCAATCAAATGCAGCCGACAGCCCGCTGCAACGCAGGTCCGCATGATATTGCCGGTATTCTGCGGAATTTCCGGTTCGTATAAAACAACGTGAATCATGCTTTAACCCCTCCTTTGCTTTGATACCAAGCTAATCCCAAACAAAGCAGATAACCTAAGGCAAAACCGCCCAGAATCCGAAATACCAGATGAAAGAAGAAGGTTTCCGGAACCATCATAATTAAAATATCCGTATTGGGATCCAGCAGCCATAAATCATTGCGGAAAAAAATATGATGGAACATCGTCCAAAATTCGTTAAAATCCAAAAAGGCATAGAACGCCAGCGCGCCGGCCAGCCCCATCAGCACCGCGGAAGTTTTCAAAAACATCTTCGCAGTCGGCTTGCGCAGCGCTTTATTTTTTTTGACCGCCAGCACAACCACGCCCGCAATGACGATAACCAAGGCCAGATTGCGCACCGTCATCGCATTGAGATACAGCGCCTGGACATCGACCATGTGATCCTTTTCCCGCTGATTGAAGACTTCCTGCACTTCGCCGCCAACCACGGCCTGCACTTCGAGATGATCACGCTTGCCCTGGATATAATCCAGCAGCACATTGGTTGTCAGATCCAGATCTTCCTGGCTCATGCCGATCGTTTCGGCGGTATTCAGCTCACGGTACTGCTGCGCATAAAACGGCCGGCTGAAACAGTTGAGATCAACAGAAGTCAGAATCAGCAACGCGATCAGGGCAACCGACCAGACAACCTGCCCGATCTGGATCAGCCTGGAATTAGTTTTCTTCATGATGTAAATACTCCATTAACAGCCGCATTGCCTTGCCGCGGTGGCTGACTTCGTTTTTTTCCTCTTCACTGACCTCAGCCAACGTTTTGCCCAGCGGCGGATAGAAGAAGATCGGATCGTAGCCAAACCCCTTATCCCCACTCGGCGCAAACGCAACAGTGCCCTCAACGGTCCCTTCAAACACCTCTGTCGGCTTGTCTGGACGGGCTAAGGCAATCGCGCAGACAAAGCGGCAGGTCCGATCGGCCTGGTCGGCAACGCGTTCAATGAGATTTTGATTTTTGATCTCATAGCTAGTATCATGGCCTAAATACCGAGCGGAATACACACCCGGTTCTTTGTTCAGCGCATCGATTTCCAATCCCGAATCATCGGAAATGACCGCACAGCCCAACTGAGCGCATAACGCTTCTGCCTTGATCACGGCATTCGCCGCAAAGGTCGTCCCCGTTTCCTGCGGCTCCTCAAACTGGCCGCATTCCTGCATGGAGATCACCTGAATCCCCAGCGGGGCAAACAAAGTCCGGAATTCCTCGATTTTATGCTGATTCCCCGACGCGATAATAATTCTGTTCATTTCTCTAAAACCTCCTCATTCATCCAGATCCGCCGCAGCTCTCCGTCGGCCAGAACAATCTGGATCTGTCTTTGACCGGCATGCCAGCCAAAGTCAATTTGGGTATAATTATAAACCTGCTGTTCATCAAAATCCATCTGCTGAACTAAAATTCTGCGGATTTCTTTCCGCTGCTGAGCATTCACATGCGTGATCGCCAGCGGTTTTTGACGCTGCGCGGACTGCATCAGATAATCGGTATTCACCCGAGCCTGGGCTTCCTGCGCCTCTAAATCCTCAAGCAAGGCCGCAATCAGCTGTTCATACAGATCTTTCAGCTGGTACGGATGTGGGAGTTGGCGCAATAAAGCACCCGCGCGCGCCATCAACGCAAAAGGACTTAAATCCGGATGATCTTGAAACACCTCCTGCAAACACTTTCGGCAGCGTCTGCTGTTGAGCAGCTTTTCGGTTGCCAGATCCACGCATTTTACAACCTCAAGATCGGCGGGACTCAGCCAGGCGGTTTCACACACCGAATAAGGCGGCTGGGATTCAAATTTCATCTGCCATCCTTCCGCAAGATTCATCATCGACGTCCCTTTCAGCAGTTTCAGAATGCCCACCTGCAGTTCACTGGGGGCAATCGCAAACAATCCGTTGTAAGAACGCTCAAAGCTGGCCAAATCTTCATAGGGCAGCCCGGCGATCAGATCCAGATGACAGAGGTAGCCACGGTTCAATAATCGGCGGGTGACTTCGATCAGCCGCGGGTTATTCTGTCTGCGACAAACGGCTTCCAGGGTTTTGACATTCAGTGACTGAACGCCGATTTCAAAGCGATATCGGGACGGCAGAGCTTCCTTTTCAAAGAAATCCAGCATCGCTTCACTGATCGTATCGGCGACGACTTCAAACTGAAAATTAATTGGCGGCGGCAAGGTTTCGATAAAGCGCGCAATCCGCAGTGCCCGCTGGGGCATGACGTTGTAGGTTCGATCGAGAAATTTGACCTGTTTGACGGTATGCTTGGCTAACGGCGCCAACTGCCGCAATACGTAATCTTCGGAAAACATCCGCACTTGATTGTCAGCTGAGGACAGACAATAAGCACAATGATACGGACAGCCGCGGGATGTTTCCAGATACAGATAGCGATGCGCCATGGAATCGGCGTCCATTGCCAGCCAATACGGACTCTCCAGCGTTTCCAGCCAGTTCAGGTCAACCCGGGCATACGCCACCGGACTGATGTAGTCACGGCTGACATAGCCGTCGATATCCCGATCCCCACGTACAGCCTGCCAGAATGTCTTTTCCCCTTCTCCCCGCAGCACGGCCTCAATTCCCGTATCCAGCCAGGCGGCGCACTCATAAGAAACTTCCGGCCCGCCGATCAAAATCCGAACCTGCGGCAGCTTACGCTTCAGGATGGCGATCCACGCGCGGGTCTGACGGGCATTCCAAATATACACCGATATCCCGATCACCTCCGGCTTCCGCAGCGCAATTTGATCACTGATCTGTTCCAGATCATCTTTAATCACAAATTCCATCAGTTCGACGTCCGCTTCGGGAATTCGGCTGACATACAGCCAGCGCAGCGCCAGATTTTTATGAATATATTTGGCGTTGAGCGTGGTAAGCACAACTTTCATATTTTATCACCTTTGCTATTCTAGCAGAAATCTTTCAGCTTGACCATCCCGCCGGCTCAGGGACAAGGCTTCCCTTAGGCATAATAAAAGATCTTCTCCCTGTTCGTTGCAGAACTGAAGGGAAAAGATCGGATTTAAGCGTCAGTTTCTTCGTCAATCCACACGGCTGTAGGCACTTCGTTGAGAAGCTGATCGATCAGACGGTTCATTTCATCCACGCTGCGGCTGTTGTTTCTGGCGGAGAGCAGCGTCGTCCAGGTCTGGGGTTCCTCCGTTCGCTGAACCTGCAGCAGCATCATCGGCATCTGGAAGCTCTCAAAGCGTCGGCGGCAGCGCAGCCGCAGAATCGACGACAACGGCACGATCCGCAGCGTTTTTCCCGTTTCCAGCAGGATACCGTGATGAACAATCAGCTTAAAAGAAGGATAGTAAGCCGCCTGCGTAAAATCCTCGGCCAGCTGTCCGTACAGCCCGCCTTCCTCGGCGTCGATTAACTGCATGCGGGCGTTTTTTATGTTTGCGCGGGCACTGAGGATCAAAATCAGACCGGCAATGCCAATCCCGACCAAAACCATGACATTGGCCAGCGGAAAGGCATGCCGTGCCCCTTCCACCAGCATCATCGCGCCGATTTCCTGCGGCAGCGAGGTCATGTCAACATTTTCATCGATCAGCAGCTGCACGACTTCCAGCGCATATTCCTGCAGCTGTTCGGGAATGGCCGCGCTCAGACCTTCAACCACAACCGGCAGCGGTGCGATCTGTGTTTCGCCATAGCTGTAATCAATGATCGGCTGACAACGCTTCGCTGTTTCCTCACTCAGCATGACAATTCGCCATGACAGTCCGTCGGAAGCTAAATAATAATGATTGGTTTTGTAGCCGTCGCTGCCGCTGGCAAATTCTTCAGTGCACAGCTGAATTTCATATTTTGCCCGTTCGTTGAGCAGCCTTACCTCAGTTAAAGGCATCGGCGCTGCCGGCTTGAACATGCGGTTAAGCAACCATGGCGAGGACAACGACCCTGCCAATAGGATAATGCCCAAGATCATCCGCCAGCGGTTTCGCTTAAAGACCGCGTCAATCGGTCCCAGCGTTCTCCATGGGGATTCCATTAAAGCCCAGCCACATCGGCGGCCGTAACGGTATCGATCACCGCTTTGGCCAATGCCACTGCCGCTTCCACATCCGCCAGCGAAGCGATGCCGTGATGGGAATGAATATAACGAACTGGAATGCCCAGGACAACCGTTGGAATTCCACGCTGGCTCAGCTGAATCATTGCCCCGTTATTTCCGCCGCCGCTGCGCACCGATTCCTGAACTGGAATCTGACGTTGATGTGCCAGGTCCAGCACCTGCCGCATCCAGCGCGGATTGGCAATGATCGACCGATCCATATGCCGCAGCATCGGTCCTTTTCCCATCGCAGTCTGACACAGCCAATCCTCGGTAAAGGTATCGTCAGCCGGACAACCCTCAAAAACAATCGCAACATCAGCTTCCAGCTGATGGAGTGCCGTTTGTATTCCGCGGTCGCCGACTTCCTCCTGACTGGACAGACAGGCGCAGACCGCGTTGCGGTGTCCGGCCGGATCAATCTGGTCCAGCGTTTCCAACATCGCCGCAACGCCGATCCGACAATCCAGCGCTTTGCCGATCACAAGTCCCCGCTCATGCTGAATTTCGCAGGCCACATCCGGCACCACCGGAGCGCCGATATCAATTTGAAAAATATCGCGGGTTTCTTCGAAGGAACGCGAGCCGACATCGATCACCATCGTGCTGATATCCGAAGCGGCATGACGTTCCCTTTCCGTCATGAAATGCACAGGTTTGGCGGCGACAATGCCGCTGATATACTCACCCTGACGGTTTCTGACTTTTACTTTATGCGCTGAAACATTGTTCGCAGCCCACCCGCCTAACGGCAGAAATGTCAGCGTACCGTTCGGTTTAATCGCCTGAACCATAAATCCCAGCTCATCGCTGTGAGCGTCCAGCAATACTTTCACTTCCCCGCCGAAAGCTTTCGGCTTGATGATTAAATTTCGCATGTGATCCTCAGCGATAACATAGCGCTCTGAGTCAATCCATCGCCGGGCTTCTGCAATGGCCTGATCCTCAAAACCAGATACACCATAGGCATCACTGAGCCTTTGAATCATCGTCAGCCGTTGTTCTGAATTCATAAAATCCCCTCACTTCATCTTTCATTGTAATCAGGAAGCGAATTTTTTGTCAACGTCAATTCCAACTTTTACCGACAAAAGAAAAAATTACAGGGTTGACATTCTATGAAAAAAGGGTAGAATATAAAAGCACCAAGTCATTGGGATGTAGCCAAGCGGTAAGGCTGTGGACTCTGAATCCACCATGCAAAGGTTCGAATCCTTTCATCCCAGCCATAGAAAAGTGAAACCATCCAGCCGGATGGTTTTTTTGTCTTTGCGGATGAAAGGATTGACCCACAGCCCCGCTTTTCCTTATAATGAAAAAACAAAGGAATGCTTGATGACCCATATTCGTATGCAGAAAGCAAATAAGGACTTCCCGATGCCAAAAAATGATATCAAAAACCAATTCAGGGCAAAAATCAAAGCCTGCAAGGCAGCCCTGCCCGCATTATACAGCGCTTTCAAAGATCCGCGGACGCCGAATCTGGCCCGTTTTTTATGCTTCCTGACAGTCGGCTACGCCCTGTCCCCGATTGATCTGATTCCTGATTTCATCCCGATTCTGGGTGCTTTGGATGATCTGCTTCTGCTTCCGCTGATGATCACAGCCGCGATCAAATTAATTCCCGCAGAAGTTTGGCAGGAATGTCAGGCACAAGCGCAGGCACTGCCGCCGAAGCAGCGGCGTTATGCAGTTCCAATCGCTCTGTTTTGGCTGATCGTTCTGCTTTTGCTTTTGAAAGTATTTTTCCATTAACGACTCCAACCGGCACAATTCTCACTGTCGAGCGTTGAATCACTTCCGGAAAAGGTTTGATATAGAACACTTCCTGATTCATCAGTATTTCCTTTGAATGACTGCACGCAGCTGTTCAAAATGCGAAGTATGTTAAAAACAGCTTGATTATTTCACTATGTTCTTTTACGCCAAGCGATGTCGTGTATTTGCTTGATTTTATCCCCGCTTAAATCCGGATGGCTTTCATCCCAGCTGCCAATATTGATTATAAAAGCATAAAAAAACTCATCCGCAGATGAGGGTTTTATTTTATGGCTGGGATGAAAGGATTCGAACCTTTGCATGGTGGATTCAGAGTCCACAGCCTTACCGCTTGGCTACATCCCAATTTGGCTTGCTCCTATATTTTACGCTTTTTTATTAAAATGTCAATCAGAAATTTTAAAAATTCTGCTGCGCCGGGCTGTAAAAACCGAACTTCCTGGTTCAGAGTTTTGTCTGCCGTCATGAATGAAACAAACTGCGCGCCAGAAACAGATAAAGGCTCTTTGAAGCTTCCCTTCTTCTTCATTAGGGATCATTAAAAAGGATGTTAATTTGCCTTTGCTTAATCTGAATACAGCTCAGATTAAGCAGATTTCCGGCTGCTTTTTCCAGACGCTGGACTTTCTCTGAAAAACCAGGTGAAAAAGCGCCGTTTTCTGGAAAGATCAAATTGCACTTAAGGTTAAGTTAAGGTACAATAAGAAAGGTTTTAGAAAAGGAAGCGTGAAAATGGAAAAAGTTAGAACTAGATTTGCACCCAGCCCTACAGGCTACATGCACATCGGAAATCTTCGCACAGCCCTTTACGAATACCTGGTCGCAAAAAAGGATGACGGAACCTTTATCCTGCGGATTGAAGATACGGACCAGGAACGTTTGGTTGAAGGCGCTGTAGATCTGATCTACTCCACATTAAAGGAATGTGGCCTGGAGCATGATGAAGGACCGGACATCGGCGGTGATTATGGCTCCTATGTTCAGTCGGAACGCATGGCTTCCGGCATTTATAAAGAATATGCGGAAAAGCTGATCGAACTGGGCGGTGCGCATTACTGCTTCTGCAGTGAAGATGACATCCACCATCAGAAGGAAGAAGCAGAAGCGAAAGGCGTATCCTTCAAGTACAACGATCCCTGCCACAACATGACGCTGGAAGAAGCCCGGCAGCGGATTGCCAACGGTGAGAAGTACGTCGTGCGGCAGAACATCCCACTGACCGGAACCACATCGTTTGAGGATGAAGTTTACGGCCATATTGAAGTTGAAAACAGCATCCTGGATGAAAGCATTCTGCTGAAATCGGATGGATTCCCGACCTACAATTTTGCCAACATTATCGATGATCATATGATGAACATCACCCATGTTGTCCGCGGCAACGAATATCTTTCCTCAACGCCGAAATACAATCTTGTATATCAGGCGTTTGGCTGGAACATTCCAAAGTACATCCATCTGCCGCCGGTCATGAAAGATGAGCATCATAAGTTAAGCAAGCGCAACGGTGATGCTTCATTCCAGGATCTGGTCGCTAAGGGTTATCTTCCAGCGGCAATTCTCAACTACATTGCCTTGTTAGGCTGGTCACCGGAAACCGAGCAGGAAATCTACTCGCTGGACGAATTGAAAAAAGCCTTCTCTGTGGAGCGCATCAGCAAGTCGCCGGCGATCTTCGATATCGAAAAACTGACATGGATGAACGGCATGTATATCCGCAGTATGTCATTGGAACAGTTCCATCAGCTGGCATTGCCGCATCTGCATAATGCGGTCAAAGGCGATTTCGATCTGCTTGAGATCAGCAAGATCCTGCAGCCGCGCGTGTCAACGCTCAATGAAATTGATGAAATGGTGGATTTCTTTGATGTTCTGCCGGAATATGACATCGCCATGTATACGCACAAGAAGATGAAAACCAATTCAGAAATTGCCCTGTCTTCCTTAAAGCAGGCCCGCACACTGCTGCAGAATCTTCCGCAGTGGAGCGAGGAAGCCATTCATGATTCACTGATGAATCTGATTCAGGAATTGGGCATCAAGAATGGTCAGATGCTGTGGCCGGTCCGTACAGCTCTCAGCGGCAAGCAGTTTACCCCGGGCGGCGCGATTGAAATCGCTCATATTCTGGGACAGGCTGAAGCCCTGCGCCGAATGGATATCGGCATCGCCAAATTAAGCGAACAGGCGTAATTCGTCCTGTTCCCCCTGCCGCTTCAAAACCAAATCCATATTAAAGAAAGGTTGGAATACAATTATGGCTGGATATGTCGTCGTCGGATCCCAATGGGGTGATGAAGGAAAAGGAAAAATCGTTGACGTTTTGGGAGAACAAATGGACATGGTCGTCCGCTTCCAGGGCGGCAACAATGCCGGACACACCGTTGTCGTCGAAGGCGAAAAAACGGTTCTGCATTTACTGCCCTCGGGCGTTCTGCATCAGGATGCACTGTGCATCATCGGCCCGGGAGTCGTCGTTGATCCGTTTGTACTGCTGAAAGAAATTGACGAACTGGAGTCCCGCGGCGTAAATACCGAACATGTTAAAATCAGCGGCCGTGCGCATCTGATCATGCCGTATCACGTTAAGCTGGATGAACTGCAGGAAACGCGGCTGGCCGGCAACAAAATCGGTACAACCAAACGCGGAATCGGTCCTTGCTACGCCGACAAATACACTCGTATCGGCCTGCGTGCCTGCGATCTTGTTGATTTCGATAACTTCAAATCCAAGCTGGCAACGACCCTTTCGATCAAAAACGAACAGATTGTCAAGTTATATGGTGAACAGCCGTTTGATTATGAAGCCCTTGCTGAACAATTCAAGGAAATCCGCGAACGTCTGCTTCCGCGCATTATCGATGCTGTAACGACGGTCAATGACGCTCTGGATCAGAATCAGAATGTTCTGTTTGAAGGCGCTCAGGCTAACATGCTGGATATCAACTACGGAACCTATCCGTATGTCACTTCGTCCAGTCCGACTGCGGCGGGTGTCTGCGAAGGTGCAGGTGTCAGTCCGTTTAAACTCGATCATGTCATCGGCGTGGTTAAAGCCTACTCTACCCGTGTCGGCGAAGGTCCGTTTATCACAGAGTTGCTGGATGAAACAGGCGAAGAGCTGCGCAAAGCCGGTAATGAGTACGGTGCAACAACCGGCCGTCCGCGCCGCTGTGGCTGGCTTGATCTCTGCGTTGTTAAACAGGCTGCCCGAATCAACGGTCTGACTGATTTGGTCGTCACCAAGATTGATGTCCTCTCGCAATTCAAAACGCTGCCGGTCTGCATTGGCTATGAGCTCAACGACAAGGTAACCACTTCGATTCCAGCTTCCTTAGAAGAGTATGCGAAAGCCAAACCGGTCTACCGCATGATGGAAGGCTGGGAGGAAGATATCACCGGCATCCGCAAGTTTGAAGAACTGCCGGAAAACTGCCGGAAATACCTCGCACTGATCGAAGAAATCACCGGCACCCGGATCTCCCTGGTTTCGGTAGGACCTGATCGTGAGAACAACATCATCCTTCATGATTTAACAAAATAAGCAAGCAAAAAGCTCGATTGTCAAAAATCGAGCTTTTTTTGTTTTTCCATTTTTTCATTTTCTTAAAGTATTGGCACCCACACCCGAATTGTACTCAGCCCCTGGCTATCGACCTGCTCCCCATATTGAACAAAGTCATATCGAGCCTGATCATTCAGCTGACAATCAGACGAAGCAAGCCAGCTTCCATAAATTAATTCCATGACCGGTTGCATGCTCGCTTCACATCGTCCGCGGTATTCAAAGACAACATAACGGCTGGCCGGCAGCACTAACTTTTCCATGCCCTTCACGATGGCGGCTTCAGCGCTTACTTCCGCGGCAGCCCAATACGTGAAGGAAGGCCGATGAGAGCAAAGCTGAAAATCTGAATAATCGTTGACACCGACGAGAAAGTCGGGATCCTTACGATTTGCAATCCGCAGCTTGTTACGGTGCAGCCACTGCCAGCATTGGCCGATCTTGCTGAAATCGCGGCGAATCTGAATCCGATATCCGATCAGCTGCAGCGTCGGCCGCTCTATAAGATTGATTTCAAAATTCCGCAGCGCTTCCGGCTGTTGCTCGTTGAGTTCCACGATTTCCTGCAATGGCAAATACACTTTTCGCTGCCGATAAGTCCGTGGACTGCAATGATAAAAAGCTTTAAACTGCCGGGCAAACGATCGTTGTGTCTGATAGCCACAGTCTAAGGCAATCGTCAGGATTGGATCCGTCGTTCCAATCAACCGCCGCGCCGCTTCGCTGATTCGCCTACGCTGAATATAACGATGAACTGAAATTCCGGTCATCGCTGTAAACATCCGATGCCAATGATATTTTGAATAGCCAAGAGCGGCCGTGATCGCATCCAAATCTAAATTCTCATCAAACAGATGAGCTTCAATTTTATCTACAGCTAAGCGGATTTGTGTCAGGTTTTTATTCATTTTCTTAATCCCTCCTGACATCATTTTATCTAATCCCGCTGTCATTTACGGCACCATTCTTGCGCTTTTTTATATAGTCCGTTCCTTACTTTGATGCTTTGACATTTCCGCTTCCTTCTGGGTTTCCTTTTTTAACTGAAGTTCAAGATAGTTTTCCAGCACCAGGCCTGCGATCAGTAAAAATCCCCACCCCAGCAGCGTCAGCGACGGGAATTCGAAACTGAAATTGATTGAAGCGTACATCAGCGTTTCATATTCCTTTCTTGGAATCCAGTTTTGAATCACCGTCAGGATCAGCGGCATGCTGATTTCCAGCAGAGAACAGCCGATGAGAAAACAATTTCCCCGATGGCAGTCACGAACAACCTGAACATTGGATTGCGACTCCATCAAACGCTTTATAACTTTGCGGTAACAGAGCACAAATCCGATGACAAAAGCCAGCTCCGTTAAACCCCAGATCAAGACTGCCGCCACATTCACGACAAACAAATTGGATTGGCTCAAATCATACTGAACCATGGTCCATCCAATGCCGCAAATCGCGATGAGCTGAATGAGAATCATCGCAACGGTGACTGCGACTAACAGCTGAGACAACATTTTAAACCTCTGCGGCAAAGTCTTTTGCCGATAGACTGCGATCACGCCAATCCATACGATCAGCAAGATCAGCTGTATTCCCCAGGCACTCTGAAACAGTTGAATGGCTGTCTGCATCCTTGCATCACTCCCTTTCCTTCCAAATATCCAGCCAAAGCTGATAGTTATAATTTTCCCAATTTCGCGGCATCAGCGTCACAATTCCCAATTTCAGCTTCGTCTGCGGTTTTTCCATAATGAAGGATAAATTAAGATGGAAAGCCTCGCTGAGCGGATAATTGGTTTTGAGAATATAGCTGCCAAATACCGTCGTTTTGCCTAACCTTTGGCTTAACGGAATTCTCACCCACTGACAATCTCGCCAAAGACTGGTTTCATCCACAAGACTGTTATTCCTATAAGCTTGTGAAGTTTCTGTCAAAGGATATTCCCCAACACCATTTCCGCTTTGATAATAATGATGCTGCGCAACCAGCTCAGCGTTTATCATTGAAAGCGGATAGTCCAGATCCTTGGTTGTGCGGCCTTCCGCAAGATACAGGCGCCGGCTGACTGCAGACTCAGCATCATTCTGAACATAATTCAGAAAGATCACATATTGATTCTCCGCATCCTTATACAGCCGGGCCAGCACAAAATGATCCGCTGTGCGATTTGAATCACTGGTTAAATAAACAAGCTGATGATCTTCAATATACTGCTTCTGCTGCGGCGTCAGGTTGATCGGATTCTCAGTCGTCAATGGCTGCGGATGAAGCAGACTGAAGGTCAGGATCATTCCCAATCCGGCTAGCAGAACAGCGCTGCGTTTCATCTTCCTCCCCTCCTTTGTTGATCTTCTAATTCTATTATAAAAGAAACGAAGCAAAAATACTAATCCTGCTTCGTCGATGTTTTCTTTTTGTAAGAATGATGCTTGAAGTATCCTGTTTTAAAAAAGGGAAATCTGCTGCGGAGCCCGGCTGAAACGATAGGCTTCGATAATTGCTTTCATCTGGGTCAGCATCCCCAACTGACGGCATTCGGTTTCAATCATGGCTTTCAGCTCATATGGATTGCGGCAGGCGCAGCTGTAACGGCTGCCATAACGGCGCATATACTTTTCTTTGAGCCCCGGATACTGCACGTCTAAGCATTGGTAATAATAATCCCGCTGGCGATCACGCAGCGTCATTCCATAGCTGCAGTAAACAAACTGCGCGCCGGCCGCCTTGGCCTGAAGCAAAATCTGATGAATATTTTTTCGATTATCCGTGATGAACGGCAGCACCGGCATCAGCAGAACCCCGGTAAACAAACCGGCCTGGGACAGTTTGGCCATCGCTTCAAAGCGCTGTGAACTAGATGGGGCGTGGGGTTCAATTTGCTTTGCCAATTCATCCTCGGCAGCAGTGATCGTAAACTTGCACAGCACCGGTGAATGCTGATGAATTTGCGTTAACAGATCAAGATCCCGAACGGCCAATACGCCTTTGGTCGCAAACCCCACACCGAAACCATAGCGATCGAATAAAGCCAAAGCTCCGCGCGTCACCTCCAGTTGTTTCTCAAAAGGATTATAGGGATCGGTCATCGCCCCATTCATCACAACACCCGTGCGGCGTTTGCTTTTCAGTTCTTTTTCCAGCAGGATCAGCGCGTCTTTTTTTACCATGACCGTATCAAATTGGTCATTGCCGTAACATTCGCTGCGGGAATCACAGTAAATACAGCCGTGGCAGCAGCCACGGTATAAATTCATGTTGTAATCGCCGCCGAACCACCACTGGCCGTTTTTCATCGGGGCTAACAACGTCTTTGCGCTGATCTCAGGCACACTCTTCATACACTCCATCCCTGCTCTCTCACTTGTATTTTCAGAGGAATCCCAAACCTGGGCACCCACGAGCCTAGATAAAATCCTCAGCGATCCATTTTTAGAATCCGAGTAAACTATATCATTTCTTACCTGACAACAGGATGTCAGGTTTAAGCCTTTTTCGGATCAGAGACTTCCTCATTGTACTGCCGGGCCAGCGCATTGATGTAGCTGCGCATTTCTTCCCGCAGGCTTTCCGGCGCCAGAACCTCCGTACAATCTGCCATAGACAACAAATAGCTTAACAGCCAGTCACCCGCAGGACAGGTAAACTGCACGGTTGTCATCGTTGGTCCGGATTTCAGTTCAATTTGCTGGAAATCGTCCATGAGCCGAGCTATTCCCTGAGGCTGAACTTTCAAAGTAATGGTTACGCGCTCATCCCTTTCCGCCAGCGGCGTGATAATCGTTTCCGGCAGACTTCGCGGCTCAAAGCTCTCATCCAGCTCTTCGACCTCACGCATGCGCACAATCTTAAAAAACCGTTCTTCCTTCCGCCATGTGCACCAGCCGTAGACATACCAGGCCTGAGCTTTAAACACCAAGCGCAGCGGCTCTACAATACGGTGAGTCGCCTCCCGATTGAGTCCATGATAATGAAACTGAATTTTCTTATGGTTTAAGATGGCATGACGGAGAAGACTGAACAAATCCGGCTGATCCGCTGTCTTGGACCACAGCGAAAAATCCGCTTCTATCCAAGACTGCTGCGATTCACCCAACAAAGCTGATACTTTCTGCAGGACTTGGGTTTCTTCCGGTATACCGGTGGACCGCATGCCTTCCAATAAGGCTGTCAGTTCCTGCTTCTCCGCTTTTGAAAAAACAGTCTTATTCAAGACGAAGGTATCCCAAAGTTCGATTCCCCCATCTTTTCCTCGCCGGGCATAAATGGGAATGCCGGCCTGCGACAGAAAATCAATATCGCGATAAATTGTCCGCACTGAGACTTCAAAGCGGTCTGCCAGCTCCTGAGCTGTCAGTTTCTTACGTTCCAAAAGCAAATAGACAATTTCAAAGCATCGATTCATCTGCATCGTGCAATCCTCGCTTTTCTAAGCTCTTTCTTCTTTCTGATTATACCAGAACTTCCTGGCCGAGCAAAGAAAACAATGCCGCTGGGACATTGTTCAAGTTAAGACCTGAAATGCTTGAAGAAATTGAGTATTTCCGCAATTCATCGATTCTGTTTTTTTAATGATATTCTGTATTCCTAGTCAGCTCCCATTCATTTTAAACATGCCGCATTCAGTTTTTCAGATCCAGTTTACTTTTCAGATAAGCGCGATTATGCAGATAAGAAGGATCCTGCGGCTTTAAATTTCCAGCCTTCTCGTTGGCCTGCCAGGCTTGATCCCACTGCCGCATCTGATCATAGCAGCAGCACAGCCCAATCCAAGGGATATATCCATAACAATCCAGGTTGACAAATCCTCCCTGGTTTAGTGGAACCGGTATTGTTGTAGCCAGACGATACCAAAAAACTGCGCACTCCCAATTCTTTTCGAGATAGAAATAATGCCCCAGTTCGCAGCAGATTTCTCCCCGTGCAGGAGCATAACGAAACGCCTGAATTAAACTGGAAAATACTTTTTCCCTTTCCTTCAGCGCCTGCCAGCATCGCGCCATCCCCAGACAGGCATCAATTTTGTTTTCTTTCCAGCCTGCCGGATCATTCAGAAAGATTTCATATTCCTTCAATGCAGCTTCATAGGATTGATGATCGGTCAATTCCCGAGCGTAATAATACCGTTGCCGACAATCCAGGGAACCCTTGCTTTTCAATTTCTCCAAAATCCGCAGATTTCGCTGTGGATCTGCGCAGTGCAGCTTATGGTGTTCTATCGCGATGTCGCTGATTCTCCGTCGTGAGGAGAACGGAATTGTTTCATGCACCGCTCCCTGCCAACGCAGATGCGCCGCCCGGCGAATTAGACGTTCCCGCGGAAAGCAGAACGTCGGACGCCCCTCGCTGTCAAAGCCCGTGCGATACTGCATAATCACCATATCACAGTGGTCATCCAAGGTTTGCTTTAGAGCCAGCAATTTCTCCAACTGATCCGGCGGCACAACATCATCAGCATCTAACCAGAGAATAAAATCCTGAGTTGCTTGATCAAATGAGAAATTCCGAGCTGCGGCAAAATCATTTGTCCATGGAAAATCAACAAGCTTGGCATGATGCTGAGCGGCAATTGACCGAGTACTGTCCACCGATCCTGTATCCACAATGATGATTTCCTCAACGGCTTTTTCAACACTGCTCAAGCAACGATCTAAAACATCCTCTTCATTTTTAACAATCATACACAAACTGATCGTGATCATCGCTGCTCTCCGGTTAAAGTCCTGCGCAGTTTCAGGATCGCCAACGTCAGCGTACATTCGGTGACTTCACCGCTGGAATTGAACGTAAGAGAAAACATCGTTTCGGAAGGAACTTCAAGAATCATCGATACGGCACCAAAAGCACTGGATCGGGATTCAGAAGACGTCATATAATAAATTCCATATTCTATATGGGCTGCCCCATTGTAAAAGGGTGTAACCTGAATAAAATTGGCGCCTTTGACTAAACAGGATACCTCATAGGCAATCCAGTAAAAGCCCGGCTTTAATGCAATCCTTGTCGAATTATTCAATACGATATTTCCAGTAGAATCCGCTGTCTGAATTCCCATTGGAATTAATTGCGCTTCTTGAAATACTGCCGCAAAGTTAATAAAAGAAGCAAAAATATCTTCAGGTACGATCCCTTCCGGTCCGCTTGGGCCGGTAGGTCCAGTCACTCCGGCAATTCCTTGGGCACCCGTTGGACCGGTGGGACCAGGAATTCCCTGCAGTCCCTGGGGTCCCTGAGGTCCTGGCTCTCCTGCTGCACCCGTTGGCCCAGTAGATCCCGTTGGACCTGGAATACCTTGAGGTCCTTGGGGTCCTGTCGGACCTTGTTGTCCGGTTGGCCCCGTTGGGCCTTCTAAGCCCTGCATACCGCGAGGACCAATTTCTCCGGTTGCACCCGTTGGGCCAGTGGGACCTGGAATCCCCTGCAGTCCTTGTGCCCCCTGGACTCCTGGCTCTCCTGCTGCGCCCGTTGGCCCAGTAGATCCCGTTGGGCCTGGAATACCCTGAGGTCCTTGGGGTCCTGTCGGACCTTGTTGTCCGGTTGGGCCGATGGGACCGGTTGCTCCCGTAGGTCCTGTGACACCCATTGCACCCGGAATGCCCGCTAGGCCAGTTGGACCCGTGGCTCCAGTTTGTCCCGGTATACCCTGAGGGCCTTTACAGCCGCGTGGTCCCCGTGGTCCGGCAGGTCCGGGACATCCTCGAGGTCCGCGGGGTCCTGTAGGGCCTGGACATCGGCAGCAAGCCTTTTCATCCTCGGTTTCCGATTCAGACCAATCCAAGGATAAAGCATAATCCTGATTCTTCATAGAGTCACCTGCTTTCGATCATCCCAGATTATGCCGCGATAAGCCTTCATTACCAGATACAGGCCCAGAAGACATCCATAAACCGCTTCCGCCTACAAAAACAGTCAGATGTTCAAACTGAACAAACCGACTGTTTAAAAAAACACCTGAAATTAAATTGATTACCTTGTCCCGGGCTTCATTCGGCCGCCGGCTTAGAGTAGAAAGCCTGCTTTTTCAGGATGAAGCGGTTGGTAGCGTATCCAGTTTTTTGACACTCAGCGTTGCGGTCACTCCGCTGCTCAGCGTCAAAGTCAGTTCCAGAGTAGATTCGACTTCAATCGTTAACATATCCCCTGCTGACAAAGCTTCCAATACGCTTCCTGAATAGATAGATTCAACGCCAATTGCCAAAATATGCGTTTCTTCAGTACTTGGGATTATCGCTCCGTTATTTCTGACCGACAGGGTAACCGCCGCTCCCAAGGAGGAGGAAGCGTTAAACATATAGTTAATTTCGTAAACCCCTGATTCTTCAATGGTCAGACTGTCCGGCATGTTGAACGTAACATTTTCTGCCGGCATCAGATCCGGCAACGGCAGCATAAGTGGTGCATTGGCAGCCAGATTCAGTGTTTGCGCTGCCGTGTTGTAGCGTCCGCCGTAGCTTATCAATCCGCCCCCTGCACCGCCGGTCGGACCTGTCGGGCCGGTTGGACCTTCCAAACCTGTGGCTCCGGTCGGACCGGTTGGGCCTTCCAACCCCTGAATGCCAGTCGGACCGATTTCTCCGGTGGCCCCGGTTGATCCGGTTGGACCTATTGGACCTGTCGGACCTGTGGGACCTGTGGGACCTGTGGGACCTGTGGGACCTGTGGGACCTGTAGGTCCTGTTGCTCCGGTAGCCCCTGTAGCTCCGGCAGGACCGGTTGCACCGATTGCTCCCGTTGGGCCCGTTGCTCCAGTTGCTCCAGTTGAACCTGTTGGACCGGTGGCACCCGTTACTCCCTGAATGCCAGTCGGACCGGTTGGGCCGGTCGCTCCAGTTGGTCCTTGAATTCCCTGCGGGCCGGTGGCTCCGGTATTTCCCTGCAGACCTTGAACTCCAGTCGGACCGGTCGGACCCGTTAAGCCAATATCACCTGGTATACCCTGGGGTCCCTGCGGACCGATAGGCCCCTGAGCTCCGGTTGGGCCACGTGAACCCGTCGGACCTGAACTTCCCTGCGGTCCAGGATATCCGCGCGGACCGATGGGACCCCGCGCACCGGTTGCCCCTTGTGGTCCTGTTGGACCGATCTCGCCTTGAGGACCCTCATAACCACGGCAGCCGCGAGGGCCGGTTGGACCTTGTTCTCCTCGACAGCCGCGCGGACCCTGCGGTCCAGGCATGCCTGGACATCCTCTTGGTCCAGTCGGGCCTGGTTCCCCCTGACATCCCCGCGGGCCTTGAGGACCCGTTGGGCCGGTGGCACCGGTACAGCAAGGTTTCGGTCGCGGCGGACAACAAGAACAAGTATCTTCTTCCTCCTGCCAGTCAATCGGCTGACAGGCATGCCGTCTTTCATCGTTCATCATCTTCACCTGCTTTCTGAATGAGATTTTCATTCAGTCCATACTATGATGATTTTCTTTCCGCACTTTGACGACGGCCTATCTGACAGTCAATTCCTTTTCAGCCTGAGGACTCAGAGCTCTGCATTTCGTACCGCCTGATTACAGAACCGATCCTCTAATATATCAAAAAAGCTGTCTCTTCCGCAGAAACAGCTTTTCTATACGAATTCCGCTCAGATCAGGACGCTACAATGCAGTCGAGAAGACGATAATCAAAATCCTCAATTTTTTCATCCACAATGACCGTAACTTCATCCAAATCCGCAAAGTGGACAAAACACAGCTTATTGAATTTGCTTTTATCTGCAAGAATATATGTCTTTTTTGCCCGCTGAATCACCATTGACTTGGCTTCCCCTTCATATTCTTCCGGAGTTGTAAACCCTGCTGCCGGATGCACACCGTTGGTCCCCAGTAAAGCGATATCAAAGTTCATATTGCTGATCTGACTCACCGTTTCCTTGCCTGTAACCGCAACGGTATTCGGCTTGATAAAGCCACTTAAAACGAATGTCTTGATGTTGCGCTGCGACAGCTTCGTCAAGTGCGGAATTCCTGTCGTCACGACCGTAATCTCCTTCGCTTTGATGTAATCGATCAGATTGTATGTGGTTGTTCCGGCGTCCAGAAAAACAATCTGTCCATCCTGAATCAAAGAAGCCCCATAGCGTGAAATTTTCTCTTTCTCTTTGACATTCAATAAGGATTTCATATTCATGGATTTCTCCGTGCGCTGGGCATCGATCATCCGCGCCCCACCGTGAAATCGGGCGATCAGCCCATTATCCTCCATATAACAAAGATCCCGGCGAATGGTCGCTTCCGATACATGAAGAGCCTGAACCAATTCCTCTACCGTCACAATGTTCTGTTTTTCACACAGTTCTAAAATGCGGCTCCAGCGTTTGTCCTTCATCCCGATTTCCTCGCCTTCTCAAACTTCTGATTTCACTGCAAGGCCTGGATAATCGCATCGGCATAGGCATCCGGTATGCCCGCCGGATAATCCGTGACGTTGCTTTCCTGTGAGAATCCTTCGTAGGCTTCTTTCTCAATCATATAGCCTAAATCACACGGATCAACATATCCCCAGACAAGGCAGACCTTGGCAGAAGAAGCCGCCTTAATCCGCAAGCCCAGAATTGAGCCCAGCTCGCCCGGCACCGCAACAATCTGAAGATCACCAAAGGTATAAATCCAGGCTGGCATCTTCCGCTCAACATGCCGGCTTCCGGCCGCAATCTTCCGCTCAAAGCTTTGAATTCCAGTCACTAACAGCTTAACGGTATCAAAATTCGTTTCGGTTTCCAGCTGCTTTTCGAACTCCGCCTTCTTCATCGCAAAACGCTCAGCATCAATATCATAGACCGCAGGATAAACAACTGTGCGGCACTGGATTTCTGTGAGCTGCAGCGTTTCCCAAGGTGTCTGCTTCTTGCGAATCTGATCGACAATTGCAGCGGCCTGCCGTTCAACTTCATCAAAGAGATTGCTTTGACGATATTGCTTGTTGCCCATATCACCGGCATTGCCCTGGGCCATCAGCACCGGAACATCGAACTGTTTTTGCAGCAGTCTGCGGATTTCGCCGAACAGATCAGCGCTGAGATCCATGAAATTGGGCCCGAGAACCGTACAGTGATGCGCCAGGGTACAATACAGAGCGCTTAATTGTCCCTGTTCAAAAAAGCCTAAAAGATGCACCATTTTATCCGATTGTTTATTGCGGTCATTGCGGTTGGAATACAACCCGTCAATCATGACCTTGCTGTAACGAACCTCCACCTCGATGCCGGGATCACGGTAGGCTTCGGCAATCGCTGCGGAAACGCGGTCAACCAGCAGATCACAATATTCCGGATCTGTTGGCCGATCATAGTAGCTGCCCACCAAGGGTCCGCTGTGCGTATGCGTGGCGCCCAATATCATCTCTTCAGGTTTTAACGTCACACCCTTGTCCGCTGTTTTATCAAGAATCTGCCGGGCTAAATCAGCTTGAACACCACTGACATCCAGACTCGCCCAAATCATCTTTTTCTCATTCAGGGTCAAAGCCAGAACTGTCGCTGTAATGGGATCATGAACGTGTTCATAAACTTGACTGCGCTGAACATATCCGCCTTGCCAGCATGGCCGCAGCGGAGTAATATCACATTGACGTACTGCTATTTTCATGATAGCCTCCTATTCATCCTCTTCAGACATGGTGAACGAAAGGGAATCCGCACAAAGGATGGCTTTTTGGGCAGCTTTGATTTTTGCATCAATCAGCGCTGTCGTCCACGCTTGCCCCGTCGCTGCTAATTCGAGTACCAGCGGCAGATTCATTCCGGTAATGACGGTCACGTTATCCCAATCCCCGAATTGAAGCATGACCTGCTGATGGACGCTGCCGTAAGCGATATCTGTAAAGATCAGCACTTGTTGATCTGCGGTGATTGAGTCAGCAAGCTGGGATAATTGTGCTTCGCTGTCCACACCTTCAGTATAGAATGGAATCGCTCTGATCGGCATCGCCTGATCGAGGGAAAAGATCCTAAGTGTATCCAGCATCCCCTCGCACAGCCGCCCATGACTGCATAAAATAATTTGTTTGTTCATGCCTGACCCCTTTCGTTCTTCCTGTAAATCAATCGGCTGGATCAGCCTAAAATACCCAAAGCAGAACCTGCGATGCTGACGATCAAGACCGCAAAGACCAGTGTCGTCATGCTGACTTTTTTCTTGCCCAACAGTTTATAGCAGATAAAGGTCAGCAGCACGGGGATCATGCACGGCATAATCTTGTCAAACTGTTCCTGAATGGAAAGTGAGGTGCCGGTCGCAAAATTGATGATCATCGGAACCTTGACAGAAATAACCGAAGGAATCAAAGCACCGACAACAGTTAAGCCCAGGATGGAACAAGCGTCAGTCAGAACCTGCAGCGTTGATTTCAGTTCCGTGATCAAACGCGTGCCTAAAGTATAGCCCCACTCGAAGAATTTCAGACGGAACAGCGTCAGGGCTACCGCAAACAGCGTCCATAAAATGATTCCGGTCGCATTGCCTTCCAAGGCCATCGGTGAAGCAATGGATGCCCATATTGTCGGGATTACAACCCAGAACAGCGTATCACCGATCCCGGCCAGCGGTCCCATCACTCCGGTTTTGAAATCCTGAATCGTTTCCGCACCAGCCCGTCCGAGCTGTTCTTCCATGCCCAAGGCCGCGCCGAGTACGATCTGGCACATATAAGGCTGGGTATTAAAATATTTGAAGTGGTTATTGATCGCCGCCACATAATCGTCATCATCCGGATACAATTTGCGCAGCGCTGGTGCCAAGGCATAGACGACGGCCTGTCCGAACTGGACTTCATAACAGAATGAGGACATCGGCATAACCATCCAGCGGAAGCCGGCCTTGTTGACATCTTTTTTAGTTAATATTTTATTCATCTTCCAATCCTCCTGCCGCAGCTACTGCCGGTGCATTCTGAGTTCGATCATAGTAATACTTAAACGCCAGGCCGAAACCAATGATCGCAACACCTAAGGTTCCGACACCCATATAGGCATACATCACAAAGCCGATGCACAGATACAGGAAATTCTTCTTTACCGGCATGTAGTTGAGCAGCATCGCCATACCAGTAACTGGCAGGATCTTGCCGGCGACGGTCATTCCGTTAAACAGCCAGGCTGGCATTGCGCTGACAATCGCTTCGGTAACGGTTTGACCTGCTAACAGTACGATCAAAACCGGCAGCAAAAACTTTAATGACATCAGCACCAGATGCAGATACAGAACGTTTAAGCTCTGACTGAATTTCTTCTCGTTGACCAGTTTCTGTGACCAGCGCATGACATAGCCGTTGAGAATTTTGTGCAGGATATCCAGGTTGACATACAGCATGCCTACCGGCAATCCGATCGCCAGGCCGATTTCATAGCCTTGGCCGGACTGGATTGCCACGATGGTTGTGATGATCGTTGTGATCAGATAGTTTGGAACACTCGCTCCGCCTAAACCGACGACGCCCATCGACATCAGCTGCAGCGTGGCGCCGATGAACATGCCTTGGGTCATATCGCCGAGAATGGCGCCGATCAGCGTCCCGGCAACAACTGGTTTGGAAATCAGCTGGGTCTGCGGACCGCCGCTGTCCAGAGCGATGATTTCAGTAATGATAAGAATGAGGATTAACTGCAGAATTGTTAAACCAAACATAGTACTCTTCCTCCTGATTAATGAATAATCTTAGACAACTCCACCGGCGTCACCGATGGTGCATGCTGAACGATGATGCGCGTGCCCATCTGCTGAATATGGCGGCAGACATCCGCTTCTTCTTCACTGATATAGGCACGGTTGCTGAGCTTGATGCCTTCGTTAAGACGGTCGGTCGCGCCGATGATCAGCTCCGGAATCGGGACACCGATTTCCAAAAGCGCCGCGAAAACCTGAGGCGTCTTCGCCAGAATGAAGATCCGCTGACCTTCATATTTGTTGTTTTTGAAATTTTCCAGAGCTTTCGCCAGCGGAATGATGCTGGCAGCATATCCGTCGGGTTTGGCAAACATCATCATTTCTTTTTTCTTTGGATTGTTGGCGACTTCATCGTCGATGACCATGATGCGCTGGCAGTCAGCCTGCGGCAGATACTGGGCGATCACGATGCCGTGCAGAAGACGATTGTCGATGCGGGCCATTGTAATTTTCATAAAGGTTCTCCTTCGCTTAATTCTGGTATACTTTCACGCTGTCCTTCAACTGTTCGATCCGGGCATAATCCGCCAGTCCTACTGAAACGGCCGTTGCCTCCCCCGCTGCTCCTGCCCATAAAAGAGCTTCCTCAATCGTACAGCCCTGATCTAAACGTCCGACAAAGGCTGCCAGCATGCTGTCGCCGCAGCCTACGGTATTTACAGCTTCAAGCGGTGGGTGAGCGATCGTCCAATGCGCTTGAGCTGTATGATACTGTGCCCCGTCAGCTCCGTTGGAAAGCAGGATTCCGCCGACTTTCATCGCTAAAAGCTGATCGATCAGCGATTGAGAGGATATCGGAGAAGGGGACGGAAGATCAAACATGGCATACAGTTCTTCAACATTGGGTTTGATCAAATGCGGCCGGCAGCGGGCTAAGGTTTCGGCTTTGATGCCCGGAATATCCAGACCTAAATAAGCCTGCTGCTGATGAACCAGCGACGCGGCTGCCTCTAAGAATTCTGTATCCACAGCCTGAGCCAGACTGCCGCAGATCAACAGCCAATCTCCCGGCTTTAACTGTGTCAGTTTGGCCAATAACGCACGCTGATGGTCTTTGTTTACGATCGGACCGGGTGTGTTGATATCCGTTTCCTGATGATTGCGCAGCTTGACATTAATTCGGTTCATCGTCTCAATTTCTACAGCGTCCAAGCGAATCCAGGGATATTGACGCATCTGTTCGCGAATAAAGTTCCCTGAAAAGCCGCCTAAAAAGGTCGTCGCCACTGAAGCAATACTCATTTGATTAAGAATCATGGAAACGTTGAGTCCCTTGCCTCCGGCTAAGCAATAAGCTGAATCCGCCCGCTGAACGCCGCTGACCAGGCTGTTGGAAAGTTCCAGATAGTAGTCGATCGAAGGATTGGATGTGTGTGTAACAATCATGAATTCACATTCCTCCAATCAGTGTAAGCGCTTAACTGATTTCATTATAAAAAGTTCGTTCATTATAATCAACACTTTTTGATCATTTTATTAAAACAATCAAGCATATGATCAGATACAATCAAAACTATGATTATTTCCCCGTTTTTTTACCTCAGAGTTCCGCTTTTTGCCCTTCCTGCTTCCTGATGATTGCTTGTCTTTGTTTGTTTTCTCAGATTGCATTCGCATGAAACTCGATTTTCTTCGGCTGGGCAAAAGCTCATTCTTGTTTTATAATGAAAGCGTCGTGTTAGATTGAATCCGAGAATATAACGCCGTCTTATATCAATCGGCTGAAAGTCGGTCTTAGGACTTTGCTTTCTTCCAGAGTCTTCTGCTATTTCTGATCCTGCGGCGTCCCTGACAAAGTCTGACCTAATACTATGATAAGGAGCTGAATTCTTTTGATTACATTTCTTGTTTCATTATTCCTTCTGATCAGCGGCTATTTTGTGTATGGCCGATTCGTTGAACGGATCTTCCAGCCAGATACACGTCCGACCCCTGCCATTCAATCGGCAGATGGTGTGGATTACGTCGCCATGCCAACCTGGAAGGTATTTCTTATCCAGCTGCTCAACATTGCCGGCACCGGCCCCATCTTCGGGGCTTTGATGGGCGCTGTTTTCGGTCCTGTCGTTTTCCTGTGGATCGTATTTGGCTGTATCTTAGGCGGAGCTGTGCATGATTATTTCACCGGCATGATCTCAGTCCGGTACAATGGCGCAAGTATTTCCGAGATCGTCGGTCAAGTCCTGGGCCGCGGCATGAAACAGGTTATGCGCATTTTTTCGGTTTTGCTTTTGGTTTTAGTGGGAACAGTATTTGTGACCAGTCCGGCAACTTTGCTTGCGCTGCTTACACCGGATAAGCTGAGTGTTGCTTTTTGGGTAGCTCTGATCCTGTGCTACTATCTGCTTGCCACCCTGCTGCCGATTGATAAGCTGATTGGAAAATTATATCCGGTTTTCGGAATTGTTTTGCTGGTTATGGTCGTGGGCATTGCTGGGGGACTGATCGTGCAAGGATACCCGCTTCCGGAGTTGACGCTGCAAAATCTTCATCCAGCCGGAAAGCCGGTCTGGCCGTATCTGTTTGTCACTGTGGCCTGCGGCGCTGTTTCAGGTTTTCATGCGACGCAGTCGCCGATGATGGCGCGCTGTATGCGCAGTGAACAGGATGGCCGCAAAGTATTTTACGGTGCGATGATTGCCGAAGGTGTGATCGCATTGATCTGGGCCGCTGCCGGTGTTGCTTTTTATGGAACGACCGACGTCCTGCAGACAGCACTCAGCACCTTAGGGCAATCCGGAGTTGTTTATGAAATTTCTACATCCTTGTTGGGAACTCTTGGCGGAGCTTTAGCGATTGTCGGCGTGGTTGCCTGTCCCATCACCTCTGGCGATACGGCTTTCCGCAGTGCGCGGCTGACGTTAGCCGATTGGTTTAACCTTGATCAAAGCTCGATTCGCAAACGAGTGCTGCTGACAATCCCGCTGCTTGCGGTTGGAGCCGTCCTGACACAGCTGAATTTTGATGTCATCTGGCGCTATTTTTCCTGGGCGAATCAAACTTTGGCAATGATTGCTTTATGGGCAGCGACGGTCTATCTCTATCGGGAACGAAAAGATGTTGCGTGCCTGATCACGGCTGTTCCCGCCTTGTTTATGACAGCGGTCAGCAGTACCTATATCTTGGTTGCCAGCGAAGGCTTTCATCTTCCTCTGGCATGGGGTTATCCGCTGGGACTGGTCTTTACGCTGCTGTGCTTCATTTTGTTTTGCCGCTATGTCCGCACTCAGACAAGCGACTCAAATTAATAATCACATTCCCAGTCTGATGCTGAAAATCAGGAAACAACGGAGGCTATTCCTCCGTTTTCTTATGGTCTGCTTGGCTGTTCTATTTCGAGATGATCAGAGGCTTAAATTTCGCAGAGTTCAACATAGAAGTTCCTGATCACAAAAACTTTCCAACAAAAAAATGAGTTATTTTCTAACTCATCTTCTTGAAATTTAGTTTATTTTTAAAATTAAAGCAAGCCGACACGCTGATAAATATCATCAACATGTTTCAGGTGATAAGCAGGATTGAAACAATCGTCAATTTCAGCTTCACTCAGCAAGGCCGTGACCTTCGGCTGGGCTTCCATCAAGGAACGGAAACTGATTTTTTCATTCCATGACTTATTGGCATTCGGCTGCACCAGATCATAAGCCTCCTCACGCGACATGCCTTTTTCAATCAATGTCAGCATGAAACGCTGGGAAAAGATAACACCATAGGTTTTATCAATATTGGCACGCATGTTGTCTTCAAAGACGGTCAGCGTGTCGATAATCCGCGTGAAGCGGTTCAGCATGTAATCCAGCAGTTCAGTCGCATCCGGCGCGATAATCCGTTCAGCACTGGAATGGGAAATATCCCGCTCATGCCACAGCGCAACGTCCTCATAACTGCTGAGCATATAGCCGCGCAGAATTCGGGCACAGCCGCACATGTTTTCCGATCCAATCGGATTGTGCTTATGCGGCATCGCGCTGGAACCCTTCTGTCCCTTATTGAAGTATTCTTCGACTTCCCGGACTTCTGTGCGCTGTAAGTGACGGATTTCGGTCGCCATCTTTTCAATCGAAGTCGCTATCAAGGCCAGCGTGGCAAAATACTGCGCATGCCGGTCGCGCTGCAGAACCTGGGTTGAGATTTTAGCTGAGTGAATTCCCAGCTTTTCACAGACATAATCCTGAACAAACGGCGGCGTATTGGCAAACGTACCGACAGCTCCGGAAATCTTACCCGTTTCGACCATCGCCGCGGCTTCCTCAAAACGCTGCAGATTCCGGTTCATTTCTTCAAACCAAAGCGCAAATTTCAGACCAAATGTTGTGATTTCCGCATGGACGCCATGCGTCCGTCCCATCATTACCGTATCTTTATATTTCAGGGCCTTTTCTTTCAGCACATCCTGAAAACGATGCAGATCCCGACGCAGAATGGCATTGGCCTGTTTATACAGATAACCATACGCCGTATCCACGACATCGGTCGAAGTCAGGCCGTAATGTACCCACTTCCGCTCTTCTCCTAACGATTCAGAAACCGCGCGGGTAAAGGCGACGACATCATGTTTGGTTTCACTTTCAATTTCATAAATCCGATCAATATTGAATGAAGCATTCTGCCACAGCTTCGCCACATCCTCAGCTGGAATTTCACCCAACTGGCTCCAGGCTTCACACGCCAACAGCTCCACTTTCAGCCAGGCGCTGAACTTGCTTTCCTCACTCCAGATCTCGCGCATTTCAGGACGGGAATAACGGTCTAACATAGCTTTCCTCCTTGATTTATTTCTTTTTGATTACTTTTTGGAAACTGAACAGAGCTGTCGGATACTGACCGCTGAAACACGACACGCACAGATCGCGGGTTGGAATCGCTTCGCGCATCTGTTCAATCGTCATAAATTTCAGTGTATCGGCATTGATGTAAGTACACAGCTCGTCAACGCCCATCCGGGCGCTGATAAGCTCTTCATACGTCGAAGTGTCAACACCGTAGAAGCATGGACTGCTGAACGGAGCCGAGGCGATCCGCACATGCACCTCAGTGGCGCCGGCATCCTTTAACAGCTGAACAATCCGACGTGAAGTCGTGCCGCGCACAATGGAGTCGTCAACCATCACGACGCGTTTGCCGGAAACAATGCTGCTGATCGCGCTCAGTTTCATCCGCACGCCGCGTTCGCGCTGCTGCTGCGTCGGCTGGATAAAGGTTCGGCCGACATACCGGTTTTTGATCAATCCAATTTCATACGGCAGCCCGCTGGCTTCACTGTAGCCGATTGCCGCTGACAAGCTGGAATCCGGAACACCGATAACGATGTCCGCTTCGACATCATCGCTTTGCGCTAACAGCATCCCGGCATGACGGCGGCTTGTATGTACGTTGATGCCTTCAATGCTGCTGTCCGGACGGGCAAAGTAGATATATTCCATGGCGCACATTTTATGCTGCACCTCTTGGGTATAATGAAAGCTCTTAACACCATCGCTGGCAATCCGCACGACTTCACCCGGTTCAATATCGCGGATAAACTTCGCGCCAACAATATCAAACGCACAGGTCTCCGAGCTGATGCAGTAACCATCTTCCAAAAAAGCTAAAGACAGCGGCCGCAGCCCATTCTTGTCGCGCACGGCATACATGCAGTCCTTCGTCATGATGATAAACGCAAAGGCGCCTTCCATCTTGCGGCAGGCTCCCATGATCTTCTCAACGAAGGTGCCGGCTTCCCGCTGAATCAAGTGCAGCATGATCTCACTGTCGCTGCTGCCCTGGAAAATGCTGCCCTGATTTTCCAGATCTTCTTTTAATTCACTGGCATTGACGATCTGGCCGTTATGCACCGCGCCGAAATGGCCGGTATGTGCCCGCACCATAATCGGCTGAACGTTTTCAATCTCATTGCCGCCGTCCGTCGAATAGCGGACATGCCCGATCGCATGAATACCGTCCATCTTATTGATCGTTTCATTGTTGAACACTTCCGTGATCAGACCCTTGCCCTTGATGCATGTGATCTGCTTGCCGTCGCTGGTTGCGATCCCGGCAGCTTCCTGACCGCGGTGCTGCAGCGCATGCAGACCAAAGTAAGACAGGGAAGCGGCAGAACTGACATGATATACGCCAAATACGCCGCATTCTTCATGAATCTTTCCGGTTAAAAAATATTCGTTTTCCATTTTCATTTTGCATTCACCCACTGGCTCAGACGGCCATAAATTTCTTGATATGCTCCGATCACATCGCCCAGCTCTCTTCTGAAGCGATCTTTGTCTAGTTTCTTATCCGTTCCCTTTTCCCAGAAGCGGCAGGTATCCGGTGAGATTTCATCGGCAAGCAGAATTTGTCCCTCGCTGTCCTTGCCGAATTCCAGTTTGAAGTCGATCAGGCGAATGTTGATCTGATCGAAGATTTCCTTGAGCGCTTCATTGACCTGGGAGGTGATCGCATAGATCTGATCGAGTTCATCACGGGTTGCAAAACCCAAACCGACGGCATGCGTATCGTTGATCATCGGATCACCCAGCTCATCATTTTTATAACAGATTTCAAAGACTGGCTCCTTCAGCACAGTCCCTTCTTCAATACCAAATTTTTTGGCCATGCTGCCGGCAACGACGTTGCGGACGATGACCTCCAGCGGAACGATGCTGACTTTTCTGCACAGCTGATCCCGGTCATTCAAAGTTTCTACCCAATGTGTTCGGATTCCGCGCTGATTCAGCTGCTGAAACAAAATCGTTGTGATCTTGTTGTTGAGTACCCCTTTGTTGCTGATACTGGCTTTTTTCAATCCGTTAAACGCTGTCGCATCATCTTTGTAGTGAATAATGACCAGGTTGGGATCTTCTGAGGCATAAACCTGCTTGGCTTTACCCTCGTACATCATTTCCTGCTTTTCCATGCAATATCCTTCCTTTTCTCTCAATTGACCTCTGTAAAATAAAAAACATATTGTATCCACAATATGCACTGAAAAACTCCTAGAATGAAGTCTGCGCCTGATTCGGTCCTTTCTTCATAAAGAGTTCCTCCTTTAGGTACAACCTCGGCATTCAACCTTGACTGCTCATTTATAAAAATGGGGGAAAAGGTTACTTGTAGTCCACACATAGGCCAGTGGGTAGATACGTGTCAGCCGAAATTTGACACCTATACAAGTAATGCAAATCTGACTGCTATCAGATTTACAGGTATATAATACACTTCTTCCCCCTGCTTGACAATGATTTTTTTAGCTTTTTCATCCCTTTTTTGCCTGCGTTTCTATTCGCTTTTCAAATCCGATGACCGACATGCTGCAAAATGCGTGTCATGTCTGGATTTCATACATCAGTCATGCCTGCTCACTCGCTAATTTTAAATCGCAGATTCGTGATTCAAGGCCTGATTGTGATGGCAGCACCGCTGGTAATCCTTCTTTTTTTAGAGTCGAAGCAAAGAAAAGCGATGACAGGAAACAAAGAAGAAAAACATGATTCGGGTAAGGAACATTACTGATTTTCAACTTCGCAAATTCTTTTTATCAGTTATACTTAATAAAATCCAATATTCACAGATTTTTATAAGTTATACTTGATAAAATTCAGAATTTGCCAATATCAGACAGGTGTAGTAAAAGGAATTTGCAATAATCCTGAACAAAGTGCAAACAAGGATAATCGATCCGCTCCATCGTTATCGAATTCATCGTAAATCCAAAAGGAAATAAGGCTTTGGTTTCAGGAACACGAATGCAGACAATTTTATCATTTTATTTTTATTCCATTTTGAGCCTGATAAAGCGTCTTTCCCTTTGTTTCAATCCACGCTCGATAAGTTAACAGAGTACGACCCCTCTCTTTTGAAGCGTTGATTGACTTCATGTCCTGGCGGATCCGATTTCTCTTTGCCCGCTACTGCCGTTCATTTTGTTTTTCGTGATTTCTCTTTCCAACGATAGAGGTGAAAGAATTCTCCCTTATTCTTATTGAAGGTCGTTTCTCAGTCAGCTTTGCTTTTCGCTGAGTTCCATCCAGCGTTCTGTCTTGGCTTCCAGCTCGCTTACAAGGGCGTCGCGCTGTTGGCCTAACTGTTTCAGCTGAGCGTAATCCGTAGTCTGACTGAGTTTGTCATCCAATTTCTGAAGCTGGTCTTCCAGCTGTGGCAGCTGGACTTCAATGGCTTCCAGCTCTTTCTTTTCCATGTAAGTTAAACGGTTGGCCTTCGGCTTGTTCCGCACCGTTGTCTCCCGCGGCTTGGCCTGTTCTGATGCTGTCTGCTGCTCTAAATAATCGGTATAGCTGAGGTTGCTGAAGCTCAGGCGTCCTTCACCTTCGTAGATTAACAACCGGTCGCAGGTGCGGTCCAGAAAATAGCGGTCATGACTGACTGAAAGTACCGCTCCGGCAAAATCGTCAAGATATTCTTCCAGCAGCATCAACGTCGGAATGTCCAGATCATTGGTCGGCTCATCCAAAAGCAGAACATTCGGGGCCTTCATCAAAATTCCCAGCAGACCTAACCGGCGCTTTTGGCCGCCGGAACATTTGCCGATCGGCTGCCATTGCTGCTTGGGACTGAATAAAAACCGCTGCAGCATCTGAGCAGCTGTCACTTCCCCATCCGGCGTTTCAATCACCTCGCCGATAGAACGAACATAGTCAATGATCCGCTGGTCCGGATCCATCTCTTCCAACTCCTGCGAAAAATAGCCGATCCGCACGGTTTCACCAATCACGATTTCTCCAGCATCCGGCTGCAGCTGCCCGACTAAGAGCTTCATCAGCGTGCTTTTGCCGCAGCCGTTAGGCCCGATAATGCCCAGTCGTTCATGCCGGCGCACGATGTAGCTGAAATTATGAATCAGCGGCTGACCGTTGATCGCCTTGCTTAAATTGCGAATTTCAATCGTGGTGTTGCCTAAGCGCGAGCTGAGTGATCCCAGCTTCAGCGAATCCGGATCCTGAATCCGCTCAATCGCACTGAGCTTCTCAAAACGTTCTATGCGTTCCCGGCTTTTCGTTGACCGGGCCATCGCTCCGCGCTGGATCCATTGCGCTTCTTTGCGCAGATACGCCAGCCGTTTGCGCTCACTGGCACGCGCCATTTCCTCACGCTGTGCTTTTAACTGCAGAAACCCCGAATAATGTGTATGATAGGCGTATACCTGCCCCTGTTCAACCTCTAAAATCGCATTGGTGACACGGTCGAGGAAGTAGCGGTCATGCGTCACCATCAGCATTGCTTTATTCGATTTCATCAGCCGTTTTTCCAGCCATAGAATCATCTGTTGATCCAAATGATTGGTCGGTTCGTCTAAAATTAACAGATCGCAGGGACGGATCAGAGCGCAGGCCAACGCTACGCGGCGGCGCTGTCCGCCTGAACACGTTCCAACCGTCTGCGTAAAATCGGTCATCTTTAACTGCGTCAAAATAGACTTGGCTTCATATTCCTGCACCTCATCCTTTTTCTCAGCACTTTCCAACACCGTTTCCAGGACTGTTTTGTGCGGATCCAGCTGCGGCTGCTGCACAAGACAGGAAATTTTTTTCCCCGGCACAAGCGTCACCGATCCCTCATCCGGAGTTTCCAAGCCGGCAATCAGCCGCAGCAGCGTTGATTTTCCAGCTCCGTTAACGCCGACGATTCCCCATTTTTCCTTTTCATTGATCACCAAGCTGACATGATCCAAAACCGGATCCGCGCCATAATTTTTCATTAAATTCTCTGCCGAACAGATCAATCGCTCCGCCTCCCCTCTTTATTCCAAACCGGCAGCGCATACCGCATCCGCCGCTTCCCCGACAACCACCGCAAAAATGGCGCCTTTATTCATAATACAGGCCTGCTTCAGCTTCGCTGCTTCTTCCGGAAAATAATTGGCATTCTGCTGCTGCATCGCTTCCAAACTCGATTCAATTACCTTTTTGGCCTGATCAGGATGAGCGACTTCAAACACAGCAATCTGGTCCGCGCGGGTATCCGACGCCATTTTCAGCTGTTGCTCCAAAACCTCACCCTGTTCAAAGAAATAAAATGCGTCAATCTGATCTGCTTCCACATCAACCAACGTCTGCTCAGGATCCGCTTTCTGACTCAGCTGATTCATCACTTCCGCCACGCTGCGGCTGCGGTTGTCCGCGGCCGGGCTCTGACAGCCTGTCATCATGAGCGCTGCTGCGATCAGGACACTCCATTTTTTCATGATTTTCCCTATCCTCCACATGTGTTTTCATATACTCTTTATAAATCGCAAAGCCTGCCGTATTTAAATGCACGCCGTCATCCGTCAATTCCGCCCGCAGCTCGTTGTTTTCGTCGATCAGCAGCGGGGACGGGTCGAGCAGATAGATCTGTTTTTCCTCAGCCAGCTCCTCAAAGATAACGTTGTATTCGTCAATCTTCTGCGGCGTCACGTCTTTCTCAGCGGCATATCCCTTGGCGCTGCAGGGATAAATCTTCTGTAACAGCAGCACCGCCTCCGGCTGCAGCTGGCGCAGATGATCGATCAGATCGCTTAACTTCTGCTTGAACACCGAGCTGTAATCCCAACCTAGTTCATTGTAGCCGACAATCAGCACCAACCGCTGAAATGATCTGGCTTGTAAAGCTTCCCATACGGTCTGTTTTTCTTTGCCTTCACCGATTACTTTTTTGATCTGCCATTGGTTGATCGACAAACCGATCGAAGCCAGAACCTCAGCCTGCGGAAAAACTTCGTAGTCATAAACTCCGACAGCCCGGGAATCCCCCAGAAACGCGGTCTGAGCAAAAAAGGCATCCGCAACCGGCGCCGTTTCCGCCAGAGGCTCACTGAAATCAAAATCTGGAATAGTTCTATAACAAAGACACCCGGAGGGCATCGTGTTTTCCTTAGTAATGACGGCTGAATCCGTTGGCTGCATTGCACAGCCAGCTAAACAGAACGACAGGAGCAAACCTAAACGCTTTTTCATATACTCACCTGCCTCTTCTATTTTACAACCTTTTAAGCGAAGTGCAATTGTCGAATGGTGAAAGAGTGATGAATTTGCTCGAACCCTTTCCGGAAATGTTTTCCTTATATTTTCTAGGGTGAAAAAAAGGATCTATTCAAACAGATCCTCGCTTTCACTTTCCGTATAATCCGGCAGCTCCGGCAGTTCGTTCAGACTGACCAGCTTAAAGCTGTCCATAAATTCTTCTGTGACTTCAAACAAAATCGGCCGGCCCGGTGCCTCGGAACGTCCCGCTTCTTTGATCAGACCCCGCGCCTGCAGCTTGCGCAGCATCATATCACAGCCGACGCCGCGGATTTCCTCGATTTCCACGCGCGTGATCGGCTGCTTATAGGCAATGATCGCCAGCGTTTCCAACGCGGATTGAGACAATGCGGTGTTTTTGGCATTGGCAAATAATTTTTGAGCATAAGGATGAATGGACGCTTTGGACACAAACTTAAACACGCCGCCGTAATCAACAACCTCAATCCCCCGCTGATCATCCGCATACACCCGCTGCAGATCTTCCAGAATCAGCTGCGCTTCACTTTCGCTGACATCCAACACTGCCGCACACTGCGCCAGGGTCAGTCCCTCATCGCCGACAATAAACAACAATCCTTCGACGATCGTCAACGCTTGATTTTCCATTGTTAAGACCCCTTTCTAAACCAGATCGTATCCGCATCATCCACCGTAAAAAATAACTGATGGGTATGCGCCATATCCAAAATCGCCAGAAATGTGACGATCGTTTCATGAATTTCGTGGCAATCCTCCAATAACCGTTCAAAGCTGAACGTTTCCGGCAAATCCGCCAGCCGCGCTGTGATCTGCAGGATCCGGTCTTCCACTGAGATTTCCTTGGCGGTATATTTTGTTTCAATCGGCCGCAGCAGCTGCATCCGGCGCAGACATTTGGTCATCGCTTTGGCCAGCTCATACGGACTGCCCTCCACCGGCTGATTCTCATTGGACTTAATCCATTCCTCCGACTCCATCGAGATCGGCTTGCTCAGCTGCCGCTGTCGATCCAAATAGAGCTGCTTGAGCTGCTCGCTGATTTCCTTGAATTGCTGATACTCCAGCAAGCGGCGAACCAGGCGGTCCTTCGGATCTTCTTCATACGCATCGCTGAGTTCTGCTTCCTGTTTCGGCAATAGCTTTTTGCTTTTATATTCAATCAGCGTCGCCAGTTCGACAAGATATTCACTGCACACTTCCAAATGCATTTCTTCCATCTTATCCAGATATAGCAAATACTGTTCTGTCAGAACATGGATGTCCAGATCAAACAAATCCAATTCTTTTTCCTTGATCAGATGCAGCATCAGATCAAGCGGTCCCTCAAACTGATCGACAGCGACTGTAAACGACACAAAAAACCACCTCTTGTTTTTCATTATAACAAAAAGTGGCTTTCAGCACTAGATTTTATTTCTTATCCATCGTAAAGTTGCCGAGGAACAAACGCTTGAATTCTTTCCAGTTAAAGGGGATAAGCGGATAGAGATAGGGAAAGGGGCCAACCTGTGTTTGCAAAAGCAGAATCAGATGAGCCAGGATTCCGATCAAAAAGCCGTGATACCCACCGAATACCACCAAAACGATTAACGCCAGCCGGACAATCTTGTTAGCCATCGACAACTCATAGCCGGCCGTCACAAAATTGCCGATATTGACGATCGCGGTCATGATCAGAATTTCCTGCGTATAGGCACCATAGGCAATCGGCGCATCGCCGAGCACAAAGACCGCCACAATCCCCAACAGACTTGACAACATCAGCGGCGAATGAATCAGCGACAGACGAATCCATTCGATCAGAAGGTCGGCGATCAGAACCTGCACGCCAAAGGTAACCGGCCCGGGAATTTCCGGCAGCGGCAGATTCAGCCGGGTCGGATTCTGCTGCATCACCAAAACCATCCATAAGGGTAAAAGATAGATTGAACAGAAAACGCCGGCCAGCCGGATTGCCCGCATGACCAAGGAAATGACCGGGGTCTGGGTGTATTCTTCAATCTGCTTAGTCTGTTCAAAAAAGGTCGTCGGCAGAATCACCGCGGACGGACAGTTATCGACCAAAACAATGAGCGAGCCCTGAAGCAGATGAATCGCGGCAATGTCCGGCCGTTCGGTATAGCGGACATGCGGATAGGGATTCCACGTCTGGCCATACATCAGCTCGCACAGCTGGCGCTCGCTGGTCACCTCAGCGTTGAGCGGCAGATGATCGATACGGGACTTAAAGTCCTGCAGAATCGAGGGGTGAATTAGATCACTGATATACAGGACGAAGATATCGGTCTTTGTCCGGCTGCCCTTTTGATAGGCTTTCGTCACTAGCTTCGGATCCCGGATCCGCCGCCGAACCATGCCCAGATCCAGCATGATGTGTTCGATAAAGCCATCGCGTGCTCCGCGGATGCTCTTTTCTACCGTCGGCTCACTTGGCCCGCGGGTGGGATAAGCACGCGTATCCACAATAAACGCATACGCACTGCCTTCCAGAATGACTAAGGTCTGACCTTGCAGAATTTTATCGAGCGCTTCCTCCAGACTGCCCGCCTGGGTCACCGTCGCCGGAAAAAAAGCCAGATTGCCTTTATCAAAAACCAAGCTCTCAACGATCGGTTCAATCGAAGTCGTACCGGTGACCCCGCCGACAAACACCAACAGACACTGCCGGTTGTTGACGTTGACCGAACGGATAGTCAGATCAAAGCAATCCGTTTTCTGCCTTAACCAGTCAACATTTTTCCAGGCTTCCGCTGAAAACGGGGTTTTCTCACTCATAGCTTCGGTTTAAAGATCAACGCCGCCAAAAACGCAAAATAAATGGCGCTGGTAATTCCGGCTGCGGTTAAATCCAGCATCCCCAGCGGTATTCCCAATAACCCCTGCTCGGCGACGCCTTCCATCACTGAATGCATTAAGGAATGGCCAAAGCTGGTAATTGGCAGCAACGCGCCGGCATGACCGAATTCAATTAATTTGTCATAGAGATTAAAGAAGTCAAGAAAAGCTCCCAGCACCACAAACAGACTCGTGATGTGTCCAGGCGTCAGATTGGTATTGTCATAAATCAGCTGACCCGCCAGACAGATCAGTCCGCACACGACAAACGCGCCGAAGTATTCCATCATCATTCACCTACCGTTCCTTCATAAACCACTGCATGCGCTATGCAGGGAATGGATTCTTTCTGCTGCACGATGACGGTTGACAGCAGCGCACCGGTTGCGACAACCATGATCTTGTGCAGCGCTTTTGTCTTAAGCAGATCAAACAAATAAGCAATCGTCACAACGGCACTGCAGGCACAGCCGCTGCCGCCGGCGAAGACTTCCTGATGTTGGCGGTCATAAATCAAAAGGCCGCAGTCAATCAGCTTATCCTGAGGATCCATCCCCTTTTGCTTGAACAGATCAATTAACATCCTTCTTCCCACATCAGACAAGTCACCAGTCACGATCAAATCATAATCCTCAAAGCTTGTTCCGGTATTTTCAAAATGTCGGCAGATCGTGTCGAAGGCCGCTGGTGCCATGGCACTGCCCATATCATTGGGATTGGTAAACTGCCAGTCCAAAATTCTTCCCAATGTGACTTGCGTTAAGCGAATTGGTGTTTTTTCTTTTTGGAAGATCATCGCACCCGCGCCGGTTACAGTATAGGTTGTCGTATCCGGTTTCTGTACGCCGTATTCATTAGGATAGCGAAACTGCCGCTCCGCTGTCGCATTGTGCGAACTGGTCAAACCTAACACTCGCTCAGCATGACCGCTGTCAATCCACAGGGCGGCATTGGCAGCGATCAGTGTGGAATTGGAGCAGGCGCCGTACAGACCGATAAACGGAATAGCCAGATCGCGCGCGAAATAATGACTGGTTCCCAATTGGTTCAGCAGATCCCCGCCTAAGATCAGATCGAGATCGCTGGTTTTTAATCCCTGCGTCCGCAGGGCATGATCACAGGCTTCCGACATCAGCCGCCGTTCCGCCTGTTCATACGTTTTTTCCTCACAGTAAATATCATCAAACAGCTTGTCAATTTTATCTTTCAGTGGTCCCTGGGCTTCCATTGGTCCGGCTGCCGTTCCGCATCCGCCTACGAAGACAGATTGAAAATGCAGCGTCTTCATAACAGCGACACCACCCAACGCAATAACCCCAGCGTATACGCCGCGGCAATGCCGTAGGTTAAAACTGAACCTGCCAGTTTAAACATGGTACTGCCGATTCCATAGATCGGACCTTCACTGCGGCCTTCCATCGCGCAGGCTGTCAATGAATTCGCGAAGCCGGAAATGGGAATAAACAGTCCGGCTCCGCATTTCTGAACCAGCTTATCGTAAATACCCAAACCGGTTAAAAGCGCGGTGACAAAAACAATGGTAATCGTCATCGGCCCTACTGCGGCTTTGGCATCCAATCCTAAGAGCTGTTGATACATCGTCAGCAGGCCTTGGCCGATGATCCCCATCACCCCGCCGCTGACAAACGCCCATACGGCTTTGCCCAGTGTGCCTTTTTTCGGTGCAATCCGTTTGGACGTTTCTTTATAGCCTTGTGTACTCATCAAGATTCCTCCTGTCTATCCGCTAGTATGGACAGGATTTTCGCTGACAAACCTCCGGTTGAAAAAAACACCGGTCAACGACAAGCTTTTTAAGAATCTTATATACTTCATATCAGCCGATGAACGACGGGTATTTCCTGTTCTGTTTCCATAACCAAGATGCAAGCATCCCTTTGAAAGCGTAAACCCGCGGAGTCCCTTACAGTTTTTTGTGAGGTGTGGATTCCTGCAGCGCTTCCAGTGAATTAAACACGGCTTTTAAACGGAGCGCTTTTGGATCTCTGAATAAAACCCTTATCTTTCCAGCCCGCTCCATTAGCCCACTTTTTCTCTGCTTCGCTTACACAAAAAAAAGGAGCGTCTGCTCCTTATGCGTCCTCGGTCAATTTACATTTCAGCTTATTCAGAATTTTCTTTTCCAGACGGGATACCTGAACCTGGGAGATTCCCATTTTTTTAGCGATGGCTTCCTGATTATATTCCAGTTCATAACGCAGGTAAATCAGATACTGTTCACGTTGTTCCAAGTGTCCGATCTCCTTTTTTAACGCCAGCTTCATCGGCACATCCTCGCCATGACGATCTTCCACCTTATCCTCCAGCTTGATCGTCGATCCATCTTTTTGATAGAAGGCTTCATCCATGGAAGCCAGAAACTGATTGGCTTCCATCGCCAGCATGACGTCATTTTCCTCTACCCCTAAATCCTCGCCAATTTCCCGATAGGTTGGCTCCCGCTGCAGTTTTTGAGCGAGATGTTCGCGGCTTTTCTGAACCTGCAGATAACGTTCTTTCAGGGAGCGGGATATCTTCATCTGCCCTTCATCACGAAAATAGCGCTTGATTTCACCAAGAATAATTGGTACGGCATAGGTTGAAAACATGACATTGTAGCTCGTATCAAAATTGTTGATCGCCTTCATTAACCCCAGACATCCGATCTGAAATAAATCCTGAGCTGAGGAATGTGTTTTAAAGCGATTGACGATCGACCAGACCAGTCCGACGTTGCGCAGCACACACTGTTCTCTGGCCTGTTCGTCGCCCTGCTGGGCTAGATGCAGAAGATCGAAGAATTCCTGCTGATCATTCATGAAACTGGAGCTGCTTGACAAGCCGGACGGTTGTTCCCTGGTTAGGATGGGACTGAATCTCAAATTCATCAGAAAAACTTTCCATGATCGTCATGCCCATTCCTGACCGTTCCAGATCTGCCCGCGTTGTGTATAATGGCTGGCGGGCCAGCGTGATGTCCTCAATACCGATCCCCGTATCCTGGACTTCAATAGTGACCCGATGGGTTTCATCATACGCTACGCTGATGCGAACCTGCCCCTCCTCGCAGCCCTGGTATCCATGGATCATGCAGTTCACCACCGCTTCCGCCAAAATCGTCTTGATCTCCATAATCTCATCGACAGTGGGATTCAGCGGCATCAAAAAAGCGACAGCGCTGGTTCGGGCAAACGCCTCATTTTCCAGCTTGGCGTCAAAGCTTAATGTCATCCGGTTCATACATGTACCTCTTTTCTATCGTTCTCCTTTTCCACCCGCATGATCTGGAAAATTCCTGACAACGCAAACAGCCTGCGGATAGCGGGGGAGATATTCTTTAAGATCAGCTCGCCCCGATAGCCTTGGACCTGATTGTAGCGGGCTAATAAAAAACCAATACCGGTGCTGTCGATAAAGGTCACGTCCTTGAAATCAAATTTCACTATGGGTGCCTGGACCCGATCTATTTCACGGATTACGTCAGCCTTGATCTTAAGAATTGACAGATTGTCCAGCTCTCCGCTGAAAGCAAAGATCAAAGCCTTGTCCTGATGAATGCACTTCATACTGCATCCTCCTTTCACATTTATTGTAAAGGAAGCCCTTTCGGTTGTGGAAATATCCGCTAAAACAAGTGTTTATCCGACATTCTTTTCATTCCGAACAGACTTTGGGTTAAGCTTTTTTCACAACAAAAACCGCAGTGAAAAGCTGCGGTTTTCTTCCTTTTATTTTGCTTTTTTTAAGGGTAATCCCGGATTTCTACGGTTGTCAAAAATTGTCAGAACAGCACCTTTTTCCAGGTTTTTAAGAGAATATCAATGAAATCCAGCGGCAGTATGGCTTCTTCCGCCACTAAATCCTGGCCGATCTGCGACCCATCCTCAAAGTGAAGGATGATTCGGCCGACGGTTTCTCCCGCCTGAATCGGCGCCTTTTTCTTATCCAGCACAATCTCGGTATTGACCAAAGCAGACTGAGATCCTTTGGCAACAATGTGTCCGATGGCTTCCTTGGTGACTAACTGAACTTCATCCGGCTTGCCGTTATCCACTTGAATCGTCGTGACCGGCGTGCCCTTTTCCATTTCGATCTGATAGCCATACGTACTGAAGCCATAGTCCAACAGTGCCGACGCTTCACTGTTGCGGACATCGCGGGTCGGCTCGCCCATCGCCACACCGATTAAGCGCAGGCCCTCGCGCTGGGCGGTTACGGTGATGCAGTACATGGATTGAGTTGTATAGCCGGTTTTCAAGCCGTCCATTCCTTGATAGGTGCGGATCAGCTTGTTCGTATTGACAAGCCAGAACTTATTTTCGGTATCCGCGCGAATATAGTCGTCATAGGTTGAAGTAAAACGCAGAATATCATCCTGTCCTTCCTGGATCAGAGCCCGGCCGATCGCCGCCATATCCTTTGCGCAGGAGTAATGATTGTCATCATGCAGTCCCGTCGCGTTGACAAAATGGGTCTGTTCCAGTCCCAGCTGCTCGGCTTTTTCATTCATCATCGCGGCAAAATTTTCTTCGCTGCCGCCAACCTTTTCCGCCAAGGCAACAATCGCGTCATTGGCGCTGGCCACGGTGGATGCTTTATACAGGTCTTCGACCGTCATCACCTCGCCGGTCTCCAAAAAGATCTGCGAGCCGCCCATTGAAGAAGCATGGGCCGAGGCCGTGACTTCGGTATCCCAGCTTAGTTTCCCGCTGTGAATCGCTTCCACGACCAGCAGAAGACTCATCATCTTGGTCATCGAAGCCGGATACAGCTTGGCGGAGGAATTCTTTTCATACAAAATTTGTCCCGTTTCATAATCGATCAGGATCGCCGCTTTCGCCGACGGCGTAAGATCGACGCCCTGCGAGGTCGTCGCGTGGACGGAAACAAGAAATAAGGACAGTGCAATCACGATGCTGGCAAGTTTTTTCATATCGACACCTCATTAACAGTGTATGGAGAACAGGCCAAAATATGAAAAAAGGCAGATTGTTTTTCTGCCTGATTCCCAAAATTTTAATTTTCTGCTTCGGGTTTGCACCAACGGTCCATCCAGGCTGTGATTTCCTGTATCCGCCGCACCCGGTGTGATGGCTTGCCAATCCGGCTCAGGCCATGGCTTTCACCCTTGAACAGACACATGCGGGCTTCGACGCCATGGTGAACAAGGGCGTTATACATCTGCATGCCTTCCTGCACAAGACAGCGGTAGTCCTCAAACGAATGGATGAACAGCGTCGGCGTTTTCGCCTTGTCGGCATACTGCAGCGGAGATTGATCCCACACCTTCTGCACGTCGCTCCAGGGATCCGCTCCCATCTGATCGTTGTCAAAGGTAAATCCGATATCCGCGTAACAGATTAAGGATACCCAGTTGGCGATGCTGCGCTGGCTGGCCGCAGCGGCGAAACGATCAGTATGACCGATCATCCAGTTCGTCATATAGCCGCCGTAACTGCCGCCGGTGACGCCGATCCGCTTCGCGTCAATCGCCGGAAACTTTGCCAAAACGGCATCCGTGAAGTTCATCAAATCGTCGTAGTCAATCGTACCGTACAGTCCGCGCAGTTCCGCGAAAGCATTGCCCTTGCCGTTGGAACCGCGCGGATTGCAGAACAGGACAAAATAGCCCTGACTGGCCCAATACTGCATTTCGTGAAAGAACACCGTGCCATAGGCAGCTTTCGGACCACCGTGGATATTGAGAATAGCCGGATACTTCTGGTTCGGATCGTAATCCATCGGCTTCAGAACCCAGCCGTCCACCTGAAAATCCCCTGCCGGAATCCGCAGAGCTTCCGGTTGGGCTACATAACAATCCTTCAGCACAGACGAATTAAAGGCTGTAACCTGGCGATTCTGTTTTGTTTTCAAATCAAAGCAAAAGACTTCCGGCAGATTCTGATGTTCCATGGCAATCATCCACAGCTTGTCCTCATCCGCTGCCATCGCCTGAATCGAACCGTCAATCTGAACGAGGGACTGCCAAGTTCCGTCTGCTTTCAGACATTGGATTTCATCTGTATGGCCTAATGTATGCACGCTGAGAAAGCCCAGGGAATGCTGCTGCGACTGCTTTCCTGAACCATATTGACAATCGCTGCCGACTGCGCTGCCCAGACTTTCTTCATTTTCACAGATCAGCTCAAGCTGTCCTGTCTGCTGGTCAAGCCGATAAAAATAAGGATTTTCAACGGCGCCGTAACGTTTCTGATCACTCATCGCCACAAGCATCTGATCGTCTGAGAGCCATTGCATCTCCGCGATGGCAAACTGTCCCGGCGAAAGCAAACACTGCATTATTTGACTGTCCAAATCAATTCCATACAGCCCTTCCTTCGGTTGGCGGACGGCAACAAACGGCGCTCCGGAAACCAACAGTTCTTTGCGATTGGGACTGAGCAGTGCATGGGAAGCATGAAACTGCGGATCGCACAGCGGAATGAGACGATCCTGATCTTCCTGATACAGAAAGAGGCGTCGGCGCAGACCGTTGGTATAGCCGGCGCCATCCTGATAATACGGCTGCTCGCTGACGATCTGATAATCCGCTTCAGCTTTTCGCTTTGCATGCACAGCTTCCCGCTGTTCCTCATTCATCCTCCAATAATCCGGGGCGGCTAAATCAATCTGCGCCGTCAGGACATACAGGCCGCGTTTCACAATCTGAATCTCCCGAACCCGAAGCGGCAGCGTAAATGCCGAAACCGCTTCTCCGCCGTCGGTGCGGATGCGGTAAAAGGTTGTCGTCTCCGCTTCCGGCTGAGGTTTCTCCCCACGGCTGGAAGCAAACAGCAAGGTTTGATCATCATCCCAAATAAACAGACTTTCATGCCCCTGGGTTAAGCATTTCGGCTGATCCTGATCCAGGATATACAGCAGGCTTACATAAGCATCATCATGGATCTTCGTCCCAACCCAGGCCGGCTGACCTGCAGGTGAAAGCGCGATTGCAGAAAGAAACTGCACACGCTGAAAATGATCTATTGTAATTTTATGCATCCGCGTTCTCCTTGAGATAATGATCGAACCAATCCGTCATCTCCTGAATCCGGCGAATCCGATGATGGCGTTTGCCAATCCGGCTTAAGCCATGGCTTTCCCCTTTGAACAAACACATCCGTGCCGGTACGCCGTGATGCACAATCGCATTATACATCTGCATGCCTTCCTGAATCGGGCAGCTGTAATCTTCAAACGAATGAATGAAGACCGTCGGTGTTTTAACTTTGTCGGCAAACTGCAGCGGCGACTGATCCCAGATTTTTAACATGTCCTTCCATGGATCGGCATCCATTTGATCCGTGTCAAAGGTAAAGCCGCAGTCATCGGTTCCGATCATCGACACCCAGTTGGCAATGCTGCGCTGACTGGCCGCCGCGGCAAAGCGGTCGGTATGACCGATAATCCAGTTGGTCATGTAGCCGCCGTAACTGCCGCCGGTCACCCCGATCCGATGGCAGTCGATCTGCGGCACCCGTTCCAACACCGCATCGGTGAAGGCCATCAGATCCTCATAATCGATCTGACCATACCGTCCGCGCAGATCGGCAAAAGTATCGCCCTTGCCGTCCGATCCGGTCGGATTGCAGAAGAAGACGAGATATCCGCGGGCAGCCCAATATTGCATCTCATGGAAGAACACTTCGCCATAGGCTGTTTTCGGTCCGCCATGGATATCCAGAATTGCCGGATAACGGCGTGTTTGATCAAAATCAACCGGCTTTAAAATCCAGCCATCCAGCGCATAGCCATTGCGGTCCAGCACAAAATGTTCCGGCTTGGCCACTTCGGTTTCCGCCATTAACGCATCATGAAAATGCGTCAGTGGGTGAAAGGAATTCGATGGTGCATCCCAACAATACAGCTCCTGCAAATTCTGGTCTTTTAAGCCGATCAGCCACAGCTGATCGCCCACCTTTTCAATCGCCTGCACCGCTCCCGGCCAGCGCAGAACCTCAGCACAGCCGGCTTCACTGATGCTTAGAATTTCATCCGCATACCGATCGGTATGCACAGCCAGAATTGCCTCTTCCGCAAACAAAACCTGCCGGCCTGAGCCGTATATGACATCCGTCATCACCGCACTGGATCCGATATGCTCTTGGGTATCAAGCAGGCAAGAACGTTGGCCGGTCTGCAAATCAAGCTGATAAAGCTTCGGATTTCCCGTTGTGCCAAACGTTTTATTTTCAGAAGCGAAGAAGACAGCCTTTCCCTGACGCCAGCCGATCTGACGGATTCGCAGCTGTCCCTGCGGAATCAGACAGCGGCGCCGGCGGCTTTCAAGATCCAGACAAACTAAGCCATCCTGTTCTCCCCGCACAACGTCAAACTGCTTGACACTCATCAAAACCTGACCCGCAGCGCAGGTAAACTGACTGACCGATTCGAGCGGTTCGCTCAGAGCTTCAATCTTTCCATCGAATAAATTAACCAAAAACAGCCGGCTGCGCGTACCCTCGATAAAACCGCTGCCATCCAGCACAAACGGCGATTCTGCAACAACCTGATAGTCTTCCTCCGCTTTGCGCTGCGCCATGACCGATTCCCGTTCCTTTTCACTGAGCAGAGCGAAATCCGGACAATCCTTGCGGATCTGCGCAGTCACAAGAAGCTGATCATCCTGCAGTTTTTCCATCTGTTCAATCGCCAGCGGCAGACTAATTACAAACTGCGCTTCCCCGCCATTTGTTTTCATCCGATACAGGTCGGTCTGTTCACCATAAGGGGAAGCTTCTTTCTGCCCGGGACGATGATATGCTGAGAACAACAACGTTTGGCTGTCTTCCCAGACATAATCAATTACGCCTTCACTGCTCAAACGCCGATTCTTTTTCCCATCATGAAGAAACAAACTTTTCGCATAGCCCTTATCCCGGCACTGGCATTCCAGATAGGCAGCGCACGACCCATCCGGAGCGGCTTTCAAGTTGGATAAAAAATGCGCCTGATCAAAAAAATCAATCGTTACTTTCTTCATCATTTAATTCTCCTCTTTCTTACAGAACTGATTCATCCAATCGGTTATCTCCTGCAGCCGGCGAATCCGATGCAGCGGTTTGCCGCCGCGGCTCAGGCCGTGACTCTCCCCTTTAAACAGGCACATCCGCGCTTGGACGCCATGATGGACAAGCGCATTATACATCTGCATGCCTTCCTGAATCGGACAGCGGTAATCTTCAAAGGAATGGATAAACAACGTCGGCGTAACGCAATGATTCGCCGCTTTTAACGGGGATTGATCCCAGATTTTATTCACATCACTCCACGGCGTTGCATCCATCTGATCATTACCGAATGAAAAACCGATATCCGACACCATGTTCTCAGAAACCCAGTTAGAAATCGAACGTTGCGATGCTGCACAGACAAAACGGTCGGTATGGCCGATGATCCAGTTGGTCATATAACCGCCGTAACTGCCGCCGGTGACGCCGATCCGGTTCGGATCAATCTGCGGATAAGCCTTAAGCACCGCATCGGTAAACTGCATGAAATCGTCAAAGTCAATCGTGCCAAATTTACCGCGCAGATCCGCAAAGGCATCACCGCGGCCATCCGAACCATGCACGTTGCAGAAAAAGACAAAATAACCCTCATTCGCCCACAGCTGCATTTCATGATAGAAAATGGGGCCATAGGCAGCGCGCGGACCGCCATGAATATCCAGAATTGCCGGATAGGTCTTTGATGGATCATAATCCTTCGGTTTCAGCACCCAGCCCCATAACCGATCCGGAGTTTCGGCATAATCCAACCGCTCAGGCAAGGCTACGTAATGATCCTGCAGCGTCGCCTGATTGAAATGCGAGCACTGCACCAGCTCGCCGGTTTTCAGATCTGCCTGATAAATTTCCTGCAGCTGCATGTCTTTCATCGCAATCAAATAGGCGGTATCTCCCTGCAGATCAAAACCGAAGATCGCGCCGTCAAACGGCAAAACGATCCGGCGCTCACCCTGCTTGTCAAATTGAACCAGCGGCGTATGATCGGCATCGGTCATCACCGCATAGAAATCCTCGCCGGCCACCTTTCTTGTGGAACTGGCACCAAACGCGCAGTCTGTTCCGACGGCATTGCCGAAGGTAGCATCATTGTCATTCAGCAGCGTCTGCGCTTTCGTCTGCGGATCAATCAAAAACAGCTTCGGTGTTTCCCCGGCACCATAGCGAACACCGTCGCTCATCGCACACAGAATGCCGTTTTTGCGCCAATGCGCAAAACTGATCTGCATCTTCCCCGGTTCGATCAGGCAGCTCATTTTTTTGTCATTGAGATTGTAAACATACAGACCGTCTTTGACTTCCTTCACCGCCGCAAACTCCGCACCCCAGAAAACAACGCGGTTTGTGTCTGCGTCAAGATCGAAGCCGGACACCGCAAAGGTGGGCGCGGTCAGAAAATCAACAGTTTCCTTTATCGGATCATAAACAGCCAGTCGATTGCGCAGGCCGTTCGTAAATCCCGCTCCATCAAAATAATACGGCGACTCGCTGACAATCTGATAATCTTGTTCTTCTTTTTTCTTTTTTAACAGGGCTTTCTTTTCTTCCTCCGCCAATTCAGCCAGCCGGGAATACACCTGGTGATAGCGAATAATCAAAAGCAGTTTCCCATCACACATCTTCTTAAAACCGGTAACGGTATATGGAATCGTAAACGCCTTTTGTGCTTCACCCTGATGAATGTTCAGACGGTAAAAGACCGTGCGTTCCTCCCCTGCGGCCAATGCTTCCTTATCTTTTGAATCACGCAGGGAAACGAACAGCAGGGTCTGTTCATCCTCCCAGATATAATTGGATTCATTAAACGAGGTCAGCTGCCGTACGGTTTGATTTTCCAACAGCCACAGATGATTGTCATAACCGTTATTCGCATTGGCCTGCGTCATGACAAACGCTGCGGTTTCAGCTTGCGGACTGGCTTGTAGATTGGAACAAAAACGATATTCAGTGAATTGATCTAAACGGATTTTCTGCATTTCATTACCCCCAAAATATGGTATTAGTATATCATGTTTGTTTCTGATTTTCCGCTGGTTTTCATTTTTTCTTCATTTACTTTCAACTCTTTTCATTTTGTTACATTATGTTTTTTTCTTTGATGTCCTCTTTTTTGACTTCTCAGGCAAACCCCACAGTTCTTCCCAGCCGTATCCATTTCAGTTTAGCTTACGGCTTCATAACAAAAGAACCGCACGATCAAGCAAGCTGCTTTGTCGTATACGGTTCCATTCGTTTTTTATGCCGACTTTATCCAGGAATATAAAACCTGAGATATAATTTAAGTCCATTATTTTTGATCTTCTTTGCAGACTTGGATTAAAGGATTGAAGAAAAACTTAGGATTGCGAATTGTTCGGATGCAGATGCGTCAATGAACGATTCAGATATTCTTTTGCTTTTCTCTCATCGCCTTGATTTTCATACATCTTTGAAATTAAGAATTCCGCTTTAGCTTTTTCTTCCTCTGTCAGCTGATCCAACCGATCTAAATCCTGTTTTATATCTGCATAAGCATGATCGATCATCACCGCATAGTATTTCTTAATCTCAGCTTTCAATTTTTCTGTACACGTTGACAAATTCAGCAGTTGATTTCCATACTGTTTTACTTTTGCTTTATCCTTGCGGGAAACATAATAATAAAAAGCATTGTAATAAACGGCTTCCTTCTGTTTATCACTGAGCCGGCATTGGTCAAAGCCTGCAAACCGCTGATCAATTTCAATCGGGTCTCCTTTAACCAGTGCGGCATTTAATTTCATGAAGTCCACATTGAAAGGATCGAAGACAAAACGGACAGCCCGCTTTTCGATCAGCTGATCAAACTGATCAAAATCCCGTTTAAGCAGGGCGTTTGACAGTTGTTCAGCAAGCTGGCTGCGCATGCGTTTGGGTATCACGATGGACAGAACAAATAAACCAAGAATAATAGAAATAATGATCAGTTTAAACATGACGTTCTTTGACAAAAGCTTTCAGCTTCTGCTTCTCCTTTCCCACAATAATTTCATGAATTAAAGACCGTGAAAGAAACAACGCTGTCAAAACCGTAATCCAGTCGGCGCAGGGCTGAGCATAAAACACCCCATTCTGCCCCAATGTCTGCGAAAGCAGAATTAACAGCGGAACATAAATAATTCCCTGCCGAAACAGCGACAGAATCATTGATTCCCTGCCTTTTCCCGCAGCCTGCAGCGTGATCGTAATCATGTAATAAATGGAATAAACCGGCAGTGACCAGTTGTATGCTTTTAAATACTGAGCGCCGTAGATTCCGGCCATTTTTCCGCCTGTAAAAAGACCGACAAAGGGTTCCGCGAACATTCCAACCAGGATGATTGCAGCGAAGCTGTAACCCGTCAGAATTCGGATATTCCATACAACCGCATCCCACAGCCGCTGATAATTTCTTGCTCCATAAGTAAACGAAGCTAGCGGCAGATAACCATTGGCTACGCCCTGTATAAAGAAATTGACAAAATACATCGTAAACTTTCCAACATTACAGCCCGCCGCAAAGTCAACGCCATAGATAAATACAACTTTGGTGAAAACCAGGATCGCCAGGCTGGACATTAAATTCCGCATATAGACCGCAAAACCAACGGAGAAAATCTCACGAATCATGGTCCATTCAATATGAAAATCAAACAAATTCCAACTGAGCGCCGTCTTCTTCGCAGCTAAACGATACAAGCAGAGCATCAAAGCTGACAGCTGCGCTGCGGCACTGGCAATCGCAGCGCCGACAACGCCTAAACCCAAACCGAAATCAAACATCAGCAGCGGGTCCAAAATGATATTCAGAATCACGCTGACTCCCATCACGATCATAGGATATTTTACATCTCCGACAGCTCGAAACAGCTGAATGCAGGCTGTATACAATGAGGTACAGCCTGCAAAAAGGATCATGATCCCTCCATACAAGCGGCCATAATGAATCACTGCCGGATCCATCGTCTGCCAGGTAATGTATGGATTTAAGATCAGCAGCGCCGCCAAGGTAAACAAAATTGAGAACAAGGCAACAAAAGAAAGTGTCGTCCGGACTATCTCATAAGTCACATGTTCCTGCTTTGCGCCCAGCTGTCGGCCCAGATAACTGGCCGCACCAATCCCAACCGCTTCCCCAATTTTCGTAATCAATAGGGTCAGTGTTGCAGAGAGCGAAATCGATGCCAGCATCGCAGTGTTGTTTAGTTGTCCGATATAAAAGGAATTGATCAGTTCATAGATCAGTGAGATCACGGAAACCATGACAGAAGGAGCGGCAAGCCGGATCATCGCCGTCCCAATCTTTTCCTGTTCTAATACATAAGTATCCGCTTTCATGGTCTTTTCATCTCCGCTTCAGCTAGACGATGCGATGAGTTAATAAAAATTCCTGATTGAAAACATCACCTTCACGCTGCCGATCGTAAACACATCGGCCTTCAACAAACGTAAACAGACAGCGATATTGATCATCAATGACGATCAGATCCGCATCCTTCCCGGCTTCCAGAACTCCTTTATTGGGATATCCATATACAATTGCTGGATTCCGGCTCGCCATCTGAGTTGCATATTTCATCGCAATACCGACGTTTTCTACAAGATTCTGAATGCCTTTCAGCACCGGCATCGTTGAACCGCACAGCCGTCCGGTATCCGATAAACAATAACCGTCCGCTGTAATGTTGACCTCCGGGAAGCCTTCCATCATTCTGTACTTGCCGACGGGCGCGCCTGATAAATTGGAGCAATCCGAAACCAGCAGAAAATGATTATACGGATCCCGCTTCATCCGAAACATCAGCTCCAGCATTGCATTGCAGATATGTTTCCCATCGCAGATCACTTCATTAAATAAACTGTCGTTTAACAGACAGGCGCCAAGCCCGCCCATATTTCGATGATGGATTCCGCTCATGACGTTGGCGGTATGCGTTGATACTGTAATGCCCCACCTGAAAGCTTCATTAGCCTCTTCAAACATCATATTGCTGTGGGCAAAGGCTGTCCGCACATTCACGCTGGTTAAATATTCAATGGCTTGCCGGGCATCAGGCAATTCCGGCGCCAAGGCTACTAATTTTAATTTGCCTTGGGCTTTTTTGACCATCTGCTTCAAGTCTTCCAAACAGATATCCGGATGTCCGGTATCTATGCCTTTCTCACCGACTCGGTTCAGATACGGACCCTCTGAATGAATTCCCAGCACTTTCGCCCCATCGACGACTTCATCCGCCAGTTTCGCCGCTGTTTCAAATCCATGAATATCCGTCGTCGGCAAAACTCCAGTCACGCCCTGTGAAGCCAGCCCCTTCAGATAACCGCGAAGTTCTTTCTCAACATCGCCTTCAAAGCCCATCGCACCATAACCTAATGTACCATGATTGTGCGTATCAATAATCCCCGGCAGAATGCGATGATCCCCTACGTCGAGATCAATCGGAACGGGCTGATGATCATCCAATATTTCAACAATCTTTCCTGCTTCCCAATGCAGAATCCCGCTGACGCAGCCTTGCGGCAAAATAATTCTTGTTGAACGAATATACATATTCTTCTCCCTTCCCAGTTTTTCTTAGCTCACCCTGTGACTTTATTGGATTAAACCCTGTTTCATCGCCTTTGCTACATCATAATAATCGATCAGCTCCACCTGATTCTCGCGGACAAACGCCTTCATTAACGGCGAAGTGACAAATTCCAAATCTTTGCAGCGTTCAATCGACAAGGATGTTAAAGCGAACAGATCCGCATCAACATAGCCTGGATGTCCGCCAGCCATGACATATTCATGATTTAAGATTTCTTCTTTGTATCTCAGAAATTTTCCCAGCGGGTCTTTTTTCAGCTGGGCTTTAGCATCAAAAACTTTCGATACCGATGCGTTGTTTTTCTCGTCTTCCTCCTCAGGCAGTGAAAACGTTGTAAAAGCGAACTGCATGAAATCAAAGGCAAACGGCAGATCTTCTTCATCGGCAATTTTCCGGATGGCTTTAAGCATGGTTTCCGCAACGATCGAATGACCATTCAGATAGCCTGGTTTGCGGCCTGTCAGTTCAACAAACCGGTCATACTGAGCTTTGATCTCGGTATAGACTTCCGTATAAGGAAACAGTTCAGCCCGGCCTGCTTCATTTTGCCAGCGTGGATCATGAATGCGCACTGACGAGCGAATCAAGCGGCCGTTTTCATCAACCAGATGCGGAATTTTCTCAGCTGCTGCGCAGGAAGGTCCGGCGACCAGGTTGAAATCAATCCCAAAACAAAAATCCGGTCTGGCTTTAATAAACTCTGCTGCCCAGGGTGCGATTTCCATATTCGCAAACATTCCTGTACAGGTCAGGATTCCGTTGTCAATCGCATCAACAATGCCGTATGTGACGCCTTTGGTGAAGCCGTAATCATCACCTTGAACTAAAAGTTTCATTTTTCTCCCTCTTTCTCAATTAAATCCCGATAGCTGATCAGCTCAACCTGATTCTCATCAATCCACTTTTTCAGCACCGGTGAAAGCACCATTTCTAAATCCCGGCAGCGTTCAATCGACAAGGATGTCTGCGAGAACAGCTCCGCGTCGACATAACCTGGATGTCCGGCCGCAAACACATACTCATGCTGCAGATATTCCTCGGCGTGATCCATAAAAAATTTCAGCGGATTACGGTTGACCTGATTCATCGGATCAAAAACTTTTGCCGTTGTCGCTTCGTTGCCGCTGATATCAACAGCCCATACAAAATTGAATTCCTGAAGTATGTCATTGGTATAAGGAATCTTCTCCTCTTTGGACAGCTGTCGGATTGCCTCAGTCAGGTTTTCATGGTTGATGGAGTGACCGTTCAGATAACCTGGCTTTTTCCCTACCAGCTGAACATACCGATCAAACTGCGCACGGACTTCCAAATAACATTCCTCATAAGGGAACATTTCCCGCCTTCCGGCTTCACTTTGCCAGCGTGGATCTTTAACCGTGATGTTGGAGCGGATAAAGTTGCCGGAAGCATCGACGAAATGCGGAATTTTTTTCGGATCGGCACAGCAGGGCCCCGCAACCAAATTGAAATCAATACCCCAGCAAAAATCCGGCCGCAGCCGCATTTGAGCCGCCGCCAATTCTGCATTCGGGACATTCGCAAACAAGCCGCTGCAGGTCAAAACACCATGATCAATTCCTTCCAGCATGCCCCACATGACACCTTTTGTGAAGCCGTAATCATCTCCCTGAACGAGTAATTTCATTCTCTTTTTTCTCCTTTTTATAAGTTATTGCAACGAATACGATCCTGTTGGAAGATTCGTTTTTCTAAGATTTCTTTGTCCGTTTAATGTCAAATGAACAAACAGAGAGCGCATTGGAATCGTAGAAACTGCAATCCCTTCGCTTGCGCTCTCTGTTCTATCTGATTAGAAGATATGAATTAAAGCGCCCAATAGGCCAATCACCATCGTTAACAAGATCAGATTGATCGGCTTCCAGCCCTTTTTAATCAATGCCACATATCCGAATAACAAAGCGATGCTCATAAATCCTGGGAAGATGGCATCCAGCACCGGCGCTACCTCCAAGGTTGCAGGACCGATATGCAGAATCAGATTCAGCGGAACATAGACCATTTGGGCAGTCATTGCTCCAACCATCATAATGCCCAATATGGATGCCGCTTTGGTAAAGCTGGCCATTAATCCGGTACTGAACATCATGTCAATAAACGCTGTGCCGTACGTGTAGCCTAACCGGCAGAACCACATTTTAATGATCGACTGCGGCACGCCATAGATCAGAATAAACATAACCATGCCTAAGATATTTCCCTGCTGGGCTAAGCCGATGCCAATGCCGGCGGCGATGATGCGCAGACAGTTAAAGAATAAGTTGTCAAACATGCCGGCCGTCGGTCCCATCAGCGCTGATTTAACACTGGAAATGGTTTCTGCATCGACCGATCCCTTTTCCTTCTTTTCCTTTTCCATCGCCCAGGCCAAACCGACAATAAACGAAAACGGTACGGCATGGGTGTTAAAAAACTGCTGATGCCGGGTATAGGCTTCTTTCTTCCCTTCCGGATCATCTTTATAGATCTCTTCTATCGCAGGAATTAAGGAGAAGGTGAATCCGTTGCCTTCCATGTTGACCATCGTAGCCGCCAAAAAGCACGTGTGTGACCGAATTTCAACTTTGCGAAGCAGCTTTTTATCATTTTCACTGATCAATGTATTTTTCATCAGAAGAATTCCTCCTCTTTGCTTTCTGGTTTGCCTTTGTTTTCAATGATTTTCTTTTCCAGCAAGAAGATCGTAATCGCAACAGCAGCGCCGATAACCGCAACCGCGACGGTATCCAGACTGACATATTTTACTAAAACAAAGCCCACAAAGAACCAAATTACAGTTTCCTTGTTCATAATCTGCGACGTCAGAATTGCAAAGCCAACAGCCAGCGCCATGGAACTGACCGCACCCAGACCGGTCATAACCCAGGCTGGCAAAGATGCGATCGCCAGCTGCAGTGCGTCAACGCCGAAGTAAATGCAGCCGAACAGAATGACGGTGTTGAGCAGCGGCGAAATAAACGTAAAGATCCAGACGGCAATTTCATACTGCCTGACTTTATCTTCCTGCAATAGTTTTGTAAAAAAGCCCTGAACCGGTGAGAATAAGCCATACGGAAGCATCGTGACTGAAGCCAGAACCGTGCCGATTGGCATCGCAATGGCCACAGCCGATTCAATGTCAGCCCCGGTCAGAATAACAAAGGCTGTTGCAACATAGCTGGTCGTTGTGGCATCGGCCGGAATCGAGCCGCCGATCGCTGAAATCCCCATAAACAAAGATTCCAATGAAGCTCCCAGAATGCAGCCCGTCGTTACATCCCCTAACAGAATGCCTACCAAAGGACAGATAACGATTGGACGGGTCAGCGCCTGCCAGCCCAGGGCAGCAGTATCCAAAATTCCTAAGAGCCAGTAAAGAACACTGAGTTTCAATGCAGCGATTAACATCGTAATTCCCCTTTTCTATTTCTTTAAGATGGATGATACCTTGATGGCCGAAACATCCGGCGTAACTTGTAAAACAAAGTCCTCGACCTTTTCATTGACCTTGGCGAGAATCGCTTTTTCATCTTCTGATAAGGCCACAAACTGGGAGACCGTTTCCCGCACTTTGCCATCACTGGCTTCCAGCAGTCCCCAGTTTCCAATATTCACCCGATGAATTCCCTCGACCTGTTCCACAACCGTCAGTAAGTCTTGCGGATTGGCAACAATCAGCAGAATATCATGCGCAGCTGCTTTGGGATTATGGAGCAGTTCAATCGCTTCCTTCACCGTTTTTACTGCAACTTTCATGTTGCCGGGGGCAGCCATTAACAGTGACTTGGCAATGATCGGATTGCTTCCGGCCTGATCGTTGGCAACGATAATCCGGTCAACAGAAATCACCCGTGACCATTTTGTAACGATCTGTCCATGGATCATCCGATCATCAAGACGGCATAACTTAATCATTGTTTTTCCTCTTTTCTTTAAAAAAATTCCCCATCTTCCAATTCCGGAGCTTCATCATAGAGTACAACCCGCTGTAATTGACGGGATTGTTCCGTCAGCTGATGCAAAGTTGTCAGCGACACCTCCGACTGCATACAAAGTTCCAAAACTAAGGCCAGATTGACGCCCGCAATTAAATACGTATGAGGCCGTTCCAAATACAAATACATTTTCTGATTCACGCTTCCGCCATAGAGATCGGAAAGCATGACAACGGTTTCTTCGGATGGAACAGAAGCAAAATAGGCTTTTAATTCTTCGTCGATGTTCCTCTGATCTACATAGGCATCCAAAATCGTCAGATGCGGCTGAGGACCAGCTAAAATTTCAATTGCTGTTGCCATACCGCTTGCCAGATGACCGTGTGAACCCAATAATAATCGCAATCTATCGACTCCTCTCCTTCAAAATGTAAGCGCTTAACATTTCTTAAATTCATTTTACTTTTCCATTACTCAAGATTCCATCCGTTTTTTTTCACATAGTTAATGGAAATTTCATTTTTTCCGTTATCAATACTGGAAAATATTTACACGGAAAAGGCTCCGTTATGTTCGTTATAATGAAATGGAACTCAATACCCGATTTCCAACAACCCCAGTTAATCGAATTAAAGGAGCAGGATTATGAATAATCGTCAGTTAAGAATTCTTTATTATTTTTTCAGCAACCCCGCTCCCTGCAAATCCGGCGATATCGCAAAGCAGCTGAAATTAAGTTCGCGAACGATCCGCGATACAATCAAGGAAATGCAGCCAGCCTGTATGGAAAATGGATTTTCAATCTTTTCGCGAAGAAACTACGGATTTGAGATTCAGGTGGAAGACGAAGCTCTTTATCGGGCTTTTGCGGATCAGATCAATGTGACCTGCACCGTCCTCAATCAGATCAAGTACAATGAAAATGAAAGCTTCCTCTACATTGCCCGCAAGCTGGTCTCAATTGACGACTGGGTAAAAATAGATGATTTAGCCGAAGAGCTCAACTTTTCCCGCAGTGCATTAAGCCCCGTTATTTCAGATATCACAACTTATTTTAAAAATCATCAGCTGACGATTCTGCATAAAAAAGGCAAAGGCATTAAGCTGGCCGGATTGGAAATCAATTTCCGGATGGCCATCATTCAGCTCATTGGACCGCTTCATCATCAGACAATTATCAAGCAGGATGATACAACGTATAACCTTTATATTTACTGTGATCGGGATTTATTTCTGGCAATCCGCAGGGAATTTAAAATCTTTATTTCCGGCAGCGGGCTCCATTTTACTGATGCTATGTTTATCTGGTTGTCTTTCTATCTGATGATCATGATGAATCGGCGCAGATATGGATATTGGATAGCTGAAAGTCCGACTTTTTCCTTCTTGGATAAAACGCCTTTCCTCAAGCCCAGCGCTGCGCTTTTTAGTCATCTCCATCAATGCTTTCCGGATTATTTTCATTCGGATCAGAATGAGGTCTATCAATTTGCGGCATTAATGATGGGTGGTGTGGACGTCGAAAATGCATATGAATTTAATCAATCTATAACATGTTCGCCAATTGCGGATGCTTGTCAGCACATCCGCAATGACTGTTTTAATTTTTTAAATCAGCGTTACAATCTTCAGTTTTGTGATTACCCTTCTTTCAAAGATGGGTTTGCCACACATTTAGCTCAAATAATGATCAAACACTATTTTCATTTTGAAGCAAAGATCACCTTTGGCGGGGTTATTACGAATAAGTTTTCGCATGTCTCTCCGCTAGCCGTATATCTGGGTTTTGAAATGGCTGAACATTTGGAAAACAAGTGGCATTTTTCTCTGTCCAGTGATGATTATTTCCGCTTCATCAATTTTTTTATGACATTTCTGCTGCAAATTCCAATTCCGATTCGAAAAAAACGGATTTTGGTGACTTCCGGTGCCGGAATCGCCTATTCGGCTTTTATCGCTCGTCAAATAGCTGGTGAATTTGACGCTTATATTGAAGAAGTACGATTATGTGAACTCTATGAGATCCGTCATTTAAACTATTCTGATTTTGATATGATCATTACCAATTACGATTTCAGTACGCTTCCTCAGTTTTACTCTTATGATCTGCCTTATTATAAAGTCAGCTTTGAAGAACGAAATATTGAAACTAAGCTGCATTTAACCCAGGCTTTTTCTGACGTCTTTCTGATTGATGAATATTTTATTAAAGATGAGAACATCGGATTTTATGAAAATATTGAATTTTCAAGTTTATTGCAGATCTATCAGTTTGTAGTCTATAAAAACTGCCGGACTTCAACGAAATTTCAGAAATTAATCGACGAATTTCAAAAGATTGAAAAAACCATTGATTTCAAGATTATTAACGAAACGCTTTTGTTGATAGGAAATAAAAAAGATTATGGGAAAGAAGGCATTGATGTCTTTCTGTCTGACGGCAAATTCACGCATAAAGGCAATAAGATTTCAACCGTCATTTTCTGTGCTTTGGATTTTTCATCTTTATTGAAGCTGAGAGTCTCAGAAATTTATCTGATGCAGTTATTGACCCACTGCGACATGGAAATTTTGAAAAAAGAAAAAGCCAGCTATTTAAAAAAGCTGACCTGTGAAGTCTTGATTCGCTTTAAATCCTAAAAACTTTTAAATGAGTACCGAATTTATCTTTCGTTTCCATTCCTGTAAAATAAATTCCTTTTCCTTTGTCTGCTTCTGACAAGTCCATTCACACTGATTCCAGGCAGGGAAGAATGTATCGCACTCATAACATCCGGAAATAATACTGAGCCTGAGAAAGTCGGCATAGGGCAGCCATTGAGAATAAATCTCTCCGCCTCCGCCGATGACCAGTTCCTGATATTGGGGATGATTCTGCATCCAGGTTAAAGCTTCAGTGATAGATCGGACAACTGGAAAATCCGCAGTTTGCAGAGTACGGCTTTGAATTAACAGCTGACGGCCCGGCAGGCGCTGCAGCAATGGCTGGGCTGTCTTGCGTCCCATCAGCAACACTTTCCCCATTGTATATTCCTGAAACTGACGCAGATCCGCAGGACAGTGCCAAGGCATCTGACCGGCCTTTCCGATTCCGCAGTTCTCATCCAAAGCGGCAATGATTGTTATTTTCATCATTCACTTCCTTTACTTTCGTTTTTTCTTATGCTTCACTTCGCTTGAATCAAGAAGAAAGCCAGGCTGGAAAGGCATGCCTGGCTGCTTAATCAAGATTAATTGGCGACGATGTTGACGACCTTGCCTTTAATGACAATGATCTTGCGGATCGTCTTTCCTTCGATAAACGGACGGACATTCTCGACCGCCAATGCTTTTTCTTTCAGCTGTTCTTCGCTGGCATCCACGGAGGCCATGAACTTTCCGCGCAGTTTGCCATTGACCTGAACGACGACTTCCGTTTCGTTTTTGACCAGCTTGCTTTCATCATAAGTTGGCCAGCTTTCATAAGCGATGGATTCGGCGCCGGTCAGCTGCTGATACATTTCCTCTCCAATATGCGGGGCAAATGGACTCAGCAGTTTGACAAAGCCTAAAAGCATATTGCGGTTGATCTTTTCCACGCGGTAACAGTCGTTGACAAAAATCATCATTTGGGAAATCGCCGTATTGAAATTCAGCGTTTCAATATCTTCCGTGACTTTCTTTACCGTGAAGTTGTAAATGTAATCCAGCTGCGGCGTCAGCTCATCCGTAATTTTCTCCGGCTGTTCCATGACTAAACGCCAGACACGCTCCAGCCATTTGCGCGCAGCGTCGACACCCTTTTCACTCCATGGCTTGCTGGCCTCTAACGGCCCCATGAACATTTCATACAAACGCAGCGTATCCGCGCCGTACTTTTCAACGATCACATTCGGATCAACGACGTATTCCGGAAAGCGCTTGCCCATTTTAATTCCGTTGGAGCCCAAGATCATTCCCTGATGAACGAGCTTCTGGAATGGTTCCTTCACAGGGACAACCCCTTTGTCATACAGGAAATTGTTCCACATCCGGCTGTAAAGCAAATGTCCGACCGCATGCTCCGGTCCGCCGATATACAGATCTACTGGCAACCAGTGCTTCAGCAGTTCAGGATCGGCCAATTCCTTTTCGTTGTGCGGATCAATGTAGCGTAAGAAATACCAGCTGCTGCCGGCGCTGCCCGGCATCGTGCTTGTTTCACGATGGCCCTTTACACCATCGATTTCAACCTGAACCCAATCCTGTGCTTTTTCCAACGGGGAAGCTCCGCTTTTCGACGGACTGTAATCTGTCAGATCCGGCAGAATCAGCGGCAGCTGATCGTCGCTTAAGGCCACGGTATCACCGTTGTCCAGATGAACGATCGGAATCGGTTCGCCCCAATAACGCTGCCGGGCAAAAATCCATTCCCGCAGCCGGTAATTGACTTTTCGCTCACCGCAGTGATGTTCACTCAGCCAGCTGATCATTGTCTCAATCGCATCCTGCTTGTTTAATCCATTCAAGAAGCCTGAATTGATATGCACACCATCCTGTGTCCAGGCTTCTTCAGCGACGTTGCCGCCTTCCAGTACTGGAATAATTTCCAGACCAAATTTCTTGGCAAACGCATAGTCGCGGTCATCATGAGCCGGGACAGCCATAATTGCGCCGGTGCCATAGGTGGCTAAAACATAGTCAGAGATCCAGATTGGAACAGGCTTGCCATTAACCGGGTTGACGGCGTAAGCGCCGGTGAACACTCCGGTCTTCTCCTTATTCAGTTCCGTCCGCTCGAGATCGGATTTCGTCGCGCACTGCCGCTTGTATTCGTCTACGGCTGCCTTCTGCTCAGGCGTTGTAATCTGATCGACCAGCGTATGCTCCGGCGCCAGAACGCAGTAGGTAGCGCCAAACAACGTGTCGCAGCGAGTGGTGAAGACTGTGAACTGTTCATCATGTCCCTGCACCTTAAAATCGACCAGTGCCCCAATCGACTTGCCGATCCAGTTGCGCTGCATTTCCTTGGTTGATTCCGGCCAGTCAATTTCCTCTAAGCCTTCTAACAGACGTTCAGCGTACTGCACGATGTCGATGACCCATTGGCGCATGTTCTTGCGCACAACCGGATAACCGCCGCGTTCACTCTTGCCGTCAATGACCTCATCGTTGGCCAGCACGGTGCCTAATTCCTCACACCAGTTCACCGGCATTTCAACACATTTGGCCAAACCGCTTTCAAACAGCTGCTTGAAAATCCACTGTGTCCACTTGTAGAACGACGGATCGCATGTTGAGACCTCACGATCCCAATCATAGCTGAAACCCAGCATTTTCAGCTGCTGCTTAAAGGTTTCAATATTCTTTAATGTAAATCCATTCGGGTTATTGCCGGTCTGAATGGCGTACTGCTCCGCCGGCAAGCCAAAGCTGTCAAATCCCATCGGATGAAGGACGTTGTAGCCCTGCATTCGCTTCATTCGGCTGACGATATCCGTTGCGGTATACCCTTCCGGATGTCCGGCATGCAGACCAACCCCGGATGGATAAGGAAACATATCCAAAGCATAAAACTTCGGCTTGGAAAAATCCCAGGCATCCGTCGCAAAGGTTTTGCGTTCTTCCCAGGTCTTTTGCCATTTTGATTCAATACTCTTGTGATCGTAACTCATTGATTTCATCCTTTCTTAAGCAACAAAAAACGCCCTCAATCTAAGGACGTCAGCGCGCGGTACCACCTTAGTTCACAGAAAAGAATCTTCCTGTGCCCCTCTTTTTCCTTTAACGCAGGAATCACGGAACCCTTCTTTTCAGATTCAGCTCCAAGGCCAGTTCATTCTGATCTGCCATCGGTTTTCACCTGCCACCGACTCTCTCAAGGTCAGATTCAAGAATTACTATTCCTTTTCATCGCTTATTCAAGAATAGCAAAATTTGCATTTTAAGTCAATTAAATCTTGCCGAAATCAAAGGGTTTTCATTCATTTTTTCTTTTCTGTGAAAGGTTTTCTTCAGACAGCTTTTTTTCTTATTTATTCGAGGTAAAAATATTCCCGAAAGGCTTTTCAATTGATACCAAAACCGCTACAATAAGAAAATGAACAAGGAAATAAGCATATGCTTAGACAAAAACCAAGATTTGTAGTTGAACTTCCTCATCAATATGATATGATATTTATGTGATCTAGTTTTCAAAACTAGATTGTTGAAGGAGTTGATCTTATGTTTCGTTGGTTTAAGGATGTTCAGGATCCGATCAGCAGCTACACCCACTTTCTCGGCGCCTGCTTCGGCGTCATCGCTACCGCGGTGTTTATTGGAGCCGGGATCGCGAACCAACGATCGCTGAAAACCATTCTGGCCTGCTGCGTATTCAGTGCTTCGATGATTGCCCTGTACAGTGCTTCCAGCTATTATCACACATTAAGTTGGGATCATCCGCATCATACGTTGTTCCGCAAGCTGGATCACTCGATGATCTATGTGCTGATTGCCGGCACTTATACGCCGCTGTGTCTGACATATCTGCCGGGTCAGGAAGGAATTACGTTTGCCGTTGTGATCTGGGCGATTGCCCTGGCCGGCATCATTGCCAAGATCTGCTGGCTGAATGCCCCGCGGATCTTGTATACGCTGCTGTATCTGGCAATGGGCTGGGCAGTGCTGTTTGACTGGAGCGGATTCTCCAAAATGCCTTCAGGATGTCTGATGCTGATCGCACTGGGTGGGGTCGCCTATACCATCGGTGCCGTCATCTACATGATCAAAAAGCCGGATCTGTCGAAGGCCTGGGGGTTTCATGAACTGTTTCATCTGTTCATTCTGCTGGGTTCCTTCTTCCACTTCATCGCTGTCCTGGTCTTTATTCTCCTTTAGCGTTTGAAATCCTTGTACAATCTAAAAAAGTAAAGAAAGAGAGTTCAACTATGATTCGTTTAATTTCTGATTCTTCCACATTGTATTCCATTGAAGAAGGCAAGGCGCTGCCCTGCGACATCACCCCGCTGTGCGTCACCATCAACGGCAAAACTTACCGTGAATATGAAGACATCGATGCCGAAGCTTTTCTGAATCTGATCAAAGCTGGCTACATTCCTTCCTCTTCGCAGCCTTCGATGGGCGAACTGGTCGAGCTGTTTGAAAAATATCCGGAGGATGAAATTCTTGTCATTTCTATGGCCGATGGTTTATCCGGCACCTACCAGACAGCTGAGGCTGCCCGGCTGCATACCGAACATCCTGAACGGATTCATGTCGTGAACTCTCAGACCCTGTGCGGACCGCATCGTTATCTTGTTGATTTAGCCGCACGGCTGATTCACGAAGGCACGCAGATCGAAGAAATTCTGGATACGCTGCAAACGAAGATCGCAACGAGCCTTTCGTTTTTATTGCCGCAGGATTTCAGTTATCTCAAGCGCGGCGGTCGGTGCACGCCGATGGCAGCCGCGATGGGCGGACTGTTAAAACTGCAGCCGATCATGATTCAGGCTGAGGAAGGAAGACGGTTAGAAAAGTTCGGTGTTGGCCGCAGCTTTGATGCCGCAATCAAATCCGTTCTGGGTCATCTGGAAGAACATGTTCAAAAAGCCCGTGTTCAGATCAGCGTATCTCATGCTTTCAACAAAGAACAGGCAGAGAAAATTCTGGCGAAGGTCAAAGATCGTTTTCCTGAAGCTGAATGTGTTCTGTATGACTTATCCTGTGCGTTCATCACTCAGGGTGGACCGCGGTGCATCGCGATTCAGTCGATTGAATTGTAACGATATTTTCAGCCAACGGCGCTAAACTCAATGCGCCGTTTTTTTGACAGTAAAAACTATCGTATCCTCCGCTTTGCAGCATTTAATTTCTATTTCAAGAAGATTCAACTTTTCTTTCTGCTTCCTTCCATTCCAGAAGACAGATTCCAGGAAAAGGTTCATTCCGAATACGGCATGCATGAAATCCAACATCAGATTTCATGCAAATACCCGGAAAACAGGACAAAAGATTGCGCTTTCAAACCAGTCGTTTTATAATTAATTTTGAAATGAGGGATATCACGTGAAAATTGGTTACAATCAAGTCTGCATCAATCCTACCTTCAGTTGTCTGCCGGTCGGATTTCTGACGCAGACCGAACCGCTGAACAAAGTACGCGGAGACTTATACGCCCGATGTCTGCGCATGGAAGACGAAAATCGGGAAGTTATTTTGATTACATTTGATTCACTGGGAATTTCGCAGGATGTTCAGGAACGGATGGAGGAATCGCTGCGGCAGTCGATCGGCGAAGACGCGCTGATCATCTTCAGCTGTTCGCATACGCATTATGCCCCTTCCTTATGCAATGCGCTGGGTTTTATTGAAGAAAATACCCCTTATCTTGAAAGTCTGGATATCAAGCTGCTTAATCTTGTGAGAAACTGTCGGATGAGTGAAGATGCTCCGCTGACCGTGTCCTATCAGGTACGCAACTTTACCGGTGTCGGCCGCTGCCGGTTATCCGGCGGCAGTGATCAATATGTTACCGCCGGCGTCTTAAGCTTCTTTAAAGAAGGACTGCGGATCGGCAACTTCTTAATTTATAACTGTCATCCTACGATTTCAGCCGAGGATGCTGATTATCTGTCATCCGATTATCCAGGCGCAGCCCTGGACATTCTGAAACAGCGGTATCCGAAGGAGTTCTTCCTCTTCTTACAGGGTCCCTGCGGTGATGTTTCAACGCGCTTCACCCGTCAGGCTAAGAATTATGACGAGGTGATCCGGCTGGCGAACGAAATCGCTTCTGCTTGGGAAAAGATGATGAAGCTGACGCCGCGGATGCAGCCGCTGAAGCTAGAGTGGAAGGAACAGAGACTGCCGATTCATAAGACCCTGAAAAAGATCGATCTGGATCAGATGGATACCTCAGGATTAAGCGACAAAGAAATCCGCGAGCTGCATACCGGAGCGAAAATGGTTGAACAATACCGCGGCATGCTGAGTATGCTGCCTGACGAGGTTCGCTTTACCCGCGTTAATTTCGGCCCTTTCCGGCTGATCTTTAATCCGTTTGAGCTGTTCTCAGGGTACATGCAGAATCTCGATTTAAAGAAAGATGTATTGGTCTGTTATTCCCAAGGCTATCTTGGTTATCTGAGCTGCCCTGATAATCAAGATATTTCCTATGAAACAATGATTGAAATTTTAACCAACGAAGATAAACATGCGGTAGCTGAGCTTTTGCGCAGCTGTTAAAGTGATTATAGAAAGTCTTGAAATCCGAAGGATCGCTTCGGATTTTTTTATCCGCTGTTTTATACACAAAAAAGCGAATCGCAGAAAATATTTATTGTAAAACGATAAATATTTATTGATTTTTATATTTCTTCTGTTATAATCAAAGCAGAAATGAGGTTGATAAGATGAATAATCGTAAATTGGCTTTTCTGCTGAAACTGTTTGTTTTCATTTTAGCTGCAATGGGACTTGTCGTTTTTGCACTTGCCATTCCAGAACTGCTGCACAGCTTAATTGAGTTTTACGGCCGAACCTTCAATGAAGAATTGCCGCTGCAGCTGCTCTCCGCTTCAGCCGCGCTCATTCTCTATATTGCGCTGTTCCTGTTTTGGCAAATCTGTACGCGAATTGGAAGGAATCGTTCTTTCTGTACGGAAAACGCGGATGGTTTACGTTGGATCTGCCGCCTGGCTCTGTTTGACACCGCGCTGTGTCTGCTCGGATGTCTGTATGCTCTGGCGATCAATATCCTGCATCCAGCATTGATGTTAGGCGGATTGGGATTAATGACGATGGGTGGGCTCATCGCTGTAGCCGCCTATACCCTGGCCTATCTGGTCACGATTGCCGAACAGATTCAGACTGAGAACGAATTGATGGTGTAGTGAAATGGAAATCAATGTTACTTTAGATGTCATGCTTGCCAAACGCAAAATGAGCGTCACTGAATTGTCGCAGCGCATCGGCATCACCATGGCTAATGTATCCATCTTGAAAAATGGCAAAGCCAAAGGCATTAAGTTTGATACTTTATGCAAGATCTGCGATGTTCTGGACTGTCAGCCCGGCGATCTGCTGGAATTTAAGCGTGAGGACTGAGCATGAGCGAGGCAAATGCAAAGACAGTGCAAAGCGGTAAACCCACGGTTCAGTTTTCATGGACAATGGCCGCCCTTCTCAGCTTTCCCATGGCCTTTCTGTATGTCGGCTATGTGATGGGGTTTGCGGATTTTCGATTGATGACTTATCGCAATCCAGCCGTAATCCTTTTCACCTTGCTTTATATCCTGCTCATCAGTCAGGGAGCTGAGCGGTTAGAGCGGAAAGCTAGTTCGGAAAGCCGGATCTGGGCGGGCTGCCTGCTGCTCACCGCTGCTTCCTTATGCTTCTATCAGCCCGTCAGCTTCTTAGCGCTGTGGCAAATCCTTGCACTGCATCTGGAAGCTGTCTACTGGACGCTTTGCCGAACAGAGTGTTTGATTCATAATCAGACCAGCGGCAGCTTTCTTCTGGAATTCGTCTGGGGTGGTCTGATTGGGCCACTGCGGCGGATGTTGCTTCGAATTCATGTCTTAAGTATAGCTGTACGGGATTATTTGGCTCATCGCAGCGGTCAGAAGCTGAGTCCTGGATTGATTGGACTCTCACTGTTTCTAGCCGGCGGAATTGGGATGTTGGCGTGGAGCTTGTTAAGCGGCGCCGATCCGTTTTTCGCGGAAGTTGCAGCAGCGGCAGGTACTATTCTGTTCAGCGGAGTTTCACCTCAGATCATGCTTACGCTGATCCTCTCCCTGCCGGTTGGCGCATGGTTGTTCGGCTTAGCCGGAGGATGTTTAGCCTCAACGAAACCCTTGTTTTCTCAGTCTCAATGGAAAACAAGCATGGCCCGAATCCAGGTTTTGCCTGCCTTCACAACAGCCTTAGTCCTCAGCGTGCTGTGTTTGATTTACATTTTGTTCTTTGCTGTGGAAGCCTTTGTTTATCTGCGCCTGCTGATCAGCGGAGCCATCACGGTCACCGTAGCCTGTCAATACGCCGTCCAAGGGTTCTGGCAGCTGTGCGGCATCGTGATCCTCAACCTCAGCGTGCTGGCGGCTCTGCGCAGCATCAGTGAAGTTCCCCTACTTACCTCGAAATGGCTGCATGCGGCAGCAAAGTTGTTCTGTCTGTGCACATTCGCCTTTGTGCTGTTGGCCGGGTTTAAGCTGGGTGTTTACACGTTCGTTTTTGGTTTGACACTACGTCGGATCCTGGCTGTCTGGGCATTGAGTGTACTCAGCGCAGCCACCCTGCTTGCTTTTCTTGGTTTATTTCGAAACATACCAGCTGCCCGCTGGACTGTCTTGTACAGCGTCACTAGCTTTACGCTGTTATGCTGCATTCCATTGGAAAACTGGATTACCCTGCTGTAATGAACTTTCTTTCAACGCTGTTATCCTAGCCGATAAACATAAAAGCGTCCTCAACAAGTGGTTAAGATACTTTCGTACGTTGCTGATAAGTAGTTTAATTATACTAATCGGGTCGCAGATAATCTGCGACCTTCTGTTTATAAGTCTATGATTTAAGAATCAAAGGATGCGCATTCTCGTGTTCACCCTCTGCTTTTTTATGTTAAGCAAGGAAATTGTTCAATGCAAGAAAAGCCGGATTGAACAACAGGAGCTAATCTACTACAATCCTTTAGCGTAATTATGGATGTTCATTACCACTTATAAAGATTTTTTCAAAAAGTGATAATAGGCTATTCACTTAACCAACGACAAATATCAATGATTTGTACACCTTCATAAATTAAATTCTTTCGTTTTTAGTAGGCGAAAACCTACAGTCTTTAGACGATAGGAGGAGCCTTGTAAATGGTTAACTATTAACCTTGGCTCTCGATATATTTTTGTATCGTAGCTGATGATACTTCTCCAATGCTACAAGCAAAATAGCCGTCAGACCAAAATATGCGTTTCTTCCAAATCGTGTTTAGATAGAAAATTATAATATTTAGTCCAAAGATAATGAGTTGTTTCCTGTTTAATAATTTTTACAATATCACATACTCTATCTGTTGCGTCATCACCGAGTAAAAAATGTACATGTTCTTTTTCCATTTCTATAGCTATTATTTCCCTAGTATATGCCTTGCATAGTTCTTTGTTTTGTATCGTCCGCAATATGACCTTGAAGTAATTATTTACGATATTTTGTCACGAGCACAATACGTACTTTGAGACTATATTTACGTCTATTATGACAATTATACTCTTATCCATAATCCACCTCAAAATGTTGATTTTCACGGATAAATGCTCTATAATTAACTCAATAGAATATTAATGAAAGGAGGACACGGATGGCACAAATTACAGTTACAGCTAAAATAAAGATAGCTCCAAGTGATGATGATAAAGTACTGCTTACTTCTACTATGTCTACATATACAGATGCTTGTAATTATGTTTCAAACTATGTATTCCAAACACACAACTTAAAGCAGTTTGCCCTTAATAAGGTACTGTATTCTGACCTGCGAGATCGGTTTGGCTTAAAATCTCAAATGGCTCAGTCTGTTTTAAAGACGGTTATTGCGAGATATAAAACCATTCTTGAAAATCAGAATGAGTGGATGAAACCTAATTTTAAAAAGCCACAATATGACCTTGTTTGGAATCGAGATTATTCTCTTACGAAGGACTGCTTTTCAGTTAATACATTAAGTGGTCGTGTAAAGCTGCCCTATTTCACTGAGGGTATGTCTCAATATTTTGACCATAGTATCTATAAATTTGGCACAGCCAAACTTGTAAATAAGCATGGTAAATATTTTTTACACATACCCGTTACTTACGAAGTAGAAGAATGTTCTAATGACGAAATTTGCAATATTGTCGGCATCGACAGAGGTATTAACTTTGTTGTTGCTACTTACGATAGTCAACATAAATCGGGTTTTGTTAGCGGTAAAGCTATAAAGCAAATGCGTGCTCATTATTCTAAACTTCGTAAAGAACTACAGATGCGTCAGACTCCATCTTCTAGACGAAGATTGAAGGCTATCGGGTCACGAGAAAACCGTTGGATGCAAGATATTAACCATCAAGTATCAAAGGCACTCGTGGAATCTAACCCAAAGCATACACTCTTTGTTTTAGAAGATTTAAGGGATGTGCGTTCTGCGACAGAACGAGTTCGCACAAAAGACCGTTATGTATCCGTGTCTTGGTCTTTCTATGATTTAGAGCAAAAACTTGCTTATAAAGCGAAACAGACTCAATCTCTTGTGTTAAAAGTAGACCCTCGTTATACAAGTCAGTGTTGTCCGGTATGTGGACATATTGAAAAGTCGAATCGTAACAAGAAAATACATTTGTTTACTTGCAAGAACTGTAGTTATCAATCCAATGATGACCGTATTGGAGCTATGAATCTATATCGTATGGGAATAAACTATCTTATAGATAGTCAAGTACCTAATAGAGTTACAGCAGAGTAAATCTTTGTTGTAAAGGGTGCCGTCAACCACCCTAGGATGTAACGCCACTTTAGATATCAATATCTATTGGGGTTTAAAGGTCGGAGGCGTAAGCCGTTACTACGACTGGGCAGTTGCAAGCCCACTACCTTTAGGTGGTGGGTAGTTGACATTGATAAGTTTCGTGTCGTGTTCTCGCGATTAATATTTTAGGATAAACATCGCGAATATCCAAGAGTGATGTAATTTTACGAACAAATGTTTTATCATCGGAAATACTATTACTCATATGTTTGTATGGTTTAAGATAATAAATTGACATCATTGAGTGAGTGTGTTTATAATTAAAATGCAAAAGTTAAAGGAAAGGGTGAGCACAATGAAGTTATACGGGAAATTTTGTATTGAAGATAGCTCCGAACAACTGTATATTACAAAACATTGTGCGGAGCCTAATATAAAAACATTTTATGAAAAGACTTATTCCAAGACTGAGAAGTAGTTTTTGACTTGTTCTTATCCATAGATAATTTTTTTATACTCATCGCGTCGCAGACAATGTTTTATCTGCGGCCTTTTGTTTATAGCTGCTATGCTTTAATAAGCAAAGGGCGCACATTCTCGTGTTTACCCTTTGCTTTTTTGCGTTAAGAAAGGAAATTGTCTAATGAAAGAAAAACAGGATTTAACAACAGGAAATGTATCGAAAACGTTAATCCTATTTGCCCTTCCTATGCTCCTTGCTAATCTATTACAATCCTTTTACAGTATTGTCGATATGTTGGTTATTGGCAGAATTGTAGGAGAAACAGGGCTTGCCGCCATCAGTAATGCATCTATGATAAGTTTTATCATCAATTCAATTTGTATTGGCGTTACCATGGGCGGCACTGTATTAGTTGCCCAATTTAAAGGAGCGAATGACGAACAAGGACAAAGTGAAACAGTCGGAACACTATTTACAATATCCCTCATCGCTTCGCTGATCGTTACCATTTTAGGATTACTCGTATATCAGCCTCTTTTTAGGCTGCTAAATGTACCCGCCGTTTCGATGAAGGACGCTTGCGAATATATGCAAATTATTTGCTATGGCACTGTATTTGTCTTTGGCTATAATGCTGTTTGTTCCATTATGAAAGGCTTTGGGGATTCCAAAAGTCCACTTTATTTTATCGCAATAGCGACACTTGTAAACATTGTGCTGGACGTCATCTTGGTTGGATCTTTGGGCATGGGGACAAAAGGCGCGGCTTATGCTACCATTTTCTCACAAGGAGCTTCCCTTTTAATTTCAATCATTCATTTAAAAAGAAACAACTTTATCTTTGATTTTAAGGTACGACACTTTGCGATTAAACGAGAAATGCTAATCGTTATTTTAAAAGTAGGATTGCCTACGGCTATTCAGATGGTAGTTGTCAATATTTCTTATCTTATGATCACCGGTATGCTCAATCATTTTGGTGTGGCGGTGGCTGCCGCATCTGGCGTTGGATTGAAAGTCAACACATTTGCGGGTATGCCCTGTTCGGCAATCGGGCAGGCCGTTACAGCTATGGTTGGGCAGAATATGGGCGCAAATCATATAGAACGCGTCAAAAAGACAACAGAAATAGGAATGTACTTCAATATTATGATTACACTGATCGTAATCCTATTTGTTCAAATATTTGCCAGACAAGTCATTATGCTGTTTAACCCAGTAAACCAGGAAGTGATTGAAGACGGCATACTGTATTTAAGAATATGTTGCGGAATAAACAGCTTGATTTATGCAGTTATGTATACATTTGACTCCTTTGCCATTGGTATTGGCTCCGCCAATGTTGCTATGATAAATGCCCTTTTAGATGCGGTCATCGTCCGGCTTCCTGTAAGCTGGCTGTTGGCTTTCATCGTGAATATCGGATTTTCAGGTGTCTATATCGGACAAGCTGTTTCCCCGCTTTTACCCGCTATCGTTGGTTTGTTCTATTTCAAAAGCCGAGTTTGGGAAAGTAAAAGGCTGATAAACCATTCCGAAAATGAGAAATAGTGATGCTACTTTATAAAAGCATAAGGAAGATAAATAAGGTTTTATATTCACACTGCCTCTGCTGCATAACAAAACAGACATACCGCCGTTTAGACGATACGTCTGTTTTGATTTGTATCCTGGTTGTCAGCTCCCCGGTTTCAGTTTGATGTGAACTGTTTTATAAACAGCTATTCCAGGTTCTGAAAATCCAGCGTGATTGTTCCATCCGCATTCAGTTGAACAGCTTCCTTATCCAGAAAACGCCGCCGGGCATCTGCCAGATAGGCTTGCTGGGAAGCATAGAGCGGCTTAAACTGGGCCATGATTTCCTTGGCTTTTGCAGCCTCATTCTGAAGCAGCTCATCAGCGATAAAGACCAGTGCCTTGGCCGGCATGATGTAGGCTTTTTCCGGATCAACGATCTGAAAATCCTTGCCGTGATAAGCCCCAATGGATCCACTGGAACCTGGCTGGATCGTCGGCAGCACCGCGGACAGATCGCCCATATCCGTACAGCCGGTCCCCCATTGCGTCTGAATCAAAATTTCATCTTCGCTGACAATCCGCTTCATGGCAGCCAGCGCTGCTTCGTTCATCAGCTCGTCATCATGCATCGGGCAATAGCCAGGCCGATCCTGCAGCGTCACCGTCGCTCCCATCGCCGCCACCGATGCCGCAATCGCACGGTTGATCCGACGATTGGCCTGATCAATCGCTTCCAGCGAAGCACCGCGGACATAGCTTTCAATCTTGACTTCATCCGGAATCGCATTGACAGCTTGTCCACCTTCGGTAATGATCGGATGGAAACGGATATGCTCGTCGTCACGGAAGGTCTCACGCATTGCATTGACCGCCTGCAAGGCCTGCATTGCCGCATACAGCGCGTTAATGCCCTTATCCGGAGATCCGCCCGCATGCGAAGCCAGCCCATGCACCGTAATGTTTTTAACGATGCAGCCATTGTTGCCATGCGCCAGCTGATAGACATGCTTCAAGCACGGATCGTCAAAGGTATGAATCAGTACACACAGATCGACATCTTCAAAATAACCGCGGTTCATAAATTCAACCTTGCCGCCGAAAAATTCGATCTTCCCTTCAGCCCGCAGTTTTTCCCGATATCCGACTTCAATCAGCTCCTCAGCCGGTACGGCCATTAATCGAATCGAACCGCACAATCCATCCAGAACCCCCGGCTCTTTCAGCGCCGCCGCGGCTCCCACAAGACCCGCTGCCTGGGCATGATGGCCGCAGGCATGAACCGCCTTCGTCTGCGGATCACAATCCGGATGTTCCGCACAGATTAAAGAATCCAGCTCGCCCATGATGCACAGCTTCGGTCCCGGCCGGCCGGTTTCCAGATCGGCATAAAAGCCCGGAATGCCTTCCGGTTTGACCAGCTCATAACCCAGGTCGGTAAAAATCTGTTCCAAATAAGCGCTTGTTTTCCATTCTTTGAACCCGGTTTCCGGATGTTTCCAGATCACTTCGGCCGTTTTGCAGATAAGCTGGGCTTGTTCCTCAACCGCAGCGTTTAAGACTTCATTTCGATTCATTCAGGTTTCTCCCCCATTCTTTTCTTTATTATACCGCTTCTGCTTCCCACAAAGAAGCCGCAATCCTCAATCAAGTTGAAAAAAATGATCAGATCGCTTACACTTAATCGAAAGAGAAGGAGAGATCAGCTCATGTATTGTATGGAAACAAGCTGGCCTGAGGTTCAGGCTTATTTTAAAACCAACGACTGCGTCATGATCATCACCGGAAGTCTGGAATGTCATGGCGTCCACAATCCGCTGGGCGTAGATACGCTGGTGCCGCAGGCCCTGGCTCAGCGGATTGAAAAGCAGAGCGAAATTCTGGTGCTGCCGGCCCTGCCGTTTGGCTGCTGTGATTATCTGAAAGGCTATCCCGGCACGGTCAGTCTCAGCAGTGAAACATTGCGCTGCGTTGTCCAGGAAATCGTCAACAGCCTGCGCACTCACGGTGCCCGCCGGTTTCTTTTTCTGAACGGTCATGGCGGCAATTTGCCGGCTTTGGAACAAGTCGCACTGCGGCTGAATACCCAGGGTGATCTGGGCGTCATCGCCAACTGGTGGCAGATGGCCAAAGAGATCGATCCGGCCTGGGGCGGAGGCCATGGCGGCGGGGAAGAAACAGCGGCGATGTTGGCGATTTGTCCGGAAACCGTGCATCCCGAACGGTACCGGGATTCCATTTTAAAACCTGTCAGCGAAAACATTCAAACGACTGGCTTTAAAACTGTTCAGTTTCACGGTGTTACCCTGACGATGCCCCAACCTATTTCTGTCCTTTGCGATAACGGCTGGACGGGACCGGATCATCCGCAAACCGCAACTGCCCAATGGGGTGAAGCGATGCTGGAAGCCATCAGCCAGCTCCTCGTTCAGCTGATCAGCGAACTGAAAACCGTACCGCTGAAGGAGTGTTATGAAGACCAATAATCCCTTTATCTATTCCGATGACAACAAGCGTTATCATACCTGGAACTATTATCTGCGCCATCAATTCGGAAAAAAGGTGGCCAAAGTTCCGTTAGACGGCGGCTTCACCTGTCCTAACCGCGACGGTACCTGCGGTACAGGCGGCTGTACGTTCTGCACCCGCTCTGGCAGCGGAGAGTTTGCCGGAGATCGGGCTGAACCGCTGCTGAGCCAATATGCTAAAGGTCAGGCAATGATGCGTCATAAATGGCCGGACGCCGACTTTATCCCTTATTTTCAAGCCTATACCAACACCTATGGCCCCCTCAGCAAAATTCAGGACTGTCTTATCCCGTTCTTAGACCGGCCGGAAGTCGCAGCCATTGCGATTGCCACCCGCGCTGACTGTCTTGAACAGGAGAAAATTGACTGGCTCGCCCAGTGCTGTGCAAAGAAGGAAATCTGGCTGGAGCTTGGCGTTCAGAGTGTTCATGACCGCACTGCCCGGCAGATCCACCGTGGTCATGACTATGCCCAAGTCGTTGAAACCGTTACCCGCTTAGCCCGCACGCCGCTTAAAATCTGCGTTCATCTGATCAACGGACTGCCGGGTGAAGACGCTGCGATGATGTTGGAGACCGCATGTCAGATCAATCAGCTGCCGATCCATGCCGTCAAGCTTCACATGCTTCATCTGATGCAGGATACGCAGCTGGCTGACACATACATGCAGCAACCCTTCCCACTTTTGACACGCGATGAATACGTCGCGATCGTCGTGGATCAGCTGGAACGGCTGCGTCCGGAAATCATCATCCAGCGGCTGACCGGCGACGGCGCTGGTGAAGCGCTGATCGCTCCGGAATGGACAAAGAAAAAGACAATCGTCCTCAATGAAATTGACAAGCGGATGGCAAACCTCAATACATGGCAGGGAAAGCTGGTGTCCAATGGCCGATAACATCAATACTGTCAATCACCGTTGGATTCGGGAAGCCTTTGACCATGTTGAATTTGCCATCGATGCCACCTGCGGCGGCGGCAACGACACCGTTTTTCTGGCGGCGCTGGCAACCGAGGTGCTGGCGTTAGATATTCAGGCGGAAGCGGTAACCAAAACCCGCAAAAAAGCCGCAGCTTTCCCCAATGTCACCGTGGTGCAGGCCAATCATGCCGAGCTGACGCGCTGGACAGACCATCCGGCTGAGATTATTGTTTTCAACTTCGGATATCTGCCTCATTCCTGCAGTCCGATGATTACAACCCCCAAGACTACCTTGCCCGCCCTGGATGCCGCGCGGTCTTTATTGAAACTCGATGGTTTGTTGTCTCTGGCCTGCTATCGTGGTCATGCAGGCGGCATGGAAGAGTGGCAGGCGATTGTCAGCTGGATCGAACAGTTGGACTCCTCCTGGAGCGTCCGCACCTATACCGACGGACGGCCGCAGGCGCCGATTCTGTATCATCTGCGCCGGATGGAAAATACATCATTTCCATTGAAAAAAGAATCCTGACCGCGAGGATTCTTTTTAATTGAATACTATGATTTTACGCCGCAGCAATTCCTGCCAAGCGCAGAAATCACGTTGCGCGATCAGCAGCGCAATGCCCTGATTTTTCTTAGGATCCAGCCGTTGATGAATTTCCTGCGGACTTAGCCAAACCGGATCCGCCATCATCGCCTGTTCCATCGCCGTCAGATTTCTCGGCAGGAAGCCCGCTTCACAATGGGCTGCGAAAAACGTGCTGTGATTGCGCCGCTGCAGCCGATGATATTCATCTTCGATCCAGCCCAATTCAACCCAATCCCGCAGCATGACGCCCAGTTCTTCGCGGGCTTCCCGAAGCATTGCCTGAGCTGGACTCTCTCCCCTTTCAATTCCGCCGCCGCAGCTTTCCAGATGATCACGCTGGCCAAACTCATCTTCTCCCTTGACATGAATCATCCCAACTTTCCCTTGCGGATTGATGACAAACACCCGCGCTGTTTTGCGCAGAGTTAAAATCGGCTGTTCTGGATCGACTGTATCTTCAAAAACGCCAAGACACCGCATGCCTTCTCCTCCTTCTTCAAATCAAAAAAAGAACATCCGAAGATGTCCTTATCAGAATTGATTCGATCTCTTGGGGGGGATCTATTATTGTTTGAATGGGTGGGGGAAAAACAATAACAGATGAATCAATCCAGGTCCTTCGACCTGATAGAATCTTACTGAATTTACGCTTCGTTGTCAATACAAATTCTGAAAAAAGGCTTAACTAAACGGTTTTTATAGACACTTTACGGATTTTGTATAAATTTTATTTCCGACATTCCTGAATAAAAGATTCAAAGATTGCTCTATGACACGGATCTGTTATCAACCGTTCAGGATGCCACTGCACGGCCAGAATCTGATCTTTTTCAATCGCTTCGGCCAGGCCATCCTCGCTCCAGGAAGAAACGACAAATCCATCCGCAACCTGATCAATATTCTGATGATGATAGCTGTTGACCGCATGGCGTGAACCAAACATAGCGTACAGCTTCGTCCCCTCGACAAACGTGTTGTCATGAAACGTCGCATCCATGGCCGGCTTCGGCACCGCCTTGTGCTGCTGATGGCCGGCTGCGCGCATCGCTGGATACTGGGTATTGAGATCCTGAATCAGCGTGCCTCCAAATGCGACATTGATGCTCTGAATCCCCCGGCAGATGCCTAAGATCGGTTTTCCCTTGGCGGCAAACAGCTGAATCAGCCTGAGATCCAGCGTATCCAGGCGCGGATCTGTCAGCTCCAGTGAAGGATGAGCCGGCTGATGAAACAGCGCCGGATCCAGATCCTCCCCACCTGTCACCATCAAACCGTCAAAGCGCTCTGCAATCATCTTATAATCTTCATCATCACCATAGGTGACCAGGACGGGAATCCCGCCGGCCTGCGCAATCGCATCAAAGTAAGTCTGATTGTCAAAGATTCGCGTCTGTCCGTCAAAATCGCCGCTTCGGGCAGTCAGAGCAATCATCGGTTTCTTCATTTCTTTATCCTCATTTCTATTCTTCTGTTTCATTATAATCAAAGATTAAAAAAAATCACACATTTTAACACAATTTCGACATATTTCGCCTATACTTCTTTGGTATATTTATACCAGCAAGAGAAAGAGAAGACCTCTTGCCTGTACGATAACCTCTTCTCCTACGAACTAACATAATATCCCCTTTAAAAATTATCGTACAGAACATTCTATCCCCTTATAAACAAGGAAAAAGGCCTTTTGGAACGGAGGCCTTTTTTCTTGGCTTTACTCATCGCTGCGCGCCCAGCGCAGCAGCAGCCAGGCGATCATCACCAAGGAAATCACCGTGCCCCAGCGTTCAATATCCACCACATACCCCAGTGAGCGTATACACCAGCCGATCAGAACACTGCGCAGTAACCGCGCGGTTCCATCGCTGAGCAGAAACGGAATCAGCGCCATCTGCGTCATGCCCGCCAGATACGCCAACAGAAAATCTGGGATCGGGGTTACCCCGCCGATAAACACAGCCAGCACGCCATAGCGGTCCATCAATTCTTTCCCGGCTGCAATCTGCTTCTCGCTGGCAAACTTTCTGAGCACAGCCTGCTGAGCCTGGCGTGCGATCTGATAGCCGATCCATCCGCCCACAGCTGTCCCCACCGCGCCTTCCAGCGCATACAGCAGCCAGCCATCCGGGTTTTTCAGAATCAGCGGAATCAGCACAACCTCCAGTGAAGGCAGCGGCAGAAACGCCTTGAAACAGGCATACAGTACAAGTCCGCCGTTTTTGATCCATTCCAGAACGCCGATAGGCATCCTCCTCCTTAGTCCATGAGTTCCCTCAGGTCTTCAATTATATGATCCGGAGCGAAGGAATATGCCGCCGCGGCCTGCCGATCATGAACGCCGGTCGTCACTAAGATCGTTTCAATTCCAGCCTGAACGCCGCATAAGATATCCGTTTCCATGTTATCGCCAACGATGATGACGTCCTCTTTCTGCAAGCCCAGATAGGCCAGAGCGCCGGTGATGATGGCTTCATGGGGCTTGCCGATTTTGACCGCTTCCCGGGAGCTGGCATATTCCATCAAGGCGACAGTCGAACCATTGCCGCAGTTGGCTCCCTCTTCACTCAGCAGAATCCGGTCATTGTTAGTGCCGACCAGAATTGCCCCCGCCAGCACCTGACGCAGCGCCAGTGAATATTTTTCCCAGGTTCCTTCCTTATCCAATCCAATAAAGACCAGATCCGCGTGATCCTGAACTAATTGATAACCATTGTTCAGCAGGGCTTCGCGCAGACCCTCAGCACCGACCATATAGGCCCGTTTCTTTTCCGGAAAGCGGCGGATCATCGTATCGCTCGCCGCCATCGCCGAGGTATAGAAATGCTTCGGTTCAATTCCCCGATAGCCCATTTTTAACATGTGATCGGCAGCCTGGCGCGGTGTCCGGCCGGAATTGTTCGTCAAAAATAAGAAAGGAAGATGTTCCTTTAAACAATGATCAACAAAGACTTTCGCCCCTTCAATGATCGCTGTACCGCGATACATCGTGCCGTCCAAATCCAACAGGTAGCATTTTTTTGTCATCCTCTTTCGCTCCTTTACTTTACCTTGGACAGCGTATCATAAAGTCCCTCGGCTTTCAAGCAAAAGAAAAGCCGGATGAGCCCCGGCTGAAAGCTTATTTCTGCATTCCTTTTTTAAGCGGTCCGCGAACTTTTTTAAACATCAAAATCAAGACAATCGCCACCAAGGCAAAGGCGGCGACTACCAACAGAGCCGGATCACAGCCGATTGCTTCTGACAAACTGCTGCAGAACACCGGCATGACTAACAGGGAGATGCCCATATAGACGCTCATCGCCGCCATCTGACCGCTGGATTTCAGCTTTTCCGAAATGATCTCATCAATCATCAGCTTGGAACTGATAATGATGATTGGAAAGGTAACCATCTGAAAGACGGCCGCCGCGATCATCCACCAGGGATTCTGGATCAGACTGTACACGATAAAGCGAACGCCGAACAGTACGGAAGCGCCCAGCATCAGATTGGCCGGATCATATTTCTTCATCAGTTTATCCCCGACTAACAGGATCGGAATCTCCATTAGCGACTGCAGTCCCCATTTTGCCCCGACGTGAAAGCTGGTTCCGCCGATCGCCATCACCTTGTCGACAACGATATACATATCAGCCGTGCCCATACCAAACAACACCAACAGTATCAACACCAGCAGGATATAGGCCTTATTTTTAACGAGTTCTTTTAAATCCGCAAGCTTGACAACCTTGCCGCTGGCCCGCTTGGCATCCTCCTGATTCCAGGCAAAATAGAGCGCTGCCCCACTGCTGAAAAAGACCAAAACGGCAATCACCGGAAAATCCAGCCAATTTAACAAGATCGCAGCGGCCCAACTGCCGATCGCCCAGCCAAAGGCTCCCCAGGCATGGATGCGGCTATATACCGGCTTGGTTTCATCAATCTGCAGCACCCAGGTATCTTCCAGCCCCTGCCAGGTTCGGGCAATGCCGCCGGTCAGCGAAATCATCGCCAGTAAATACCAGAACTGCGGCCAGCGAAACCCAAACAGCACGACATCTCCGACAAAGAAGATGCCGAAGCTGATTAAGAAAAACCAGCGGCAGCCTTTAAATTTATCGGAGAGATAGCCGAACAGGAACTGTGTCACCAGCGTTGAGATTGCCATGCCGGACAGAATGATTCCCTTCTGCACACCTTCAAAACCCATCGATACCAGATAGGGAATGGTCTGCGTCGTCCCGATCGCTCCGGCTGCATAAGAAAACAGAAACAGCCCGTTAAAACGGGCGGCAGTTGATTTTTTCTTCATAATCCACCTCGGATTTAGTGTTCCCCCACGCTTTAGTATCATTCACAGCCATTCCGTAAATTCCCCAGATTTCGCGATTCTTTTTACCGTAAGCTTATGATAAAATAGAGTGACGAAAGGAGTTCTCATGAAGAAAATCCTGAAAATAATCTTAATCGTGCTGCTTCTGCTTGCCGGAGCAGGCGTACTTTATCTGGACGCCACAGAGATCGCCCCCAAACAGATCCGCATCCGAACGGAAACGATAAGTTCCGAAAAGATTCCGGAAGCCCTCAGCGGACTGCAAATTTTATTTTTCTCCGACGTTCATTATAACGCCTTCGTTGACGAAGCCCGGCTGGAAGCTTTGATTTCCAAAATTGACAGCGTGGGGGCCGATGTGATTTTATTCGGCGGCGATCTGTTTGATCATCCTGCCAACCACTGGCCTGATGATCAGACGATGGATACACTGAAAGGGGCTTTAACCCAGCTCAAAGCGCCGTTGGGCAAGTTCGCAGTCTTAGGCAACCATGATCTGGAATCCCAGAGCAGCGCGGACATGGTCAGTCATTTGTTGTTTGAAGCGGGCTTTGAGGTGCTGAATAACCAATCCGTCAAAATCCGCAACCGCGGAACGCAGTCGATCTCTTTAGTCGGCTTGGAAAGTGAAATGCTGGGCAACCCGAATCCGGAAGCGGCCTATCAGAACATTTCTCCGGACAGCTTTACGATTGCCTTATGCCATACCCCGGATACGGTTTTGCAGCTGCCGCAGGATCAGACCGATCTGATGCTGGCAGGACACAGCCACGGCGGTCAGGTCTATATCCCCTTGTTAGGAACCTTTTATCGGGCTAATTATGCGGAGATTTACTATCGCGGCAAGCATCAGGTCGATGATATTCTCTTAGATATTACCAATGGTACCGGCACTACGCGCATGGATGTGCGTCTGTTCTCTCCGGCCGAAATTGTTGTTTATCGTCTTGTTCATGCCGAACCTGTGCCAAGTGAGGTTCCGGTTGAGGATTCCGAGCCGGGCAACGACGGGAATTCCACTGAGCAAGATCCGAATGATGCACCCGAAGAACCGCAGGATCAGCCGGAAGAAAACCCCCAGGAATAGCTTGTAACATAACCAAAAGTAAAAGAAACGCAGCGAATGGATTTAGCGAACAAACCCGTCAAAGCGTTTCTTTTTTCTTCGGGTTTAGAGGAGCAGCCATGATCCACTCCTCCGCGTTTTCCTTAATAATCTGAAATCCCAGTTTCTGATAGAGCTGAGCGGCAAAATTCGCCTTCTGAACCGATAAGGAAACTTGGGAATAACCCGATTCCTGTAGCTGAATCAACAGGGTCTTAAGCAGTTTCGTCCCGATTCCCCTGCCCCGATATTGCTCAAAGACAGCGATCGCCAGCGAAGGCGTTTGTTCGTCAAGATGTCCGTAATCGTTCATGATCCGCGTCCAGGCGCAGCCAGCCAAGCGCCCTTCTACTTCCGCGGCCAAAGCAAAGTCGGCTTTTCCTGATCCAAAATTTTCAACATAGACCTGCAGCTCAGGTTCATGGATCACTGCCCGCTCAGGTTTTGGCGTTCCCGGCGGAACAAAAATCGCTTCATAGAGAAAATCTGTTAACTGCGGATATTCATCTTTTCTTAGTTCACGAATTGTCACTTCCATATTTATCCTTCTCCTCTTTTCTTATGCGATTTTTGCTCTATGCGGCTTAAAACAAACAGGATTCAATCAGCTCTTTGCCCCGCAGCAGATCCAGCCATTGTGCCGGAATGCCTTCCATTCCATAAAGAATGCCAGCCAATCCTCCCGCAATGGCTCCGATAGTATCGGTATCCTCCCCCAGATTCACTGCCGTCAGCACTGTTTCGGCAAAGCTATGGCTCTGGGCCAAAGACCATAAAACCGCCTCCAGCGTATCTACAACATATCCGCTGGATCGAATGTCTGCCTCTTTCATTTGAAACAAGTGTCCTAAGCGCTCGAACGGTTCGTTCTCGGATAAGGACAAAATCACTGCTTCCAGACTTTCACCGGCAAGCAGGCGGCGGGCACATTGAATGTAAATCTGACAGGCACGCACGGATATCGCATGACCATGCGTTATCGCAGAGACTTTTTCGATCATCGCCGCATCCGCATTCGTAAAAGCCAGCGGCAGGATCCGCATCAGTGAGCCATTGCCGTTGGACTTAAAATCATCGAAGCCCTGGCCGCGGGACAACGCTTGCCCAGTTGTAAAGCCGCAGTCAAACACAATTCCGCCAATTGCATATTTTCCATGAAAGAGCCAATTTTCAAAGGCTTCTTGAATTCTTTCCGGATCGACACGGCCTTCGCACATCCGAATTGCATCACAGGTCGCCAACGTCATGCTTGTATCATCTGACCACGTACCTGGCGGCTGATGATGCGTTCCATAGCCGGTCACGGAACTGATATGGAAAGTATGCCGCGGCTGAAATTCTGCCGGTACGCCTAAGGCATCCCCGATCGCCAAACCAACAATCGCAGAGCGCAGCCGATCTTTTGTCTGATTGTCCATCCTGACCTCCTTAAAAAGATAAGAAATAACTCGGCTTTAAGAATGAAAAGCCAAAACTACTTCCATCTATTTTTCCTTTGGTTTATTGTTTAACTTAATTATACGTTATTTTGCGCCTATTAACAGATCCTATTTTTGATATTGCTATCCGATCAAATATCAGAAAAAACGGCATCCGTGGAGAGGCATGCCGTTTTATTGAAATAAAAGTTTATTTTAAATGGGACTGCATCCAGTCGGTGATTTCATTGAGTCTTCTCATCCGATGCAGCGGTTTGCCGGAACGGCTCAGTTCATGATTCTCACCCTTGAAATAGACTAGTTTGGATTCAATGCCCAGATCCACCAAGGCTGTATACATCTGCAGACCTTCCGCCATCGGACAGCGATAATCTTCATCCGAATGAATAAACAAGGTCGGCGTCGTGCAGGCACGGGCGTATTTGAGCGGTGAATGCTCCCACAGCTTCTCATTATCATCATAGATGTTGCCAGCCTGCTGATCCGGACCAAAGGTCATGCCGATATCGGAAACGCCGTAGAAGGAAATCCAGTTGGCGATGCTGCGCTGGGAAGCAGCCGCTGCAAAGCGGGAAGTATGGCCGATGATCCAGTTCGTCATAAATCCACCATAGCTGCCGCCGGTAACTCCGACACGCTGCTCATCGATCGCCGGATAGCGCTTGAGTACCTCATCGGTGAAGTCCATGATGTTCTGATAATCGCAGGTTCCGTATTTGCCGCGTAGATCTGCGAATTCATTATCCCGGCCATCCGAACCGATCGGATTGCAGAAGAAGACGAAATAGCCTTCATTGGCCCAGACCTGCATTTCATGATAGAACACTTCGCCGTAAACCGTTTTCGGGCCGCCGTGAATGTCCAGAATTGCCGGATATTTCTGAGCTGGATCATAATCCTTCGGCAGCAGCACCCAGCCGTTGATCGTCGTGCCCTCGGAAACCACGCTGACGCGCTGCGGCACAGCCACATACTTATCTTTTAACGCCGCTTCATTGAAATCTGAAATCTGCGTTGTTGTCTGAGTTTCAAGATCATATTCATAAATCTCCTGCAGCTTCTGACCGATCATGCCCGCAAACAGAATCTTGCCGTCTGCCAAAGCAAAATGATCGATCGAACCCGTCAGCTCAATCACTGGCTTAATGCAGCCGCATTCCCCCATCTTGTAGCAATGCGAGCTGTCTTCGCGTGTTGTTAAAAAATACAGAGCCTGATCATCTGCCGCAAAGCCGTTGCCGCCGCCATAACGGCAGTCAGAACCGACAGAGGATCCCATGCTGTACTCATATTCTGCCCACAGCGTGACTTCGCCGGTCGCCGGATTGAGCTTATACAAATACGGGTTTTCGTTGTTGCCATGGCGTGTTGTCGTCGCCGCTGCCAGAACAATCTGATCCTTGAAGAAACGCGCTTCATGGATTGAATATTCTTTCTTATCGTAAACGCATTTTGTTGTTTTGGTCTTCACGTCATACAGATAGACGGAGGCCTTGCGCTGCGGCCGGCTCGTATATTCCTCACCGGTATACAGAACCTGACCCGCCTTCACATCGACATCGCCGGTCATAAACAACGGCGCGGTGATCGGCGTGCAGGTATTGGCCTGAACGTCGACAACATACAGCGTATTTCTTAATTTATTGGTAAAGCCGCCGCCATTGGCCCAAAACGGAATCTCATCAAAGACTTCATAATCAACATTCTCTTTCTTAGTCTTCATAACCTGTTCACGCTGTTCGTCGCTCATCGCCGCAAAATCACCGATGGCTGCATCCGTACGCGCTTTAACCAGATAAAGATCCGCATCCAGCTTCCAGATTCCGCTCGCTTTTAACGGAACGGAAAAGGCTTTGACCGCTTCCCCGCCGTTTAATGGAATGCGATAATAGGCTGTGTAAGGTTCTCCGGCCTCCGCTTTCTTTGCATCCTGACTGTCACGGCTGGCCGCAAACAGGATTGTGTTTTCATCTTCAAAGATAAAGCTGCTTTCCTTATCCATCGCCGTCAGCTGCACAAAACCCTGCTCCTTACGGATCCAGATGTTGCTGGTGTAACCGTTGTTTTTCGGATCAGCCTGCCAGACTGTCAGAGCCGCCGCCGTTTTTTCCGGCGATACGGTCAGATTGGATAAAAAGCGGTAGTTGTAAAATTCATCTCGTTGAATCTTGTCCATTGTTTATTCCCCCTTATTCATGAACGTTTCAATTTCTTCGGTTGTGTGCGGCAGCTTTTCGCTGAGATTCACAGCCCCGGTTTCGCTTACCAGAATGTCGTCCTCAATGCGGATGCCGATACCTTCTGCTTCCAGATACAGCCCCGGCTCAACCGTAATCACCATGCCGGCCGCTAACGGCAGATTCGCAATATTGACATCGTGAGTATCGAGTCCCAGATGATGCGATACGCTGTGGAAGTAATAATCGCGCACAGTCATGCCCTGCTCCAATAAGCCGATCGCTGCCAGCTGTTCACTGTAAAAATCGACCAGCACCTGATTGAGCTGCCGCAGCGTGCGGCCTGGCCGAATCGCAGCGATCACCCGCCGCTGACCTTCCAGCACAATATCGTAAATCTGTTTCTGACGCTGCGTGAAGCGGCCGTTTGCAGGATAGGTTCGCGTGATATCAGCACAATAATGACCAATTGCCCCGCCCAGATCGCACAGAACCAGATCTCCGTCTTCGATCAGCTCGTTGTTGCAGCTGTAATGCAGGATCGTTGCATTCGCGCCGGAAGCACAAATCGTCGGAAACGCATGTTCGCGCACGCCCTGCTTCATTAATGCAAAATCGAAAACACCTTCCAGTTCTGTTTCATTGATGCCCGGGGCGCAATGCCGCATCATCACCTTCACTGCAGTGATTGTCGCTTCCTGTGCCTGACGCATCAAATTCAGTTCATCCTCATCCTTGATCATTCTTAACTGCGCTAAAGCCGCATGCAGATTGACCAGATCCACGCTTGGATAATGCTTCCGGATATGACCGGCAAACTGATGAGCGGCATCATCCGGCTCTTCCCAGCTTTCCTTGGCCAGATCCAGACCGACGCTCATCCGCCGATTGCCGCGGTTCAGCTTCATCTGACGATGAATGAAATCCAGCATCTCATCTTTAGGATAAACCGCATCGACATCCGCCTGCTGCTGAGCTTCCTCCGGCTTCATCCGGCCGCCGACCCAGCGGGCCTGCAGCGGATCAAACGGTTCGATAAACAGCACGGACTGCACGTGATCCCCGTTTTTAATCAGCGCCAAGGTCATCGCTTCACGATCCAGACCCGTCAGATAGTAGAAATTCCGGTTCACTGAAAACGGATACGCTTCATCCAAAGAGCGCACCGGAGCTTTTCCGGAAAAAAACAAAGCCAGCGAACCCTGCGGCATCGCTTCCATGACCCGGGTTCTGCGTGTTTTATAATCCATTACATTTCCTTTCTGCAACGTTCAATCGTTGCCGCAATCCGCGGCAAATCCGCGGCTTCAATGCCCCAATGCGTCACCAGCCGATAAACACCGTGATCCGCATCGTTAATCAAAATTCCCTGCTCTTTCAGCGCTTTGACAAACCGCGATGAATCCGCCAAATTCGTTAGCCTGAAAAAGATCATGTTGATATCCAGCTGATCCTGAGCAACCTCCACGCCTTCCAGTGCGTCAAGCTGCTGCGCTAAGGCTTTGGCATTGGCGTGATCCTCATCCAAACGCAGGCTCATCTCATTCATGGCAATCAATCCCGCCGCCGCCAGAAAACCGGCCTGCCGCAAGCCGCCGCCGATCCGTTTGCGGTTGCGCCGTGCACGGGCGATCATATCCCGACTTCCGCACAGCATTGAACCGACCGGCGCGCATAAGCCTTTCGACAGACAGAATGTGACTGAATCTGCACAGTCCGCCAGTGCTTTCACGTCAACGCCTAAGGCCACCGCGGCATTAAACAGCCGTGCGCCATCAAGATGGACGTTCAATCCGGCCGCTTTTGCCTCAGCATAATCCTGCTGCATAAGCGCAAGCGGCACAACTGTGCCGTTGGACAACGCATTTTCCAGACATACCAACGTGGTCGGCGGTTCGTGAATGTCATCCGGGCGTAGCGCCTTGCGAATGTCTTCTGGATAAATCCGATCATCGGCATTGTCAATCGTCCGTCCCATGCATTGACAGATCTGAGCGAGATGACCGACTTCATGCGTAATAATATGGCTGCGCGCCCCTAGGATCACTTCATCCCCACGCTGGGTCTGAGATTGAACGCCGAGCAGATTGCCCATCGTCCCGCTGGAAACAAACAGTGCCGCTTCTTTGCCCAACCGCTGTGCTGCCTGATGTTCCAACTCGTTGATCGTCGGATCATCGCCATACACATCGTCGCCGACGACCGCATTGGCGATCGCTTCGCGCATCTGCGGTGTCGGCTGGGTCACCGTATCGCTGCGCAAATCGAGTATTTTCATGATTTCAACTCCAATTCTGATCTTCATTATAGAAAAAAATGCCTGGCTTTTAAAGTCTTTTCCCGGGTTTCCTTGACTTCTTGATGATCTTTTTTCAATTTCATCATGAAACAATTTTCAAAAGAGAAATTTCTTTCTATTTCATTCCTTTTCCTGCAATCCACAAACTTTTTAAAATTCTTTCATTTTTCCGCCGAAGATTTTTCATTTTCTTTGGTATCCTAATTCATAGGAAGTGATAACATGCTGCTCAAATTCATTTTAATCTTGGTTTTAATCGGAATTCTGGCGTGCTTGGTACTGCAGCAGCGGGTGCTGCAGCGCTGCCGAGTTTCAGAAAAGATCCGCAGACAGATTCAGATTTTCGATTGTTTGGCCGTTTTTGTCCTTATCGCCCGATTTATGCCGCTACCCTTAGGCTCAACGGAGTTGGTTCAAATACTGGCGCTGGCCAGCCTGATTATGCTTGTGATCTCCACATTGATTCTGGTATTAGTCCAGCGCTGGTGCAGCGGAAAAAATACCTGGATATTTATTTGGCTGCTCTGCAGTGCCCTTTTAAGCGCGGGCGTGGGACTGATCGGCTGGCAGCAGGCCCATACCCTTGTCGTCCATGAAACACAGCTGACATTGACCTCACAGTTTAACCATGATGATCTGCATTTCACAGTGATCTCTGATCTGCATTTAGGCACCGCGATTCAAGGAAAGCAGATTGATTCACTGATCCAGATCTTAGAGGAAACCCCGGATCAGCCTGTGCTGATATTAGGGGATTTATTTGATGAATACACAACACCCTCCCAGCTGCAGCAGTTCATTGACAAAATCAACCAGTCCCAGCTTGAGACAATTTATATGATTGCCGGAAATCATGAATACCATCAGCGTTTTCATGAAGCTTATTTCCAACAGCTCCAAGCCAGCCGCATTCAGCTGCTGCGCGATCAGAGCATAAGCCTCGGCGAGCATCTCAAGCTGCTGCTGCGGCAGGATCGATCTCAGCCCCGCCGTTCTCTGGACGAACTGATCGGTAATTCAACAGCGGACTGGATTGTTTTAGATCATCAGCCGAAGCTGAAAGAGAAAAACCCGGCTGTGCTGCTGCAATTGTCAGGCCATACGCATGCTGGGCAGGTTGTCCCGTTTTCCCTGGCTGTCAGAATAGCCTATCCCTGTGTTGTTGGTCATTGTGATACTTCACCGCAGGCTTTCGTCACCAGCGGAACCGGTACATGGGGTCTGCCGTTTCGCTTGGGAACGGAAAGTGAAGTGCTGCGGGTTACACTGCATTTCAAACCGCAAAGTGAATGAAGCTGAACTCTTATTCTATTCAAAATTGGCTGCTGCGTTCTGATCAAAGAATGTCAGAAGCCTTTTTCTTTGATCATCTCAAAGCTTCGATTCCGCGCTCAAGTTCTGGATTTTTGCACTTTTCTTTAATCCAGCAATGTTAAAATTTCAGATAAATTCGACATTACAGCGAGGGGATGAAAAACTTGAAATGCTTCGGCGGAAGCCGGGCCTGATAATACCGCTGCAAACAAAGTCTGAGCATTCTGGGCCGTTAGCGCATCCACTAGGCTATCGCCAACATACAGTGTTTTTGACGGTGTACTTGCGAACTGTTCCATCATCATCAGCACCCCTTGCGGATCTGGCTTGGGGTTGACAACATCCTCAGCACCTACGATTCCATCAAAGAGCTTGGAAATCTGATTATGACTTAAAATTTGATTGATTCGATAATGATATTTTGTTGAGACAATCCCGATACAAATCTGTCGTGATCGTAATGAAACAAGTAAATTCTGTACCCCTGGATAAAGACTTGTATGCGCGACCATCACCTCATCTGCCTTTTCTTTAAAAAATTGGGCAAATGCTGCGGTTTTCAAGGGGTCATGACAGCCTGTTAAGCGCAGAAAAGTCTCTGGCAGAGATAAACCGATAGTGGAACAAACCACTTGCGGTTCTGCAGGAGGGTAAGCCAACTTATTTAAGGCATAATTGACGCTGATGACTATTCCTGAACTCGAATCTCCAAGTGTGTAATCAAAATCAAATAGAACCGTTTTGATGTTCTGCATGAATTCTTTACCAACTTTCCTTTATCCTGCAACAAGAAAAGCTGCGTTTGGATAATCCAACGCAGCAAATAATTCAATTTAAGCTTTGTTCGGGGTCAGCGCTTTGATGATCGAAGCGGCTGCCCGCTTGCCCGCGCCCAGCGCCAGGATAACTGTTGCCGCGCCGCTGACCGCGTCGCCGCCGGCATAGACGTTTTTCATCGTCGTTTCCTGTTGTTCATCCACGATCAGACAGCCCCGCGGATTTGTCTGCAAGCGCGGTTCACTGCGAACCAGCAGCGGATTGCTGGAGGTTCCTAACGCCATGATAACGCAATCGCAGACTAAATCAATCATTTCCCCCGTCGGTACCGGTGAACGGCGTCCGCGTTCATCCGGCTCGCCCAGTTCCATCTTTTCCAGTTTCACACCTTTCACAAAGCCTTTTTCATCCTTGTAAATTTCAACTGGATTATGCAGTGTCATGAAGGTGATGTCTTCATCCATCGCATGTTCGACTTCTTCTTTCCGGGCCGGCATCTCCGCCAGTGACCGGCGGTAAACCACGGTTACCTTTTTGCCTAAACGACGGGCACAGCGGGCCGCATCCATCGCAACATTGCCGCCGCCGACCACAATCGTATGATTGCTTTGATAATACGGCGTCAGATGATCCTCGCGATAGGCCTTCATCAAATTGACGCGCGTCAGCACTTCATTGGCACTGAATACCCCGGCTGCGGTTTCACCTGGAATGCCCATAAACTTTGGCAGACCGGCACCGCTGCCGATGAAGACGGCCTGGAAACCATCCTCTTCTAACTCCTGCATCGTCAAGGTCTTGCCGACGATCACATTGGTTTCAATCGTCACGCCCAACTGCTTCAGCTGGTCGAGCTGTTCGTCAACGATCCGCTTCGGCAGACGGAATTCCGGAATCCCATAACGCAGAACGCCGCCGGCTTCATGCAGCGCTTCATAAATCGTAACCGCAAAGCCTTCCTTGGCCAGATCCGCAGCGCATGCCAAACCCGCCGGACCGGAACCGACAACCGCCACTTTTATTCCATTGGCCTGCGGCTTTTCCGGTACGCTTGGGGTATGATGATCTGCGACATATCGTTCCAGCCGGCCAATCGCCACCGCTTCTCCGCGGATAGCCCGAACGCAGTTCTTTTCACATTGGTTTTCCTGCGGACAGACACGGCCGCAGATCGACGGGAAGCTGTTGGTCTTGGTAATCACACCGTAAGCTTCATCAATATTTCCTGTCTTTAACGCTTTGATAAAATCGGGAATCATGACCGAAACCGGGCAGCCCGTGGTACATGGATGATTGACGCAATGCAGACAACGCTCTGCTTCGTTCATCATCTGTTCCTCGGTATAACCTAGCGCAACTTCATCAAAATTTGTAATCCGCACCAAGCCCTCCTGCAGCGGCATTGGTGTTTTTTCATTCTGCATATTCGGCATCTTATTTCACCTCCTCAAGGTGACAGCGATGATCTTCCATATAGGTTCGATTGCGCTGCATCAGCTCGTCGAAATCAACCTGATGGCCATCAAAATCCGGGCCGTCAACACAGGCAAATTTTACTTTGCCGCCCACCGTGACCCGACATCCTCCGCACATTCCGGTTCCGTCAATCATAATCGGATTCAGACTGACTAATGTTTTAATGCCGGCGGCTTCGGTCACCTTGCAGACCATCTTCATCATGATGATCGGGCCAATCGCAATCACCAGATCATATTTCTTTCCCTGATCTAATTTTTCCTTTAACGCGTCGGTAACAAAACCTTGCTTTCCAGTGCTGCCGTCGTCGCTGATCAGCGTGAATTCATCGGCAATCGCGGCCATTTCCTCTTTCAGAATCACCAGCGATTCATTCTTAAAGCCAGCGATCAGATCCACATGCGCACCCTTGAGATGACAAGCTTTCGCACTGGGGTAAGCAATCGCGCAGCCGACACCGCCGCCGATGACGCAGATATTCTGCGCCCCTTCAAAATCTGTCGCCTGACCTAACGGACCAACCACATCACGGATCTGATCTCCCGTCTTTAGCGCACATAAACGCTTCGTTGATTCCCCGGCAGCCTGCAGGATGACCGTGATCGTGCCCGCTTCTGGATCGGAATCGGCAATCGTTAACGGGATCCTTTCTGCTTTTTCGTCCTGATGAAGAATCACAAACTGTCCTGGCTGAACCTTCTTAGCGATCCGTTCTGCTTTTAATTTCAGCAGCGTGATCTGTGGGTTCAGGACACGAGCTTCTAAAATATCAACCATATTCTCTCATCCTTTCTGCAATCCCTTTCATAATTTAAGTATATAGCGAAGTATCCCTGAATTCAACAAGTTCAATTAATTTCATTATTCACAATTATCATTTTAACGAAATTGTCTGACTTGAATTCATTTATCTTGACAAAAGAAAAAGAACCAAATGGTTCTTTCTAAAGCAATCGGACTCCGCCTTCCGGACGGATGGATAAAACATGACAGCTGCCGGCACCGAAGCAATCGTCCATCACCTGCTGATAGACATCCAAAAGATCCAGCGGCACAAACGCCTGAATCGTTCCTGCCAAGCCGCCGCCATGAACCCGCCAAGCCCCGCGGCCTTTCAGCACCTTTTCCGATAAGGCCAGCGCCAGCGCCAGGGATTGATGACGGATATCGCTCGGACTGGTTACATTCTGCAGATACATGAAGCTGGAATGACCGGATTCGATAACCAGTTCAAAGAATCGGCTGAGATCATGATCCTTCAAAGCCTGTACCTGCAACGGAACCCGCGCGTCTTCCTCAAAGAAATGAATTGCCCTGAGTAGGGCCCGATCATTTTGAAGCTGTGCACGAACCGCCTGAATATGCTGGTAAAAATCGGCCGGATCCACCTGCCGCAGCACCTCGCAGCCAAAATACGCCGCGACCTGCCGCATTTCCGCCGGCATTAGGCCGTATTCATCGGACAGATCTGCATGATCCTGCCGCGTATCGACCAGACACAGCGCGATCTGACTGTGGTTAAAATCAAAATCAACCTGCTCGACAAGAACGTTCTGCGGATCCTTGAAATCAATCGTCACAAAATTGCCGACCGAACACGCCATCTGATCGAGCAGACCGCTTGGCTTGCCGAAATAAACGTTCTCCGCATACTGACCGATCTTGGCAATCTCCTGGGCGGAAACCTGACCGTCATTATATAAATGTGACAAAATCGTTCCGATCAGCACTTCAAAGGCCGCAGATGAAGAAATGCCTGAGCCTTTCAGCACGGTGCTGTTGGACACCGCCTGGAAACCGCCGATTTTATAGCCGCGCTGGACAAATCCAGCCAACACACCGCGGATCAGGGCTTCCGATGTATTCTTTTCTTCCGGATGGACAAAAAGATCATCGAGCGAGACCGGTTTGATCGCAAAGCCTTCCGAATGAAAAACAACTTCCCCTTCCCGTCTGCCTGCGGCGGCAGCGGCATCCATATTGACGCTGGCGGCCAAAACCCGGCCGTGCTGGTGATCGGTATGATTGCCGCCGACCTCCGTGCGTCCCGGGGCAGAAAACAGCGCGCAGTCCTGATCGTTGAACGCTGCCTCATAGGCATCAATAAGCTGGGAGTACCGGTCAATCTGCTGCTCGATCTGAGTCTGGCCATACAGACTGCCGAGCCGCGAACGGTTCTGATTCAGCAAAGCTTTAAGTTCTGTCTTGTTCATGCCTGTTCCTCCTGATCAAATTCAAACGCTGTGCAATGCTCCATCGTTTCACCTGGATGCAGAATGCAGGAAATCTTGGATGGGTCATTGACGCTGTTGGGATAATACTGAGTTTCAAAGCAAACCGCGCAATGCGGCGTATACTGTGCCCCGCCGCGGCCGCAGTCACTGTTTAAGAAGTTCGCCGTGTAGACATGCATATCCGGCATATCCGTCAGCACCCGCATCGTCAGCCCGCCTTGGCGCAAACTGGCGACAGGCCGGAACCCGATGCCGTTGAGTACATAGTTATGATCGAGACCCCCGGCAATTTCCAGCTGACTGTGATGCTGCTTCAGCACCTCGGTAATGCATTGGGGTTCACGCAGATCAAAGACCGTGCCTTCGACCTCCATCGTTTCCGGACGCGTACAGCCGTTAGGATCAAGCAGTCCGATTTCATCGGCATCAACCTGAATCCAATGGTTTTTTAGCGATGGTGTTGAACCGCTGAGGGTGAAATAGGCGTGATTGGTCAGTGAGACCGGCGTAGCTGCCGTACTTTCGGCCCGCGTTGTGATCGACAGCCGACAGCCGGCTAACGAATAGGTCACCGTCACGGTCAATTCTCCAGGAAAGCCTTCCTCCCCCGCAGGCGAACACAAACTCAGCGTCAGTGTATCCGCGCGCTGTTCGATGACTGTCCACAGCTTTGCGTCAAAGCCTTCCTGACCGCCATGCAGCGTATTGCCCTTATCGTTGCGGTACAATGAATAAACCTGACCGTTCAGCGTAAACTGACCGTCCTTAATGCGGTTAGCCACCCGGCCGATCATCGCGCCCATGTATTTGACCGACTGCTGATAGCCGCTGACCTCATCAAATCCCAGAACAGCGTCAATCTGCGCGTCTTTCAGCCACAGTGAAACCAGAGTCGCGCCATAGTCGCTGACGCGCACTCTGAGTTGTTCATTTTCAATCTCCAGCCATTGAGCCGTGCGGCCATCCTGCAGTGTCCCGAAATATCCTTGTTTCATTGCTACAGCACCATCTTTTCAAAAGCGTTCTGAGCGGCTTTCTGCTCCGCCTTCTTTTTGGAGTTGCCCTTGCCCGTGCCCAGGATAATCCCTTCCAGCTTGACCTGGACTTCAAACTCCGGCTTGTTGGACGGTCCAGTAGTATTGATGACTTCATAGGTTACCGTTTTGCGGGAATCCGACTGAACATATTCCTGCAGCTTGGTTTTATAATCGACGATAATCGGTTCTTCCGGATGACTCAAATGCGGCATGATCACTTCCGTCAGAATGTTGTCAATCGGCGCCATTCCGCCGTCTTCATACAAGGCGCCCAGCATCGCTTCAAACATATCAGCGATGATCGAATCCCGCTCGCGGCCGCCGGTTTTTTCTTCTCCTACGCCCAGCTTTAAAAACGAATTGAGCTGCAGCTGCCGGGCATAGATCGCTAAAGCTTCCTCACAGACCAACTGCGCCCGAAACGTCGTCATGCGGCCTTCATCCAACGGCGGATCAAGCCGGAATAATTTATCCGATACCCACAGCTGCAGCACCGCGTCGCCCATAAATTCCAGACGTTCGTTATCGTGTTTCAGCTGCTTATGTTCATTGACATACGAGGAATGCACAAAAGCCTGCTCGATCAGACGGCTGTCTTTGCAATGAATTCCTCGTGCTTCAAGCCATTCGCATATTTTCATTTTTTTCTTCCTTTCTGATTCTCTTGTTTTATTATATCGTGATTAATCCATATAAGAAATAGCGGATTCATTTTCTTTCCGGATTTTAGTTAACAACGGCTGATACTCTGGATTCTCCGGGTTGTTTAAGATGTTGGCCGCGTCCTGCCGGGCGGTTTGAATGATTTTCGTATCCGCCACTAAATCGCCTAAAATTAGTCCTGGGACACCGCTTTGACGAGTTCCCAGAAGTTCACCCGGACCGCGCTGCTCAAGATCCTTCATCGCAATCTCAAATCCATCCGTCGTCTGTTCCATGATCTTCAAGCGTGCCAGACTTTCCGGATCTTTGCTGGAAGTCAAAAGAAAGCAATAGCCCTGCCGATTGCCCCGTCCGACTCGGCCGCGCAGCTGGTGGAGTTGGGAAAGTCCGAACCGATGGGCATCGTAAATCACCATGCAGCAGGCGTTGACAACGTTGACGCCGACCTCGATGACCGTGGTTGAAACGAGAATTTGTGTCTTGTTGGCCTCAAAGTCATGCATCGCCTGTTCCTTTTCTTCACTGCTCATCCGTCCGTGCATCAATCCGAGCTTAGCCTTGCCGGCAAATGCCTTGCTTAGGCTTTCAAAGATATCGAGAACATTGCGGCCATCGAAATTTTCATTTTCTTCGATCGCGCTGCACACGATGTAGATCTGACCGCCCTGTGCTAACTGCTCCAACAGCTGCGGCATGATCGGGCTGAGCGTATTTTTCTCGATCAGCTGCGTCTGGATCGGCTTGCGTCCCGGCGGCATTGTCATGATCGTTGAAATGTCCATGTCCCCATACAGAGTCGCGGCCAGCGTCCGCGGAATAGGCGTCGCGCTCATCAACAGGAAATCGACCTTTTCGCCTTTTTCTTTTAACGCCTTGCGCTGCTGCACGCCGAAGCGGTGCTGTTCATCCGCAACGACCAATCCCAGCTTGGCAAACTCGACTTCCTTCTGAAATAATGCATGCGTTCCGGCAACCAAATGCAGCGTCCCGTCCTTCATCGCCTGCAGCACTTCTTTCTTTTTCGCCGCCGGCAGCGATGAACAGAGTACGTCAATTTTGATCGGCAGTCCGGCAAACAGCTTTTTCAAGGAAACGGCATGCTGACGAGCGAGAATTTCGGTCGGTGCCATGATTGCCCCCTGATGACCGCTGAGCACACAGGCATACAGAGCCAGGGAAGCCACCAACGTTTTGCCGCATCCCACATCGCCCTGAATCAAGCGGTACATGATTTTGTCACTGCCCATATCGGCCAAGATATCCCGCACAGCCTTAAACTGATCCGGCGTCATCGCAAAGGAGAGATGATTGGCCAGCGCGTAGACCTGTTCCGCATCAAACTGCTTCGCCTTCTTCGTTACCGTTTCCGTCTGCTGGCGATGAATCATCTCCAGCACGAGATGGAATTTCAGAAATTCCTCATATTTCAGCGTCCGCGTCGCCTGATAGACTTCCTCCATGGAGCGGGGAAAATGCAGACAGCGCAGCGCGGTTTTCTTGGGCAGCAGGCGATATTGCTTCTGCAGCGAGGGCGGGACTAATTCTTCAATATGGGATTGGGCGGTAATGAATGTTTTCTTGATGATTTCCTGCATCATTTTCTGGGTCATGCCCTCTTTCAGCGGATAAACCGGCGTGACGCCCAACTGTTCCTGAAGCGGCTGACTGTTATACGTTGTCGCGGTGATCTTGCCCGCGCCTTGATAATAGCCGATCACCGTGATCCGCTGGCCGACGGACAAATTGCTTGCCCAAGGGCGGTTAAAGATTGTAATTTCAAAACAATCGTCGTCATTTTCCAGCTGGAATTTCGTCATGGTTTTGCCGCCGCGGATCCGCATTGACCGCGCCGGACGGACGATCTGCCCTTCCAGAATCACTTCGCTTTTTACCTGCCATTGTTCGTAAGGAATGACCTCACGGCACTGATAACGCAGTGGGACGCACATTAAAATTGCATCGCTGTCCGTCAGACCCATTTTTTCTAACAGCTCCGTTCGCTTCGGAGTCATTTTTAATTGTTTCAGCGTCAGCGCCATCCGTTCTTCCTCCCTTCAAACAGGAATATTTTTATTATACCTTATTTTTCAAGTCAGCGCCAAGCGAACTTGAAAAAGCTTGTTTCCTATGAAAGGTAAAAAGCCAATTCTGCTTCCAATAAGTTCATATTGACGGAATGCTCGCGTTTCTGCTGCTTATCTTCTGTTTTTTTTTGAATCACTTGCAGCCGTTCGCCATATCAAACAAAAAAAGGAATCGTTCCACACGCTGTTTTAACGCGGAAACAGATTCCTGACCTTATTTAAGAGGATGATCGCTTACCCTTCGCGGTGCGCCGCCAGTTTTCCCGCCAAACGGCCAAAGGTGACTGAGCGGCCTGCGGCACAGCCTGCCAACAGATTCGGATAACTGCCGTCAAAGTAGCCGCCTGAGCAGTCCCCGGCAACATACAAACCTTCGATCGGTTTTCCCTGCGGTGTCACCGCGTTCATATTGACGTCAATTTTAATCCCGTCCAGCGTACAGATGAAATAGCCGCCGCTCATCCGAACGCCTTCAAACGGCGCCTGACGCAGATGGGAGAGACGGAACGGTTCCTTACCGAAGTCCTCATCCTTTTGCTTATCCGCCAGCTCATTATACCGTTGTACTGTAGCTTTTAAGTTTTCCTGCGGAATGCCCAGCTTGTCAGCCAGTTCCTCAATCGTTTCCGCGGACACAACAATACCCTGTTCGCGATACTGACTCATAAACACAGCTTCGTTGAATTCCAGCGGCCAAACGGATTCTGCTCCGTTGGCATGCGGGAACATCCGGCTGCAGCCATGGGTATCAAAGCGTTCCATATCCTGAATGTAATTAGCGTCCCACACCATCGCATACGTCATCTGCGGCAGATTAAACGCGTCATGCAGAATATGATCGTAACAACCGCTTTCATTGGCGAAGCGGTTGCCGTTGAGATCCACCTTCAAAAACGGCTGCGATCCCATCCAGAACAGCACGCCCTGTTCATCGCATCCAACCTGATCCGGTTTGATTGCGCCGCGGTCAAACAGCATCGCAGCATGGGTTTCATCCATTGCCGCCCCTGCCCACAGACAGGCTTTGATGCCATCGCCGGTGCTGCCTGGATAAGAATAATTGATATTGGTCATTTTCACGGTTTCCGGCTGCAGGGCATTGAGCATCTCTTTGTTCAGGCTGTAGCCCCCGGTACAGACAATGACGCCTTTTTTCGTATTGTAGCGGGCATATCCGCCTTCCACAGCGGCGATCATGCCGACGACCTGTTCGCCTTCTTTCACCAGGGATGTCAGTGCAGTATTGTAATGGATCGACAGTCCCAGACCGACACCGTAATCTTTTAATATTTTAGCCGTGACGCCTTCGGCCCCCTGCGTATCGCTCATCTGCAGGGAATGACCGACATCATAAATCGGATAGCGGACAGGCTCGGTATGATTGTCAACCTCATGGCGCAGCCGCAGACCGTTGGCTTCCAGCAGATCGCCATACCAGTCAATCGTTTCCCCGGAATGTTCTGCCCAGACCTTATACAGCCGCTGATCGCCATAACCATTGGACTGCCGAACCATTTCCGTCATCACATCAAACGGATCCGGATTGTCGTTGTTTTCGATCTGCTGCCGGGAGTTCACCGCTGCCAGCGTGTCGCGAATTCCAGAACCACCATATTCTTCCCCGAATTTTTCAACCAGGATTGTATCGGCGCCTTCCTCAGCGGCGGCACAGGCGGCAAATAAGCCTGCCGTTCCCGCTCCAATGACAACGACGTCGCAATCGTAGGTCGCGACAATCTGTTTTTCATCGATCACCGGGGCGCTGCCCAGCCAGTCGCTTGAGGTGCTCTGCGGTTGATCATCCAATCCAGGCGTCGGTACGGCGGTTTGTTCGTTTTCATTCGCACAGCCGCTCAACAACCCTGCCGCGGCGATGCCTAAGGCTCCGGCTGCCGTCCCTTTCAAAAAGGCCCGACGTGAAATTTGTTTCTGTTTCATCATTTTCCCTCTTTTCTGATAGCCTTATCTTAGCTTTTGGGGCAGCCCCAGAGTCAAGAGGGTGATTTTGTGAATTTTATCCCATTCTTTTATGAATTTTTCATTCTTTTCCTTCCCTTAACGCAAAAAGTTTGGGGCAGACCCAAACTTTCGTTCTTTTTAGGTTGTTCTCAGGGATAACTTATTCAGCGTCCTTCTGAATCAGACAGTACAGCCGGATATAATATCCTTTTTCCTGATTGCGGATTTCCGGTCCCATCACGAAGCCAAAAATTTCCTGCTGCAGGGTGAAATGATGCTGCGCGGCATAATCGAGCATATCCTGAATGTCCGAGCGGCGGATCTTTAGGATATTCGTTTTGAATATCACTTTATAAAGATACGTTCCATCTGCAGTCTTATGCAGCTGATTGGAATGTTCCACAGCCTGAATCAGAGGCTTGCAGCTGTCGATATACAGCGGCAGATTTAATCCCAGCTGAACTTTGGGCTGTTCCTCATCAAGCTGTTCCAGATCCAGAATCGTCATCAGATCAACATGCGGAAGATACTGCATCGCCTCACGGATTAACGCGTTATTCCGGCCCTTGGGATCAAAACGCAGATAAAAGCATTCCCCTTCCCATTTTAACTGCAGCTGATTTACTTTCTGAATCTCTTCCTGATACACCGATTGAATAAACTGCAGATAGCCTAAAGAAGCCTCAATCTGTTCCTTCTGCTGCTTCAGCTCGCCAATGCAGCGATCCAAAAAAGCGATATGATCAGGAACCTGCTGACCCGTCAGCGGGAGAATTTCTTCCAGCGGAATTTTGGCCTGCTGAAATTTCTTGATCGACAAAATGATCGGGATCTGTTCCTCCGTGTATTCCATATATTGATTTTCTTGGTTGCGGGCGATCTGGATGCTGCCGTTCTTTTCCAGATACCGCAGTGATTCCATACTGATGCCAAAGGTTTTGGAAAACTGACTTCGTGTAAATTTCATAACACCCTCCCTTTGGTTATTCTGCCGAAAAGCGATGAACATCTGTATTTAATCATTGAGGAAGTCCTTCACTTCTTTGAATCTAAAAACACTTTGGATCCTGTGGCCCCTCTTTGGCCCTGATATTTTCCGCGGTAGGGATTCAGAGCTTTCTCATCGAGCTGGGCAAAGACCAACTGTCCGATCTGGCGGCCGGCACATAACTCAATTGCACAGCGATTCGCATTAAATAATTCCAGCGTAATTTCGCCTTTAAAGCCCGGATCCACCCATCCGGCATTCTGGATAAACAGTCCCATGCGGCCTAATGAACTGCGGCCTTCCACAAAGGCGGTAAGATCATCCGGCAATTCAAAATACTCCATCGTGGTGGTCAAGACAAATTGGCCAGGAAGCAGCGTATATTTTTCAGCCGTGATTTGCTTGTATTGGATTTCATCTTCTAAGTTAATGATTCCAGAAGGCGAATCCTCAACGATGCAAAACGTGTTTCCGATTCGAATATCAATACTTGCGGGCTGGATTTGTTCTGGTTCTAAGTCCGTCACTACGAGTGAATGGTCATTCAGCATTTTGATTAATGTTTTATCTGACAGTATCATTGAAATTCTCCTTTATGTCTTTTTACGGTGCTTTTATTGTATCATTGAGATTTGGATTTTGCGATACTTTTTCCTACCGTCTGCCCTTTCGCTTTCCGTTTCGAAAAAACGCTTCAGCTAGACAAAAGGCAGCCCAATGGCTGCCTGTGTTTCATGCTTCAGCTTGAATGCTTATTCAACACCGAAAATAAAGGCGTAGACCGGCTGACCGCCAGCTTGAATATCCGTTTCCACACCGAACTGATCTTCGATATAACGGGCAATCTGCGCCGTTTCTTCCTCGCTGGCATCTTCGCCGGCAAGCACGGTAACAATCTCTGAATCCCCATCAATCAGGTTATCCAATAACCGCAGACAAGCATCCATCTTGTTCGGGGTTGAAATCACGATTGACTTCTCCGCAATGCCCATGTAATCACCCGCCACAATTTCCATGCCGTCAAAGGTTGTATCCTTGATCGCATAGGTGATCTGTCCGGTTTTGACATGCTCCAACGCCGCTGTCATTTCCGCTTCATTCTCATCAGCGGAAACTTCCGGATTGAACATAATGCACGCCGACAGTCCCTGCGGAATGGATTTGGTCTGCAGCACACGAATATCCTGATCTTCCATCACCGCCGCAGCCTGCTGCGCTGCTAAGATAATGTTCGAGTTATTCGGCAGAATGAAGATATGCTTGGCCTTGACCCGCTTGATAGCCGCCACAAAATCCTCAGTGGACGGATTCATCGTCTGTCCGCCGGAAATCACAACGTCTACGCGGTATTCTTCAAACAGCTTTTTCAAGCCGTCCCCAGCCGCCACAGCGATCAGCGCATAATCCTTTTCCTGAATCGGCTCTTCGGCTTTGACCGGCAGCGTCTCATTCATGATCGTATTGTGCTGTTCCTGCATGTTTTCAATTTTCAGCTTGACGAATTCGCCGTAGCGCTGAGCGTAGTTCAGGGCATCGCCTGGGGTCAGTGTATGCACATGCACCTTGACTAAATCTTCATCCTGAACGACGACGATGGACTCGCCTAAGCGGGCCAATGCCTTCTTCATCTTCTCTTCGGTAAATGTAACCTGCCCCTGTTCGCTTAAGCGCAGAATAAATTCAGTGCAGTAACCGAACTCTTCGTTTTCCAGCTCCATCGCAGCTTTGGCGGTGGTGCTTTCCTTTTCTTCCATGACAAACGGCCGGCCATCCATCGCTGCTTTGAAACCTTCCAAAATAACGACTAAACCTGTTCCGCCGCTGTCCACGACGCCGACTTCCTTTAAGACCGGAAGCAATTCCGGCGTATTGGCCAGCGAAATTCGCGATTCGTCAAGAATGCAGTTAAATACATCTTCGATCGTTGCCTCCGGGTGGTCCTTCATGTATTGATCCCCGGCTGCGCTGGCTTCCCGGACAACCGTCAGAATCGTTCCTTCAACCGGCCGCATAACCGCCTTATAGGCAACCTTGCTGCCATTGACAAACGCCGCGGCCAGATCGGCGGGAGCCAGTTCGCTCTTGCCTTCGATGGACTGATAAAAGCCTCTGAAAATCTGCGACAGAATGACGCCGGAGTTTCCCCGCGCTCCCATCAACAGACCCTTCGACAAGGTCTTCGCCAATACACTGAGATCATCGGTGCAGGCCTGCATCGCTTCTTTGACCCCGGAGGTAAACGTCATCGACATGTTCGTTCCCGTATCACCATCGGGGACTGGGAAAACGTTCAGAGCGTCGATCGCGTCATGGCGGTTGCTCAAATGAGCCGCTCCGCTGAGCAGCATTTCTTTAAAATCCGTTCCGTTAATTCTATTCATGATACCCTCCGATTAACCAATAACCCGGACACCCTGCACATAGACATTGACGGCTGCAAAATCCTGCTCCAGAGTTTTCTCAAGGACATACTTCACTTTCTTCTGTACTTCACTGACAACTTCGGAAACCTTAACCCCGAAGCCGATGACGATATATAGATCCAGTTCCATTCCCTTTTCTGTCTTTCTGACGACAACCCCGCGGGAATAATTTTCTTTTTTTAATAATTCGGCCCAGCCATCCTTCACTAACTTCTGGGAAGCCATACCGACAACACCGTAGCATTCGCTGACGACACCTCCGGCTAAAGTTGCGATCGCTTCCTGCGAGATGTTGATATTGCCGTAGCTGGTTACACGTTCTATGGACATGAACGATTCCTCCTTCGCTTTATTTATTATATCAAACTATTTGTACTTTTCAAATTTTACTCATTTTCTGCGCCGTTTGTGTCAGAATTTTCATCTGAATCTCCCTCTGCCGGCGCGTTGGGATCCGCTTCACCCGGACACAGCTGGGTATAGGCAGACTTGGACATCTCGTCGACATAGATGCAGGATTGAGCCTTGTTGAGATTGGAAACGATGCTGTTGTACTCATTGAGCACGTCCATCGAATAGTAGCTGGAAAAAAACTGGTTGCCGTCATGCATGATCAAACGGATCATATTTGGATCATAGGAAACCTCAAACTGCTGAATCTCGGAAATTAAGGAGATCATCCCCGCCGATACATTGCGGAAAGCCATCGCCAGATCCGCGCTTTGCTCCGCGCTTTGAAATCCGACGATGAGCGGAATCCGGGCAATCAGCCCCATCATCCGCTCATCCATCTTAACGATGCTGCCGTCCTTCAATAAAATTTCAGGTTCTTCGATGTAGCGGTAGCCGACCGGCTCCCGTTCTTCAATTTCGATCACAATCTGATTGCCGCGCTCATGCCGCACTGAGGCTGAGACGATGAGCGGATATTGCTGCAGTGCATTTTTCACCTGCGGCGTAAATACCGTCAGCCAGCGTGAATGGGCCGTGATCCCCGCCAGCTCCAGCACATCACTGCGGCTTAAGCTGACATTGCCCTGAACGCTGACGGTTTTGACCAACGCGGCATCGCTGAAATAATACGCTGTGCCCATGACGATCAGCGCGCAGCCGATGGCCGCTTTGAACAGCCGGCGTTTCTGGCGGCGAAAGTTTTTCTGCTGAGCCTGACGCTTGCGTTGTTCAATCAACAGATCAACCGAGGTCTTGTTATCCGGAGAGGCCGGAGCGGGCTTGCGCATCACCAGTTAAACTTCTCCACTTCCAGAATCAGTTCCTCGCCATACTTACGGCGTACCTGATCCTGAATTTCTTCAACCAGCTCAATAAAATCCCGCGCCTTCCCCTGTTGATCGTTGACGATAAAATTGACGTGCTTCTCACTGACGGAAACCCCACCGACGCGATGGCCGCGATAGCCCAGCTCATCAATCATCTGCCAGGCCTGACGATCCTTGGGATTGCGGAACACGCTGCCCGCGCTCGGTTTATCCAGCGGCTGAGATTCCATCCTTCGCTGCCGCCGCCGATCCATCAGATCCCGGATTTCGGCCTGATCCTGCGTGGTTAAATGAAACCGCACCGCCAGAATCACCCAGTCGGGATGACTTTGAAAAATCGAAGTCCGATAGCTGAAACCGCACTCTGCCGGACTCAGCCATTCACAGCGTCCCTCACGCAGCACAAACACTTCGCTGACAACCTCTGCCATGCAGCTTTTATAAGCGCCCGCGTTCATAAACGCAGCGCCGCCGACCGTTCCGGGAATGCCGCTGGCAAATTCCAGCCCGGACAGCGAATGCTTCATCGCTTCATACGACAAAGCAATAATAGAACAGCCCGCCTCAGCGACAACCGTCTGTCCGTCAAAATAAAAATCATCATGATAGCGGTCAAGTTTTATGATCACGCCCTCATAGTCGTTGTCGGAGCATAACAAATTGCTCCCCTTGCCGAAAATTTTAAACGGAATCCCCTGCTTGGCCAGCAGGCGAAGCACCTGCGTCAGCGCCAGCATTGTCTTGGGATAGACAATGGCGCGGGCATTGCCGCCGATGCGCAGCGTTGTCAGCGTCGACATCGAAACATTTTCCGCCACATCGCCATAGCACCGCAGTCTTTCCAAGCTGTCTCTCATCGTTAGAATCACCTTTTATCCTTGTTGAATCCAGTTGTAAATCTGTTCGTTTGCATCCGGATGGCCTAACCGCTTCGCCGCGGCACGCATCCCTTCCAAACGAATCGGATCAAAAATAACACCCTCTATTTTTGCGGTAATTTCCGCTTCTGTCAAGTCTTTTTCTTCAATCATCAGCGCTGCCCCTGCCTCCTGCAGCGCTTTGGCGTTGAGCACCTGGTGGTTATTGGGAACATAGGGACTGGGAATAATGATCGCCGGCAGACCCAAAACCGTGATTTCGGCAGCTGTGGTCGCTCCGCCCCGCACAACGGCCAGATCGGCATTGACCATCACGCGCACCCCGTCGATATACTCAACAACTTTGATGTTGGTGCATTCCAGGCCCTGGCTTTGAACCTGTTGGTAAGCCGCCCGGCCGGTGACATACAATACCTGATAGGCCTTGCCGGCCATTGCCTTCAGGGCTTTAACCATCACGGCATTGACGCTTTCCGAGCCCAGCGAACCCATGACCACAACGACCAACGGTTTTGCCGGGTCCAAGCCCAGCTGCCGCACGACCTGCGGATCCCGCTGAGCTTGCGCCGCAACGCTGGCCCGCGGATTGCCGAGAATCCGGGTTTTCGAAGCCGGAAACTGCTGCAGATTCTCAGGATAGCAGCCGACAATTTTATCAGCGTACTGCGCAAGAAACCGATTGGCCTTGCCGGCATAGGAATTCTGTTCATGCAGCATCGTCGGCACATGGGCGAAATGCGCTGCCAGAATGACCGGGGCGCTGATATAGTTGCCAAAACCAATCGCATAGTCCGGACGAAACTGCCGGACAATTTTGCGGCAGGCGAAATAAGCCTGAACCAGCTGGACGATCGCCTGCACCTTGGCCAGCGCTGAACCATTTAAGCCCTTGGCCTTGATCGCTTCAAAGCGATAGCCCGCCTTGGGAATCTCCGTGGCTTCCATCCGGTTAGCCGTACCGACAAACAGAATCTCCGTTTTCGGATCTTTTTCCTTCATCGCATCCGCCAGCGCCAGCGCCGGATAAATATGACCGCCGGTACCGCCGGTCGCAATTAATACGCGCATTTGCGTTTCACTCCTTTTTCCGTTTTCTTTTTTATCTGCCTTATTATAGCATACATCCCCCTTCACGCCCACCCGCATGTCGCTTATGCCTTCGCAATACTCATTAAGATGCCCAGAGACGCCATAATCATAACTAAGGAACTGCCTCCATAGGACATCAATGGCAGCGTGATGCCGGTAACAGGGAACAATCCGACGACGACGCCGAGGTTGATCATCACCTGAATCGCAAATAAACTGATGATCCCGACCGCAACATAGCACAGAAAAGGATCGTGCGCCCCTTTGGCGATCCGCACGCCTTCCAATATGATGAACAGGTAAATGACGATGATTAACGACGCGCCGATCCAGCCCAGCTCCTCCGCCGTGATCGCAAAGATAAAGTCAGTCTGCGGCTCCGGCAGATAGAAATGCTTCTGCATCGACCGGTTTAAGCCCGCCCCCAACAACCCGCCCGGGGCAATCGCAAACAGCGACTGAATAATCTGAAATCCGCTGCCTAACGGATCCTTCCAAGGATCCAGAAAGGAGACGATGCGTGCCATACGGTAAGGGGCAGCCAGGATCAAGGCCGTTAATCCCGCCGCGCCCAATAAACCCAGCCGCACGAAATATTTAAACGGCGCATCAGCCGCCAAAACAATTACAACGATACTGCAGACCATGACCAGACCACTGCCGAAATCCGGCTGAAGCAAAATTAAGCCAAACCCCAGCATCGTCAGAAACAACGGGACGAGCAAATCTTTGCGCAGACTCTTGATCCGATCCTTCTTGGCAAGATAATCCGACACCGACAAGATCAGCGCCAGCTTGAAAAACTCAGAGGGCTGGATCAAAAAGCTGCCGACGCCGAACCAGCTGCGCGATCCGTTGCGCTGCACGCCCAGCCCCGGAATCAGCACCAGCGCCAAAGCGATGTAACAGCCGATCAGAATCGGTTTCTGTTTTTCCCGCAGCTTCTGAATGTTCAGCCGGCTGGTCAGATTCATCGCAAACAATCCTAAAACCGCAAATAACGCCTGACGCTGCACAAAATACCAGGGATTGTGATATTTAAACTCCGCCCAGTACACCGAGCTGGAGGCGATCATGATCAACCCGGCGGCTACCAGCGTCAGCACTTCGATCAAAAGCAGCCTGTTTTTTCGATGGAACATAAAAAAGTTTCACCTCCCGTACAGCGTATGCACGAAGAAAGTGAAACTTGATGTCAAATCAAGCGCCCGGCGTCAGACGTCGGGAAATCGAATTGCCCAAAATCCAGGTCAGCTGCGGATTGGGAAACAGTAAAAACAAGCCCAGCGCAGCCCACTGCACCCCCAGCCATCCCGATGGCAGACAGAGCTGAAGCACGACCGGCACAATTTGACATTCGACCCAGAATAAAGCGATATAAATCGCCATGCAGCTGATAAAATAGACCGCGTGATGGATTAATTTCAACGCCATCCGCTCCTTTCCTTCAATTAAGCTCAGGGTTCAATGGATCCAAAGAACAATTCAGCGTATCGAAACCTGCGCCGTTATTATATAATACATAGCAGGAGAAAACAATCGAACATCAAAAGGAGATTAACGATGAAAACAGCATGGGTATTATGCGGAGGCGGTTCACGGGGAGCCTATGAAATCGGGGTGTGGCAGACCTTTCGGGCAGCCGGCATGACGCCGGATATCGTAACCGGCACCTCCATCGGCGCGTTAAACGGGGCGCTGATCGTCCAACAGGACTACGAAGCAGCCCTGGACTTATGGGAAAATCTGCGGATTGATGATGTGATGAAGGACGGAATTGATCTGGAGCTCAGCGCGATCATGGAAAACAAACAGAAAATCGCTCCGTTTCTGAAAAAATACGTCAATGCCAAAGGCGCCGACAACACACCGTTAAAAGACATGATCGCCCGGTTAGTCGATGAGCCGAAGCTGCGGCAGTCCCCGATTGATTTCGGTCTCGTCACGGTGCGCTATCCTTCCCTGCAGGCAGTCGAGCTGACAAAGCAGGAAATTCCCCAAGGTCAGATCAAGGATTATCTGATTGCTTCAGCTTCCTGCTTTCCCGCTTTTCCCGTCTATGAATTCGCCGGGCAGCAATATATCGACGGCGGCTATCAGGACAACCTGCCGATTGCCTTAGCGTTACGGATGGGAGCGGAACGGGTCATCGCTGTCAATCTGCATTATCAAAGTCCGATTCATCCAACGCTGGAAAAACTGCCGCAGGTCAAGGTTCTCAGCCCGTCGCGCGATCTTGGATCCTTTTTATCCTTTGATCCGATGATCCTGAAACGCAACCGTGAGCTGGGCGTGCTTGACGCGCAGAAATTTCTCGGCCAGCGGATCGGTGAGCGGTATGTCTTTACTCCCCTGACCCCTTCGCTTCAAGCTTTGGCCGAAGTCCTGGTGCGCGAGCTGACTTTATTTCAATGTCAGCTGGATGACTCCGATCATCCATTTATTGATACGCTGTGGCCGCAGAACGTCCTGCTGGATAAAATTCTCAAAGCTCCGGGCGACTCATTTGAAACATTATTTATCCGGTTGATGGAAATTGCCGCTGAGCTCATGAAAAAAGAGGCTCAGACACTTCTCGATCCGCAAACCTTTCTTATTGAAGCCGCGGAATTTTTCAGCGCCGGAAGTCCGGCTTTGGAGACTGAGCGTTCCCTGTATCAGAGCTTGCTTCAACAGACAACCCGGCAGTCGTTATTGACGCTGATCGGCAAAGCTGACCGCATCCTGTTATGCCGCAGCCTCTGCGATCAGATGCTGCACCGCCAGAATTCCCTGCTTCAGCAGCTGCATTGGCTTGCGCCGGTAATGGCGCAGGAGGTTCTGGTCAGCTGGTTTGCCGCCTTTTTGATTCGCTGGTTTAAGCTGAATCAAAATTCGTAACCACGTTAAATCCAAAAAAGAATCCGTAAAAAAAGGTCTGGCGAATAGAAGGGTGTTTCTTCTGATTCCGCCAGACTTTTAGGTTAACGATGCAGGTGTTTTGGCAGCGGAATCCGCGTATAATATTCCACTTCATCCTCATGATCGATCCGCGCGTGGTTTTTAAGCTGCACCCTGAGCGAAGCCGGATTATCCTTGTGACAGGACAGGTAGACTTCATCCTCCGGAATCAGTTTCGCCGCTTCTTCGACGGCCAGCGCCAAACCGCGCGTCGCGTAGCCCTTGCCGCGGTGATCCGGATGAATGCCGTAACCGATATGGCCTGCCCCCTGGGCCAGCGCTTCCGTTAGATAATGCCGAATCCGAAACAGACCGACCATCTGATCGTCGTCCCACAGAAAATACCAGGTATCCGGAACATGATTTTCTTCCAGATTCCGCCCTTGCGCATGATCTAAAATCAACGGCAGCTCCTGAGTTAAAAAGGTTTCTTTTGAGCAGTCATGATAGGGATTTTCAAATCCGTTTTCATCCGGCGCGAACGCCTGCAGAAACATATAGGCCGCTTCGCCGTCTGCGGTTGTCAAGGAACGTAGTTCAAGCATTGTATTTCCCTTCTTTCTTTCCTTCTGACAAACTGTCAAAATCCTTGGCCGCAGCTGCCGCAATCACGATTCAATCCGTTTTTCCAGCTGCGTCAGCCAGCTTTCTGCCTGGCGGTGCGAACGCAGCCGAAGTATCGTCAGCTGCGGAAATTCCCGCTGTAAAGCCGTCAGATCCGGTCTTTTAAATTTTAAGATGTAGCCCACAAATTCCCAATCGAGCTTTTCCGCACAGCCCTCCGTCATGTCAGGACGGGTGCTTCCGCGATAGCGCCGCAGCCGTTGAAAATAGCCGGCGACACTGCGCCATTTGGGCAGATCGTAAACGATCAGCGTATCCGCAAAGCCCAACCGCAGCGGCAGGGTACGGGCGAAGTTGCCGTCCATGATCCAGCGAGGCTGTTTTAAAGCTTCTGCCAACAGCTCATCGAATTCTTCGTCGGTACGCTGAACCCAGTTCTCTTTCCAGAACAGCTGATCCAAATGAATCGTCGGGATGTTTGTGGCGGCGGCTAATCGGGATGCCAGCGTACTCTTGCCGCTGCCGGGACAGCCGATAATACAAATTCGTTCCATGCTTTGCGCCTCCCCTCAACGCGTGTGTTCAGGCATCCATTGTACCTCAAAAACCCCGCCGTTGGGAATCTTTTTTTCCTCCACAAAGCACTGCATCAAAAGTCCGTGACAGACCACGATCAGGCATTCATAACCAACATAGCGCGCCAGTGCCCGTTCCGCACGGAAACGCATCTGTTCCCACGTTTCCCATTGTCCTTTTCTTTCTGCCTCGGCAATGCCGTTCATGGCGTCAAATTCCGCTCTGGCCTGCTCGACCGTTTCAATCTGCGTATACGTATAGGTTAGATCCGGCAGCCATTCATGCAGTCCCACTTCTACGCGCAGATCCAGATCCAATCGGCGGGAAAGAATCGCTGCCGTTTGAAGGGCACGGGTAAATGGGGAAGCGACGATCAGCTGTCCCTGTCTCAGCCGCGGATCCTGTGCTGCCTGTTCAGCCTGTATCCGGCCTAATGCATCCAAAGGCGCCAGATCATTGCCGAAGCCCGGATATCCCAGCGCTTTGGGCTCAGAATAATCCGGATGACCATGGCGCACGAACAATAATTTCATAACGCAGCCCTGGCCTTGATGCTGAAACCCTGCGCTGTGATTTCGATTTGTTCCAAAACCTCAACTCGGACATCCGCTTCGCTCAGATCCTGACCAAAATACGGATCATCTAAACCGATGACCGTCATGCCGGCACGTTTGCCGGCTGTAACGCCGTTATACGAATCTTCAATCACCACGCATGCTGCCGGAACGATGCCCAGCTGCTTGGCACATTGCAGAAAGATCGCCGGATCGGGTTTGCTTTGCGGCAGATCACAGCCGCTGACGATCAAATCAAACTGATTCTCTAGGCCGCAGTCGCGGATAACCGTCAGAATGTTGTCCATCGGCGAACTGGAAGCCAATGCTGTTTGGATTCCATATTGATGACATTGATCAATCAGCGTCTGTACATACTGCCGGTAAATTTGACGGTAATTCACCCGGATCTCCTTGCAGAATTCACGATATTGCCGATAAATTTCAGGGATATCCCGATCCGGATTCCACTTCGCGATCATGCCCCAGTTGACGTCATCCGTACATCCCAAACACCGCCGCAGCGCAATGCGGTCGGTTTGGATGCCATTTTCCGCAAACCACTTCTGATCGGCCTGTTCATACACCTTTTCACTGTCGATAATAACCCCGTCCATATCAAAGATGAATGCCTGCATAACCTTACCCCCTTTTTCTTAGCTATTTCCGATTTCAATTAAACGCTTAACGAGCTTTGAAGATCATCAACGCAGCGCAGAAAGAACAGCGCTCCCATGTAAACTGTCCGCCGAAAACAGACTGAAGCTGCTCACGCGTCAGATACGTTTCCTCCGCATCCCACTGCGAGGCCGCCTGCCTGCGGCAAAGCTTGTACGCTTCCTCATTCTCAAAGGCAATATCGCCAATCAGAACCTGTCCCTGCGGTTTCAGATGCGCAGTCATTGCCTGAATCCAGGCGATCTGATCCGCCATGCCGCAATGGTGCAGCGCGTAAGTAGACACAATGAAATCAAACTGATTTTCGGCCAGAATGGCCGGCCAGCCATCGTTGAAATCATGAATAAACAACTGAGCCTGCGGCAGTTTTTTCTTAACTGAATCGACCATGGCTGAAGCAAAATCAAATCCGCTGAGCACAGCGCCGGCTCTAGCCAAACGTTCGGTCAGAACGCCGGTACCAAAACCCGCGTCCAAGACCAAGGCTCCGGGATGCGCCGCAATCCGCTTTTCAATCCTCGCAAGAACCTCATCATAGCCGGCAAACGGATAGCTTTGTTCCTGTTGGGACTGTGCGACACTTTGATCATAATTCGCCGCCCATTGATTGAAGCCTTCCTGATTCAGCACCATAAATATTTTATACGCTCCTTTTTCTGAGTGATTATCCTTCTGGATGGTAGTGACAGCAGCACGCCACAGCCTGCTGCCAGCGGCGGTAATCCTGATCTGCCTGCGACGCGCTGGTCTGCGGCTCAAAGCGGTGATCCAGCTGCAGTCCTGCCAGCGCTTCCTGCCGATTCTTCCAGAATCCCACAGCCAAACCGGCTAACAATGCCGCACCCAGCGCTGTTGTTTCGTTGATCTTGCCGCGCTCCACAGGGGTCTGAAGCAGATCACTTTGAAACTGCATCAGATAATTGTTGCGGACGGCCCCGCCGTCGACTTTGAGCGTCTTTAAGCGAATGCCGGAATCTTTCTGCATCGCTTCGATCACATCCCGGGTCTGAAAGGCCAGCGATTCCAGTGTTGCCCGTGCCAAATGCGCCTGGGTTGTGCCGCGGGTCAGCCCGAAGATCGCCCCGCGCGCTTTGTCATCCCAATACGGTGCGCCCAAACCGACAAAGGCCGGAACGACAATGACGCCCTCGCTGCTGTCTACCGAGGTAGCCAGGACTTCGCTTTCCGCGGCGGTCCGGATCATTTTCAAGCCGTCGCGCAGCCACTGAATCGCGCTGCCGGCAACAAAGATACTGCCTTCCAAAGCATAGCTGACCTTTCCATCCACACCCCAGGCCAGCGTCGTGACTAAACCATGGCGGGAAACCACCGGCTGTTCACCGGTGTTCATCAACAAGAAGCAGCCAGTTCCATATGTATTTTTGGCCATGCCTTCCTCAAAACAGCCCTGTCCGAACAGCGCTGCCTGCTGATCCCCAGCAACACCCGCCACCGGGATTTCCCGGTTGAAAAAATGCACGGGTGCTGTCATCGCGACGATTTGACTGGAAGGCTGCACCTGCGGCAGCATTTTGGCTGGAATATCTAATTTTGCCAGAATTTCCGCATCCCATTTCAGATCGAAAATATTGTACATCATCGTTCGCGAAGCGTTGGAATAATCCGTACTGTGACAACGGCCCTCGCTTAATTTCCAAACCAGCCAGGTGTCAATCGTGCCCATCAGCAGTTCACCGTTTTCCGCTCGCTGACGTGCCCCCGGCACATGATCAAGAATCCACTTCACTTTTGTCGCTGAAAAATACGGATCGATTACCAGCCCGGTCTTCGCTCGGATCCACTCTTCTAAGCCTTCCGCTTTCAGCTGATCACAGATTTTATCCGTCTGGCGCGACTGCCATACGATCGCATGATAAATCGGCAGACCGGTCTGTTTATCCCAGACGACCGTTGTTTCACGCTGATTGGTAATGCCGATCCCTTCTACCTGCGCCGGATCAATGCCGCTGGCCATGACGACCTCGGCCATCACCGCCAGAACACTCAGCCAGATTTCTGTCGCATCATGTTCAACCCAGCCGGGTTTGGGAAAATACTGCGTGAATTCTTTCTGCGCCTGAGCACGGATCTGACACGCATGATCAAATAAAATCGCCCGGGTGCTGGTCGTTCCCTGGTCGATCGCCAGAATATATTTTTCCATTCTTTCCACCTTCGTTTCTTGTATAAGTTTACCTTGAAACCGCTGTCATTGCAACACAAGCTCAATTGAAAAGACCGCCCAGTTCATCCAGAACCGAACGATCTTCATGTTTGTCTTCTTGGCTTTTCTAATTCCTCAATAGCGGATTTTATTGTGCACCAGCCGGCCCAAAATCTGTACTCTGCGGTCCATGACGTCCTTTAACGGTACGACAATCGGTTCATACGCGTCATTTTCCGGCTGCAGAATCATATCCCCATCTTTATAAAAGACCCGCTTCAGCGTCACTTCATCATTTTCCAGCAGCACCACCGCGATCTGACCATTATCGACAGAATTCTGCCGATGGATATAAACGCGGTCGCCTTCCTCAATCCGGGCATTCTTCATCGAATCCCCGACGACGTCCAGATAAAAATACTCGCCGCCTCTTGCTTCATCCGGACTGACCCATTCGTAATCTTCAACGATCTGTTCCGCAAAGTGATCATATCCCGCTTTGACACTGCCCAAAACCGGCACCCGCACGCCGGACATTTCATCGCGCGTCAGATCCTGATTGATCAGCCGCTCAATCGTCAGATTGAAGAAATCCGCCAGCTGCTGCAGGATGCTCATCTTCGGCATCGAAGTGCCGTCTTCCCATTTCTGAATGGTTGTAAATGATTTATAGCCGAATTTTTCTGCCAGGTCATTCTGTGTAATATGATACTTTTTTCTGAGATATCTCAGATTTTCCTTAAAATACATCGGAATCACCACCTTGGATTCATTGTAACGGAATCTTCCTGTTTTTTCAACGGCTTATCGGAACTTTTTTCAAGTATTCCAGGTTTATCCTTTAAATTTGTTCATGTAAGTCTTGAAATTGAATAGTTTTCAAGTAAAATAAGAAACAGAGAGGAGCGATATTTTCATGGAAAAGCAGTATGTACGAGTCAATGGGAACTGGGAAGAGGACGGCAGCTTTATCCCGTTGTTTATTCTTTGGGAAAATGGGTTAAAATATAAGATAGAGAAGATCGTTCAGCGTTGTCCTGCGGCTTCCCTGAAAAGCGGCGGCGCCGGCCTGCGCTACACCTGTCTGTTTTCCCAGGGGCAGCGGCGGTACCTGTACTTTTGCGAAAATCGCTGGTTTATTGAGAAATGAGGATGAAATCATGTGCGGACGTTATTTATTTTTTGATCAGAACAATGCGCGGATTCGTTCGCTGCTGGCGCTGCTTGAGATGCAGCTCGGCGAAGAACAGCTTTCAGAACTGAGCTTGGGCGAGGTTTTTCCCTCTCAGCTGACGCCGGTCTGCTTTCTGTCAGAACAGGCAGATGAACTGACGCCGACCCCGATGCGCTGGGGGTTTTCCCATCCGACGCAAAAAAGGCTGGTGATCAACGCCCGCTCTGAAACAGCGCCGCGCTCGCGGATGTTCGGCGAAAGTCTGCGCCATCGCCGCTGTGTCATCTGTGCCAGCGGCTACTATGAATGGGAAAAGCCCAGCCGCAGGAAAATGTTGTTTACGATGCCGGACCAGACTCTGCTGTGCATGGCTGGTTTCTATCATGAAGAAGCGGATGGTCCACATTTTGTCATTATGACCCGCCCTGCTTTGCCTGAACTGGAATCCATTCACGACCGCATGCCGGTAATTTTAAGCGAGGAAAATGCCCTGCGCTATTGCCGGGGTGAAGATCGTCTGCGCTGCGTCAGCAAGCTGCAGGTCAGTCCGACTGGATAAGCCAACAAGCTGAAGAAATAAAGGAACAAAGGATGTCTGCGCAAAGCGGACTTCCATCCACAAAATGAAAATGGGTGCTGATTTCAATAGATCAGCACCCTGTTCATTTTCTTTTTCGCTTGCCGCTTAATTCTAATTTGTTCGCTTACAGATCAAACAGCTGATCATGATAAGCGATTTTTAAATGTTCATAGGCTTTCGGCGTGGCAACCCGACCCCGGGAAGTCCGATTGATAAACCCGATTTGAATCAAATACGGCTCATACACGTCTTCCAGCGTCATCGGCTCTTCTGAAATGCTGGAAGCCAGCGCTTCCAGACCGACCGGTCCGCCGCGGAAACGTTCGATAATGCCCCGCAGATAGCGAATATCCACATCATCCAGTCCCAAAGAATCGACGCGCAGCCGATCCAGAGCGGTTTGGGCAACCTCCAGCGAGATCACGCCATGATTGAGAACCTGCGCAAAATCGCGTACCCGTCTGAGCAGCCGGTTGGCAATTCGCGGTGTCCCGCGCGAACGCTTGGCAATCTCCCGCACTGCTTCCGGCGCCGCTTCCACATTGAGCACACGGGAAGTCCGCGATACAATCTGGGAAAGCTGATCTTCATCATAATATTCCAGCTTGTTGACGATTCCAAACCGATCGCGCAGCGGAGCGGTCAGATCTCCGGCTCGTGTCGTAGCCCCGACTAAGGTGAATGGCGGCAAATCCAAACGGATGGAACGCACGCCGGAATCCTTGCCGACTACGATATCAATACAGAAATCTTCCATCGCGGGATACAGGACTTCTTCCACCATTTTCGGCAATCGGTGAATTTCATCAATAAACAGGACGTCGCCCGGTTCCAGCGTCGATAAAATCGCAGCCAGATCGCCGCTGCGTTCAATACTTGGACCACTGGCCGTACGCACCTTGCCGCCCATTTCATTAGCCAGAATATAGGCCAATGTCGTTTTGCCTAATCCCGGAGGCCCGTACAGCAGAACATGATCCAACGTTTCATTGCGCTGCAGGGCGGCCTGGATAAAGACTTTTAAATTCTCTTTTAAACCGGTCTGGCCGATATAGTCTGCCAGCCGCTGCGGGCGCAGTGATGATTCATCTTCCCCAGCTTCCGGCAAGGCGGAAAGCAGCCGTTCCTCATCCATCCGTTATCCTCCTCTTTTCCGCTGCAGCAGATGCTGCAGACCCAGCTTTACATATTCGTCGGTCGTCTTGTCCGGATGCTCGCGCATGATTTTAGACAAGCCGTTTAATTCGCTCTGTTTGTATCCCAGGGCTTTGAGTGCTTCTAAAGCATCTTCGATCGCCTGGCTGGCAGTCCCTTCATTTGTCTCTTCGCGGACAAGCTTGCCTTTGAGATCGAGGATGATCTGTGAGGCTGTTTTTGCCCCAATCCCCGGCATTTTCTTCAACGCCGCGACATCGCCCTGTTCAATCATCTGCACCATCTGCTGATAGGTTGCCGCCGCCAGCATATTCATCGCCGTTTTTGGCCCCAATCCCTTTACTGAGATCAACTTAACGAAAAGATCCTGTTCATCCATGGATAAAAATCCAAACAGGCTGAATTCATCTTCACGGACGTGCTGATATGTAAAAACGCGGACTTCCTGGTTTAATCTTACCGTTTCCGGTCGGGAAAAGAACACTTTATATCCGATGCCCTGGTTTTCGATGATGATCCAATCCAAACCCACGGCAAACACCGTTCCCTTAATCATTGCTATCATGTTATCACCTGCCGTTTATTTTACCATAATTTCATGCCGCACACCATACGTTTATCCATCGGCATTGCAATTCCCCCGTTGTCCTTATTCTGCCTTTTTAGATCCTACGCACTCAAGCAGCAATTCAAAGCTAAGATCAAGCTGGCGATCAAGTTTCCGGCCGCCAAGCTTTTCCATTAAAAACGTCCTGGAAGAATGCCGGAAAGCCTTCTTCTTTACGTGAATTGGAAACCGGACGTAATCAAAAACTCAGAACGTTTTACAGCCAGCGAACAAAAGCGGTCTTATCCGAATCATTAAATCCAGCGTTCCGATAAAAATTCAACGTTTCAGGCCTTTTTGAACCAGTCGTCAACAGTACTTTATAACAATTCTGAACCTGAGCTATCCGCATGGCTTCCGCCAAACATTGCCCTGCCAGCCCCTGTTTGCGATATGCCGGCAAGGTGACAACGTTTTCAATTAATCCATAAGGACGCAGATCATGCGTCAAATTCAAAATCACGGTCAGCGTGCATGTCGAAACCACCTGATCTGCCGTTTGAGCGAGGATGATCGAGGTTCGCTCATCGCTGAGAAGCGTTTGCCAACAACGCTCCAGCTTATCCAGGTCCTGAGGGATTGGATTGTCGCCTAAATATGTATACAAAGTTAATAACGCCTGCAGATCTGTTTTCTGTGCCAGCCGTAAAATCGTCATGAACTCAGCTCCTCTCTGATCAAAGGAAAAGAGGCGCAATGCACCTCTGATTAATTATTCAACAAAAGCAAATTGGTAATCCTGAATAAATACCAGATCGCCGTCTTCTGCCCCTTTCTGCCGCAGGGCTTCATCGACCCCCAGCTTGCGCAGCGACTGGGCAAAGCGGTACACCTGAGATTCCACTTCAAAGTCCGTCATCTTGAACAGCTTTTCGACCTTCGGGCCTTCCAAACGCCACTGATGGTTGCCCAGATTCGTAACGGTGAAATCCGGAGCCTTCGGTACGAATTTATACAAGACGCCCTCTTCGGTTTCCGTTTCTCCCGTCATTGGGAATTCCGGTGTTGTTTCCAGCAAATCAGCGACTTTGTAAAGCACTTCATCCAGACCCTCTGCGATCAAAGTAATGACCGGATAGACAGGCACTTGAGGATAGGCTTCCTTAAATCGTTTCAGATTGTCTTCCGCACCCTCCAGATCCATCTTATTCGCCAATACAATCTGCGGCCGTTCCATTAACCGCAGCTCATATTGTTCTAATTCCTTGTTGATGATCCGGTAATCCTCCAGCGGATCACGGCCGTCGTTGGCGCCCATGTCCACGACGTGAACGATGACCCGGCAGCGTTCTATATGCCGCAGAAACTGATGTCCCAGTCCCTTGCCTTCGCTGGCGCCCTCGATCAGACCCGGCAGATCGGCCATGACAAACGAACGGCCGTCAGGGACCTGAACCATTCCCAGATTCGGCGTAATCGTCGTAAACGGATAATCCGCAATTTCCGGGCGGGCTTTGGATACGACCGACAACAAAGTTGATTTCCCTACAGAAGGAAAACCCACCAGTCCTACATCGGCCAACAATTTCAATTCGACCTGAATTTCTTTGGCTTCGCCATTTTCTCCCTGCTCACAATACTCCGGCGCCGAATTGCGGGCGGAAGCAAAATGCCAGTTGCCCCGGCCGCCTTTGCCGCCTTTGGCAATAACTGCCTGTTGTCCGGGTTTGGTTAAATCGGCGATCAGTCCGCCTGTTGCCAGATCCTTGACCAACGTTCCTAACGGCACCTTGACGATCACATCGTCGCCATCCGCGCCATGCATCTTCTTGGGTTTTCCCACTCCGCCGTTGCCGGCTACGAGCTGTTTGGAATAGCGCAGATCCAGCAATGTTGATTTGTTGCTGTCAGCTTCAAAAATAATATCGCCGCCATCTCCGCCGTCTCCGCCAGCTGGCCCTCCTAACGGAACATATTTCTCACGCCGGAAAGCAACTAAGCCATTGCCGCCATTGCCGGCTTTCAATTTCATCTTAACACGATCTATAAACATGGAAAACGCCTCCTTTCTTCTTATGATAACCTTGATCGTTATGCCTCAAACAAAAATCCCCAACCGGGGATTTTGTTGACTTACGCTGCAGGATAAACAGAAACTCTCTTCTTATCCTTGCCTACGCGTTCAAATTTTACAGTTCCGTCGACTTTTGCGAATAAGGTATCATCGCCGCCGCGTCCGACATTCACACCCGGATGAATCTTTGTGCCGCGCTGACGGTATAAGATTGAACCCGCTGTCGCAAACTGTCCGTCCGCTTTCTTAGCTCCCAGTCTTTTCGATTGAGAATCACGGCCGTTCTTTGTAGAACCGACACCCTTTTTGGAAGCGAACAACTGAATGTTCAATACTAACTTCATGGCTTACACCTCCTGTTTTTTTAGTTTTATAAATTCCGGATAACTCTCTGCAATGGTCTGCAGCTGTATCCAGGCTGTTCGGAGAATCAGCTGAGCCTTCGGATCCTCCGGATTTAAAATCCGGATTTTCAAAAACCCCTCCCGTGTTTCCGTTTGAAACGTACCGGGAGCCAATTCATCCAGAGCATTATTGGTTCCGATCGTAATGCAGCTGACACCGGCACAGACAAGATCTTGTCCCATTTCGGCATAGCCCGCATGACCCTCCGCCAGCAAGGTTTCCACCTTTCCCTGACGTTCAGTCATCTTGATCCGAATCATAAAGTCTTAAGCTTCGATGGCTTCAACGGTCAGCTTTGTATACGGCTGTCTGTGACCCTGTTTGCGGTGAGAAGAACCGTCCTTGGCTTTGTACTTGAAGACCGTGATCTTCTTTTCCTTACCCTGTTTCTCAACTTTGCAGGTTACCTTAGCACCTTTGACATACGGCGTACCGATTTTTGTTGTTCTGTTGGCATAAAGCACAACGGTGTTGAAGACAACTTCTTCACCCGGCTGAACGTCCAGCTTTTCTACGAAAATAGACTGACCGACTTCAACGCGCAGCTGCTTTCCGCCTGTTTCAATTACTGCGTACATGACTTGCACCTCCGTTCATTTATTCATGTATTTCTGAAAGAGACTCGCCAACGCAGGGGACAATCTTTTGTCTTAAAGCCCTGTTATGAGCGGTTGCAGCCATCAGAGGGGCATACAACGTGATAATAATAGCACAGCGGCCATTTCCAGTCAATGTAATTTTACCAATCCAACCGCTGATTTTCAAGGTTTTTTACTGTTTACTGACCTTTCAGCCCCGCCTTCCGGGACAGACGTTCAAGGAATTGGACTTAATGACCCAGCCGATGGATTAACTGCGGCAGCATCAATTCAAAATTAACGCCATACTTTTTCTGCTGATCATGCTCCATCGTTTCGCGTATACAGGATACGGTGTAATCCGCCGCAATTTCAAGCGCTTCCTGCAGACTTTTTCCCAAGGCCAAGGCACCGACAGTCGTGCTGGAGAAAATATCACCGGTACCATGGTAGCTGACCGGAATGCGGTCATGAACATACGCAATTCTTTCCCCGATTTGAATGTCCAGTCCAACAACGCCGGTTTTTCCCGGCTGGAAAGCGACGCCCGTTAACACCACCGCCCGTTGGGTTCCCAACGCCGCCAGCTTGTTAAGCAAAGCCTCAATATAAGCTTCATCATAATCTTCCCGATATTCCGTTCCGGTCAGAAAACAGGCCTCGGTTAAATTTGGAACAATGATATCCGCCTTGGCACACAGTCGGGCCATCTGATGGGCAAAGTCCAGATCAAACAACGGATACAGCCTGCCATTGTCCGCCATCACCGGATCGACAAAAATCAGATTCTCTTCCGTTTTAAACTGATCAAAAAAATCAGAAATCAGCTCGATTTGGCGTTTCGATCCCAGATATCCGGTATAAATCGCCGCAAAATCCAGTTTTTCCTGTTTCCAATGCTGAGCAATCGGCTGAATCTCATCTGTTAGGTCATGAAATGTATAGTTCTGAAACATCGTATGGGTTGACAGCACCGCTGTCGGAATGATCGCCGTTTCCACGCCCATCGCGGAAATGATCGGCAGCGCCACCGTCAGCGAGCACTTCCCGACGCAGGATATATCCTGGATTGTTACTATTCGCTGCATATTTCTCGTCCTCCTTGAAGTCTGACGACTCTAAAGAGATTATAAACATGCGGCCGCGCAAACACAAGCTTCTGCCTGCCCAATCTGCTACTTTTTATTGTTGCTGAAGATGGATGAGGAATCAAAAGGAGGTATGGAAAGAGTTCATTCTCCATGGCCGAAAGAGTTTGACTTGCCCATCATCAAGATAAGAAAACTGCCCTGATGCAAAATCAAGACAGTCTTTTTTTTAAGGTTCGCGCGGTCTAACGCAGTGAAGCCGTTTCTTTCAGCAGCTGCGGCTGGCGATACACCTGCAGAGCACTGTACGCCATCGCTTTGATCGCCGTATGGAGTGAATGATCTGCATTAACGCCATGCACATAAGCCAGAAAATCTTCATTGTGAGCATAGACCGGCGGACAGGCACCTGTTTCGATTTCACAGTAAACCGTTGGACAGACATGGGAAACGTTGCCGATATCGGTTGAGCCGGAAGCTTCGTTAGATTCAGGAACAAAGTTCGTTACCCCTAACGCTTCAAGATTTTCTTTTAACAACTTCCGCAGTGGTTCGCTGTAAACCAGATCATCATAAGAATTTTCAAAATTGTGATAATTCAGGGTCGCTCCTGTCATCAGCGCCGCGCCCTTGGCACAGTTGATGATCCGCTCAGTTAAAGTTTCCAGCGTTTCGCGGGTCTTGGCCCGAATATAAAACTGACAGGACGCCGTTTCGGGTACGATGTTGGCGGCCGCTCCGCCGTTGGTCACAATCCCATGCACCCGCGCATCGTTGGGCATGTGCTGACGCAGGGCATTGATGCCCGCAAAAGTCAGCTGCACGGCATCCAGCGCATTGATGCCCAAATGCGGATACGCTGCCGCATGTGCGGCCTTGCCGACAAAATCAAACTGCAGCGAATCCATGGCCAGCGAGACGACATGTATATTATTTTCAGCCCCCAAATGCATCTGGAAAGCCGCATCAATATCATCAAAGCAGCCGGCTTTTACCAGATCACATTTCCCGCCCAGCGTTTCCTCGGCAGGGGTTCCGATCAGCACGATTGACCCGCTGAACTGCTCCTTCAACTGCGCTAACAGCACCGCGGCGCCCAGCGTCGAGGCCGCGATCCAGTTATGCCCGCAGGCATGCGCCTTCTGATCATGGTCAGGACCATAGCCCGGCAGCGCGTCATATTCTGCCAGAAAAGCGATCTTCGGCCCTTCCCCACAGTTCAGTTCAGCCCGAAATGCAGTATCCAGCCCGCCATACGGCCGCGTAACCGCAAAGCCATAGCCGCGCATCAGCTCACACAGATAATCAGCCGACCAGACTTCTTCACATCCCAATTCCGGATGGGCGTAGATTGCTTCCCGCACAGCTTCAAACTGGGCAGCCATCTCGTTTTCCTTAGCGTAAAGCGCTTCGCGCAGAACATCTAAATTCATTTCCATTGAGTGCACCTCCTGTTGTTAATAGCCGATCAGAACAGCGCCGATCAGCAGAACAATTTCTGCGGCAAATAATAAACCGAACAGCGGCGTTACAAACTTATACCACTTGTTGACCGGCAGTCCCATAATACCGCACATCATGAATACCGAAGTCGGCCAGAAAATATTCGAGAAGCCATCGCCGAACTGGAAAGCCAGCACGGCAATCTGACGGCTTAACCCAACCATTTCGGATACCGGCGCCAAAATCGGCATCGTGACCACGGCCTGTCCGCCGCCGGAGGGAATAAAGAAATTAATGATATTCTGTACAAACAACATGCCTAATGCGCTGGCAATGCCCTGAAACTGCGCCAGTCCCGTTGAAAGCCAGTAGACAATTGTGTCGATGATATGCGCATTGTCCATGATGACCGGTATTGCCCGGCTTAAGCCCACGATCAGCGCACCAAACATCATGTCCTTCGCCGCTTCAATAAAATACTGCGCAATCTGACTTGGCGTAAAGCGGGAGATTAAACCAATTACGATCATCATGATAATAAACAGCGCGGCAATCTCATTGATATACCATCCCAGCTGGATTGTACCGATCAACAACATCACGACGGTAAAGATAAAGCACGCGCAGGATATTTTCTGCGTCATTGTGAAGTCGCGCTTCATCAGTTCTTCCTTTGTACCCACTTCGCGGAAGTTCAGCTGCTCGCCCGCTAAAATCGATTTTTCCGGATGCTTTCTGACTTTTTCCGCATACCGCCAGACATAAAGAATTGAGATTCCCATGAAAACAAGAAAGCAGAGTACCCGATAACCTAAGCCGGAAAACAGCGGAACCTGGGAAACTTCCTGCGCAATGCCGATCGTAAACGGATTGATCGTCGCCGCCGCAAACCCGACGGCCACCGCAATGTAGACAATCGAACCGCCGACGATGGCGTCAAAGCCCAATGCAATCGCGATGGAAATGAAAATTGGAAGCAGTCCGTAGGTTTCTTCAAACAGACCGATCGTTGAACCCAAAACGCCAAACGCGATCATGCAGATCGGAATCAGAAGATGCACGCGTGTCCCGATCTTACGCAGCACCGCACCGACCACGGCGTCAAAGGTTCCGTTTTTCAGCATCATATAAACAAAAGCGTAGGCAAAGACGATGAAGAAAATAATCTGAGCTCCATCAATAAAACCTAACTGAATCGAAGTGAAAATTTCAAATAAGCTGCAGCCAGTCTTTGGCAGATAATGAAAAGAATCGGCAGCGACGACCATTTTTCCGCTGGCTTCATCCAGCACGCGGGTAAATTCTCCTGCAGGAACGATGTTGGCCAACAGCGCTGTAAGCAGCACCATGCCGAAGATAATAACGTAGGTATGGGGCATTTTGAATGATTTGGCAGTTTTTCTGCGCATACAATTTCCTCCTTGAATAAAAAAAATCTTTACATCCTAAAACATGTAAAGATCAATGGAAATCATCATTCATCCCTATATGCCTTAAGATAGTGCTCCTTTGTAAAATGGCATTCTTTACAAAGACAGTGACCTACCTGTTTGATAGGCCCCCAGCCGTTTCTGCGACAAAACGACTTCGGCGGATCATCCTTTCCGACAGACGTCCATGGCTTTCGGCCTCAGTCTGCGTACTCTTAATCTCCGCACCTCTAGCTGTGATGATTCACAAGCACGTTTAGATTATCACATTCCCCTTGCGTTTTCAACCAGCGAATGCAGGAAAAACGCGAAAAAAGGATTAAAAAAGGAAAATTCATTCAAATTTCCCAATTCTTAGATCCATTCTGTTTAAAAACTAGATTTCTGAATCCTCGTCCAGCTGCAGCATCGCATATAAAATCTGACGAAATGGCCGGGCATGGTACGTAAACCGCTGCAGCCGATCCGCATAGCGCATGGCATAGCTGTTGAGCAGACAGTGGACAATATTGGCTTGAGTTACGGCTTCCTGCTCACTTTGCGAAGGGAGATGGCGCTGAATCTGCCGCTGAATCTCAATCCGATAGCGCATCGACCATGCGGCAATCTGCGGAAAGCTTTCCACTCGATTTGAGCTGATCAGTGAAGTCTGTGTGGCGTATAACGCCGTGGTAATCGGATCCTGGGCAAACTTCTCATTTTCGCTCATTAAGATATCCAGAAAAGCTTTCAGATTATCTATATGCGAAACTTTTTCTAAAGTCTGGCGAATATTATTGGCCGCGTATTCATCCCAGATCTCGACAAAGATTTCCTCCTTGCACGAAAAATGACGGTAAAAGGAACCGACAGCCACACCAGCTCGTTCCGTTATTTCCTGAATTCCTGTCTGTTCGTAGCCTTTTTCCAAAAACAGCGCCAGCGCCTGGTCTTTCAGCTGCTGGTGCGTCGTGCTGTAACGGGTAGATCGCGGCATACTATCCCTCTTTTCTGAGCTTAACTATAGCTCAGCGAATTCTGCGTGTCAACCGCTGCGAAGATTTCAGAAATCAAATGTGAACTAAATTCACATTTATCTTGATAATCCATGCACAAGGCGATATAATGAAATTACAAAATGTGAATCACATTCACAGAAAGGAGAATTATTCTTATGTCCGATTTATTCCCTATCCTCACCTCCCCCGGCAAGATCGGTTCGCTTGAACTGAAAAACCGCATCGTTCTGCCGCCAATGGGCACCGATGCCGGAAAAGACGGGTTTGTCACCGACGCCATCGTCAACCGGTATGCCGAAAACGCCAAAGGCGGCACCGGCCTGATCATTACCGAAGTCACCTGTGTCGATCCTCCGTTAGGCATTAATACCGCGCAGTACATTGCCCTCAGCGACGACAAGTATATTCCGGGATTCCGCCGGATCACCGATGTGATTCACAAATATGGTTCAAAATGTGCGATACAGCTCAGCCATGCTGGCCGCGGCGCAAATCTGGATGTCCTTCATCAGCTTCATCAGCCGGCGGTTGCCCCTTCGGCCGTGGCCATGCCGTACAGTTTTCTGACCGGTCTGACCGGGGAAACACCGCGGGCCTTTGAGCATGATGAGATCGTAGCGCTGGAAGATAAATTTGCCGATGCGGCCTATCGGGCAAAACAGGCTGGCTATGACGCTGTTGAAGTGCATGGCGCCGGTTATTATTTAGTCGCGCAGTTTTTCTCAGCCACGGCGAATTTAAGAACTGACGAATACGGCGGCAATGCTTTCAACCGCGCCCGCTTCGCGTGCAATATTATCCGCAAAATCAAAGCCCGGTGCGGCGCGGATTTCCCAGTGCTGATCAAAATGAACGTGGTTGACGGCGGCTTAAACGGCGGTGTCAGCGTTATGGATGGTTTGTTGAACTGTTATTTAGTCCAGCAGGCTGGGGCTGATGCGATTGAAGTCATCGCCTGTGACTGGAGTGACGTCGCAACGCTGAAAGATATTCCCGCCGGCGGTCAGGCGAAAGGCATGACCTTCCCGTTAGCCGGAATGATCCGCAAAGCAACGATCGCGGAAAATGAAGACCGCCCGAATCTGGAAGGCCGCGGTGTCCCCGCCATTACCCTTCCTTTGATTTCCGGCGGTCGGACTTATGATCCAGAACTGGCCGAAGGCGCCCTAGCGCAGGGCATATGCGATTTCATCCATATGGGCCGGGGCTTGTTGACTGAACCGAATCGTCCGAACATGATCATGGAAGGAACTTGGAAATATGCCCGGCCATGTATCGGCTGCCAGAAATGCATGGACAATCAGCTGCATCATGACGGCGAACTGATCTGCAGCGGCAATGCCGTATTCGGTCACGATGACAACGATGCTTCCCTTCCGGCAGCTCAAACAATTAAAAATGTCATGGTGGTTGGTGGCGGCCCGGCAGGCATCGAAGCCGCCCGCGTCGCAGCGATCCGTGGTCATCACGTTACGGTCTATGAAGCGGCTGATCGTTTGGGAGGCCAGCTGATCCCAGCCATTGTTCCGCCTTACAAACAAAATTTAGCCGATTATATTCCGTATATGGAAGCCCAGGCCGAATACCGCGGCTTTACAGTAGAGCTGAATCATCCAATTACCCGCGAGGAAGTGGCACGCTTAAAACCAGACACGGTCATTGTCGCGACCGGCGTTCTGCCCGCGGTGCTGCCGATTCCAGGTTTTGATAAACCGTCTGTCATGAATGCTAAAGAAGCCTTGATGGGAAAGCCGACAGGAGAAAACATTGTGATCATCGGCGGCGGCACGGTCGGCTGTGAAACGGCAGAATGGATGCTGGAGGCAGGAAAAAATGTGACGATTGTTGAAATGAGCGATCAGTTAATGGGAAAGATGGTTGAAACAACCCGCTTTATTCTCAAAGCTCATCTGCGCGATCTGAACTGCAATACGCTGCTGAATACGCGGTGTGTCGAAATTCAGGATCAGGCGGTTGTCATTGAGTCCGATCAAGGCCGTCAGACACTTCGGGCAGACAATGTCATCATTGCCGTAGGGGATCGCCCGAATGCCCTTCTTGCGGATCAAATTCAGGATCTGTGTGATGAAGTCATTACGATCGGCGATGCGCAAGGTGTCGGCAGCGTCCTGGAAGCGGTCAGAACCGGCTATGTCGCAGGCAAGACAATTTAATGAATGTGATTTAAACTAAAAAAGGAGATGCGCGTCTCCTTTTTCTTTACTTTCTTTTTTGCCTGATCTTAAGCCTGAATTCGCTTTTGTGATCCCGCGATGGAAACAGAATGCCGTCAGTCTGTCAGCCTGACATGCAGCACCTGCTCAAAAGCCGGATCCTTTGCCGTCAGTCCAAAGTCAGATTGATCCAGCAGAGATTCGATTTCTTCTGCTAATGAGATAGACAGCTTCTGCCGAATTTGGGTTAACAGGGCTGCGGTTGTCTTTTCCGGCAGCTCGGCAAGCAAATACAACAGCTGGTCAACAACTTCCATACCATGCCGCAAAGCCAAGCTCAGAAACAACGCTGTTCCTTTAACATGGACACTTTGCGCATTGTTTTCCAGGTCTGGCGTGCGGATTGGTGAAACCTGCGCGTAAAGGGCAAGCAGCCGATTCAATTTTTGTTTGAGCAGAGCTTGTCGATTCTGCTTCATTAAATAGCGCAGGCAGGCCCATTCTGCCCCGGTTTCATTCAGCCAGTCCTCCCACGATGAAACATCCGCGCCGGTAAACCAGAGATGAGCGAATTCATGTGCCATGATACCGATCATCTGCTGGACATGCAATTCATTATATTCCTTTCCAGGCAGAATTCGTGTATAAAAAGTCCATTCGCCGCGCTGAAAAGCACCGGAATTGCCCTCGTCGGCAAGATTGAAAGAGATCATTTTCCGCTTCGGCAAAGAACGGCTGCCGTAGGCCTGCTGGTAGTCGGCTAAGATCTGTTCTACTTCGTTTATCAGGGTTGAAACCAGCGCTGTTTCAGATTCATCAAAATAAGTAAACTGAGCCACGTCATTTTCCTGCACGCGCCGAATTGCCGGATCCATAATGACAACGTGGCCGGGATCTTTAGCCAAGCCCTGACTTCGCCAGCCCTGGATTGTTTCGTCCCATTCTCCCTCCAACATGTCATGACCGGGCCGGCCTTGATAGACAAGTGGAAAAGGAATCATGGAAAAGTTTCGCTGCTGAGGGAAATAGACGGAATAGAAATTCATCGCCAGTAATCCTGATTGGTGAACATTCGCCCACCCTTCAGCCTGGCCATGGTAACAGAGAATCACTTCGCCGGCCTGTTCCAGCTGCGGTGTAATTTGACAGGCATTCGCCCGAAACAATAATTCTTCTGATTCTGAAACCGTAAAAGGGATGGGTTCATTTTGCCTGGAGAGGGTATCGATAACCATTTGATCCGACAACCAGAAACTTTCATCTTTTTCCAAGAACATCTGACATTGATATGTGAACTGAGCATTTTGTTCTTGTATCCAAAGCTGATTGATTTTCATATTGATCTTCCTTTCCCATTGAAGTTATCTCCACTTTATCACGCACTATTCAGTTTTGCAATATAGTGTATGATCATTTCATCGCTTTTTATAGATGAATGAAAAAAAGCCAAGATCCCTTGACTCTCTTTCTTTACACTTATCTTCTCAGAAATCAAAATAACGGACTGCGTTATCATAGCAAATATCCTGAACCATCTTTTCCAGCAAAGCCCAATCCTGCGGCGCTTCACCATTTTCAACCCAAGTTCCCAACTTATTGCATAAGATTCTGCGGAAATATTCATGCCTTGGAAATGACAGGAAGCTGCGGGAATCCGTCAGCATGCCGACAAACCGCGATAACAAGCCAACCTCAGCCAGCGTATCCAGCTGTTTTTCCATCCCACGTTTCTGATCACAGAACCACCATGCCGAACCCAATTGAATCTTTCCGGGAATTGTTCCATCCTGGAAGTTGCCAGCTGCCGTCGCCAGAACTTCATAATCCTTGGAATTCAAACTATACAGAATCAGCTTCGGGACACCCTGCGATTGTTCCATCGCATCGAGCAGCGCATTGAGCTGAGCGGCAATCATCGGATCATCCGTACTGTCATAACCGGTATCCGCACCCAGTATTTTGAACATTCGAGTATTGTTGTTGCGCAGTGCTCCAATATGCAGCTGCATCGCCCAGCCGCGCTGCACATATTCCCCGGCTAAAAAGACCAACACAGCTCCACGATATTGCCGCAGCTGCAAGGAAGTCAGAGGCTGTCCGGCTTTTTTCAAGTCCAGGATCGCCTGAATTTCCTGATCCTTTGCCGGAGCATAGAAGTTTCCATCCAGAGCGTGATCACTTAGGCGGCAACCGTGCTGACCAAAAACATCCATTCGCTTTTTTAAGGCGGTTTTTAATCCTGACCACTGGCCGCAGTGTTCACCCGTCAGGGCTTCCAGCCTGCCGATATAATCCAAATAATCAGGCTTATCCAAATTCAGCACGGGATCCGGCCGGAATGCCGGCAGCACACGAATCTCAAAATCATCCTTCAACCCACGATGCCAGTGCAGGTCATCCAGCGGATCATCCGTCGTGCATAAGGTTTTCACATTCATCTTCCGCAGCAGATTGCGAGTTGAATACTCCGGTGTCTGAAGCAGCGCCTGAGTCTGTTGCCAAATTGCATCTGCATTTTCCGGACAGATCAAAGCGTCGATTCCAAAATATCGTTTTAATTCCAAATGCGTCCAATGATATAGTGGATTGCCAATTAAATCTGGCATCGTTGCGCACCAGGCGTCAAATTTCTCACGATTGCTGGCCTTACCGGTAATCTTTTCTTCATTCACACCGTCCGCCCGCATCGCCCGCCATTTATAATGATCGCGCCCCAGCCACACTTCAGCGATATCGGAATAGCATCGATCCTCATAGATGACCTGAGGTTCCAGATGATTGTGATAATCGAGGATCGGCATCTTCTGCGCCGCCTCATGATACAATCGCTTCGCTGTTTCATTCTGCAGTAAAAAATCTTCATCCATAAATTTTTTCATCTGTCTCACTCCGCTCTTTCTTCCAGTATACCGCATTTTATAAATGGAAGCATAAGGAATCTGCATACTCACCCTTTTTTTGTTCTTTCCGTTTTCTTGATTGGTTCATCGCATGAAAACGGTCTGCGCAGCGAAATAATCCATTCCTCATGCTTTCTTTTATGGCTTTCCATTGACAGTGCCTTGCTTCTTTTCTATCCTATATTTAAGAACTTCTTGAGAGCAAAGGTGAAATGAGATGAAACGCAGTCAAATTCAGCTGATCAGTGCGATGCTGATCTTCGGCAGTCTGGGATTATTTGTCCGCCTGCTTCCGCTGCCTTCTGCCGTTATCGCCGCTTTGCGAGCCGGAATCGGAGCGGGTGTTCTGGGGCTTTACAAAGTGATCCGACATACGCGGCTGCAGCTTCCAAAGTCATTTCAAGCACGGCTGGCCTTGTTGATCTCCGGCATCCTGCTTGGTTCCAACTGGGTCTTCTTATTTGAAGCGTACCGCAGAACCACGGTTTCTGTCGCTACCTTATGTTATTATCTGGCACCCATTCTCGTTGCCTTTTTCACCTTGATGCGTTCGCGAACTTTTAACCGCCGCTCCGGTATTCTTTTATTAAGTGCTTTAATTGGATTGGGTCTGTTAATCAATCCGGGTGCACAGTTGGGAAGTGATCCAGTGATCGGAATCAGTTTCGGGCTCATCGCGGCCCTGATGTATGCCGGAATCATTTTGATCAATCCTCATTTTAAATCGGTCTCCGGGCTGGACAGTTCCTGCCTGCAGCTGTTGATCGCTGCCCTCATCCTGCTTCTGTATCTGTTCATTCAGCCGCCGATGATTCATTGGAAAGCAATCACCACAATTCAATGGTGGCTTGTGCTTGTGTTAGGGATTGTTCATACTGGAATCGCCTATGCCCTTTACTTCTCAGCGCTGCCGAAGCTGAACAGTACGACAGCGGCTTTCCTCAGCTATATTGATCCGATCAGTGCACTGCTCTTCTCTGGTTTTTTACTGCATGAACCCTTTACGATTCCCCAGATCGTGGGAGCTGTTCTAATTTTGGGTGTCTCGTGGAAACTCAGTCGGCCTTAATCAGCCCGTTTAAAAGTCCAGAAGAACCTCAGAAAGAAAGAATTTTCAGATTCCTTGATTTGTTTTTCATTTTCTTCTTTTCAAATTTTCTTGGATGCGGTACACTTAAAAACAGGTAGAAAGAAGGCATCGAACATGACAAAAACAATCACTTTGATCGAGGGCGATGGCATCGGCCCGGAGATTACAGCTCAGGTCATCCGTGTTTTAAATACGGCAGGGGCTCCCCTAAGCTTTGACCGGCAGAGTTTAGGCCAGAAAGCATGGGAACAGACCGGAAGTCTGATTCCGGAAGCCACGCTGCAGTCCATCCGCCGCAACCAGGTGGCGCTAAAAGCTCCCTGTACCACGCCGATTGGCAAAGGCTTCCGCAGCGTAAACGTCGGATTGCGGCTGGCGTTTGATCTATACGCAAACATCCGCCCTGCCCATTCTTTAAAGGGCGTAAAAACCCGATATGATCAAGTCGATCTGATCATTTTTCGTGAAAACACAGAAGACTTATATATTGGTGAAGAACGCGTTGTGGATGCGGACACCGTTGAGGCGATTAAGCGGATCACCCGTCCCGCTTCCAAACGGATTATTCAGGCGGCATTTGATTATGCCCTCGCGCACCAGCGAAAAAAAGTCACCTGCGTGCATAAAGCCAATATTTTAAAGCAGAGTGATGGACTGTTCCTGCAGGTCTTCCGCGAAACAGCGGCTCTTTATCCGGACATCGAAGCGAATGATTTGATTGTTGATAATGCGTGCATGCAGCTAGTCATGCATCCGGAACAGTTTGATATTATGGTCATGCCGAATTTATATGGTGATATCCTTTCCGATCTCTCCAGTGGTTTAATTGGGGGTCTGGGATTACTGCCAGGGGTCAACCGCAACGAAGATATCGCGATTTTTGAAGCTGTGCATGGCTCGGCGCCGGACATTGCCGGGAAAAATCTTGCCAATCCAACCGCTTTGCTGCAGTCGGCATGCATGATGCTGGAGCATTTAGGGTATGACGAGCATGCGCAGCGGATTCATCAGGCTTTAGTGAGTGTGCTGAGTGAAACGTCGATCCGCACACGGGATTTGGGCGGTACAGCCTCAACAATCGAATTTACTGATGCCCTGATCGCCAAGCTTTAGGTTTATTGGAAATGAAAAGAGAAGCCTTTATTGAGTTTACTCCGGCTCAATAAAATGGCTTCTCTTTTTGTCATCTTCTTTTAGATTCGGTGCTTCCCCAAGCTGTCTGAGGATGCGGCAGGGATTGCCGACCGCGACGACATTTTCCGGCAGGGATCGGGTGACCACGCTGCCTGCTCCTATCACAGTGTTGTCCCCAACCGTAACTCCCGGACATAGGATCGCGCCTGCTCCAATCCAAACATTTCTGCCGATGGTAATTGGCTTTCCCCATTCCATATTTTTCTCACGCAGCTCAGGTTCTAACGCATGGCAGGCTGTGACCAGCTGAACCTGCGGGCCGATCAACGTCTTATCGCCAATCGTAATGGGACAGACGTCAAGCAATACGCAGCCATAATTCAGCATCACATCCGAACCCAAAGTAATGTTGAAACCATAATCACAATAGAATGGCGGCTTTACCCAGAAATTTCCCGTCGTGTTTACCAGTTTGCGCAGCAGCCGACTGCGCAGATTAATTTCATGGAAAACTTTTTGTTATACCGATGACAAATTCGGCTGGCTCTGTCCCGCAGAACAATCAGCTGCGGATCCAGTGGATTATAGTGTTCTCCGGCAATCATTTTTGTCTTTTCTTTCATTCAATCGGTTTTCCTTTTCTCATCATCGCATTGAACAGAAGCAGCGCCTGTTTAGCCGCGCTTTCTGAATGCGCATGATATACCTCAAGACCGCTGTTGAAGGGTGTATCTGAAATCGCACGAATTGCCAGAAAAGGAACCTCATTGACATAAGCAACATGCGCCACAGCTGCACTTTCCATATCGACACAAAGTGGATCCAGCCGTTCGATGATTGAATCCCGCTGATCCTGATCAATAAATTGATCGCCTGTAACGCCTCGTCCAGTCCACACCTTTCCTTGTAGATCAGCCTGCGTTGCCGCAGCTTTAGCCCAGGCGGTCAGTTTGGGATCGCTGGTAAACCATGGATCTTTCATATAAGGATGATAATCCATCAGAACTCCCTGAAGGTCTACATCGTGATAGGTGCACTGTTCTAAAATCACAACATCACCGATCTTTAGGCGAGAATCCAATGCTCCAGCTGTCCCAGTCATCAAGAGCGCTGAGAGGGATTGGTTGATCAAAAGCTGAGCAGCCAGCGCTGCATTGACTTTGCCTACACCGCAGCGAACGGCAATCACCGCTTGTTTTTGCCATTGACCGACAAACAATTTCAGTTTCGCCGTTTCAATGACGCTTTCAATTTGCATCTGATCGATCAGCGGCTGAATTTCATCGTCTGCCGCTGCAATGATTCCTAATCTCTCCAAACCTTTTTCCTCCCTTTTCTGCAGAGTTCTTGTTCACTTTATTTTAATGGGCTCGCTGGCTTTTTAGCAAGGTTCTTTTACTCCCGGCTTGCTTTTCCATCATTCAATCCAAAGGTTTGACATAGCGGCATTGAGGAAAATTGGCGCATCCATAAAAGGATTTTCAGGTATTTTTTCCTTTTTTCGTTGTTCTTAAAAGCAGTTTCCCACCGTAGCGCGGACAAATCAGGGAATCTTCCCGTTCTGAACTCAGACAAATGTTATTCTGCGTTCTTCCTCGTAAAGACAAAATTTTGATCATTGGAAAGATCAGGACAAAAATGATAATTCCGCCGATTGAACGTCTTGATCAGATCAGGATCTTCCGCCAGGATTTCAGCTAAATAGCGAACCATTTCTCCGCGTGCCATCTTGACATAAACGCCCTTTTCACGAAGTCCTTGTGCCGTTTCTTCGTAGAACCAGCACTTGATAACGCGCACTGGCGATGCTGCATAGCGGCTGACGCTGCGGGCATGCTGAGCGCTGGCCAAATCAATGATGACTGAGTCTGTTTGTGTTAAATGCCGATATAGCCGATCTCCCCAAAATTCATACAAGCTATGAAAATCCGATGTTTTTAATGGTGAATCCATTTCTAAGCGATGGGGATGAATTGAATCCAAAGGCCGAAGCAGGCCATAGAAACCTGAAAGAATGCGAACATGTTCTTCCATATAAGTCAGCTGATCATCCGTAAAAACATGCGGTGCCATCGTCCAATACTGAATTCCATCATAACTTAAAAGCGCCGGAGTTCCCTCCTGATCCAAATCCATCCGCTGATATTGCTTCGCGGCTTCCTCAGCAATTTTTGGGCTGCATTTCAGCAGTTTTTCCAGCTGTTTTGCAGACAATGTTTTCATGATACTTAAAAGTTTTCGGCTGTCTTCCAGAAAAAAAGGAAAACGACGGGGCTGCAGAAATACTTCATCATCTTTAATCCGTTTTGCCGGTGCAATGATCAGTTTCATCCTTAATCCTCCTTTTCTAAACTTAATTTTCCTTTTCGGATAGTTTCAGAAGATCCAGTGTCTTCTGATCTTTTTGTCCGAAGAAAGCCAAAAAGTATCTGCGTAAAAGACTGATTCAATTTAAATTAGACTCTCTTCTGATATATGAATAATAACATTCAAATTTTTATTCTTATTAACTTTATGATCCATACCGATCGCCTCATCCTGTTATGTAAACTTATTGAAAGGAAGAATATCTTCTCTCAAACGAGTTTGAATGAACGTTAATTATATCAAAATAAAAACCTTCATTCCTTTACATTTTCTTCTGATTCCAACATATACTTATCACTTATCAAAATCAGACATAAATAATCTGACCTGAATAATTCTATATTTTTCAAATCAGTCTGTATGAAGTTTTGCAATCTCAGCAATCACTTTACCTGCATCCTGCAAAATTCCGTATTCAAACATCTCAATAAAACTATCAAGACGTTTTTCCAAATATTGCATTGTCAATAGAATATATCTTATATTTACAGCAAAATCTAGATATGCATTACCCATACGATCTAATTGCTTCATTTCTTCTTGGTTCAGAAAACTCTTTGTAATTGTGGCATCACTTTTCTTGATTTTATCTTCAGGCACATCTGCCCATGTTGTTAATGCAATATGCTCTTTTGTATGGTCTGCTCTCTCTACAATCAATTCAACAGCTGTATGCCCATATACTGTATAGTGCATCTTATTTTGAACCGTTGTATAAAACTTTTTTGTAGTCACTCCTTAATGAGCTATATTTACTGTGAAATATAAGGCTTTTGACCCGGCATCATGACATGATTATACTACTGAAATTCATGTCTTCCTTGACATCAATGCTACCGTTTCAACATGTCACGAGTTAAGCGCATGAATATCCTACCGTCGATTTAGTAACAGTTCGTTTACGGAAATATATCGAAAAATTAGAACTTATGAATCCGGCTATTTGATTGGTTTTCGCTTAACTCTCAAAAGAATTTAATATTATCTTCGGAATTGAATCAAGAAATATAAGGCATTTGTTTTCATTATTATTTAATTTCTTCTATAACTATCGATATAAACAAGGTAATTTAATCCATATACAGATATACTATAAAGCTAAAACTCATTCCTTATTTTGCGCTTTATATCCCTGCTTAATTTTGCTCCAGTATATCCTCAATCGAATTTCATCTATTCGATATTCTTAATGAATCTGCATTTTGGATAATTTGAACAGCCATAAAATTGGTTTCCTGCTTTATCCCCTTTTTTTGCTGTTCTTAGCACTAGAGGTGCCCCACACCTTTGGCAGACCATAGTCTCAAGCTTTGCCTTTGCCTCTTGCATTTCGTTTTCTTGAGTAGTTACAGTATTTTGCATATTTGATACTAATTCTTCATATTTAGTAATATAGTCATTACTCATGTCTTTATTTAATCGTAAAATATTTTCAGCAGTTTTCAGCATATCCTTTCTCGAAGAAGCAATTTCTTTTGATTTTGAAATCATCTCTTTCATAACTTTAATAAGCTGATCAGCTCGAAGAATCTGCTCTTTTATTTCCTTCTTTGCATATCGGTCATTAAGAATAGTCTTTGGATTTGCTAAAACTACCAGTGACTTATTGAAGTCATTAAAATATTTTCTAATCAATGCAGCCTGTAATACACTTTTATTCTCTGCATTGCATTCCTTTAGTATAGTCATATGTCGTTCATTTTGAGTAATTGGAGAATATATGCCTTCCTTATGCTTTTTTCCACCATACTCCATTACACGAATGAAATTTCCTTTTGAATCAATTTCAATATTTCCATATAGATTTTTACATTCAATAATAAACGTAATCTTTGATGTCACAACAACAAAATCAATTTGTGCACTGCGGCCATCTGCTGTTTCAATATAGATATCATGCAATACAACCATATCTATATTGCTGTTTTTTAGTTCAAACAGAATATTATCCTCACCTATAATACCCGCTTTTGCAATAGCACACTCTTTCTGAATCTTATCTTTTACATCCCCATTCGCCTTGATAAGTAATCCTTCCAGCTTTTCCAGATATACCCGATTGTAGCTGGACTCTTTCAGAATCGTCACTTCTGATTTTTTAAATAATTCCATAGTTCATCTTTCTCCTATTCATTTTTTAGACATCAACACAACCTTTTCAGCATGGCTTGAGCGGGTAGTTTTGATAGCGATGTTAGAGCCTAAGTCCTTATTATTGCGGGTAATAAGTCCACAAAATCCGCTGAATTTGCATGATCAAGTCCAAGCCGAAATTCTTAGAAAATGCTTGTATTTCAGTAAATAAATCAAGGGTGATTTATGGCTTTTTCACTGTTTTGGACGTTCTCCCATCGGTAATCGGTCAACAGCATTTTCAAAACAGAGGTCTGTCCATGTGAGAACAGGCAACGGTTTCTATATCTATAATTATATCATGAATAAAATGAGTTATTTTAGGTTTCAACTTTTATTTGGTAGCTTAAAATCAAATTTACCACCCAGCACTCCTGCACTAATTCCTGCAACCATAACTAATGCCAAACTGATTCCGCTTACAAGTTTCCAATTGAATTCTCTTTTTTCCGTATCTTTTTTATAAGCTTTACTTTCGATTTCTTTTTCTTGGTCACGAATTTCTGTGTCTTTTTCATTAGCCATCTTAATAAATTCAGTTTCCCTGTTTAATACCTCCATAAGCATTTCTGGAGATAAGTTTGGATTATCTAAGCATTTGCTGTAATCTGATTGTACTTGTTTCACAAGATTGTAAAACTGTTTCCTACTATCAGATGCACTATCCATTTCTTTATCTGCGATACTGTAATACACTTTAAGACTCTCATCATCACTTTTAACGATAGAATCAATCATGTTTTTATATTCTGCGAGAGTAGAGTTCACCAACTTTACAAATTCTGGATACTGAGCAAGAACCTCTTTTGCGACTTCTGGACGCAATTCTCCTAATTTTGACACGAAACTAATAACATCATTTTTAGATAAATTCTTAAAATTCGTCTTTTTCATCATTAAAAGGACATCTTTTTCTATAGGTGTATATTCCATAGTTAACCTCCTTGACAGTCGCAAACTAAATCCCAATTTTCATTCTAAATAATTTCCAAATAAATCGGAAGTAGTCAGTCATAATTTTTAATATTTACAGTAGCTATCGCCGATTGATTTGGTTCTCCTGTAACAAGATTTTGGGGTGCCGGTATCAGCATCATAAATCCTTCCTTACCATATCGTTGTTCATAGCCTTGTGCATATCTTTCCTCAACAGAAATGTGCTGTACTTGTCCAATCACCAAAGATGTAACCACTTAGATCCTGTATATCTTTCAATGTACTTCCATATTGATAAAAGCTTCTTGAATTACTGGTGCGTGGATAGTTTTCGCATTAAAAATGCGTAAAATTTCCTATCGAAATTTCATGAACACATCTCCCTTAAAACTATACTTATACACATCGCTTCAGTTATAAAGTTTTTCTTTACAACTGAATATCCTCATATCTCAACTATCAGGAAATTCCGAATAGTTCAAGTAAACAGTTCTACGAAATTTTCAAATAACTTATTTCTGCTGTTTTCCTTTTTCTTCCAGCGTTTTGATGCTTTCCAAATAGTCCTTTTCCACACTGCTAAGCGTTTTAGCTTTATACTTTTTATACTCGGCCTGAGCCTTTTCCATCGCCTGCAAATGACTAACTGTGCCATTTCCGATGAGAAGATTTTCGCCTGTGGAAGTTAAAATTCCATCCAGATGTTTTGCCCAATCCTCCATTGTCATTGGAATCTCCCGTTCCGCTTGTCTTTCTGCAAAATCCAAATAACCAGATACTAACTGCCCCATGGCCCGCAGTTCTTTTTCATCCAAATAATTTTTTGCAATTTTTGCTTCCTTCAAAGTCGGTTGTTCCCCCGAAAATGACATCAATCCCATAAAGTCTTTTTCAGCATCTGCACGATGGTAAATCACCGCCGCCGTTTCTTTAGAAACAGCATAGTGAATTTTATTCTGTACTCTCTTGAAAAACTGAACAGAAACTTCCGCTTTGGGATCATAGTCTATACTTGTAGCATAGATTTCCAACACCTGACGATAGAATACTTTTTCAGATGCCCGGATGTCACGGATTCTCTCCAATAGTTCTTTAAAGTATCCGCCACCACCCAACTCCTTCAGACGGTCATCATCCATAGTGAATCCCTTGATCATATATTCTTTCAAACGCACTGTTGCCCATCGTCTAAAATTAGTTGCAATAGCAGATTTAACTCTGTATCCGAGAGAAATAATCATATCAAGATTGTAAAAGGGTATCTCTCTTGCTACTTCACGATTTCCTTCTTTTCGAACCTGTCGGAAATTCCGACGGGTTGAATTTTCATCAAGCTCACCTTCATCATAAATATGTTTTATGTGTTCCACAACATTGGTACGAGATGTTCGAAACAAATCTGCCATCTGCTGCTGGGTCAGCCACACGGTTTCATCCTGAACCTTTACATCAATATTGGTTAATCCATCATCAGATTGGTATATGAGAATTTCTCCATAACTATCCACTGTGGTATCCTCCTAATCTTCTCGCTTCACATATGTTAATTCAATATCATATCCCAATGCTTCCAGCATCTGCACAAAGGTTTTGTTTACAACACCGTCCTGCTTTTTGATAATACGGTTGACATACGGACTTGTCGTTTTAATCTGCTCTGCAAGCTGAGTCTGTGTCATGCTCTCCTCTATGCATTTTATCTTTACGTCCACTTCTATATTATTTTTTAGCATACAATTCTCTTCTGTCTAAGAAATTACACTCATTAGATAATTTATTATACCTAATTTCCATATTTTTTTCAACGCATCAAAAAAATAAGCAGCCTATCATTTCCACATAGTGCCTACTATTTCAATATAAATTTTTAGACCTTAGTCTCGATTTAAATCCCTGACTTAAACAAAAACCCCAAATGATCCAAAAATCATCTTCTCGCTTCTTATGGAAGATCCACAGATTAGCAATGTGCTTAAGTAGATTGATTTAAAAAAGGAAAATCCAAGGCGTACAATTACATGAAGAAGATGCAATCCTATGCGAAGGAACTTTACAATAGGAATTACCGCTAATGCACATGCAGCGCTGGATACCAGTTATCCAGTCGCTGTTTTTCTTTATACTCTATCGTTACATGGTGAACCCTTAGGGTTCATTTTTCAATATTATCTACCCCCTAGTGTCAACCTTACTTTATAAATCAGTTCCCACAAAGCCATTGTTGAACATGAAAATAAAGGCTTTTCCGGTACCGTATCAACAGTTTAACGATATGAACTGAATAAGCCTTTTATTTACTACACTTTATTTACTTGTTAGGGCTCACTTTTGACATTAATACAATCGTTTCCACATGAACTGTCATCGGAAATAAATCTACGGGAACAATCGCTTCCACCTGATACCCTTCGTGAGTTAAATGACGCAGATCTCTTGCCTGTGTGGAAGGATTGCATGAAATATAAACAATCCGATCCGGACTCAGCTGACACAAAGACTTTAAGAATCGCTCATCCGCGCCTGAGCGTGGAGGATCCATCAACACAACGTCGTACCGTTGCCCTTCCCGAGCTGCTTGTTCCATAAACAAGCCAGCGTCAGCCTCCACAAACCAAGCATTGCGAATATGATTTACGCGGGCATTCTCTATCGCATTTTTAATCGAAACCGGGTTTACCTCGACACCGACTACCTCTTTTGCCTTCTGAGCAGCGACCAGACTGATCGTTCCAATCCCACAATAAGCGTCCAGAACACGTTCCTGACCGGTTAAATTTGCCAGTTCCATGGCTTTATAATACAGGATTTCGGTCTGCTGCGTATTGATCTGATAAAAAGACTTCGCGGTAATGGAAAACCGCAGACCACACAGCTGATCCTGAATTTTGCCCGTTCCGCTCAACACTCGTTCCTGCTGTCCCAGGACAATACTTGTACTGCGGTTATTGACATTCATGACAATCGTTGTAATCTCCGGATGCTGGCTGCGCAGCTGCTGAACCAATTGTTTTCGTGCTGGGAAAATCGGAGAAGCACACACAAGACAAACCAGCACTTCACGGCTGACATGACCAATTCGAATCAAACAATGACGGACTAATCCTGTTCGTTTATCTTCATCATACGGTTCGATCCTGAATTTTGTCATCAGTTCACACAAAGTATTTAAAATCTTTGCTGCCAGCGCATCTTGAATCCAGCATTCTGAATAAGGCACAACCTGATGGCTGTCCTCTTCATAGATGCCGGCGATCACCTTGCCCTTCTTATTCAATGAAAACGTAGCAATCACCTTGTTGCGGTATGCCCATGGTTCCTCCATTCCCAGAATCTCCTGAACCTGTCCATAGCGGCCTAAAAGTGATTGTACCTTTTCCTTTTTCCATTCCAACTGAGCTTTATAGTTCAGATGCTGAAGTTGACATCCGCCACAGCGATCAAAAATCCGACAGCGTGACTTTACCCGATCAGCACTTTCGCTTAAGCGCATCGCAGAGATCACCTTAGGCTCTTTTCTGATCGTATATTCCAACTCTACCTCCTCTTGGGGAAGCAGATTTTCAATCAAAACCTTGTCATTTTTGATCTTAACAATTCCCTTGCCGGAAACATCCAGTCCCGAACAGATCGTTTTTAATATATACGTAGGTTCCTTCTTTTGTTCCTTCTTCAGTTCTTTTTTAGGTGCTTTTTTTAGTACTTTATTCGTTTCTTTCTTTTTTTCCTTCATTGTTATCACCTTGTACATCATATCATAAAACAGTCCTGCTCGGCAGTGTTTAATTATCCCGATGTCTAGTGAGATATCGTAGATATTTTAAAAAGAAAGTGCTATCATGAGTTTAGAGATGAACTGAATCATCCCGGGCAAGAGAAAAGGAGGGTTTCGCATGAATCAAGAACAACTGAATCGTATGCATTCCGCCAAAGGCTTTATCGCCGCTCTGGACCAAAGTGGAGGAAGTACACCGAAAGCACTTCGGCTGTATGGAATTGAGGAAGATCAGTATGAGGGTGAAGAAGCGATGTTCGATCTGATCCACCAGATGAGAACTCGCATTATCACCAGTCCGGCCTTTACCAGCGAACACATTCTGGCCGCTATCCTCTTTGAAATGACCATGGATCGTCAGATTGAAGGACAGTATACCGCTGATTATCTGTGGGAAAAGAAAGGGATTCTTCCAATCTTAAAAGTAGATAAAGGATTAGCCCCACTGGAAAACGGTGTTCAGCTGATGAAGCCGATTCCGAATCTGAAGGAGTTGCTTGAACGAGCCCAAGATCGGCATATTTTTGGCACTAAAATGCGCTCAGTCATCAAGGAAGCCGATCCTGCTGGAATCCATGCTATTGTAGCCCAGCAATTTGAAATCGGCTTGGAAATTGCCAAAGCTGGTTTCGTTCCAATTCTGGAGCCGGAAGTTGACATTACCATTGCCGACAAGGAAAAATGTGAGCTGCTGCTGAAAGCTGAAATCCAGCAGCATCTGGCCAAATTAACAGAGGATGTCCGCTTGATGTTTAAGCTTTCGATTCCGACCGTTGATGGCTTTTACGGTGACTTGATGGAAGATCCGCATGTTGTGCGTGTCGTTGCCTTATCCGGCGGCTATTCCCGCAAGGAAGCCAACGAAAAACTGGCGCGCAATCCAGGCCTGATCGCCAGCTTCTCCCGTGCTTTAACCGAAGGTCTTAAGGCTCAGCAAACCGATGAAGAATTCAACGCCCTGCTGAAATCTTCGATTGAATCGATTTACGATGCTTCTGTTCAATAATTTCATTTCAATATAATATTAGAATACAGCGTCAGGAGAGAATATATCGTTTCCCGCTCCGCGCTGTTTTCTTTTTGTTCCATTAAAGATCACATCTTCGCCTCTGGGTTTGACTTATGTTCGATTTTCAACCTTTCAGCGGGGCATTTCGATTTTCTTTTTTCAGAATCTGACTTATAATACCTACACTATCCAAAGGAGAAAAAAATGCGATTACAAAACAAAGTAGTATTGGTTACTGCCTCGACTCGAGGCATTGGTTTGGCTACCGTCCAGGCCTGCGCCATGGAAGGCGCAATCGTTTATATGGCGGCTCGCAATTTAGACCTAGCTCAGCAGCGAGCTGAAGAATTGAATCAGAAAGGTTATCATGTCCACACGGTCTACAACGATGCGACCAAGCTGGATTCTTATCGGACAATGATCGAAGAAGTGATCAAACTTGAAGGTCGAATTGATGTACTGGTCAACAATTTTGGTACCTCCAATCCTCAAACTGATCTCGATATTGAACATACGAAATGGGAAGATTTCCAATCGACTGTCAACATCAATCTGGCCAGTGTCTATGTCAGCAGCCAAGCTGTCATCCCGCACATGAAAAAGCAAGGCGGAGGAAGCATTATCAACATCAGTTCGATCGGCGGCCTAACCCCGGATATTGCCCGAATTGGGTATGCGGTAAGCAAAGATGCGATCATCTACCTTTCTAAAAACATTGCCGTGCAGACAGCTCGCAGCAACATCCGTGTCAATGTCGTTTGTCCAGGACAGACCGCAACCGACGCCGTGATGAACAACATGTCCCCGGAATTTCAGGAATTCTTCCTGCGCCACACACCGATCAAACGAATGGGCAAACCGGAAGAAATTGCCGCGGCAGTTGTTTACTTCGCCAGTGACGAATCCGCCTATACAACAGGTCAGGTGATGGCCGTTCATGGAGGTTTTGGCCTGCCGACCCCGGTCTTCGCAGACATGATTGATTTAAGCGCTGAACAAAAGCATTAACAAACCCAGTTTCACAAAAAAAGCTGAGGGAAACAGGATTATATCTGTCCTCCTCAGCTTTTTCTTTGCCTCTTTATTACTTTAAGATTACTTTATTTTCCCAGTGAACTTGGTTTTTTCAGCGCTAATATCTTTTCCCGAAGCTCACGATAGCGATGGGTTGTTTCCGGACGCATCTGAGCCTCCCGCACATCATTGCCGAAAGCACCGCGGCTTATCATCACAATCGGCGGGAACTGAATCCGCTTGAATACGGCTCCCTTCATCGTCCGCAATACCCATTCTAAATCCTGAATAAAGGCTTCCGGATCATCCAGGCCATAATAACGGATCCAACGCCCCATTTCACTGTCCTGCAGCGTTCCGTCAAGATAATCTTCCATGATTTCCTCGACCTGTGCGCTTGGGTATTCTGTCAGCTTGCCAATCAGCCAGTCATGATAGAACCACTTCATCGGATCCCGCTGATCCGTTTTTAATTCCGCAGACGGCGGGAATTCCCAGATCAGTGAATCACCCTGAATTTCCGGAAGCAGATTGTCCGGAATGATCGTTTTGCCAAATGCAGCATTGATTTGTTTCGCTAAATCAAACAACTGCACCTTCGTGCAATCCGCAATCGGCGAGAGCGCACCGATGGCATCGCCATACAACGTGCAGTAACCCAAGGCCGCCTCGACCTTGTTGCCATTGTTGACGATCACACCGTTTTCCATCGACGCAAAGCTGGACAACAGGTGGCCGCGCAGGCGGGCCTGGATATTTTCAAGCGCCAGCCCCTCAGCCTGCGGATAGCCATAGTCCTGCAGCGTTTCCACCGTTGCATCCACAATCTTCTCAATACTGCCCTCGCGGATGGTTATGCCTAGCCGATTTGCCAGAGCCTTTGCGTTGTTTTTGGTCGTCAGACTGTTATAGCGGCTGGCCATGTTGTAGCCAACGACCCGCTCCGCTCCTAAAGCATAAACCAATAGTGCCGACGTAATACTGCTGTCCAGACCGCCGGACAAACCAACGATCCATTTCATCTTCGGCGAAAACATCTGCTGATCAAATTCGCGGATCGCACAAACCAAAGCCGTCATCAGCTTGGATTCAGGCTGCCGTGAAATCGTCTGATGCTCATGCAGCGAACAGGTTCGGCATTCTGCTTCAAACGTATCATTCAATGAAACTTGACGATCGCCGTTTTCTCCATAAATCGTGCTGTCACCGTCAAACACCATGACATTCTTGCCATTATTCTGCATACCACAGGCATTGACATACACCAGCGGTACAAAGTGTCCCGACGCTTTTTCAGCATGGGATTTCACTCGTTTATCACGGGAGTGTTCCTTATTGACTGTCCATGGCGAACAGGACAAATTGATGATCAGATCCACATCCTGACGCAGATAAGTTTCCGTCACATCCAGCGCATAATCATCGCTCCACAGATCTTCGCAAATCTCAACGCCGATCCGCCATGTTTTTCCGTCCTTCTCAAACAGAAACGGACTGATCATGGAATCGACGGCTTTTTGATTGCGCATCGCAATCTCAATTCCGGAAAGAAAATAACGGGAATCATCAAAAACCCGATAATCCGGATTGAGATGTTTGATGTAAATCCCATCCAACGCACCCTTTTCTTTCTTCACCCATTTTTGGTTATAATAGAAATACGCGGCATTGCAGCGGATCGGACGACCGTCACGGCCACAGACTGCCTGCCCCAGCGGTTTATTCCACAGATTACCATAGAGAATCCCGATTCCCTCGGACAAGGCCAGAAGTTCATCGTTGAAGCTGTCCAGATTCCGACACCAGTCCAGATCCAGCCATTGATCCTGCAGACAGTATCCGCTCAGTGCCATTTCCGGAAAAACGATCAGATCCGCATGTTCAGCTTTAGCCTGTTCAATCATACGGCGCATAGCTGCAAGATTCTCCGTCGGCTGTCCTTGCTTAACCTTGATTTGTCCTAACGCAATTTTCATAATTCAGCCCCCGTACTGCTTCTTTAACAGATTGTTCCGCCGGTAATCTTCACATCTTCCTGATGTTCGATCATCGCTTCAATCGCTGCCGTTAATCCTCGGACAATCGTGTCCAGTTCCATCGACGGCATCGCTTTTTTTGATGCCGCCTGCGATGGCAGATACGGAATATGAATGAACCCGGAGCGCTTGCCCGGAAATTCTTTTTCAATCAGATAACGGACGCCGTAAGTCACATGATTGCATACAAACGTTCCGGCACTGTTGGAAACCGAGGCGGGAATGCCCGCTTCCTGCATCGCCTTCACCATCGCCTTGATCGGCAGCGTTACAAAGTAAGCATCCGGCCCATCGGCATAGATAGGCTCATCCACCGGCTGATTGCCTTCATTGTCGCTGATCCGGCAATCATCAACATTGATGCCGACCCGCTCCACTGTAATCTCTGCCCGTCCGCCGGCCTGACCGATGGATAAGATCATATCCGGATCTTCTTTGAGAATGGCCTCGCGGATGACCGCTAACGACTTATGGACAACGGTTGGAATTTCCAGTTTCACAATCTGCGCTCCGCCGATCACCTCCGGCAGCCGCTTAACAGATTCAATCGCCGGATTGATGGACTCTCCGCCAAAAGGGTCAAAGCCTGTCACTAATATTTTCATTGATCTGTCCTCCTTGTGTATTTTTTACTTCAAAATCTGCGATTTTACCCTACGCAAAGATGCTGAGAAATACTTGAATTTAGAAAGCCAGCACCAGCATGAGGATAACATGTACGACAATCATCACCAGTGCCATCGGCAGCTGAGCCTTGATCACCGTATACTTGTCCTTCGTTTCCAGCACCGCTGCCGGAACAATGTTGAAATTGGCGGCCATCGGCGTCATCAGTGTTCCGCAGAAACCCGCCGTCATGCCCAAGGCACCAACAATCGCCGGATCTCCGCCCTGCAGAATGACAAACGGTACGCCAATTCCAACGGTGATGACGGAAAACGCCGCAAAGGCATTGCCCATAACCATCGTAAACAGCACCATCCCAGCTACATACACAATGACGCCGAGAACAATACTGCCCTGCGGCACCACATTCGCCATGATGCCGGAAATGACTGCCCCGACACCGGCTTCTGTAAAGACTGAGCCCAAAGCACCTAACAGCTGCGGCAGCAGGCTGGCAGCCCCCACCGTCATCAACAGCCGCGCAGTATCATCCCGCGTATCCGCAAACTTCGGCCTAGTGATTGCCACACCGATCAGATAAGCTAAAATCGAAGCTAAACCAATTGCCAGAGCGAATGGAAACGAAACGCCTCCTTCCGCAACAGTGAATTGAAGCTGAGATAAGACAAAGGTCACCGCAGCTAAAATCACACCGGCAATCGCTAACTGCCCAGCCTGACGCTGCGCGCTGCGGGCTGCCTGCACTTCCTGTTTCTTTGCGCCTACAAACTTCAAACCAGCCCAGACGATCAAAACCGCAGCCGGAATCAATCCCCAAACTAACGGAAACGAAATGACCGGTGAATTGCCGGAAAATTTCAGCATCGACAGCACCAGTGCAACAACGCCGATCGTGATTGCCGGCAGAAAGATCTTGTTGCCCAGCTTATCCGCCTGCGCCTTGCGGAATGCCGCTTCCGAAGGAACAAATTTTCCCATCTGCACTTGTTTAGCCGCCGTCAGACAGCCCAACACCAGAAGCAAAGCTCCCGTCAGCGCATAGGGCAGATAAGGCCCCAGAATAAAAATCAAACCGAGAATCGTCCAGAAAGCAAACGTACCGATCCGGCACTTCTCGTTCTGCAGCCCGCGCCATGCGGCGTTAAAGCTGACCAGTCCGCACAGGCAGAAAATGATTTCACTGCCCCAATTCAGCACTGTTTTTAAATCCATTATGCCTGCACCTCCTTTTTCAGCTTGCGATCAGCCAATAAGACCTGGATAATCGTAAAGAGCGTGACAACGATCCCGACCGGAATTGAAGCCTGCGCAATCGAACCCAGCGTCACCTCATATCCGGCCGCAGCCAAAGTCCCCTGAATCAACAGAACGCCGCTGTTGCCTAAGAAAATGTTTTGACCAAAAAAGTTACCATAGTTTTCCACTGCCGCGGCCAGACCTTTAATCCGTTCACGCTGCTTTTCGTTCAGCGGCTTTTTGATAGAGGTTTGCCCTGCAGCTTCACTCATCGGCAGAATCAGCGGCCGGACAAACTGTACATGACCGCCTAATCGAATTGACATCGCTGAAGCCAAAATCCGAACAACCATATAAATAGACAAGACCTTGCCGGCCGTTGCGTTTTTTATCTTGCCGATCAATTCCGCAGCCCGCTCCTTCATGCCGTAGCGTTCGATCAGGGCAATCGCCGGAAAGCTGATCAAAAAGATCGACATCAGCCGGTTATCCACAAACGATTTCCCCATAATCTCCAAGATCTGAATAAAATCCAATCCTGAAACAAGTCCGGTGACTAAGCCAGAGATCAGAACGACCGCAATGACGTCCCACTTTAAGGCAAATCCGACCACAATGATCAGAATGCCGATTAATTTCAAGTATTCCATAATCCATTCCTTTCCCTTTTAGAGTATTCCCATTATACCAGATTTCCCTCAAAGCTTGCAGAGAAAATTTTCATGCGTTTCACGCCATGTTTTTCAACCTGTTTTCAGCGGAAAATCTGTTGGACTAGAAACATATAAAACAACGTTCCGCAGCCGATACTCAGCAGGCTGTTATGCTTCCAATGATGAATGAAACCCGTCAGCGCCAGCGCCAGCAGTTCAGGTGCCCCGTGATATGGTCCCAGCCATGAAGCAGAACGCAGGCCGTACACCACCAGCATTGCCATCATCGCCATCGGCAGGACCTGCCCGAGATAGGCAATCGTTTTAGGGATCGGCTGACCGGGGCGAAACGCCGCAAATGGCAGCCAGCGTGTCAGAAAGGTGACCGCCGCCATCAACAAAATCGTAATCAAAATGGGATTCATTGGATCAGCCCCCTTCCCTGCAGAGTTCGCCGTACGCCCAATAAGCCCGCCGCGATCATCACCAGAGCCGGCAAAATCATGCCGTCAGCGCCAAAGAAAAGAAGCGCGGTCACGGCACTGACCAGTCCGATAACAGTGGGGATCGGCGTGCTGGCTGATTTCAGCTGATCCAGACAGGTAACAAAGAACAGCGCGGTCATCGCAAAGTCAATTCCTGTTGTATCAAAGGGAATAACCGAACCGACCGCGGCTCCGATCAGCGTTCCCAAAATCCACCACAGCTGATCGAACAAGGTAATCCAGAAATACAGCCACTGCGGCGCCGCTCTTTTCTCCAGCTTCTTCTGACATAACAAGCCATAGGTTTCATCCGTCAATCCAAAAATCAGATACAGCCGGCGAAGCCCCCGCTCGCCAAATTCTTGCAGAAATGAAAAACCGTAAAACAGATGCCGCAGATTGACGGCCAACGTCATGAAGATCACCTGCAGCGGACTGGCCGCCTGAGCGATCAGCGAAATCCCGACAAACTGCATTGAGCCGGCATAGACAACAACACTCATTAACACAGCCCAGCCCCAGCTGATCTGATGCTGCTGGGCAAGCAGACCGAAAGCGATGCCCACGACCAGATAGCCGGGAAAGACTGCCAGCGAGGCACCCAAAGCCTCTTTTTTAGTTTGATCCATCCTCTGTCCCCCTTTTTGTAAAATTGAATCAGCCTTACCTCAATCCTTATCAGCCGAAAACTGAAGCCGGCCGCAAATAGAGAAAAAGCGGAAGTTTTACCTTATCCCTTCCGCTTCCTGTTTGTGAATGCGTATCTTTTTAGAACATCAGGATCGTATTCAGAATCATCATCAGACAGATGAAACTGACCAAGCCGATCACCATGATTTTCTGAAATGTCTTTTTTGATTTCGTCATGATGGCCTCCTTACAGTATTGCTAGTGTACCGCAAAGCCGGTTCGCTGTCAACAATCCTGCAGTCCCCGCGCGCCGATATCATGGCGGTAAAACAGCGCGTCACAGTCAATTTTTTCAATTTCGACATAGACCGCAGCCTGCGCCTGTTTCAGCGTCGGCCTCTGTGCAGCGACAAACAGCACCCGTCCGCCGGAGGTCACCAGCTGTCCGTTTTCAAGGGCGGTTCCCATGTGAAAGACGGTTGCTTCCACGTGCTCAAGATTGCTGATCTTCGCACCTTTAGTTGAACTTTCCGGATACCCCTGACTGGCCAGCACGACGCCCAGCACCGGTTCTTTCGACCAATGCAGCGGCAGGGTCTGATGCTGCAGCACCCACATGCAGATTTCATAAAGATCATCCTGCAGGGCGATCATCAGCACTTCCGTTTCCGGATCGCCGAAGCGGACATTGTATTCAATCGTTTTCACGCCGCGCTCCGTCGCCATGCAGCCGGCATATAAAATTCCGGTGAAGGGACAGCCTTCCTGAACCATGGCCGCCGCCATCGGCTTAACGATCTTTTCAATCGCTTCTTCAACAACGGCTTTGGACAAATGCGATACTGGTGTATAAGCGCCCATTCCACCGGTATTCAGCCCCTCATCATGATCAAAGGCCCGCTTATGATCCTGCGCGATCTCCATCGGAATGACGGTTGTCCCATTGACAAAGGCCAGCTGGGAGAATTCTTCTCCCTCAAGATATTCCTCGATGACAACAGTTGCCCCGGCCTGATCGAACAATCCGCCGCACATCATCTCTTTTAAAGCATCCTGCGCCTCGGCCTGGGTTTGGGCAATGATGACACCTTTGCCCGCAGCCAGACCATCGGCCTTCAGCACGATCGGCATCGGCTGCTGCTCAAGATACACCTTCGCCTGATCATAATCGGAAAAGCTTTGATAAGCCGCGGTTGGAATCGCATATTTCTTCATCATGGCTTTGGCAAATGCCTTGCTTCCCTCTAACCGCGCCGCCGCACGGCTAGGACCAAAGACCGTCAGCCCCGCGGCCGCAAAGGCATCGGCAATGCCCTCACATAACGGCACTTCCGGTCCGACAAACGTCAGATCAATTGCCTGAGCCTTCACAAACGCAATCAGCTTGTCAAACTCCAGTACGCCGATCGCCACGCATTCGGCAACTTCCGCCATCCCCGGATTACCCGGAGCGGCATAGACTTTTTCAACCTGCGGACTCTGCGCAAATTTCCAGGCTAACGCATGTTCCCGTCCGCCGCTGCCGATCACCAATACTTTTGCCATACCTGTTTATTCCTCCACCAGCATTTTTAATGTTTCCGGATACAGGACATGCTCGATCGCATGCACCTGCGCCTCAATTTCTTCCTTGCTCCACTGCGGCTGCACGGCAAACGCCCGCTGTGCGATAATCCGGCCGCCGTCCATCGACGCATCGACGTAATGAATCGTCACGCCCATAACTTTAACGCCATAATCAATCGCCTGCCCGATGGCATCCTTGCCTTTAAACGCCGGCAATAGCGACGGATGAATGTTCACGATCCGCTGATCGTAAGCCTCTAACACTAATGGAGAAAGCAAGCGCATATATCCGGCCAGGGCGATAAAATCGACATGATGCGCCTGACATTGCGCAATGATTTTCCGTTCATAATCCGGCTTGGACGAATAGTCCTTCGGATTGAACGCAAACACGTCAATGCCACGCTGCCGTGCTTTTTCGATGACCGGGGCGTTTTGTTTATCCACGACGACCAGCGTCAGTTTCGCTTTCAGCTGACTGGCCTCAATCGCATCGGCAATCGCTTCAAAATTCGTTCCCGTTCCGGAAGCAAAGACCGCGAGGTTCTTCATTGAATGTCAATTCCTTCCTGACTGGTCACCTTGCCGATCACCGTTGCCTTTTCACCCTGAGCAGCTAAAATTTCCAATGTGGCCTCCGCATCCTTCGGATCCACAATGAGAATCATGCCAATTCCCATATTGAAGACATTGTACATTTCCTTTTCATCCATGCCTGAGAGCTTCTGCAGAACATGGAAAATCGGCAGCACTTCCCAGGTTCCGCGATGGATTTCAATGCCTAATCCCGGATTCAGACAGCGCGGCATGTTCTCATAGAAGCCGCCGCCGGTAATATGGGCGATGCCATGGACATCCACGCTTTTCAAAACTTCCAGCACCGGACGGACATAAATCCGCGTCGGTGTCAGCAATGTATTTCCCAGGGAGTCCTGCAATTCGTCAAACTTCGTGTTCAGATCAAGCTGATTGTCTTTTAAGACAATCTTGCGGACCAAGGAGAAGCCGTTGGAATGGACACCGCTGGAAGCCAGTCCAATCACGACGTCGCCGGCCTTAGTTTTCGCTCCGGTAATCATCTGGGATTTCTCTACAGCCCCGACCGTAAAACCGGCGATATCATAATCTTCTTCGTCATACATGTCCGGCATTTCCGCCGTTTCCCCGCCAACCAAAGCACAGTTGGCAAGCACGCAGCCATCGGCCACGCCCTTGACAATCTGTTCAATTTTCTCCGGATGATTTTTGCCGACCGCAATGTAGTCCAGGAAAAACAGCGGCTCTGCCCCCTGAGCAATGATATCGTTGACGCACATTGCGACGACGTCCTGTCCAACGGTATCATGCTTATCCATCATAAAGGCCAGCTTCAGCTTCGTCCCGACTCCGTCTGTGCCGCTGACCAGCACCGGCTCTTTCATGTTCAGCGCACTCAGATCAAACAGGCCGCCGAAGCTGCCGATGCCGCCCATCATGCCGAAGCGGCGGGTTTTTTCAATGTGTTTTTTGATCAAACGAACCGACTCGTATCCAGCCTCTAACGAAACGCCGGCCTTTTCATACTGTGTACTCATGCTTTTCCTCCCTTGCCCCGGATGTAATTTACCCCGTTGGCGAAAATATTCTGTTTCTTTTCTCCGTCAATATTTTTAAAGACATCCGTAAAGAAGCGTTCGGAATGACCCATTTTTCCTAATACCTTGCCATCCGGAGAAACCAGACCTTCAATCGCCCAGTCTGAGCCGTTGAGGTTGGCTTTCGGATCCATCGTCGGCAAGCCGTTTTCATCGCAGTATTGGAACGCCACCTGGCCATTGGCAAACAGCTGATCGATCATCGCTTCGTCTGCGACCAGCCGGCCTTCGCCATGGCTGACCGGAATCGAATACACTTCACCGCACTCCATTCCCTGCAGCCATGGAGAGCAGGTGCTGGCAACCCGGGTTCTCACGACACTGGAAATGTGTCGGTTGATATGATTTCGGGTCAGCGTCGGACTGGTTTCATCGAGGGTGCGGATCTCGCCGTACGGCAGCAGGCCGGACTTGATCAGCGCTTGGAAACCATTGCAGATGCCCAGGATCAACCCATCGCGTTTCAGAAGCCGGCTTACCGCGGCTTTAATCTTCTCATTCTGTAAGATGTTCACAATGAACTTCGCCGATCCATCCGGTTCATCCCCGGCTGAGAAGCCGCCTGGAATCGCCAGAATGTGACTGTTGTCCAACAAGGCAGCCATCTGATCAATCGAATCGAAAATCGCCTGTTCATTCTGATTGCGGAAAACGAAGATGGTGACGTTGGCCCCTTCTTCTTCAAAAGCCCGTCGGGTATCATATTCGCAGTTGCTGCCTGGGAAAACCGGAATCAAAACGCGGACTTCCGTACTCGGCTGTTCACAACGATACGGGTGCGTACTAGCTTTATCCCGCACCGGCAGCGTCTTGACTTCGCCCTTGCTGTAAACCGGATAGAGCGCGCTGAGCGTTCCCATCCAGGCCGCCAGCACTTCATCCTGAGTCAGTTCCAATTCATTGATTCGATACAGCGGCTGGGCGATGACCTGTCCGATCATAGCGGCGCGTGCATCGTTAAATTCCGGCGTGACTTCCGCCACGATCAGCCCCGGCTGCAACTGCAGCAGTTCGTTGCCGCCGTTGATTTCAAAGCCCAGGCGATTGCCGAAGCTCATCTTGAACAGAGCTGCCAGAATACCGCCCTCTTCTGCGACATAGGCCGATTGAATTGTTCCCTGACGAATTCCTTCACGAACCGCCTCAAACATTGTTTTGTAGCTGGCTAAATCCGGCAGCCCCTCAGCACTGATCTGCGGCTTGAAGGCAACCAGACGATTGCCCGGTATTTTTAACTGCGGCGTGATGATGTTGCGGACCGAACCATCCGAGCAGGCAAACGAAATCAGCGTCGGTACGACATGCTTGTCATTGAAGGTTCCGGACATGCTGTCCTTGCCGCCGATCGCCGCTTTCTGGAAATAATCCTGCACCTGCATCGCCCCCAAGAGCGCTTCGGTGACTTTACCCCAACGCTGCGGATCCTGATTCAGCCGTTCAAAATATTCCTGGAATGAGAAATGAATCTTTTCAAAGTCTCCGCCGCAGGCAACGGTCTTAGCCATCGATTCCAGCACGCTGTCCATCGCTCCGACATAGGTCGAATATTCCATAATCCGCGGGTTAAAGCCATAGGTCAGAATGCTGCAGGTTGTTGTTTTGCCGTCGAGAACCGGCAGTTTCTGCACCGAAGCCTGAGCCGGCGTCAGCTGCGTCTTGCCGCCATACGGCATCAGCACCGTCGTGGATCCAATCGAGGCGTCAAACATTTCGCCCAACCCTTTCTGGCAGCAGACGTTCGGCTGAGCCATCATGGTCAGAATCGCTTCCTTACCTAACGGCGTATCCGTGCTAAACGGATTCGCTCCCTCCAAAGTCGCAATTTCAACATCGGCCTGCTGGCGGACACCGCTGGTATCAATAAACTTCCGCGCCAGATCGACGACCGTCTGATCGTTCATCTTCATGATTAAACGACCGGTATCCGTCACTTCCGCCACGCGGTATGCTTCCAGATTTTCTTCTGCGGCTAAGGTGATGAATTTCGCTTCATCCGCTGCTGAAACAACCACCGCCATACGTTCCTGACTTTCGCTGATCGCGATTTCCGTTGCGTTCAGGCCGGCATATTTAGTCCGGACCTGATCGAGATGAATCTCAAGCCCATCAGCCAGCTCGCCGATCGCTACACAGACGCCGCCGGCTCCGAAATCATTGCATTTTTTAATTAAACGGGTGCAGTCCGGATTGCGGAACAACCGCTGAATCTTCCGCTCTTCCGGCGCATTGCCCTTCTGTACCTCACTGGCGCAGACCTCTAATGATTTTAAATTGTGTTCCTTGGAAGAACCGGTAGCGCCGCCGATGCCGTCCCGTCCGGTTTTGCCGCCTAACAGAATGACAACATCGCCCGCCTGTGGAGATTGGCGCACGACATTTTCCGCTTTGGCCGCACCGACCACCGCTCCGACTTCCATGTGCTTGGCGACATAGCTGGGATGAATGATCTCACGGACATGCGTTGTCGGCAGACCGATCTGATTCCCATAGGAGGAGTTGCCGTGCGTGGCTTTTTTGGAGATGACTTTCTGCGGCAGCTTGCCGGCAATCGTTTCATCCAGTTTTTCCAAGATGTTGCCGCAGCCGCTGACACGCATGGCCTGATAGACGTAGCTGCGTCCGCTTAACGGATCACGGATCGCGCCGCCGATGCAGGTGGAAGCACCGCCGAAGGGTTCGATTTCGGTCGGATGATTGTGTGTTTCATTTTTGAACATTAAAAGCCACTTTTCAGGCTGTCCGTCATGATCGACATCAATAAAGACGCTGCAGGCATTGATTTCTTCGCTGACCTCAACTTCCGGCGATTTGCCTTGACGGCGCAGATCGCGGGCATTGATCGTCGCCATGTCCATCAACGTCTGCGGCTTTTCATCCCGGCCGCAGGCTGTGCGCAGCTGCAGATAACGCTGGTAGGCCTGCTGAATCTGCTCGCCAAACCGCTCTGTCGTAATCTTAACGCTTTTCAGACAGGTTTCAAAGGTTGTATGCCGGCAATGATCCGACCAATAGGTATCCAAAACGCGAATTTCCGTTTCTGTCGGATTGCGCTTCTCTTCATCGCGGAAATAGTGCTGCACCAAGGTCAGATCGGCTTCGCTCATCGCTAATCCCTGTTCTGCGACAAACGCGGCGATCTGGGCGGCATCCATCTCAATAAAATACGGGAACTGCTGCAGCGGCTTAACATCGACGTTCTGATCAATCGCCAGCTTCGACAGATCCTTCACGCGGGATTCAATCGGGTTGATGACGTAGGCTTCGATTTTCTTCAGCATTTCATCGCTGACTTCCCCTTCCAGGATCATCAGCTTGCCGGTCGTGATCCGGCAGTTTGACGCGGGATTCAGCAGCTTGACACACTGCATGGCACTGTCAGCCCGCTGATCATACTGTCCCGGCAGCGTTTCCCAAACGATAACCGACTTGGCTTCCAGATCCAGCGTTTCATAGAGCGTATCGGTCATGACTTCAGTAAAAACGGTTTTCTTGGCCTTAGCATAATCTTCGCTGTCAATATCAAAGATATCATAAATATTGAACAGACGCAGTCCCTGCGCCTGAAGCTGCAGATTTTCGCTTAATTCATTCAACAGATCCTGCGCCTCCGTACGGAAGCGGTCTTTCTTTTCAACAAAGATGCGCTTGTTTATTAAACTCATGGTTTTCTCCATTTCTAAAACTTCATGTTTTCTAAGACGTTCTTCTTCATCTGATCCTTGTGAGCTTCAATCTTTTTATGCATTTGTGGATCAAAAGCACCCAGCATCGTCGCGGCCAAATAAGCAGCATTTTTGCATCCGGCTTTGCCGATCGCGACGGTCGCAACCGGAACACCAGCCGGCATCTGGACAATCGAAAGCAAACTGTCTAATCCATCGAGCGTACTAGTTTTCATCGGGATGCCGATGACCGGCAGTGTTGAGCAGCCGGCAATGACTCCGGCCAGATGCGCCGCGCCTCCCGCTGCCGCAATGATCACCTTGAGACCGCGATCATAGGCGGTTTTGGCATATTCGATCGTTTCATCCGGAGTGCGGTGAGCGCTCAGTACAATCTTTTCATACGGAATACCTAAGGATTCCAAGGTTTCGCAGGTTGATGAAACGTTTCCCTCATAATCGCTCATCGAACCCATGACAATCCCAACTACTGCTTTTTCTTCCATTTTCATACTCCTCCTTGAATTTAGAAATAGAAAAAGACATCAGAGAACCTCCAATGTCTACAAAACAAAAACAAAAAAGCCTTCGTTTTGTAGTCTTGCCGTTTACGGCAGCAAGGTAGAAACTTGTGAGCCTTATTCCCACGATTATACAAAATCATGAAGCCGTCAAAAAGAAAACACAGGTGCAAAACACCCATGCTTATTCTTGATTTTTATGAAAAGTATCCTTCATGGAAATGCCTGTTTTTCTCATTGCTCACCAGTCACCTTTCACGCGGATATAATACCATAAACAGGCAGGCAAAAAAAGGCTTTTTCTTTGGTTTTGTTGAGATTTCACTTAAATTTCAAAGGATCAGGCAGACGACTGGCAGAAAATCAAGAAAGTCAGCATTCTCCCCTTATCTTTTCCTCGTCTTCTTTATTCGCATAGCTCCCCCATAGCAGCAGAACCCTTTCAAATTCATTTGAAAAAGCGTAACAAAAAAGCCGGAGTTTAACGCTCCAGCTTCATTCTGCGGTATTTCTTGCCGATTGCCGCTTTTAAACGGCGGGTTATTTCTTCATTCTGTTCTTTCTTAAAATCAAAGGTCAGCTGCGTTAAGGAAGTTTTGCCTTTTTTATCCGTTTCTTTGACGGTCATGACAACTTTGCACTTATTCTTAACTTCCTTCACATCATATTCTGTGATCGCTTCAAACGGAACTGCGCTGCCCATATACATGAATCCTTCACTGCCCAATCCATCGCTGATCAGCGCGAACATGATGATCACCACGGCCATCAGTACGGAACGCAGAATCGTCATCGGGCTGAAATCGAGAGCTAAAAACGGCAGAAAGCAAAGCGAAGCCGCGATCAGAATCATGATCCGCGATGCCGTCCAAAAGCAGCAGTAAATCTCAATCGCTTTCTTCTGACGCAGCAGAATCCGAATCAGCCAGACGCAGGCAGCGGCAAAAAAGACAAGCAAAATTAAATTAAATATTTCCATAGATTTTCCTTCCTTACTTTGATCTCTTAAAGCAGCTCAATCCCATTGTCATGACACAGCTTGCGCATGATCGACGGCCACAGTGAAGCCTGAACCTCACCAATATGAGCTTTGTGCAGCAGCAGCATACAGATGCGGCTCTGACCGATGCCTCCGCCCATGGTTAACGGCAGATCCCCAGCTAATAATGCCCGATGAAACGGCAGCACGGAGCGTTCAGGACAACCGGCTTTGTTCAGCTGATCGATCATGCTGGCCTCATCGACGCGGATGCCCATTGACGAAATTTCCATTGCTCTGTCCAACACCGCATCCCAGATCAACAAGTCACCGTTGAGCTTCCAGTCATCATAGTCCGGAGCCCGGCCATCATGCGGCTTCCCATCACTCAGCCGATCACCGATCTGTTCGATAAACACTGTACCATATTCTTTCGTGATCGCATCCTCACGCTGTTTAGCGCTCAGCGACGGATAACGATCCAACAGCGCCTGAGAAGTGATGAACGTTACTTTTTCCGTGATGATCGGTGTGATCTGCGGCACCTCTGAACACAGTGTTTCTTCTGTTTCCTTCAAACTCCGGACGATCAGACGCACGGTTTCCTCCAACTGAGCTAAGGTCCGCTGCGGACGCAGGATGATTTTCTCCCAATCCCATTGATCCACATAAATCGAGTGCAGATTATCCAGATCTTCATCCCGGCGGATCGCATTCATATCCGTATATAGTCCCTCACCCGGCTCAAACGCGTATTGTCGCAGCGCCAGCCGCTTCCACTTCGCCAGCGAATGCACGATTTCCGCTTCAGTCTGGGTTTCCTTCACATCAAAATGAACCGGACGTTCAACCCCATTCAGGTTGTCATTGAGACCGCTGGAAGCTTCTACAAACAGCGGGGCGCTGACACGAATTAAGCGCAGGTTGTCAGCCAGTTTCCGCTCAAAGGTATCTTTGACCAGTTTGATGGCCAGCTGGGTTTCTTTTTGATTCAGCAGTGAGTGGTAATGCTCAGGCAGTATGCAGTGTTCTATCGACATGGTATCCCCCATTTCAAAACTGTCTTTTATTATACCAGTATCCTGACTGGAACAAAAGTAAAAGACAGGAAATTTTCCTGCCTTAATCAATCTTCTGAACAATTTCCAAGGAAACGCTGACACGTGTCGGCTGACCGCACAGCTCCAGTTCCAACACCGCCCGACGCTTATGCCGATCAATCTTAACGATCTGCGATTCGAAGCCTTGCAGCGGACCCTCGGTAATGATGACCTGATTGCCCTGAATCAGACCTGTGGAATGCTCCAATACTTTATTTTTGCCCAGCAGCCGTTCAAGATATTCTTTTTCCTCGCTGCGCAGCGCCGGGGTTCCTTCTTTATCAAATTTAAGCAGCTTGACAATTCCGGTTTTCTGCTGCCGCAGTTCTTTAATCCGCTCATCCATCTCGACTTGTCCCAGCTCGCTTTCGATAAACAAATAGCCTGGAAACATCGTTTTCTCTACGAGTTCGGAGATTCCCTGTTTTCTGAACACGACTTTCATCTTAGGAATAAAAGCCTGAAGACCCTGACTGAGAAAAAAATCTCGGATTTTCTCTTCCATTCCGCTGCGGATAAACAGTACATACCAGTTCATGTGCTCTCCCCTTTCGACAAGAATCTTTTAAAGGATACAAAGTTCACTTTAAAAAGTCAAGGAACAAACTGCATTGTTTCCTTTTTCACAAGTTATGCACTCTGTTTCACTCTCATACAAAAGAAAAGGCGGCCTACTCTGCCGCCAAGTACGAATTAATAACCAAGATCTTCGTTAATGAGTAAAACATGAATACGTCCCGGCACATGGGAACGCTGCAATGTCACCGCAGCTGAACAAATCCGAGTTGGCAATTGACAATCCGCACAGGCTCCAATCTTAGTACACGGGTTATCCTTATTTAAACGAACACAGTTGGCTGGAGCTGCGATCGTTTTCACCCGATCTTCCGCCGCTTTTAAATCTCTTACAATCTTATTAGCACCGGCGATCACTAAGACATGCTCAGGGCCATAAATCATTGCCGCAACTCGGTTGCCGTTGCCGTCGACATTGTATAATTCACCGCTTAGCGTAACCGCATTCGTGCTGGTCAAAAAATAATCGCAGGACAGCGCTGCATGATAGATTTCATGCGGATGTTCACTGTGATACCGATCTAAATACTGAATCTCCGAATTGTTCTCCAGAAAGTCAATGATTCCCATTTCAAACAGCGTCATTGATCCACCGACACTGACCGACACCTGGTCTTTCAGCAAGTCTTTTAAATATTGCAGACATGCATCCTGAGATTGAAACAAATCGACTTGAAACTGATGGTCCTCCAGCTTTTTCTTTGCCTGCAGCATCTGCGTCCAACGCAGTGTTTGTGTGTGTTTATCCATTTATTCCACCCTTTCCTGCAATGATGCTTTTAATACTTCTATTTTAGCATCACTTACGCCAATCTGTCTTAAATATTTCTCAGCTGTCCCATACGTTTTTCTTAGATGTTCCAAAGTCCGGATCATGTTGGATTTCGGTGATCCCAATAAAGCATCGGGATCCTTGACGCCCATCTTTTGCAGCATCTCCATCTGATCCTGTAAATGCGGATACAAGTTAAACGCCGAAGCGGCATAATCCTCGATGATCAGATCTTCTTCAGCCCCTGCCAGATCCAGCAAAAGCATCGCCGTTACCCCAGTTCGATCCTTTCCTGCAGAACAGTGAAACAAAATACAGCCATCTGTTTCTGCCATCGCTTCAAAAACCCCGCAGAGAGTATCCTGACTGTGATCCAGCAAGCCGATATACACATCCCCCATATTGGAAGGAAAACCCGCCGTACTCATCCCTGAATTCAGTTGATCCAACAACGGAAAGCTCAAATGCGGTACACCAAGCTTGGGATCCGGCGATTGTTCCTGTTCATATTGCGAACGCAGATCAATCACCATTGACAGTCCTTTGCGTTTTAATAATTGCCGATCCTCCAACGTGATTCCGCACAGAGAATCACTGCGCAGGAATCGATTCTTCCTTGTCTGCACGCCTTCTTTCAGTGGATACCCACCCAGCTCACGTGTATTATGAGTTCCCTGAAGAATAGGTTTATTGATCATTTCAGCTTCTCCTTTCCGCAGTAATTTTTAAATTACTGACTCTGCTTCTAGTCTTGATACATACAACTTTATCACTTCTTCCCCATTTCTTACAACTGAATTTGACAAAAACATCCCCAGACTTCTATCCTTAATATAATACAAAAAAGTATTCACTGATCCCTTAGACAAAACAAGGTGACCTATACGGCCACCTTAGCTTCATTAATCACGTTGAAATAGATCTCGCGTATACACTTTCTCCATAACCGTCTGAAGTACATCATCCACTCGATTGGCAATGATTGCCTGACTTCTCTGTTTGAACACTTCGAAATCATTTACAATCTCACTGCCAAAGAACGTACTTCCTGTTTCCAATGTCGGTTCATATACAATCACTTTTGCCCCTTTTGCTTTGATCCGCTTCATGACTCCCTGGATTGAACTCTGTCGGAAGTTATCACTATTCGATTTCATCGTTAAGCGATAGACCCCGATTGTCACTTGCTTTTCTTTGCTTTCATCCCAACTGCTGTTCTCATCATAATACCCTGCCATCTTCAGCACTTGGTCTGCGATGAAATCCTTTCGGGTGCGATTGCTTTCTACGATGGCTTCAATCAGATTTTCCGGCACATCGGCATAATTAGCCAACAGCTGTTTGGTATCTTTCGGCAGACAATACCCTCCATAACCAAAGGATGGATTGTTGTAATGACTTCCGATTCTTGGATCCAGACATACTCCATCAATGATCTGTTTCGTATCTAATCCCTTTACTTCTGCATACGTATCAAGCTCATTAAAAAAAGACACCCTCAGTGCCAAATAAGTATTCGCAAACAGCTTCACGGCTTCCGCCTCAGTAAAGCCCATGAATAACGTTTCAATCTTCTCCTTCAGTGCCCCTTCCTGTAATAACTTCGCAAAGGTATGAGCAGCTTCCGTCAAACTTTCATCTTCCAAATCTGTTCCCACAATAATTCGGGATGGGTACAGATTATCATATAATGCCTTAGATTCCCTTAAGAATTCAGGGCTGAACAAGATCTTCTTGTTTCTTAAGCGTTCCCTTAATTGCTTGGTATAACCTACAGGCACTGTAGATTTAATAATGATAAACGCATCCGGATTAATATCAATAACTTGATGAATTACCGATTCAACTGCCGAAGTATCAAAGAAATTCCTTTGACTGTCATAATTCGTCGGTGCCGCAACAACAACATACTTTGCCTCTTTGTAAGCTTTTTGAGCATCCAACGTTGCGGTCAAGTTCAATTCTTTTTCTTTCAGATACTTCTCAATGTATTCATCTTGAATTGGCGACTTTCTCTGATTGATTAACTCTACTTTTTCAGGAATAATGTCCACTGCCCATACTTCATGATGTTGTGCTAATAATGTGGCGATGGATAACCCCACATATCCTGTTCCAGCTACCGCGATTTTCATATGTTCCTCCAATAAAAAAAGAAGTTCCTACTTCCCTAAATAATACTCTTTATACCACTGTGCAAATTTTCTTAATCCTTCTCTTAAACTTGTGCTCGGCTTAAATCCAAAATCTCGTTCTAATGCCGTTGTATCAGCATAAGTGATTGGAACATCCCCAGGCTGCATCGGTACTAATTTCTTATGTGCTTCGAAATCATAGTCTTCCGGTAATACTCGTGCTCGTATCAATTCTTCCTGAAGTATAGTTACAAAATCAAGCAAATTCTCTGGATGATTATTCCCTATGTTATATATTGCATACGGAGGCAAAGGTAACCCATCTTCCCCCGACTGTTTCTTAGGCGGTTTTTGCATCACCTTGATAATTCCTTCAACAATATCATCAATATAAGTAAAATCCCGTTTACAGTTTCCATAATTAAAGATCTCAATGGTTTCCCCTTTGATCAGTTTATTCGTAAAGCCAAAGTAAGCCATATCTGGCCTTCCTGCCGGACCATAAACAGTAAAGAAACGCAGCCCGGTAGATGGAATGTTATAAAGCTTACTATAAGCATGAGCCATTAACTCATTCGATTTCTTGGTAGCTGCATAGAGAGAGACAGGATTATCTACCTTATCGTCTGTGGAATAAGGTACTTTTTTATTAGAACCATACACTGAGGATGAAGATGCATAGACAAGATGCTGCACCCCGGGTTCTCCATTATTGTAACTATGACGGCATGCTTCAAGAATATTGTAGAAGCCAATAAGATTGGATTCTACATAAACATCAGGATTGGTAATGGAATAGCGTACCCCAGCCTGAGCTGCCAAATTTACTACTACAGCAGGCTTATAGGTGCTAAAAATATCATCAATAAGAACCTTGTCAGCAATACTGCCCTTAATGAAAGTCCATGTAGACTCTGGATTGTTTTCTACTTCTTTTTCGATTTGCTTCAGACGCCACTCCTTGATGGACACATCATAGTAATCGTTGATATTGTCGATGCCGACGATGTGGCAAAGAGATTGAGTGCGGAGCAACTCGAGAACATGGTTCGAGCCGATGAAACCGGCAGAGCCCGTTATGAGGATGGTTTTATTTTGTAGGGAAATATTCTGTGGTAACATTGTGTTTATGTCCTCCATAAATTACTCATATTCTTTCATTTTTCTAGTAGATGTATTTTCTTCTTAGCAGAAACATTTTTATAAAATCTTATTTATTTGATAGAATCTTTACAGCCTTATTGACAATTGTGTTAGTTCCCCAGGCCAAAGTCAAAATAATAATAATTGGGATAACCAAAAACACTTCTTCGCATAATCCCAATGATTCCATGCGCCAGATGATGGCAAAACCAACATGTTGATGAAGCAAATAAGTGGGGAAAGAAATGGACGCGATCCAACTCAAAACCCATAATCCCTTATCTTCTATTTTGTTAATTACCGAGATATATTGTTCTGAAAATTTACTATTACGAACCAATGTAATAGCCAACAATATTACAACACCTATGCATTGAAACGGAAAATAGGATGTTCGCAACTTGAAAAACGCCAACAATATTGTCAACATCAACCCTATATACGCTATCCAGTCACGAGAATTTCGAAGCAGGTAAGAGAGCATCATTCCTGCAATGAAACTCGCTGCATACCCTGGCATTATTACAAATTCGATACCACTAATGATCCAATGTGTCATGCTAAGAAGCCTGAATATCACAACACAAAATGCACCCCCTAGCCAAGCAAATGTCCAGATTTTTAAATGCTTATATTGCTTAAACAGCAATATAAATATGATAAAAAAATAAAATCGTAGTTCATACGCAAGCGTCCAGTACGCACCATCAACTGACTTGATAGCTCCACCGGTAAATCCTTGAAGCATTGTAATATTTGCAAGAACCGTTTTTAAGTCAATTGCAGAATCTGGTAGCTGCTTATATAGAGGAAAAAGTAGTGACATTACGATAATAGTAATTCCCATACATACCCAGTACATCGGATAAAGGCGTATGAATCTATTTCTAATATATTTTTTGGCAGTTGCTCTCTCATTCAGTGTATATGCTGTAAGCATGCCTGAAAGCATAAAGAACAGAATAACACAGCCGCCTCCCCATGATACATCAACCGGATAAGACTTCACATGACCGAAAATCTGATCGTATCGCACTGTATAATGAAAGAGCATTACTGCAATACATGCCAAACCTCGTAGCCAATTTAATTCAATTAATTTCCTGCTATTTTGATTCATTTTATCCATAATATAATCATACATCTCTCTACAAACATAATTTTGAAAGTCTACTTGTGATCAGCCCTATTCCTTTGGTTTTGTTTAACCGCTTTGAGAAGATGAGAAAATGTAAACAAAAACGGTTTCATATCTTTCCAATTGAAAACTGCATGTGATTTTGAAAGAAAAAACTGAGCAATCCACTTAAACACCCCAACTTCTTTAATGCCTCTTTTGATATCGAAGAACTCAGGCATGAAGTAAATGGATTTCTTAAAACTTGTCTTTGTTTTAGGTATCTCACCATAAGCCTGCGAGTAACACCAAACATATGGCAAATTAACTCCTGCTGATTTAACACAGTATGCATTTCCATCATTACGCATATTAATCTCTAGAAAAAAATCTTGTCCATGTTCATCTCTTATAAATTCCAAACTAAACAGTCCAGAATAGCCGATTGTCTTAATGAAAGTATTAACAGCCATTCTATTGTATTTTAATTCAGAAATTGGGGAATACTTTAGATAGCCAGTATTTGTATTATCCGGTTGACGTATAATCTTTGTAAATCCGGGAATAATAATCTCTTCACCACCATTAAGCGAACAACCAATTAGCTGAAACTCCATTTTCTTTTTTATAAACTGTTGAATTTGTACATATTGTGTCTTAGTATAATTTAAGGCATTGAATAAGTCTTCTTTGGAATCTGAGATATGAATATCAGCTTTTCCGCCCCCCATTACACTCTTTACAGGTTTTGTAATACAAGGATAGATATTCCATATATCAACATCATGCTTATCAATAACGTCGCTCACGGGCACAGAAAATCCGCTTGCAACAGCAATCTTGTTTTGATACTGTTTGTCCATCAAATTACCAATATCTAAACTGCAAGAAGGAGTAAAGTAATCAGTTTTCAATTTATCGTAATTCCTCATGACAACTTCTGCTGAACCATCCGAACAGCAAATTACAATTCTCTTTTTCTGATCTTCAGCCAAACTTTCCAGCACCGGAATAATCGCTGAATCATTAGGTACAATAAAAACTGGAGACTTTTTTAGATATTTGCTTTTGCAAATCATGTTATCTTCATCAATTTTTGCGCCAGAAAGTATTAAAGTAATACTTTCCGAATGAATCTTTGCTTCCCCTAAAGATCGTACAACACCTAGTGTATTGTGGTGTAATCCACCAATTACAACTACACACATTTCTGAATTCATTATATTACACGCCTCTTTCCTGTCATGGTTTTGTTGAACACATATTTACATGTAAATTCTTCGAACCTTCTTCACATTTTGCCAAGACCGTATCTGCACACAAATATCGTGCTCGATTTATCCAAGGTAACCAGTAACAGCCAAAGATTTATGATGGTCACTTTATGCGTTAAGTGTTTTAGACACTTTTTCCACATTCTCTTCATTGTTTGCAAATATGTCTATACTATTTAATTAGTTTCTATATTCCAAGATGATTATCGATACTGTCCTGTTAAGATCCATTCATATCTAGCTTAATGCAACAGCTCACATTCCATAAGTTTTTGATTTAAATTACTAAAGGAATTCTCTTCACTTATTTTCCTCGCAGGCACCCCTGCAATCGTAATATTTCCCTCAGGAAACGACTTTGTAACAACAGCATTTGCACCAATTGCAATATTATCTCCAATTTCCACCTCACCGATTATCTTTACACCTGTTGCAATAAAACAGTTATCGCCTATATTCGCGGCTATTGGATTTCTATTTTCTGCACCAATGCACACTCCGTCATGTATCCTGCAGTTTTTTCCCACTTTGGCAGATTTATTTACAATAATCGTTCCTATATGCGCTATACTTAAACCTTTATCAAAAACATTTAATGGTATCTGAAATCCTGTTTTGCGAGACATCCGATATAATCGGAAATTTGCAAAAGGAGCGAGCTTTTTTAGCCATACTTTACTTTTTGAACAATTATCAACATACTCACAAAAGCGAAGCTGTCTCTCATATTTCCATATATCATCATAAATCACATATTTTAGCAAATCTTTTACCCCCCCCCCCGGGTTGCGTCTTTCCTCTTAACGCAATTGCGTCCTGCTTCAAATACTCTTTATATGTCTTCCACGAATCAATCATATTCGGCTTCTCCTTTATCTTGATCTAAATTTGCCGGCCTGTCTTTGTACATTGTCCAGCATAGTTTCAAAGTAAAATTTATAAAATATCTTTACAATCTAATCGCTTCAATGTTTCAAGGTAGCTTAAACCATAACTTCCTACTGATATGCCCTCATATGTTTTAGATACTTCATCAAAAAATTTTTCCATAGCAAAAAACAAATTTTCTACTGCACTCTTATCCTTAAAATATGGACTTCCTCCAGGCATAAGTTCGGATGAATGGATCATAAACATCAAATATGCATTATTTTTCCTTTCTGCATATTTACGGGTTTTCATTAAATTTTCATATCCTGTACCGATTGGACGTAACCAAAATTGCTCTCCAGTGAGCATATGGTGAATTATATTTTTAGTTGTGCTGCCAGACAAACTTCTTTTTCTGAAACTTGTCATGGGAAGCTCTACTAATTTTCCATTAATCAAATATGGGTTTTGAGGTGATTTCGAATAATCATTTCCACCAGAGACAGTTTTCCCCCTAATTTGGGCATGAGTAATTCCCGGAGTAATCGAACAATCAACAGCAATACCTATTTCTTCAAGCACTTCAAATAATGTCTCATTGGTTGCCCATCGACCTGCTCGGTAACTTACAATAGGCATTTGAAATCTTTCTTCCAGAAGCTTTTTAAGGAAAAGATGCTTCTCTAAGATAACTTCCTTGGGGTACTCCGTTATGAAGGGATTCCCTCCATAAATATTCTCCAGGTGGTACTCTGGCGGTGTATTCCAGGCATGAAGATGCATTCCTATCTCGCATTTTCCTTGTTTATACTTTTCGCGAAAAGAGGCAACAAAACTCTCATCCATTGCCATCTCATAGTTTGTCAAATAGGTTGGAATAAAATTATATTTCTCGCATAAATTCTGAAAACGTTGAATATATTTTGTATTTTCAGTGGTAATGGAATCACCCGGCTTCCACTGCCATAAATTATCTCCTTCTGTATCTACTGATATCAAAAATTTTTTCATGTCCGATTCACTCCTTTTGTAAATTAATGAAATATGTTTGTTTTCTCGCTATCATTATTTGATAACAGCCTCCATCTTAATAATTGCATATCGCATTGCCTCTATCTTGAGCAAATAGCTAGAAATAATATAAACTATACCACCTATTGCAATCTGAGAAATCAGCAAAACCACTTTATTAATTGCAAGCACTCCCAACAAATTCACAGCAACGCTCATCAAAGCTCCGGCAACAATAGGTTTCCAAATATCATGAAAAATATCCTTCGCAGTATAAGTAATATGTCTGTTTACAACAATCAAAAAGCAAATAACACTCACAAGAGAAGAAAGTAAGCTTCCAATCGCCACCAATAAAACACTATTAAAACCGAACACCGCAATCATCAATGTTGCTAAAGCCGTCAAATTCACTGCAAGCATTACTTTAAATGATATATCACTTTTTCCAATAGCTAATACTGCTTGATTACATGCAATTTCAAACGGACGTAACAAGAAAACAAAGCAAAAAATTTTAATGTATGGAACTGCCGGAATCCATTTATCTGTCATCAAAACAGAAACAAATGTATTCGAAACTGCAGAAAGTCCAAACATAAGCGGTACGAGTAAAAACATACCCGTTGAAATCGTCTTCCTAAGCATAGCCTTCAATGACTGTAGATTATCTTGTGACCTTGAGAATACTGGTAACATAACACTTATCAGAGAAGAATTGACATTATTAACCAACAAAGCAGGATATTTCTTTCCCTGATCGTAGAATGCAAGATCAGCCATTCCGAAGGCTTTTCCGATGATCAGGGCTCTAATCTCACCTTCGGTCGTAGAAACCAGTTGTGCAGCCAACACTTTCCCACCAAACGAGAATATTTCTTTAGCTTTTTTAATTGAAAATTGGAATTTGGGATTCCATCCGCTTACAATACATAAAATCGCCGTATCTACAAATGTATTGGTAAGATACTGTGCCACAATAGACCATGCTCCAAAACCATTATAAGCCATCATAATTCCAACAAATCCGGACAAAATGGTTCCTCCAAGAGTAGCAATAAAAAATTTTTTGAATTGCATATTCCTACGCATATATGCACGTTGAATGTCGTTCATTGATGCAAGGAGAAGCCGAAAACCCATCACCCGTATAATCCATTTAAGCTCTAACAGCCCATAGAACTTCGCAATAAACGGGGATGCAGCAAAAAGAAGGACATACAAAACCGCAGCAGTTGAAAAGCTGAGCCAAAAAGCAGTACTAAAATCAACAGTATCAACTTCCTTCTTTTGAACAACCGCGTTGCCAAATCCACTTGTCACAAAGACATTGCAAAAAGTAATGAAAACCATTACAATTGAAACAACTCCATAATGTTCCGGTGTCAATAACCTTGCAAGTACTATGGAAACCACCGTTGAAACCAATTGAGCCGATATTCTCTCACCGAATGACCATACAAGCCCAGACAAGATACCTTTTTTTGAACTCATAACTCTTCTTCCTTTCATTTGCTAATCTAAGAATAAATATTGCCATAAGATGAGAATATATTAGATTATTCTGTATCAACTGATATAAGAAATTTCCTCACTTTTACGACTCCTAAAAGTCAACTCTACCTTACGCATTATCATTCCGACAATATACGTTAATATTAATGTTAAAATGATATATATTGTGTCGCCCCAAAAAGGAATGTTAACGCACGATGTTTTTTTAAATATAATATATAGGTATTTTGCAATAGCATAATGACAAAAATAAAAGTAAATACACATACTGCCAACATTAACCAATCTCTTTGTACCTAAAATTCTGCTGAAAAAGCCAGTATTATCAGCGCAATAATAAATCAAATACCCTAACGCTGGAATGTAAACTGCAGCATATCTTAATTCCAGGGGAATGCTAATAAATGACAATTGTGTGAGCACTAAAAACACTATTGAAAGCAGTGCATAGTATTTACTGCTTTTTGTCAATTCAACTTTTCTTTTCTTCAGTAAGCCCCATATTACACCGACAACATAATCAAGTAATCTAACAGGAAAACTATAGTACAATATCCATGCTGTTGTTGTCTCGTCTGGATGTACGAAAATTAAAAATGTCGGAATTAGAAAAGCGATACCAATTGTGCCATACAATAATAATACCAATCTTTTAATTTTCAATGTTGATAAAGCACGTAAAACAAATGCTGAAACTAAAGTAATAAACAGCATCGTAGATAAATACCACGAAACATCATTAAAACTAAGTCCCCCCCCTATTACCGGAATCTGAGATTGAATCAGAAGCAATTGCGAAATCAATGAAAAGCAAAAACCACTTACTGATAATTCTCCATGATAAAGTCTTAATATCGCAAACGGCATCATAGCAATAGTGAAAATCACATGGAATACATAGTATTTTCTAAGGAAGTCCTTAATCTTTGAAAATACGGTATCCTTTTGTGGCGCTTTCTCTTTTTCATCATATTGGGAAGCCGCCAAAAATCCTGACAAAATAAAAAAACCAGAAACTCCTAACCATCCTCCATATTCGAATACACCAAAGAGTATGTCTTTCTTCTCAATAAATCCTAAAATATGAAAGAAAAAAATACTCATAAACAGTACTACTCTAACTCCCTGTAAGCTCGGATAGAATTTTCTCACAAGGCACCTCTTTCGCTTTTGGCATCGAGCCCAAGTCTGATAGCAAATATAGCCATCATATGAGGATAAATTAAATTATGTGGATTTACTATCTGAGCTGTTATGGAATAAGCAAATATACAAATAAAAGGTATCCAATACAGCAGTTTTACACGACCAATCATTTTAATTACATTGGAAAGCCAGCCAAACATAAATACCATGCCGCCAATTATTCCATAGCACACCAATATCTGTACCAATGAATTATGTAACGACTTAGTAATTCCCATGACGCTACGATATTCCGTAACACCCGTTCCAAACAACATTATTCTCAAATCAGAATTGAATTTTTCAATATATTCTTCAGTTATGTCAAAGCGACCATTAGCAGTAGCTGTATCTGCTCTGTTGAATCTTGCTATTAACCCTTCATATACCTCTGGCAATTGCCCCATAACCACAAATGCTACAATAGCTATACTACCAATGATCAGCAAAGCTTTAGCAACATCTTTCATGGACCTGTTTGACGAGAATATATATAATACTAATAACAAGCTTCCAACAATCATCCATGTTCGAGACAGAGTCATAACGCCAGTCAGCGCAAGAAAAATCATCTCTGCAATCAATAACAATTTATTGTATACGGAGCATTTCAACAAAACAGCAATACAACTAATACCTGAAATACTATAGTACGCTAAGGCGTTGGCATTTAATGTTAAATTCAAAGCGTCTTCATTTACATGCTCAACCACCCCAAACCTAAAATAGCCGTTTGCAATATCCTGTAGCCAAGTAGGTGATTTTAAGATTGTCGACAAAACTATTATTAGACTCGTTAAAACAACACCACAAACAAAGTAGTTCAGAGTCTTAATATAATCATACTCAGTCCAATCGTATATTAAGCAAAAAAATAGCATAAGATTTGTCATGTATCCGATTATACCCGGTATGCTAAAAGAATCGTAAAACATACTGGCTATAATCTCCATAAAAGCAATGAACACACATAATACAAATTGCTTAGAGTTTATATTTCGTGATTTTATAAAATATATTGCCAATATTATCGGAATAATATAATTTCCCGGAAGTCCGTACAATAGAGGTGCAGTAAAAGCTATCATCGAGATCATTTCTGATTTTCGGGCATACATAAAAAATCCCGTACAAACTACGACAAATAAATATTTACTCATATTTATTCCGCCCAAATCTCTTACTGCAATCATAATCGACAGTGTAATTGCGTACACAATCGTGATTTTACCAAGAGACACAGAAACGATATTTCTGTTTTTCACAGCAACTTCATCGGCCATTACGCTGCCTCCTTTGGGAATATATTTCTTCGTATCTTTTCGCCATCTTTTCCGAAGAGTATTCATCAATCTTTTTTAGGGACTCATTTCCCATTGAAGTTAATTTCTCCTGTGGCATTTCAACCATTGCTTTCATTGCTGTATACAAGAATTCTTCATTATTGTCGTCAATCAGAAAACCATTTTGATTTGAAATTATGTCTTTCATCCCTCCCACATTTGTTGAAACTAGAGGCAGTCCAGTTGCCATCGCTTCCAATGCAGTCAGCGGCAGAGCTTCTCTGTGAGAAGATTGTACATAGCAATCTGCAATGGCATAGTAATCCTCGGTATTGCCAACATTCCCGGAAAAAATAATATTGTCAGTGAGCTCTAAATCCTTTACCTCATATATAAGATCATTATGCCTATTGCCGTCTCCAACAAGATACAGCATAACATGTGGATATTCATTATGTATTTTAGCAAAACAACGAATAATCACCGCTTGATTTTTGTTATCGTCCTGCCGTCCTACATTTATGAACGTGAAATGTTCATGTTCCTTTTTATAATATCTTCCTAGATTTATTCCGTTATTGACAAACTCGCATTTATTTGATTCTAAATTGAAGTACTTCGTCAATAGGTTTTGGTTTTCTCTTGAAACTGCGACTAGCTTAACTATATGTGCTTTCAATCCTATCCTCAAAAAAGGAAGGATTGCTTTGGAAAATGCTTTTTCAGGTTTAGTATGTGCAGTCACAACAACCGGTTTATGGTGCAATATTCCCCAAAGAACAGCAAAAATCGTCCCTCCCAAATGTGCATGAACAACATCGGGTTTATAACGGCTGATTTCATTCAAGACTCTAACAATTATCTTAGGCGTTATTTTCTCTTTTACACCAAGATATCTAACGCTTTGAATCTGTTCAATTTTGTTGCTTAAATCATTGTCGAGCTGCTTTCCGTAACACAAGACATCAACTTCATAAACCGTCCTGTCAATACATCTAAGCAACTCATAAACCATATTTTGAGCACCGCCAATCTCAAATCCTCCCAGTACAATCAGCAATTTTGTTTTCATAGCTATCCTCTTACTTTATATACGTTAGAAGATATTTCCTTTTATCTTCAAAATATTTTTCTTTATCAAAATTATCCGACATATTTTTTAGGCTTTCCCTGCATATTCCCCAACACTACAAATTGGCCTCGCAGGCACTCCAACAGCCACTGTTTCATCAGGAATATCATGTGTAATAACGCTTCCTGCACCAATAACACAGTTTTTTCCAATCTTAACACCGGGCATGATGATACTACCGGTGCCAACAAATGAATATTCGCCGACTTCTATTCTACCGTATTTAATCACATCCGAATACTTACTGTCGCTGTGACGAAAAGCCCATGTATCACCGTCATGGTTGACCAAAGTAACGTTGCCTGATATTCTGCAGTTTTTACGAAGTGTAATTAAATAGGGTTCCGAACCGAAACGAACATCCCCCATAACAGTTACACCACTTTCAACAATCATCCCTTGTTCCTTAACTATACAAAATGATCCTTTGATTCTTCTGCGAATTTCTTTTATTATTACTGATATTTTCATGTGTTCATAATCCCTTCAATGTATTTCTGCCAGCATTTAAATATTTTATCAGATCTAAACTCATTGGCTCCATTTTTTGCATTTTTGCTGAATTCGTTCGCAAGTGCCGCATTTTCAAGTATTCGTTTCATAGCTTCTGCAAGCTTATCAGAATCACCAACCGGAACCAATATGCCATTATATCCATTCTTTATCAGCATTCTGGGACCTCCACAAGGACAATCTGTCGAAATAGATGGTACACCAACAGCCAGTGCCTCCATTAAAGCATTTGGCATTCCCTCATAATCAGAGGACATTACAAAAGCCTTAGCCTTTTTTAGTACACCCGGCACATCAGCGGTGGTGCCCATCAGATGAATACGGTCATGCAAGCCGTATTCATCTATTTTTTCCTGAATCTCATCATGCAGGCTTCCTTCTCCGTAGATAAGCAAGTCATCCTGGATCAACCCCGCAATACGGCTGTAGGCTCTTATCAGCATCATAAAATTCTTCTGACCGGAAAGTCTACCAACCGCCACAATATTCATTCTGTTTTCATCCAGATTTATCTTGAAAAAACGTTCATCGACTGCGTTCATAATAATTTGAGATTTTCCTTGTATTTTATGAGAAAACCAACTTTTCGCATCCTCTGTTTGAAAAACAATTCCATCCGCTTTGCAATATAGTATTTTTGCAAGTATTCTTAGCGGCAGAGAACAGTATTCTTTATTTGGATCATTTCGTACGGAAACAATGCATTTCTTTTTGAGTAAAATATTGGCAAGAAGTAAACGGACATTATTTTCTCCCATGAAACTTAAGCAAACATCCGGATTGACTTCCTTCATAATTTTTCTCAATGCAAAAATACGAACAGGATTTTGGTTGATCTTTTTGTACTCACCTTCAAATTTTTCGACATTTCTTCTATCTACTCTATCGTCTAGGCAATAGTCTTCTTCGGAAGGAAAATTAGTAACGAAGCAGACATTGTGCCCCGTTGACACCATATAATTTGCAAGATTTATTAAAACCCTTCCTGCCCCACCGCCACGGATAGTACTGATATAAAATAGTAATTTCATTTTACACTCCATTATACAGACTTTCCATCAATTCCGTAACTGCTTCAGTCCGCGATATCTCTGCATTTACTTTGATTGCACAGCACTTGGTCACAGATTCACACAATGATTGAAAAGACTCAATAATTTGTTTTCTTTTCTCTGAATCTGTTTCCTTATCTACCCGGGAATTCCTTTCGCCGCGTTGTTCTAACCTTCTCAATACGGTTTCCGTTCCTATTTGCATATATACAGATTTAACTTCTAGTTGCGATCCATCTACAGATAAAATTTTATTATAATTTGAAGTCACTTCATGCTGGTCTCCAGTTCCAAAGGATAGAGAAATTGCTGCCTGTAGCAAGCCTTCGTCAAATATAATATAATCACACTTTGCGTTTTTTATTGCCGTGAGTTTTGTTGTAATGTTAATACATTGAGATAGTTTTTCAGCAAAGGCTACATAGCCATTATCCTTCACCAAATCAGATATCCTTTTAGATTTTGCTGGGTGAAAAACAGAATACCTAATATACTGTTCAAGTTTAAATATCTTCCTCATGAACGAACTAAAATTGTGATCAAGATCATAACTCGGCTCATATACCTTATATCCGCTTTCTCTCAGCTTATCTGCCAACATATGAGATACTGTACTTTTTCCACAACCGGGCAATCCAAAAAAGTCCAACACAACCGGATGTTTTAAATCACCTGCCATATAGCATCCATAGCCTCTCCAAAAGTAATAGACTTATCTCTTGATGTATCTATTTCTACACAATGACAGTTTGAATACATAGCTCTCACTGCCACTTTCTTATTATCAATTTCATCTACCGTCATTTCGGGCTTACGGGCAATAGCAACCTCGGTAGGAACCATCAACTTCAGAAATAAATCAGGAGCATTGGTATATGCCGATTCATATATCCGTTGCTCATACCTTGCAGCTATCCCATACAAGCCTTTGTTTTCAATATACCTACTAAGCAACGGTCCATCAGAATATCCTGCAATTTCTGTTTGAGGATATCGATCTATGAGTACCAGCATACCACTGTTCCTAGCCTTACTGATTTTATGCAATTTTGTTTTCTTTTCTTTGGCCAGTGTTACAGCCCAAACCACCTTTGCAAAGGAATATAGTCTCACTTTCAATGAAATTTTCTTTTTGCTCTCTTTATTAGAATCAAGCTCCTTATCTACCGAATGACCAACACCCTTGCCTCCGACCTTTTTTGCTATCAATTTCATAGGTTTACGAAGTAGTGAACTGCTACCATCCCCACTACCCAAATATTCTGCCTTAACATCAAGTTTCTTCTTGAATTCTTTTTTTACATATGCAAGAGTTGTTGATTTACCGGCACCGTCGCATCCAAGAAATGCAACAACAGCACCACCGCTCGGTGAAACACGTCTAGATGGCGAATTTATAGACACCCCTAATCTTCTCTTTAGGCCACCAACAAGCCAGAATATTTCTCTCCTAGTTCTCATATAGGTAGAACCCCAAGATGAATATCCCTTATAAGGCTTTAGTGCCTTCTTTCCTTTTTTGTGCAGGGTAGAAAACTGCGATTTTTTGTGTAAATCTACCTGGAGCAGTTTATCAATTTCTGCAGCACATGCAGCCCCTAAAAACTGCTTGGCTACATCAAAGACCTTTTCTCTATTTGCCCTTTCTCTGAGCCATACAAGCTCTATTGTATCGTCAGAGCCCAATTTCTTTCCAAAATCTCTTTTTCTGCGCTTCATGGCGATCCGAATCAATAGAAGAAAGTATTCGTCTTCAATAGAAGAACAGAAAATTCCCGTTTTATCACGCATTCTGCGTTCCAAAATCGCATTCTGCCAATTAGTTGTGTAGCCTTTTAAGTGCTTTTCACCAAAGGTCATGCGATAATGTGTATGTAAATGCCAAATCTTTGCAGTCTCCACGTCAAAGCCAATATAATCCTCTATTGCGTTATACTGCATAAGAGGAACATCTCGAAAACGCTTCAATCCAAGACCACTCAGTACATGGTCAAGCAAACACCTCTGCTCTGGCAAAAAGAGGACATCAAGATCTGTTTCACCGTTTAACGCCTCTTCCAAATGCTCATTGCTCTTCCAATGGCAATATATGATATTATTCTCATCAAATGCCTTAAGCATTTGTCTTATTGACTCAAGCATCCTTATCTCCTCTATTCCATCACATTATCTCAGTAGCTTCTCGTATTCTGCATAATACCTTTGATGCATAGCTTTCAACGAGAAGGTGGCGACAACAGCATCTCTGCACTTTGCACCACGTTCTTCTAGTACATCATCACTTGTTTGTATAATCTCTTTGATTTTCTGTACCCACATGGCTTTATCAAACGGTAATATATCAATCGCATCACACGCTCTAAGGATTTCTTTATGTGGATCAATATCAGAAACAACAGCAGGCAGCCTTACTGCCATCGCCTCCAAAACGCTCACAGGCAGTCCTTCTATGGAAGATGTTGACACATATACATCCGAATCTGCCAATAATGTGAACAATTCTTCTCTTGGAATCAACCCGGTCAAAACCACCTTGTCGCTCATTCCATACGCTTGTATTAAATTTCTAATTTTTCCGTTTGGGTCTTCTGCACCAATCAGCACTAATTCATAATCCAGGTTGATGTCATGGAAAACATCGATCATAAATTCATGCCTTTTCAGTGGTATCATTCGTGCGACATAAACGAAGCGTTTTCTTCGGCATTTTTTTATTTTGTGATTTGAAATAATATGATCTATTCGATCAATGTCAACGCCATTTTCTATGTAAGTTATTCGACTACCCTTTAGTTTTTTCACTAAACCCGGGTATGCCGTATATGAGGTAGCGCTTACATTATTTATGCGTTTAGCATGCAAAGCATTAAATAAGCTCGCTATTTTGTTCTGCAAATTATATGCTGGAAATTGACTATGAACAGTAAATAACGTTTTCTTTGCATATCCAGAGAAAAAAGTAGCTAAATTAAAATAGGCAGCTGACTTGCTCTGATGCAAGTGGACAATAAAATCAAGTTGTGAAGCCTTACATTCAGACAATATTCGCTTCATTGTTTGCCTAATTGCTTTCGAATTAAATCCGGTGAAAGTAATATCTAAATCCTCAGGTATGCTATTGATAATTTTTGCTGAATCACACACAATTACATACTGTTTGAGATCCTTATCTTGATTGTGACGATACAAAACAAATTCATTCCACGGCATACTTGTCTCTGACAGATTGTCAAGCACCGTAATAACAGCATACCTTTCCATTGGTTTTCCTTTCTACTCTGATATTATTGGGAGTTCGCTAATATCTCTCCGATTTTCTCTAGATACGCCTTCACAACGATCTGTCTGCTAAATTCTTTTCCAACCTTTGCTCGACCGACCAGTCCCATCGCTTTGCGTTCTTCATTTTGCATATTAAGGAACTTCTCTACAGTCTCAACAAGCTCGTCTACATTACCGCCGTGATAAATAAAACCACTCTTGCCTTTATCAACAGTTTCCTTACAACCAGGGTTATCTGTGGTGATCAGTGGTCTACCCGAACTTGCATTTTCAAGAAGTACATTCGACATTCCCTCACCATAAGTGGAAGGATGAATAATCGCATGAGCACGAGTTATAAATGGCTTTACATCCTTCTGGCTACCATGATAAAAAATAATGCCTTGCTCTCCAAGTTTCTTCAATTCCACATCGTAGTGTGATTCTGTAGGCTCAATAAATCCGTACATATTGAATTCTGTGTTTGGATATTTCGCCTTAATTCTCTTGGCACACTCAATGTAGTCATCCACACCTTTATCATGCATCACACGACCGAAGTAATTAAAACGCACAGTTTCTCCCGCAAGACCATTCCCTCCATCTGGATAGTCCTGAACAGGGTAACGTTCGAGTGCAACACCAGAACCGGGTATCAGCTTACATTCACCCTTGACCATTCCAGATTCTTGCGCTAACTTCATGTTCGTGGAGTTTTGGAACATGATACATTCAGCACCACGATAGGCAAATTTGAAAAGTCCCATAATAAAACTACGCATAAGCCTAGTCTTATGCAGGACACTACCAAAGCCAGTTACATTGTTGATGTACGGAATACCACAAGTTCTTGCAGCGATACTTCCATATACGCCAGGCTTTGCTGTGTATGTCAAAACGACATCGGGCTTATGTTTTTTGAAAAGCTTTCTATAATGTTTAAGCAGCTTGAAGTCTGCTACAACATTCGTTCCTCGACGGTCGATGATCGGGTCATCATATATATACTGATAATCCTGCATCAGTTCGAATTTCTCACCATACGGACAGGAAATGAGCATTTCATATCCCTCTCCGAGGATGCCGTCAATCAATTCCTTGCGGAAACAGTACACATCGTCGTCATTATTTGTAAGTAATGCAATTAAAGGTTTATCCCTACTCATACCTATAACTCCTCTTTATGTAAAGAAGCCACAAACTCCAGCTCTCCAGTAGCATCTGCCTCATAATCTTTGCCAAGCACCGCAAACATAGTCTTAAGCATGGTGCCGATATCTCCCCAGAAGCTAAACTTCTCAATGCTCCTCAAGTTGTAATACATCTTTCTGGGAAGCACTTCTTCTACATAGACATCATCCACATTCGCAACATCATCAAGCAATTTATCTTCATCCTTATAGAGAATGCACGCCTCAGATGTAACTCCTGCCGGAAGAAGCAGTGTTGCCATCATCACAGGCGCATACTGATTCACATACTTCACGACTTCTGGACGTGTTCCGACAAACGTCATATCTCCGAAGAATACATCGATCAGTTGACTGATCTCATCCAGGCGGCATTTGCGAATCAAACTGCCTACTCTTGTGACACGGCAATCATTCTTCAAAGTGATTAGACTGCCCTTCTTGTCGGCATTATTGATCATTGTGCGGAATTTATGAATACGGAACCGTTTGCCATATGCAGTCACTCTCTCCTGTCTATAAAATATCGGACCGTGAGAGTCAACTTTGATTGCAATCGCCAGAATTAAAAAAACGGGCGAAAGAACCGCCAGCATGATCGCAGAGATAAAAATGTCAAACAGACGCTTTATTACCAAGCTGAATTTTTTCTTACAGAGGATATCGTAATAATATCGAACTTCTTCTGTTTGCATTTCTAATGGCAATTCTTCCCATTTTTTAAGCATCTATTTTTTCTCATTCCTTTTAAATATAAGATTTCAAAATCTCACAATATTTTTCAATAACATAATCTACATCATCATCTGTCAGTTTTGTATGAAGCGGCAGCGTAATTTCATTCTCATAATGCGCATAGGTATTCGGGTAATCCTTAATGTCAAACCCAAGATCTTTATATGCTGTAAATAAAGGCAATGGCTTGTAGTGAACATTACACGATACCCCTACTTCTGCCATTTTTATAATGATTTCATTACGCTGCTCACTATTCACTCCAGGTATCCTTGTAATATAGAGATGTCCGCTTGAACTATAATTCTCTGTATAGTGATTTAGCACTTGAATTCCTAATGGTTTCAATACCGCATCATATTGAGTGATGATTTCTTGTCTGCGTTTCAACATTCCCGGGTACCGCTCAAATTGTGCTAATCCCATCGCAGCTGCTATATCTGTCATATTGCATTTATACCAAGTCCCAACAATGTCATATTCCCATGCCCCAAGCTGCGTCTTTGCCAGAGCATCTTTGGACTGTCCATGAAGGCTTAATAACTGTGCCTGATAATAAATAGCTTCATCCTCTATCCCTTCAACCGATTTCCAAGTCATTGCTCCTCCTTCTGCAGTCACAAAGTTCTTTACCGCATGAAAGGAGAAGTTCGTTATATCCGCAACATTTCCAACCCGCTTATCATGCCACTCAGCACCAAACGCATGAGCTGCATCTGCCATGACAATGACTCTTCCATAAACTTTTTGAATCTCATTATTCGCATGAAATAGCCTTTTCTTTCTCTCGACAATTTCATAAATGCGCTCATAATCGCAAGGAATTCCACCTAAATCAATAGGGATGACTACTTTAGTTTTTTCTGTTATGGCTTCCTCTAAAGCTTCGTAATTCATTTCTAAACTATCTTTCTGACAATCTACAAGAATCAGTTTAGCTCCCACGTGACATACAACAGAAGCTGTTGCTGTATAGGTATAGGCACAGGTAATAACCTCATCCCCTTCCCCTATTCCTAAAATACGAAGGGCGGTCTCTGCACAGGCTGTTTGAGAATTGAGACACACACATTTTTTTGTCCCAACCCACTCCGCAATCTCTTGCTCCAGTTTTTTTGTCTTTGGTCCAGTCGTAATCCACCCCGAACGAAGAGCATCGGTCACTTCCGCAATTTCTGCTTCAGTAATATCAGGTGGGCTAAATGGTATACTTCTCATATTTTCCCTCTTCTCTTATTTAAACTTTTTCTAATATGTTTTCGTTTAACTTCTTTACTTTTATTCCTTCAATATCATCCTGCTTCTTCTTAGGATGATAGGTTGGAATAATCTCAGAAACTAGCTGTTTAATTGTTGAGCTGTTTGTGTAACTGGCTTCTGATAAGATCTCGACTTGATTCATAAACTGTTCCACATCAAAAGCAATGGGCTTTGCGATATGGATCAGTTGGTTTGGGGTTGTTTGTAACCCTTCTTCTGCCATCAGTTTCTCTTCATATAATTTCTCACCGGGTCTCAATCCGGTATACTCAATCTGGATATCCACATTCGGCTTATAACCCGACAGTTTAATCAGATTTCTTGCCAATGTATCAATCTTCACGGGATCTCCCATATCTAAGACGAAGATTTCTCCTCCCTTAGCATAGGTTCCGGCTTGCAAGACCAAGCTCACAGCTTCCGGAATCGTCATGAAGTATCGAATAATATCCGGGTGCGTTACCGTTACCGGCCCACCTTCTGCAATTTGTTTCTTAAACAAAGGAATTACTGATCCGTTACTTCCTAACACGTTTCCAAAGCGTACTGCCACAAACTCAGTTTTAATCTTATTTTCTTGAATCTCTTGGATTGGATTCCATGTATGCGACCAAAGCTGAGGAAGAAGATGATAGCTTCCGGTCTGACTGATCTGGTTCATACTCTGAATCACCATCTCACACAGCCGTTTACTTGCCCCCATAATGTTTGTAGGATTGACTGCTTTATCGGTGCTGATAAGGACAAATCGCTGACAGCCATTCTTTAATGCTGCATACGCCGTCTTATATGTACCGATGACGTTGTTCTTAATCGCTTCATTGGGGCTCCCTTCCATCAATGGGACATGTTTATGCGCTGCCGCATGATAGACAATATCTGGTTTATACGTTTCAAAGACACTATCAATTCTTCGGCTATCTCTGACAGAGCCAATTAAAACAACCAAGTTCAACTCTGGATATTTCCGTTTTAATTCCTGTTCAATGTCATAAGCATTGTTTTCATAGATTTCAAAAAGAATGAGTTGTTGAGGATGATGGCCTGCGATCTGACGGCATAACTCGCTGCCAATGGATCCTCCGCCCCCAGTAACTAAGATTGTCTTCCCTTTCAAGTGTTCAAAGATTTCATCCATATTAACTTGAATGGGTTCTCTTCCTAAGAGATCTTCCACGGCCACTTCTTTCATCTTGGAGAAAGCGACATCGCCATTGACCATCTGGTAGATTCCTGGAAGCATCTTCAGCTCACAGCCTGTTTCTTTACAGATATTCAGAATATCGCGTTTTGCTTTTGCTTTAGCACTCGGAATCGCCACCAGAATCTGTTGGATTTCGTATTTCTCAACATTGACTAAGATATCATCCCGGCCTCCGACAATCGGAACTCCGTCAATGAAGCGTCCCCATTTATTTGGATTGTCATCAATGATGCATTGAACCTTGCCTACATCAAATTCCGTTCGTTGAACATCTCGTAAGATCAGTCGTCCAGCATCCCCCGCTCCAATCAACATGATGTTCTTTTCCTGTTTCTTTTTATGGGCTTTTTCTCGACGACTTCTTTCTAATAAAACAAACCGATAAGAGAAACGAATTCCAATGGTTAAACTGAATTGGATAATCATCCCAAACAAGTAGTAAGACGTTGGCATCGGCTGAAAGAACGTCATGATTCCTAAAGCATGAAGAATTCCTGTCACTATCGTCGCAGCTGTGACTCTTAACAGTTCACTGTATCCCGCAAAGCGCCATAAACTGCGATAGAGCTTCAAACTAAAAAAGACAAGTAAACAGATCACTGTATAAATAGGTATGAATTGCATCCATGCATTTAAGTAACTCCGAGGAATCCTTGTAAACTGACAATCAAAGCGAAACCATAAGGCAAGCAGATATGCTAAGTTCACGGTGAAAGCATCATAAACAATCAGGTACAAAGAGATCACATGCCAGTGTTCAATCTTTCGTTTTCTCTCTTGCATTTTTTCTCTCCCCCTTTTCCCCAACTAAAAAACGACTCTTGTCAAAACCACAAAAATCGTTTCTTCTTTTTCTCTATTTCTTGGTATTTCACTCGGATTTCTTTATTGTCCAAAAGTTTCTCTGGATTCTCTTCTGTCAATTGCTTTGCGACGCTCACTCCAAACTCGTTTTCGAGTAAGTCATAAGCTTCCTTTAAAATTAATGGTCGGTATTCATTATGCGCATCACTCGCAACGAAGCTAACGAAACCATGTTCAATCATAGAAAACAAGATCTTCTTCGTTTCCTTTTTGAATAAGCTATTCTGATTTGATTGAAGACAATAGCCTTCCTTCAACCAGCGCAAACAAAAGTTGGGATCTTCTTGTACGTAGTGATATCGCTCAGGATGAGCGATGATAATCTGATACTTCAGAGATAATTCATAGAGAATCTCATCATATTCATCCTTGTAACTCTGAAATGGAAACTCAACGAGAATGGTTTTGGATTCTGCCAAGGTTAAGATGTCTCCCTTTTCAAATAATTCTGGCAAATCAGGGTGAATATAAAGTTCATTCCCTAAGTGAAGTTTAATCGAACCTTGATAAGCTTGTTTTAGTTCATTGAATCGTTTCACCAACTCTGAAGCTTTAATCCGAAATTCGCCATTCTTCATGAAATGGGGTGTCATAATCAACTCTGTTATCCCATCTTCTTCTGCTTGTTTTAATAAAGCTAAGGATTCTTCTAAGCTTTGACTACCATCATCCACTCCAGGTACTAAATGGCTGTGAATATCAATCATTTCTTTTTGCCGCTTTTCTTATTCAATGAACCTAACAAATTCGGTTGTTTCTTTTTATTTGGAGCTTTCTTCTGACTGTCACTGTAACGATAGCCATAGCTGTTATAGTACTTCTTCTGAACTGGCATCATCGTCATGACAATCCCAATCACGTTGACTTGGGTCTGTTCTAACTGATCCTTCACTCGCAGTAATTCCTTACGGTCATTGCGATTAGAAGCACACACAAGAATTGTCCCATCACAATAACTGGCCGCTACCACACCATCGGTGACTAAGCCCACTGGAGGGCAATCCAACAAAATCAAATCATATTCTTCTCTTCGTTCATCAATAAATACTTTTAACGCATTCGACTGAATGAACTCGGAAGCAAAGGGGATCTTTGTCCCCGCGGTAATCACATCCACATGTTCATAAGGTTGTAACACAACCTCTTCAAACTCTGCTTGATGGCCTATAATATCTGAGATGCCCTTTTTATTCTTTAGTTTCAGCTTCTTATGGATCGTAGGCATTCTTAAGTCCAAATCAATGACAAGAACTTTCTTTTGAAGCTGAGCATAAACCATCGCCAAGTTTAAGACACAAGTGCTTTTCCCTTCCTGCGCTGTTGTGGATATAATATTAATTACTTTCATATCCTTATCGAAATTGCGCATTAAGATATTGGTTCTTAAGGTACGATAGGCTTCCGATGCAGGAGCATCTGGATCGGTTAATGTAATCAATTCATCCCCGACTCTTAACATTACTCTGTCCCCCCTGCATTCATATCTGGAATCAATCCAATAATCGGATAATCAAAGATCTGTTTCATTTCTTCTTCGGTTCGAATATTACGATCATTCAATAAGAGATACACCACGATGCAGCCATCAATGACACAGCCAAGCAGAAACCCAATCAAGGTATTCTTAAGATTGGATGGGCTGGATTTTTGTTCAGGCACTTTCGCAGAATTTAATACTGTGACGTTTTCAATATTCATGATCGTGACGATCTTTCTTCGGAAAACTGAAACAATTTCATTCGCGATATTGGCTGAAAGCTTAGGATCTTTCGTTTCTACTGAGATCTTAATGACTTCTGTATCTTTGACCGAAGAGATACTGACCATACCTAAATAAGATGTATGGTCAATTCCGTCTTGATCTAATTTCAAATTTTGGATGACATCATCACTAATCGCTTCACTCTTTAAGATTTCACTATAGGTATTGACCAGCTTTTGCGATGTCTGAAGATCATTGTAGCTGATCTGTTGACTGTCTGGATTCGACTTCTGGACAATAATCAGCTTCGCTTCTGCGGTATACTTCTTGGGTATCAGAAACAAAGTCACTAAAGCGGCAACAATCGAGGTCGCCAAGATGATCAAAGCGAAAGGTTTGAAATGCTTCTTCACAATTCCAAACACCCGCGAAAGATCAATTTCAATTTCGTCGTTTTCGTACATTTTCTATCTCCCTTTTTCTCTTCTCTATATAAAAAGAATCCTATCTTCAGGATCCTCCAAATTGATTTTGTATGCTTCTTTCTAATTGAACGATATTGGAACTCGGTTGATAACTCTCATCTTCATAGATATTCCAATGGAGTTCCTTCGCTAGATCCTCATAATTTTCCATCATATAGATTGGACCGAATCCATTGTATTCAATGACTTTCTCAATCGAATCCATCCCTTTCGATGGGATCTGAAATTGGTCAATATGCTTTAAATCAAAACTCAACAAGGAAGTGATATCATTTTTGATCTCGTTATTCGTTAAGTTGGTTTCCACATAAGGAAGCATTTCATCCACGATTTCCATTAATTCAAACACATTCTTTTTGGATAACTTCTCTAAGATTTTCAGAATGACTTCATTTTGTCGATCCATACGATGAAAGTCATCATCCACTTCACGAATACGGCAATAACCCAGCGCTTGTTTTCCTTTCAGGTGAAAGACATTTTCATCCCGAGTCGCCCCTAAATTCATCACTTGTGTAGCTAAGAGTCCATCTGGTAGTGTTATATCTATACCACCGACTAAATCAATTAATGCCTCTAACGCTTCAAAACTAAAACCTACATATTGAGTGATATCCAAGTCAAAGTTATAATTCAATGTTTTCACTGCCAGTTCCGACCCGCCTCGCCAATGGGCATGGTTGAGCTTATCATAATCATTGTAGGGTTCTGGAATGTAGACTAACGTATCTCGCTGCAAAGAAGTAATTTTTATCTTCTTGGAATCAAAATCTAAAGAAATAATCTTTATGGCATCAGAACGCTCCATCTCATAGTCATTCCACTGAGCTTTTCTGGCATTGTCAGAGCCAAATAAGGCAATATTCACTATACGGTGATTCTTAACTTGATCTAAGACTTCTTGGCTGACTAAGGCGTCTTCATTGGAAAGTTTCTTTGAACGAATCGTTCTATTCAATAAAGAATCGATATAGAGATTTCCACCTAGAACGAGAATGAGGATGAAAGAAGCAAGAATACCTATTACAATCAATAAGATCCTTGTTTTCTTGTCTTTTTTGTGGGGGCTTTTTTGTTTTTTCAATCTGTCACATCCTTTGGTCTATATAAAAAAGGTAGGCTTCGCCACCTCAAGCACACGATGAGTTTGTAAAAGATGATCTCGGATGAATCAAAAGTGCCGCAACAACTATTTGTTTTCTATCCGATTTTTTCAATTACTTCTAAGCCTATGATTAAGGCTATCGTTTGACCGCATAGCTGAACAGGCAATGTCGCTAAGCGTTGATGGCGTTTGATCTTCTGTATTTCTTTTTCGTGACCTTGTAAAGGACCTTTTTGGACATGAAGCTCCCGTTGTCGAATCACACCTGTTGAAAATCGTAGAATCTTTTGACTGTCTAACAATTGACTTAAACAAGCTTTCTCCTTATTAGATAAGCAATAATAAGTATCCGATTCTAACCGAATGAGTTCTGATCCCGATTTCTTTAAAGCAAGCCAGTCATTCAACTTTTGGGTAAATTGCGGTGGTGATTCCGGATCGCAGACCATAACCGTCCCTGGAAACAACAGCCGGTGAGTCATTGTCGTGAAATCTCCTTTTTTAAAGTACATTTCTTTCTTTGGGATAAAGGCGTTAAAGCCTGAATCAATCAGGATTTCTTTTACTTTCGCTTCTTCAAATCGTTCCGTTTCAATAAAATACCAGTTCAACCCTTCACCCCCTTTAATAAAAAAACGACCGCTTCTCTCGCCACCCGCGAAGTTGTCAACAAGTCTGTAATTTAAAGTAGACTTTTATTGACATTAAAAAGTAGGCCCTTTATAATGAATAAAGACTGAATAAACATGCTTTTTACAGTAATTTCCAGATCTAGTTTATCAGTCAAAAAAAGTCTAATTTTTTTTACACAATTAGAAGAAGAAATGTCATCAACGACAGTATTAATGACATGAATGGTTAGTTTTTATTTTTCTGAATAACTTGAAAATAAAAAAAAGAGCTGCAACGCTTTTAGATATTTGCGTCACAGCTCCTTCATTAAATTATATCTAAACTTATTTTAGTACATAATGACTAAGTTTCCCATTGCCTACACTCTGCAGTTTGCCTTCTTCACATAACTGCCGCAGCAAACGAAAGGCTTTTGTTGACCCCGCTTTTAATAATTCTTCTACATCTTTTCTAGTTACTTGACCTTGTTTTAAGGCTATTTCTAAGATTCTGTTTTTTTGTTTTTCTAATATACCTTCGAATTCATCAGAAGATTCTAATCTCACAAGTTCACTGAACTCATTTCGGTTTGGTAAAGTCACTCGGAACACACCCTTCGCTGTTTCAAAAACAGGATGTCTTTCTTCGTTATGATAAGCGCGCTGGATTTGACTAATTCCCGTTCCATAACTTTCTATTAAACACATGCGATAGAACAAAGCAGCCAAATTTGGATTTCTTGATTGCGAAACACCTAAGAAAATCGATTTCATTTCCAGTCCAGGAACTAATCCACCCAGCGATACAAATTCAATCCGATCATCATAAATATTAACGATATTACTTCCGCTAAATGAGTAATCTCGATGAACAATACAATTTAATAGAGCTTCTCTTACGGCTTCTTGAGGATAATCACGTTTATCCAAACGATCTAGTCCAGAGAATGTAGCTTTGGTTTTATTCACCAAATCAATAAATTCGTAGACTTCCTCCAACTGCTTTAAAATTGATCCGAAAAACTCTTTTCGATCCCTGAATACAGCTTTATCCGTGCCTTGAAATAAAGTAATTTTTATTGTTACTTCACATTGATCAGAAACCAAGTAGGCTAAATTTGTATACAGTCCATCATCTCCAATTAGTTTTAAAGTTTTCATTTTAGATGAACTGAAATCAACTGATTTTTTCTCTAATTCTTTACTCAGTGTTAAAAAGGTAAGTTCTTGAGTCAAACTTCTTAAAGCTTCATAGGATTTTCCGCTACTTTGAACAATCATCTCCCGAATTCCTTCATCTGTCATCGGTTGTGAGGAACTTCCCTTCCGGATATAGACACCACTTGGTTTCAAGCCTTTCTCTTTTAGATAATAAGGACGATAGATCCCTATTGATACATCAACTACAATAATGAATTTTCCTTCTATTTTTTTCGTTTTCACAATCACAAAAGGCATGATATCCGGGACTATGGAATCTTTCAATGAATTCACAATTTGAAGCATCACAGAATCGGGATCCACCACATCTAAGATTCTTCTATCCTTGCGGATTCCGATAAGAATGGTTCCTCCTTCTGCATTCGCAAAAGCAATCACATCTTTTCTTATATCTGAAGTGTATTCCTGTTTAAACTCCAAATCTTGGTTTTCAAAGTCAAACATGTCACGGCCCCCTTTCTTTCTCTTTCTATCTTGTCAGGGAATGAAGGGAAGAGAAAGAACCATCTTCAACAAGTCCGCAAAAAAACTGCAGCACTTTGAATTCATGCTGCAGTCTGTTTCTCTGATTCTTAGAAATGTTTTACGCGATCTTCATACTTCGCATAGATCGCATCATTGTTGAAGCCATCGACGTTCTGGCTCTGGAATACCGGCAATTCACAGCCTTCAGCCGCCAGGATCTTCAGTGCTTCATTGACGATCGTATCCAGAACAAAGATGCTGGAGATTGTGCTGCCTGGACCGGTTGCAACGCCGCCGACATTCATCAAAGCATCGCCGTCAGGAACACAGTTGTCCAGAATGCAGTCAACGCATTCAAACAGACGCTTGCCGCTTGGATGACGGCTGGTTGTGTTCTGCGACTGGTGCAGATTGGTTAAAGCGATAGAATAGACGCCCTCTTTCTGGCAGCGCATAGCCATTTCAACTGGAACGGCGTTACGGCCGGAGTTGGAGATGATGATCATGATATCGTCTTTGTCAATTTTATACTGATCAAAGATGACATCTGCCAAGCCAGAAACCTTTTCCATTGCACCGCTGCGGCGGGCGCCGAAGTTAGTCAGCGCATCTGGATCCAGGATCGCGTTGACATTGCCCAGTCCGCCAGCACGGCAGAACAGTTCAATACCGATCATGTGGGAATGACCTGTGCCAAAGACATGGATGATGTGATTGTTCTTGATGTTGTCGGCAAACTTGACTGCCAATTCCTGGATTTTTTCCTTGTTAGCATCATCCACCGTGTGCAGCAGCTCATCGACCTTGTTCATGTATTCAAAATTGTACATTTTAGTACCTCCCTTTTCCTTAATTAAATACGGCCTGCGTATTTCTGTCTTAATTCTGCATTGTGTCTGCGGTTTTCTTCGGTTTCTTCACTCAGCAACAGCGGCAGTTCCACGCCCTTCTCACTTAACAGCCGGCAGGTTTCTGTCGTGATCGACTGAGCGATAAATGCACCGGTAATCGAAGAAATCGAGCAGATCTTTTCAATCTTGCCGGTTTCAATCAGAGCATCGCCCTGCGGACCGCAGTTATCAATGACCACATCGCCCATCTCATACAGCTTCTTGCCGCTTGGATGACGGCTGGCTTCTGCACTGGTATGCTGCCAGCTGGTCACAACGATGACCTTGTGGCCTTCCGCCTTCGCTTTGATCGCAAAATCAATGACGACACCGTTGATTCCGGAATTCGAGATGATGATGAAGCTGTCCTGCGGACGGATGTCATACAGGTCGTACAGTCGGTCTGCAATATCGGCACGGCGTTCAAAAATATTGTCCGGATCTTTAAACTCTTCCAGTGTAACCTTGCCATGCAGAACGAAATCACTGGTGACGATCGTATGGAATGGAACTAAAGATCCCGGACGGCCGGCCAGTTCCATGCCAAATCCAACAGAATGCCCGGAACCAAAGACATGTACGACACCACCCTGAGCAATCGTTTCCGCGCAGACCTCTGAAGCCTTGCGGATATTGTCCATCTCTTTGCCTTCCAGTACATCGACAACTTTCAGCATTTCCTCATAGAACAAATCCATTGTAATTTCTTTCATGAGCGCACCTCCTAGGAATTCCAGCGTCCCAGATAGACATCTGAGATTTCGCGGTTATGGACATCGGCACCCTTCACATTGGCGCTCAGCAATACCGGACAGTCATGGCCTAATCCGGTCAGATAGTGATAAGTTTCAGCACACAGCATCTGTGCAATAACGTTGCCGGTCACTGTGGAAACCTGATTGATCTTCTGACCATTTTCCAGAGAAACGACCATATCCGGACTTGGCGCGCAGTTATCCAAAATCAGATCTGCATAATCCGTCAGTTTCTTCCCGGATGGATGACGCGAAACCGAAGCCTCCGCTTCCGCCTTTGACGTTACCACGATCAGCTTGCGGCCCATTTCTTTGACTTTCTTTGCAAATTCAACGATAACACCGTTGTTGGCCGGATTAGAAATCAGAATGAACATATCGTGATCATCGATATTGTACATATCCCACAGTTTGTCCGCCAAATCAGTGCGGTCGTTAAAATCAGGCTGGTTCGCTTCTTCCGGAGAAACGACGCCGCGCAGCAATAAATCCTCCATTTTGATCTGGTGGAACGGCATCAACCCGCCGGCACGATACCCCAGTTCCATGGAAAACGCCAGTCCATGTCCTAACCCGAACAACTGAACAAGACCGTTTTCCAGCATGCAGTCGCCCATCATTTTGGCAGCCTGGTAAATCGGCTCTCTCTGAGTGTTTTTAACCTCTTCCAGAGCGTGTTTGGCAGCTGAGAAAAATTCTTTTGCTTCAGCCATACTGAAACCTCCCTTTCACGCAGAATCACTCCCGCGAATGACCCTTTACGCTGACTTTATGATAGCTATTTTCGGGGACAGTGTCAACCGCTTTCACGATGTTTTTGGATAATTTAATCAATTCGTCACATAATATATAGAATAAATAATTTGACGTTGGAACGGACAAAATAAAAGAAGAACCTATTTGTCGATTCTTCTATTCCATATGCCGTTTTATAATTAAAGAAATGATGGAAGCCGCCAGTTTCGGATCTTCATTGCAGACGATGAATTTATATTGATCCACCAGTTCCATCTCCCGGCTGGCCTTGCTTAAGCGCTGCTGCACGATTTCTTCCGGTTCAGTACCGCGGCCGCGGATCCGTTTTTCCAGCTCTTCCATGCTAGGCGGGATGATAAAGATCGTCAGGGCATCCGGACATTTCTCCATGACCTGCTGACAACCCTGCACTTCGATTTCCAGCAGCACATTTTTCCCCTCACTGCGCAGCTTTTCAACGTTTTTTAGCGGTGTTCCGTAATAGTTGCCGACAAATTCCGCATACTCCAGCAGCTCGCCGTCTTTGATCGCTTGTTCAAAGGCCGGACGGTCAACAAAGTTATAATTGACGCCTTCCACTTCCCCCGGCCGCATCCCGCGGGTCGTCATGGAAACCGAATACGCTAAATTTAATTCCGGATCCTCAACAAACTCCTTCAGAATCGTCCCCTTCCCGACTCCGCTTGGTCCGCTCAGCACGATCAGCAACCCCTTTTTCATGCTTCCTTCCTCCTTTTGCCTTAGTTTAATAATACAAAGCTTCACCACGATTGTCAACGAATTCCACGGCCTGTGCGGTTTGGGGTTTTATCAGAATCATGATATAATAGGAACACATTTGAGAAAGGTTGATCACAATGGCTTTAGACGGACTTCTGCTGCACGCGCTGTGCCGGCAGTTTCAGGAAATATTACCCTGCAAAATTAATAAAATCCACCAGATTTCCAATACGGAACTGTTGTTCCATCTGCGGACTCAGCGGGAGAAAAAGAATTTGCTGATCTCCTGCCATTCGCAATACAACCGCATCAATCTCACCGACCGCGCCTATCCGACACCGGAGGAGCCGTCGCATTTTGTCATGCTTCTGCGCAAGCATCTAGAAGGCGGTTTAATTCTTTCTATCGAACAGGGCGGCTTAGACCGTTGGTTAGTGATGGAGGTTTCCCTGCGCAATGAGATCGGCGATAAAGTGTTCCGCAAGCTATACGTCGAATTAATGGGCAAATATGCCAACGTCATCCTGGTTGATGAAAACAACCGCATTCTTGACGCCTTAAAACGGATTCCGCCCTTTGAAAACACCAAGCGCACGATTCAGCCGGGAGCTCAGTTCACCCTGCCTGAACAAGCGCCTAAACAAAATCCGTTTACCGCGCTGACCGTGGATTTCCAACAGCCGCTGCATCAGCAGTTTGACGGTTTTTCACCCCTGTTAGGCCGGGAAGTCGAGGCCCGGATGCACCGCGGTGAAACGTTTGCCGAGATCATGAAACAGCTTGAAAACAGCGATTCGCTTTTCATCACCAACACGCCGAAGGAAACTCAGTTTCATCTGATCCCTTTAACCCAGTTTGAACAGCCGGCGAAAGCCTATCCGCTGATGGAAGGCATGGATGTCCTTTATTATCATAAGGAAGAAAAAGACCGCATTCGTCAGATGACCGGTGATTTGTTTAAATTTGTACGCAAGCAGCTTAAGCATTACCGGCAGAAGCTGCCAAAGCTCAACGATGCGCTGCAGGAAGCACTGGACTGTGAGAAATGGCGGGAGTACGGGGATTTGTTATACGCCTATGGACAAAACATTGCCAAGGGTACCCCATCCGTCACCTTGAACACTTTCGATCAAAGCCAGCAGGTTAAAATTGATCTGGACGTGCGCTTTGACGGCCGCGGTAACGCCAAGAAATGCTTCCAGAAGTACAACAAAGGCAAAAAAGGCCAGGAGCACCTGTTGGAACAGATTGCCCTGTGCGAGCAGGAAATTGAGTATTTTGAAGGTCTGGAGCAGCAGCTGGAACTGGCCAACTTTGAGGATGCCCGCGAGATCCGTGAGGAACTCGCGGCGTTGGGCTACATGAAGCCGATTCAATCCAAAATCCGCCGCAACCGCAAAAAAGCCAAAGCTCTGCCGGCGATTACCACAATTCATCTGGCTGACGGCGTGACTTTATATTTCGGCAAGAACAACCTGCAGAATGAAGCGCTGACATTCAAGCTGGCGCGCAAGAATGATCTGTGGTTTCATGCCAAGGATTTCCACGGTTCGCATGTCGTCCTGGATTGTGAACAGCCAAGTGAGGAAACGCTGCGCTGCGCTGCCATGGTCGCGGCTTATTATTCCAAAGGCCGCTATTCCAGCAGTGTCCCGGTCAATTATTGCCCAATCCGCAATCTCAAACGGGTTCCCGGTGCCAAGCCTGGCTTTGTTTCACTGACCAGTTACAAAACCATCTATATTGATCCGGAAGAAGCAGTGATGGATTCCCTGCTGAAAGAAAATCAATGAAAACTACACGCTACTGTCTGACACTGCCATATCTGGAGGTCGTCAAAAAATTAAAATATGAACTGCGATGGGGCTGTATCCGCGCTCAGCTGTTAAGTCAGGTGGAAATCAGTCCCCAGGTTATCATGCTCCTTTTAAAAGTAACGGATCAGACCGAGAACACCGTGCTGATCATTGATCATCTGCATGCAGAAACAGAACTGCGAATCGTTGAGCCGGAGGATCAGGGCTGGGATCAGATCTTAGGCAAACTGTTTCTCACCTTTCGCCTGCCACCCAAGAAAGACAATCCCTAAAACAAAAACAGCTTCTCAATGCCTTTGGCATTTCTGTTAATGCGGATTTGCAATCACTGTCCCCCCCATCGACTCATCCTTATACGAAGAAAGGAATCTTCTATGAATGAACTTTTAGCCAGAAAATTTATTTATCAGAATGCCCGGCCATTGGATCTTGCCCGCTGGCAATTTTGTTTTGAAAACGGCAGCCGCGAAGCGGTATTCACCGCCTTGGCCGTCTATCAAAATGACGACGGCGGGTTTGGTCACGGTTTAGAACCAGATTGCTGGAATCCCAATTCTTCCCCAATCCAGACATGGGCGGCAACGGAAATAATCCGAGAAACAGGACTGGAAGATAAAGAACATCCTCTGGTTCAGGGAATTCTTCACTATTTAGCTTCAGGCAAAGACTTTGATGGGCATACCTGGGCCAATACCATCGCGACCAACAATGACGCGCCGCATGCTCCCTGGTGGCAGCATACTTCCAATCATGAAATTTCTTATAATCCAACTGCCAGTCTGATTACTTTCATTTTCAAATTTGCGGACTCGGAAAGTGAACTCTTTGCCCTGGCATTGAACCTGGCAAAGGAAGCCTATCGTTATTTTAAATCCCACTTTCCGTTGGAGTCCGTTGGAAATGTCGCCTGTTTTGTCAAGCTGTATGATTACTTAAAAGAAAGTACAGTGAATACTCAGATTGATTTGACAGAGTTTAAAGACCTGCTGCAGCGGCAGATCCAGCAGGTTCTGACTTATGATGTTGATACATGGCTCGTTGACTATGCCTGTAAACCCTCATTTTTTATCAGCTCGAAGTCAAGTGATTTCTACATCGAAAATCAGGAAATCTGTGAGCTTGAATGTAAGTTTATCGAAAGGACACAGGAATCTGATGGATCATGGGCAATTACGTGGTCCTGGTCTGATTATCCAGAGGCATGGAGTGTCAGTAAAAACTGGTGGAAATCCGACTGGATCATAAAATATCTTAAATTTGTTAAAACCTTTCGCTGACAGTGCTGATCCTTCCTGTACAAATTCCAAAAACCCCGGATCACTTCCTGATCACTAACATAAAAAGAAGACTTTCTCAGAACTGAAGTTCTGTTAAGTCTTCTTTTTGCTTATTCATGCTTTGAAAATTATTGAGCGGCCAGCTGTTTTGCAGCAACATAGGCCATAACGCAGCCCTGTGAGATACAGGCTCCGCCAGCCCAATAGCCAGCTACACCGGCAGAACAGGTTCCGACAGCGTATAAGCCAGCGATTGGCTTATTATCCTGATCCAAAACCTGAGCCTGTCCATCCGTAAGCAGACCGCCGCGGGTTCCACAGGTTCCTGGTACATACCGGCAGCAATAAAACGGCGCCTTTTCGATCTTGCCCAGGGTTGCCGTCAGCGTGGTAAACTGAGAGAAATCCACTCCCGGCAGGGCCATATACGAATTGGACTGCAATGTACGCAAAGCATTCTCACTTTCTCCGCGATGCCATTGCGGATCCGCTCCGGCATCCACATAACTGTTAAATGCTTCCACCTGTTTCAGCAAGCCGGTCGGATCAATTCCCATTCCTGCTGCCAGTGCTTCCAGGCTGTCATAACACTGGATGTAATCCGGCAGAGCCTCCGCCGTCGCACCGTCCGGCAGTTTAAATTGAGAAGTATAGTCCGCGTCACAGATAAAATAACCCGGAATGTTCTCATAGTTTAATGTCCCGGTATCATAAGCGCTGAATGCCCGGCTAAAAACATCGTATTCGCGGCTTTCATCGGCGAATCGTTCCCCTTTGGCATTCACGCAGATCGCATGTGGAAATTTCAGATAACAAGCCCAATCCGCCAATGCAGATGTTGCCATAATTCCATAGTTGCGGTCGTCCCCTGGATTCCAAACTGGGTTGTCGTAGATAAACGGAACACCCATAACCCGATCCATCAAAGCCAGCTGAGCTCCCAAACGGGCTCCCATCTTCTGTCCATCTCCGGTGTTATTGTGGCTGGAACAGGAACGATACAGCGGAAAGGAAAGATGATTTCGGCGCATGGCTTCATTGTAATCAAAACCTCCTGTTCCAAGAATTACACCTTTGGCCGCTTTGATCCGCAAGGTTTTCTCACCCTGTCGAGCGATCACTCCGATCACCCGACGGTTTTCATCGACGATCAGCTCCTCGGCTGCCGTCCCCATCATCAGCTGAATCTGATCGTGGGTATCAATGTATTCCCGATATTGTTTCCACTGAGCGCCTGCCATCAGCATTTGATTGTCCTGATCTAACGGAAAAGCAGAGCCGCGGCCAACCACAAGGCTTTCCGGATACCGGTCATAATAATCATTATGGGCTCCGGAGTGGATGAACCTGGACCAGCCTAACGCCTGTCTTGTCCAGTCACAGTATTCCTGAGCATGATCGACAAACGACTCCATTACACTTAAGCTCATGCGGTCCTCGCCTACAGCCTGCATATAGGCCAAGCACTTTTCCCGACTGTCCCCGTTATTCTCTTCTTTAAAATCATTCAGAAAACCGGGCAGTGCATAGCCGCCTCCGGAAGTCGTCGACGTGCCGCCGAAAATGTTCTCATCCTTTTCTAAAACCGTGATGGATGAAATTCCCATCTCACAGGCTGCAATCGCAGCGGTAATGACAGTTCCCGTTCCGACGACGATGATCTCGGTTTCTTGATCCCAGGTCAGCTCGCTGCCTTTTTCAGCAGGTGCAGTAGTAGAATTGCAGCCGGTGATCAGGGACAGACCGGATAATCCGATCACTCCGACAGCGGTGCCTTTAAGAAAATCTCTGCGTGAATATTCTTTCATTTCTTTCGCTCCTTTTGTTCTCATTTTATCAAGTTCAGCGAAAGCAAAACAGAAGCAAAAACAAGCAGCTTCCGTCATGGGAATTGATCAACTTATAAATTTTGTTTCAAATAGCTCGTCAGTTCCCGCGCCACCTCGTCATATTGTCTTTTACGCATCGTGGATGAGGAAGTGCGCAGAAAATAAGGAAAGGTAAATCCCTGGGTGAACGGAATCAGACGGATATCCCGCATTTGATTAAGCAGCGTATTTTGATCATGACAAGCCATGACACCTCGGTTTGCGGCCAACAGAGAATACAGATAAATCGGATCCTCTGTACAAATCTGATGTTGTTCTATTTCAAACGGCATCCATTTCTGACCCGTATATTCTAATTTACCATAACCCAGGGTGGTTGTCAGAATTGTCTGACTGTGAAAATCCTGGGCTGTGATCTGCATTTTTCCAGCCAGCGGATTATCCCGATGCACCGCCAACATCAGCGGATATTCCGCAACCTGCTCGCTGGTAAAGTTGAGATTGGCTTCGCTGGGCATTGTCGTCAGACAAAAATGCAGCTGTCCCTGCTCCAGCATTTCATTGCTTTGACGGCCGCTGAGAAATAAAATCTCCCCCTGTATTTCGGGATGAGCCTGAATCCATCTTTCCAAAAGAGTGACTTCCCGCTGATCTGCCCAGCTGACAATCCCAATTTTAATCGGGAGTCGATACTGACTGGAAAATTCCCGCAGTTCCTTTTCGATTTTCTCGAATTCTTCAAACTGATGAGCGATCCGGCCGTAAAAGAGCTGGCCTTCACTTGTCAGCTCGACGCCGTTCTTCCCTCTTTGCAGAAGACTGAATCCAAGCTCGCTCTCCAGCTGAGTCAAAGCTGAGCTGATCGTCTGCCGGGTGATGTAGAGTTCCTGGGAAGCCTTAATGATACTGCCGTAATGAACGGCACAGACAAAATATTTTAACTGCTGGATTTCCATTCTTCTGCCCTCTTTCCTGTTCGTTTTTTTACCATCAGATGGAAAATAAATTGCCAGATCTCAAATTTAGCCTAAGCGTATATATTCCATAAAAAACTTTACCTAAATTTCCAATGCAGGTCAAGCTCGAACTGAAAAAGCCTGACAAACACAAAAAATGAACCTTTTCTTGAACAGGATCGTTCCCAAGGTTCATTCATGCTTACTTCAGGCTTATAAAATTTCCAGCAGCTGACAGAGGTCATTAATCTGCCACGTTGGCTTTTCCTTTAGCGTCATTGACTGATGTTTCCGATTAATCCAGCATGTATCCAGCCCTGCTGCCTGACCGCCGGCAATATCCGAGCTCAGAGAGTCCCCGATCACTAAAATCCGGCGCGGATCTTTTTCCGCAATCGTCCGCAGCACCGGCTCAAAGAATTCAGCCTGCGGCTTCTGCACGCCCAGCTCATCCGAAATGAACAGATGCGTAAAATACTTTGCCATATCTGCCCCGGCTAAACGCTGCCGCTGCGTAGGTCCGTCACCGTTGGTAATCACGTCCATTTCTACTTTTCCCTGCAGTGCTTCCATGATTTCAAAGGCGCCCTCAATCAGATCATAGCCCTGCATCAAAAGCTTTCGATACGCCCGGGAAGCGGCTAATCCATCGGCGTTGACACCCAATTCATCAAAGGTCCGCTGAAACCGCGTGTCCTCAATGACCGGCTTGCCAATCAACCCTTGTTCATAATCCGACCACAGCTGATGATTGATCCGCCGGTAACAGGCAAGATGCTCCGCGGTTGCCCCGACACCGAAATCATCCAGAATCCGGCGCAGGGAACGATCCTCATTTTTTTCAAAATCATACAGCGTGCCGTCTAAATCCCACAATAACGTGCTGTACCGCATTATTTTAACCGACCCTCATTCGCTAATCGGCGCAGCTGCTTAACCTCAAACGGTTTCATCAGCCGGTATTCTCCGACATTTAGACCGCGCACCGTAATCGGCCCCAAAGAGCGGCGGTGCAGACGGCGAACCTCATAACCGAAAACCTCCAGCATCCGCTTGATCTGACGGTTGCGCCCCTCCTGAATCGTTAATTCAAACGATGTCTGTTCATGGGCAAAATCCTTATTCGTGACCCACAGCTTCGCCGGCAGTGTCTTGATCCCATCGTCCAGAACAACGCCCTGTTCCAGCTGCTTGATCTCCTCTGTTTTCAAAATCCCGTTGATCGTTACCTCATAAACCTTGGCGATATGATAACGGGGATGAATGATTTCATTGGCGAATTCACCGTCGTTGGTCATGATCAGCACGCCGGTCGTATCATAGTCCAGCCGGCCTACCGGAAACACCCGCTGCGGCACATCACTCATCAAATCGACAACCGTTCGCCGGGCATGCTCATCATTGAGCGTACACAGCACCTTTTTCGGCTTATTCATGACATAATACACTTTATCTTCGCGCGCAATCGCTTTGCCGTCAACTTCGATCAAAGCTCCCTTGCGTGGTTTTACACCTAATTCCGTTACAACCTGACCGTCGACCTTCACACGCCCCTGCAGAATCAATTCCTCTGCTTTGCGTCGGGAAGTCAGACCGCTGGCCGCAATAATTTTTTGCAGTCGATCCATAATTTATCTCCATCCTTTGCCTTCTTATTTTACCAGACAACCCTGGGAAAGAACAGAGAAATCGGCGTTAAACCAGGAATTGCAGCGTCAGCCAGATCCCCACGCCGATGCCGATGACATCCGCAAACAATCCAATCGGCAAAGCGTTTTTAATTTTCTTGACGCCTACGGATGAAAAGTAAAGCGTGATAACATACAGCGTCGTATCCGTCGATCCCTGAATCACACTCGCCATTTTTCCTGCCAAAGAATCCGGTCCCAACGTTTTTAAGATATCGACGAGAATCGCCAGCGAAGCGCTGCCGGAGATCGGACGGAAGAACGCCAAAGCAAAGATATCAGAAGGAATTGCCGGAAAGATCTTTCCTAACTGCTGAGCCATGACCGTAAACAATCCGCTTTCTCGTAACAAAGAAACGGCAAACATCATCGCTAATAGGCTCGGAAACAGCGTGACAAACAAAGACAGGCCCTCCTTCGCTCCGCCGACAAACGCGTCATAGGCGTTAAATTGGCGAAGCAGGGCAAACACAAAGATCAGCAGGATTAAAACAGGCAGAATATACAGGCTACTTTCCACGATAATTCACCCACCGATCCAGAGCCAGTCCTCCGATTGAGGCACAGCAGGTCGCCAGAATGGCTAGCGGCATAAAGTCAGTTGGATTCAGGGCCCCAAACTGCGCCCGCAGCGAAACGATCGTTGTTGATAAAATCGTCACTCCCGCTGTGTTCAGGACTAAAAAGGTCACCATCGCCCGGCTGGCTGTTTTCTTATCCGGATTGTGACGCTGCATGCATTCCATCGCTTTTAAGCCGCTCGGCGTCGCTGCTGAGCCTAACCCAAACACGTTGATCGTAATATTGGCGGCAATATACCCCAAAGCTTCCGGATCCTCGCGCAGATCCGGAAACAAAAACCGCAGCAGCGGTGAAAGCAGTTTCTGAAGCATGTTCAACAGCCCCACTTCGCGCGCGATATTGAGGATTCCGCTCCAGAAACAGGTAGCTGCCACTAACGGCAGCGCCAGCTCCAGGGTTTCCCTGCCGACGTTGACAATCACCTGATTGACAGAACTGACCGAACCGGTCATTAAGCCATAGGCCAGGGAAGCCATGATCAGTAAGATCCAGATCAGATTCATACGCACCACCTCCAGAAACAGAAACGGCGGGGCGGCTTGACTGCCGCAAGGGTCTTGACCACCGTATGTGAGGGATCCGTCCAGCATAGCGTCAGTTCATTTTTGGTTTTGTCCAGGGTCATCGTATATTGTCCCTGTCCCGCGTCTTCCTTTTTCACAACAACCTCAAACGGTTCACCCAGTTGGGCGTAATAGCCTTCCTGTTCGATTTTCCCCGCAGGCTGCAGCGTGATCAGTTCACACGTTTCCATCGCCCTGCGGTATTTCTGTTCGTGAAATGTCCAGCGATCGGGTACCGCTAAGGTCACGACGATATACTCCAGCTGCCCGTTCTGCGCCGCTGTGACCAACGTTTCTCCGGCTCTGTTGGTAAAACCGGTCTTGCCGCCGGTACAGAACTCAAAATTGTTCAGCAGTTTGTTGGAATTTTTCCAGCGGGATCCCCATTCACTCGTATAATACTGGGTCGCGACGATTTCACGAAACTGCGGAATCGTCATCGCATACTGCATTAACAATGCCATATCGTAGGCTGTCGAATAATTTCCTTCTTCTTCGACATCCATTCCATTCGGATTGTGAAATTCGGTGTCCTTCATGCCCAATTCCGCCGCTTTTTCATTCATCATTTTAACGAAGCGTTCGACCGATCCCCCGCCGACCCGATGCGCAATCGCCACCGCTGCGTCATTGCCGCTTTTGAGCATCATGCCGTAAAGCAAAGAACGCATCGAAACCTGCTGCCCCTTTGCAATCCAGATCATACTGCCGGTCACGTTCGTCACTTCATCGCCGATGATCCACTGATCGATGTAATCTCCATTTTCCAATGCGACCACCGCCGTCATGATTTTCGAGATCGAGGCGATCGAGCGAACTTCGTGTTCATTTTCAGCTTCCAGAACATTGCCGTCATTGCCGCTGATCACAATATAGGAACCCTCGGCAGCCACCGAGGTCCAGAACAAGCTCAGCGTCAGAAAAAATACCGCAATCTTTTTCATACAGCGCCTCCTGTTTGACAGTGTATGTTTTAACCCGGTGATCAAGAATCAGCACTTTTCTCCTTGATTAAAAAAACGGCTTACGGATTTCGGATCAGCGTTAGATCAAAGCGGCCGATAACCCGCTTAAAAGTTGAATTCAGCTTCCCAATCGAACGTTTCTGACGCTTCCAGACTCATCGGCCAATGAGCGCACCAAGCCGGTACCCGCGGCGTGTTCAGTCGGTCAAAGCTAGGCGTATACGGTTTGAGATCCAGAATCGGCGAGCAGTCATGGGCATCAATATAGGCGATTTCAATCAGTCCCTGCGCCGCATCCACATGCAGAATTTCAACGGTTGTCAAACCAATCGGATTGGGCCGGACCGGCGAACGGGTTGCGAAAATCCCCATTTGTTCAGGTCCGTTCTTATACGGCTGCGGAGTTTGGAGCACAGTTCTGTACGGATCACTGTCAAAATCACTGAACCACCATAATACCTGCAGATGACTGAAGCCTTCCAACCCAAGCAAAGCGGGAATGAAAGGTTTGTCTAAACAGAGAAAGGTGCCCTGAGCACCGCAGCGGATTGTGCCGATCGAATTAACTTGATAAGTTTTCATTTTTATTCCTTCCTTTCAGGATAGCTCTACGATAAACCCTGACAAGGTGTGAGAGTCAAGCAGAAAAAACAAACTCCCGATGAAAAATCACAGCGGGAGTTCTTCGTCTGTTTTTCTGATCGGAATCTGAATCTCCGTTAAATATTGCTGGGGATCCGTTTCATTCCACGGACCTCGATGAACAATTTGACGATCGGGTCCTTCGATATGATAATCATTATTTTCCAGCCATTGGGCTAAGCTTAAATAGGTTTCAGCAATCAGGGAAAAAGGACCGCAGACCCAAGCACAGGCCATTGCCGCTGTCCCTGCCACTTCGCGGAAGTGAAAATTCCCCTGATCGCTTCCAGCTCGTTTTACAGGCAGGCACAATTCAACATCCACGTTTTTCTCCTTGTAATTTTCATCATGATACAGCGAAAACGGCTGACCGGCGATTTCAATTTGTTCTGTCTTAATGAAGGCGGCAATTTCCTTCCACAGTTCGCCCTCACCATAATAATCAGTAAGCACCCGGCGCAGGGACAGCACAAGACAGGCTGGAATGGATTTGACCGCAACGTTGAGCAGCTCCGGACGGCCGCCTTTTTCAAGCTGTTCTTTCAATCTTTCCAAGCGTTTGAGCTTTGCCTGTTCGATGCGGATTCCCTGCTCTATTTCAGTTTGTTTTTCAGCGATCCTGGTCAACGGCAGAGAATCTGTCCGATCCATCCACACCGCAATTTCAGAAATTGTAAAACCGCAGTCCCGTAAGGCCAGTATTTGATTCAGCTGCGGAATCTGCGCAGACGTATACATCCGATATCCATTCGTCGGATCAATGGCCGCCGGTTTTAACAGTCCCGTTTCATCATAATAGCGAAGCATGCGGATAGAAATTTGCGTCAGTTTGGAAAATTCGCCTATTTTCAGCATTTCCTATTCCCTCTTTTCAGAATTTATTTTTTTCAGCGTTTTTTCTGCACGCTCATTTTTTTCGCAGCGTCCGCAGCGGGTACAGCCATTGCATGTCAGCTGACCGCCGCAATGTTGACAATGCAGACCAAAATAAGGCTGATAAAGACGCTCCGGCGGAATTGGCCCATATTCATCTTCCAGTTTGAAAACCTGCGGCTTTCCCGGGAAACTGACGCCTGATTTCCACGCCATTTCACTTTGCAGCCTTTTGGACGGCAAAGAATACATTCGTCCGTCCTTGAACAACCGCGAACCCGTTTCAATAAAATTAAACGCCACTTCCGCCTCACGGCATTGGGCGGCAAGCGCTTTAACCCAATCAAAGTCGCAAGGTCGGGCACCTTCATAGTTTTCCCCGCCGCAGATCACCTGTTCAATCTGACCGCAGCTCAGCCACGGCGATAAATCAACCGGTCCGATAAACGGCGCGCACATGACGCCTTTATGCCGAAACGGCAGCTTGATTAACCACGGCAGCCGCTGATCGGCACGTTTCTGGTTCTCAGCCGTCACATTGAAAAAAACATTTTCCCACCCGTCTCCCCAATCCTTCGGCAGACAAGCTTCGACGCGTTCCGGCCGCTTTGTCAGCAGATAAAAAATCACATCGGAACGCTTCTTCATGATCTTCCAGGCTTCTTCACGCCAGGGATCCGCTTCTGCCAGAAAAAAATCGGAATTCATGCATACGCGCACCCGTTCGCCGCTTTGAATCTTGAAATGACCGCGGCGATCCTTTTTCAGCGGCATGTCGAAACCATTTTGAACCCGGCGAATCTGCGACCCATCCTGGCCGCGCTGACGATCCAAATAAAACATATAACAATGCTCGCAGCCTTCGCTGATTTTAACACAGCCATGCCATGGATTCCAGATATCATGCATCGTTATCTCCCCTTTGTTCCTGTTTGTTTTCTTCATTGTAGCGGAAAGTTGAATTATTTTCAAGCTTTAATCCTGTAAAGAAAAAAGAATCCTGACCTGAAATCAGAATTCCGCTTATCCCAAGAATCAGTCCCCGCTGGTATCCAAGCCAGCCTCAGACTGTCCTGTTATTCGGCTTCAAACGCTGCTCAGCTCTCGATCAGCTGACGGCGCGTCCAGCGGTCACCGCGAAAGCGCAGCGCAAAAAAGGCTGAACGGACAAACCAATCGCAGATCATGGCCAGCCAGACGCCCACAACGCCCAGTCCCAGACCTAAGCCGAAAACATAGCTTAACCCAATCCGGCAGATCCACATCGAAGCGATCGAAACGCTCATCGTGAAACGAGCATCATTGGCTGCCCGCAAAGCATTGGGCAGCGTAAAGGAAACCGGCCAGATGACCATGACAAAGAAACCATGGATAAACAACAGTTTAAAAGCAATATCCAGCGTTTCCGGCGACAAATGGTACAGCTTTAACAGAACATTGGCCCCGAGCAGAATACAGATATTTAATGCAATCGAAGCCATATAGGCCCATTTCATCAGTTTTTTGGTATAATAACGGGCTTCCTCGATCTTCCCCGCTCCAACGCACTGACCGACAACGGTCACCAGACCTAAGCCGATGGCGGCTGCCGGAATGACTTCCATCGAAGCGAAGTTATTGGCGACCGCATTGGCCGCAATCGAGGCTGTTCCAAAAACGGCAACTAAGCTCTGCACAAGAATCTTGCCAATCTGAAACATCCCGTTTTCCAGTCCGTTAGGCACGCCGATCTGCAGGATGCGTTTGATCATCGGCCAGTCAAAACCGAGATGGAAATACGAATCCAGCCGGATCTGATCCTGACGATGCCGAAGCATGACCACAATCAGTACAGCACATACGATCCGTGAGATTAAGGTTGGAATCGCCGCACCTTCCACGCCCATGCCAAAGCCATAAATCAACAGGGCATTGCCGGCGATATTCAGCGAGTTCATAATCAAGGAAGTCACCATCGAAATCCGCGAATTGCCCATCGCCCGATACAGCGCCGCGCAGGAATTATACAAGGCGATAAACGGATAGGACATCGACGTGATAAACAAATAGGTCTGGGCGCTGGAGAGCACCTCCGGTTCCACCTTGCCGAAGATCAAAGAAATCAGCGGCTGACCAAAAAGCAGAAAGGCCACCATAATCACTGCCGAAATCACCGTGGTGCATAAGATTAACTGCTTGGCTGAAAAGCATGCCTGCTCCTCCTGTTGACGGCCAAGATACTGCGCTGCAACTACGGCTCCGCCGGTCGCCAGCGCCGCAAAAATATTGATGATCAGAATACTGATTGAATCGACCAGCGAAACACCGGATACGGCAGCTTCTGAAACACTGCTGACCATCATGATGTCCGCCATGCCGACCAATACCGCCAGGATTTGTTCAATCACTAACGGAATGATCAGTTGTTTTAATTTTTGATTGGTAAACATTGCCTTCCCCCATTCTCTGAACTCGTCTGATTATACGCTTTCTTTGCGGGAAGTTCAATTTTGTTTTTCTGTTAATAAGCAACGAATGAGAAGAAGAAAAGCTGACGGTGGTCAGCTTTCTGTTTAGCCTTGTCTTTGATTTTGTTTTCGGATTCGATTCAGCAGTCCGCCGGCTTTAAGAATCTCAATTTCACGGGCTGTACAATGATGATCGACGTTGAAGGCAAAGCCCTGGGTCGCATCCGTAATCGTTAATGGCTGATCTTCCGCCAGTGCTTTACAGTTGACTTCCAGCCTGTCCATCGCTTCAATTCGTTCATAATCTTTCGGATCTTCAAAAACCAGCGGCAGAATACCGGCATTGATCAAATTCTGCCGGTGAATCCGGGCATAGCTTTTGGCGATGACCGCCTGAATTTTCAAATACATCGGCGCTAACGCGGCATGTTCGCGCGAACTGCCCTGGCCGTAATTCTCCCCGGCAAGGATCCAGCCTCCGCCATACTTCAGACACCGGTCATGAAATTCAGGATCGATCTGACTGTAACAGAACTCACTGATCTTCTCAATGTTGCTTCGATACGGCAGAATTTTGGCCCCAGCCGGCATGATGTGGTCGGTTGTAATGTTGTCGCCGACTTTGATCATCACCGGTTTTTTGATGCTTTCGGCCAACGGCTCCTTCGCCGGATACGGCTTGATATTGGGACCGCGCAAAATTTCCCGCTGCGGATCACAGCTCGGTTTTAAAAGCATTGAATCATCAATCAGATACGCCTCAGGCATCTCAGGCTTGACATAATCGATCATTTCAGCGCTGCAGACAACCCCGGCGATGGCACTGGCGGCGGCCGTTGCCGGCGAAACCAGATAAATCCCCGCGCTCATCGTGCCGCTGCGGCCATAGAAGTTTCGATTGAAAGTGCGCAGCGATACACCCTCCGTCTTAGGACTTTGCCCCATCCCGATGCACGGCCCGCATGTTGCTTCCAACAGACGCGCACCTGCGGCGATCAGATCATCCAAGGCTCCGCAGCGGCTGAGCATCCGCAGCACTTGTTTGGAGCCGAAGGAGATCACCAACGAAACATCCGGATGCACGGTCTTACCTTTGAGTATCCGCGCCACCTCCAACAAATCGGTCAAGGAGGAATTCGTACAGGAGCCGATGGCAACCTGGTTGACCTTCAATCCCGCAAGCTCTTCAACCGGCTTCACCAAATCTGGGGAATGCGGACAGGCTACCAAGGGTTTCAGCGCGGCACAGTCAATTTCAAGGATTTCGTCATATACCGCATCCGGATCCGCCTTCAGTTCGATGAAGTCTTCACCGCGTCCCTGTTTGATTAAAAATTCATGGGTATTTTCGTCGCTGGGAAACAGTGAAGTCGTCGCCCCCAGCTCAGCTCCCATGTTGCAGATAGTACTTCGCTCCGGAACGCTTAAATCAAGAATACCGTCTCCCGTGTATTCAAAGATTTTGCCGACGCCGCCCTTCACGCTCAATAGCGACAGCACTTTTAATATAATATCCTTGGCCCCAACCCCATGCGGCAATCGGTTTTTCAGCCGGATATTGACGATTTTCGGCATCGTTAAGGCAAACGGCATCCCGGCCATGGCACAGGCAACATCCAGTCCGCCCGCTCCGATCGCAATCATCCCCATCGCCCCGGCCGTCGGCGTATGAGAATCCGATCCCAACAACGTTTTGCCTGGTTTATCAAAACGTTCCAGATGCACCTGATGACAGATGCCATTGCCCGGCCGCGAGAAAATAATGCCGTACCGGTCGGCCACCGTGCGCAGGTACTCATGATCATCCGCATTTTCAAAACCATTTTGCAGCGTATTGTGATCGACGTAGCTGAGGGAACACTCGGTCTTCACCTGTTCACAGCCCATCGCCTCAAACTGTAAGTAAGCCATTGTTCCTGTCGCATCCTGTGTCAGTGTCTGATCGATTTTGATTTCAATCGGCATTCCAGCTTTTAGTTCGCCGCTGACGCGGTGTGCCGCCAGAATTTTTTCTGCCAAAGTTTTCATCCAACCCCTTCTTTCATAGACTTTATTATATCAGCTTGGCTACACTTTTGAAAGTCTTTACACAAAAAGTAAAATGTTTTCTTTTTGGTGTCATTTCTTTCATTTTTGTAGTAAACTAGAACCATTGAGGTGAAAACATGAACAGTGAGCTGCAGAAAATCTTCCAGGATTCAATCCCGGAAAACAAAATCGACAACGAATTATATACTAAATATGATGTCAAAAAAGGCCTGCGCAATGAAGATGGCACCGGCGTTTTGATCGGCCTGACCCGGATTGCGGATGTCGTCGGCTACAAACTGGTCAACGGCAAAAAAGTGGACGATCAGGGTGAGCTGTATTATCGGGGAATTCCAATCACTCAGCTGTGCCGCAGCTTGGATCAAAACGAGATTTGCGGCTACGAGGAAACCTGCTTTTTGATTTTATTCGGCCATCTGCCAACTCAGCAGGAACTTTCCTTATTCACCAGTCAGCTGCGCAGCCGCTATACGCTGCCGGAAGGCTTTCTGGCGACCAATATTCTGCGTTATCCCAGCATGAATATTATGAATCAGATCCAGAAAGCGTTGTTGATGCTGTATGGCGAAGATCCCCAGGCCGATGACATCTCGGTGCTCAACACCTTGGATCAGGGACTTTCCATCCTGGCAAAAATGCCGGCCATTCTTTGTTATTCGATGGCAGCCAAGGCGCATTTCTTTGAAAATAAGAGTTTAATCGTTCATCCGGTTCGCTCGGAGTACTCCATCGCTGAAAATATCTTATCCTTGCTGCGACCCGATCAGCAGTTCACTCACCAGGAAGCCAAGATTTTGGATTTGATGATGGTGCTGCATGCAGATCATGGTTCCGGCAACAACTCTACGTTTGCCAACATCGTTGTCGCTTCCACCGGAACGGACATTTACTCAGCAATGGCGGCCTCAGTAGGATCGCTGAAAGGTCCGCGCCATGGCGGCGCCAATATTTCTGCCAGAAGGATGATGGATGCGATCCTTGCTGAAATCGGCTTAGAGGCCAGTAATGAGCAGCTGACCGCCCTTTTGGAAAAAATCATGGACAAACAATTCTTTGACGGCAAAGGTCTGATCTATGGAATGGGCCATGCGGTCTACACGCTTTCTGATCCGCGCAGTGAAATCTTAAAGAAACAGATTGAAATTCTGGCTGAAGAGAAAAACTGTAAAGAACGGTTTGTATTTTATCAAAGAACAGAGAAACTGGCGAAACAGGTTATCTATCGGCGCAAAGGTATTCATGTCAGCAGCAACATCGATTTCTACAGCGGCTTAGTCTACTCGATGCTCGATATCCCAGAAGATTGCTACTCTCCGCTGTTTGCGGCCAGCCGCATGGTTGGATGGCTCGCTCACAATATCGAAAACAAGCTGTACTGCGATCGGATTGTTCGTCCAGCCGGCAAATATGTCGGTACCTTAGCCGATTATATCCCCATCGACCAACGGAAAAGCCGCTGAATTCCAGCGGTTTTTTTGACAACTTTCTGACTTTGTCAACAATCACAGACAGTTTCGCTTGACTTTCTCTTCCGGCTCTTTATAATTTATAAATAGTTTACAATTAAACCAACTGAAGGAGCTGAATCTATGAATATTCTAATCGTCACGATGATTGCCGGACTTGGTGCTGGGATTGCTACCGGCTTGGCAGGACTATCGGCAGCGGCAGTCATCACCCCGATGCTTGTCACCTTATTGGGCTTTAACGCTTATGAAGCGGTCGGCATTTCACTGGCCTCCGACGTCTTGGCCTCAGCCGTCTCTGCGTATACTTACTACAAACATAAGAATCTGGACATCCGCAACGGTCTCATCATGATGATCTCCACTGTGCTGTTCACCATGGTGGGCAGCTGGTTGGGATCTCTGATCCCGCAGACAACCTTAGGCAGCTTCTCGGTGTGGATGACCATGCTTCTGGGTGTCCGCTTCATCATTAAGCCTGTCATGAGCGCCAGCTCCAAGAATCAAACCCGAACCGCAAAACAAAAAGCGGTTTTGTCGTTAATCTGCGGTATCTTTATCGGTTTGATCTGCGGCTTTATCGGAGCCGGCGGCGGCATGATGATGCTGTTGGTGCTGGTCAGCGTCTTGGGCTATGATTTAAAAACAGCAGTCGGCACCAGCGTATTCATCATGACCTTTACGGCACTCACCGGAGCCCTCAGCCACTTTGCAATCAGCGGTGTCATCCAATGGTTCCCACTGATCAGCAGCGTTTTCTTTACTTATTTAGGGGCCATGATCGCTGCCCGTTTTGCCAACAAGGCTGAACCCAAGAAGCTGAATCAGGTAACCGGCATCGTGCTGTTTGTTCTTGGAATCTTTATGTTAGCTGTCAAATATCTTGGCTAGTTCCTATTTAAGCCCTGATTCTTATGAATCAAGGCTTTTTCTTTTTCCTATTCCTTTAGCTTACTTTTAACAATTCTCCGCGATTGTTCTCTCCATCAAAATCACGGCATCGTATTGTTGTCCCCGTTTCTCTTCCTTAATTAAGAACTGATTTTTCTGCCAGAATTGTACTGCCGCCTGATTCCCTTGGATGACGCCTAACTGTATTTTTTGAAACCTCAATATCTTGAAGTAATCGCAGCATTCCGTGATAATCGCAGAACCCATTCCCTGTCCCTGCATCGTTCTTTCAAGCATAAAGAAACCAATAAAGGCCGTCTTTTCCTCGGGATAGCCGCTTATCCAGTCCATCAACGCTACTAAGCCTTGATGATGATAAAATCCAATATAATGCTTTTCTTCCTGCGTCTTATTGGGTGGCAAAGCTTGCATATCGGCCTTAATACTCGTTTCGTCAACAAGCGGTGGACAAAGCTCATAATAACTGCGATTACCTTGGCATAACCGCAGGATCTCCGGTATGTTCTCTTCCGATAACCGCTTTACCTCATAATGAGTTGACATCTGTTGAATTTCCATCATTGATTCTCCCTTCTTCTTGCATTTTACTCTTTATATGCTAAATAGAAGTTACCAAGGTTGGCAGTTCTGTGGCAAAGTCTGCTGGAAGAACAATTTGACCACAGTACTATGCTTTAGAATATCCATTGGAATATTTTTATAGCCTAAATAATTAGAATTATCGTAAAATCGAACTTGCATCGCCCGTGACTCATCGTCATTCCAATCATCATATTCATAATAATAAGAATCCTTATAATACCCATCCAATCTGACTTTCATCCATCCGCGCAGCTCATTGAGGACTAACGGATCTTTCACTCCTGCCAATTCTATGTGACAGGATAAATTTTCCGGAACCATCCCTTTATTCGGATAAACATAGAATTCCAACGTAACTTCATCCATCCGCTGAATTCTCAGCCGTTCATTCATATAACAAAGTCTGCGGTAAGCAAGGTTGACTCCCCTAGCCGCGAAGATCAGGATGAACAGGCAAAGCACTTCCTTCACGGTAACTTTTAATCGCTGCTTCGCCAGCATCAATCCACCAAAATAAAGCAGGCAAATTAAGAAAATTGCATAGAATAACCCGTTTCTCCATTCTAAAATCGGTTCCCAGGTCATCACTAACAAAAGCAAAAACGTATCCAACCGGATCAAAAATATAAGAATCCTCCGTGAGCTTGACAGGCTTCCTGCCTCTTCACTGCGGAACCGGCTTACTTTTAAGAAAAGACAGAACAGTGCAAGACTTCCGATCAGCACGGCAATCCCGTATTCCAGCCCATTGCCCAGCGTGTTACTGCTCCATCCATAATCCAACTGCCACAGCGATTCACGCAAAATCTCAAACATCCGCTGCCAGGGTGAGATGTATCTAAGCCACACCGGAACTGTATAACCCAATTTCATATTCATCGATGTTAAATAGAGAAATGTGTTGATCAAGAATGTCGGCAGGGCTAAGCTGTTTACAAAAATAATCACTGCGTCAAGCAGGGTATGACAAAAGCTGAAGATCAGCAAATTCAGTGAGGTCACTAAAAACAAACTTGCCGTCCATGCCAGAATAAGCTGAAGCATCCTGGAAAAGGAGAGGCTGTGGCCACAGATCAGCGCAAACAGGAAAAACAGAGAAGGGACCAGAACCAAAAACTGAACGCAGCCAATTCTTGCCATCCATAACTTTTTCTGTTCAATCGGCAGGCTGCCGTAAAAGTACGCCGACTTCTTACGATAACGGCTGAGTTCAAATAAAAAGGGTATGCCGGCAGACAAAAGAAACACATAGACCGACAAATTATCCAGGTTGATCAAACCGGTCACAAAAAAGCTTCCGCCGATAAAGATGATCCCAAGAAGCGGCAAGGATTGCTTTATCAGATAGTTAAAATATTTCTCCGTCATCTTCTTCCTCCCCTTTCCACGATGAATCTGTCATCAAGCTGAAGTAATCCTCCAAGCTAAGCGGCTGGACGTCAGCCAAAGCTGGTGATAACTGCGCAATCACGCTGTGGATGGCCTGTTCATCCGCACGCACAATCGCGTTCCAGCACTTCCCGATCTGTTGGGTCTGGATGATTTCCAAAGCTTTAAAATCCGGTTTGCATGCTTCCAGAAACACCAGCTGAATCCGGAATAAATGATTTTCCAACAAGTCTTCCTGAGCCACGATGGACTGATCCTTCATTAAGAAACAGTGATCACAGATGCCCTTGATCTCCTTCAAACTATGCGATACCAACAATAAAGCCATCGCCTTGTCGCTGATCCGATTTGTCAGCTCACCCACAAGATAACGCCGGACATTCCAGTCCAGTCCGTCGAAGACTTCGTCGACCATCAATAACCGCAGATCCAGACTTAAAGCAATGGAAAATAAAACTTGTCGTTTCTGTCCCTTAGACAGAGAATAAATCCCATTTTTCTCTTCTAACTTGAAATGATTGAAATGCCGCGCCAGCTCTCCTTCGTCCAGGGAATAAAAAATATCAAAAAATTCTACCATCTGACGAATTGTCCGGAACTGATGAAAATCAAAATCATCACTGATCAGAAACAACGCTTTCCGATTCAGAGGCTCATGAATCAGATCCTTCCCATCCAATTCGATCTGACCTGTTTCTGGGGTTAAAACGCCGGCGATGCAGTTGAGCAATGTCGTTTTCCCCGCACCGTTAGGCCCTGCCAGGCCGCAGATCTGACCCGCCTGCACATTCATGCTGCACTCCTGCAAAATCTTTTTCGTCGCAATCGACTTGGTTACCTCGTCAACGATCAACATCATTTTCCCCTTCCTTCCTGATCATTTCAATCAGCTCTTCAGTGCTGATCTTCAGCTTGCGGCACAGCTGAAGCAGCTGCCGGACTTCCGTTTCCACACCGCTGACGCTTGCGCTCGCGGGCATCCCCCGGACAAACACCCCTTTTTTGGGCAGCGTATAAAGAATGCCTTCCGCTTCCAGCTCCTGATAGGCCTTTTGCACAGTGTTGGGATTGATATTCAACTGCTGGGCCAGCGAGCGCACCGAGATCAGCTTTTCATCCGGCTGCAGTACTCCGGCTTCAATGAACCGCACGATCTGACGTTTGATCTGTTCATAGATCGGTTCATTGCTTTGCGTATTGATCAGAAACAAGCTCCCGCCTCCAGTCTGTATGATCTGTACTATCTGTATTAACTGTATTATATGCACTAAGAATTGTCAATGTTTGATTTAAACTTTTCAATGCCGAAACTCTTTCCTTATTCCAACAACCTTGTATAATCTAAACAGAAGGAGAGGTTTTATCATGAAAATATTTGCCAATCATGCGCACATATTCCGCAAAGATCAGCGGCCGGATGGAACTGTCAGTGCTTTGCTTGAAGTTATGGCTAAAACAGGCATTGATCAATGTGTGTGTTTTGCCCCATTTTATGAATGGGGGCTTGACTACAATCCAAATCTATGGATGGCTGAAGAATTAAAGCATCATCCGGAATTAACCGGCTTTGGCGTTGTTGACATTCATGGTCAGGATCTTGAAGGTCAGGTCAAACACATCCGTGAGCTGGGATTCAAAGGCATTAAGCTGCATCCAGCCTTTCAGAAATTTGCGATTGACGGCCCTGAAGCTTTCCAGGTTTATGCCGCAGCGCAGGAAGCCGGGCTGTTCTTGTCCTTTCATACCGGTGTACACTGGCATCGAATTAAGGACTATCAGCCTTTGTTGTTCGATGAAGTCGCCTGGAATTTTCCGGATCTCAAATTTTCCATGGAACATGTCGGCGGCTATTGCTTCTTTAACGAAGCTCTGGCGGTGATCCTGAACAACCGCGCGGAAGAATCCGGAAAATGCAACATCTATGCCGGATTGACCAGTGTCTTTGATCAAGACCGCAACCGCTTTTGGTATTTAGGTCAGGAAAAAGTCCAAACCCTGCTGCATATGACAAGCGATGAATTGTGTTTATTCGGACTTGATTTTCCTTACAATGATGCCGGAAAAATCACCGAAGCCATTGAAGAAATCATGCACCTGCCTATCGATGAGGACGCAAAGCAGCGAATTTTAGGCGGTAATTTAGCCCGCGTTTTAAATGTTGACTTTTAGTTTTCGATGGACAGAATGAATAAAAACAAAAAACTTGATCGCAGGTCAATATCTTTGATTAAAAAGATAAGCCTGCGCATCAAGTTTTTCTATTGTGAGCTAGGGTTCAATGATCGCAAAGCGCCGGTCAAAATCAACCATGACTTCCATGATCCTTGTCAGACACTCAGCATCACCGTCGATCTGAATTCCCTTATCCTGCAGAGTGGCAGGGCGGGTAAGCAAGGCCGCCAGGCCCAGCCGCGGCATCGTCAGCGTGGCATCAGCATCGCTTTCATGAATGTCCGGATAGACCAGTAAAGCGCCATGAATGAGGTGAACGCAGTATCGCTGCTGCGTATCTGTGATCATCAGATTCAGCTTGATATCTAAATTTTCCGCCCGTTGGCCGTCGATGAGGATTCCCCAATAATCCAGCATCATACGGCTGTCCATACAGCGGGCCAGATCCCCGGAGTTTTTCGCCTGACGCCCGCTCCGCACGCCATGCCGCAGCTCATCCGCCCCATTAAGGTAACAGTTGCGCCAAGGTCCGGATTCAGCCTGATATCCCATCTGTTCCATCGCATCTGCGCAAAGATAACGGGCTTTCAAATTGTCCGGCTCAGCGAAAACAACAGCGTTGGACAGCTGGGCAGCCCATTGGTATTCCCCTTTCTCCAAGGCTTTCTCAGCCTGTTTCAGCAAAGCTTCACTGCTCCCTGCAAGCGCGATCAGCTTTTGCCCCTGCTCAGTTGGCGTTAAAGGGTTCAGATTAACCGGGTTTCCGTCATACCAGCCCAGATACCGCTGATAAACAGCTTTGGCATTGTGCGAGAGCGTACCGTAATACTGCCGGGTTGTCCAGACCTTTTCCAACGATTTCGGCAGCTGGATCGTATGGGCAATCTCATTCGGCGTCAGTCCCTGGTTCATATACAACAAAGTCTGATCGTTGATAAATTTATAGACTGCCGCGGTTTCCTCCAGGATTTCATTGACTTCACGATTTCCCCAATGCGGCCAGTTATGTGCCTGAAACAACACCTCCGCTTCGCTTCCAAACAAGGCTTTTGCCTGCGTAATCGCAAAAGCCCAGGCATTGCCGTCACGAATCTGCGTACCGCGCAGCGTATAGAGATTATGCATCGTTGCATTGCATAATTCAGCCATCCACAACGCTTTAAACTGCGGCAGATACCAGCACATCTCCGCCGGCGATTCGGTTTCCGGCGTCATTTGAAAAATGAATTCAATGCCGTCGATGATCCGTTTTTCGCCAGTGTGCTTGATTTCATCTGTCGGACGGATAAAGGTGACTGTTCCGCGCGACTGGCCCATGCCGATCCCCATCGCGATCGCTCCCGTTTCATTAAAATCCAGCGCTGTGCCATATTGATAACAGGCCCGCCGCTGCATTGCATTCATGGCATACACATTCTCACTCACCGCATGGAAGGTATAATGTTCCGGAACGATCAACGGAACTTGTCCGTTGCAAACAGCAGCTTCATCGACAATGCCTTTGATTCCGCCGAAATGATCCAAGTGCGGATGGGAAATGACAATCGCGGATACCGGCCGTTCTCCCAACACCTCATTGACCAGTGCTAAGGCGGCTTTTGAGCATTCGCAGCTGATCAGGGGATCGCAGACAATCCATCCGGTTTTTCCGGCAATTACCGTCAGATTGGACATATCGTAGCCGCGGACCTGATAAATCCCGTCAACGACTTTGAACAAACCTGTCTGATGGTTCAGCCAGGCGTTGCGATACAGGCTGGGGTTGATTGTCGCCACTTCCTGTTCCTCGTCCAAACAGGCAATCTTCTGACTCCAGATGACTTCACCCTCCGCATTTTTAATTTCAAGATCTTCCACTTTTTTCAGGCAGTTGTGCAGAGCGCAGTTTTTTTCATGCGCATCCTCAAAGTCCAGCAGCGACTTCATCTGTTGGTGAACCTGACGTGTGACTTCGCTGGCAGGTTTGGTTAAATCATTATATTCCATACTCATTCCTCCACCTTCGATCATAAGCAGACCGCTTCTGCTTGTCTATAAACACTCTGCCCTTCTGTCTGATTTTTGAACAAATTGAGAATTTGCCCAAAGACTTTAGACAGAAATCAGCAGCTTTGGTACAATAATAATCAAAGGAGGGAGCAGAATGGCCGCCGCTGAACTGACCCGCAATGCAATTTTAAAAGCTTTGGAAACACTGATGCAAAAGAAGACACTGGACGACATTCAAATCGGACAGATCAGTGAACTGACCGGTATCAGCCGCAATACACTTTATTATCATTTTTCAGACAAATATGAAATTCTGGATGTTTTATTGAAAAGTCAGCTTACGCCGGTAGTCAATCCGCTGCTGACCCGTGCTGCTTGGGTGCGTTCGCTGGAAGCCGCAACCCAGGTACTGCAGCGTCAGCCAGCCCTTTCTGTCCATGCCTTAAACACCCATGGACGGGTTAATTTAGGAACGGTTCTGCGCGATATCTATCAGGATTTTCTTCGCCAGCAGCTGCAGCTCAGCCATCCAGCTTTAAGTGAAAAGGAACAAGGTCTGATCGTACGGTTTTACACGCACGCCATCGTAGGATTAGTTCAAGACTGGGTCAGCCTGGGGATGAAGCAGGATGTCGGTGAAGCGATTGACGTCATCGCTCAGGCAGTCCATGAAAATATCTTTCGCGCTCCCTGATCAAAATAAAAATCCGCCGGCGATGAATTCTTAACATTCAAAGCGGCGGATCTTTTTTTATCGGCGGTGGATCTGACGCTGACGCTTCGCTCTTTTCGCAAGCGCACGACGGCGTTTTTTATCGGCCCGCCGCTGTAAAATTAAGACGGCGGCAAATAAGATCAGCAAGGCAATCACGGCGATTAATGCCTTAATCATCAGCTGCGGCCAATCCAGGCCGTTCTGAGCTATCGTCATGACTTCCACTGGCGGTGTATCTTCATACTGGTTGACAGTCTGACGGCTGGTCAGCACAAACTGTCCCAGCGCTTCACTTGTAAAGGTCAGCGTTGAAGCACTCTGGGTCGTCGGCATCTGAATTACATCGCCGTCCTCCAAGCGCCACACCGTGACTTTTTTGGAGCTGTCCCAGCCTTCCGGCAGACTCATTGTAATGCACAGCGGCGTACGCAGCGTCAGCGATGAATCATAATTTTTCTGGCCTGCAACGGTAAACCACTGTTCAATCGCCGCGCCGTTGCCGCTGGCAATCGTTTCTGCCTGCCGCTGCACTTCATCCTGCGGTTTAGCCTGCTTGAGGGTCAGCTTATAGGTGTCCTTGATCCATTTTTTCTGACCTGGATCCGTCTGCGGCAGCGCCAGACTTAGTCCCGAAACGGAAAACTGGCTGTCCTTGGATTTTAAAACCAAAGAACGTTGGTTGTCCAGCAAGGGTTTCAGCAAGGTGTCCAGAGCGCGGATCTGCGCAATTGTCCAGGAAGTCACTTCTGTCGTATCCAACCGCTGTTTCAGCTTGAGCAAATCAGTTTTCTGCTGCTCTGTCACTGCGGCTGGATCAATCGCCTCGATCAGGGCGTCCAGATCTTCCTTCAGCGCATCCTGCAGCTGATTCAATTCCTCAGACACTTCAATTTCGTAGCTGGTTGATACGGTTCCGACACTCACCGTCACGGTCTGGACTCCCTCGCTGTTCAGATCAAAACCACTGACCATCGAACTGGTTAACGGCAGCTCTTCCTCAGTCCCATCCGTATACTTGACCTGAACCTTTCCCTTTTTCAGATCAATGCGTGAACCTGCAGCATACTGCTGCAGCGGCAGGGAAACCATGGAAATTTCCTGAATTGCTTTATACTCGGCAAGATAGACCCCGTTGTTTTCCTGCCAGCCAACAAACACACTGCCTTCTTTTGTAGGTTCAGGGGCATAAGGCTCACTGTTTTCCAGCAAATCGATTTCAATGCGGCTGCCGCCCTGCGGGAATGTTCCCTCGCCGGCATCAAAAACAGCCGTTTTCAGCTGCAGCGTATTCAGCCGGTCAGCATTGAGAATGACATCGAAACTGGAGGCAGGAAGATAGCCGATGCATTCTTCAAAACGATAGGTATAATCCTCAGCCACAGCCGCTTCACTCTGGACCTTGTACCAGCTGCCTTCGCCGTTTTCGATCTTTTCCAGCAGCACAAAGGCCAGCGGCGCGGTTTTGCCTGTGGAATACAAGACGGCGGAAGTGGATGAAGGTTCGCTGTATATTGAAAGACTGACATTCTGGGTATGAATACCCAAGGTCAGCTGATTGAGATCTTTCGAACCCATCGCTTCATCCAGCTGCATGTAATAAGACGCGGCTTTTTCTCCCCAATACGGATCGGAAGCATAGCTGACATTCATCCCGCTGGCTTTATCGCCAAAGAAGCCGCCGTGATACTGAAACTTCTTCGGATTGAGATAGCTGGCGGATACATATGTTTTCGCATGCGACAATATCGAGCTGCTTAATTTGAAGTAGCGCTTCGCATTGGCTTCCACATCGCTGTCATACGCCGCATGCCCAAACAGATTGTTGCGCGTAAAGCTTAACGAGCTGCGTCCGCTGGCAGATTCGTTCATCGACAGCGCCAGCATCATCAGCGCATTGGAGCCATACAGCGACTGCGCCTGTAAGAAGGCTCCTTCTTCACCATAATACAGCGACTGGTTGAGCGTATCATGAACGGAATTGCGGTCGCGGTCCTGATAGGATACGATCGACTGATCGATTCCCAATGTTTGCTGAAAATAGGCTGTTAATTCAGCTTCCGTATAGTAGGAAAGTGAGCGATGGGATAAATATTGATAATAGAAATAAAAAGGTTCCTGTGAATTGATTGAAGCCGCGGTACTGCCCTTCTGATAATCCTGAAGCATCACCGCCGGACCCTCATAAAAATAATGACCATCGTAGCTGTACAGCTGCCCGTAACTGCTGAGATTGGCCGGTACCGGTCCTAAATCAATCATCGTCGCATACCGTGAGGAACTCTGACTTTGACGGATCTGATGATACAGTCGACCCTCGCGAACAGTATAACTGCTTAAATTTCCCGCTTCAGACAGCGGTACCAGCGTCACCTCCGCCAGCTTTGCTTTTCCGCGCACGCCGGAAAGTTTGAATTCCACCTGCATTTTGGTAAAATCCGTATCCAGAGCCGCACCATCTGCCCCATAACAGCCGTTGAGGTATCCATCGTTGCCAGTATCGGCATCTTTGTATTCCGTATTAACCTTGCATCCCTCGGATGCAAAGAAGACGATTCCCTGATCCACCGCGATCAGCTTGCCGTCCTGCCGCACGCCCAGGTTGACGACGCTTTCGTCATGACGGTGCTTTGCATAATAATCCGCGGCGCTTTTCAGCGTGCTGAACGTCTGCAGCACAGCTTCCTGTCCATCGCGGTAATCCACGATCTCGATCACTGTCGTTTCCGCCTTAAGCGGGGTTATCGGCACCAGCAGGCAGCACAAAAGAAACGCCGCCCATTTTCTTCCTAGTTTTAACATTTACGACCTCCTAAAAGCTTGGGGGAACTTGCTTAGTTTTATTGTAAAAGTTTTAAGCGCTGAAAGCAACACCCCGCATTCTGCCATTTCTTTCAATTTTAAAACAAAATGAATTCATTTCAGCATTTTTACCTTTATCTGAAGCAAAATATAAAGCCTATAAATAAACTATTTTGATATAAAATTTATTACCTTTGAATACGTTTTTACATATTTACTTTTTATTCAATCTACCATAGGCTTCAACCAAAGATACTGTCTAAGACTAAACAACAAGTATAGATAATTGTCATAATCCATAGTACAATGAATAAAAATAAGGAGCTAAGTGTAATGCCAAATTTACTTTCGAAGAAAAACGAAATGTTAGCAAAGATGTCGGAAATGGAGTTTTATCCAACCTTCTTAGACGAGCAACCTGATTTAAACAATTCTATAAAAATACCATTTTCTAAAGTAGCTTCTTTAGGAACATTTTTTACACCTATAGCAACTGCCATGCAGAACATCACAAATCTGGATGGGAGTGGTTTAGGTTTACGCATTATTAAAGAGGGACAGCATGCAATGCGAGCAAAAGATGGTATCGGACAAATAGGAACCACGGCGAGCAATGCAACAGGGAAAATAGCAGGACAATCCAGATTTATTCCAATGCCATTTGATCCGATGACGCTTGCTGTTGCTGCCACTTTATACTGCATTGATATGAAACTAGATGCTATTCAACAAACACAGCAGGAAATCATTAGTTTTTTAGTTGAGAAAAATAAAGCCGAACTTAAAGCAAATCTATTGTTTCTCTATGATATTTTGACTAATTATAAATACAATTGGGATAATGATAAATATAAGAGTAGCAATTACACAAAAGTATTGGATATTAAACAAACCTCAAATCAAAACATAATTTTTTGCCGAAATCAAATAACATCCGAATGTGATAAAAAAACTTTGTTAAATAGTGATGAAGATATCAAAAAACGACTCAAAAAGATCCAATCATTTTTTGAAGATTATCAAGTCGCTTTATATTCTTATGCTTTTTCTTCTTTCTTAGAAATTATGCTTTTAGAAAATTTTGGATCTGAATTTATTGATGGAATAGCAACTAAAATAGAAGATTACTCGTTTCAATACAGAGAGCTTTATACCCAATGTTACAACCAATTTGAAAAGACATCAAAATCTTCAATTCAATCTTATTTATTAAAGGGTTTATCTGCAGTTAGCAACATAACAGGAAAAGCCATTGAGAAAGTCCCCCTTATTAGTAAGTCTCAAATTGATGAAACTTTAATTGAAGTTGGTGAAAATTTGGAAAGTCTCGGCATAAAACGAGTAAATCTCACTTTACAAACATTAATTGGAAAGCAGAGCAGCAATATTAGACCTTTTGCTGATAATATAAAAACAGTGAAAATGCTGTACAACGAGCCGATTAGAATTCTATTTGATAATGAAAATATCTATATCCAATCAGAGATCGAAAATCAAAAACTTTTCATGGCTTAAGATTGTTATTGTACTGCATAGAACTCCAGCTTAAAAGAACGCCTAAGAAAGTATTAACATCAGTGATGGTTTCTGCAATCTTTTTTATCATGTGTCTCCTTTTTATTAATTTAGTAGGTCTTATTGGCAGTTTATCGACTTTGGCTATGATTTTTTAGTCGACCCATTTCCCCTAACTGCTCATATGATTGCAATAATATATAAATTACATACATTTCGCTACTTCTAAGTGCATTCAAAACCGATAAAATCTCTCTATTTAATAAAAGTTAGTTAAATTAGCACTTTGATAAAGTTTATCCTAAGCAAAAATAAAAACGCCGCCTATTGTTGTAAGCCAGCGTTCTCAGCAGAGCTCTCGACGTTTTCAGGCCGCCATAACGGTTCACGAAATCGAACCGGGCCTAGTTTTCCTTTGCGCAGTTCTAAAATAACCGCAGTGGCTTGATGGGTGCGGTGATCAAAGACCAGTGTTGCTTCCCGTAAAGTCAGCGGTGATTCTGACAGCGCGGCGATGATTTCAGCCAGCCGGTCAGCCCGGTGCACCATATAGAACCGGCCCTTGTCTTTCAGCAGACGCCCACCGGCAGCAAATAATGTTTCCAGCGTACAGCTCGCTTCATGACGTGCCGCTGCCAGAAATGAATTTTTATTGATAGAATCGGTATCCGGAGTTTTAAAATAGGGTGGGTTACAGACGATAACATCAAACGGCAAATGCCTGAATTCAGCCAGATCCGCACAAATCAGCTCGGCTTCCAGTCCGTTGATCCGCATGTTTTCCTCCGCCAGCGCCAACGCTTCAGCAAACAGATCAACGCCGGTCAAAGAAGCGGGTGAAAAACGGGATGCGTACAGCAGCAGCGCTCCATTATTGCATCCCAGATCCAGCACGCTTTCGCCGCTTTTAACAACCATCTGCTCGCCCAGCAGCACCGTATCCGTATTCATGCAAAACATATCCTTGCGCTGCCACAATGGTAATTTCAGCTTTGGTAAATAATCCAATCGCCGATTCTCCTGCGGCCTTTCCGTTATAGTTTGATTTTCCATTCTGCTGAGCGCCGGATTCTGAACCAGAACCGGGAGCCCTTCCCCTCCTCACTTTCAACAGCGTATTCCGCATGGTGGCTGTCCAGAATTGCCTTGACGATCGCCAATCCCAGTCCTGTACTGCCGCCGGCCGCGCGCTGATATTTCTTGTCAATTTTGTAATATCGGTCCCAGATATAAGGCAGATCTTCCTTTTTAATGCCTTCGCCTTCATCTTCCACTTCAACCTGAATCCAATCGTTTTTCTCAAACGCCCGGATCGTTATTTTTTTACCATCCGGGGTATGCTTAAAGGCATTGGACAGGAAATTATAAATCACCTGACTGATCTTGACCTCATCCGCGGTCATCGTCAGTGAGCGCGGACATTCGATAACCAGCTGGTAATGATGATCGTCAATCATGACCTGACAGAGCGAAACGATATTCTGAATCTTCTGATTCAAATTAAACGTTCCCAGTTTCAGCTGATAGCTGCCTGACTGCATCTTGGACAATTCCGCCATATCCGTGACCAGATGGTCCAGATAATCCACCTCTCTGACGATGACGTCCAGATGCTCATCGCGCTTGGCTGGGATATCGCCGGAGATATCATGGATCATCTCCGCGTAAGCCTTGATCATCGTTAATGGCGTTTTGATATCATGCGAGACATTGGCAATCAAGTCGCGGCGCAGCTCGTCCACCTTGCTCAGCTTGTGCGTCGCATCATTCAGCGTATCAGCCAGCTGATCAATCTCACTGAAATAGCTGCCTTCAAAGTGAATATCATAATGGCCTTTGGCCAGTTCATTGGCAGAATGCTTCATCTGCACGATCGGCCGCGACAGCTTTGTTGAAATAAACAGCGAAATGACAATCGATAAAAACAACGTGATCAAAGCCAACGCAAAAAACTGATCCTGAAAGATCGTCAGCGTCGAATCCAGAGGTTCCAAAGGACTGTTGACAAACAGATAGAAATTGGCCAAGTTGGCCTGCACCATCTTGCCATAGAGAATCATTTCCTGATCGCTGCGCTGATTGGCTAAAACCTCCGACAGCTCCCCGTCGCTTAATATCAGAAGCTCGCGCATCGCCTGGCCGTTTTTAAGCGGCTGCAGCTGCGTTGAGCCGACGGTCATCGTCTGATTGAAGATGCAGGAATCGCCTAGTGAATCGGAATTATAGACGACGCTGCCGCTGTCATTATAGACGACAGCACAGACGTTATTGTTGATCGCAAACTGCGAAGCCTTCTTGATCGTCGCCTCATCCAGCCATTGATTATCAATCACGTATTCCTGAATCGTCGCCGCAACCTCCTTGATCGCCGAGATCTTGTTGCTGCGGTAATACGGTTTGATCAAAAGCAGCTGAGCACCGCCGACCAAAGCTAAAAGTCCGGCTGCAAATAACATGAAATACAGCCAGATATTAAACTTTATACCATGAAAATCAAGCTTCAAACTTATACCCCATTCCGCGGACAGTCACGATAAACTTGCGGTAGTCTTTTAAATTGTGCCGCAGCATTTTGATGTGCGTATCGACCGTCCGGTCATCTCCGAAATAATCGTAATCCCAGACTTCCTCAAGCAGCTTCATCCGCGACAGCGCGATATTTTTATTTTTGACCATATATAACAAAAGATCAATTTCCTTCGGCGTCAGGTTTGCTTTCTCACCGTCGACCGTTACGGAACGGCCTTCGACGTTGATCTGCAGGCCTTCAAAACGCAGAACTTCGCTGTCCTTGGTCTTGAAACGTTCCAGAATCACTTTCACACGCGCCATCAGCTCCTTCGGTGAAAACGGCTTGACAACATAGTCATCGACGCCTAACTCAAAACCGAACAGCTTGTCGTATTCTTCCTGCCGGGCGGAAAGCATGATGATCGGAATCGGCTTGATCTTCTTAATTTGCTTGCATGCGGAAAAACCATCCAGCTTCGGCATCATGATATCCAGAATCACGCAGTCGAAATCTTCCTTTTCCACTAATTCCAACGCCTCCAAGCCGTCGCTGGCTTCGGCAACTTCATAACCATTGATCAGGGCATATTCCCGAACGACCTCGCGGATCATCTGTTCGTCATCAACTATAAGTATTTTGGCCATGTTCCTCATCCTTCCTTATGGTCAACAGTGTACCGTTTTATTGTGAATTCTGCGTGAAATCCGAATTCAGCGGCTGCAGCCGATTGACAAGACAGGAGTCTTCTTTGTCCATCTTGCCTTGGAAATACACGTATTGTCCTTTGTTGAGAAAGGCCGTGCTGCGGGCATAGATACTCGGCATGATGACCAGATCGATCTGGGCCGTTTCATCAACACCGACGGCAAACGCCATCAGATCGCCTTTTTTCGTGCGGTGCTGGCGAACGCGCTGCAGATAAACGAAACCTTCAATATAACCGCCTTTGGCCAGCAGCCGGATCAGCGGCTCGGTCTGAATCTGGTATTTCTTTTTGATCTGCAGAATCGGATGCGAGCAGAGATAAAAGCCTAACGCTTCCCGCTCCCGTTCGCTGCGTTCAATCGGATCTTCTTTGGCCATGACCATCACCGGTTTGGATACCAATCCCAAATCAATCCGCACCTGCCCGCCGACCTCAATCCGCACCAAATCGCCATAACTGATCGCTTCTTCCAGCGACAGCCGCAGACTCTGCCGGTTGGCGTGGAACTCATCCAGCGCCCCGGCGTCGATCAGCGCTTCGATCATCTTGCGGTTCAGCCGGCGCGTCAGCATCCGCGTGACGAAATCATAGTAATCCGCAAACGGCCCCTTTTCCTGCCGTTCCGCCAACAGCTGCAGACAGGCGGCCGAGCCGATATTTTTAATGCCCAATAACGGATAACGGATCGCATCGCCTTCGATGAGATAGCGCACGTCGCTGGCATTGACCGAAGGCCCTAAGATCTGAACCTGATGCCGCCGGCACTCGTCGATATACTCAGCTGTTTTCCCTTCGGCTCCGATCACACTGTTGAGCAGTGACGTATAGAATTCCAATGGGAAATTAGCTTTCAGATAGCTCAGCTGATATGCCAGCAGTCCATACGCGACGGAATGTGATTTATTGAAGCCGTAATTGGCAAATTTCAAAATTAATTCATAGACCTCGTTGGCCAGCTTTTCATCATAGCCCTGCTGAATACAGCCGCCGATGAATTCCTTCTGCAGCGACTGCAGTTCCTTCAGCTTTTTCTTGGACATCGCCCGCCGCAGCACATCGGCCCGGCCCAACGAGAACCCGGCCATCTTCTGTGCTGTCTGCATGATCTGTTCCTGATAGATCATCACACCGTAGGTGCTTTCCAGAATTGGCTTAAGATCCGGATGCAGATAATGCACCGCCGACGGACTAGTCCGGCAGCGCAGATATTCCGGAATATTTTCCATTGGTCCGGGACGGAACAGCGCAATCGTCGCGACGATATCATCGAAGCATTCCGGCTGCATTTTGCGGATCAGATTCTTCATGCCCTCCGATTCCAGCTGGAAAATTCCAACCGTATCGACTTTTTTCAGCAGCGCATAGGTTCGGGCGTCATCCAGCGGAATTTTCATGATATCCAAAGGCTGCCGCTGATTGACACGCTGGACAATATCATCAATAATCGTCAGATTTCTTAGTCCTAAAAAATCCATTTTAATTAAGCCCAGTTCTTCCAGATGCTCCATCGTGTACTGCGTGGAAAGCAAATCATTTTCAATTCGGATCGTCGGGCAGATCTGATCCAGTTCCGCGCGTGAGAACACGATTCCAGCGGCGTGGGTCGATACATGCCGGGGCAGTCCCTCAATCCGCAGCGCGGTTTCAAATAATTCCTGATACCGCCGATCGGCATAGACCATCTGATGAAAGCGCGGATTCTGCTGGATCGCGGTCTGCAGCGTCATTTTAATGCCAAACGGCACCGCCTTGCATAACATATCCACTTCCCTCAACGGGATTTCCATCACCCGTCCGACGTCCCGCAGCACCTGCTTTGCCCCTAAGGTACCAAAGGTAGCGATATGTGCGACATGCTTCTCGCCATACTTTTCAGCGACATACCGAATCACTTCATCGCGCCGATTATCCGGAAAATCCGTATCAATATCCGGCATCGAAATGCGCTCCGGATTCAAAAAGCGTTCAAAAAGCAAGCCGTACTGCAGCGGATCCACATGCGTAATCCCCAATACATAGGCAACCAAGGATCCCGCCGCACTGCCCCGTCCAGGTCCGACATAAATTCCCGCTTTGCGGGCAAACCGGATAAAATCCCAGACGATTAAAAAATAGTCTTCAAAGTGCATCGTCAAAATAACGTCCAGCTCATATTTTAACCGCCGCCGGTAAGCCGGATCCTCCGGCAGTCCCTGCCGCCGTTTTTTTAATCCTGCCAAGCACAGTTGGGTTAAATACTGCTTTGAAGATACACCTTGCGGACAAGGAAAAGCCGGCAGCGTCGTCTTTGCCAGTTCCATCGTCACGTTGCAGATCGAGGCGATGTGATCGCTCGCCTGCAGATCCTCAGCGTCATACAGCTGTTCCATTTCCGCCGGCGTGCGCAGATAACGGCCATTGACTGACGGCAGCGTTTTGTCATTGATCGTCTTGGACAGTCGAATGCCATTGACAATCTTAAACAGCTGCGCATCCTCAGCCTTACCGTAATAAATTTTTGACAGCGCCACTGTCGGGATATCCTGAGCGCCGCACACCTGCTTCAATAAAATATTCTTTAATTTCCAGAATGACGCGTCATTGAACGAAATCGCCATATAAAACAGCGGAAGCTGCGTTTTCAGCCATCCCAGCTTATCACCCAACCCACGGCGGTCCTCCTGAATCAGCTCGCTTTCAGCAAAACCGCCCTCGCCATAAACAATCAGCACCCAATGATCCAGATGTGGCTGAATCTGATCCAGTGTCAGCTGCGCATTGTCCTCGCACAGGCGGCTCGATACTTCCATCAGTCCGACATAGCCTTCGTTGTCCCGTGCCAGCACCGTCATCGCGACAATTTCTTCTTCAATTTTCACCTGGATTTCCAAGCCAAAAAGCGGTTTAATCTGTTCTTTCTGACAGCACTTCCAAAACTCCATCGCGCCGTGCATGACTTTCTCATCCGTACAGGCAATCGCACCATAACCTGCCTGTTTAGCCTGAGAAACCAACTGCGGTATGGTCAGAGTGCTGTTTAATAACGTATAACAACTTCGTGCATGCAGATGAACGCTCATATTCAGCACTCCCTTCTGTATTTATTTTACCATAAAGCGGCCGCCTCAGCCACTCTTACCCTTTTTGCCTGACAGACCGCCTGAATCTTCACCGGATCATTCCTCTTCGTTTTTTATGGTCGCTCTTTCTCTTGAGTTAATTGTGAACCTCCCATAAGCTAAAGACTTATGGGTTTTCTGCTTAAATAATTATAAAAGAGAATGAGTTTGACGTCAATTTCGAATTGAATTTTTTTCTAGTTCCCCGATTTTTGAAATTATTTTTTAACAATAACAAAGCTTGTAATCAAAAAAACGCTCTCTTAAATTTACTTTTCCTGACAGACTTCCTCTATTTCTACCTTTTCTTCTTTGTTATTAACCTTTGATCTTCTTTGAATGTACGACAAACCGCCTTTTCTGTCTGTGGATATTAGTTTACTTCTAAATCAGATCGCGTTAAAATTAAGGATATAAGGAGTGAAGAACTATGAAAATAGCCTTTGTTACCGACAGCGGCATCGGAAAAACCGCAGCCGAAATGGCGGCTGACGATATCATCAGCCTGCCGCTTCAGATCAGTGTGGACGGCCGCAGTCTTCAGGATATGGAAGACATTGACAAGGATCAGCTGATCACCCTGCTTCAGCAGCAGAAAGCTATGGCAACGTCCCTGCCGGCTTTGGGGCGGATTCAGGAATGTTTTGAAAAACTAAAGGCGGAAGGTTATGAGCTCATCTTTGCCGTTCCGATCTGCAGCGGTCTGTCCGGCACAATCAGCGCAATGCAGACCACAGCAGCGCAGTTAGACCTGCCGATCATCACGATTGATACGCATGTCACCGCCGTAGTTCAGGAATACCTAATCCGCACAGCGAAGCAGATGGCGGAGGCGGGAGCTTCGATGGAGGACATTCAGGCAGCCTGCCAGCAAGTGATCGACACGACCAATACGCTGATTCTGCCAAGCGACATGCAGCATTTGAAACGCGGCGGACGCTTGACGCCGCTGGCCGCAACCTTGGCTGGATTATTAAAGATCAAGCCGATTCTGGAGATTAACCAGCGCACAATGGGCCGGATTGACGTCAAAGAAAAAGTCAGAACCTATACCCGCGCGTTGGAGCGGGCTGTGCAGATCATGAAGGAAGACAGCATCGACGAGCACTATTCCATTACAGTCGCGCATGTCGACGCTCCGCAGACCGCGGAACAGCTGGCTGCGATCCTGCGGCGCACCTTCCCGAAGTCAGAGGTTCAGATCATTAAGCTTGTCAATGTCGTCGCCGTTCACACCGGGCTGAATACCCAGGCGATTCAGTATTTCAGAAAGCTCGATTAGCCGCCAGCTTTGACGGCTTTTCTGTTGGCTTAACGTGAAGATCCTGTGAAGATTTCATGTGAAATCATGTGAAGTCTGTAAACACGTGTTTACAAGATTGCGAAATTCTGTATAATAGTTTGCATGAGGTGATAAAGATGGAAGAAGCTATTCGCATCGTATTGGAAGATTTGTTTGATCTGCAGCCGCTGATGCTCAACCGTTCCATGGGAATCGCGCAGAATGAGAATTTCAGCCCTGTTCAATTATATGTATTGTTTACCCTGCAGTGCCGCGGTGAAATGACGCTCGCCGACTGCTGCCGGCAGACGCTGATTTCCAAACAGCAGCTGTCCAAGCTGATTGACGGTTTAGTCACACGGGGGATCGTAGCCCGCAAGCCCAATCCCAGCAACCGCCGCAGCATTCTGATTTCAATCAGTTCCCAAGGCAGCGTGATTTTGCAGGAGTATAAAGAGAAACAGATTCGCCATTTGACCCCGTATTTCGCGCAGCTGAGCGAAGATGAGCTGGCTACGCTGCACCACAGCTTTCAGGATATCACGCAGATCATGCGCAAACTTCATTATAAGGAGAATACTAACCATGCTTGATAAGATCAAAAACTCGCTTTACCGTTTTATGGCCGGACGTTATGGAACAGATTCGCTGAACAATTTTCTGTTGTTCGCTGCGATCGCTGTCATGCTGATCAACATGCTGACGCTGCGCAGTCCCTTTGTGAATTTGCTGGCCGATGCTCTGATTTTCCTCTCTCTGTTCCGCACCCTTTCCCGCAACACCTGGAAACGGCAGAAGGAAAACCTCAAATACATGGAACTGACCCGGCCAGTTCGTTCCCGCTTCTCGCTGATCAAGAAAAACGCCAGTGATAAGGAGCACAAATATTTCAGCTGTCCGCATTGCCATCAGACCGTCCGCGTGCCGCGGGGACACGGCAAGATTGAAATTACCTGTCCGCGCTGCAAGAGCACCTTTGAGAGAAAGTCGTAGGGCAAAGTATGGGATCAATTGTATACTTTTTCATTCTATTAATGATTCTGCAGTTTCTTTCGCCGCTGCTTTATGCCTATCCCCTGGTCGGACTTCTGTTATGGGTCGGCATCATCGCTTGGTTTATTTACCGCAATAAAAAGCAGCGTGAAGCCTTTTATAAAGCCCAGCAGCAGCAACAAGATTACTATCAGCAGCAACAGCAGCAGGATTCCGCCTACTCGCAAACCTCGCAAAGCCGTCCGCATGTTGATGAAAAAGATGTGATCGACGCGGAATACACGGAACGCGAAATTAAATAACAGCGCTGCTTCATTTCTGCATAAAACAAAAAGCAAAGCTTAAACAGAAAGACAGTCCGCAGATCTTCGGATTGTTTTTTTGTCTTTTTCCTGCTGACCTTTCCTTTATTTTGGACTTCTTTTGTCTTTGCGGCAGATTCCCGGCATTCAGTTTTTCTCTCTGTCCGCCTCAACAGACGCATTTCTGCTTATTTTTCTCCTTGGGCTGGCATAGAGACTCAGGCAAATTCATACACTTCAAATAGCTAAGGGAGGAAGTTATGGAAACGACAGAAATTTTGAAAAACATCGGTGAAAGAACTGGCGGCGATATATATTTAGGCATTGTCGGACCAGTACGGGTAGGCAAATCCACTTTCATCAAAAAGTTCATGGAACAGGCCGTCATTCCGTATGTCGAAGATGAATACGAAAAAGGACGGATGATTGATGAACTCCCGCAGTCTGGAGAAGGCAAGACGATCATGACAACCGAGCCAAAATTTGTTCCGAACAACGCCGCGACAATCGCTTTTGACGACGGCTTTACGGTCAAGGTCCGGCTTGTCGACTGCGTTGGTTTTGTCATTCCGGAAGCCAAAGGCTATAAAGATGAAAACGGCATGCGGATGGTGCGGACACCTTGGTATGATGAGGCGATCCCCTTTAATGAAGCAGCCAAAACCGGTACACAGAAAGTCATCCAGGATCATTCCACGATCGGCATTGTCATCACGACTGACGGTTCAATCGCTGATCTGCCGCGCGAATCGTATATCGAAGCAGAAACGGAAGTCATCGAGGAATTAACACAGATTGGTAAGCCGTTTATCATTATTGTCAACTCAAAAGATCCGGCATCCATACAATGCCGAAGCGTCGTCGACAAATTAAAGGAAAAAACCGCAGTTCCCGTTTTAGCGATGGCGGTCAACCGGCTGGACGAAAACGATATTCACGTCCTGCTGCGGGAAGCGCTGTATGAATTCCCAGTTTCTGAAATCAACGTTCAGATGCCGAAATGGGTTTCCGTCTTAACCGACGAACACTGGCTGAAACAAAGTGTCAACAGTTCGATCGAAGAAAGCATGAAGGCGATCACCAAACTGCGTGAAGTCGAAGGCATTGTCGATATTCTCAATGAGAATGAATATGTTGAAAAAGCCAATCTGGCAACGGTGGATACCGGAAAAGGCGTCGCTGTCGTAGATCTGGAAGTCAAAAGCGGTCTGTACAATCAGGTCTTAAAGGAAATTATCGGTCAGGATATTACAGATAAAGCTCAGCTGATGCAGCTGATGCAGGAATTTGCGGAAGCCAAGCGTGAATATGACGCCATCAGCAGCGCCTTGAAGATGGTCAAGCAGACCGGCTATGGTTTTGCCTCCGCTTCGCTTCACGATATTCAGCTTTCCACTCCGGAAATTGTCAAGCAAGGCGGACGCTACGGCGTAAGAATCAAAGCGGTTGCCCCTTCCATTCACATGATTAAAGTCGATGTGGAAAGCACGTTTGAACCGATTATCGGCTCAAAGGAACAGAGTGAGGAATTGGTCAGCTACCTGCTTCGTGATCAGGAAAGCGATCCGCAGGCAATCTGGGAATCCGATATTTTCGGCCGCAAACTGGCGGATATCATCAAGGACGGCATGAACTCTAAACTGTCCATGATTCCGGAAACAGCACGGGTGCGGCTGCAGGGAATTCTGACAAAGCTGATCAACCGCGGCAAAGGCAACGTCATCGCCATCGTTCTCTGATTTTCCCTTCGTTAAAAAGGAAGCTCAAAGTCTGGGCTTCTTTTTCTTTATCGCCTAATTTGAATCCATGTGCAGAGCAGCAGAATTCTCCAAAATCTGCCTGCGTGAACATCAGTTTTCCCAAGCCTTCACATAACCTTCATGTTTCAGTCAATATGAAGTCACATCGCCAGTTTAGAATAAGACTCGTAAAAAGAAAGAGGTGTGATAATGATGAATGAAAATCATGAAAATCCAATCCCAGAAGAAAACCACTGTGAACATGAAGCCGGCATGACCGCTGCCTCACAGGAAAATAGAAGCGCCAATGCCCAAGCGGAAACCAAAGAACAGGAAAGCTACGCCCATGTCCATGTTCAGCCTGAACCGGATCCTGTGCTCAAAGAGCTGGCTAAACAGCGTAAATCCATGAAGCGAACGATGGTCACCGGATTTCTCTGCTGCGGCCTGTTGGCAGGCGGCATTGGTTTTGGCGGCGGTCTGTTAGCCAATCAAATGAACAATTCCTCCACAACGTTGTACCGTTCGACCGGCAGTAAAGTTGAAGTTCAGCCCGTTGCCGCCGGCAGTGAAATGAGCGTGGAACAGGTTGCTGCCTTAAATCAGCAGAGCGTTGTTGAGATTAAAACTGAAAAAGTGACCAACAGCAGCTTTCTGCAGCAGTATGTTCAAACCGGAGCCGGCAGCGGCGTCATCATCTCCGAAGACGGCTATCTGATCACCAACAACCATGTCATCGACGGTGCTTCAACGATTCAGGTTCGCACCAGTGATGGAACAACGTACGATGCCGTTTTAGTCGGCACGGACAGCAAGACCGATGTTGCCGTACTGAAGATCAATGCCAGCGGCCTGACGCCGGTTACCTTCGGTGATTCCGACAATCTGAATGTCGGAGAAACCGCCGTCGCTATCGGCAATCCGTTAGGTGAATTGGGCGGCACTGTGACCAACGGCATCATCAGTGCCAAAGACCGCTCGATTACCTTAGATAACCAGCAGATGACGTTATTGCAGACCAATGCCGCGATCAATCCGGGCAACTCCGGAGGCGGACTGTTCAATTCCCGCGGTGAACTGATCGGCATGGTCGTAGCCAAATCCAGCGGCAGCGACGTCGAAGGTTTAGGCTTTGCAATTCCTTCCAATCTTGTCAGCAAGATTGCCCAGGAACTGATTGCTAATGGTTATGTAACAGGACGGCCGGCGATGGGCGTGACGGTCTTGAGTATTGAAAATGCGCAGACCGCAATGCAGTACGGAGTCAACAGCCTGGGGGTTTACATCACGGATGTCGAGAGCGGCAGCTCTGCAGAAAAAGCTGGTTTGCAGGCCGGTGATCGAATCATCTCCCTCAACAATCAGGTCGTAGAGACTTTTGCGGACCTCAGCGCGGCTCTGGACAATTACTCAGTCGGAGATACCGTAGACATTATGGTCAGCCGCAATGGTTCCACCGTTACCGTCTCTTTGACACTGCAGGAAAAGAAAAATACGACTGTCCCGCAAAATCAAAACGGCGAAACACAATCCAATCCGGAAGTTCCGTTAAACTAAAATTAACTTCTGCAGCTGATTCAGCCTTCCGTTAATAGCGGAAGGTTTTTTTATATGGAAAACTGTTCCTTCAGCCCGGATTTACCGATCTATGTTCGATATTTATAATTCATTATTCATCGAATTTTTCTCTAAAATGTAAAATGTTTCAGAGGTAAACACTTTTTCCGCGAAGAAATTCAACTTTTTTTATTTTTTCGCGGGGCTTTTTGGAAAAAATTGCAATATTAAAGTAGAAAGCGAGGAACAATGATGCAACAACTGCTGCTCAACGAGTACTTTACACTCACAAATGATCTAGTTTTTAAGCTGGTTATGACCAGCCTGCCCCATGCCTTGGGCAAAGCGGAAAGTCCAACCCTGGTTTTTTCTATCGATTCGGAAACTCTCGAATCCAAAGATTCGATCGGGATCGGTCTTCGGGTTAACGATTCCCTATTTCTTGGTGCTCAGCCCGTCACTGCCTGGCGGACTGCTACATTGCGGACAAAAGATCTTGCCTGTGAATTAATGGCTGCCCAATCTCCTGCCGTTAAAAACATTGAAGACCTCTCTCCGATTGTCGCTGTTTCCTTTGTGCAAAGCAAAACGAGCTATCCGAAAAAAATGACTTCCCGTACGCTGCATTTATCAGATTTTGGCTTCATCACGCCCTTTGAAGATAAAATATCCATGGTCATCATTCCACTTCCCACGGAAGAAGAACACTTTGAACTTCCGCTTTCTCAAGAAGATCAATGGCGATGGTTCATCAAAGAAGCCCGGCCGCACACCCTCTCTTCCATCATAAAAGCTTTATTCAGCCAGGATCCGATTTTCAAAGCGCTTCAGCAGACTCTGGATTTTCTCAGTGATCAGGAAGCAATCCGCGACTTAGCAGAACGGCGGTATCGGCGTATGCAGGAAATCATGCAGATTGAAGAAAAGGCCGCGATGAGAGCCTGAAATAGAAAGTGAGGAATTAATTTATGTCTCAGCCTTCCCTGAATGAGTATTTCACCCTGACCAACGACCTTCTTCTGAAAATGATTTTAAGCGGCTATACGGCCCAACAGGATCCGTTAACTGGTGAAGTATGTCAGATTTCTGTCAGTTCCCAAACGCTTAAATCCGCTAAATCGATTATGCTGCCCATAATCCTCAACAATTCTATTGGAGCTAGTCTTCAAATTATTACCGCCTATCGTTCTCTTTCTCAACGAATCAAAGATGCTGTGCTTGAACTGATTCGGCTTCAGAATGCGGATAAGCGCAATGCTGTCGATACGTTGATGGTCATTACTTATGTTCAGGCTCCGCTTTCCCAAACCAATCTTCAAAGGCTATGTTCAATTCAGCCCAATGAGCTTGGATTAAGCTCTGAGCTCGCTAATAAAATTCAGTTGAAAACAATCCCTTTGCCGACTGTCAATGATCCTTTTCAGCTGCCGCTTTCCGCCGAAGAACAATACCGCTGGTTTATCAAAGAAGCCCGACCGCACAGTCAGTCCGCGATTATCAGACAGCTGACGCGGCAAAACCCGATGCTCGCTCAGCTGCAGATTTTTCTCGATTATCTCAGTGATCAGCCGCTGATCCGTGAACTGGCTAAAAAGCGGTATCTGCGCATGCAGGAAATCATCCAGGAAGAAGAAAAGGCCGCGATGAGAGCTTGATCTCATCCCGACCCGTCCATAACAAAGGCTTCATTTCCATTTTTTCGGTTAAGAAAGACCTTGTCCTTGAATTAAGGTAAAATACAAAATAATTAAAATCACAACCGGCGCCACATATCGGACGATAAAACTCCAGAATTTTTCCAGTTTGAATGGTTTCTGCGCCTCGCCGCGGATTTCCTTCGCAGCTTTGGAGGCCCCCCAGATCCAGCCGACAAACACACAGAATAACAGTGCACCTAAGGGAATCATCAGATTATCTGTAAATTTCTCCATGACCGCGTTCATCGGCAGCCACTGCAGCCCATGCTTCCAATCCAGCCACGGCAGATTCAGCCCACGATCCGCGTTTTGAGAAAGTGAATAGCCAATACTGAACAAACTCATCGGCACAGCCAAAAGCAAGGTCGATTTCAGCCGGCTCCAGTGCAGCTCTTCATTTAAGAATGCTGTACAGCTTTCCAAAATGCTGATCGCGCTGGTCAGGGCTGCCAGAAACAATAACAGAAAGAATGCTAAGCCAAACAACACACCGCCGGGCATCATCGCAAAAACCTCCGGCAGCGCCATGAAAGCAAAGCCGCCGCCCATGCCCAGGCCTTCAGCCCCCATTGTAGCAAAAACCACAGGGACAATTGCCAAGCCGGCTAAAATCGCAACCAGCGTATCCAAAAAACAGATCATCACCGCACTGCGCAAAAGATTTTCTTTTTTGGGAACATACGAACCATAGGTTACCATGATCCCCATTCCGACTGACAAAGAGAAAAAGGCCTGCCCCAAAGCCGCGACAAGTGTATCACCATTGATCGCCTCCGGCCGGATTTCAAACAGATACTTAACGCCTTCCCAAGCGTTCGGCAAAGTGACCGCACGAAGCATGATTGCAATCAGCAGCAGAAACAAACACGGCATCAAAAACTTACTGAACTTTTCAATTCCGCTGGAAACTCCGCGTACAACAACAAAAATGCATACGCCTAAAAACAAAGCTCCCCACAGCAGAGGCTGCACCGGTGCTGAAATAAACTGTACGAAGAAATCCTGGAACGGTGCTGCCGTTGCCGGAAAGTGCGCACCGGTTAAATATACAAAAACATATTTCGTTACCCAGCCGCCGACAATACAGTAATAGGATAAAATAACAAACAACGTGATCACACCCAGTGCGCCGCAGAAAGTCCAGCGCCGGTTCAAGCTGTGAAACGCGCCGACGACATTTTTCTGCGTTGCCCGCCCGATGGATAATTCCGCCAGCATGACTGGCAAGCCGATCAAGGCGACGATCAGTACATACAAAAGCAAAAACGCTCCGCCGCCGTAAGCTGCGATTTTGCCTGGAAACTTCCAGATATTGCCTAAGCCGACAGCACTGCCTGCCGCGGCCAGAATAAAGCCCAGATTACTAGCCCATTGTCCTCGTTTAGAATTCATTTCCTGCTCCCCTTTTTAAACCTTGTTTTTCATTATATCAAAAGCGGCGTTAAATTTGAATGAAAAACTGGCTTTTTTGATTAGGCTGCTTTCCCTTCCCTGCGCTTTTCCTGCAGTTTTACTTCCCGCAGATTAACCTGAGCTTGTTTACTTCATCCGGTAAGCAGGCCGACTGTCCCGCGAAATCAACCGTTTATCCAAAATCCAATGAATAAACGGGTAAAATCCGATATACTGAGAACAGCCAGACCTCAAACCTAAGGGAGTGATGAACATGAAAGTTGAAATTCAGATTGACGAAACCTGTACCGAATGCAAAATCATCCTCGTTGCCCGGCAGCTCACCGACGAGATTCAGATGTTGATTCAGTCGTTATCGGAAGGACCAGCCGTCTATCTTCCCGGATTTCAGAACGAGGAGCTTATTCTGCTTCATCCGCGCGATATCCTGCGGATTTATGCTGAGGAGAAGAAAACCATAGCCGAAACTGAAAAAGGCCGATGTATTATCCGGCTCACGCTGCAGGAAGTTCAAACACGGCTGATTTCCGGCAGCTTCGTCCGGATATCCCATTCCGAAATGATCAATCTGGACAAAGTAAAACATTTTGATTTAAGCTATTCCGGCACCATCGGCGTGACAATGGTCAATGGTGAGAGAACTTTTGTTTCACGGCGTTACGTTTCAAAAATTAAGCAGACATGCGGAATATGAGGTGAAATGATGAAAAAGAAAATCATGATGACTGCGCTGGTGGGAGCGTTAGCGGGTGTTGCCCTTTCTACGCTGATCACCCTTGGCATCTCGTTAATGCACAACAACGGACAGTATTATCCTGTCGTTCCGGAATTAATCTTACTTTGCAAAACCGAAGTCAGCGCGATGCTTGTGCAGACAATCTGTTCCTTGCTTTACGGCGCGATCTGGGCGTTAGCCAGTCTGATCTGGACAATCGAAAATTGGAGTTTGCTGAAACAGACGCTGGTGCATCTGACTGTCTGTTCATTCGGGACGCTGCCGATTGCTTACTGCCTATGGTGGATGCCGCACAGCCTGCCTGGCATCGGCTTTTATTTCAGCCTGTTCTTTCTTATTTATGCCCTGATTTGGTTTTGGCAGTTCGCCACGATGAAACGCAAAATCAGACAGCTCAATCAACAACTGAATACTCGCGGAAACACCAATCAAAAAGAACTGTGATCAGCAATGACCGCAGTTCTTTTTCTCTTTTTCCTTTGTTTCGTTACGCTGCATCCGGGTTTAAAAAATCCGGATTCACGGTCATTGGATCATGCTGCCGATAGGCCTCAACCCCTTCGACAAACGTGCTCATCAGCTGATACTGCTGATCCACGACAATCAGATCGGCGTCCTTGCCTACTTCAATCGCACCCTTGTGTTCAAGCTTGAACAGCCTGGCGGGGTTTTCCGAGGTCATTTTGACAATCTCGGTAATCGGCTTATGCAAGATTTCCGCTAGGTTCTTTACGCCGTAAAGCATGTTCTTAGAGCTGCCCGCAATCGTTCCATCCTCTAACAGCACCAATCCCGCTTCACTGATCGTGCGGCGATGACCGCGGATGGTATACGTGCCGGACGGCATTCCGCTCATCGGTCCGGAATCGGAAATCATGATAAAACCCGACATCGGTTTGATCCGGAACATGATTTCAAGCATCGGCAGACTGATGTGAAACAGATCGCAGATCACTTCGCTGTAAATTTTATCAGAAAGTAGAGCTGCGCCATACGCTCCCGGCTCGCGCCGATCCATCTGCCGCATCGCATTGCCGGTATGGGTGGAACAGGACAATCCCTGCGCTATCGCCTGATTGTATTCATCATAGGTCGCAACAGTATGGCCGCCGCTGAGCAAAACATTCTGAGTGCGGCAGAAACGGATCAGTTCCCCCTGGGGATCCAGCTCCGGCGCCAGGGTCATATAGCGAATCTGTCCTTGGCTGGCTTCCATATAAGCCTGCATTTTAGTGATGGAGGGCGCTAACAGTTCCTCTGGCTGAAAGGCTCCGCGGCGGTTGGGATTCAGGAACGGCCCTTCCATATGAATGCCCAGCATTCGCGCTTCCTGATTCAAACCGTGACGCTGATCCTCAATCGCCTGGGCAATGGCTTTCAGATTTTCCATTTCTGTGGCATTATGATCCCCGGCCGTTACCAGATAACTCGTCACGCCGACCGCAGCCATCAAATGCGAAAGCGCATGGAAATCCTCACGCTTGACGGAGAGTGCAGAATAGCCGTAATACCCATGGGTATGGATATCAATCAGTCCCGGAAGCAGCTTATACCCCTGCCAATCTTGATCCCATTGCGTATCTGTGATTTGTTCCGCAGGCACGATTTGGACGATCCTTTTATTTTCGATGACGACTAATCCGTCGATTACCCCAGTAGGAGTTACGATTTCATTGCAGCGTATTTTCATTCTCTGACCTCCTTATCATGAATCCAGTTTCCGGCAGAACTGGGAAAAATGCTTATTCGTTTCGATCACATCGGTGTTCTTATAAACCAAGCGGCCCTCGACCCAGGTTTCCTGCACCTCATAACGATCGTTGACAATGAAGAAATCAGCGTCTTTGCCGGCTGCGATCGATCCTTTTTGATTCTCCATGCCCAACAGCTTCGCTGGGTTCAGCGACGCCATCCGGCTGACAATATGGGCTGGGATGCCCAGCTTTTCAATCAGATTCTCCATTCCGTACAAAACAAATTTGGAGCTGCCGGAAATCGTTCCGTCATCCAAAAGGATTCGGCCGTCCGCATGCACATTCACGCGCTTGCCATAGGCGAAATACGTGCCCGGTGCAACACCGGAAAGCGTGTCGGAATCGGAGATCATGATGAATTTATCAAAGTTGTTTTTAACCCGGAACATGATTTCAAGCATTCGCGGTGCGATATGATAGAAATCACAGATGATCTCGCAGAGGACATCGGGATCCAGTAAGGCCGCTCCCAGCGCTCCGATATCCCGGCGGTCAATCTGACGCATCGCATTGCCGGTGTGAATTGAGACCTGAATGCCCTCGGCAATGGCTTTCTGCATCTGCTGATCACTGGCGAGGGTATGTCCAGCACCCGCAACAATGTTATGATCACGCAGCCAGCGGATCGTTTCACCAGCACCCTCAATTTCCGGCGCCAGCGTCATATAGCGAATCTTTCCCCGCGCAGCCTGCCAATAAGCCTCGCACTTTTGGACACTGGGCGGGATAACCTCGCCGCGCGGTGTCGCATTGTGCTTATCCGGATTAAAAAACGGGCCTTCCATATGAATTCCCAAAATCCTGGCTCCGGATACTCCCTGCTCCAAAGCCCCGGCAATCGCGCTTAACATGTCCATCTCATGTTCCTTCCAGCCTGTAGTTGTCGCCAGAGTCGCGGTAACACCGATAGAAGGCAGAATTTTAGATAATCCCTGAATCTCCTCAGAATCAATCGTCTTAGCTGACCAGCTGTGATAACCGTGGCTGTGCAGGTCGATGATTCCCACAAAAATCCGCTCATCCCCAAAATCTTTCGCCTGGGCGATCTGTTGTGCAGTCGGATGGAGAATCAGCTCGGTCATCTTCCCTCCGCTAATCTGCAGTACGCCTTCCACTGTACCCTGTTCCGTGACGATATGACGGCTGTAAAATGAACTTGTTTCTTGATGCAAGATTTCCAACTCCTTTCTCAGTTGTTTCAATCCATGCTCGATCCTTGAACCGAGGACGACCCCTCTATCGATGTGTGGACTGACTTCATGACAGCGGGGATGCCGATTTCGCTTTGCCCACCGCTGCCGTTCTTTTGTTTTTCGTAATTCCGCTTGCCACCGGTCGAGGTGAAAGAATCCTCATTGATTCTTATTGAAGAAGCGGCTCGGATAAAACGAGCCGCCCGTCGATTAAGATTATTATAGCAGACCGATCAAGGTTCCGATCAGACCGAACGCAAAGATTGCTAAAATTACCGTATTGACTTTGACACCCTTGCGAATCGCACCAAAGGCGCCCAGAGTCAATAACAGCGGCAGGATTTTCGGCATGATCTGGTCGAACACGTCCTGCAGCACCAGCGTCGTTTCCCCAATTTGCGCACTAAAGCCGACATTGAAGGTAACCATCGTTGCGATCATAGCACCGACTGTCGTCAGACCGATGACCGTGGCCAGCTTGCTCATGTGCGAAACCAGACCGTTTTCATACGAAGTCTGGATAAACTTGCTGCCCAGCTGATATCCCCATACCGTACAGTAATATCGGATGATCAGATGCGGAACATTGAACAGAAGCAGGAATAAAATCGGACCGAGAATGCTTCCCTGCTGAGCCAGCGAAATTCCGACGCCGGCAGCGATCACGCGGAAAGTCCCCCAGAAGAAGGAATCGCCGATTCCTGACAGCGGCCCCATCAGCGAAACCTTAACAGCATTGATTGTAGCCGGATCCATATCCTTTTTCTGCGCATATTCCTTTTCCATGGAAGCCGCCATGCCTAGGGAGAACGTACAGATATTCGGGGTGATGTTGAAGAAAGCGGTATGCCGCTTTAAGGCCTCTACCTGCTCCTGCGGTGTCTTGCAGTACAGCTTGATCGCGGGAAACATCGCCCAGGCAAAGCCGAGTGCCTGCATCTTTTCATAGTTGAATGAGCCTTCCAGGGCAAAGGAACGCCAGAACAGCTGATGAATCAGTTTTTTCTCTTCGTGCTTCATTTCATTACTCATTGAAGAACGCCTCCTCTTCACTCTTGGCATCCATTGGCACGGCAGTACGCTGGCCGCGGCTGGCACTGATATCCTGGACGATCATAATAATTCCGATGGTTAAGGCAATACCGGCAATCGCGATGATCGGCAGATTCAGATAAACGGACAGGATGAATCCGAAAAACAGGAAGACGCACAGCCGGTTATCCCAAAGCATATTCATTAACAGTGCAAATCCGACCGCCGGCAGCATCTGACTGGCTGCGCCCAGCCCGGTGATGATGATCGCCGGGATTTTCTCAACCAATGTCTGCATCGCACTGGCGCCAAACTGCAGTGAAACAAAAGCGATCAGACCGTACAGGCCAGCATACAGGGCGCAATGACCGAAATGGAAGCGCGTGATTTTTCCAAAATCGCCGGCCTCGGCAAATTCTTCGACCTTGTGCATCGTTGTTGCACGGAAGAAATAAATGAGATACTTGACCATCTGCTGGAGAATGCCGATCGGAACTGCTAGCGCCAGTGCGATCTCCACGCCCTGATGCATGCTCATGGCAAAAGCCGTTCCCAATACTGAACCCATGTTGGCATCCGACGGCGTTGCGCCGCCGATCGAAACGACGCCTAAGAAGATTAATTCCAGCGCAGCCCCCATCATTAACCCTTGTTGTAAATCGCCTAAGATCGCACCGACAATCGGCGCCAGAACGATCGGCCGGTTGACCATCACGTTGCCGCCGATATCGCCGGCAGCCTGGCCCAGTGCCGCTACCAGAGCGATCAGAAGTGCTTGAATCAAAGTCATAAACAGCCCTCCCTATTTTCTGACGTTTTTCAACGCCTCTTTGACCTGAACTTTGTTGCTTGTCGGAATCATCTGAATTTCAAACGGCAGTCCCGTTGCCAGAATCTCTTCAATCGCCGCAATGTCGGCAGCGTCAACATAGACTTCCTTGGTCATCATCATCCGATCCCCTTTGTCAATCCGGCCGCTGTTGCCGATATTGACACACTCAATCACAGCCTTGTCCTCGATCTTGTGCAGCAGACGCGCCGCATCAATCGGATTTTTCATCACGACCAGAATATTCATGCCTGTTGCCCGCGGATCATTGATCAGCTTGGCCGCTTCATCGATGGTCTTGATCAGCAGCTTCAGATGTTCCGGAACCGCCAGCTTCATCGCCAGACTCTGAATCGGATCGTTGACTAGTTCATCATTGGCCACGATAATGCCTTTAATGTTTAACTGCTTCGTCCACATGAACACCACCTGACCATGCAGCAGCCGGTCGTCAATTCGCAGCATCTTAATCATTTTCACTCCTCCTTTCTTTTCTGATTTCTCCGGATCATTCCGGTGAATTCCATGTTCATGACGGCTTAAAACAGCTCGTCTTCGGCTTGCGGACAAGCCAGAACGGCATTGCCGTAGATCATCCCCTGCCGCGCCTCCTTCAGCGCCGTAGGGATTACGTCCGCCAGCGGCTCGGGGCTCAGGCACAGCTGCAGCACCAGATTCAAATTCATGCCGGCGATGATATGCACGCGCGGATCCTGCGTCAGACCTAACAAGGCATTATTGACGCTGCCACCCCACAAATCTGTGAGAATCAGAACCTCGTCCGCCGATGTTTCAGCCAGCCAGTTTTCAATCTGACGCTTCAAAGCATCAGGATGACTGCCCGGCTGCAGGGACAATACCCTTAAGCCCGGCTGATCGCCGATGATCATCTGGGCTGTATCCGCCATCCCCGCCGCCAAAGCGCCGTGGGAGGCTAGAATGATTTCTCTCATAGTCCTTCCTCCTGCATGTTGCCTCTCGTCAAATCCTGCCGATCATTTTCGATATAATCGTAAAGATAAGAAATCTCATCGATCGGAACGGTGACGTTGTAATTTTTCAACAGCGACGCAAAGCTGATGTTGACCTGGTCGATGAAGTCGCTGTGCGCGCTGATAAACGGCGTCAGATCAGCCAGCGATTCAATCGCGGTGCGGGTGACCAGCCGTTCGATCAAAAAGCTGACGTGAATATAAATCCCGACTAACGTCCGGCTTTGAAAGCGCCGCTGCATCTGCCGCTGCAGTTCACTGACCGCTTCATAAACACAGTCCAACAGCCGCGCCGGATTGAGAATCGTCAGATTTTCCATTAAGCTTTGTAGCGAGAAGTTCTTTAACAGCTGCTGCTGAAACAAGTCCAGCTCCGCCTCATTCAGTTCCCCATCCAGCGCTTCATTGAGCGGTTCCATCGTCCGGAAGCTGACGATATCCTCTAACGCCATCGTGTTGACGTTTTCCGGATGAAAGCCTAACGGACCGATTAAAAGCAGAACCTCGTAGCGATCAAACAACGATGCTCGCTGTGCCGCAGACTGCAGCGTCGCATAATCAGCTTCAATAAAACGGATGTTGAGCGGCCGGGGGAGCGAGCGGGCAAACAGCTCTGCCAACTTGCCGCTGATCTTGATTGAAATATCGCTGGTAAACACAATCGCTTTTTCTTTCTGCTTCCGCATCAGAATCCGATAGCGGCACTGATAGCTCTCACAGGCTGATTTCAAAATCATTTCCAATTCTTCCCCGCGGCTTAAACGCATTCCGATATCCAGCGCCAAACCGGTGGAAATGTTGTTGATGATGCCGACTTCCATCATGCAGTCCAGATGTTCGGCAAGACCTTCCAGCGAACCCATGTCAACGAGCAGAATCAAGGAACGCAGATAGGAATGAAATCGAATGAAATCGTTCAGTTTCTTTTCGATCGCTTTGACCTCAGTATCTAGCGGCATATCCAACGCATCAAATATCCGTTTTCCTAAAAGCTGATTCGCGGCATCCGCGATGCTGGAAGCCGTGGAGTAGCCATGACTGATGATGATGCCGCAGCTTTGCCGACGCAGCGGTTCCTGGTTGTAGAACCTCAGATTCAGCGTAAGAAAGATTGTGTTTAACGGCTGTGATTGCATTTCCAGGCCGGCGCAGAGCTTTTCGATCAAAGCCTCTGCTAACGATGCCGCTTCCGGAAGCTGTTGGCGCAACGTGTTCAGGCACAGCTGAATAGCTTCCCGCCGCTGACTTTCCCACAAAGCCAAACTGGAATGAATCCGGGCTAAGGCACAGGTCATGCGAGCCAGCACAAAGCTGCAGTTAGGCGGCAGCGTCAGCCGCTGGTCAAGATCCAGAGCCTCCAGTTCATGGCGGATCTGTGCTTCGATCCAGACTAATCGGCTGTCCTCTTCTTTTGTCGCAAAGATAATCGTATCGTAATATTCCCGCATCCGCGCCAGTCCCTGATCGAGAAACTGAGCGAACACATGGTGGTTGTTATAATAATCGCGATGGCTGTCCAGCAGATGATCAAACAGCTTTAAAATCTGATCGCTGCCATCCTGACGGCGAAACTGTTCAATCGCCAGCGGCGTTGATTCGGCCGGTCTCAGCATTTGCCCTAACGGCAATCGGCTAAACAGCTCGGGCGGCAGATCCATGGCTTTTAAAACCAGCACGGAAGCCTGCGGTTGTTGGGAATACGCCGCGGCGCACATCGTTTTTAAGCCATTGTTCAGCTCAGCCAGATTCAGCTCCGGCAGATCGGCGCTCAGTGCTCCGAACAATCGGGCGGACATGCGGATCTCGCGTCCCAGTTTTCGCTGTTCCTTCAGCAGCAATTGGATGACCAGTTCTTCCCTCTCCTGCACCGGCCGGCGGGAAAAGGCGGGAATCTGGCAATGCACCGGAATGTTCAGCAGAAGCTCCGGCTGCAGCGTTTGTGCTGCACGGCTGGTCAGCGAAAGGATAAAGCGGGCGGTATTTTTCAGAACCGGCTGGGTTTGATGGGTCCGCGTATAGCTGCCGGAACGGATCAGCTCAGCCAGCTTCAGCTGACATTCCGCACTCAGCTGATCGGCCTCAGCCAGATAGACAACCCCATCCCGCGCTTTTTCGATCAACCCTTCTGTGGGTTTTCCTTCAAGTTCCCCGCCAAACAGCTCAACCAGCTGACGATGCTGGGACATTTCCCGACTGATCGTCAGGCGTACAAACCGCGCTGAAGAGGAAATTGCATGCTGATCGGCAAGAAATTCAAATGCCGACTGGGCAAGAAAACGTTTTCCGCTGCCGCGCTCCCCTTCCAAAATTACGGTCAAACCGCTGGGATACTGCATCGCTGATTTCAGCTGGGCAATACAACCTGCCAATGAACCTTCCGCACCCACCACTTTTTCAAAATTCCGGCACTGCGGTGTTTTCTGATTCAGCACCTGCATCAGATCGTCGAGATTGAAATATTCTTCATCCACAAACGTAACCTGATACTTTGTTTCCAGCTCTTCACGAGCCAGATAATACACCGGACGGGAGCTGATCTTAATGCACGCATGCTCTTTGCACAGTTCGTTCAGATACTGACTCGTCAATGTCCGCGATAGATTCAATTGCTCGGCAATCTGTTTCGTCGTTCGTTGTTCCAGCTGGGTCAGTCCGTAAATCCGGGTCTGGTTTTTCAGCCAGATGAGAATCTCTTCCTTCGTTTTATTCATTCTCTCACCTCATTCAGATCGGCTGATGGCTTCATTATAGGATATTCACCCAAAAAATCTTTAGATCCAGTAAGATTCAACACTGCCGGCTCAAATATGGGAAAATCTGACACTTCAGATCCCGGTGTGGTGAGTGTCGAAACTCTGTTCAGCTATAAATAGAAAGGATGACTCATCCGAAATATCAGCACGATCACGCCTTCTATGATACCGAAAGTCCCTGTCGTTGTCGCGGGTTCCTGCAAAGCCGCAATCAAAAATGACAAATAAAAAAACGCTGGAAAACAAGCTTTATGTTTCCAACGTTATTTCGTTTATGCCTGACGGATATAGGCAATCGCACTGACACCCGGTCCGGTATGCGTTCCGATTACGCTGCCGACGCCGCACACCTGCGGACTGACAATCGCTTTTTCATCCATGAAGGTGATCAGATCTTCAACCGCTTCCCGATTTCCGGTATAACCAAAGATTGGCTCAAAAGTTTGATCCGGCATTCCCAGTTTTTCCATCTGCTGCCAGAACAGCTGCAGCGTCGCTTTCTTGCCGCGGGCCTTGCCCAAAACGCTGATTTTGCCTTCCGCCAGCGTGATCATCGGATGAATTCCAAGCAAAGATCCGGCGAAGCCTGCAGCCTTGGACAGCCGTCCGCCTTTAACCAGATATTCCAGCGTATCCACCGCCGCCAGAATTGTAACGCGTTCCTTGAGCTGTTCCAGCCGCAGGGCAATCTGCGATGCCGACTGACCCGCATCCCGCAGCTCAATCGCCTCGCGCAAAAGCAGCTGTGTTCCGATCGTCGCCGATAAACTGTCGACGATGTAAATTGGTTCATATTCACAATAATCCTTAGCCAGCTGGGCGGATTGATACGTGCCGCTGAGCTGACTGGACAACGTCAGCACAACGATTTCTTCACCGGCTGCTTTGGCCTTTTCAAATTCGGTCAGAAAATCATTCGGTGAAGGCTGCGAAGTGGTTGGCAGCTGATCATTGCTGGTCAGCTTGGTATAGAATTCCTCCATCGTTAAATCGATTCCATCACGGTATTCCTCCTGACCAAACAGCACCTTGAGCGGTACAACGCCTAAGTTGAGCTGCCGGGCTGCCGCGGGTGTGACGTCGGTGGTGGAATCAGTAATAATACGAACTGTCATATCGGTTCTCCTCCTTGAGATAGTTTGAATATCAACATAAAAATCTAACCCATTATAACAGCGTATATCCACCTTGACAACCCCTTTTCACAAAATAAAAACGGCATTTCAAACAATTATTTGAATGAAAGCCGTATCATTTAGAACTCGTTTTCAAACAGTTCGAGAATTTCCTCGCGGCTCATTGCGGCAATCGATCCGTCAGAGCCTTCGATAACCGATTGCGACAGCTGCTGCTTCTGCTGCTGAAGCTTGCTGATTTTCTCTTCTACCGTTCCCTCGACAATCAGCTTGACGACCTGCACATTGCGCGTCTGACCGATTCGGTAAGCACGGTCGGTGGCCTGGTTTTCAGCCGACAAGTTCCACCATGGATCATAGTGAATGACAATCTCTGCCCCCGTCAGATTCAGCCCGGTCCCGCCGGCCTTTAATGAGATCAGAAAGACCGGTGTTTTATCCCGATTAAAGCTTTCCATCAAATCAAAACGCTGCTGCTTCGGCGTTGAGCCGGTTAACAGATAAGTAGCGATCTGCCGCTTTTCGCATTCCTGACGCAGTTTGTCCAGAATCGTTGTAAACTGGGAAAATACCAAAATTTTCTTGCCGGAGTCCACCGCATTTTCAATCAGTTCCATACAGGCTGCCAGCTTGCTTCGCTCGCCCCCGTATCCTTCAAATACCAGCCCCGGATCACAACAGATCTGCCGCAGCCGCGTCAGCATCGCCAGGATCATGATCTTGGAACTGCCGACGTTGGCCGGTTGGTCTAGCGTCTGCGCCAGCTGCGTCTGAATCTGCTGCAAAGAGGCCTGATACAGCTTCTTTTCCGCTTCACTGAATTCGATCTGCAGCACTGTTTCCGTCTTCTCCGGCAGTTCCTTTAAAACATCCTGTTTGACCCGCCTCAGAATAAACGGCGACACCAGTTTCTTTAACAGTGTCAGACGTTCCTCATCCTGATAGCGCACAATCGGCAGTTCGTAATTTTCTTTAAATTGGGCGTAGCTGAACAGATACCCCGGCATCAGAAAATCAAAAATCGACCACAGTTCTGCCAGTGAATTTTCAATCGGCGTTCCAGTTAAGGCGAACCGATGGCGAGCCTGGATCTGTTTTACTGCCTGGGCGCTCTTGGTTCGCTGGTTTTTGATCGCCTGCGCTTCATCCAGTACCAAATACTGAAATTGCAGCGGTTTAAGCATCGCTTCATCGCGCTTGACATAGTCGTAAGAAGTGATCAGAACATCGACCTGATCGGCCAGTGCCCACTGATCCTGACGCTCTTTTAATGTTCCATGAACACAGGCGCATTTTAACTGCGGCGCAAACCGCCGGATTTCCGCCTGCCAGTTGAGGATCAGCGAAGCTGGAGTAACGACCAGACTGCAGCCGGCTTCGTTGTGCAGCTGAGCATCCAGTAGCACCGCGATCATCTGCAGCGTCTTGCCGATACCCATATCGTCCGCCAAAATTCCGCCGAAGCCATAATGCGCAATCGTTTTTAGCCAGCGGAAGCCTTCCTTCTGATAGGTCCGCAGGATCTTCCGCATTGACGGCGGTACGTCAAATTTACTCTCTTCGATATTTTTGAAATCACGGATCATCGTCTTAAATTCCTGATCGCGTTCCACCTTGATTTCCGGCGTACTCATCAAACGTTCATTCAACGCCAGCGCCCGATAATTTTCCAACGTCAGCGAACCTTGCGCAAGCTGCTTTGGATCAACCTGCAGCGCATCCAGCATCGCCAGCACCTCTTCGGTATCCCCTTCACCGATCGCGAAGTAATCGCCGTTTTTTAACCGCACATATTTTTTCTTCTGCTGATAACCGCGGAAAATTTCTTCCAGCTCCTCAGACGACAGCTGCGGGCTGTCCAGCTGCAGCTCCAGCAGTCCGGAAGTCAGCCGAACTCCAACGGAGAACGAGGCACGTGAGCGAATCTGGACATTTTTCAGCGATTCACAGATATACACCTCGGCCAGATCCATCAGCTTGCCTACCCCTTCTGCCAGGAAGCTGAATTCCTTGGTTTCATTTTTCTCAATCCAGGCAATTTGGGTCAGCGTATCAATCCGGGTTACATACTGCCGGATAATCGCCCGCACCTTTTGTTCTTTACGTAGATTGCGGTTATCCCGATTGGTCAGCGTATCGAAACCGATGTATTCGTTATTGCCGTAACAGAAACGGATCGTAATCATGATCGTGTGCGGCGTCGGCTCGTCAATATACACCCGTGTGACTAACGGATCCAGGCGAACCGGCAGATCTTCCATGCCCAAAACCGGAATCAATTCACTGATCGGCTGCAGAACATTGTAATAGAAATTCTTGATCTGTTCATGACTGATCAGCAGCTTGCCGCCCTGCTGCAGCCGTTTCAGCAGCGGTCCGCACAGGATTCGATAACGCGGCAGAAGCCGAATCAGCGTTCCGCCGACATACACGTAGTCCGCTTCATTGCTTGCAAGATACCGATATTCGTGGGGTGTGATCTGCAGCTGATAGTCCTGGTTCTGGCTTTCTACCTGCAGCGTGAACTGCGGATTCTCCTCAATCATCACCATTGGCCGGCCATCCGCCATCATCACCGGATGATTTAAAAACAGCTCATAAAAATCATCGACGCTGCCGCCGACCAGATTCACATAGCGCGGACTCGTTCCGAAACTTTTCTGCGGATCATAATTGCGGCGGATAAACCGCAGGATTCGCTGCGAACCTTCGTCAAACGATTCCGGAACATGCAGGAACTGCAGCTCCTTGCCATAGCTGACAATCGCCGCTTCATTCATCCGCGCCAGAAACTCACCGAGATTTTTCAGAATGTATTTTTTCTTGCGGCCGATCCGAAAGCTGACCAGCAGTTCTGAATTGGAAAAGATGACCTCCGGAAGCAATCCGACCGGATCGCTCTGCAAAAGGGTCGGATCATCCAGCACCGCCGCATTGACATACGTTTCGATCAGCTGTTCGCTTTGCGAAAACATCTGCCGGCGGCGCAGCTGCTGGATATAATCCGCGGCATTCTCACGGTAATAGTAGGGAAAATGATCAATGGTTCGCTCCTTTAAAAACATCAAAACTGCCCCGATGTGCGCACAGGCTTTTTCGTCCTGAACACAATACGGACATTCGCAACTGAAGCGCAGCAATTCACCGGTTTGCCAATGCAGTGACAGTTTGATGTGCTGCAGATACGGATAAACAACCGCTTCAACCTCAATCAGCTGCAGCGTGCGGTATTCTACCGCGGACAGTGACTGGATAATCGAACGTTCCTGATGATAACGCCGAGCCAGATTCCACGTTCGCTCATCAAAATATTGACTGAGCTGAGTTTCATCCAAAATCATACGTCTCAGCACCTCCTTCTCATTCCATCAGAAAAAGCCCCGCAACGGGCTTTTATTCTGACTTCAGTTCCCGGGCCATCAGCAGCTTGATCGCCTTTGACGGCTTTTCGCCTTCATAGAGAACGCGGTAGACCTGTTCGGTGATCGGCATGCTGATGTGTTTTTTTATGGATTCCTCATAGATGACCTTGGCCGCTTTCACGCCCTCAACCGTCTTTTTATTGGTTTTCCAGAAGATCTCCGCACTGTCCTGCCGGCCGATCTGCACGCCGGCTTGGAAATTGCGGGAATGCTGGGAGGTACAGGTGACAATCAAATCCCCGACACCGGTTAATCCCAAATAGGTTTCGGCCCGTCCGCCCTGGGCAATTCCATAACGCGACATTTCCGCCAGGCCGCGCGTCATCAGCGCCGCCCGGGCGTTGTCGCCTTCACCTAAGCCGGTAATAATGCCGCTGGCAATTGCCATGATATTTTTAATCGCCACGCCGGTTTCCGAGCCGATCACATCCGTCCCGCGGTAAACGCGGAAATATTCATTGGAGAACAGTTCCTGAATCTGGCGAGCGGAGGCTTCGTTTTCACACACTGCATTGACAGACGTCAGCTTGCGCAGAATGACCTCTTCGGCATGCGAAGGTCCGATCAGCGATACGACGTCGGTCAACGTTTGCGGCGTAAAGCATTCTTTAATCACTTCACTGAGCCGCTTGTGGGTTGTCGGATGAAAGCCCTTCGCGACATTGATTACGATGACCGGATGATCCAGCACCGCGGCGGCCTGCCGGCTGACTTCTTCAACCGCACCGGTCGGCACGGCTAAAAGCAGAATGTCCGCGGACGCAACGACAGCAAAATCCAGCGTCGCTTCAATTGCCGGATTGACCAGAACCTCGGGAAAATACTTGGTGTTCCGGTGAAGCTTGAGATCCGCGATTTCCTCCGGGCTTTTGCCCCAGACAACCACGTCATGATGATTGTCCGCCAGCACCTGTGCCAGCGCTGTGCCCCAGCTTCCGCTGCCCAATACGCAAATTTTCATACTGCGCCTCCTTTAGTCCTTACTGCGGGCGATGATCCGAATCGGTGATCCGTCAAAGCCAAACGCTTCCCGCAGCCGATTCTCAATATAGCGCCGATAAGAGAAGTGCAGCAGCTGCGGATCGTTGACAAATAAGACGAAGGTCGGCGGAGCCACCGCCACCTGCGATGCATACAAAATCTTTAACCGCTGTCCGTTATGCGTCGGTGCCGGCGTTGTCAGCTGAGCGTCCATAACAACTTCATTTAAGACGTTGGTCGCAATCCGCAGCTGCGAATAGTGATAAACATCCTCAATCATCGGCAGCAGGGTATTGACGCGCTGATGGGTTTTCGCGGAAACAAACAGAATCGGCGCATAGCTCAGATAGACAAACTGGGTGCGGATCTGTTCCGTTACCCGATTCATCGTTTTCTCGTCTTTTTCCACCGCATCCCACTTGTTGTAAACAATGATGATCGGCTTGCCTGCTTCATGAGCATAACCGGCAACATGCTTATCCTGTTCGCGGATTCCGCTTTCGCCATCAATGACAAACAAGACGACATCGCATCGTTCAATCGCGCTCATCGCTCTTAGCACCGAATACTTTTCAATGTTCTCATACACTTTGCCGCGCTTGCGGATGCCCGCCGTATCCACGACGACATAATGTTTGCCATCCTGTTCAAACGGCGTATCAATGGCATCGCGGGTCGTACCTTCAATATCCGATACAATAACCCGTTCTTCCTTTAACAGGGCATTGACTAAGCTTGACTTTCCGACATTCGGACGGCCGATCACCGCAAAGCGAATGCCTTCCAGCTCCGGCTGCTGCTTCTCGGGAAAGGCTTCAACCAAGGCATCCATCACATCGCCGATGCCGATGCCGTGCGATCCGCTGACCGCAATCGGCTCGGATAAACCCAGCGCATAAAATTCATAAATATTGCCCTGCAGCGTTGCGTCGTCAATCTTGTTCACAGCCAGAACCACAGGCTTGCCGCTGCGTCTTAACATCCGGGCGATGAATTCGTCGTCCCCGGTTACGCCATCGCGGCCGTTGACGATGAATAAAATGACGTCGGCTTCCTCGATCGCAATTTCAACCTGAGCTTTTATTTCTTCCTGAAACGGCTGATTTTCCAGCTGAATTCCGCCGGTATCAATAATGCGGAAATCCTGGGTCAGCCACGTTCCTTTTCCATAAATCCGATCCCGGGTTACGCCCGGCGTATCCTCGACGATTGAAACACGTTCGCCCAGAATTCGATTAAAAATCGTTGACTTTCCGACATTCGGACGGCCAACGATGGCAACCACGCCTTTAATCATGGCTTCCCTCCTTCATTTTTTCCTCAACTAACCGCTGAATTGCTGCTACAACCTGATCAATGGTCATCTCTGAGGTATCGATGCCCACGGCATCCTCAGCCTGCCGCAGCGGAGAATTCACACGTTCCGTGTCCTGTTTATCCCGCTGAGCGATCTCCGCGACCAGCTGTTGATAGTCTGAGCTGATTCCCTTCTGCTGATTCTCCAAGAATCGCCGCTGGGCCCGCGCCTGGGGCGAAGCAGTCAGGAAAATCTTAATTTCCGCATCCGGCAGCACGACTGTGCCAATATCCCGGCCGTCCATGACGACCCCTTTATCGCGCGCCATTTTCTGCTGCCGCTCCACTAATTTCTGACGGACTATCTTCCATGAGGAAACCTGGGAGGCGGCCATTGAAACCGCGTCCGAACGGATTTTATCCTTCATTTCCTCACCGTCAAGGAACACCTGCCCTTGCGGGGTTAAGCGAATTTCCGTTTGATCGATCAAACTTCCCAGCGCCGCTTCATCATCCAATGCGACGCCCTGATTTAAAGCTTTGTAAGCGATGCAGCGGTACATCGCTCCGGTATCCAGATGGATATAGTCACACTCGCGGGCCAATCGCCGAGCAATCGTACTTTTTCCGGCGGCACTGGGCCCGTCGATCGCAATGTTCAATTTCATTAAATAATTCCTTTCTGAAGCAGGATCCAGTATACGACGATGCCTAAAACCACAAGCAGCGCCAGGATCAGCAGGACCAAAATAAAGTTCAGCAGACGATTGGTATAGGAAACTGAATCGTTCATATCGTTCAGCTCATCTTCATAGTCATCCATCTGCGCCCGCAGCTGAACAGTTTCACTCATCAGCTTTTCGCGCAGCTCTTTTTCCTCCTGCATATGCGAACGCAGTTTACCGAAGAAGCGGTGCGGCTGGGTTTCATCATCATCCTCCCAATCCTCATCGTCCTCCTGAGTTTCATCTTCCTCGTCGTCTTCGTCATCATGACGACGGCCGAACAGCTTCCAACGCGGCTTCTTCGTTTCTTCCTCGTCTTCGTCATCCCATTCGTCGTCATCTTCCTCGTCATCCTCTTCAATGATCGGCTGACTGTCTGTAAATTCTTCCTCCTCGACCGGCGGTTTCATGCGCCGCGGCTTTTTGATTTCCGGCGCCGGTTCCAACGTTTTCAGCATTTCTTGGCTATTGCCGCTCTGATCCAGCAGCTGTTTGACCTCCAATGAAATCGTGTTGCGCAGCGTATCATCTTCCGGCAGCACAAAAGAAGGAATATCCATATCATCCAGCAGATTATCCTTACTGGTGCTAACCATTTTTTCCTCAAACGGACGGATTGAGCTCTGCTCGCGCAGCTGCTTCAAAATATTGACCTGCGTATCTTCGCTGGCCAGCAGTCCGCGCTGCTTGTTGTACTCCTTTACTTCGCTGATGTATTCGTCAAGATATTCATTATTAAAAGAAGAGGTTGCCGTCCCTGCCTTCTCTTTCTGCGTTTCATCCGCAAAATAAGCTTCGCGGCGCAGATGGATCGGATCATGGTTTTCTTCTTCCTTCACTTCCAGCTGTTGAGTTGCAGTGGTATCCAAACGGCTTAACCGTTCAGCATAAGCGGAAATCCCCTTTGTACTGATCTGCGATTCCGCATCGTTCTGCAATTCCTGCCTCAGTTTTTCATATTTAGCCTTACGCGACATATTCTGCATACACAGTGCCTCCTAATCTTTTTCATTATATCAAAAATTGACCTCAGTTGCGAAGAAAACTGACGGTTTGTCTGGATTCTTTTATGAAAGCGTCTGTCGAATGAACAGAAATGATCCTCCTGCCCAGTCAACAACGTTGCTTTTTTTAATCCGTCACAGCCCATCCAACAGAAATTCACAGCAAAAAAAAGAAAAAGCCGGAGCGTTCCCGGCTTCATGCTTATCACAACAAACGCTGACACAGCCCTTTTCGGTTTCCCGCTGATTCAGCCTCCGTCCCCACGTTTGTCCGTATCTTAGCGGTGCAGGATCGGTGAAATATGCTTATACAGTAAGAAGACCATCAGCGATGTCACAATGCCCTTAATCAAGTTAAACGGTGTCGTGCAGAACAGCACCAGCGTAAACGCATTGTTGACAAACGGAACAACCTCGGCCCCCATGGAAATGATCGCTTCCAGCGGCATATGAAAGAAGAACGAATACGCCGGCAGCATAACAAAGTAATTCGTCAGACCGCCGACCAGCATCAGCGACAGTGTTCCGAAGATCATGCCGATCAGTGCGCTTTTCAGATTTTTATGCCGGCGGTAGAACCAGGCGGCCGGCAGAATAAACGCGCAGCCCATCACAAAATTCGCCAATTCCCCGACATAAGCCGTACCGGAACCGAAGAACAGACAGCTTAGGAAGACCTTCATCGCCTCAATCGCAACCCCGGCCAGCGGCCCCATCGCAAAACCGCCGATCAAAACCGCAACTTCGCTGAAATCCAGCTTATAAAACGGCGGGGCAATAAATGGAATCGGGAAATCAAATTCCATCAGGATAAAGGCAATCGCTGCCAAGATGCTGACCTTAGCCATGGTTTTAATGTTGAAAAATTTTCTGTTTGTCATCGTTTTTCCTCCTATTTCTGACAACTTTCACTTTTTATGCCGAAGCGACAAAAAAAGGTTTCAACAAAACCTTCGGGGAATCACTCTATGAAAAAGAAAAAAAACATTCTTTCATCCAGACTGTACTGTCGCCACTGGAATTTCACCAGTTCAGCCAAATTTGGCTCGCGGGGTTTACCGCCGGTCGGGAATTGCACCCTGCCCTGAAGTTTTCATCGTCTTTATCATAACCTTCACAAGTCTATTTGTAAAGACATTCCACAAAAAAAGCAGCGGAAAATGAAAAAAGATTTGATCACTCTCTGACCAAACCTTTCATGACTGCTTAAGCGCGTCCGGAATATTTGCCGTCCGCCGTGTTGATGACGACCATTTCATCCTGTTCAATAAACAGCGGAACACGAATTTCCAAGCCCGTTTCCAGCTTCGCCATTTTTGAAGCGGATGTCGCTGTATCACCCTTAACAGCTGGTTCGCATTCAACGATCTGCAGCTCGACTTTATCCGGCAGAATAATTCCCAGAATTTCACCTTCATACATCGAGATGGTTACGTTATCATTTGGTTTCATGAACTTCATTTCCCATTCCAGATGATCCTTCTGGATTTCAATCTGATCATAGGTTTCATTGTCCATAAAGACTAACGCATCGTCGGTATCATACAGATACTGCATTTCCCGCTTGTCGATATGAGCCTGTTCAACCTTATCGCCGCCGGTAAAGGAAATTTCGTTGATGACTCCGGTACGCAGATTTTTAACCTTGACCTTAACGATCATCTGACGCATCGCAGTTTTGTTGTGCTGAATATCCAGAACGACAAAAATATTACCTTCATTTTCAAATGTTGTTCCTGGTTTTAAATCATTGACAATAATCATTACTATTCACCATCCTACCTAGTATATTTTATAGGAATAGCCGATTTTGTCAATGATTTCCCGGCTGCGGGCGACGATTTTCCAGATGGATGCGATTGCCGAAGCGGCGGTTGCAACCAAAACTGATCGTAGAAGCAATCGTTGCAAAGCTCAGATAACACCATTGATCAAAATCCAGGCGTCCTCCCAGAATCAGAAATTGTACTCCCAGGATCACAGCACTGACAAAGAAATCAAGCAGTTCCACTGTATTTTTAGACCGATACATCAAAACCCAGGAAACAAAGAACAGCTCAGCACCGTACACACAGGTCAGAAAAGCGGAACTTCCCGAAGGCAGAAACTGCAGCGTTTCCCCCAGCAGCATCAGGATCAGAAAAAACACCGATGCAATCAGACTGTCAATGAATTGTTTCATCGTTTCACCTCATCTCTATCTCATAGTTTGTCACTTTCCGATCAGTTTCATCCAATCTGAACGCAATTTTTTCAAATTCTGTTCGGATTTCAACTGCACCCTGTGACCACGCTACATCCGCCTGAATTTCCGGCCGCCAGCCATCGCAGCGGTATTGTTGTTGCAGCTGACAACGAACCCAGCGGAAGATTGGAATCAAGCGCAGATCCTGCTGCTCGCTCAGCTGCAGCTGCTGCGCGACATCCATTTCCGCACGGAGCTGAAGATAGCCCAGCGACACCCAGGCACTGATGATCAGAAACCAGGATAAGAAGAACAGACTGACAAATCCCCGTTTATTGAGCATCACCGACAATCGCCTCCCACTCCCCCGTTTCGCTTACTAACCGCATCCAGATCTGATCCTGCCGCTGTTCAAACTGAACCGAGATGACCTGATCGAAAAAAATCCAGGTTCCCGGCTGCACCAGCAGCCAGTTTCCGCTCTGGACTAACCGTCGGTTCTGACCTTCGGCATAGAATGCGAGCTGATCATGGCTGACTTCGATTTGTTCGCTGCCTAACAACAGCCGGCGCAGCTGCTGCAGCTGAATCTGATCCTGGGCTGAACGCATCAGCCAATCCTGCCTGCTCAACAAATTAACGATCACAGGAATCAACGGCAAAAACAACGCAATGATCCACAGACTGAGAAGCAGATCGATCAGGATGCTTCCGGCTCGGGCGGAACTAGCGGATCGAGCGTTTCGACTGGAAGCGGCGTGCATCTTGGACATTCCCCCTTTGCCTGCAGTGCCTCAGCTAAACGTTGATTGCTTTCCTGACGCTGCCGCCTGACAATTTCATCCAGATGATACCGGCTGCTCAGCAACCCGCCGACTAAAAGCAGGCAGGCTGTACACAACGCAATCGCGATCAGTGCATCGCTTAAAAGAAAACCACGTTTATTTTCCAACGATTCGCCCTCCTGCCAGCTCCATCACAAGACAGCGCCGGCTGAAACACAGCGTTCGAGCCTGATCAATCCGCCCCTTCGCATTGTAGTGTATGCGAACCGGCACAAGGGGGTCCGCACTAATTTGAGCATTCAGTTCCCGGTTTTCACGGATCGCCTGGGCTTGGTACGGCAAAACCTCAGCGATAAACTGGCCCGGACTTAAATCCGGCTCTCTGATCAACGGTATAGTTAACAGCTCGCAAACCGACAGAACCGCCAGTGCCAACAACATTTCGACGAACGTCATCCCAGCTTTAGCGGACATAGGCCTGACCCTCGCGAATCTCCAGCTGTTCGCCGCCGGAGCATTCCGTCTGTTGCTTTGTTAACAGACCGGCTGAAACCAGATCGTTTATTCTCAGCGGCAGCTGACCGGTATCCAGCTTGTACTGCAGGATTGCCGAATCGATCACTTTCAGCTGGGCAGCACAGCCCTTTTCATCCACAATTTTCATCACCCGCTGAATATTGGGGACAGACAATAAAAACAAGATCGCCAATACACTGACAACAATAATCATCTCCAACAATGTAAATCCTCGTTTCATCTTAATTCTCCTTTCCCAATGCTACATCTGACTCATGATGGAAAGCGGCAGAAGCAGGATCTGATAAACGATCAAAATCATTCCGGCAATCGTTATGTATGCAAACAGCTGCAGTCCTCGGGCCATGAAGCGCAGCTGACTCAGCAGCTGACCCTGGCGAACTTCAACATAGCCTTCCAGAAGCGGCTGCACCTGCCCGCTGCGGGAAGCCGTGCGCATTAACTGCATTAAAGAGGGATCCAGGTATTCCGTGCCCAAGGCTGTTTCCAGACTTTCTCCTGCCAAAAGTGCCTGCTCGACATGCCAGCTCATTAATTTTAGGAAGGGCTTTTTCGGCAGTTTTTGCAGCACGGTCAGTGTGGTCTGGGTCGGACAGCCTTCGCTGAGGCAGCAGGAAAAATAACGGGAAAAATCCAAGCCCAGCCACCTTCTTAAAAACCGACCGCGGCGCAGTTTAATTAACAGTACATACGCGCTCAGCCGGGCTGTCGGCTGACGCAGCCAGAAAACAATCCCCACCCCCAGCATCATCAGCAGCATCAGCAGAATAAACAGGCCGTAAAGTCCATGATGTAGAAAAAGCATACCGCCGGCATCCCGCTCAAAGGATTGAATCAAACTGATCAATACCGGAAAGCAAAGATGATTGAATAGGGCGAGCCCGACCAGACTGCCTGCCGCCAACACCAGCGGATATCCCAGCAGACGGCGAAGCTGAGAGCGATTTTCCATATACAGCTGATGCAGCCGCAGGGATAAGGTCAGTGCACGATGGGGCGGCATGACCTGCGCCATCGTTTCAAAATCGGCTGCAATTCCTGGCGGCAGCGCTGGAGCCAACAAAGCCGCAAAGCCTTCGCCTTCCAGCATCCGCTGGCGAAGCGCGGCGATCACCGGATGATTCTTCGGTGTTTCGATAAAGGTCAGGCTTGTCTGCCAGCTCATTGCACTGCCTAAAAGAATCGCCAGCTGCTGACATTCAGAGACCGACAGCGTCCCATTGTTTGTGAGTGATGCGATTCTTGAGCAGCAGATCGTCCAGACGCTGCTGCAGCGGGATAAAATGATCCGGCATCTGACCTTGACGAAGCTGTGCCAGCTGCTCGGGCAGAAGCACTTCATAGATACACATCCTTCCCTTTTGATTTTTTAAGGACACCAACCGCTGACAGCTGACTCCGACAAGCATTTCCATCAGCTGAGTTTCACTGACTCCCAGTTCGATCATCCGTGTGATCGCTGAATGGGCTGAGGAAGCATGAATGCTGGTCAGAACCAGATGTCCGGTCAGTGCGCAGCGCAGCGCCATCGCTGCTGCCACCGGCTCGCGAATTTCACCGATCATGATGACGTCGGGATCATGCCGCAGCAGTTGGCTGATCCCCTCATCATAGCCCAGATGCTGACGTTCATTGATCTGAATCTGCACGAAGCGTTCCGAATAGATTTCAATCGGATCTTCCAACGTGAAGATCTTGGCCGGACTTAATTCGTTGAGCATGGCATACAGCGTGGTCGTCTTGCCGCTGCCGGTAGGGCCGCTGACGAGGAATAAGCCGCTGCGGCGTTTCAGTCCCTTTTTTAGCAGATCGGTCTGCTTTTTGTCGGAACAGCAATCTGCCAATGTCCAGTCCAGTGTACCGTTAAGAATCCGCAATACCCCGCTGGTCAGCATCAGACTGTGCATAACCGCAAACCGCAGTGCCAGCATCTTGCCGTCCACCTCCATTTCAAACCGTCCGGTCTGCGGCCGGCTGCGGTCACTCAGCTCCAGATTAGCCCGGTATTGAAGATAGCGGAACAACTTTAGATCCTGTGGTTCGGTTTCGATATCCTTGATCTGAATACCGCAGCGCATTTGCAGCGTTACTGTTTCATTGCGGATGGAAAAATGCAGATCGGTGGCGTGCTGGTTTATTGCCATCCGCAGCAAAGCAAGTAATCGTTCTTCCATATTCTCTCGCCCCCTACATCTTCAATATTGCGCATTTTTCAAAAAAGCCCCAAAAAAAATTAAAAAAAGCTGAATTTTCATCAGCTTTCCATTTATTTTCGCCAATAGGCACTGCCATCCGCCGTCCGTTCCAAAAATCCATATTCGATCAAAGCCCGGCGTAAATAGACATGATCCGGCCAGATCCGCTGAAGCAGCGTATTGATCTGTTTTTCGGTATAGCGGACTTCCGGTTTGAAATTCTCCGCAATTTGCGCCAAAACCGCAAGCTTGCGCTTTGCCTTCGCCGGCATTTCCTTTAATGCCCCCTGCGGGTCAAAATACGTTTTTAAAATTGTTTCCTTCTCTTTTTCCGTCAATTCATAACGTTCATCCCGCATCACGGCAGCCGCATGGGCGTCGATCAGCGCTGTATCACTGAGCTGCTGGATCGAATGGCCGCTGTTCTCATTCAGCAGGGTCATCATCATGACAAACAGCTGCGCCTGTTTTTGTTTTTCCCGCAGCTTAAACCGATAATTGCGGATCGTTGACAAGGTAACACCTTTCTCTTTGGCAATCTGCTGATCACTTTGTCCGCAGGCAAAAGCCTGCAGCATTTCCAGCTGCATCGCACTGATGCCTAACGCCTCGGGCCCTAACTTCAATAACATAGCCAATGGCGAACCGTGCACATTTTTTACATGCGATTTCATCTTTCGTTCGCCTAAGACCCAACGTTCATCCTGTGCGTAAATTTCCTGCGTATAATACCGCTGTCCGCAGAATAAGCATTCAGCCTCGTCTTCCATAATTCGATAACCACGGCGCATCTCTTCTACAGAAGCATCCCAAAGTTCCTGTTTTTCCATCATTTCACTTCCTTCTATATTTTATACAAACATTATACAACGGCATCTACTTTTTAGATAGATAATATTAAATATATCTACATAAAAAAGTAAAAATGCCCTAACTTCCTTCAAAGAAATCGACTAATTTGGTTTGCCGCATCCCCTTCGCAAAACAAAAAGCATCACCCTCAAAGCGATGCTTTCTGTGTAATCATGATCGATGTGTCCGCAAAAACGGATTATTCATCAGTTCTTTTTCTAGCACCGTAGCTGCGCCATGCCCCGGATAAAGCCTCAGCTGCGGATTCAGGGTACGAATCATTTTCAGCGTCTGCCGCATCTGAGAATCATTGCCCAACGGCAAGTCTGTCCGTCCAATGCTGCCTTCAAAAATGACATCACCACAGAAGCAATCCTGACCGATCACAATCAGCACACTGCCCGGCGTATGTCCCGGCGCTTCAATCACCTGGAATTCGATTGTTCCTAATTTCATTGTGCCCTCAATCAAAGGTCTGGTCTGACTGCGGACATGAGCCGTCATTTGCGCCATACTGTTAAGTGTTTCATCTTCCAGCAGAATCTGATCCTCAGGATGCACATACACCGGACAATGAAACTGTCGAACCAGTTCATCGACGGCTCCAATATGATCAAAATGGCCGTGCGTCAAAATAATTGCCAACGGTACACGCCCCTGCAGACGATCCAGGATTCGCTGGGCTTTGCCTGTCGGATCCATGACCAGCACGGTACCCTGATCTTCCAGAATGTAACAGTTGGTCGCAAATGCACCGGAGGGAATGGTTTCTATTTTCATCCTATATTCCTTTTTTCACCTTTCTTGCTTCTGATCTTCAAATCCGAGCTCAAATTTACCCACTTTATTAGAAAAAGCTGTAACTTGCAGCTGAATTATCTGATTAAACCTGCTATTTCCTTCATAAATTAAGAAAAATAAAAAAAGCCAGAAACCGGCTTCTTTTATTTTTTCTCCTTGTGAGTCGTTTTCTTATTGCAGCGTGGGCAGTATTTCTTGATTTCCATCTTTTCAGGGTGTTTTCTCTTGTTTCTTGTCCCAATGTAATTTTCTTCGCCGCATTCAGAACATTTGAAAGTAATTGCGTCTCTCATGAATATTCCTCCTAATAATGCTAAACAAGTATAACATAGTTTTTTTTAAATTACTATCTTTTTTCAAAAACCTGTTAATTCTTGGGTTTTTAACGGTTATTGTACCGGATTGCCGTTTCCCTGCGGATCATTGGGATCCTGGGTTGGCGGCAGTGCCGGATTTTCCGCCGGCACGTTGAGATTCGTATCTTCATCTGTAGATGGACTGTCATTTTCCGCCACATCATCCGGGTTATAAATCGCTTTGGTCAATTCATTGGTAATCCGTAAGCAGAGATTGCTTTGCGAACCTCCGCCGGTAACCCAGGCATTCGGAATCATGCAGGCCATTGAATACTGCGGATTCTCTGCCGGAGCATAAGCAACCAGACTGTTGTTGGTTGTGTCAACCGTAGTTTTTACCCCATCTTCGCCGGTGATATTGATAAACGATTCGGCAGTTCCGGTCTTTGCCGATATCGTTACCGGCAAATCAGTCAAACCATAACAAATCCCGCCGTAAACGCAGGCGTTAAACCCTTGGCGAACCCGTTCCAAAGCTCCTGTATTTTCAAGGGTTGACTGCACATTGACATAATTTTCGTAAACGACATTCTGAGTTCCCGGATCAAACGCCCGGCGAACCAAGCGTGGCTGAATCTTTTTCCCGCCGTTGGCAATCGTAGAAACATACTGCGCCAGTTCAATCGTCGTATAGTTATCCAGCTGTCCAATCGCAAAGTCCAGGGTATTGCCGGCATTGGTAAGCTTACCTGGAATATAACCAATGGCTTCGTTCGGCACATCAATTCCAGTCAATACGCCCAAGCCAAACTGACTGTAATAGCTGCGCATTAACAAATACGTATCAGCATTGATTTTCAGCGGATTGTTTTCAACATAAGTGCCGCCGCCCAGGCGGATTGCGACATTGAACATAAATACGTTGGAGGACTGAGCCAAGGCCTGGACATCATCCACCCATCCCAGCGTTTTCCAGGATTTCTTGATCGGCGTATCCTTAATTTTAATATAGTTATCCAAAATCTTTTCGCCGGGCTGAATTACCCCCTGATCCAGCCCCATATAGACCGTAGCCCCTTTCACCACGGAACCCGGGGCATAAGCATCCGCATAAATACTCGTTGGACTGGAACTAATCGTACCATCGGCATTGCGGATCATACAGGACATAGCCAGAATATCTCCGGTATTCGGATCCTGCAGAACATACATGATCCGGTCCATATACGGACGCAGCGGATCATTCTGATATTCAAGCAGCACCTGAGACAAAATCTCATCCAGTTTCTGCTGCAGGCGTGCGTCGATCGATAATTCCAGATCATACCCCTTCGAGCCTTCATTGACCTCGCTCAGATAACCTGTTCCATTTTCATCATACGCCAGATCATATACCGAACGCTTGCCGCTGAGCAATCCTTCATATTGTTTCTCCAAGCCAGACCGGCCTACCTTCTCATTTCGAGAATAATCCAGAGCCAGATAATAATCCAGATCTTCCGACGGCAGTCCCTGTTTGGAAGTCGTTACAGTCCCCAGCACTGACTTCAGCATAGATCCGAACGGATATTCCCGATCCCAGTCAAAATCCACGTTGAAGCCCTGATAATCTTCCATGTGTTCAATCAAAAATGCCGCTTCTTCAACAGTAACATCACTTTTAATAATCTTAGTCTGTCCGCTGGAAGGCATATCCATGGCCTGTTTGACGACATAGGCTCGACGCAGATCCGTATCCAGCGTCGCTAAATCTTCCTCCGTAATCCGGGCCAGTTCCAGATAATAGATATCATTGTCATTCAGATCCCCTTTGTAATACGCCGCCATTTCTTCTTCGGTGATCCGCTCGGCATCAATTTCCTTTTTATGCAGACTCAAATACAAATCCTTTAAATCCCGTGTTCCCAGCTGCGTTTCATCGACTTCAAAATCATTTGAAAAGCGCCGGGCCAGTTCCCATTCTTTTTCATCTTTAATCCCCTGCGGCGGGAAATAAGTGATATTCAGGCGTTGTTTATTGCCAACCAGCACCTGTCCGTTGCGGTCCAGCATTTCTCCCCGCGGCGTCGTGACCGTTTGATAACGACGGGTATAGGTGGCGAGCTTCTGCGCGTAATCCTCTGTTTTCAGCATTTGAATGGAATACAGACGCACAACGATAGCGGCCATACCCACGCACACCGCCAAGGCAACCAACTGAAAACGCCGGGTAACAATCTTGCTTAAATCCAGCGCTTTCCGCAGGTGTTCGCTGCTGCCTTCCCAGTGCAGTTTTTTATCATCTTTGGTTTTTCTTGGTCCAAGTAATGGTTTATTTGTCATGCACGATCTCCTCGTATGCCTTATTATACCTTATTTTTTTCTGCGTGAAATGAAAATTTGCACGGCAAGGATGAAATCCTGTTCACGCCCTGCTTCTATGCCTTGTCTTTTCTTGCCTTAAAGAACACAGAAAGCTGCCGACTCTCATTTCTACGCTCTCAATTTACTTTCTCAGCCAACAAGGATGCTTTTGCCTGCGACCCGACAGATTCCAACGATCTATTTTATTCGTTTTTTGGTATTGGAAGGCTGATGAATGATCAGCACATCCTCGGCAGCGATCTGCGTATTGCCATCCGGAACCATCAGTGTTTCATCCCGCAGAATCATCATGATCAAAAGCGCAGGCGGCAGCTTCAGATCTTTGATCCTGCGTCCCTGCCAGGAATGTCCTTCCTCAATCAGCATCTCCGTCAATTCCAGCTGTGCCGGTTCTGTGACTGCCGGGGCAATAGCAATGACAACATCACCCTGTTTAATGATCGTCTGTCCATGCGGGACTAAATTCTCGTTTTGCCGGCGAATCATGGCCAGCAGAACATCCCCAGGCAGCTTCAGCGACTGCACCGACTGTCCAATCCAGGCATGGCCTGAACGGATATCCAGCTGAATCATCTCAATCGCCGGGTCATCTTTGTAGTCATTAAAGGTTTTCAATACATCAGCACCGGTATCAATCATCTCTAATTTGCGCGCAATCCAGGGCAGCAGCGTCCCCTGCAGACTGATTGAAAGCAAGACCAGGCAAAATACAACATGGAAGACATCATAACGTGTATACGCCGGACTCACTGTCACCATGATTGCAAAAACAATCGAAGACGCCCCGCGCAGACCCGCAGCACTGACTAAGACCGTCTGCCGCCACGAACCCGCAAACGGTTTCAACAACAAGCTCACGGTAACCGGGCGGGCAATCAGCGTCAGAAACGCCATGATCAGTAAAGCGGGAAGGATCACGGATGACAGCTGCGATGGAAATGCCAACAGACCTAACAGAAAGAAAATCACGATCTGCATCAACCCTGTCACGCCGTCAAAGAAATGGACAAGCGACCGTTTATTGCGAAGAGATGCATTGCCCATCAGTATTCCAGCCAGATAGACGCAAAGATATCCATTTCCTCCGCCATAACTGCATAGCGCATAGGTCAGCAAAACCAAACCGACGACAAAGATGGAATCAAACCCTTCGGTCGCAAAATCAAACCGATTCAGACAAGCAATCCCAACTTTCGCGCATAACCAGCCGCTTAAACCGCCGATCATCAGCTGCTTAGCAAGCATCCAGGCGAAGGTTTCCGGGCTGCCCTGTCCCGCCATCATCGTTAAAAGCATCACCGTCAGCATATAGGAGAACGGATCATTGCTTCCGCTTTCCAATTCCAAAAGGGAGTCGGTATTCTCTTTTAAGGCCAGCTTCTTGCTTCGCAGAATTGAGAACATCGAGGCCGCATCGGTGGAGCTGATCACCGCTCCGATCAAAAAACTTTCCTGCCATTCCATTCCTAATCCCCAATGGCAGAACACGCCGGTCAATGCCGCTGTCAGAAAAACACCCAGCGACGATAATAACAGCGCTCCCTTAGCGACTGGCCGCGCCTGTTTCCAGCGTGTTCCAAAGCCGCCGTAGAACATAATATAAATCAAAGCTGCGGTACACAGCTTCTCCGCAAACGCATAATTTTCAAAGGGAATGCGGAATAATCCGTCGCTGCCGAAAACCATTCCCAACAAAATAAACAGGAGCAGACTCGGCACTCCCAGCCGAAATGAAAGCTTATTGCAGAGGATGCAGATCATCAGCACCCCGCCGCACAAGATTAATAAAAGATTGAAGTCGATAACTTTCCCTCCTCTTTAGCATCGATCCGAAAGCAAGCAGATTATCCTGATTCGGCAAAGCCTTTTTAATATTATATCATATTCAATTTCCCATGGGATCGCTACACCTGACATCTCTTCCCCATCTTTTCCTTTTCTTTCTCCTTCGTGTCCGATTTCAAATTTATGCTATAATAGAAACGAGGTGAATTTCATGAAAAAAAGAACGGAAACCCGCCCTATTCAGGTAGGAAACCTGCAGATCGGCGGTCAAAATCAAGTGATCATTCAGTCAATGACCAATACAAAGACGAAAAATGTAGAAGCGACAGTTCGGCAAATCCAACAGCTGTGTGAAGCGGGATGCCAGATCGTACGCATGGCAGTCTACGACCAGGAGGATGCCCGGGCGATCAAACAGATCAAAGCTCAGGTTAATGTTCCGCTGGTGGCCGATATTCATTTTGATTATAAATTAGCTTTAACCGCGATTGAATCGGGCGTCGATAAGATCCGCATCAATCCCGGCAACATCGGGGCGCGGGAAAACGTTGCGGCGGTAGTGGAAGCCTGCAAGCAGCATCATGTCCCTATCCGCATCGGTATCAACAGCGGTTCTCTGGAAAAAGCAGTGCTTGAAAAATATGGCCGGCCATGCGCTGAAGCGATGATTGAAAGTGCCCAAAAACACGTCGACATCCTGGAAGAACTGGACTTCCATGACATCTGCTTATCCTTTAAATCCAGCGACGTTATGTTGACGATTGAAGCCTACCGGTTAGCGGCTGACGTCTTTCCTTATCCGCTGCACTTAGGGGTTACGGAAGCCGGTACCTTTACTTCCAGTGCGATCAAATCCAGCGCAGCCTTGGGTGCCTTGCTTATGGATGGAATCGGCGATACAATTCGGGTATCCGTCAGTGCCGATCCGGTTGAGGAACTGCGCATCTGCAAGCAGTTACTGCGCTGCTTTAATCTGATTGATCGAGTCCCGAATTTAGTCAGCTGCCCAACCTGCGGCCGGATTCAGTACAACATGATTCCTATCGCCGAGGAAGTCGAACGGTTCTTGGCAACGATTAACGCTGATATCACCGTGGCGGTTATGGGCTGCGCCGTCAATGGGCCGCAGGAAGCCAGCCGGGCTGATATCGGCATTGCCGGAGGGAAAGAGGAAGGCCTGTTGTTTAAGAAAGGACAGCTCATCCGCAAAATTCCGCAGGATCAAATCGTTGAGGTCCTGAAGGAAGAAATTTTAGCGATGATCCAATAGTTGTTCTGCCGCAATGAAACTGAATTGCGGCATTTTTTAAGGAGGGATATGAAATGAGCGATGTTTTATGCCTGGGCAGCTGCGTACTGGATCTTTATGCTCAGGATCGAAAACCGACGGTCGGGGGCGATGCCGCCAACCAAGCCATCCTTTTGACGAAATTAGGCCTATCTGCAGCCTGCTGCGCGCTGCTAGGGCAGGACGAAGAAGCAGACCTGATCCGCAGCCAGCTGAAAGCGCAGGGCGTCGATATTCGCTGGCTGTCCCAACGACCGGATCAGATCACGACGCATTCGTTCATTCAGCTGGATGAAAATGGGGAACGGCAGTTTATCGTGACTGGGGAAGCTCACCGTCATTTCACCCTGGCTGACTTTCCTTTCAAGGCTTTGCCGGCTTTCAAAGTTTTATCCCTAGGATCCTTATTTACCCTGCATGAACTGGAAATCTCCGGTCTGCTTTCCATCTTTCAGCAGGCTCATGCGCACGGTTTAACAATATACAGCGATACAACCCGTGACCGGCACCACAAAGGACTGGCCGGCGTTGCACACCTGCTTCCTATCATTGATGTTTTCATGCCGTCATTCGAGGAAATCCGACCGCTGTGTTCCCGCCTTCAGCCCGATGAGATTGCGGAAGAACTGCTTCGCTACGGCTGTCAAACTGTCGTTTTAAAAATGGGTGCGGCAGGTGCGGCGGTTTATCAGGAAACCCAAAAGTGGAGCTGTGATGGTTATCCTGCAAAGGTGATCGATACAACCGGAGCTGGGGACAGCTTCTGCGCCGGCTTTATCGCCAGCCACGCAGCGGGACTGTCTTTCCCTCAAGCCTTGGATAATGGCTGCTGGTGCGGAGCGCTGGCCGTTCAATGGGTCGGCGCCAACACCGTTCCGTTGAACAAAGACACGCTGCCCTGGCCGCTGATCTGACGTCTTATCCAATCCTTTTCCAAATTCTAATAAGACTAAGAACAAACCCTTTCCACGTTAAAGATTAAAAAAACAGGAATCTCATCGGCATGGTGACTTGCTGCATGAATTTCCTGTTTTTTTTATTTAGATCAATCCGTCAAAATTTTCTGGCAAGATACAGATCCAGTGTGTCATAGATTCGGATCTGTCCGCCGACTGACTGCAGTCCCTTTGCCATCGCCTGTTCAAAGGCCAGACGTGTTGCTTCCGGCAATACCCGATGATCGGAATACGTGTTTAGTAAGCCTATATAGTCCTGAATATCCAGAGTTCTGACGCGATGGTAGAGATGCGCCTGCACGGAATCAAAACCAGCTTTGATCAAACGATCCGTCCAGGGCTTTAAATCAGATTCATCAAATTCCTTCAATTCCTGATCAGACGGACAAAATTGTTGATAAACCTGGCGATTAATCTGATTGGAACAATCATCGAGGCGATTGGGATAGGGATGATTCCAAAACAAAGCCAGACATCCCTGGGGTTTAAGCAAACGCATTACTTTTTCCAAAGCCTGCGGTTGTGGCAGCCAATGGAAGGCCGTAGCCGAATACAGCGCATCCCAACTGTTTTCCCTGAGCTCTAAATCCATGAAATCACCTTGAATCACCTGAAAGTTCGGTGCCTTCTGAAACTTTTTCTCCGCAAACGCAGCCAGCTTTCTGCCAAGTTCCACAGCGGTCAGCGAACAGCCTGTATCTAAAATCGGCTGGGTTGCCTGTCCCGTGCCAATCCCGATTTCCAGAACCTGGCTGTGCGGGCCAAGATGAAAACTTTGCAGCACCTCTTTCATCAGCGCCTCAGGATATTGTGGTCGATAACGTTCATAATTCAGCTCATCCTCGTCGAATTTTAATCGCAGCTCCATTCCTCAATTCCCCCTTTATGCCTTTATTGTAGCATAAACGCTTTTATTCTCCTTACCCTTTCGTTTGTTTTTTTCCTGCTGAATCCATGACTTCTTATCTTTCCGGCAACACCCAGAAGGCTTCCCAATCCGTCGTCATTATCGTGTTTTTGGAATAATTTGTTCCCTCCGGTACCAACATTACCATTTCACTAATGAATCGTCCGCAAAAGGCCGGCCGTTCAAATCGAAACGTATTCTTTGTCATATAATTCCGATAATTCTCCAAATCAAAGGGTTTTCCATTATAATTAGCTTCCGGATTGGCATTCAGCGGCTGTCCTTCAATCAAAATCGAGCGCAGCGCTTCAACATCAATATAGTTTCCCTGATCATCGCTGAGCATTAAATTGTAAGTTGGATCCAGAAAAACCCATTGATCCAACGATTCGCTGTACGCCTGAACGATGACATGGCAATCACTATCCCACTCACTCGCAGACAGACACCAAATCGGTACGGCTTTAACACCATAGCTGCGCAGGATTCCGCTTAAGAGCACGGAAAGATTGTTGCAGTTTAAGCCATTTCCATCGTCCGCGAAATTACCGACATTGTCAAATTGAGATTCACCTCGGTACTGTGAATTTGAAACATGATCATATTGTTCGCAAACCCAAAATAAGGCCGCTTTCATCAGATCCGTATCGGTCTTATCCCCGAGAATCGTATCCAGCTGATGCCGATCAAGCCATGCTGACGCTTCTGAATCCTTTCCCAGTTCAAATTGATACGGCGGCACCTGACCATCGGCAGGAAACTGCTGATAGTTCGCTAACAGCGCAGATTTTTCCTCCAGCGGTGCAAGGACGCTGAAATTCAACAAAGCTTGGGTATCCGGCTCAATCCACGTTAAGTCCATCGTTAACTGCCGATCTTGCGACTGCAGCGTTCCCTGATAACTGTCGCCTTGTTTTTGCAGCTCCAAAGTAAACTCTTCGTCTCTAAATACGAACGTTAATGTTCCTTCCTGTTCCTGCAACTGCTGAATCGTCCCATAGAGTCCAACCTTCCCCAACCAGCCATAGCCGGTGTTCATTAGAAGCAGTTGCTGATCTTGAGTACCAATATATCCTGTACCTTGGTAATAGCCAATCGGCAGTGATTCCAGCGAAACGGATGGATTGGTTCTTACTGTGCATCCGCTGATCAACAGACAAATCAATCCGATCATCATGATGATTCTTTTTGGCATTGTTTTTCCCTCCACTCATTCGTAACCAAAACAATCTGTACTATTTACAATAATACAGTATCATTAAATTATGAAAAACACAAGACCTTTTCAAGTCTGCATATGATTGAGTTCTTCCTGCGAAAAAAGGAGCGTTCTGTGAAAAACACGCCATCGTTAAGCTTTCTATTGCCATGAAATCATCAGTTCTGTACAATTTCTTGCTGAGAAAACCGTAACGTTTCCGCACTATTTTTCAGCTTTCAAACAATCTAACTTCTGCGGATCAAACACACCGTCCCGCAGCATTTCAATTTCCAGGCCATAAGGTGCATGATCCTCGACATACGGAGTTTCCAAAATTTTGACAACGCCGTCCAATCGCGGATCCGCAAACACCTGATACAATGCGTCAAAACCAATTTCACCCTGTCCCAGATTCGCATGGCGATCCTTACGGGCACCGCGGATGTTTTTGGAATCATTGAGATGAATTACCTTCAGAAGCGACAGTCCGATGACTTCATCCCATTGTTTCAATACAGTATCCAGTTCGGCCACTGGGTATCCTGCGTCATGAATATGACAGGTATCCAAACAGAATGCAATCCGTTCCTTCTTGACAACCCCTTCGCGCAGCTGCCGCAGCTGTTCAAAATTCCAGCCTAGCTCACTTCCCTTGCCGGCCATCGTTTCCAAGCAAATGAATACATCATGCTCATCCTGTTCCAAAGCCTGATTCAATCCTTCAATGATCTTAGCAAGCCCATCTTCTGCGCTCGCTTTGACGCTGGAGCCTGGGTGCAGCACTAAATAACGCGCACCCATCGCGGCAGTGCGTGCCAATTCCTGCTTCAGAAAACGAACTCCCAACTCAAACGTGTCCGGGTTTTGGACATTGCCTAAGTTGATAATATACGGGGCATGCACAATCACATTTTCCAAAGGAATTCCCTGTTTCTTCAACAAAGTTTGGCCTTCCTCTATCCGCAGCTGATCAACCGGTTTTCGCAGCGTATTCTGCGGCGGTCCGGTATAAATCATCAAGGCATTGGCGTTATAGGACAACGCTTCTTTTACAGCACCGACGAAATATTCCGGTGCTTTCATCGAAACATGACAGCCGATCTTATTCATCATTGCCCTCCTCGCGCTTCTGCCGCTGCTGCGCTTTATAGCGTTCTTTGCGCTGCGCACGGATCTCGCTCTGAATCATCGCCCGGCGTTCCTTACGCTGAATCTGCTTGACCAGCTCAGCTTTTTTCTTCTTGTATCCCGGTTTAACCTTTTCCTTTTTCCGGTTCAATGACCGCGCAATTTCTTTTTCGCGCTGCTGACTTGGTGACATTTTGCGGCGATCTGTCTGCCGCTGCGCCTGCCATTGTCCATTTTTAAAGGAGCGCACCTCAAAATGTACGCCGCGTTCTTTTAACAACCGGATTGCCCGCTCATCCTGTTCCTGATATAACGCGAAGCAGGTCCCCTCACGACCGGCCCGGCCTGTTCGTCCGGCGCGGTGAATATAGAAATCCAGCTCATTTGGGAAGCCCAATGAAACGACATGTGTAATCCCATCGATATCAATCCCTCGTGCCGCAATATCCGTGGCCACAATGTAGCTGTGATCCGCATGTTCCAGCTGCTTCATCGCCTGCCTACGCTGACGTGGCTGCAGTCCACCATGGATTTCAATCACAGGGACATTCGCATCGCGCAGGGCGTTTGCCGTAGCCGCCGCTTCTTCACGGGTATTGGCGAAGATCAGGCAGACATAAGGCATAAATCCCGGCAGGATCTGCAGAAGCGTTTCTGCGTAACTGCGGTGCTTGCAGGGAACGAGGATATGCTCAATCTTAGGATCCATTTTCGTTTCCTGGTCAATTTTAATCGTCTGTGGTGCCTGCATGTATTTTTTTAGGAAAGGCTTTAAGCCTTGAGGAATCGTTGCGCTGAACGCCATCATCTGTAAATGACTGCCCATGCGGGAGGCAATCGCATCGATGTCCTCCAGAAAGCCAAATTCCAGCGTCATATCCGCTTCATCGACGATCAGAATGGAAGCGGTGTCTACCCGCAGCACTTCCTGATCTAAAAATAAATCTTTGATTCGGCCCGGGGTTCCGATAACCAGATGCGGCTGCGTTTTAATTGAATCCGCCATCTTTTCCCGATCCAATCCGCCGGTAATTAACCGCACTCTCAGCCGCGAATCTGCCTGCATCATTTTCTTAGCGCGGTTGTAAATCTGCATCGCCAGCTCGCGGGTTGGAGCGGTGATCACCGCCTGAACCTGCGGCAGCTCCGGTTTTATTTTTTCCATTAACGGAATTAAAAAAGCGTGGGTTTTGCCGGTACCCGTTTCTGAAATTCCGATGATATCCCGACCTTTTAATGCCGCGGGAATCACCGCTGCCTGAATCGCTGTCGGCTCAGTGAAGCCTTCCAGCTCAATTAATTTCTGCGCACTTTCCCGCAGATGAAAATCGTTGAATTGTGTCATACTCTTCCTCCTTTAAAGGGGTGAAAACTTGTTTATTGTCGACTTTGTTCCGATCGTTAAACTTCTCACTTTGCCCATCAATTATACAGATTTTAAGCCATTTGTGCAATTGTCACGCTGATTTTCCTCAATCTTTTGCTCCTTTTTTTCAGTTTTTTACCGGTCTTGAGATGCTTTTTTCCATTCACAGCGAAAGACTGATCTGAATCAACGTTTCTATATCCCATTTCCCTGGATTTTATTTCACTTGCACCCAAATTAACGTTCAGGCTATAATGATTGAAGAAAAAGGAGTGTTTCATTTATGGAAATCATCCCCGTCATTCCCCGCGGTTACTGCAAAGGGGTTACCCAGGCCATCGCTCTGGCGCGCAAAACAGCCCGCGAAAATCCCGGCGTTCCGATTACAATGCTTGGCATGATCGTACATAACCGGTATGTTGTAGATGCCCTGAAACTCGATCACATTCGCTGTATTGAACAGGCCGGAAAAACACGGTTAGAGTTATTAGATGAAATCAACGAAGGCATCGTCATATTTACCGCGCACGGCATCAGTGAGGAAGTCGCTCAAAAAGCCCGGCAGAAAGGATTAACCTGTGTTGACGCTTCCTGTACGGATGTCAAGGAAACCCAGCGGTTAGTTCGGCAGGCAATCTGTGAGGGAGCCGATGTGCTGTATATCGGCAAGCGTCATCATCCCGAAGCCGAAGCGGTGCTGGCGATCAGTCCGCGCGTCCATCCCGTTTATGACCAGGAATCATTGGCCGCCTTGTCCCTTGACAACGAAAAGATTCTCGTCACCAATCAAACCACAATGAGTATTCTGGAAATCAGCCGTCTGATGGAACAGATCCGTTTGCGCTACCCACATGCTCAATTTGAAAAAGAAATCTGCAACGCCACACGGATTCGACAGGAAGCAATTCAGAAACTAAAGGATATCGATCTCTTGATTGTCGTCGGCGATCCCCAATCCAACAATTCCAACAAGCTTAAAGACATTGCGATTCAAAGCGGAATCCCGGAAGTCCTGCTGATCGAAACCGTCCAACAGCTAAAACCTGAAAATTACCAAAACCGCGGCCGGATTGCCGTGACCAGCGGGGCATCAACACCGACCTATCTAACTCAGCAGGTTATCGGCTATCTGAACGAAGTTGCCCGCGGCAACACGCCGGACATGCCGCAAATTGAATTGGATAAGCTGTTATAGAACCCAAATTCGCAATTTAAACCTGGTGATTTTTTTACTTGGCAATAAGACATATCATTCAGGTATTTGACAGTTTTCCCGCTTTCATGGGTTTTATTAATCCTTCTCAAAAAGCAAGCTCATCAAGTCTTTCTGATGATCTTGCTTTTTCTTATTATCAAGGTATGAATTTTCTTCTAAAATCTCCTGTTTTAGACTAAATTTGAGCCGATGTCAAAGACTTTTGATAGACAACCTCAGCGCAAAATGGCATGCTTAAACCGAAGGGAGAACATCTCATGGAACTGAATATCAAACTTAAGGAAGCGCGATCCCATGCCGGATTGACTCAGGAAGAAGTCGCAGAAGCGATTCAGGTATCGCGGCAGACGATCTCCAATTGGGAAACGGGAAAATTCTATCCGGATATCCTCAGCGTAATCAAACTCAGCGATCTCTATGCAATATCGCTGGACGAGCTGTTGAAAGGAGATAAAAAGATGATTGAACACCTTGAAGAAAGCACCGATGTCGTCAGCAGCAATCGCCGGTTGATCGCGGCCGTCATTGTCAACGTCGCACTCATGATCATTCTGGTGACCTTCAACGGTCTGATTTCCAATAACCGCCTGTTGATCGGCATTAGCGCTGTGATCGGAATTCTGAGTACCTGCGTTCTGTTTTATCAGATTATCAAGAAGTTTTAGGAGGAAAAAAGATGACTGCTTTATTGATTATTCTTGTATTTGCCGTTTTATTAGGGGCGGCTTCCTTGGCGTTTCAGATTTATCGGCTCACAGAACTGGATGCCAGCTGCCGCAATTTAAAGCATCCGAAGTTCTGGGGTCTGTTTTCATTAAGCGGAAATAATGGCTCCGGAGGCTTGATTCTTTATCTGATTGGCCGTCGCAAATACCCGATTACAATGACTTCAGCGCAGTGCCAAACGATGATATCCTACAAGCAGAAAGCTGGGATTTCATTAGGTTTTATCGCAGTAAGTACGATTCTGCTTATAGTTCTTGTTCTCTCGGGTGGCTTTTCGCTTTAATGCGACAGAAACCCGCGTAGAATAGGATTTTTCTTGACGGAAAATAAAAACAAAAACTGATCTATAAAAACGAAGCTCTGGCAAAGAGCTTCATTTTATAATATTCCCTTCAATACAGCGCCTCAAACAAAACTCCGCACGCCATCCTTTTCCAACAAAATCTGACCATCATAAAACGGTGCGGCATAATTATATTCAAAAGGGACTAAGATCGTTCCATCCATCCCCAATACACCATAGTAGCCAGCCAGATCCTGGGCGACAATGCGGCCATGATCTGGCGGATAAGCCGTCCAGCGATCATGATCCGGATCTACTAACAGCAACGCCCGGTATTGACAAGGAATAATCTCTTCTCCTGCCGCGTTGACATAACCCCATAGTCCATCCCGAGCGACCGGAATCAGATCGCCAGTGATCGCTAAACCATCATCATAAATTGCATCTGTCACAAGCTCTCCCTGACGATTAAAAACTCCCACACGATTCAGCCATTCATATTCGGGGATCCCTTCCTGGCTTTCAGAATATCCCCTGATCGCATGATATAACCCCAGCTCGCCCTTCATGCGCGAGCCATCCAGAGAATAAAATGAGCCAGGACCATCATCGCCAGAAAAGACCGTATAGATCTTCTGTGTATCCATATCAGCATAAAAGGCTTTAGCACTAAGACCATGTTCACCAGAACACAAAAAGTAGGGTGTCCCTGAAACATACTTGAAGTCATAGGCACGTGCATCGCAATGCAGCTCCAAGGAATCCAAAATTGGATAAGCACTCCCCAGAATTTCCACCACAACTTCCTGATTCCGTCCGGCTACGCCATAGCGTCCGTTCTTTTCCAGCACAACCATTCCTTCGACCAGTTCCAACTCGGCAGCGTGTTCTGGAAAACGATTAACTAATGGATAAACATGATCGAAGTCAGTTTCCCATACCGAAGGCAATCCCGGCACTGTATTATCTAGTTTCTCCATCTCATAGTCTTCAATAATCCATGTCCCCCATTCATCGCGATAGGCAGAATGATAATTTACTTTTAAGCTGGCATATTCACTCCCGACACAATCTTTTAGTTTTACAAAGTTCCCTGACTTCATTCGTTTATCGCCAACAGTGACAAGATATTGATTGTCACCCTCAATCATCCGACCTGTCCAGACACATTCTAAAACCACTTCAATCTCCCCTTCAATGACCGGCGTCGATGTCGGCTTGGGAGTTGGCGTAGGTTTAATCTGCGGCGTTGAGATCGGTGTCGGCTCCGGAGTGGCCGTCATCTTGGGTTCATCGTTCTTTCCACAGCCGCTGATTAAAAATAAGATTAAAATTAGGATTGGAAAACGTCGCATTCTTTTTCCCTTCTTTCCCTGCTTACGCTTCTTTCTTCCATTATATCGAAAGTCTTCAAAAGAAAACGGTATAAAAGACAGGTTTCATGAATTTGTAAGATTTAAAGCAAACTTTATTTATTCATAAGTTAACTGTTCAAAATTCTGCATTCCCGCAGGAAAATAGGAAAACAGCTAAAAATAAAGGATTAGCTGATTCGCCAATCCCTTCCTGATTCTACTTTTTATGTTTTTTTAAAGCCGTGATTTCCTCTTCGGTACAGGCTCGCCACTGGCCTGGCTCCAACGCTTCATCCAAAGTCAGCGGCCCCATTGTCAAACGCTTTAAGTAAGTGACTTCATTATCACAGGCATGCATCATCCGCTTGACCTGATGAAATTTTCCTTCCTGAATCGTCAGCAGAATCACCTGATCCTCAATTTGTTTCAGCACTGCCGGCTGGCAGATTTCTTCATCGCTAATTCGAATTCCTTCGAGAATCGCTGGCTCATACTGAGGATCCCAAGCTTTTTCCAAATGGACTTCATACGTTTTATCAACATGCTTTTTCGGCGAAAGCAGATCGTGAGCCAAGGCTCCGTCATTAGTGATCAAAAGCAGACCTTCGGTATCAATATCCAGCCTACCCACCGGGAACAAATCATTGCGGCTGCTTTCCAGACAATCCAGTACCGTAGAATAGCGGCTGTCCTCAGTCGCACTGACCACTCCTTGAGGCTTGTTCAACATAATATAAACCGCAGATTCATAAGCAATGATTTCGCCGTCCACACACACCTGATCCGTTTGTTCATCAATCTTCAGATCATCCTTTTTAACACGCTGTCCGTTGATCTCCACCCGGCCTTTGCGAACCAGCTCTTTGACTTCCTTCCGTGTCCCCAATCCGGCATGCGCCAGAAATTTATCCAGCCGCATCATCGGATCACCTTTCGCGTCATGCGACGAACCATCGCCGGCAGACTCATGTGGAATAAATGCTGCGGAAGCCGGAAAAACGCGGTCGTGATAAAGTAGGTTATCATGCCCAAAATACCATAGGCCGCCAACTGCAGAACACCGATCAGCCGCGAAGCGTTGACTACAGTCAGTCCTGCCCAGCGCAGCAAAACAAAGCAGCCATTCATCGCAATCAAGCCGATCACAATCACACCTAACCGCCGCCAGACCCGGGCATACTGTACTTTATATTTCTGCTTGATTAAATTCAGATTCAGAAAAATAATGACCAGCGATGTCGCAACACTGGAAGTAATCGCCCCGCTGAATCCTGTATATTTAACCAAAGGGAAAAAGGTTGCCAGCTTCACGCCAAAACCGATGATCAGATACAGAATACTCTGACGCCGAAAGCGCAGCGACATCATTAGTGAGCTGCAGATCGGTGAAAGCGTACCGGTTAACGCCAGCAAGGAACTCCATGCCAGCATTTCACTGCCCAGGCTGAGATTTCCTTTGCCATACATGATGTAATAAATCGGCGAAGCCAGTGCAAACAGACAGAAGCACAGCGGCGCACCAATATACAAAACCGTATCCAGACAATCCAGAACATTCCGCCGCAGTTCTTTAAAGTTGCGGTTTTCCAGAGAAATTGTAACATACGGAACAATTCCAGTCGAGAAGCCCAGTGCCAGTACCTGCGGGATGGACGTCAGCTTGTTGCACTGCACCTGGATGATGCCTAACGCGAGCTTGGCATCCTCATAACTGCTTCCGGCCGATGTCGCAGTATTGATGAAAAAGTTGTTATTCACAATGTTCATACTGTTGCCCAATAAAGCGGTGATCAAATACGGCAGACCGAACAGCAGCAGTTCCTGAAACAGCTCACCGACCTCTTTCGGCCGGGTTGACTGATGCCGGGCCAAATCCTTAATCGGCTGATAATGCTTACGGTCATAAATCAGATAATAGGCGATAGCGGCTATCGCGGCCAGCGAAGTTGATAAGACCGCCATATACACCGCAAAAATATTGTTCATATCCAGAATGTAAACAAAAAAAGCACCCAGCGCCAACAAGGAAACAACTCGGGTCAGCTGTTCCAGAACCTGAGAAAACGCATAGGACTTCAAATCCTTCAAGCCCTGATAAAATCCGCGGAACGAACTGAGAAACGGCACGCAGACAACCGCAAGCGAAAGGATCATGAAGACATTGCGCAGAATCGCAACATCCTCCGGTGTTTTCTTAGCCCCCAGCACCGAGGACGCCAATGGACCCGATACCATGATAAACAGCACCGCCATGACAAAGCCGCTCAAAAGCATCAAAGCCATCGACAGCCGGCGTACCAAAATGACTGTTTTATAATCTTCATTGTTGGAATACTTTGCGACCATTGCCGCTACCGCAAACGGAATACCAGCCGAACAAATACTCAGCAGGATATCATAATAGGTATAAGCAACGCTGTAAAACGACATATTGGCTTCTCCAGCAATTGCAGTAAAAGGGACAACATAAAGAAGTCCCAAAGCTTTGGATATAAAGATCCCGGCCGAGCTGGTTAACGCCCCGGCGATCAAAGACTGTTTCTTACCCTTGGTCATGATTACTCACTGTCATCCTCATCCTCAATCGGAAGATCATCATGGGCGCCTTCTGTCTGAGGCTCCGCTTCCGGTGTCGCTGACTGATTTACAAAGTCTCCTGTCAGCTGAAGATATTCGCGGGTTTCCTTTAATTTGGCATAATCCTTCCACAGCACCATAACGTTTAATGAAATTGTTGGAGAAGAGGTTTCACCGCTGGCCATCAAGCCTTTAACATACCCCAGTTCCGGATAGACCTGGTTGGGGATCAGCGAGTAATCTTCGTTTTCCAGCAGGCCGACTGAAGGCGCAATGACCGATGTCTGCAGGTAATCCACAGCTGCATCGACAACCAGCATTTCAACATCCACCATCGCCACCTGCGGATTATCCAAAATCACATAATAACGATAGGTGCCGTCAGGAAGCTGATTCATGACGACTTCAATATCATAAAAATCCGATTTTTCCTGAAATCGGTCCATATCCATAATGGATTTATAGTAAGCAGTATACAGCTGCATTTTCTCTGTACTGATTTGATTCGGATCCTTTTTGGAACAGCCGCTGATCAACAACAAAGCAGCAGCCATCAGGCAAAGTATTTGTCTGCGCATAAACAACACCTCCAGAGTATTATAACATAAGACATTAAGCTTACAAAAGAATTAATTCCGGCTTTTGTTCCAGAGCTGATAAAAATCATTCACGCAGCCTTTTCAGAAGGGGTCTTACGGCATGAACATCAACATGCGTAAGAAAAAGAAACTGACGATCTTTCAGCCGGTTTCATCCCGCCGAAGCCATCAGTTCCTTTTTCTTTAGTGTTCGGCCTTTTTCTTAAAGGTCCGGCACAGTGTTTCATGGTCGCAGCATGGCTGAACACATTCGTCACAGCCGACTTCGATCTTCTCTGCGGTACATTCGCATTGCGTGTTGTAAACACAGGTCTTGACATTGCAGCCGATCCGGTTCTTATTCATCGTCATCGCCTCCCGCATTTAGGCTTCCCGTCTTTTCGGATTTTATCCGATAGACGATCATTCCGCTGAAACTGTACAGCTGTTCGGGAATGACTGAAAAATGCGAGGTTGCCAGCTGGACTGATAAGACGTCGCGTTCGTCCAGTTCCGCCAGAAATTCGTTCAGACTGTCGGTCAGATCGTCTTCATGCTGCTCATCGAACACTTTTACCTGAATCATGATTTTCACCCTGTTTCAGCATACCGGTTTAAGCGGGTGAAATTTGTCTAAAGCAAGCTATGCTGCTGCATAAACTCCTGCAGCGCTTGTTTTTCCTGCGGTGAAAGCGGTACTAAAGGCAGCCTCACCCCATCTTCACACCATCCCTGCAAAGCAAGCATGGCTTTAATATCGGACGGTGAGGAAACTTGAAAGATCTGATTGCTGACCTGTTTTAGAAACTGATCCAGCTCCGTATTTTCAACACCATATTGATAATCTTCCCAGATTTTAACGATCATCGGCATTACACAATGACCGGCAACCGAAACAATTCCACTGATTCCTTCGCGCAGTCCCTCAAGAAAATAGCCGTCCTCACCGCTGAGAATCTGGACCTGATCATTTTCCGTAAGGATGGCTCTGACCATTTCCATATCATGACAAGCCTGTTTTAAGGCCCGAATATTGGGAAAATCCTGAGCCAGCTGGAGTACAGTCTGAGCACTCAGTGCGACGCCGGTTCGTTTCGGTACGTTATACAGCATCACTGGTTTTTCACTGATTCGGGCACAAGCCGCAAAATGGGCATACAGTCCCTGTTGTGAAGGTCGGACATAATAAGGACAGACAAGCATGATGCCGTCGATCGGTTCGGTGTTGGCCCAGCGGATCATGTTCAGCGTTTCGGCAGTATTGTTGGATCCGCAGCCCATCCAGACACAAACCCGCTGGTCACTCTGTTCAATCACGCAGTGCAGCACCTGCTTTTTTTCTTCCAGACTTAAAGCACTGGCTTCAGCGGTCGTCCCGCATACGACAAATCCATCGCAGCCTTCCGCAATCAGTTTCTCGACAAGATTACTTAACGCCAGCTCATCTATCTGTCCCGTTTCTTTCATCGGCGTGATCAACGCCGTCATGCAATGGCCCAATCTCATTGTGATCCCTTCCCTTCCAATAACAACGGCTGAAGCTGCCGGTCTTCCAGCGCCGCGCACAACGCGGCTTCGATCTGCTTCCAGTCGCTGACCAGACTGTTTGGCTTATGGACATAATCATCTTGTCCAAACGGCACGAAAAAGATATGCCGAAGCTGTTTCAAACGCAGAAGATTCACGCCGGAAAGCCCCAGAAAATCATTGGAAGCAATCCCCAGCACCAATGGCTTCTGATTGCGCAGCAGTGCCTTGGCGGCCAGTGTAATCGGCGTGTCATAAATTCCCAGTGTCAGCTTGTTCAGCTCGGTTGCCGTGATCGGCGCAATGATCATCGCGTCAAAATGATCAATCGGGCCGGTCCGCTCTGCTTCCTGCAAAGTCGTCATTACCGGACGGGTGCTCAGTGTTTCCAGCAGCTCCATACGTTCACAGGCGGGTCCAAAGCGGGTATCGAGCTGGGCTGTGTTTTCACTGACGATCATCGTGATCGGCCAGCGCTGGACCATATCCCGCAGCTGTTCAATTACGGCGGCATGATTGCAGAAAGAGCCGCACATTCCCCATAACAATTTCATCGTTTCACCTCTTTCAAAATCACATCCGCCAAGATTTCACCGGCGCTCTGCCACGCCACAAGTCCCGGCAGCGGCGGAGCCGCGATCACCTGTGTATCTTTGCGCTTATAAACACGTTCATTGACCCCTGCGGCACGAGAGGCAATATCAATGATCAACGGCTTGTCCTGCCAGAGGGCTACCATAGCATCGTTGATGACCTCTACCGGCGCAGTATTGATGACGACCGGCCAGGGCTGCTGAAACTGCCACTGCGGCAGACTGATGAAATCATAAGGCAGATCCGCACACTCGGGATGAGAGTGCGCTGAAACAATTCTCACTTTGAGCTTCAGACAATCAAGCAACTGGGCGATGGCTCGTCCGCAATGCCCAAAACCGATCACATCATAGCGATATTCCGCCAGGGAACGCGGTGTGTTCTGAATGATCATGGCCAAAATACCTTCAGCCGTTAAGGCAGCGTTGGCCGAGATGACTTCTTCCCGTGCCAACAACGAGATTACCGTCTGCGGCAGTTTTTTAATATACGGTGTAATCACCCCTGTAAAAATTAAGGTTTCTTTGCGCAGCGCCGCAAAAAAAGCCTTCATGCAGTAGCCCCTTTTTTTCAATTCGATAAATCCGTCGTCACTGACGCCTTGAATCGGCAAAATAACCAGATCGATTCTGCCTGCCATCCGTTCGATCTGTTCCATGTCTTTTTCACATCGGCCTTCCTGAACCTGAATCCCTGCCGACCGTAAACGTTGAATGATAATTTCCATACGCTGGTCATTCACAAACACGACCGCTTTCATGGATGCACCTCCTCTTGTATCCCATTCTATGAAGGAAAAAAAGAAGGGTTCCTGATCCTGTGTTCCCTCCTCTGCTTTGCAATAAAAAAAACAGAAACTAAGTATGCAATGATCTGCCCCCTGTCTACTTGACAGGGGGTAAATCAATCATTCTGTCTTTCTGCTTTTGCTTTTTAGATTTATTCTTTGTCCGTTACATAGTTTTTGATGAAAAAGCAGGCTGCACCGGCCAGCAGGAGCACTGCCGCACCCCCGATGACCCAAGGCCAAATGGAATTTGACTTTGAGTTCTTCTCTGTCTTAGCATCGGCATTGACAGACGGCACAGCTGTGTTCTTCGGCGTTGCCTGAGGCTGGCTTTCAGCCGATGCCTCCGGATGCACTGTGGGTTCATCCGTCGGATCCGCGGTTTCCTTCGTTTGTGTCTTTGATGGAACATATGAGGTCTTTTGATTTGGAGAAATGACCAGCGAACTGATTCCCGATTCATTCTGCGGAAGATTTTCTGAATTCGATGCAGAATCCTGCGATGTCCCTGGCGTGCTTGGAGTTTCCGGAAGCTGCGGCTTATCCACGATCGGCAAAATAACTTCAAAACCTTCTTCGGCTTCTTTTTCAGCAACGGTTCGTGCTTTAAACGCTGCCGTCATCGCAACATCCTGATTCCCGGCAGCGATCGTAACACGATACTGAGCAGAGGAATCCGTTTCGCTGCTTTCAAACTGCGACGACTCTAAGCGTGTCCCATTGACCATCAGCGCATCCAAAATATAGCCTTCTTTTGCGTTTAAAATAACCGTCTTCTCCGTATCCAGCGGCTCTAAAACCGTAGCAGCCGGAAGTGCGCTGCTTCCTTCAATCTGAACGGAAGCCATCACTTCATTCGTATTAACAGACAGGACAGGTTCGGATTTCGGCGCCTTTGCACTGTCAACCATCACCACCGCAAATGGACTGAAACTATTCACGATCACCCACAGTCCCGTTTCAGTTGCATTGCAGATCAGTTTCTCAGCAACATATTGCCCTGAGCCTTCCGGCTGCTCTGTAAAGTGATAAGCTTCAAACGTCACACCCTGCATTGTTCGCGGATCGAAACCATTGGGATAAGGCAGCGCAATCGTCAGCTTGTTTCCTTTTTTGATAGACAATCTTGTCCCCTTGCAGGAAATTGCCAGATCATAAGTTTGATATTCTTTCACCAGCGAACTATCAGCAACATGAATTCCCGAAGAAGCAAGTGCCGAATCCAGAGCGGCTTCGTTCTCTTCACTTACTTTTGAAGCAATTAAGGATAAGCCAATACTTCCCTGCGTCGTTTGGATCAAAGAACCGGTTGGATCTTCAAACATATCATATGGATAAGAAGACATCGCTGGTTTAGGATAAGCACTTAATAACCGGCTGTCCGGCGGTGTTCTTAATGGACAAGGTGCAACAGACAAACTGTATTCCTGCCGCCTTAGAGAATAAGCTTTTGGAACAGATCCGTTAGCCTTGCCAACTAATCCGACTAAATTGAAGGTATACCCGGTACCGGAATAGTTATAGCTCATATCCGGCGTAAAATCAAAGGTGACAATGCAGACTTCCTGTTCGCGTTCACCATTAAGATTTGAAATGATCTGGGTTGTATTTTCCCATTGCAGGTTGTCTACGCTGAAATTGGGATTGGAATACTCGGTTGTGACCTCCAAATGGGGTTCGATGCCTTCGACGGTCACCAGCGGTGAATCATAAACCAGTGTAACTTTGGTCTTCCCACCATAGTAGACGCTGCGTGGATCAGGACTGGCAGAAATGATCCACGGCCGTGTCCGATAGGCATGTTGATCATTCACCGCATATAAATCACTGAGCTCCACCAGATTGGACTCATTCACATCCAAATTGATTTCATCCTGTAAATTCGTCGTTACGGCAAATTCATATCCCAGAACATGGGCACTCTGATCATTATAATCAATGCGGATATAGCTGGAATTTTCAAAATCTCCATAGCTGTTTAAGCCGATCCACGCAGAATACTGCAGCTCTCCCTGTTCATCCTTATATTGACTTCTGACAGCCCAGCGCATCCCTTTTTCTTGCATCTGAGCTTCCGTCATCCCGTCATATTCAAACAGGAATTCTGTATAGGAGATCAGTCCGTCTGTCCCTTCTTCACTGGCAGTTTCTCCATTGGTTACCAGGATTTTTATTTTTGATTCTTCTTCTGCTTGAACTTCACCATAATTAGATAGAGATAAGGTGGGATAAGCAAACGTTTTGCCGCCCTGTGACAATTCTCCGGTTTCTTTGTGCTGGGCATAGAAAAAATCCGAACCTTTCAGCAAGAACTTATCGCGGCTGACGGTATTGCCGGAGATCGGGTCATCAAAGGTGACATCCACCGCATACCATTGTCCATCCTCCATCTGCACATCATTCCACATGTGGTTTTCCACGATCGGCGTTGAAGAAGCGGTTTCCGAAGAGCGAATGCCGCCGCCGATGACTAAAACGGAAGGAATCTCCAGACGATCCATCACCATCTTAAAAGCACGGGCATAGCCCTCGCACCAAGCCTGGCCAAAAACGAAAGCTCCCACGGTATCATCAACATGCGGTGCCGCCTCCGCTGATGCCTCTTCCCGATAAGTGTAGTCTACACGCTCTACAATCGCATCGTGAACAAAGCGAATTTGTTCCTGCCGAGTGGCGTAAGAACGAGCTTGCTCAGTAAGCGAACTGACCGCGGAATTTAACTGTGCTTCCATATTTTCGATCGAGTCCGCACTGGATAAACGGGAATCCTTATAAAGATCTGCATAACCGCCGTTTCCCACGTTGGCTACATAGCCATGCCCATCACTGCCGACCCGCAGCGAAATCTTCGACCAATCGACATAAAAGATTTCGGCATAATCCCCCATGAAAGCATCCCGAGCATTTTGGAATTGTCGGGCTAAAGCCAAATCCCCATCAGCATATCGGCTTAATTCAGCCTGGCCTAACTGCAGCGTCACATCATAAGAACAAACGCCTTCCTTCAAATTTCCATTGAGATATAATTCCAACAGAGCATTGTAGAAGATCCGCTCATTTTCCTCATTTAATTGTTTGCGGTAGTAGGCATGGTATTCATCATTGTTCGTTTCGGCATGAATACTTTGCTTTGTCATCGTTACACAAGACAGGGCTAAAAGCAAAGCAATTCCAGCCTTAAATATACGTTTGGTCATTTCCCCTTTTCTTCCTCTCTGTTATTGAATCCTCAAGCAGACCTATAAAAGGCAGTTTTCCATCAACTCGTTATATTTAAATCTTTTTTATAACCACCGAGCTAGAAAAAAACTCAGTGCTTCACTGACTTTCATCATCCTGCTTGGAATGTTAAATTAATCATAACATTTGTTACAAATCCTGACAATATTTTTATTTCTAGACCGAAGTGAATTTAGTCAATTTTACGTTTAAGAATCAAAATTCAGGGTGAAAATAAAGGTTTAAGAATCATAAAAAAAGCGATACTTTCGTCGCAGGAAGCATCGCTCTCATTTACTTTTCGCAATTCTCTTATTGATTAAAATCGCAGACGAAATAGTTCTTTTTGCCTTTGCGCAGAATCGTAAATTCCTGGTCAAACGCTTCGCTGCGGCAGACCGGCGTCATCGGATCCGTGACCTTTTCCCCATTGACCTGGATGGAACCGCCAACAATCCATTCGCGGCCTTCGCGCTTGCTTTTGGCAATTCCGCAGTTTACCAGTACCTCGATTAACGGCTGCTTGTCTTCAATGACAAAGCGCGGCATATCGGAAACACCCTGTTTCAGCTCATCGACTGTCAGATCCTGAAGATTGCCGCCAAACAAGGTCTGAGCAATTTTAATCGCCGTGTTGTAGGCTTCTTCGCCATGTACAAAGGTAATGACCTCTTTTGCCAAAGCCTTGTGTGCTTCCCGCAGATGCGGCTGTGTGCGGTTCTTTTCTTCCAGCGCTTCAATTTCTTCGCGGCTTAAGAACGTCAGGAACTTCAGGTAATCAATGACCTTGCTGTCCTCAGAATTGATGAAGAACTGGTACATTTCATACGCTGAAGTCTTGTTGATATCCAGCCAGATCGCATGCCCGTTGGTTTTGCCAAACTTCGTTCCGTCGGATTTTGTCAATAACGGCATTGTAAATCCATAGGCTTCCTGTCCGGTCTTTTTGCGGATCAGTTCAATTCCGGCGGTAATATTGCCCCACTGATCCTGACCGGCTACCTGCAGCGTACAGTTCTTGTTTTCATGCAGCCACCAGAAATCCATTGCCTGCATCAGCATATAAGAAAATTCGGTGTAGGTAATCCCGGCATCCAACCGGCGGCGTACGATATCCTTGTTCAGCATGTAATTGATATTGAAATATTTGCCGTAGTCACGCAGAAAATCGATAAAGTTGATATCTTTATACCAATCATAATTGTTGACGACTTCAAAACCAAATAAGTTCTGAGCCTGCTTCTTCAGGCATTCAAAATTGTGATTGACTTCCTCTTTCGTCACCATCGGCCGTTCGCTGTCCGGTTTGGGATCGCCGATCAAACCGGTGCCCCCGCCAACCAACAGAATTGGATTATGACCGGCATCTTTTAAACGCTTGCTGATCAGAAAGGATGAGAAATGTCCGATATGCAGACTATCGCCCGTCGGATCTGTGCCGATATAGAATGTCATGCCTCCGGCATTCAGTTTTTCCCGCAGCTGCGGTGAACTGACATCCTTAATCAATCCCCGCCACTCTAATTCTTCATAGATACCCATTGTATTTTTCCTCCTTCAAAAATAAAAAAAGACGCCTCATTCAAGGACGTCTTTGCGCGGTACCACCTTAATTCATATCCTGATTTTCAAGGATATGCTCTTCTTCATAACGCCGAAGTCCGCGGCCTATCTTTGCCATAGGCGGCTCCAAGGTGTATTCCCCTTTTCCTGCTGCCTTTTCACACCAACCAAAGGCTCTCTTTCAGCATTCCAAGGCTACTCTTTCTCTTCTCAGCCTGTCAGAGCTATTATAGCCGCAGTTCAGCCGTCCTGTCAATCACAAAGTAGACTGCCGCGGTGTAAACAGATAGCTCAATTCAATTTCCTTATCAATATCGTCAGTATTCTCCTGCAGCATCTTGGTCATGACGCGCATCGAAACCGCACCCAAATCATAGGACGGAATCGCAAAGCTGGAAATCTGCGGCCGCATCATCGAATTGTATTTCGTATCAATAACACAGACGATTTCCATTTCCTTTGGAATGTCGATGCCGTTTTCCTTAGCGGCATTGACAACCGCAATCGCCTGGGAATCCCGATTGGCGATGATCAGATCATGCTTATGTTCCTGCAGATAATCCTTCATAAAATCATAGGATGTCCGATATTGTCCGGGGATTTCCAGATAACCGTTGAATTCCAGTCCCTTGGTCGCATACGCTTTCTTTGCACCATGGATCATCTGGTCGATTGAATAGCCATTCTTCCGATCCTGAATAATTGCAATATCACGCTTGCCGCCCTCTAAGTATTTCATAACGAGCTCATAGACAGCATTTTCAATGTCAACGTAAACCGAGCTGATCTTGCTATCGGAAACTTTGTTGCCGATGATAACAATCGGTACATTGTATTTGGTCAGGGTGTTCAGTTCTTCCCGCATCAGCTTATCGTTATAAATGACGACGCCGTCAACACGGGACTTAATGATGTTTTCGATGATATCATTAATTTCATTGATGCCTTCGGTTGTCGTATGCAGCATAATGTTGTATTTATAAATTTTGGCAACATCCAAAAGTCCGTTGATGATCTGTCCGGTATACGTAAAGCTTGCTTCCGGAATCACCAAAGCAATTGTCGTTGTTTTCTGCAGAGCCAGCCCCTGCGCAATCGCGTTTGGCTTATAACCCAGTTTTTCAATGGCTTCCTCGACCTTTTGCTTTGTGCCGCCTTTAACGACATTGCTCCCATTAATAACGCGGGATACCGTGGCCAGAGATACGCCGGCTTCATTGGCTACATCATAGATTGTTACTCTCTTCATGCTCTGCATTCTTCTCCTTTTCTTCCTCATTTTTGGATTGGACTTCGGCTTCGTCAGACGGCTGCGGTCTTAACCAGTTCTTCAACGCATCGACCGTCTTTTCAGCAACATCAATCGTCACGTCCTTCGCTTTTTCTATATTCTGATGCACTTCCGGCTTGCTTGTAAAGTCCTTGACAGCCCGCTGGCCTTTTTCAACCAAAGAGGCCGTACCTTCTTTAATCTGATCCACTTTTTCCATCAGTTCTTCATTACTTTTCAATTCATCCAGACCGCTTTTTACACAATCTGATACTTTTTCACTGACATCGTTCACCGATTTTTTAATGTCCTCTACCGCTTTGTTGACTTTCGGATCGGTCTTCAATTCATGAAACAGCCGCTGCGATTCCGCTACGGCTTTATCCGCCGCCGTTTTAATCTGATTCATTGTTTTTCGATACGTGTCGCTGTCCTGAACCTGAGCGGTCAACAATTTCAGCTGATCGATGCTCTGATTCAGAATTTCAATCGCCCGCTTTGCGGCCGCTTCAATCTTTTCCTTCACTTCCGATGACTGCTGACTGCCGGCATCTTCCGCTTCCCGATTGATTTCTTCAATCTGCTTTTTCAGATCTTCTACCGTTTTTTCAACTTCTTCGTCTACTCTTTTGTTTTCATCACTCATGTTCTGTTCCTCCTTCACTTTGAGTTATGGGTTCTTCACTTTCCGCTGGGGTTACCACCGTCGGCTCCATCGGCTGCGCCGGTCTTTTCTTCGCAGTCCGCGCGGCCGCCGCCTCCTTGGCGCTGTCGAGATTCCCGGCCATAAAACCAGCCATATTTTTGACAGCTCCCACAGCACTTTCCTGAACTTGATCAATCGTTCCCGATAGCCGGACCACTGTGTCCAAGGGCGCCTGAAGCTTGTCAATGCTTTTATCTACCCCCTCCATCGCGGAACCGGCCTTCTGAACCATAGCCGTCAATTCCTTAATAAATGTAACGCAATGGCGTAATAAATAAATAAGAAAACAAAGTACAGCGACTCCCAGAATCGGAACCAGCTGTACGGAAACTTTATACATGGCCGCCAACAATTCGTCCATCAAAATCACCTCAATGGTATTATACTCAATTATGAAAAGATTTTCAATAAATTTGATAGCGCTTAACCGACTGTTTATTTATAAAACTTTACGGTCTTTCAAAAAAGCTGGAAATAAAAGGCTTTTTCTGCCATTCTGGAAAAAAAGGAGAATGTGAAGATTCGGCGAAACTTCTTCCATGCCTGCCTTTTTCATCATTTTGTTTCCTTTTTTCATGATCTGCCTGTAATCGGTCTTGCCATGAAAAAAGATCCCGAATCCGTCAGATCAGGATCTTTCAAGCTTGTTTTCAGATCAGATGATATTCCTGAAGCAGTTCTTCAATCACGGTTCCCTGGATCTTTTTTAAGCCCTGCTTTTCAATCAGATGAACCAGCCACGGTACTTTGATCTCTTTCAGCTGGCGGCCATCCAGCATCTTATATGTGGAGTCCAGCAGAACCCGAACATCATAAACGGAATTGAAAACCTCCGGTACCCCGCGATCAATATCCAGAAGTGTATAGACCGCTTCCATGCCTGTACGGACAGAATATTCAGTCGTAAACACAGTATCCCGAACCGTGTCGGCAAACTGCCCGATAAAGGCAAAGTTGACACAGCCTTCCGGCACAACCTTCGGCCGGTCGCCGGCTGTCCGCGGCATGAAGAACGCGGTAATATACGGCATCATGCATGGAATACAGCGGGCAGAATGCACCGCCATGTCATGGATTTCCGCTTCTGGCACGCCCAGATGGTACAGCCATTCCTCCGTGATTTCCGTCCCTGTGCACTCCCGCATCGGCTTCTTAATATAATTGCCTTCGACATCGCCGAACAAACCGTAAACCCAGACGACCAGCTGATCCTTCGGTTGATCTTTAAAATGCGGCTGGCGGTTCAGCGTATAGCTCATCAGCCAGTTGGAATCCTTGACCGTGATAATCCCACCGGTCACGACCTTGCCGCTGAACGGATCACGCTTGCAGATTTTCTGAATATACGGTGGGATGCGGTCATCCAGCGTAGTGACGGTCGCCGATTCCCAATACGTCTTGTCGGTATGCGTACAGAATTTATCCGGATGTCCGAAAGCCGGATCCTGCGCCGCAATATTGCGCCACAGCTGCCAGCAGCCGCCCTCTTCCGTATTGAACTGCGGAGCATGGTCGTTATCGCCCAAACTGGAATTTTCGGTACAGCTGCCGTTGGTGACAAAGACAAGATCATTTTCGGTAAGATCAATCGTTTTCTGTTGACCTTCATGAACACAGAACAGCTGCCGGGCCACTTTCTTTTCATCCGTGATTTCAAACTGAACGTTTGTCACGCGCGTGTCATATTCGAACTGAACATGATGCTCTTCCAGATATTTGACCATCGGCAGAATCAGCGATTCATACTGATTGTACTTCGTGAATTTCAGCGCCGAGAAGTCCGGCAGACCGCCGACATGATGAATGAAGCGCTGGATATACAGTTTCATTTCCAATGCGGAATGCCAGTCTTCAAAAGCGAACATCGTACGCCAGTACAGCCAGAAATTGCTGGAAAAGAATTCCTCATCGAAGACGTCAGTAATCTTCTTGTCATAAAGATCCTCATCCTTCGTAAAGAACAGCTTCATGATTTCCATTGCGGCTTTATCACTCAGGCCAAACTTGCCGTCGGTATGGGCGTCCTCGCCGCGGTTGATAGTCGCGCGCATCAACGAGTAATTCGGGTCCTCTTTGTTCAGCCAGTAATATTCATCCAATACTGAAACACCTTCGGTTTCGAGGGAAGGAATGGAGCGGAACAAATCCCACAGACATTCAAAGTGATTTTCCATTTCCCGGCCGCCGCGGATGATAAAGCCTTTCTGCGGATCTTTAATCCCATCGCAGGCACCGCCGGGCAGCTTGCCTTCCTCTAAAATGTGGATGTGTTCTCCCGGCATCTGACCGTCACGGACTAAGAAACAAGCCGCAGACAGAGAAGCCAGACCGGATCCAACCAGATATGCGGATTTGTGATCGACGCCTTCCGGCTTGCGGGGATGAGCGAACGCTTCGTAATTGCCATTGCTGTAATACATAAATTGAATTCCTCCTGTTTACCTTTTTTCTAACCGTCTTCAGCATACAACATCCATACCGCACTCACCATAGACACGACTTGAAGGCTGTATAAAATTCCGACAAGCCGAAAAATCTGTCCTGAATTTAGTCAAATTCCTGGATATGTCAAAACCCGTCCGCTGTGGCTTCTAAAAAACAAAAAAAATCAGGAACTCCCGATAAAGAACTCGGTATTCCTGACTGATCAGATCAGTTTTCAATCATTCGGACTACAGCTTCTGCTTGACTAAACCGCTGAGTCCGTAAATATCCTTGCTGGACATAAACAAATATACCGCCGGCGCCAGTGCGGCCAGCTCGGCAGCTCCTTGCTCGTCTTCACTTAAGATTTTCGAGCCTGGAATCCGCGCCTGCAGATAGGTGATATCAATATCAATACCATCTTCCTTGTCGTCAATACTGGTAAAATCGCATAAAAACACTTCATCGGCCTTCTTTAAAGCGTCAGCAAAATCGTCAGCAAAATGAAAGACGCGGGATACCCGATGGGGTTTGAAAATTGCGATCAGTTTCTTGCCCGGGAAGCGTTTGCGGGCCGCGTCAATCGTAATCGACACCTCTGTTGGGTGATGGGCATAGTCGTCGACAAAGATGTTTTCACCATGCTTTTCAATCGCAAACCGCCGCTTTGTCCCCTGAAAAGAAGCCAGTCCCGGTTCAATCTGTTCCGCCGTATATCCTTCCAGCAAGCCCAGTGCGATGACGCCCAGACTGTTCCATAATAAATGCCGGCCGACAAAGGGGAGATCAAAATGTCCCTGCATCTGTCCCTGAAACAAAACATCGAAATGCATATCCTCACTGGTTTCCGTAATGTTCACCGCCTGGAAATCATTCCCCTCTTCCACGCCGTAATAATAATGCGTCACCGCTGGATCAATTCGCAGCGCTCTGACTTTCGGATCATCGCCGAACAGAACCAGCCCTTTTTTTACCTGACAGGCAAATTCTTCATAAGCTTTTGCATAGTCTTCTTCCGTTTTAAAGTAATCGACATGGTCCAGATCCGCATTGGTAATGATCGCATAGTCCGGATGATACGCTAAAAAGTGCCGCCGGTACTCGCACGCCTCCACCGCCAGATACTGACTGTCAGGGTGAATTTCACCGGAACCGTCGCCGATCAAATGCCCTGTCGGTGCAATCGGATCCATCATCGCCGCCAGCATGCCGGTCGTCGTCGTCTTGCCATGGCTGCCCGCAACGCACAAACTCGTATAGTCTTTCATCAGGGCGCCTAAATACTCATGATACCGATAACACGTAACGGTCGGATTGCGGCGGGCTGCAATAACCTCCGGGAAGTCTTCTTTGAAGGCATTGCCGATGATGACCGTCATTCCGTCCTGAATATTCTTCGGATCAAACGGCAGAATGGCAATCTGCCGAGCCACCAGCGGTTCTTCGGTAAAAAAATGCTTTGAAAGATCTGAACCGGAAACTTCCATGCCTAAATCGTTGAGAATACAGGCCAGCGCCGCCATGCCCGTTCCCTTGATGCCGATAAAAAAGACCATAACAACACCCTTTCTATGAATTCAGATCGTCGTCAAACAAGCTGAGATTCTGGGAAACCACCGTCTTGTCTGCGCCTTCCTCCTCAGATTTGCCGCTGATTTCCGATTCCTGCGGCTTCTGCAGCAATTCATCCAGCGATACATTAAGCAACGGCTCTTCTTTTACGGCAGCCGCCGGTTTGTCCAAACGCTCTGAAATTTCTTCTACCTTGTCCTCATTCGGTTTATCCATACCATAAATTGGGGAGATCACCGTTCCCAGTGAACTTTTAACTGGGCTGACTTTCTTTACCGCCGGCGTTTTGGCTGGCTGGCTCTTTTCTCCAAGCACACCAAAAATCGGTGAAATCACAGGTGAGAATTCATAATCTTCCTTGGGTTCCACGCGTACTGGCTTTTTCTTGACGGGCTTTTCTTCCGCAATCGTCATTTTCCCCAGTTTGCTGGAAGGTTCCTTCTTCGCCGCTGGTTCTTTTTCTTTCTCTTTTTTCGTATCCAGATACACTGCTTTTACTTCCTGAGGCAGCGGCACAGACGGCTTCACCTCAGACTGAACTGACGGCTTGGCTGGATTAGCACGGCGAACCGGTACCGGTTCTTCCTCAACTTCATCGACTACTTCTTCTTCAAAAATAAGCGACATTAATTTTTTCATCATAGGGAATCATCCTGCCTTTTCATTGTATTCATCATTGGGAACATTGTTGCCTATTCACCCTCCGGCGACATCTGCAAATCGTCGTCATTTTCATTCAGCGGCAGATCGTCAGCATTGGTGCCGTCATCAAAGGTTTCACCGCTTTGATCAATATCCCCGCCGGTATGCGCCGGTTTATTGGGCATCATTTCTTCCAGACGCCCGTTTTCTGGAATTTCATCTTCAAACAGATTCAAATTTTCTTTGACATAACTGATTTTCGTGCGTGTTGAATAAGCCTTCAGCACCGCCTCTTCATCTACCGCAGCTGTCCGCGCAATCTTAATCATCGCCTGCGCCAGCAGCGGCGCTGCGGTTTCATTGCTGAGTCCCGTAAAGGTAAAATACGGAGTTTTCACCATGACCAGCAGCTGATCCTTCCCTGCCGCCAGAACACCCGCCGCATAGTTCTGCGTCCGCTTTTGAACATCCGTGAATTCACCCTCCGTGACGCTCATCCACGCTTCGCCCTGCGGCAGCGCAACGCTTTGGGTCTGATCATAGAGCTTGACGTTAACGATCTCTGCGATATTCAAATTCATAATGAATTCCTGATTATCCATGACAAAGATATTTGAGGAAGCCGTCGAGCTTCGCCGGCCAATCCCCGGCTCGACATAATAACTATACAAATCCTTCACGTTATCCGCGCGGACATTGATTGCCAGTTCACTGGCCTGCGTACAGGCTGCCTGAAGCCGACTGTCCAATCCTGCCTGTGCGGAACAGCCGCACAAACACAGGCCAAACAGAAGCAAGGTAATTTTGCGCATGAAAGGCCTCCCTTCGTTTCGTTTATTCTATCATGTTTCCCATGTTTTTTAAATGTCTTTCTTCTGCCAAACCGCACGATAAATTGGCTGTCCGAGATCCATAAATTTCTGTTCATATTCGGTAATGGCGTCTTCCGGATGGGGCTGGCGGCGGAAATCAACGCTGACCTCGCATAGCTGCCAGTTCTCTCTGGAAAATTCTGTTAGTGAAAATTCAAACAGTTTGGGATTGTCTGTCTTCATGATGACCTGACCCTGCCGGTTCAGCAGCGCTTCATATTGCTTTAAAAAACGAGCATGGGATAAACGCCGTTTGGCATAACCGCTTTTCGGCCAGGGATCGGAAAAGTTCAGATGAATGACATCCAATTCTCCTTCCGCAAACCAACGGCTAAGCTGATCGGCATCCTGAGCGATCAGCGCCATGTGTTCATGCGGCTGCGCCAGCGCTTTCTTCGCCGCCACCGCCGCTACATTGTGTTCTTTTTCGATTCCAATCCAGCCCTCATCCGGGTTCATCGCTGCCATTTTTGTGAAATAATCGCCTTTGCCGCTGCCGATTTCAATCCGCAGCCGTTGACAAGCTAATTTTTCACGCCAATGTCCCGCCCAAATTTCCGGTTTTTCTATGACAAATTCAGCATTTTCCTTTAAAAAAGGTTCTGCCCAGGCTTTTTTACGCATTCTCATTCTCAGATCCTCCTTTGGAATAAAACAGCGGATCAGATTTGACCCGCTGTCAGCTTATTGTTCTCGTTTCCGGAACACGCGTTTCTCGCCATCCCGGCGATCCCGCGCGGCCCGCTTCGCACGCTGTTCTTCGTCCCAGCCTTCCGGCTTTTCCATCAGATCCCGATGGGAAACGTTAACGCGGCCTTTCTCATCAATCTCCGTGACGATGACCTGAATGACATCGCCCAGTTTCAGAACGTCTTCCGGCTTTTCAACCCGCTTGTAATCAATCTTGGAGACATGCAGCAGGCCGTCAGTACCCGGGAACAGTTCGACAAAGGCTCCGAACTTTTCCAGCCGCACAACCTTGCCGTCATAAATCTCGCCGACCTTGGCTTCACGGATGATCTGGTTGATCGTTTCCGCTGCTTTCATGATCGCATTTTTATCGCTGTGATAGATGACAACCGATCCGTCATCCTCAATATCAATCTTCACATTGTCGCAATCCGCAATGATCTGGTTGATCATCTTGCCGCCGGTGCCGATGACTTCACGGATCTTATCGACCGGAATCATCATGCGGTACATCTTCGGTGCATACGGACTGACTTCTGCGCGCGGTTCGCTGATCGCTGCCATCATGTTCGCCATGATTTCAGCACGGCCTTTTTTCGCCTGAGCCAGCGCCTCTTCCAGGATCGCGCGGTTGATGCCGTCGATCTTGATGTCCATCTGCAGAGCGGTGATGCCCTTCGGCGTCCCTGCAACCTTGAAGTCCATATCACCATAGTGATCTTCCATGCCCTGAATGTCCGTCAGAACGGTATAGTGCTCATCACTGGTCTTGATCAACCCCATGGCAACGCCGGCTACCGGAGCCTTGATCGGAACACCGGCAGACATCAGCGACATCGTTCCGGCACAGATTGAGGCCTGAGAAGAGGAACCATTGGATTCCAGCACTTCCGCGACCAGACGAATCGTATATGGGAATTCTTCTTCGCTCGGGATCACCGCCGACAAGGCTCGTTCACCCAGTGCGCCATGACCAATTTCACGCCGTCCCGGCGAACCCATCCGGCCGGTTTCTCCAACAGAATACGGCGGGAAGTTATAGTGATGCATAAAGCGCTTAGTTTCAATTTCCGTCAGATCATCAATGATCTGATTGTCGCCCAGTGCGCCTAAGGTACAAGCCGAAAGCACCTGAGTTTCCCCACGCGTAAACATCGCGGAGCCATGAACGCGCGGCAGCAGATCCACCTGCGAATTCAGCGGACGCAGCTCATCCACAGCCCGGCCGTCCGGTCTGATCTTTTCTTCGGAGATTAAGCGGCGGACTTCATTCGCCACGATTTCAGTGCAGTAAGCACGAACCTGCTTCACCGTTTTATCCTTGATTTTTTCAGTTGGATATTCGCGAGCCTCAAACAGCGCCGCCATCTCATCGGTAATCTCATCGATTTTGCCATAGCGTTCCAGCTTCAGCTTGATCGAAACCGCTTCAATCAGACGAGCCTTTGCTTTTTCATCAATCTCAGCCTTGATTTCATCTGGAACAACGTCCAGCTTGATCTCCATTTTCGGCTTCGCACACTTCGCGATGATCTGTTCCTGGAATTCACACAGCATTTTGATGTGATCATGTCCAAACATCAGCGCATCGATCATTTCTTCTTCACTGACTTCCTTCGCTCCGGCTTCGACCATGTTGATCGCATCCTTCGTTCCGGCAACGGTCAGATGAATATCGGATTTCTCGGCATCCTCCACGGAAGGGTTGATGATAAACTTGCCGTCAACACGACCGACAATCACCCCAGCAATTGGACCGTTGAACGGAATATCCGAAATGCACAGCGCACAGGAAGCTCCGAACATCGCCGCCATTTCCGCTGAACAATCCTGATCTACGGACAGGACGGTATTGACGACCTGGACCTCGTTGCGGAAACCTTCCGCAAACAGCGGACGGATCGGACGGTCGATCATCCGCGCAGTCAGCGTCGCGTGTTCGCTCGGCCGGCCTTCGCGGCGTAAAAAGCCGCCTGGAATCTTACCGACAGAATACAGCTTTTCTTCAAAGCTGACAGTCAGCGGGAAAAAGTCTGAGTCTTTCGGAGTATGGTTGGCAGTAGCGGTTGAAAGCACTACTGTATCTTGGTAACGGACTACGACAGCTCCACCTGCCTGTTTTGCGATTTCTCCGGTTTCAATCGTTAGATTGCGGCCGCAGAAGTCGAATGTAAATACCTCTTTCGCCATTTGTTCACCTCATTAAATGTTAACCTTTACAATTTTATCACAGTTTCTGCGTAAATCATAGAATAGTTTAAGACAAAAGCCGTCATTTTTTGAGGTTTTCCCAGCCGCTGGAACCTTTCACTTCGCCCAAACCAAAAGAAAAGCTCCATGAAGGAGCCGTTTCATTTGGATTTTACAGTTCAGTCTTCCACAGACCGTGCAGATTGCAGTATTCGTAAACCGCCAGCGGTTTGCCTTCCCCAACCTCAAACACAGCCTTCGGCGCGTCGGATGGCGTCAGATGGCGAACCTGAACCCCTTTGTCTGTTTCCAGCAGAATCCATTCAATATAATGCGCTTCGGTCATCGGATGTTCAACGCTGCCGACAACGACTTCAATCTTGCCGTCCTTCGTCGTTACCGCCGGCAGATGTTTCTCCAGCGCCGCTTCGGTCGTATTCGCGACTAACTCCTGCATTGCTTCGCCGCAGCAGATCATCGGGACAGATGAATCGTGCAGAACATAGGTCATATTTCCGCAGTGGTTGCATCGTAAAATTTTCATTTCAACAGTCCTCCTTTTGACTTGATGAGCCTATTGTACTAAGGAAATTGAGAACCTGCAACGAATATGCTCACAATTTTTAGCGGCGGATGATTCCCGCTTTTTTTAGGATCGAAATCGGAGAACGCTTGTTTCCGTTCATGCTTTTTTTGGCCTTTCAAAAACCATCTGTCTGCAAGTTCAAGTCCTGCGAAGTGATTAAAATAAGCGGACTGCAGGCATTCTGTCAGCGTTCATTATTATCCTTTTTCGGAAGGGCCATTGAGCTTGGCAAATAATTCATAAAGCATGTCAAAATATTTTCTAGTTTAGAAAAAAAACTTATCTTAAGTCAGAAAAATCCCGACGCATTAATTTTGCGCGCCGGGATGATCAGACTCAGAAAGATCAAGTTTTGTTTGAGCAATCAGCAGTGTCTTCTGCGCATGCGTCAGCTTTTTAATCGCCGCTTCCTGCTTTAACGCCGCCGATTTATCCTCAAAAACCTTTGCATACGCGATTCTAAGCGGCGGATGGGAGCGCGTATATTTTGCTCCTCGGCCAGCGCGGTGGGCTGCAAAGCGTTTTTGAACATTCCACGTCCAGCCGGTATAATAGCTGCCGTCTTGACATTCCAGAATATACACCCAGGCTTTCATCATTCCACCGATTTCAGCGATTCCACCATCGGAATCGCACGCAGCTTCCGCTTCATCACCTGATTGACAATCACCGCGAACAACATTGTGATCACCACAGAAATCACATAACTTTGCGGCAGTACGATCCGGCCGAACATGATGTTGTCCAGTTCCACAACGACCATGATCGTCAAATGCAGCACCTTGCCCAAAGCCAAGCCCAACAGAGAACCCAGCAGCGTCAGGATAATATTTTCTTTATACACGTACGTGTTGACTTCCTTGTTGTAAAAGCCCAAAACTTTCAGCGTTGCGATCTCCCTTAACCGCTCGCTGATATTGACATTGGTCAGATTGTAAAGCACGACAAAGGCCAGCATCCCGGCGGAGATGATCAGCACCAGTACGATATAATTCAAGCTGCGGATCATATTGTTGAAGTTATCCTTAATTCCGGTGTAAAACGACAGTGAACTGATATCCTCATTCTTTAACAGCTGCTGCCCGCTGAGCTGTTCCGCATTCGCCGCTGCCTCGTTCAGCTTCAGAAAAACCGCATTGCTCTGAGCACGCAGATCATAGGTTTCCTTGTATGCATTGGCATTCATATACACATAATGATTGAGATAATTCTCAGCAATTCCGGTAATCTCGACATTGCGGCGCAGCTGCTTCTCATTTTCCAGCTCAATCGTATCGCCGATATGCAGATTCATATCATTCGCCATCTTCTCACTGACCACGACGCCGCTGTCCTTCAGTCTTAGTTCTTCATCCGGCGCCGTCCGCGGATGCAGGGAAACAAAATCGCGGAAACGTTCCGAATCTGAAGTCACGACCAACGTCACTTCGGTACTGTCGCTTCCCTGATAGACCACAGCGTTGGACTGATAGACGTCCAGGGCTTCACTGATCGTTTCCAAACTGTCAATCTCATCCAGAACCGCCTGCTTCTGGTTTTCATCGAGATCCTTCTGCAGCGAAGCAATACCCTGATACTTAAAAATATCACCGAACTGCGAATTGACGATCCGACTGATCGAATCCTTAATGCCAAATCCCGCAACCAACAACGCAGTGCAGCCGGAAATGCCTAAGACGGTCATGAAGAAACGCTTCTTGTAGCGAAACAGATTGCGGGCGGTAACCTTGGAAGTAAAGGAAAAACGTTTCCATAAAAAAGTCATCCGTTCGATCAAGATTTTTTTACCCAGCTTCGGCGCCTTTGGACGCATCAACAGCGCCGGTGTCTCAATCAATTCCTTATAACAGGCCGCAAACGCCGCCAAGGTTGTCACCAGCACCGAAGCGGCAGTCGAACCGATCATTAACGGCAGCTGCGGCGTAAAGCTGACCGGCGGCAGCACGTACATCATCAACCAAGCCGTATAAATAATCGCCGGGAATGCAAACAGTCCCACTGCCAAACCGACCAAACTTCCAGTTAAACTGGCAAAGGCCGCATAGAACACATACTTGAATGCGATCTGGCTGGTTGTGTAGCCTAGGGCTTTCATCGTTCCGATCTGCGAACGCTGTTCATCTACCATGCGGGTCATCGTCGTCAGGCAGACTAACGCCGCAACCAAAAAGAAGAAAACCGGGAAAACCTGCGCGATCGCAGCCATGCGGTCAGCAGCGCCTTTATAATCCATATAGCTGTAATGGGATTGACGATCAAGGATATACCACTTACCCTGTTCGATCTGTTCAATCTTATTTTTAGCCAGTACCAGCTCCTCACGGGCATCCTCCAGCTTGGCCTCACCTTCGGCTTTGTTCAAAGCGAGGTCAATTTCACCCTGAGCAGCTTCCTTCTGACCTTGTTTGAGCTTAGCTTCTCCCTCGGCGATCTGTTTATCCGCATCGGCTTTTGCCTGGATCAAAGTTTGGCGCTGCTGCTCAATCTGCGCATTGGCCGAAGCAATCTGTTCATCAATCGTTTTGAGTACCGTAGCGGATACTTCAAGTCCCTGATTGATCAGATCCAACTGCGCCTGTGCCGCGGCAATTTCGGCTTCTAACTGTGTCAGTACCGCCAGCTGTGCCTGCAGTTCACCTATTCGGGCATTGATCAGAATCAATTCACCAGGGATTTTTTCGAGTTCTGCCGCTTCCTCATCACTGAGCGGCGGATATTGATCGGGATCGGTTTGATTGAGTGCTTTTTTGGTTTCCAGCTCGATCTGCCGCGTTGTCAGATCCAGCTGTTTCTGCGTCTGTTCGTCTAATTCCTGCTGCAGCGGAGCCAGCTCGGCTTGCTTTTCCGCCAGTGTTTTCTGTTTTTCAGCAATTTGCCCTTCCAGCTCTGCTTTTTGAGTCAGCGCCTGCGCGTTGGCAGTTTCATATTCTTTTTTCTTATCCTCATATGTCGTGACCAGAGCATCGATCTGCTTTTGAATCATCTCGATCTGGGCTTCGCCCTGTTTCAGCTGCGCTTCAGCCATCGCCTTGCTGGAAGTCAGTGTGGCCTGCCCGATGATCAGCTCATCTTTGCCATCCTGCAGCTTCTTTTCCGCTTTTTCAATTTCCGCATTGAATGTGGCCAGCGCTTCCTCGTATTCCGCTTGGCCCTCCGTATATTCCTGCATCGCCTCATCAACAATCGCCTGCCGCCGCAGCTCTGCACGCTCCCCGCCCAGCGTCGTCAACGTTTCACTCAGCGGTTCCAAATAATCAAAATAAGCCTGTTGGTAACTGTTGAAGGGCTTGGCGCCGCGGGCCGTCAGATAGACATCGGTGTAAACTTCCATCTTGAAATCGCTTTGAGGAACATAAACATACGTATCCACACTGCCGGAGCCGATCGAACTTGTGCCTTTTTCATAAGAGAGATAGTACGGCGTATTCACCGTACCGACGATGGTAAACGTATCGCGGCTGAAGCTGTCCGTCAAAGCATCCGACGTTCCGCTTTCAATTCGGATCGTATCCCCGATCTTCATCCCGGAAACAACAATTTTGCCGTCTTCAATAACACATTCACCACTTTTTTCCGGCAGCCGGCCGGCGGTGACAACCAGCTGATTGATATAATTCGGATCCTGCGGATCCTTATGATTCAGATCCAAGGCATGCACTTTCAAGACCAGTTCTCTGGAGCCGATGCGGGTGATCACATCTTTTGTATAGCTCGCCTGAACCCCTTCGATCCCTTCAACCTGGCGCAGCTGCTGTACATCCTCCTCTGTGATCCCAAAATTGGAAACCACACGGTAATCCATCAGATTGTAATCATCAAAGTAGCGGTCAGCCGAATATTTCATATCTGGTGCTGAAGCCAGGATTCCGGCAAAAAAAGCCACGCCGATCGCCACGATGCCGAAGATCGAGAAAAACCGGCCCTTGGTTTTCCGAATCTCCCGCAGCGTATCCTTGAATAATGGACTGCGCATCTTTACCACTCGATCTCCCCGATGGGTTTCGGATGCTCGTTGATCTCTACGGAACGGATCTTCCCGCTCTTGACACGAATCACTTTATCTCCCATCGGTGTCAGGGCCAGGTTGTGTGTGATCACGATGACTGTCATCTGCTGCTGACGGCAGGTATCCTGCAGCAGCTTCAGAATGGATTTGCCAGTTTGATAATCCAGTGCTCCCGTCGGCTCATCACACAGCAATAGCTTTGGATTTTTGGCCAGCGCCCGCGCAATCGCTACCCGCTGCTGTTCCCCGCCGGAAAGCTGGGAAGGGAAATTATTCCGGCGCTCCCGCAGTCCCACTGCTTCAATCGTCTGATCGACATCCAGCGGATTTTTACAAATCTGCACGGCCAGCTCAACGTTTTCACGGGCAGTCAGATTCTGCACCAAATTGTAAAACTGGAAGACAAAGCCGATATCGTAGCGCCGGTAAGTCGTCAGCTGACGGGCATCCATCTTGGACACTTCTTCTCCATCCACAATGATTTCACCGCTGGTGCAGGTATCCATGCCGCCTAAAATATTCAAAATCGTACTCTTGCCCGCACCGGAAGCACCGGCAATCACGACAAATTCACCTTTTTTGATCTGAAAACTGACGCCGTCCAACGCCGGAATTTCAACTTCACCCATCTTATACACTTTCCGCACATCCCGGAACTCAATAAATTCACTCATTCCTGATCTCCTTTCGCAGCAGGCCTAAACATGCTTAAAAACAAATCAAAATAAATCCGCAGCACAGCGCAGAGCTGTTTTTGATCCAGCTGTACGGCGTCGGAAAAAACTTCACGCACCCCTTGAAACAAGGATGCCGAAAACATCCGGCACAAGGCACCAAACTCCGCTTCCCGATGCTGCGGAAACAGCGCCCATTCCTTTGCCAGCACCTCCATCAAAGACAGCAGCCAGCCGGAAATCTGTTCGCTCAAATCGCTGTGCAGCATTAAAATCCGCATCTCCTGCGGCATCTGAACAGATAATTCTGTCAGATCCATCGCGAGCTGGTCTGTTTTCTGCCGCAGCTCGCTCATCGACAAACCCACGCGGGTATGAGGCTGATTCAAAGAGATTCGATCATCTGTCAGCCGCCGAACCAACTGATCCAGCTGGGTCAGTGCCGGCAAGGTAATCGCCTGAATAAGCTGATCCTTCCCTTCAAAATAACGGTACAAATTGCCGACCGTCATTTCTGCCTGAGCTGCGATCCGCCGCATCGAAGCTTCTTTGTAGCCATAGTGCAGCAGCTCCTGTTTGGCGGCTTCCAATATTTTATCCCGCTGGGCTTCTTTTAGTACCTGCGCCATAGTAAACCTCCGTTCATTATTGTGCTTACTAATAATATACGGTTGTTCACTGATTTTGTCAATCGTTTGAAAATAGACAGATCTTTCCAGATGTCTAAACAAAAACAGACGGATTTCCCGCCTATTTTCCCTATTTCAATTTGAATTCATCCTCAGTTTCATGCGCCAGCGCTCATCCAACACGTTGTTCTCAATTTTTACGCATGGATAAGAATGCCCAGCTGTAAATTTAAACAGGTTCGATAATCACGAAGATCAATGTTGAATAAGCTTTGAATCCGATCCAGACGATAAGCAATCGTATTCTTATGGACAAACATGATTTTGGCTGTATCCGCAATATTTTTACCGCATTCAAGATATTCTTTTAATGTCCTGTAAAAATCCGTGTTGTTCTGCTGATCATAGTCATTAATCTTATCAATAACCCGGCTCTTAAACGTTGTTAAATCAATCTGCTTCTCTTTACAAAAGGCAAGCAGTACATCGATCTTATATTTTTCAAATTCAAAAATCCGGAACTCCTTTTCCGGCAGAAAACATAAAACCTTTTTGACTGCATGATACTGATCTCTCATCTGCAGAAGGTCAGCAAATTCATCACTGAGTACAGCGCTGACCTGAAATTCTTTCAACAAGGAAAGCATATCCTGCGTTTCTTTGTCATTCATTGCATTCTGATTGTCCAACAAAAAAACAAGCTTATTATCAAGGCTGGCAAACCAGTCGGTTCTCAGCCGTTTTTGCGCTTCCTGAATGAGTTTCTCCGTCGCTTTTGAGAAAATAAGAATTTTAAAAGGACCTTGGTCACATTTTTCATAAAATGTTGAACAGTTATTCAATTGCTGTGTGGTTGTCGTTATCCCTTCCAGCAGATAGTGCATCGCTCTTTGCGGGCTTGTCACAATCGCACGCGCATGATAATTACGGTTTAATATCGTGAAGACAGACTGTAAAAATTTTAGTTTTTCAGGATCGAGTTCGGACAGATTTCTCGTACTTTCAATAAAAATCAAATATCCATACGTTTCTTCTTCCCACCTCAGCCGCAAATACAATCTCCGCTGAGGAAGGTGGGGATCATCAAAAATAAATGGTTCATCAGAAACGATATATTGAGCAACGCCGTCGCGGTATTTTTGATTTTCCGCCGCATCTTCGATTCTGATTTTTGAAATATCGTAACCGTCATCTAAAGGCTGATTTCCAATCGCTGACACAATCCGAAATAAACCATCTGTAACAATGATCGGATAATCAACAAAGGTATGCGCAAATTTTACAAAGTCATGAAAATCACAATGTTTCATCAACATTTCCATAAAAACAATTTTTTCATTGTAAAACGGATTCATCGGCTTGTCCTCCTTAGTCTTTCTTTTAAATTTTATCAGTGTTTTTGGTCAAATGAACAAAGTATATTCATTCCTAATAAAATGAAACAAAATCTTTGTTTTATTATACAATTTTCTATTTATTCCGTAAATGATAAATTGATATCAAGGATATCTTTTGGATATCTGACCAAAGAGGAGGAAAAAAATTATGAAAAGACTCTTAGCTCTAAGTCTGATTTTCCTATTAGGATTAACAGGCTGCTCCACCGCAACTAATCCCTCTGCGTCTGCCCCTGATTCGGCCTATACTCCCGGAATCTATGAAGGCACGGGAACGGGTTTTTGGGGGCCCATTACCGTCAGCTTGGAGTTATCAGAAAACGCAATTGAGAAAATTACGGTAACCGATCATCGTGAAACAGAAAACATTGGTACCCTGGCCATTGAACCTATTCTTCAGTCGATCCTTGATAACCAAAGTCTCGCAGATGTGATTACCGGCGCTTCTTTTACCAGCCGCGGTGTGACCTCGGCCGTTAAAAATGCATTGGCAGAAGCCGGAGTTTCCGATACGAAAATCCACGAATTGGAATCCGCCGAAATAAAAATGGAAACACCGCAGGACACGGAAACGGATGTCCTTGTGGTCGGCTCCGGTGCCGCTGGGATGCTTGCGGCGCTGACCGCCTGCGACGAGGGGGCTTCCGTCATCTTAGTCGAGAAATTATCTTTACCCGGCGGTTCAACAAAATTGTCCGGCGGTGCGGTTTGGGAACTGGGAGCACAGGAAACCGCAGTCTATGCGGATTACTCAGCTAAGGATATTTTAGATCTTTTTGAAGAATACGCTGGGCCTGTAAACAATCCCTCCGTGCTTCTCACGCTTGCCGAAGGCACAAAGGACAGCGTAGAATATATCCGATCCAACCATTTTCAATTCCGTGATGACTACCTTGTAACCTCTAATCAAAGGGCAAGACCTGATTATCGGAGTTTATCCGCTAAAGGCTCCGGAGCCGGATTAGCAGGTCAGCTTTACAGCTTCATTCAGGAACGGGATATTGATGTACGGTTTAATTCACGGGCTGCTGAACTAATTCTTGAAGATGGGCAAAGCGTAAACGGCGTCCGTATCGAAACCCCATCCGGAACGTATACGATCAAAGCGCAGAAAGTTATTCTGGCGACCGGAGGTTATGCCTACAACCACGATATGCTGGAAGCATACGCTCCTGGAACCTATGTCAACAACACATTTTCCGCTAATCCTGGCAGCGAGGGAGATGGTCATCGCATGGGATTGGAAGCGGGCAGCGTTATCGTCGGCGAAGGTGTTCTCGGTATCACCCAGATCGATACACGGCCTGGAACGGAAGTAACTCTGTGGAATCCGCCTTTCATCGTCAATCAGAATGGAGAGCGCTTTATGGCTGGCGATGAATATTATCCACGCCAGCAGCAGCTGATTACAGCTCAGCCTGAAGGTCTTGCTTATGCTATCTATGATGCCAATTGGCACGACCAGGAAACATTGGAAAAATTTACAGAAATGGGATATGTAATCAAAGCAGACAGTTTAGAAGAACTGGCCGCTGCGCTGAATATCAACGAAACAGAACTTCTTGCTTCGGTTCAGGCCAACAATGCAGCGGTATCCGACAATGTGACGGATGCATTCGGAACTAATCCTGACTACATCTTTCCTCTGGATACCGCACCTTATTATGGATATCGGCGAAGTGCAAATATTATGGGAACCATTGCCGGTCTCAAAGTTGATGAATCTATGCATGTCCTCAATGAAGAAGATAAACCCATCGGTAATCTTTACGCCGCAGGCGAATTGATATTTGGCAACTTATTCAACAATACTTATCCGATGAGCGGAACTGCCAATACATTAGCGATGAGCAGCGGCAGAATAGCCGCAAAAGATGCCGTTAGCAGTTTAAAATAAAGACTAGCCGAAGATCATCTGGCAAAATGATGACTTCGGTTTTCTTTAGAAAGTAAAAACAATCAACATTTATCCGTTGTATTCCCGGGCAGAACTGACCAGCAGAACACTGACATGAAATTGACAGCCTTTTTCTGCTTACAAATTCTCTCTTCGAATCCAGCAATTCAAGAAAGATGTGAATATCGCTTCTATGGCAGCAAAATTAAGCAGCAATAGGAAAAACAATAAACGAATTGAATAAAAAGCCGAACATTTTTCCAGGATTTCACGACTTCTAAAGATGAAATAAAAAGGCATTCTCAGGAGTGCCTTTTCGTTTTAACAAAATAAAATTTCCCCGCAATGGCTTCTTTACAGCCATGTCCGTGGTGCTGATCAGCTCTGGGCGAACTGACTGTTATAAAGCTGGGCATAGAAACCATTATACTTTAACAGCTCATGATGGGTGCCCTGTTCAACAATTTGACCATGATTCATCACCAGAATTTGATCTGCCTGTTCAATCGTTGACAGCCGGTGCGCGACGACAAAGCTTGTCCGGCCTTTCATCATCCGATCAAACGCTGACTGCACCAACAGCTCTGTCCGCGTATCAATGGAACTGGTCGCTTCATCCAAAATCAGAATTTTAGGATCACTGACCAGCACCCGAGCGATACATAACAACTGTTTTTGTCCCTGCGAAAGTGAGACGGTTTCATCTAGCAGCGTATCATAGCCCTGCGGCAGCTGCCGGATAAAATAATCCAGATGGGCTTTGCGCGCAGCCTCTTCAATGGCTTCCAACGACGCGTCAGGATTGCCGTAAGCAATATTCTCCCGAATCGTTCCGCAAAAAATCCAGGAATCCTGCAGCACCATGCCGAAATTACGGCGCAGTTCACTACGGCTGAGCGTTCGGATATCCCAATCGTCAAGCCAAATTGATCCGCTGCGGATCTCATAAAAACGCATTAACAGATTGATCAAGGTCGTTTTGCCGCAGCCGGTTGGCCCGACAATCGCAATTTTCTGCCCCGGTTTAACGGTCAGATTGAAATCTTCAATCAGCGGTTCGCTGTTTTGATAGCGGAAGGATACATGCTCCAGCTTCAGTTCACCTCGGCATGACGGCAGCCTGCCCTGATCTGCCTGATCCTTTTCCTGCGGCAGATCAAGAAGCCGAAAGACCCGCTCGCAGCTGCTTAAGGAAGCCTGCAGCTCGGTGACGACCCCGCTGATCTCATTGAACGGTTTGGTGTATTGAGAAGCATAGCTCAGAAATGAGGTCAGCTGACCAACGCTCATCCCACCTTCAAGCGCTGTCAGTGCCCCGATGATCCCAACTGCCGCATAGGCCAAATTATTGACAAAACGGGTGCAGGGATTGGTCAGAGAGGAAATAAACTGAACCTGCGTTCCCACATGATTGAGGCGCTCATTGATTTCATCAAACGCCGCTTCTGAGGCGGTCTGCTGATTATAGGCAGCAACCAGGCTCTGGCCGTGAATCCGCTCCTGCGCAAACCCGGACAGTTCTCCCTTAATCCTGGCCTGCTGCTTAAACAGCCGGGAACTGCGGGAAGCGATCAAGGAGGCTACCCCCAAGGACAATGGAGTGATCAAAACAACCGCCAGCGTAATCATAGGGTGGATTGAAAGCATAAAACCCAGCGTCCCCACGATCGTGATTACTCCGGTAAACAGCTGGGTAAATCCCTGCAGCAGGCCATCGGTTATCACATCGATGTCATTGACCAACGTATTCATGAAATCCCCCTGCTGCGTGCCGTCCAGCGTCGCCAGCGGCAGCGCATGAAACTGCCGGAAGCATTGAACGCGCAGATCCCGCACCGTCCGATAGCAGCAGGCATTGGTGCACAGCGTCATCAGCCACTGAAAGACAGCCGCCAGAATGACAATGAGCGCTAAGCGAAACAGGATATGTCCGACCTGCCCAAAATCAACTTGACCGGCGGCCACCATCGCATCGACAGCCTGACCGATCAGTACCGGAGCACTTAAGGTCATCGCAACCTGAAATAACGCAAAGCCTAACGCAGCTGCCAAAAGCAGCCCGTAAGGCCGGACGTAATGCAGTAAACGCCGCAGCAGCTCTGTCTGTCTCATCGCTGATCCTCCCTTGTCTGTGAACGAACAATTTCCTGATAGAACTTGCAGTTTTCAAGCAATTCTTCATGTGTACCCTGGCCCACCAGACGGCCTTGATCCATGACGAGAATGCGGTCCGCATGCCGAATGGAAGCAATCCGCTGGGAAACGATCAAAACGGCTTGTGAACCAGATAAGGTCTTTAAACCACTCCGCAGCCGGGCGTCGGTTTGATAATCCAGCGCGCTGGTGCTGTCATCCAATACCAACAGCTGCGGCTGGCCGACTAAGGCCCGTGCGATGCACAAACGCTGACGCTGCCCGCCGGAACAGTTTTTGCCGCCCTGGACCAGCATCGTATCTAACCCCTGCTCCATCGCTTCCACAAAAGTTTTGACCTGGGCGAGTTCCAGCGCCTGCCACAGCTGCTCATCACTGGCTGTTTCATTACCCCAGCGCAGATTCTCACGGATCGTTCCGGAAAACAGCACGGCTTTCTGCGGTACGATCCGGATCTGCTTCCGTAAATCCGCCAACGAATACATCTGAAGCGGTTTTCCGCAGAAACGAATGATGCCCGAAGTTGGATCAATTAAACGCGGCAGCAGCTGCACAATCGTACTTTTGCCGCAGCCCGTGCCGCCGATCAGTCCGATCGTCTGACCGGCGTGAATTGTGAAGCTGATCCCTTCGACCGCACTTTCACCTTCGCTGTAGCCAAAGCTGACCTCCTCCAATTCCAACAGTGGATCTTCCGTTTCGGTGAAGACGGAGGTTCCGCCGACAATCTGAGCTTCCGTTTTTAATACAGCTTCAATCCGGCTAGCCGAGGCCGCAGCTTTGGTGAAGATCACAAATAAGTTGGCCAGCACAACCAAAGCCAGAAACATCTGCGTCATGTAGTTGACCAGAGCGACGAGATTGCCCTGGCTGAGTGCTCCGCTGTTAATCTGAAAACTGCCGCAGTACAACAAGACGACAATTCCCAAATTGATCACGATCTGCGTGGCCGGATTGAACAGACCGCTGATCCAGCCGACCCGCATCGAAGCATGATAACTTGCCTGAGCTGCCTGATCAAACCGCTCTGTCTCCAGCTTCTGCCGGGAAAAGGCGCGGATGACACGCTGGCCTTCCAGATTTTCCTGGCTGATCTGTGAGATACGGTCCAGCTGCCGCTGCACAGCCTTAAAAAAATGAGAAGAACAGGTCATCAGCACACCTAGAACCACGGCGATTACTAGAATGACGGCGAGGAAAATCAGCGCCAGTTGGCGGTCAATCATCATCGCCATCGCCAGCGATCCGATCACCAGAAACGGCGCGCGGATGGCCAAACGAATCAACATCGCGACAGCCTGCTGGACTTGATTGACGTCATTAGTCAACCGGGTGATCAGCGAAGAGGAAGAAAATTGACTGACTTGTTGGGCTGAGAGTTGATTGATCTTGTGATAGACGCTTTTGCGCAGGACCGTTCCCATCCCCTGCGAACAGCGTGCAGCATAATACTGACATGTTGCGGAACAGACAATCCCCACCAACGCAAAAATCACGATAATACCGCCCCGCTGCAGAATGTAAGTCAAATCCTTCTGGGCAATGCCAATGTCAATGATCTGTGCCATAACCAAGGGGACGAGCAGCTCAAAGATGGCTTCTGCCAGTTTAAATACCGGACCGAAAATCAGTTCTTTCTTAAAATATCGAAAATAGGAAACAATCGTTTTCATAAATTTTTCTCCCTTTCAGACTTAATTATTATATCAGCACTCTTGCTATAGAAAAAATATTGATTTACTATATAAAGTATATGCAAAACATATAGGAGGATGAATATGGAACTGCGTCAGCTTGAATACTTTGTCACCGTCGTACAACAGGGCAGCATTCTGCAGGCTGCCAACGCATTGAATTTATCCCAGCCGCCTTTAAGCGTAGCCATGAAACAGCTGGAACAGGAGCTGGGCACACCCCTGTTTTACCGCGGCGCACGGCGAATTCAGCTGACCGCAGCCGGAGAACGATTTTATCAGCGGTCCCAGGATATTCTGGCGCTAAGTGAGGATACCCGGCGGGAAATCAGTGCTTACGCTCAAGGGCAGGCGGGCGTCCTGCGCTTGGGAGCGGTATCCTCCTCAGCGGCCTCCTTATTATACCCGCGGCTATTTCGTTTCGCCGCTCTGCATCCAAAAATGCGCTATCAGATCGACGAAGGCAATACCTTTGAACAGCTGAACAAGCTGGCAGCCGGGCTGGTGGAAGCGGCAATCGTACGCACGCCGTTTCATGATCCTTCAGTCCATGTACTGAAACTGGACGCCGATCCGCTGGCCGTGGTCATGCGAAGCGAGCTGGATTGTTTCCCCCAAGATCAAATATCCATTCGTCAGCTGAAAGATCAGCCTCTGATCTATTACCGCCGCTTTGCCGCACTGCTCAGTGAAGAATGCGAAAAGGAAGGCTTTCTGCCTTCCCCACGCTGTCTGAATGATGACGCCCGAACCTCGATTCAATGGGCGCAGGCTGGCCTCGGTCTGGCGATTGTTCCCTATTCCTCCGCCGGTTTTATCGATCTTTCAACGATGCATGTCAAGCCGCTTGACTGTCCCCGCTTAGTCACCCAAACCTGTCTGATCTGGCCGAAAAAACGGCCGCTCTCCGCGCCCACCGCACTCTTAATTGACTTTCTGACTCAGGATTCCAAAGTTGAGGTATAGATGGCCTGAATGTCGCGCAGAATTTCCGGATGCCGGAATTCCCGATAATACACCATGTTGATTTCCCGCACCATCGTCATGTTTTCAATCGGCAAAGTCACCAGCTTTTTCTTCTGCACCTCGCTGCGGCAGGCGTTTTTCGAGATAATCGTGACTCCCATATTGGAAGCGACCAACTCTTTAATTACCACGACACTGTCAATTTCCATGATCACATTAAAATCATGAATGCTTAAATTCTGTGAGATCAAATGACTTTCAAATAAACTGCGGGTACCGGCGCTTTGTGAACGGAGAATAAAGTTTTCGTGCTGCAGCTCACGCAGCGAGACACTCTGTTTCTTCGCCAGCGGATGATTCACGGATACCGCTGCGCACAACGAATCAGTATCCAGCAGGATGGAAGTAAAGTGCGGTGCCGTGATATTACCCTCGATAATGGCCAGATCAGCTTCGTACATCTTGAGCTTACTATAAATATTATTTATGTTATCCGTAATAATATTGATATGCACGTTGGGATGTTCGTTGCAGTATTTGGCAAACAAATGCGGTACGATATTGTTCTGGGCGGTCGGCGTAATCGCCAGCGTCAGGCTTTTTACCTGACTGCGGACATCGCTTAATGCCTGCCGCAGATTCTCAGAAAGCGCGTAAGCCCGCCGTGCATACTTAATCAGCACCTCCCCTTCCGGAGTCGGCACGAGCTGACGGCGGTTTTTATAAAAGATTTTAATGCCGAACTCTTCCTCCAGCAGTTTGATATGGTGGGTAATCGCCGGCTGCGTCAATGACAGCTGTTTTGCAGTTTTGGTATAATTGCCGCATTCCACCAGGGCTAAGAGCGTTCTAATCTTGGGATCAATCATCAGGGCATCCTCCTATTATTAAATATTTTTATAATACGCAAAATATTCATAATTTGATTTTATCCTCTTTGGTCCATATAATCAAGTAGGAAACGACAAGGGGGAAATCAAACGATGTTAAGTTCATTAAATTTACAGCCCAATTCTGAATTGGGTTTGTGTCTGGCCATTATCTTACTGAGCGGGTTCTTATTAACCCGCATCACCAAGCTGCTGAAGCTGCCCAATGTGACAGCTTATATTTTGACCGGCGTGCTGCTGGGACCGTTCTGTTTCAAGGTGATCCCCATCGGCGTCATCAGCAGCCTCGGTTTTGTCACTGATGTTGCCCTGGGTTTTATCGCTTTCGGTGTCGGCCGTTACTTTCTGTTTCATGAACTGAAGCGCAACGGCATCAACATTTTAATCCTGACCTGCTGTGAGGCGCTGATTGCCGCGGTGGTTATCATCTTCGTCATGATCGTGATCTTCCGTCAGCCCTTAGCCTTTGCCTTACTTTTGGGAGCCATCGGTTCGGCTACCGCACCCGCATCGACGATCATGACCATCCGGCAGTATCAAGCCAAGGGTGATTTCGTCAATCTGATTCTGCAGGTCGTAGCGCTCGATGATGCCGTTTCAATTCTGGCATTCAGTGTCTGCGCGGCGATCGCTGAGGCGCTAGTGCAGCATTCTGCGATGAATATCATGGTCTTCATCGAACCGATTTTAACCAACGGTATGGCGGTTGCGATGGGTATTGGCTGCGGCTTTATCATGCATAAGATGATTACGGAAAAACGTTCGGATGACAACCGCCTGATCATCGCTGTTTCGATGATTCTGATCATGAGCGCTTTGTGCACAGCTTTGGATGTTTCACCATTATTATGCTGCATGGCAATGGGCGCTGCCTATCTGAATTTGTCCAAGGATATCCAGCTGTTTGATCAGGTCAGCAGCTTCACGCCGCCGATTATGACGATCTTCTTTGTCGTCAGCGGCATGAACCTCAACATTCCGGCACTGCGCTATGTCGGTTTGATTGGTTTGGGATTCTTCTTCTTCCGTATCGTCGGCAAACTGGCTGGCTCATGGATCGGCTGTTCCTTGATTCAGGCCCCAGCGACGACCCGCAATTATTTTGGTTTAGCGTTGGTTCCTTCCGCCGGGGTTGCGATTGGCTTAGCCGCGTTAGGCCAGCGAATTCTTCCGGGTGAATATGGAACGTTGTTATCCACCGTAATTCTGTCGACAGCGATTCTCTATGAAATCATCGGTCCGCTGTGCGCCAAGACGTCTTTGATTCTTTCCGGTTCCATCCCGAAGGAGAATCTGCATTCTTCTCATCACAAACATTCTCATCAGGCTGCCGCCTGACTCGCTAACCAAAGAAAAGAGCGAAAAGCAGAATTTGATCTGCGAAGCCGCTCTTTTCTTTTTACCCAATAAAAAAACAGCGATAACGCTGCTTTTTCAGTTATTTTCTCAGACCTAAGCGCTGAATCAGTTCACGGTAACGGTTGATATCCGTATCACGCAGGTAAGCTAAGAACTTTCTTCTGCGGCCAACCATCATCATCAGACCCCGTGTTGAATGGTAGTCTTTCTTGTGTTCCTTTAAATGCTCTGTCAGGCGGTTGATCTGCGCTGTCAGAACGGCAACCTGAACCTCAACGGAACCTGTGTCACCTTCAAAACGAGCGTATTCTTTGATGATTGCAGTCTTTTCTGCTTTACTTAACATGTGTTTTCCTCCTATATCGTTAAGACCTGATGAACCGCGTGTGCCGACGGAGTCATCGCGCATCCCAGTTCAACAGCGTGTTAATCATAGCACAGCAAAGCTGCTTATTCAAGGATTATTTATCGCAGTTTTCATTCATTTCCGCATAATCCGTGACATTCCCTTTCCCTTTCTCTTTAGATGCATACATGGCTTGATCTGCGCTTTCAATCAGCGCCCTGGCGCTCGTTCCGGCCCCAGGGCTGCGGGCAACGCCCAGACTGGCCGTCAGCTGAAGATCCGGCAGCGATTCAAAGTGCAGCTGCTGAACCTGATCCAATATCTGCCGGGCTTTCTGTTTTCCCAAACCTGGTTCCTGAAGACCATGGATAAACATGATAAACTCATCTCCGCCCGTACGCATCAAAATATCCTCACTTCGAAACAGACGCTTCAGAATATCCGCAAAAGCTTTCAGAACCTGATCACCGGCGGCGTGGCCATACCGATCATTAATTTCCTTAAAATTATCCAGGTCCGCCATAATCAGAATTCCCCGCGGATCCTGCTTCAGCTGAGCTTCGATCGCGTCTTCTCCAGCCTTGTTATAAAGCTGGGTCAAAACATCACGCTGCGCCTGCTTTAAAAGCTGTTGTTCGCGGCTGTAGTGACCCGTGATATCGGTCAATTTGCCGATCATTTTAACGAGTTCACCCTCGCTGAATACCCACTTATATTGACAGGCAAACTGGCGGAATGACCCATCTTTCACGCGCAGCCCTACCGATGCAGTAAAGATCTGTTCCTGCATTTCAGTTAGCTGCTGTAAGGAATATCGCCGGCGGGGCGGAAAATCTTCAAGATGAATCAAAGCCTTAATTTCCGGATTCTTTGAAACCTGTCTGATCACGCGCTTATCCTGACCAAAATGGACATCGGCATTGGACGTAAACTCAATCTTATCTTGATTCAGATCATACTCAAATAAAATCGTATCCAGAAACTGAGCCAGCATTGTATAGCGCTGCTGGTCCAGATCAAGCTGTCTGCGTTTGCGAAACAGCACGCTTACTAAACTCAGGCACAGCAGCAAGGTTGCCGCAATCAAAATAACCCCGGAAATCAAGACGCTATTGAGAATGTGATCAGAACGGATCAACACATCCGGTGTCTGAACAAAATTAATGAGTACCCAATCCTTTGCCAGCGGCGAGACAGAATAGAAAAACTGCCGTCCTTCGGCCTGGAAATAGCAAGCCTCTCCCTTTGGCTGGTCTAACAATTCCTTCATCGTCTGAATAAAATCGGCAGGCAGGGAAAGGGAAGACAGAGATGTCAGAAGATTTCCAGTCGAGGGAAAATCAACATTGCTGGAATACAGAATCGTTCCTTCCGGCTTTACAACCAAAGCTGTAACTTTTTTAAACACTGGACTATTCATGGCTAAAGTAGGCAAGGTTGAAGCTTCAAGCCGGGTCCACAAAGCGCCCTCATGTGAACCCTGGCGCAATATCGGCTGAGCGATCAGAAAATAAACTTGATCCTCCATCTGCAAAAAACCCAGTGTCACTTCAGCCTGAGTCTGAACCTCTTGCCAAAAGGCTGTCGACGCTTCTGCACCCTGCTGTATCCATTGATCAATTTCGTTTTCTGTACTGTATTGAATTTCATAATACCGATTGCCTTCATTCATCGTAGCCAAATAAGTATCCAGCCACGGTTCTTCGGCAGACACTTCCACGGCGCTCAGCACGCCCGCAATGCTTTTTAAGGTATGTCCGGCATCGGTAACTATGCCATGGAACTGCCGCCGCTGACTCGCTGAATAGGAGGCAAGATTTTCCAGGATCAAGGTATTAAATTCCTGCCGCATCCGGCGCTGCTGATCAACAAAAATACCGCAGATCGTCCCCACAAAAACCAAACTGGCCAAAAGCATCAAACCGCTTGATCGTTTAGTCAGTTTCATGGTTCCGCCTCCCCCATCGTTTCTTTGATTTCATTTACTGCGCTTATCCACAGCAAACCGAAAACAGCCGTCTGCTGCGGCAGTCCCGCAGAGTTTTTAAGATTATCCTTATTATAAAGCACTTAGTTATTGAAATCAATTTCAGATAACCAATCAGCATGTAATTCAGCACTTATTTCAGTAAAGTCCTGCATGCGCAGATCATTGTTTTCTTGAAGCTGTCCGCAGGGGCGCGTATAATAAAGCCAGAGGTGATACAATGAGTAAAATAGCATGGATCGGAACGGGAGTCATGGGCAAATCCATGGTTTCCCATCTGTTAAATCAAGGTGATGAAGTAACGGTTTACAATCGTACAGCAGCGAAGGCCGAAGCATTAAGAGAAAAAGGAGCACAGGTGGCCCAGACAGTCGCCGAAGCGGTAAAGGATGCTGACTTCATCTTCACGATTGTTGGTTTTCCAAAAGACGTTGAGGAAGTTTACAGCGAAATCTTCGAGACTGCCAAACCGGGAGCCATTGCCGTCGATATGACGACCTCCTCCCCATCCCTGGCCGTCCAGCTGCACACATTAGGACAGCAGCATCAGATCCGCGTTTTGGATGCGCCGGTTTCCGGCGGTGACAGCGGAGCTGCCGCGGGAACCTTGTCGATCATGGTCGGTGGTGATGAAGCTGATTTCAATGCCTGTCTGCCTTATTTTAATAAGATGGGAAAATCCATTCTTCTCATGGGACCTGCCGGCAGCGGTCAACATACTAAAATGGCTAATCAAATTGCAATTGCCGGCACGGTCAGCGCCGTTGCGGAAGCAATCGTCTATGCGAAGGTCAACGGCTTGGATCCGGAGAAACTGCTCGGCGCCATCAGCAAAGGCGCGGCCGGCAGCTGGCAGATGAGCAACAACGGCGTTAAAATGCTGCAGCAGGATTATAACCCAGGCTTCTTTATCAAGCATTTTATTAAAGACATGCGACTGGCAAAAGAAGCGGCCGCAGCGCAGAATGTGGAGCTACCGGTTCTGGATATTGTGCTGTCCATGTACGAACAAATGCAGGATGAGGGAGAGGGAGACCTGGGAACTCAGGCCATCATCAAGCATTACACAAAATAATATTCTGTTTGACCTTCGGCCTATTCCGAAGGTCTTTTTTGAAATAAAAAAGGAATTTCTTAATCCAGAAACTCCTCCAATATAGTATTTAACAGCGCCATTCCGCTGTCCGTCGCCGCTAAATGTTCCTCATCCAGATGCAGCCAACCTCGGCAAAGACCGTTTTGGATTGCTTGGGGATAGACGGAAGTCACCGGCATTTGAAAAATCCGCTCAAACTCGATTAAGGATAAACCCGCAGCCGTGCGCAGATTCATCATCACCATCTCGAACATCTGATCTTCGCGCGTCAGCTCAATCTTCTCCGCGATCCACTGACCCTTGAAATAGTCCTGAAAATTACGGGTATTGTCATATCTGTAGGCACTCAGTTTGCCGCTGGCACCCAGACCAACACCATAGAAATCATCGTACTGCCAATAATGCAAATTGTGCCTGGAAGCATAACCGGCAAGGGCAAAATTCGAGATTTCATAATGCTGATAGCCCGCCTGTTTCAAAACTTGCACAGCTTCAAAATACATGCTTGCTTCGGTATCCTCATCCAACGGTTGTTTCCCTGTCCGGCCAAATTCACTGTGTTCCTCAATCGTCAGCGAGTACAGCGAGCAATGCGGGATATTTAAGGATAATACGCCCTGCAGCGTTGCCGTCCATTGTTCCCTCGTCTGTCCCGGCAGACTGTAAATCAGATCACAGGATATATTGGTTAAACCTGCCTGCTGCAGCAACCGGATTGCCTGACGGGCCTGATCAAAAGTATGATGGCGACCAATCTGTTTTAGAATTTGATCGTCACAGGACTGCAGACCGAGGGATATTCGATTGACCCCTCCGGTTAACAGAATGTCAATCAGTTCCGGCTTTATCGCCTCGGGATTAGCTTCGATCGTCACTTCCAAGGCGCCTTCCGTGTACGGTTTCAGCATGTCCAGCAGCCGTCGCAGCTGATTCAGGGACAAAGCGGTCGGCGTTCCGCCGCCGATATAGACGGTTTCCATCGCCTGACGCGGCACCCGCTGCTTTAGCTCGTTGGCTAACTGTGTTAAATACTGATCCGCCAGCCCGGCATGATAACGTACACGGGTAAAATCACAGTATGCACAAATCCCCTGACAAAAAGGAATATGGACATACAATGACTGATTCTTAAAGGTAGCGGCGGCGCACATCGGCAAACTTCTCCCGGATCACTTCGTCAACATCCCATCCCTGGTCAATACAGATCGACATTGCATACATCAAGACATCGGCGATCTCACTTTTCACCGCGTTCCAGTCCGGAGTTTCTTCCTGTTCAACAAAGCATTCCAACAATTCTCCAGCTTCCGCAAATACAGATTTCGCCAAAATCGCCGGCGTGTCGGTTTTATCCCAACCGCAGTCCCTGCGCAGCTCTTGTATTTCTTCAATAATGCTCATCATCGTCTACCGATCCTTTCTTTCTGTTTCTCATTATCTTATTTTAAGCCTTGTTTTCATACCGACGCGCCGAGCTGTTTTTCAGCCTGGGAACTGACTTCCACTCAGCTTGATAACCCGATCAACCCGGAACACAGAAACAAGAAACAAACTGAAAACAGGCGGCAGCTGCCGACCTGTTTTATTTATCGTCATCCATCGACAAGACTGCCATAAAGGCCTCCTGCGGAATTTCCACAGAGCCGACCGCCTTCATCCGTTTCTTGCCCTCTTTCTGTTTTTCCAACAGCTTTTTCTTACGCGAAATATCGCCGCCATAGCATTTCGCCAAAACGTTTTTACGCAATGACTTGATGTTGGTGCGGGCAATGATCTTACCATTAACCGCCGCCTGCACCGGAATCTCAAACTGCTGCTTCGGAATCAGCTCTTTCAGCTTCACCGTGATGGAATTGCCGCGGGCATACGCGAAATCACGATGAACAATGATCGATAAGGCGTCAATCAGTTCGCCGTTAAGCAGAATATCCATCTTCACCAGGTCACTCTTTTTGTATTCGCTGATTTCATAGTCCAGAGAAGCATAACCCTTAGTACAGCTTTTCAGTTTATCAAAGAAATCAAAAACAATTTCGCCTAACGGAATCTCATATTCCAGCGTATTGCGGTTGGCATCAATGTAATGCATATCCTTATAGATACCGCGTTTGTTCTGACATAGCTCCATCACCGCTCCGATATATTCGTTCGGCACCATGATGCTGGCCTTGACATACGGTTCCTCCAGCCGATCGATCCGCTGAACCTCCGGCAAATGCGCCGGATTGTCAATCTTCACCATGGATCCATCCGTCAGATAACAATGATAGATAACGCTGGGCGCCGTGGCAATCAACGACAGATTGTATTCCCGTTCCAGCCGTTCCTGAACGACATCCATGTGCAGCAGACCTAAAAATCCGCAGCGGAAGCCAAAGCCCAGCGCTTGGGAAGTTTCTGCCTCAAACTGCAGGGAAGCATCGTTGAGCTTCAGCTTCTCCAGGGCATCGCGCAAATCGTTGTATTTCGCAGAATCCGTCGGATACAGACCGCAGTATACCATCGGATTCATTTTGCGATAACCCGGCAGGGCTTCCTTAGCCGGATTGTCGGCCTGTGTTACCGTTGCCCCGACGCTGACATCCTGCACCGATTTGATGCTGGCGGCAAACCAGCCGACTTCGCCGCATTCCAAAGCGCCCAGTTTGACTTCCTTCGGATTGCGCACACCGCATTCCAGCACTTCATATTCAGCCTGATTATTCATGAAACGAATTTTATCGCCAACCTGAATCCGTCCTTCTTTAACCCGGACGAAAACGATGACGCCGCGGTACGAATCATAGATGGAATCAAAGACCAACGCTTTTAAAGGCGCTTGAGGATCCCCAGAGGGCGCCGGAACTTTCTTTACGATTTCTTCCAGTACATCCTGCACATTTAATCCGGTTTTCGCTGATATTAACGGAGCCTCTGTGCAATCCAATCCAATTACATTTTCAATTTCTTCCTTAACGACTTCCGGCTGCGCACTCGGCAGATCAATTTTATTGATGACCGGCACGATCTCCAGATCATTGTCCAGCGCCAAATAGACATTAGCCAGAGTCTGCGCTTCAATTCCCTGCGCCGCATCCACAACCAGCACCGCCCCTTCACAGGCCGCCAGTGAGCGGGATACCTCATAGGTAAAATCGACGTGTCCGGGCGTGTCAATCAGATGGAAAACATATTCCTCGCCATCCTTCGCCCGATATTTCAGCTGAACTGCATTCAGCTTAATTGTAATGCCGCGTTCCCGTTCCAGATCCAGAGAATCCAGAATCTGATCCACCATTTCTCGATGCTGAACGGTATCGGTCATTTCCAGAATCCGATCCGCCAAGGTCGATTTGCCATGGTCGATATGGGCAATGATCGAAAAGTTTCTGATCTTCGACTGATCCATTGCCATTCCTCCTTAAACTTCTGTCCTATTATATCAAAAGCCGATCTCAAAAGAAAGCAGAACCTGTTTATCTCATTATTAGAAACAGGCGGAAATTCTTTATTCCTGAGCCAGAAAGAGAGATTTCTGATTCAGCATCTTTAAGATCAGTCCCATTTTCACGCCAATGAAAAACCGGCTTCATCACCGGTTTCCTCATACTGATTCTTTTACCTGTGCCACTGTTGAAGTGACAGATTCAAAGCGGCAGCCGATCAGCTGCTTGCCTTTGCCATTGTAGAAATCTTTGGCACCGACGCGTTTTTTGCCTTCCATCTGCAGTTCGGTGATGACAATCATCACCCCGCCAGCTGCCACCAGCATCCCCATCTCGTCAAACCCGAGAATCGTTCCGCTAGGCTGCTCGGTTTTATCCTCACGATAGCGCACACCCCAAAATTTCATCTTCTGCCCGGCGATCACACCATAGCCGACCGGCCAGGAAATCAGTCCGCGGATCTGATTGTAGATCTGACGTCCGGTTTGGGAAAAATCGATCTGTTCCTGTTCTTTCGTAATATTCCAAGCGAAGCTGACCTGGGTTTCATCCTGGGCGATGGGTGTAATCCGACCTTCAAGATAGTCCAAAAGGCATTCCTTTAACAAGGCAGAACCAGCGGCCTGCAGCTTATCATGAAGCATTTCCGTCGTATCTTCCTCGTCGATGGCGACTTTTTTAACCGCCAGCATATCTCCGGCATCCATCTTTTTTACCATCTGCATGATGGTGACGCCGCTTTCCGTTTCACCTTGAATGATAGCGGTATGGATGGGTGATCCTCCGCGATATTTCGGCAGCAGTGACGCGTGAACGTTAATGCAGCCATGTTTCGGTGCATTCAGCACAGCTTCCGGCACCATCTGACCATAAGCACAGGTCACGATCAGTTCCGGCTGCAGATCCAGGACTTCGGCATAATCCGTCCGAATCTTCTGCGGTTGTAAAACAGGCAGTCCCAATTGTTCAGCCAAAGCATGCACTGGGGTCATCTGCAGCTTCTGTTGGCGGCCAACCTTCTTGTCCGGCTGGGAAACCACACCGACCAGCTCCACAAAAGGCAGCTGCGTTAGGGCCTGTAAAATCCCGCAGGCAAACTCCGGTGTACCCATAAATAAAACTCTTGTTTTCAAGAGGCATCCCTCCTCACTGGTTACGTCAACGATTATACCATAAACCAATTGAAGTTGCGCGGCTCATTGTCCAAAAGCCGAAGCGATCATGCGGACTGAATCCTCAACCACTCGTATCACCATCTCAGAAATATTCGCTCCCAGCTGACCCGCCGTATTTTCCTGAATCTGATACATGGAGGCCCGATGAACCGGCGGCTCAATGACCTCCTGCTTCTCAATCTGTTGGTTAAAAGCCTCGATGCGCTGCTGAATTGTAGATTCAGGCTGTTGTTGATTCAGCGTACTGCCGATGCTGACGACGATTAAAATCAAAAAGGCATCCAGAATAAACCGTTTCATTCAATCCCTCCGTTCGTTAACGCTTCGACTAAAATCCGCAGTGAATTGCGGACTTCCTCTGTGCTGTTTTGATCGGTTCCCAATTCCAGCAGCACCATGTTTTCCGCCATATCCTGATTGTATACGGACTGCCGTTCAAAGACTGATCTCATTATACCGGGCATCACCTGGTTAATTTTGTCGGTTAATTGCCGGGAATGTGCCATGACATGTGCGGCATTTGATGATTTCATCCCGACTACAAACATCATTTTGGCATAAGTCATGCCCTCATTTTCAAAAACCGAAGCTGAGCGCGGAGCCGAATCCCGATGCAGGTCGATGACCAGATCAAACCCACCGTGCTCGGCAAACGTATCATTGATATGCCTACGGGAAATCGTATATAATTGGTTGTACTTTAAGCCTTCTTCCTCGGCCTCCCGCAGAAAATTTCCGGTTTGAAAATAAACATAGTAGCCTTCTTCTTCCAGCATTTTTGCCAGCTCCATCCCAATTTCATAGGTTGTGGTGCCGTCGCTGTATGTTTCCGACTGATGCGTGTTATAGATGTAAACGGATTTCTTTTCCGGTTTTTCTTCTTTTTCAAATTTAGGTACAAATGGTTCGTTGATGACCACTTCGTCAATCCGTTCCACTGCTTGTTTAAAGTCCGGCAGCAGCGCCAGCTGTTCTTTGATTGAGATGCGGTCCAAATCGATCACCGGATGCAGGATAGACTCCAGTACAGAGGTCTTATTCTGCGAAAGCAGATCACCCAGGCCGGTAAAGAATGAGGTGACTGCCAGAAAGGCCAGGATCAGCAGTAATTTCAGTGTGATTTTCAGCTTTGTTTTCAAGAAAAAATCCCCCTCTCTTTCCGCAGTTTATGCGAAGGAAAGGGGGATCATGACTTACATCTGGGAAAAACGGGGATGCAGTACCTGATTGATCGCTGTGGAAATGACCTCCGTCAAATGCTTGACTTCCTCATCCATTTCTTTAGGCGTCACGACCATCTGATAAGATTCCTGATAATGGATATGATCCATGACTTTCTGATAGTCATCACATTGAATGGTCGAAAGCACCTGATCGATCAGAGCTTCAATACTGACAACCGTCGCTACCCCGATTGCCACAACCGGCGCTTGGACTAATTCTTCGTTGAGCACTTTACGATGATTTCCAACACCGCCCCCAGGCTGGATGCCGGTATCACTGATTTGAATGACGCGGTTGATCCGTTCAATTGATCGGGTCGCCAGAGCATCGATCGCGATGACAAAATCAGGTTGAAACTGACGGGCTACAGCCTGTACGAATTCCGCGGTTTCCAAACCGGTCTGTCCCATCACGCCCGGCACAATCACCGCGACTTCGCTGGTCCCCTGTGCGAGTTCTTCTTCCTGCAGCCGATGCAGATGGGCGGTGACAATCACCTGCTTGGCCGCAATCGGCCCCAATGAGTCCGCTGTAATTTCCTGATTGCCTAAGCCGACAATTAACGCACGGGTGCCGCTGAGTTTTAAGCCGTCGATCACCTGCTTCAAACAATCGCCGGTCACCGCAATCGCTTCTTCCCGTTGTTTCGCATCATTCAGATCATCCAGTTCGATGGTAATGTACTCACCTGGCTGCTTCTCAATTTCTTCACACGGATGATGAATGGAAATATGATGGGTTGTAATCCCGTGGTAACTTTTTTTGGTATGGGTAAAATTCTCATTGTCCTGTAAATCCAGCACTTCTTCGTAGGCCAGATCCGTTCTGTGTTTGCGCATACGCTCACCTCAGACTTAGTATGGACTGAATCCCTTGAAGGTATGCCGCTGTTTTATGCAGAAATGACAGGTTATGCTCCCCCTTCTTCACTTGTTTCTTGTCACCTTTTTCCATTAGTGTTTGCATTTTCACCTTCCTTTTGTTATAATTCTTAAGGTATAAATGCGGAGGAGGTGTCAGAATGCCAAACATCAAGTCTCAGAAGAAACGTTCGATTACTAATTTAAAGAGAAATGCAGCGAAAACTGCTGAAAAGTCCGCGCTGAAAACAGCAATTAAGGAAGTCCTGGTTGCCGTAGAAGCGAAGGATAAGGAAAAAGCAGTTGCAGCGTACAACACTGCAAATTCTTTATTAGATAAAGCCGTTACCAGCCATCTGAAGCACAAGAACTACACAGCACGTCAGAAGGCTCGCTTAGCAAAAGCGGTCAATTCTCTGTAAGAACGAAAAAGATCCCAGTGCGGATCTTTTTTTATAGATTTCTTATTAAAACAATTAAATAAGTCTAGATTATAATTTTTACATTTAATACTTAACCAAAATAAAAAGAAATTGTTTTCAATTTCTTTTTATTATAATAAATACACTAATTTCAATCCACATATCACGCTGATCACGCTGCGATACGACTTATAAAACTGAATTTTTTTGCTCAAGTGTGCTTCCACTCAGTAGCTGATGGAAATAGTTTAACACAGATCTTATATTTTTTCTAGTGTATTTAATATTAAAACCATGATATAATGAATTTACTAATATTTTATTAATGAATGCATAACCCAAAGAAAGGAGAAACTGATCCATGAAGCAGGAAAATTTCTTTCTATCAATGATGATTCTTGCGGTGATAGCAATTATAGCGATGGTTATTATATTTAAATTATAGTTAATTACTTCTGTTTGATGATCAACTCCCCTTCCCCCTGCGGAACTTCAAAGCTCTGTAGATATCCTTCCAAAATCGTATCTGTAATTTCAAATGCAGCATTGGCTTCGATATGCTTAGCCCGTTGGCGCAAGCGACTACGCAGAAGATCCGGACTGGCTTGCAGATACAGAAGCCGAACCTGGCCGCCTGCCTTAATAATCCTCTCGCGATACGCTTCGCGGTTCTTCTTACTCCAGAAACTAAAGTCGATTACCACCGACTTTTTTTCATGAATTGCTTCATCGAGCTGATTTTTCAGCTGGTTTTCAACCGCTGCGGATAACTGGGCATAAGCAGAAGCTGGATAATCGACATCATATTGGCCATATTGCTGCCAGACTTCCTCATCGATCGACAGCCTGAGAAACCCCATTTTCTCCAGACGTTTCGCCAATGTAGTTTTTCCGGAACCGGCTATACCGCATAACATGACCACCAGGGATTTCTGTGGTTCGGTGTCCTGATTGAGCCAATTGATTATTGCTTCCCATTCCATACGTTTAACCTCGGTATTCCTTTCTGACTTTCCTTCATTGATCATCCTGATCTTCCTGCAGCTGCTGCTTAAAGTGATCCAAAGCCTGCGTATATTTCTTTGTTGAGCGAACTAAGGAAATCATGGAAAGACTTAAAGCGATCCATAGAATCAAACCTTCAAACGTGAAATGACTGAAAACAACGACGGCTAAGACGAACACACTTGCGATTGTAATGCCTGTCTGCCCCCGCTGCAAAGACTGCATCCAGATCCGATAGCTTTCTAAAAACAGGGCATAGGCAGCGCCAGCCAAAACAATCCAGATCCAATCCGGCAACGCCTTGCGGGAATCAAGAAACTGCGCTAGGACAGGGATCGCCATCCCGATCATACCGTTATAAATCAAGCGTTCAATCATCGTTTTCCCTCCATTCCTATCGCTTTGCGAAAATGTGGGGCATAGCTGCGGCTGACCTCCAGCTGGGTCCCATTTTTTAAGATTAACGTCAGTCTACCGTTAAAACTGGGGGCAATTTGTTCCACCTTCGCCAGATTGACGAGATAAGATTTACTGATTCGAATAAACTGCCGCGGATACAGCTCCTCCTGCAGCTGATACAGCTTGCGGTTTAGCTGAAGACTTAAGTTGTCTGTATAAGCAAAGGTTTCACGCTGCAATCCTTCGATATACAGAACATCGGATAAATCCACGACATAGGTACGCCCGGCCTTTTGTCCAGTCAGCGTCATGCCTTTCTTTTGTAAAAAATGATCGTTGAGAAAAGCGATTAATTCATCAAGATCCGCCATTTGAAATTGAATGCCGATCGAATTATAATCCACACCTTTTTCAACCAGAGTTAAATCCAGTGATTCAAAGGATTTAAGCCGCTGACGCAGCTGTTCCTCATGCTCTGGCCGACAAATCAGATTGATCATGGCTGCTTCACCAGCTCTATCGTTTCCTCATAGAACTTCTTCCCTTTCGGATCGCTGACCCAAACCGTGATTTCGCCGCGGACAGCTTCATTATCTGTAAAATCAACACCCCAGCCGGAACGGCTCATGCTTACCGTTTCTGTCAATCCCAACGTTCCGGAAGAAGTACTCTCAACTACCGCTTGTCCCTGTGCATCAAACATTGTAATTCGATATTTTAAATTACGATACCGCAGAAGATTGATCTGAAGCGTGTTCTTGGCAATGACCTCAGCACTGGAAAAATAGCCATAGCCTGCCGCCAGATTGTAAATTTGAAAGTACCGGCCTTCTCCCGCAAAGGTAGGGATCATCGTAGGTTCACAGTTCAAAGTCTGCGCCTCCAGAACCTGATCTCCTCTGCGGATTGACCAGCTGATTGTCCAGGGTTTTGGCTGACGATCGGCTAAATTCAGACCCGGACGTTCGCTGAGAATCCAATAACTGCCCGCTTCCGTCTGTCCGTCATCCAATGCTTCTTCGGTTTCATAGACGATCTCCCCCGTATCGCTTTCAGTGATTTTCAATGAAACAGTGGTATCTTGATAAGCCTCGCTGACCGGATAGGCTAAGTTGATCTTAACCTGCCGGCCTTGAATCACAATCACATTGCTCAGATGTTCATCTTCTGTTCGATAAACCCAGACTGCAGGCTGAGAATTTTTAATTTCTGAGCGGATTAATCCAGTCTGCGTTGCCGCAAGCAGGATTGCTGCGGCAGCGAAAAGCAAGCCGGCCTGAATTGGTTTCCAATGGACTGTTCGACTCTGTTTCTGCACGAAATAGAACTGTTCCCTGAAATCCAAAGCTCGTGAATAGACTTTATAGGCACAGATCAATTGAAAGAATGACTGCATAGACATCCATTGAGCATTCACACGGGCAAGCAGTACCAGAGCAAACATCAAGGCCAGCCATCCCATTAAATTTTGAAAACGCCGGCGAACGACGGGTTCTGACGAACTGGCATAGAATCCAGCGGCCAAGCATTCGTATCCCATAAAGAAAACCAATGGCAGCATCCGCTGGACTAACGCCTCATTCCATACCCCCTTCATCAGCATGCCCGCCAACAACAATAAGCCGGCCCCGGCAAATAATCCCTGCCGCAGATTCCGTGTCAAGTGAATAAGGCCCACCGCAGCCGCCGCAAACATCAGCCACTGCAGCGGGGAGACCGGAGAATCCCATTGCAGCAATAAGAGTGCCAATCCGGCGCCCACCATCACGATGGACTGCGGACTGCCGTTCATCGCTGTTTCCGCTCCCTGAATTTCCTGCCGCTGATATTTAGAATACGTCAGTATCCATAGCAAGCCGGCTGCGAATAGGATCAGCGTAATCAGTATTGTGATTCCCATTCTGGCCATATCGATCCCTCCCCTTCAGTTGAGATTATTGTACCTGACTCCTCACACATTGACTATGAATTCTGTGTAAGTGGTCATCAATGAAACATAAGTGGTCGTTTCTATAAGAATTAATGTATTTCTTTCTCGAATATCTGGAAAAGAACACTTCTATTATTGCAGATTCCAAATTCACAGAATAGACGTTCGATTTATTTTTCGTATAAAATAGAAATAGGAAGCGGCTTCATGTTAAAATAAGATTATCTATTATGGTTAAGCAATTTCATTTTGAAATGATATGGGGGGAATAATTGTGATTCGAGTTGCCATCTGTGATGATGCGCCCTATGAGCTGGAAAAAATCAGGCAGTTAGCTCAGGCAATTCTCAAAGAAAGAAGGACTGAGGCTTATATTACAACCTGGACTTCCCTGCAGGAGCTTCAGGATCAGATTTTTGAGGGCCAATTTGATCTGCTTTTACTGGACATTCGATTTGAGGCTGAAAAACAGACGAGTCTGGAATTGGCTCAGAAATGCTCTGTGATCGCCCCTGAATTACAGATTATTTTTATTACCGGATATCTTCAGTATTTTCCTGACGTCTATCTTTGTCAGCATGTTTACTGCCTGTTAAAGGAAGACTTGGAAAAACGGCTGCCCCTCGCAATGAATAAAGCGCTGAACGTTCTGCAGGGCAGACAAACCGGGCAGGATTCCTTAACGGTCATGATTAATCGGCATCCTCGGCTGATTCTGTATCAAGATATCCTTTACCTGGAGAAAGACCGCCGCAAAATCATCTTTAACTGTCGGATGACCAAAGCGGGTTCACAGAAAAGCGATTCGCTTGAATCCACGATGCAAATCATCACCTATGCCGTATTTGATGACTATCTGCCAAAGCTGCCGCAATCCTTTGTGCAGACCCATCGTTCCTACATCGCGAATTTGAACTATGTCAAATCCGTAGAAACCAAGGGGCTTATTTTATTCAATGATACGTTCATCCCGATCTCCCGCAGTTATAAAAAAGCAACGATGAATGCGATTATGAAACAATTCTTTGACATCGAGTCCGCAGAATAACAAAACTGCGGTTCTTTTAATCTGTTTCACACAATTTTGAATCGTCTTTGTTCAGCAGCACTTCTGCGGTTGTAGTGCGGGCTTGTTTATTCCACCGGGCCTGTCCATGGTAACGTTCAGCCAGCTGCGTGATAATTTTCTTGCCATTGCCCTGAATCAGCTTCGGACTGGAATGCATTCTGCCATTGGTATTTTCACAACGGATTAAAATCATCTGCTTGTGCTGGGTAATCGTTAAATGAACAAAAGCCTGCGGACTGTCCTGAGCCGCTTCCAGGGCATTTTTTAACAGGTTTGCCAACAATGTGTTCAGATCAAAATCATCGAAGCCCGAAGCGAAAGAAGCCTTGATCTCCACCGTAAATTCAATATCTTTCGCATCAAACTGACGCTGAAAGGAAGCCAGCAAAGCGTTGACAGAAGGATGATCACAGTATAAAGAATTCCGGATAGAACCAATCTGATCATATGCCGCACGAATTTGATCGACATTCCATTCGGATGCCTGGGACTGAATGGATGCCCACACTTTGTTCATGACGCTTTGCTTCGCATGCAGCTCCATCAGCTGAGCCTGAATTTCAAGATTGTTTTGATGTTCAAGTTCAGCTCGTTCTTTCGCTGTTTTCATTTTCAGCAGACTCCGAATTAAGAAAAACGAAGCGCCCTGCACACAAATCCAGGATACGATCAGAAAACCTGTTAAGTTCACAGTCATTTCATAGGCATAGATCAGTTTATAAGATAAGAGATAGATCCAGCCGGCATGAATGGCCAGCAGCGGGACCAAGCGCGCCTGTTTCTGCCAGTCAATGTTAGGAAAGACTTTCTTTTTCAGAATCAAGATCAAACCAAAAAGAAGTCCTTGAATTCCATCCATTACCAAAAAACCCGAAGTTGTAAAAAACGAAGCTTCTTCAAACGCGAGCTGATCGAAGCCGCTGCCCGCCAGCATGATCAAAATCGCCAGCATTTCTGAAATCACCAGGCACAGCACATGAAAAAGTACAGCAAACAGGGTGTTCATTCGCGTATCCCGGATCATCAGCCGCAGGACTAGATAAAGCATGATTACGGTAAACAGCGTTCGTACCAGATTGACAGAAAAGAAATCCGCAAACAGAAAAAACAGAATATAGTTGATGATGGCATTGATCGTGATAGCCAGATACAGCTTGGGGAAAAAGGCATTCCGAGGTTCTTTGGAATGCAGAAATGTCCCATGAAAAGCCGTCCAAATTCCAAATAAAATGAGATGGTTAACATAGAAGAAAGGATTGTCATTCAGCATACGTCAGCCTTCTTTCTTCAGCATCACTTCCGCTACGGCCAGGTTCTGCTCCTGCTTCATGCTTCGCACTCCTTGATACCGCTGCAGAATTTCATCCATGATCATGAGCCCCTGTCCCTGGATTCTTTTCTTAACCGGACTGGGCTGTTCGGCAACACTGTTGCAGCAGCGGATCATCAGCAATCCGGCCTTTTCCGTAAGCTGCAGCTTCACCTTCGGATCTTCGCTGTTTTCGGAAGCTTCAACAGCATTTTTCAGCAAATTCGACAGCAGCGTATTCAAATCATAATTATCGAATCCCTCCAACAGATCCGCCTTGATTTCAAACTGCATTGAAATCTGTTTTTCTTTCGCTTCGATAAGATACGCATTCAGCAAGGCATTAACGTATGGATTGGCACAGATCAGATCTTCACGAATCTGCTTCATTTGATGCTGCAGCGTACTTAGGGTTTCAAGCTGATCATCCAGTCCTGTCATCTCTTTGAAGACGGCATTGATAACATCCTGCTTCTCGGAAAGTTTCCGCAGCTGAATTTCCAGCTCCGCATTCATCTGGCGTTTCGCTTCGAGTTCCTGCTTCTTTCGTTTCTGACGGATAATCCGGCGGGCAATGACAAAAACTGCAGCATCAGTCAGAAGTAAAAAGAGCAAGGACTGAACCAAAAGCATCGTACTGGCTTCAACAATATAAATCAGTTTATAAGAAAGGATATAAAGCCATAGAAACTGGCAGATTAAAAGCAGCGTGCCGATTGTTGTATATTCCCCCTCCGTTGTTCCCTGGCGTTTTCTGACAATTCCTAAAGCCAGCATAAAAAACAACAGGCTCATGATATCGAGCAGAACATACGAATAGACATTCATATAGAAGGTGCCTTCATAGGCGCTGCGGCTGAACTGCACGCCGACCAGGGTGATCAGCATGGTTACCATTTCAGCGGTAATGGAAAGCAGCTGCTGGGCAAACAGGGCAAATACTGTGGCTTTCAAGCCGGCCCCTTTTACCAGATAAACAACAACACCGATCGTCGCAGCCGATACCGTCATCCGAAAAACCGCATTATCCTGCTCGCTGCCGGGAATTTCATAGATCTGGATCAAGACCAGCACCGCAGCTAAGATCGCCGCTGCCAACATCACATAATCTTTCCGATAGCTTTTCCGAACCGGCAGAAATTCATTGTAAAAATAAGCCCAAGTCATCATCAAGGGGATATGATTCAAATAATACAGCGTTTGATCCAGCATCAGCAGTTCACCTCGTCAATCTCGATTGAATTTACAGCGGCTCTCAGTAACCGCAAGCATTCCTGCATTTGCGCATTTTTAGGAGCGGGTACCTCCAAATGCAGCTGCGGATCAAAGCAGATCGTCACTTGCTTCCCAGCATAAGGTTCGGCCAGTCCATGCAGAAGTTCCAGCAGTCCGGTAAAATCAATCTGTTGGGGAACCTGACCTTTTACTGCCAGCGTGCATGTATCTTCATGAAGCTGATAATACTGGATTAAAATATCCAACATGACGTTCCCCGTTTGATAGGCCGGCAGCTGCGTCTGATATTGACTCAGAATTTTCTCGGCATAAACCTTCAGCTCAGCTTCCTGTCCCTGCTCCTTCAAAATCTGCAATGTCATCAAATGATTGGACAGATCATGATAAAAGTAACGAATGTTTTTCTGCTGCATGACCGCAAACTGATAAAACTGATAGTTCTTTTGATTCAGTTCTGTCATCCGCTTCAATTCAAGTTCCACCTCGTTGTACTGCATGACGCTGCGGATAATTTCAAAGATGCAGAAATCACCAATCAGTGTAATCCCGATCGCAAACGATATGATCATAAAAATTTCAAAGATTGCCATTTCCTTCTGGACACCGAACACGGCCGCTACCAAAACGATCTGGCACAAGAAAAATCCGATTAAATACAAGATTGTTTTTTTACTATTCATGCTTTTCCCCCTCATGTTGAACAAACAAAAACTTTTATTTCAAGCTTCTTTGCAGCACCCCTATTTACTTTATTGTAAATCAAAAAGTCTTTGTTGTCCATTTGCGCCAATCGTCTGCAAAGAGGAAGTGATTATTAACATTCTCTTTTTATCTCACAAAATTGGAAGCAGTTCGGTTCCATGAAAGGATAATGGAAAATCAATTCTCTATCGGTTTTCTTAAGGAGCAACAAATCCGTTTTTTGGAAGAACGTAAAAGAAGACAAAATAAAAAGGAAAGAGCATGAGGCCCTTTCCCTTAATCAGATGACTTTCGATTTAAAATGATATGATCAATTTCTTCCATTTGGCACAGAATTTCTGTCCGCTTTGCCGGATCTTCAATCTGCTCGGCTATTCGCTGCAGTTTCTCCCTGCGGTAACGGTAATATTCATGTAAAACTGGTTCCAGATTTTCTAAGAGCAGCGGGCCATAGCGCAGCTGAACTTCAGTATAGGAAACTGGTTTTTCCGCTTTACGAAAACCGACAATCTGGTAGTAGTGGCGGTCATGCACAAGTTTTTCCGTTACAATTTCAAAACCATGCTCCATAATCCAGCGTCGCAGTGAAGCGACCTCGCGATTCACCTGCACTAGAATCAGCTGAAAATGGGCAAGCCGGTCAAAATCATTTTCAAGGATTGATTTGGCGGTCATCCACCCCATTCCGGCAATCACGGCCACTTCCGCATCAGCCGGCACTTTTTCCAGTCCCGGCGTCAGAATTAAAGCAATCTGTGCCTGCAGCCCTGCTTCTTCAATCGTAGCACGGGCATGCTCCAACGGCCCGACTCCGATATCACAGGCATAGGCGCGCGGGATTTGTCCGGAAGACACCAATTCTACCGGTAAAAAAGCATGGTCAGTTCCAATATCCGCAACGATCACGCCGACAGGAACACAATCGGCAATCGCCTTGAGTCGCAGGCTTAACATCGTTCTTAATTCTTATCGACGAAATCCCGCAGCCGCTTCGAGCGGGTCGGATGTTTCAGCTTCCGCAGTGCCTTCGCCTCAATCTGACGAATACGTTCACGGGTTACGTTGAATTCCTTACCGACTTCCTCCAACGTCCGCGTCCGGCCGTCGTACAGGCCAAACCGCAGCCGCAGCACTTTTTCTTCCCGTTCCGTCAAGCCCTGCAGAACATTGTTGATCTCATCTTTCAGCAGCTGATTGTTGGCATACTGATCCGGCGACATCGCGTCTTTATCTTCGATAAAATCACCCAGGTGGGAATCATCTTCCTCACCGATCGGCGTTTCCAGCGATACGGGTTCCAAGGCAATCTTCTGAATTTCGCGAACCTTGTCCGGCGTAATGTTTTCCATCTTTTCGGCAATTTCCTCCGCCGTCGGCTCCCGGCCCAGATCCTGAACAAGCTGGCGCTGTACACGAGTTAATTTGTTGATTGTTTCTACCATATGTACCGGAATTCGGATTGTTCGAGCCTGGTCGGCAATCGCACGGGTGATCGCCTGACGGATCCACCAGGTTGCATAGGTCGAAAACTTAAAGCCCTTGGTGTAGTCAAATTTTTCAACAGCTTTGACCAAACCCATGTTGCCTTCCTGAATCAGATCCAGAAACAACATGCCGCGGCCGACATATTTTTTTGCAATCGAAACGACCAAACGCAGATTGGAAGAAATCAGAATGCGTTTAGCTTCTTCATCACCGGCCTGAATCCGCCGGGCAATTTCCGGCTCATCTTCCGGATTCAGCAGCGGTACCCGTCCGATTTCCTTCAGATACATCTTGACTGGGTCATTGATCCGTACATAAGGAGAACTGCTGTAAGTTTCGCTGAGGTCGACTGGAACTTCAACGTCTTCAACTTCCGCATCGAAATCCTCGCCGGCATCTTCCGCTAAAAACTCCAGATCATCGCCGATATCCTGCGTCATCGCTCCCGCTTCGGGAATATCGATATTTTCCAGTTCTTCGATATCGTCATCTTCGCTGATATCGATGCCTTCGGCAGCGAACCATTCGTACAGGTCATCCATATCATTATCAGTCAGATCCAGATGCTCCAGAGCATCCATGACATCCTTCTGATAAATCACCTTATCGGCAAGATAGGTCTTTTTAAATTCTTCCTTTAATTGATCCAACGTTTTGTAAACTGGCATTTTTGTCTCCTTAGTCTTGGTGTTTTTCTTCATCAAGGTACCCCCTTAATTCTCTTTGCAGCTGCATCCGTTCATGGAGAAGGGCAGCCTGGCTTTCCGGATTGCTGATCCGCAGGATCTGTTGTTTCAGATCATTTATTCTTTCTTCCAGCATACACCGCTGCAGACGGCGGACTGCTCCCTCCATCACTTCCGGTGTAAATTGTGGACACTCCCATTCTGAAAGATCCAGAACCTTTTGTCTCAGCGCTTCCTCATCAATCGTACTGATGAAATCCGCAAGCTGCAGCTGAGGATGAGACCGGCTGTAATCCAGGATCATCATCGCCAGCTGCTGATTTTCTTCATTGAGCAGAAAACCGAGTTTTTCTTTGAACATTTCTACAGCATCGCGGCTGGTAAGCATTAGCGCCAGAATCAGGTGTTCTGCATTAGTCTTACCATCTCGCGACGGATTTAAACGAACTGGAACTCTTTTTACCCTGCCGGACGGGGAATCTTCTGCTTTCAAGGCAGGAGCTGCCCCCAGATCCAGATGAAATCCGGTTAACTGTTCCAGCTGATGGGCAAAATTCTGTCGGTCAAATTCATCAGTGAGCTGTTTAATCTCGGCTTCAACTTTGAACGTGAATTCCTTTTTCTCAGAATAATTTTCCAGATCGTAGCGGCTGGCTAAATACTGGAAAACAAATTCCATCCACGTCAGCTCTTTGCGGGTCATGGCCTTCAATTCTTCCGCGCCGTGCCGGCGCAGAATCTCATCCGGATCCAAACCGGTTTGATTGTTGACAATGCCCACCTCAAAGCCGGCCGCGCGGGCCAGCTGCGCCGCCTTGTAGGTCGCATTCTGTCCGGCTTTATCGCCATCATAACAGAAAGTCAGATGGAGCGAACATTGCCGCAGCAGCCGCAGCTGCTCAGCGGTACAGGCTGTGCCCAGCGTTGCGACAACATTGTCCATTCCCGCCTGGGAAAAAGCCAGCACATCGGTGACTCCCTCGCATAAAAGCACCCGCCCTTCCTGACGGGAGGGCTGTTTAGCGCGATGGTAGTTGAAGACGGTATGACCTTTGACGTAAACATCGGTTTCGGTCGTGTTGATATACTTGCTTTGAGCTTCCGGATCCATGCTGCGGGCGGTGAATCCGATCGGATTGCCGAGTGAGTCATGAATCGGAAATGTAATTCGGCTGGAAAACACATCGTGAAGACCGCTTTCATTCAGTCTTACGACATTGGAAGCCACCATATCCTGTTCGTTGTAGCCCTTGGCCTGAAGAAAACGAAGCAGTTCATCCCCAGGACCATTCCAGCCGATCTCAAACTTTTCAATCGTAGCTTCGTCGATCCCGCGCTGGGACAGATACTGACGCACCGGCGTTCCCGCCTGAGCCCCCAGCTGATAATGAGTGTAGCGAATCGTTTCCGCCAGTACCTTATATAATGCGTCTTTCTTCGGATCCACCGGCGTTTTCAATGCGGAGGGATCGAAAGAAAGCTTGTAGCCGCTAATCTCTGCAACCTTGGCAACGGCTTCAGGAAAGCTTACTTTTTCATAGTTCTGGACGAAGGTAAAGACGTTGCCGCCGGCGCCGCAGACAAAACATTTATAAATCTGTTTGTCTTGTGAGATCGACAGCGACGGATCATGATCGTCGTGGAAGGGACAGACACAGGCCATCGAACGGCCTTTTTTGACTAACGGCAGATAGTGGCCGATGACTTCCGCGATATCCGCGCTGTTTCTGACCGCGGTGATTTCTTCCTCGCTCAGACGCATCATCATCCCCCCTGTTCTGCCCATTCAATCCGAATCAGAATTTCAGCGCTGCTTGGATGTGCGCTTCCAATTCACTGATCGGCAGACGCACCTGATTCATACTGTCGCGCTCACGCACGGTGACGCAGCCATCCTTTTCCGTTTCAAAATCAATTGTGACACAAAACGGCGTTCCAATTGCATCCTGACGGCGGTAACGCTTACCGATGCTGCCAGCCTCATCATACTCACAGACAAAGCTGTCAGCCAGCTGACCATAGACATCCTTCGCTTGCTGGGAAAGTTGTTTGGACAGCGGCAGAATGCAGGCTTTGATCGGAGCCAGGGCCGGATGCAGATGCAGAACAATGCGGGTATCCTTTTCATTGATCACTTCTTCATCATAAGCATCGCACAGGAAAGCCAGCATCAAACGTTCAACACCGACTGCCGGTTCCACGCAGTACGGCAGATATTTTTCATTGGTCTGCGGATCGAGATATTCTAAGGACTCACCGGAATGTTCCTGATGACATTTCAGGTCATAATCGGTCCGGTCGGCAATCCCCCACAGTTCACCCCAGCCAAAAGGGAACAGATATTCAATATCGCTGGTGCCTTTGGAATAGAAGGCCAGCTCTTCCGGCGTATGTTCCCGAAACCGCAGGTTCTCCGTTGTTAAACCGAGACGGGTCAGCCAGCTCATGCAGAAATTTTTCCAGTATTCATACCATTCGAGATCCTCGCCTGGCTTGCAGAAAAATTCCATTTCCATCTGTTCAAATTCACGGGTGCGGAAAATGAAGTTGCCCGGTGTGATTTCGTTGCGGAAGCTTTTGCCGATCTGACCGATGCCAAACGGCAGCTTGCGGCGCATTGAGCGCTGGACATTCTTGAAGTTGACAAACATGCCCTGGGCGGTTTCCGGACGCAGATAAATCGTATTCTTTGCATCCTCCAAAATGCCTTGGAAGGTTTTAAACATCAGGTTGAACTGACGGATATCCGTAAAGTCATGACTGCCGCAATTCGGGCAGGCAATGTGGTTTTCCTTGATAAAATCCATCATCTTTTCGTTGCTCCAGCCCTCCGGCACCACCTTGCCTTCCGTCGCTTCTTCAATCAGGTGATCCGCGCGGTGACGGGTCTTGCAGTGACGGCAGTCCATCAAAGGATCAGAAAAGCCTTTTAAGTGACCGCTGGCTTCCCACACCTTCGGATTCATTAAGATCGCCGCCTGGATGCCGACGTTATTTGGATGGGACTGAATGAACTTCTTCCACCAGGCCCGTTTAATATTGTCTTTGAGTTCAACGCCCAGCGGACCGAAATCCCAGGTATTGCTCAGGCCACCGTAAATTTCGGAGCCCTGAAACACAAAACCGGAATTTTTTGCGTGCGCGACAATCGTCTCAAACTGTTTCACTGCCATGATCAATTCCTCATTTCTTTATTTTTATAGACAAAGTTTATTATAGTACAAATCAGCGCTTTTCGTCAATTGGATAAACGGTCCAGAAAGCGCCAACTTTCCAGCTTTACACCACTGTGTAGCATTAAAAATTCGACCAGCAATTCCGCATCTTTTTTTGTCCAGGGGCCATAGGGTTGAAGCTGCTTAAAGTGGACGAGCTGCGCCTTGTTGATCAGCCGGAAACGTTTTAACGCTCCGACCTCCATTGGCCGGGCATGCACCATCGCTGCGCATTCCGCGCACAGAAATCCGCCTTCTTCCACGGAAATCGTCTGAACCTGAGTATTCGAGCATAGGACGCATTCATCGACGATCGGCTCAATGCCTTCCACTTTCAGAATCAAGGCGGCAAACTGCGCCAGAATCAGATAGCTATCCGCCTCTTGATCCAACCGATCCAGACTGGCACTTAACAGATCATAGACCTCCGCCGCCGCTTCCAGATCACTCTCACCCTGTTCTAAAAGCTTATCTGCGATCTCACACATCACCTGGGCAATTGTCATTTTCTCCAAATCTTCGCGAATATACCGATGTGACGCCAACACCCGCGCGGTTTTTAACGAAAACAGCGTCGCCTGTTCCTTGTACTCAAACATCAGTTCCGACAGGACGAACGGCATGCAGGACACCGCGTTTTTGCTTGCCATCTTGCGGATGCCGCGGCAGACAAAGCCCAGCTTGCCATGTTCCCGCGACAGCACCGTAATCAGCGCGTCGTTTTCCCGATAGTCCTGCTGCTTCAGAATTACCGCTTCAATTCTAGCTTCACTCATCCTCAAGCTCCGTCTGGATATAGCCTAACTGCTGCAGTTTGGCACGCTTGTTGCGCCAGTCTTTTTCCACCCGCACAAACAGCTCCAGAAAGATCGGTTCCCCCAGCAGTCCCTGAAGTTCTTCCCGCGCCTGCATCCCAATCTGTTTGATCATTCTGCCTTGTTTACCGATGATAATGCCCTTTTGCGAATCGCGTTCCACTAAGATCATCGCGTTGATAATCAGATGTTCGCGGTTCTTGCGAATTCGTTCGATCACCACGGCTACGGAATGGGGAACTTCTTCTTCTGTCAGCATCAGCACTTTTTCACGAATGATTTCCGCCATGATGAACTGTTCTGGATAATCACAGACCTGATCCGCCGGATAATACTGCACGCCGTCGGTCAGATCATTTTTGGTCACTTCAATCAGCTGATCCAGGTTGTTCTGCGTCTTGGCGCTGATCGGAATGATCTCTTTGAAATCCATCCGTTTCTGCCATTGAAGCAAAAGCTCGATCAGCTGTTCTTTTTCCAAAAGATCAATTTTGTTGAGGATCAAGTACACCGGCAGATGCATCTGCCGAAGCGTGTTCAGCACAAATTCATCACCGCTGCCAAAGGGAACCGAGCCGTCGACCAGATAGTAGATCAAATCCACCCCCGCCGCCGCAGAATAAGCTTCCTTATTCATCTGGGTCCCTAGTTCATGCTTGGGTTTATGAATGCCCGGCGTATCCACAAAAATAATTTGCGAATCGTCATCCGTGCGAATGGCCCGGATCGAATTGCGGGTCGTCTGAGGTTTAGGGGAAATGATCGCCACCTTCTGCTGAACCAAAGCGTTGAGCAATGTGCTTTTCCCGGCATTGGGCCGGCCGATCAGCGCGACGAAGCCGGACTTCATGCCAGATCCTCCATGCCAAAGCTCATCGGCAGCAGTTCGGCGATGGTTGTCGTCATGGTTTCCTTACCGTTGGACAGGATGATCGGGGTATCGCTGTTCAGCAGTTCGCTGAGCACCTGACGGCAAATTCCGCATGGCGTGCCGATCCGCGCACCATCGCTGACAATCGCGATCGCTTCAATTTCATTTTTGCGGTATCCATAGGAATAGGCGGCAAAAACGGCACTGCGTTCAGCGCAGTTGGTAGCCCCATAGGAAGCATTCTCAATGTTCACGCCGCGAAAGGTGCGGCCATCCTTGCATAAGACACACGCTCCGACATGATAGTTGGAATAGGGAGCATATGCGGATTGCATCGCCGCAAAAGCTTCTTTGACTAAATTTTCGTACATTTTATTTCTCCTGTTCTATCTTATTAGATGGATGACAACCAGCATCAGACCGACGATCAGCGCCGTCAGCGATGCAAACAGCACTGCCGCCGCGGCCAGATCTTTAATCGTTTTGATCCGGGGATCGTGATTGGGCTGGACAAAATCACACAGTTTTTCAATCGCGGTGTTCAGTATTTCCGCGGTCACCACCAAGCCGATCAGCGTGATCACCAACGCCCATTCCCACCACACAAAGCCCAGAACAATGCCGGCTAATCCGGCGAGCACGGCCAGTCCCAGCTGCAGTGCGATGCTGCGGTCCTGCGCAGCGCAGATCAAGCCTTCAAACGCAGGCTTGAATTTTTTGATAAAAGCCTGCATTAGGATCTTGGCACCAGTGGATCAAGAATTTCATGCTGAAGCTCAAACATGATTTTTTCCTCATCCGGCTGCATGTGATCATAACCAAAGCAATGTAGAAGGCCATGGGTAAACAGAAAACAGATTTCCCGGCGCAGGGAGTGACCATATTCCTCAGCCTGGGTGATGGCAGCTTCAACATTGATGAAGATGTCGCCTAGCTCGACTTCGGCTTCCTCGATTAATTCAAATTCATCCTGACTGTCGCAGGCCGCAAACGAAATCACATCCGTCGGTCGGTCCACCTGCCGATAGTCGCGATTAATCTGGTGGATTCGTTTGGATTTGACCAGAATCACTGAAATCGTATAGTCGCCCGGCTTGTCTAAGACTGTCAGCGCATGCGCTGCAATCTTCTCAAAATCCGCATAATATTCTTTCCATTGCTTTTCCCGCGTTTTATTGACAAAAGTACAGGTTATCATCATCTTCACCTCTTGATTTTTGCATTGCTATTATAGCATAATTCAATAAGCAATGATACGTGCTTTACTCGCTTATTTTAAGGCTTTTTCTTAACTATTTATACATAGCAAAATTGTCCAAAAAAGCAAAGTTAGTAACAATCTAGTGACAAACACAAACACTTTATATAATAAGGATGCAATATTTAACTACAAAAAAGCCCCACCCTCCGATTAAGGAAGGTGGGGTATTTGCTATTTAAGTGGCAGCTGCTTGACTTTTTCTAATGCCGTTTTAACTGTGCCGTTGCCGCCAAGCGCCTTGTAAGGCTTGTTAAGCTCCTCAAGCTCGTCAAGGTCATCTGTGGTTACATAACCACGCTGGATGATATAAGTGCATTTTTGTATAAGCCTATCATGGAGCACTGCCTGAACACCAAACTTCATATTTTGATTATCGGCCAATACTTTTTTAAAGTTTTTTTGGACCGTCTTGTATAGCATCGCAAGGATGCCGACAATACAAGTCCAACCAAGCTCCATGATGTGCGTAGAGATAAACTCAAGCATCGCGATTACTCCTTATCAGGCTTATCCTGCTTAGCAAAATAAAAGGTCACGATCATCGTAACCAGCGGAACGAATTGCTCTGCAGATACCATCTTACAAAAAAATCCGGCAACCATTGCGGCCACCATGATGATGGAGATGATCGATTTCAGATCGACCAACTTGGAGATACGCTTTTTGATGTCTTCCATTTTTTATTCCCCCTATTCAAAATAATCTCGATCATAAGCAAACCATAAGCCGTAGTCAGTTAAACACCACGGCTCTGCAGCGGACGTATATTGGTTTTTACCCTTGTTTTGGATATCCACAACCTTGACGTTTTCGCCTGGCTGCAGATAGCTTACGACTGCGCCTGATGGCGCCGATGATCTCAACGGATATCCTTTTGATGTGCTACTCTTTACGCACTTAAAGATCATCGTCTGTCCTGTCGGAATTACCGGAACATCTGGATCCGGCTGCGGATCAGGCGTCGGCTGCTCTGCTTTGTAAAACGTCAGCACGTTTGGCAGCGCTCTGCCGGTATAGACTTTTTTAGTGCCATCCACAATCATCTGAGAGCTGCCACCGCTGTCCAGCATTGCGCAATAAATCATGTCATAGGCTTTAGCAAACTGCCTGCAGGCGGCACCGTTGAGCTTGCCAGAGACAACAGCAAAGACGTCAACGCCATCAGCATCTCGCATATGCAGCGTCTGAGTGTTGGCAGTTGTGTACTTAGACTGACCGGAGCCACCGGAGACCATCGTCACGTCTTTACCACCCAAAAGGACAATGCACGCTGGACTGTAGCCGACCTTGACCTCATCGCCAGGGTACTCCCAACTAGCCAGATCACCAGCGATCAGCTTGTTATCCTTGGTCACTACTACGTCCAGCCACTCAACTTGATCTGGTCGACCGTCTGCAGTAAATCCCTGATGACGTCCACAAACAGTGCCCCTGTCGGATCCAGACATGACAAAGTAGCTGCAGTTTACTTTACAGTGATGGATGTGATCATCGTCGATCTTGTCGATGGTCTTAAGTACCTTATCCACGCCGGCAGACATTAAGCCGATATCCTGATCCTCTTTGCGCTTGTAGACGTGGATCGTCTGACCTTGCCACGCGATACTTTGGTAACCCGGTTTTAAATACATTTTAGATCCCTCCTCCTCATACATTAAAAAAGGACACTTTAACCAGTGTGTCCATGTGCCGCGGTACATCGCGGCGTTTTTATCCTTGAATTGTGACTTGACAACGCAGTTGCCAACAGATCCCCATCGCTTGGCTGTGGCCTCGATCACTTGGCCGCCACCGATGTAGATCCCGATATGACCTGGCTGCCAAACAAGCAGCCCTGGGGTGTCCGGGATCGTGTCGATCGGACCCTTGACCGTTGCCCTAGAGTACATCTGATCAGCGTTGATATCTGGCGCCGTCTTACCATAATAACCAGTGTTGCCGGGGCCGTAGTCGTGCCATAAAAAGCACTTAATCAGCCCCACACAGTCAAACACTCGGCGGCCTGCATCGTCAAAACGACCTATGCCGCCGAGCTTGTAGATGGTCTTGCAGTTGAGCTGCTGCTCCGCCCACCGGCAGAGATCAGCGTGTGATGTGTAATCATACATAAGCATCACTCCTATCTAAAACGGCTGCCACGCTGTGATAGTACCTGGTTCTTCCCATTCTGTGATTCGGCAATACTGAACTTGGATATTATTATAGGCAGACGCAGTTTGTCTGAATCTAATTCCTTTAATCGGCGTTGTATCTGTAATTGTTACTTTCCTTGTAGTCCACGCTCGAATATTTTCGCCATTCAAATATGCAATCTGCGAACCGTCTTCTCTAATTCCATAAATCCAAAAGTTCCAACCTCTGTTTGATTCAGATCCGGTTGCCATTACAATTTCCTTCGGCACAATTCTTCGATCACCAAAATACATATAGCCTGAATCGTCTGTTGTATTTGTCCATCCAGACCCCCAAGTTTCAGTTACTGACCTGAAACAACTGGATTTGCCACTCAGACTAATTCCGTAATCTCGGTATTTATCATAAAAGTTTTCCGCGAAGTGTAATATACCATCTACATCTTCTGCAGCTTTTTTGACCCACCTTTTTACCATTTTTCGCCAAGCTGAGGTTCTTTCAATCAGTGTCCATTCAGTAATCTGACAAGTCTTAATTACAATGCGCTGATAGGCTTGACTTTGATCGTTAACGCTTATTCCTTTAATCTCGACCTGTTTCTCGGCAGGAACCGAAATTGTGTAAGTTGAATTTGCTTCTGGACTAGCAGACCAGACAACAATCTCGGAGCCTTCTACAGGATGGAGAATGACGCTCACTGTATTCGCTGGGTTTACGCGGTTACCCGTTTTCAAAACAATCTTTTTAGCCCTAATTCTAATTCCACCGAACCAGCAGGAAGCTCTGTGTCCGCCTTCCCACCGATGGTCCGAGCCCATATTTAGACCCGTGCTATCATTATTATCAAACACTTTGTAAGCATCATAATCTACCTGACTGTCAGGTTCTTTCAGACCATTACCAGTCACTGTGAACGGCAATGGTCTGTCAGCCCCTGTCATCTGGAGAAAAGCACCAGTCTGATCAGTTTCTTTCTGTTGTGCGGAATCTTGCGCTCTTATAAACTGATTCGTCGAATTCCGCCACCCATCCGCCAGTTTTACGCCAATCAATTTGACACACCTTCGATCTGGAAGTATATGTCACCCACAGCCCCTATGTCTGCGGTAGGTGCAGCTTCACCGTACAGAATTTTATTTTGCTTTTTATCGATTTCCTGGTTGATCTGATCATCAATCCCGTCAAGTTTAACTTTATCTGCAGCTGACATCAGACCTGGAGCGGACTGTGTTGCGACGTTATAGGTCGTGTTGGTGTCCAGATCACCGACCAGCTGATAGGCTGTACCGTCATAGACAAACTCACGAGTCCTATTAGCAGCTAAATACCCGGCACTGATTGCGGATCCGCGATATTGGATCGCCTTCGCACCGCTGCTGTTGACGTTGAGCGTTGGACTAGCTGCTGTGTTGGTTACTGTAAACTTAACGATAATCCGTGCACCAGTGACTAGCTTAAATCCCGTGCAGGCTACCACCTTAGCTGCTGTTGCCGCTGCGGTACCGCACGTACCGTAATGCGCAATCGCTGATGCACCATTAAAGTCAACTCCGTCGATTGTACGAGCTGTCTGCAGCTTAACAGCCGATGACGCAGCCCCACCTGCGGAACTGCTGCCAGCGTAATTGTCCGGTACAGCATCCTCTACCTTTTTTATTGCTGAGTCAATTAGATCTAAGTCATTAACGATAACAGCGATGTCCGCAGGTTCTGTCATCGCAGGCTTATTAAATTTGTAATTTGTTGTTTGCGTCGCCATAGCTACACCCCCTTTATCTGTGCCCAGGTCGCAGTTTTAATCTTGTCCCAAGTGGTCTTGGCAAGCTCCGACCAGGTCATGTTTGATGTGACTGCAACTGACACCTTAAACTGTTGTCCTGTATTGAGCGTTGTAGGCGTTACCTCTATATTACTCATTGTCAACATCTTACGATCACCTCATATCTTACTTTAAAAGTCTCAGTGCCGATCAAGTAAGTAAACTCCAGCTGATACCGTCCTGGCGCAGCTGGCGCGAGCTGTGCATAGAGGAGCTGCCGTTGTCGATCAATCTGACAGGGGCCGCTTAAGGATATTACGCCATCTTGGGTCAGCGTAAACGTTGCATCCTTAATGTAAAAAGACTCACCCAAGGCGCTAGTTATCTGGATGATTGCATTTTTATCCTCGCCCAAAATGTACATCATGTTACCCACTCCTCTCTGTATGCCTGCCCAATAAGAGTAGGCACATACCGCAAAGGCACCATATCGACATGTAACTTGCTGGCGTCAAAGGTCAGTAAATAAGTAGCATAGTAGCTGACATTACCGGCCTCATCCTCCGCGTACAAATCGATCACGTACTCGCAAGACTCCACAAAAGGGACTGCAGCTGTCCACAGTCCCTCCGAAGTCTGAGTAAACTCTAAATCATATTGACCAGCGCGTCCGTAAACACGGGTAACCATTACGCATCCGTAACCTCGACGGTGACCGTGATCGTACCGCCAGTGTTTACCGGATCCGGGGTCACCGTGATTGTCCCAAATACAGGAGCAACCGTATCCAGAACAACGTCGCGCGTGAGCTCCGAGTATTTACCGGCAGCATCCGTCGCCCGTACCACGATGGTGTTGTTGCCCTCTCTAAGGGTCAGAGCCTTGCTAAAGTTACCGCTGGCATCGACGGTAATCGCGCCCTGATCGGTGCCGTTAAGAGTAACTTTGACGGTGACAGGACTGGACGTAGCGTCGGATGTCGTACCGGAGATCGTGCAGGCAGCCTTGTTTGTTGGCGTCGTCGGCTGGTTAACGGTCAGCGCTGGCGGCGTTGTGTCTTGCTTGTAGGTAATGCTTGCCACTGTGGAGGCATTGCCGTCATTGTCGCTACAACTTGCCGTGATCGTATGGCTGCCATCTGTTAGCGCCGCTTTAGGTGTATAGCTTAAATTTACACCACCACTGACATCGGTCAGTGTATAATCCGCGGCCGCAACTGCGACGTTATCGATTTTAAGCACGATCGACGATTTTGCCACACCTGATCCCGCATCTCTAAACTGTGCCGCAATGGCAGGCTTATTCGTGGTAACGGTGGATCCGTTCGTCGGCGCTGTGACGGATGCCGTTGGCTTGACTGTCTCCTTAACTCTGATCGTCTTAGACGTGTCGGACTTGGAGTTTCCGGCTACGTCAGTTGCTGTAAAAGTTAAGGGGTAAACATGGTTTTCCTCCCCCCATGACGTTGTGCTGGGTGCTGTGATTGTTGCCTCATACTTTTTAGTAGTGGAGTTGTAGGTTAGATCGTATGCTTGACCGTTAAGGGTCACTTTTACTGTTTTTATCGCCACAAGATTTTACTCTCCTCTCATAGTCCATAGAGGACATCATGCCAAGTTTTGTTTTTTAGCTGCTCCCAAGTGTTGCCGTTTTTAACCTCAATCCAGAGCTGATAAGCATACTCGATTACCAGTTTAATGTTGGCAGGTATCGTGTCATAGATGGAGGTATAGAGTGGCGTAAGGTCTGGTAGCTTTTCCAATCCGCGGTAAGTGATCCGTACTACGTAAGGATCCAGGTGCTGGGTAATGGATACAGGCACGCCCAGATAAGCCTCAACGATGCGCTTAAGTGTATCAAGATTGATCGGCGGCTGACTCATAAACTTGGCTTGTATCGCCTGACGGCGTGATTGCAGATCATCCTTAATTGGGCTCGCAATGTCAAAGATAGACTCCCAGCGCTGCACAGTCTCCGTATCCATTGACATAATGTATCGGTTATCCACAAACTGCCTCAACAGCTCATAGTAGTGACTCATATCAACGTCAATTACACCTGCCAAGGTCTTGATTTCAAGTAGATCTCTGTAAAGCTCCGGTAAATACTCTTGATAAGTCTTTGCTGGTTCAAGCTTTTCCATTAGCCGGCCTCCTGCAGTGTGATCGTACCGATAACCGGCACCTCGTAGGACTGCGCTGTCTTATCCAGTACAAGATTGGCTGCGGTACCATTGATCTGCACATTAACCGCATCCAGGATCCCGGACACATTTAAAATGGCTACAGTTACGCGGCTTTGGAAAATTGTTGACTCGTCAAACGGGATTGACTCTACGTAAGCTTTAATCTCCGCGGTTGCCTTTTGCTTTAAGAGCTCAAAGCTCTCGCCAGGCTTGATCCGCAAGCTGGCCGTAATGTCAATAACTTTATCTTTGCTGGTGGATACGGTCACAACGTGTCCGATCGGAGCGAGACCACCTGTAGGATCATCTGCAGGCTGGAACAGATCTTGGACTTTTTTGATCAGCTCCACCGAGGCTGTGCGGCCATCAGCGTTGCCAATCATCAATAAAACTGTACCGGGTCCACCCCAGATCGGAAATACTTTGACGGATCCGACGCCCTCTATAGCCAGCGTTTTCTCCTCATAATCCGCAACATTGCCTCCAAACGGCGATCGACGGACATGGTCATAATAGCGATCGCGCAAAGCATCATCCGTCTCAGCATCAGCACCTTCCAATAGCACTTCACCGAGTTCCGCTCGTCCAAGGTTATTAATATTTTGGATAGGTAACAGATCTCCCTGGTACTGGTTGCCTAAAATTCCGGCGATCTCTGCCTCTGCTTGATAAACTCCGATATCAGCCTCATCTGTTACAGCAAGTGTAAGATCATTAATCCTAAACCGACTGCCGATCGGGATCTCCAGAGAGCTGCCGATGTTGTCATAAGTCCGGATCATCCTGCAGGCTTTGACCGCCTGCTTGCGCTCTACACCAAACTGGCCAACGCATCGATCCAGCCAGTCCTCGATTGCGGTGTCTGGCAAAAACAGATTCATGAGCCAAGTCAATAACCAGTAGGATCTGGAAAGCTCAAAGCAAACTGGAGCGAGCGTAGTGTAAATGACGCTTCCCTCGCGCTTGTCGTACCCATCCGGAACACGGCTCAGCGCGTCGTCCAGCAATGTCTGGTAATCATAATCCTTCACTCAAGCCCACGCTCCTTTCTTCGTAAAAGTCACCGTAAATCGAAGTAACTTTAAATTTAACTTGCAGATTCTCACCGATCTTATTGATCGTAAAATCATCAACGTCGATGATCCTCTCGTCGATCATCAGAGCCTCTCGAATCATACGACGGACATCTCCGAGCACATAATCCAGAGGCTTGCCGATCAGATCCTGCAGATCGTGGCCAAAATTACGGCTGTAAATCTCGTGCTGAAACCGCGGCACAGAAAGCATGATCCTTACGGCCTGCTTGACCGAGTCCAGCTCATCCACGAGCCCGCGGATCCGCCCGCTGCTTGGATCTATTTTAAACGTTTTTGCTTTATACCTCATGGCAGCCTCCCGACGATCGCATAACGCTGACCGCCTTGCTTTTTAATTACAACCACCCGAGATCCAACTGGCAGCTGATCGTGCAGCGTGATTGTTTTTTTGACGTCGTCAATTGTGATCTCTACCTGCCGATCCGTATATTGATCTGGCAGATCAACCATACTTGCTGGGATAACAACACCCGTTTTTTCGATCCGGAGAGATCCTGATTTATCAATCAGCGTTGCATACAATAAGTCACTCAAGCCTGCATTATCCATGTAAGCAGCAACCGCTTTTTTAATTGCATCATAAAAGCTTGCCATATCATAAACTCCCATCTATAACCAGGGTCAGATCCATCGTGTGGATCCCGTTAGACCATTTGTGGACAGCTTTGTCCACGATCGCCCACAGATCAATACCGCAGTCATTTAAGATCACTCGGACGCCGCTTCCGCCCCTCACACGCACATCACCTAAAGCTGACATGGTCAGGGTTACGGTCTCGCGATTCTTTAGTTTGAGTAACATATTGGCTTTGTCGATCAGCTGGGCGTCGGTGCCTGACGTCACTTTTTCAAAGTGCTGCAGCACGCCCCACTTGCCGATGTTGTTGCCATCTCGCGCGATGTAAATATCCCGTTTACCGGTCTTTTTGTTGTCATAAGCCAATTTGACCTGGTTGTAGGTGTCGGAGTCAATGCTGACCTGATACTCATACTTAAATCCCAGTGATTGCTCACCCACGATAAGCGGCAGCCGCATATCCAACAGGTCTGTTAAAGCCAAGGCGCCAAAACGATCATACAAACAATAATAGTAGCCATTGAGCATTAGATTGTCTGAGATCGACTGATAAGCCATGTCCAGATAGGTCTGATTATCAAAGAGATAATCATCCAACGGGATTACACTGTTGGTCAGGCCAGCCACCCGTAGCTGCAGATTAGCCGCAATCACCTCGACAAATTGCGTTAAGCTCATCTGCTTACGCATAACCGTGTCCTTAGCTTTGAGGTATCGCAGCTGATCATAAGCGGTCACCTGGATCCGTTTATCCTGAGTGCGCCGATGCGCAAAGACCCGTCCGGCAAACATGTCAGTACCTGGGCTAAACGTTAAATAAGATCCATTGACTGGAGCGAGATCCGGCAGGATCGTAAATTCCAGCTTGCTCGCTCCATTTTTCCAACAACTCGTTAAAGTAATATTACCAGCAATATTTTCGATATCTTTGACGCCGCCACACTCTATAAGCAAGCTCATCCGATAAACACATCCAATCCATAATTGATCTGATAGCGATTTTTATCTTCCTGGTTTTCTTCTTTTTTATCTGGAAGATAAGTGTATTGAATCGGCTGATCTGTCCGTGATAGGTAATCGCGCATAGCAGAATCATCGTAGTTGTAAGGGTCGTATGTGTACTGGATTGGTGAGTTGTTAGCAACGATATACGAGTCACCTACGATCTCGTTGGCCTTTTTATCTCCTGGAGGACCACAGATCACATGATCTAAGGCTGACCACTTGTCCGCTGCAGTTTTCACATTGTATCCGCTGCCTTGTACCTTTTTAGGCTTAAGCACAGGGATAATACCTGGCCTTTGGATATATGGGATTCCGGTCTCTTTTGCCTTTGCTTCAACATATTCGACGAGTTTCAACCCAACTTCGTAACAGCCGTCCTGGACTTCTTTCTTTTCAAGTTTTTCAATATAGACTAAGACCGATACACCGTACTCTGTCCCGTTAGAGATGACCAGGCGTTGTTGAGTACCGTTTTTGATTTTATCCTCAAGATAGGCGATCACCTCAGCTGGAACTTTAAAGTTATCAATGCCTAAATCGTTGTTAGCCAGCAACATAAAGTCAAAATTCCAACGTTTGAGGCTCGTGTCCTCCAGCTGCGGGACATTGCCTTGACCAATTACCGCATACTCCTTGACCTTGCGCTCTAGGCTGTCTGCGACGGTCTCGGGATTAATCGGCAGCTGCAGATCGCCGATAAAAATTGAGTAGCTCATCAATACGCCCCCTCTGCCTCGTTGCTGATCATCGCTGTCAGCTCATTAGCCAGCTGATCGGTAATGCCATTGATATCCGCAGTCTGATTGACCTGACCGATCGTCACCTGCATCTGCGGTGCCAGGGTTGCCGTGCTGAACTTTGCAACGTAATCCCGGTTAGCGAGATCCATCAGATACTTAAGGTTATCCTCCTCAATCTGCACGTCCCCAGACACGGAGATCGGCTCATCATTGGCTACGTTGACATCCAGTGCCTTCGACGCCGCAAAATCCTTATTGAGCTGATCGTAATTAAGATCTTCGGCAAGCGCATTTTTAGCACTGTTGGCTTGAGATGTGAAATACCCCAAGAGCGCCGCTCCACCTGCCAACAGCCCAATAAAAAGTCCCAGAGGGCTGAAAAGTAGCGTTGCATTTAAACCCATGATTGCTTTTTGTGCAACTCCTGCCATCGCTGCAAAGTAGGCCTCTTGAATCGCAGCTAAACCAGTGGCAATCTTTAAAGCCACAAACGCACTAGTTGCGAAAATAAGTACCGGAACTAGGACCTCAGCATTATCCACAACAAAAGCTAAAGCGTTCCCTACAAAGGTAGCTCCTGCCGCAAATAAATCGAAAAATGGTTGGAACTTACCAGCGTCCAGCATCTCCTGCAGGCGGCCGATGATGTTCAGAACCGGCTGCATCGAGGTCGTCATGTTTTCTCCGAATGCGTCCTTGAGGTTGGAAGAAAACATGTTCAACTGCACCATCAGATTACCAGTATTTTTGTCTACGACAGACTGCGTAGCTCCAAACTTGGCCATCTGCTGATCGATGTAGTCCAGTCCACCGGAGATGTCTCCGGTATCAAAATAGTTGCGCAGTGTCTCACCGCTCAAGCGTATGCCAAAGCGGTTGCGCATTGACATGGTGTCGCCCTCTAGCGCCTCTTTAAGCGCAAACACGGCGCCCTCGGAGCCTTGTGTTGGGTCCTTAGCATACAGCCTCTCAGTCATTTTAAAGAGCCGTGTCATATCATCCAGGTCACGAGATACCGTATTAAATGCCGTAAAGCCTTTGGCCAGATCAGTGCGACCCAAAGCACTGTCCTTGGCGTAATCACCGACATACTGATAGATCCCAGCTCCCAGCTGATCGTTGCCAACCAGAGCTTGGATTGTGTTACTCTGCGAGCTTTGCATTGCTGCGCCTTGGATCCCAGACCACATCAGATCAAAGGCTTTTTTAACGGCATAACCGATTGAAACAAAACCCATCAGCTTTTTGCCGATCTTGTCCAGAGGGTTAATGACTTTTGCCTCCATCTTTTGAGCCTCGTCGCCCATACCCTGGATTGCGTCTTTTGCCTGCTCAGTGGCTTGATCTGCCTTTTGTGTGTTCTTGACGATCTCCATGAGAGCTTTAGAGTATTTGTCATCCAAGATAAATGTTGCCGATAAAGGTACCGCCATCAGTCATGCCTCCTTTCTGCGATCTTTTTGTTTTCCTCCGCAGCCACAGAAAGGGAAGCATAAATAAACGCTTTCTCTGCCTGTGACATTGCTGCCAGCTGTCCCGGTGTGATCTTAAGATTCTGCAGGACGACGTGGGCGAGCGCCATCTCGCCGCCCTGCCTGATCAGTTTTTTGCTTCTTTAATCTTCGCGTTCAGGTCATCATAAATACCGGCAAGCTCAAACACGGCATTACGTAACTGCGTGTACTCGCCGATCAGCAGCATGCGCATCAGCAATTCACGCTCACCCAGCACGCCATAGGCTTTCTGCAACTCCGCATTTTTCAGATCTGGGTAGACTACTGCTGCGGCAATCATATCCGCCTGATATCCGGAGTTATCAAAATCCTGGGAGCCGTCCTTTTTGGTCTTCATGTTCCGTTTCATCATTTCCTGAGCTTCGTCGGTCAGAATGGGTCTAATCTCAAAGGGTACAGGCTTGCCATCCTCGTCCAGAAATCGGTCAGAGATAACAACCTCTTTGTTTTGTACCTGCTTGGGTTGCAGGAATGCGGCTAAACTTTTACTTGTCATAGTACCTCCTTAAAATGATAGAGCCGGCCTAATAAGAGACCGGCTTTTTAAACTTATCTAAAATATCGTAGTCCCCAAAGATCAGATCACTGTCCTGCGGTGCCGTCTCACTGGCCGCCTCCTCGATGGCGAGCAGTGGGATTTTTTTAAGGATACAGTGATACAGTACAACCTCCAGCCGGCCGACCTCTGAGGCTGGGTCATCGTGATAGCCCTGGATCGTAATTGCCGGAAAGATGCCGGTCTTTTTGTACTCTGCTAACAGATCAATAAAGTCACTGGTCATGTGGTAAAAGGACATGCTGCCGGAACCTTTGAGCCCGATCGCGCGGCCTTGTTCCATCCGGCTTCCCAACAGTTGCTTTTCCCACGTCTTTACTTCTACGGTGGCTGACAACTTAGACAGCTCAAACAGCTTGCGGTTCTGGCCGTTGATCGTAATGTATCCGGCACCCTCGGTGCACATTGGGATATTTTCAATGCGTGTTTTTACGTTTGCCATTACTGCACCTCCACATCAATGTAGATCTTGTCTACGGTATCCGTTGGCTTGATGGCCAGCTGGATATGCACGGAGTCTTTATCTGTCAGAGCCTCAACCTGGATATCCTCGGCGGCGTCAAAATCCTCGATTGCTCCACTCGCCTGCAGCCCATTGAGGTACTCCGCCAATGTGCCTTTGAGCAGATTGCGGCCGTCCTTGTTGTTCTGCACTTGACCGATGTAATTGGTCTCGTAAATGCTGATCACGTCGCTGTGGATCGCATCGATGACTCGGATCACCTTGTTTTTGCGGTAGTCTTTTGGCTTTTGGCTATACGTCACTAGGGTGTTGATATCGTACTCAATGACAACACCTTTACGCCGCACGCTAAAGACCAGCTGACCATCTAGGATTGCCTGCTTGATCTGATCATCCGTCAGTCGTGGGCTGCAGTCTACCGCACCATCTACTGCCGCAAAGGTCAGCGACTGCGTACTACCTGCAGCTGCACTGGCGCCAGCGACATAAGCACAGGCGTCCTGCGCAGCCACAACTGTACCATCATCCAGGATAAAGCCATTTTTAACGCTAATCACTGCCTCACTGTCGGATCGCATGTTTTCTAGCACCGCCTGCATGAGATGAGACTCTGCACGCTCAGCTTTGACAAAATCGATAATCTTGTTTTTGATTGCCTGGTCAGTGCTCGTGCAGGTGATGATGTTAAAATCTTTGATCTTAGCTGCAGCTAAAAAGGCATCATAGTCATCAGCAGCCGCTGGAGTATCGGTAGCGCCTGACAAACGGACAATCTTGTCTACCAACGTGCCCGATCCCGTAATCGTAATAAACTCATTAGCCATAAACTCTGCGGCAGTATTAACGACCTGGACATCCATCTCCTGCGTGTCCAGATAGGTGCTGATCTGGTATCCAGTCTCCAATGCCTTAACCTGGACACTGATATCATTGCCTCGGGTGCCCTCATAGAGAGCCGTTGCCGTAATCCCAGACGCCAGCTCACCAGCAGCTTTGGTACCACCGTTAAGTCGATAGACCAGGACGGTCTGAGCGTTTTTGAGGATCAGCTTAATCGGCAGCATGACGCTGTCGTTGAGCTGATAACCGAGTTTATAGAGCGGACTCTGATCCTGTTGAATCTCTGTAAACCCTGGTGTGCCCCAGTTTAAAGCCAGGGGAATGGCAACGACGCCGAGATTATCCCGAGTCAGTGCCGTCAGCTCGGCATTGACGTTGACATAAACCCCTGGTCGGGTTTTATTCATGTTCATCATGTTTCACTCCTTCCTCGAGCGATAGGTTATTCATTTCTGGATCACTCGGATCCAGTGCCTGCCGGATATCCAGCATAAACTGGATGTGCAGGACTTTCTGTTCACGATCATAACTGATCGTTTTATTTTTAAACCAAAGCTGCTTATCATTTAAAGCTAACTGCCTAAACGGTAGCCCGAAGGTATCCTGTACCTGATAAATGTCATCCATAAAGTTAGACTTGCGATCATCAGGCAGGTAGTCGATCACAAATGGGATGTCACGCCGGTAGTAATCCTTTAAGCTGGATACCTCATCAATCTGCAGCGTGGTAATAAAAAAGCAAGGCAGCTTGATGTCTTGCAATACAGGACTATCGTAAATTTTGACGTCAGGATACTGAGTTTTTATCCAAGACGCGATCGCTTGTATCAGATCATAAACCATGTTTTGCTTTGACCCTCCTCAGCTCTGCATCATAAATCCAGGACAGTGCTCTCTCCGCAGTTTTTACTGCTGACTCCAAAAAAAACTGACCGGGGACATAACCAGTAGTTATCTTTACACCGTCGACAATGGCAACCAAACGATGTCCATTATTAACATAGACCGCATAATCCACATTGTTGGTTATGTACTTTTGTACCTGCCCTTTACGGACATAGGTGCGACTTAGGTGCCAACCTCGCCGCAGAGTACCTCCCTGACGAGCAACAGAGGTTGTAAAATGGACGTGCTCACCTTTAGAGGTAATAAAATTGACCTCTTTATCATAACTACCCACTGGCGTATTTTGCACAGCGGATCGCTGCATAACATCCATGGCCATATCAACAACCTTTATCTGAGACTCTTTCAGATCCACATCTAGTTTTTTGAGAGTTTCGAGAAACTCGGCAAAAATGTTATCACTCATAGGTCTGTGACCTCCTGGCAGGTCACCTCCAGGTGACTACCATAGCGGATTGCCTTACCTGCAGTTAAGACATAAGTCAGCCCTTGCTTTATAACGATCAAGCGATCACCTTGCTTTATCTCTACCTCCGGACGTGTGAAGATCTGGAAAACATTAACAACCTGATATCTCCCTACACCATCAGGCACAGACATTGTCTTAACAGATAAGTGACAACGCACACCTTTTTTGACGTCAACATATTGCTCGTTACGATCCAAGGCTCCAGCTACCTCTGGCTGGATCCGTTGGATTGTGCAGCTGTCCTCACGTCGGCTGTCCAACAGATCAGCTAATGTGGCTACCATGGGAATAGTCTCCTATACTGATTAAGCTCTCCTGTATAACTGTTGATGATCGATTGTAGCGTGACCGTCTCTGATCCACTCTCAAATTGGACTGTTGCATCTCCCTCACTAATAGACTTAACTCGTTGGTTAAGTCCATCCGCAGCCTTACCAGCATTGTGCAGCTGCAGCGCTGCCTCTATCCAGACCTCCTCTAGTCCATCTGGCACAAGCGCCTGGATCGGGATCCGACAATAGTTGAGGATGGAGGATCGGATCCGCGTAACCGCTGAGGTCAGATCCTCCTGCATTAACTCTGGATTGCGCAAGACAAGCTGATCCACGATGTTTAAGACTTGCTTCTCTGCCTCAACCCGCAGCTTCGGCATTTTTCTTTTCCTTGCTTTTCAGCTTGCCTAACTCCGTCTTTAATCCGTGGATCGTCTTTTCTGCTTCTTGCAACTTATCTTTCAGCGCCTCCAATTCTGCGCTTTGATCCGGTTTAATCCGGGCTTTCAAAGCGTTGATCTCTGCCAGGTGCTCAGCATAGCTGATCGTCTTACCGCCAGTTGCTGGCTCTACGATATGCCCCTTATCGTCGATAACATCGTAGCCGTCACTGAGATATGTCGCCTTATCGCGATCATCGATTAACAACTCACGATTGCGTCTTTTAATCCGTAACACAACTATACCCCCTTACGCCGCATCCGGCTCTTGGATAAATGCGATAGCGCCCATCTTGTAGTCCAGCGCAAACATATCTTCAAACGATTCTTCAAAGTATAACTGCTTGCCCTTAGTCTTTGCGGATGGCTCATCCAGTGCTGCAAAGGTGTAATTGACGCACGGTAACACTGCAGTCGGATGGATCAGCAGCATGTGCAGCTGACGCGCCGAAGCGCCGACCTTCCAGCCCTTCGTAAAGTCATACACAGTCTTCATGAGTTCCGATGGTACTGCCGGTTCAATCATGACCTCATCAATGCGGCTGATGTTACGATTAACGGACTTTTCTCCGCCCTCTGCGCTGATGATCCGTTGGATGTCCTTGGCTTGCTTTAACAGCGTTTTGACGTGTGGAGTAACGTACAGGATGCGTCCCTGCTGTGGCACACGAGCCTCATCCATGGCTTCCATCAGCTTATCAAACTCAGATAAAATGTTATCGACCGTCAGATCTACTTTAACGACCTTGTCAGCATTGCTGGTGATGTAGTCGGAATATAAAGCGGAGATCGTATAGGCGTCCATTTCCGGAAATTTCTGTTCCTGGTTATAGACCTTCGTTGCGTTCTGGATTGCCATGACACCACCAGTCTGCTGGACATCCATTGGATGGATCAGCGTCTCCCAGGTACGGTGATTGCGCAGCTGCTTAGTGATCCACTCGTTATCATGGTTGCGGGTAAAACCGCCGATTGTATCTCGGTCACCATCAACTCGGCCATTTGTAGTGATGTGCGGGATCTTGATGGTATCTGCATCAACTACCTTGTAGATGTCTTTGTTTGGGCTGTTCCATAATGCGCCGAAATGCAGCACATACGGGAAAGATTGAAGTAATGCTTTTGAATACAGTTCTGCATAATTTACTACTGCCATAATTAAATACCTCCTATTGTTTTGGCATGTCTTTTAATGTGGTAAAGCCAAAGTTAAACTCGGATCCTTTAGGTGCTCCTCCCGCGGGTGGAGTAAAGCCTCCAGCAGTTGGATCTGTACCTGCAGGTGCATCAACGTCAAACAGGTATGCGTCAGACTTTTTTAACGCCTCCAGCTGATCATCCAGACCAAGTACTTTGTCGCCATCAAGCTTGATCTTCGCCTCGTCCAACAGAGCACGCGCTGCCTTTGGATTTTTGGCCTTTGCCCGCATGAGCGCAATCTCAACTGCGCTGTCTGTGCGGATCTTAGCGGTATCCTGGTTGTACTTGGTCTCCCAGTCCGCAGCTGCAGTCTTGAGCTTGTCCACGTCGACCCCATCCCACTTTTTGATTTCTCCCTGCAGGTTTTTGATCGTTGTATTAGCAGTGGTCAGCTCTGCCTCTTTGGCTTTAAATTTGTCGGATGATACGTAGCTGCCATCACCGATATTACCGATCTTAATTTGCTTTTCCTTGTTTTCAGCTTTACCATTGTGTTCCTGGATCGCATTGACCAGCTGATCAAAGGTCAGTGCGCTGTCGCCAAATAATGCTTTTAAAAAATCCATGTTTTCCTCCTTGCGAGCGATTTAATTTATATATCCGCAGCCACTCTGCGGTTGTCGCTTGGCGTGCATTTATATCCCGACACGCTGGGGATAGCAAGCCGTTTAGTGCCATGCTTAGGGCATAATAAAAGGCCGCATTTTCTGCGACCTAATATTTAGCTTTGGGTTAATTCCAAGGTCTGCACCAAAACGCTGGACCTATCTTTAGTTCTTGCTCCTCATCTAATATTTTCACTATTTCTTCGTCCGAAAAATCAGGAAATAGCTCTTTCCACAATTCTACTGATTCTTTAAATTCTTCAAGACTACCTAAAGCCTTAATGTGCCAGACATACTTTTCGTAATCAATCATGATACCACCTCCGCAAGAATGCGAACTTTTCCTTCTTCAAGGATAGCATTTAAAATTTTATATCGCAATCCTCTGCCAAATAAAACTTCTTCTTGATTCTTGTATTGAGCGTAAGCATATTCTTTTACGTATAAAGCGTTTTTCGTTCCCGCTCTTACAACTAAGGTTATTTCGGTATTCCTTCCAGGATAATTCCAATCGTCGAATGAAGTGGACGTGTAAATTTGATTAGTTGCAGTTTTCCCAATTAACTCTGAAACAGTTTCTTCAGTTATTGCTGTTCCTTTAGGAAAAATATCTAAAAATCGAACATCAGTTTTTCTGTAAAGCAGAACATCATCTGTAATCTCACCTTTTGAAATTGCTGAATCTAACTTTTTCATTTCTTCTGCGTACTTTTCAGGCTTTCCAAGTTTTATCAAGGAATTAATTTTTGAAGAAAGAGCCCCGGTCATTTTCTGTACGACTTCTTTTTCATCTTCTGATAAAGCTTCTGTCTGTTTAAGCATTTCTGTTTTTACTGCTTTAACAGTTTTTACTTTATCTTGACCATATGTCTTTTTCCATTCCTTGTACTTCATGTCGGATGGAACTTTTTCGGTCTTGCCTGTCGTTTTGCTTCTGGCCGCCCGTGTCCCCGTCTCCTCCAAGCCCTCGGTCACCGGCGCAGTCGTCGTGCGACACCATGGATGGAAGGGAGGGCAGTTCTCGCCTTTTTGCGCTTTATCGACGTCAAACTGCTTGCCATCCATCTCCTGGCAGATCTTGCTGGTCTTGCTGTCGAGCGTAGCCACAATCTTATACTGTTGCACTCCATCGGCCTTATAGGCCCTCATCTGGGCATCGGTATGGACAGCTGCACTCTCAGTGTAAAGCAGTCGATAGGCCTCATACCTACCAACGTTAAACTCTTTGGCAAACTCTTTTGATAACTCGTAAGGATTGCGCCCCGTAGCCATAGCATCTGTTAAAGTCTGCCTTACCCGGTAGTTAAGATTCTGCTGGTTGCGCCAGATCGACTGGCTAAAAGTCGCACCCGCTACCGGCTGACTGATGATCTCCCTGATCAGGTTCTCGTCGAGCCCGACGAAGTCCCCGTGAAATCCACGATACTGGTCAATGTCAAACAACGTCTTGTAAAAACTGTCCTCACAAACTTTGCTCGCGGTATCCTGGATCATCTTCTCGGTTTTGCCCGTCAGATTTTCCATGATTGCCTTCAAATTCGTTTCCAGAGCCTGATAACGCGTGATCCTGGATTTAGTAGACAAGTTCTCCAACTCCAAGTTAAACGTCCCTACAGAGCTACGAGCGAGCTGTTCAAAGGTTTTCAAGTCATCTTTAAACTCTCGGAGCTCCTCGAAATTAAGCAGCTTCTGAGCCTCAGAGTAACTTATTTTGTTATCTTTTGCGTAGCGCGCCCAGAAGTCTCGGATCACTGTCTGCGTATCCTTAAGGGCATCGTCAAAAAAGTGTGTCAGCTCCTCTTGCTGTGCCTCGACAGTGCGCTCCGCAGCCTTAAAGCGATCCTCAGATCGTTTCTTCCAGTAGTCGGCGTTGCTGTTACTCATCTACTGGATCCTCTGGATTGTCACCAAACTGCGGCAGTTTCATCATTTCTTCCTGGCGTTGTTTTTCTTCGGATTTAATCCGCTCTCGCTCATCCTGCCAGTTGTCAACTAGCGGGTGTTCCTTGGTTTTGGTCTCGTCTGACATGATGGCACTTGGTGTCTGCGTAATCATCTGCACGATCTCAAGATAATTCTTAGGCTTATTGCGTGTCCAGGTCTGCTCGATCTTGGCCGGATCGTCTAATCCTGTGTGCTGGGTGATCACTCTGATCAGCTCGTCGATCTTTGGCCGGAACTCGGTCTCCATCATGCCAGCTTTGAGTTCAAGCAGCTGATAGAGGTAGTCGAGATAAGCGCCCGACGCGTTGCCGACTTTGTCAGGGTTAGGATCCACCGCCATCGCCGCAATGTAGAGCTGTACCTTAAGCAGCTCAATAAACTTGCTGCGAGCCTCGTATGGGATATCGCCGTGGACAACCTCAAGGCCACCGTTATCGTCAACACCAATCCACTTGGATGCTTTAAGCATCTGCAGAGGATCCAGCGGTACCTGCTTAGGGTTGCCGTCCTTGTCATAAATGGTTTGCTCACGTTGTCCTTGATAGTTCTTGATAACGTAAATAATCTCCTGAATATCATCTATATCATTGGCAAAGCCAGAAAACACTTTGTCATAGACGTCGATCAGATCCTGGTACATCTCTAAGTCACTTGTCGCATCGGCATTATTTCTAAATTCAATAAACGGGATCTTGCCGAACCGGTTAGGCAATACCTTGGGACCGGTAAAACCAGATTGCTCAGGGTGCTGCTCAGGCTTGACGTCTTTGAGCAGTTCTGACGTTTTGCGCAGGAAATAGCTGCACTCTTTGTCATCCCAGATCTCATAACGCTCATAAGTCTCGCCCACATCATCGGTCATCGCATAAGTCCGGATCAGATATTTAAGCGGCAGTTTAATGTTATTGACATCATAAACAGGCAGGATCTGCTCTGGACTAACCCAGTGATACTGCAGTTTTTGCTGCTCATCGATGTAGTAATGCAGCCATGCCCGCCCCCAGTTGGAGGCATCAAGACCTAGCTTTTTTAATACACGACCAAAGTCGCTGCCCAGAGTTTGTGCAAGCTGATCATTAGCTTGTGGGCTGCCAATATCCAGCTGCGGCGGATACGTAAACAGATAACCGATCTTTTGATCAACAAAGACTTTGTGATAGCCGGTCGGGATCCTGTTATCAGCAGACTTGAGCGGGTTTTTACCGAGATCACATAAAAAGCGATTGATCTCGTCAATCGCCGCGGCTCCCGTCTGTTTAATTTTTGATCGGTTGTGGTAATACTCCTCGCCGCTCTTTGCGGCGGCCAGCTGCCGATCGCGATCTCTAAACGCCGCGTTAAGCAGTTTTTGCGCCTTTTGTAAATCCATGTTACCAGCCTCCTATTGTCGTTCCGCCTGTCTTATTAAATTGCTCAGCCACTCCAGTTGTTGCATCCTGAGCATCGTCATGTTCGTTCTTGCCTTCTTTTTGATAGCGCACCATAGAATCGAAATACTCCGGCCATCGATCTGCCCAATTTACAGGAAAATAAATATGATCCATTACCCATGTTGAATTAGTTAAAATTCGCGCCTGTTTATTTTGACTTTGAGTAAAAGGTTCAATCCTGCAGCGATTAGAATGATAGCCCTGCAGCAAAAGTCTTTCAACATTCCTAGCAAATCCTCTTCCCCCGTTGTTTGCCTCTATCTTAGCCCACGTACACCCTGTTTCCATCAATCGTTTGGCGGTCTCTGGTTCGGTGACTTCCATTGGGTCTTTTGTGTAGTAGACATCCAATAAGTAAGCTTCTTTTTCGTATTCCCCATACGTGATTGAGCAGAGGTAATCTTCTCCCTTATCTGCAGTATCTGTGTAATTCTTAATAGCTGTAAACAAAGGTTTCCCCGAGGAATCAAGCGGAAGTCTATCATAGGTTTTAAATCTCGTGTACAGCCGGCCTTTGACGTCAATCGGCTCTTGCTGATAATTGGCTAAGGCTATCTCTTTTGCCATGTGCCTTGTCTTAGAAAGGTAACTCTTATAGCTGAGTAAAGTAGGACACAACATTTCTCCATTTTCCTGGAGTGCCTTCATCACTACATAGCGTACCTTTTTACCATCTTCCTGAAATGCCTTCAACGCCTTTCCTGCCAAGTCCTCTGTTGCCCACCGAGTCATGATAATGATGATCTTTCCACATTCTTCTAAGCGCGATAGCATGGTATTAGTAAACCAACTCCAGTGCTCAGCGAGCACCCTTGCATTAAATGCTTCCTCAGCGCTTTTTATCAAGTCATCAATTATGAGGTAGTCCGCTCCAAAGCCAGTGGCCGTGCCTTTTGGACTAGTAGCAAGATAATTGTTATACCCGCCTTCTAAGCTCCAAAGGTTCATTGCTCCATCACCCTGTTTAATACGATGCCCTGGGAAAATATCAGAAAAAACGATGCGATTAGCATCCGCTTTCTCTTCCATAATGGAATCACGCACATTTTTAGAAAAGACAGTAGACAAAGTTTCGTTGTAAGATCCCGTCATGATCTTTTTTGTTTTGTCCTTGCCTAATAGCCACTCAACAAAGTTTCCAGCTGTTCTTGATTTTCCGTGACGTGGTGGCATCGCAATAATAAGAACATCGTCCTGAGATTCAGAGAACTCCTGAAACTCATTACACAATTTTGCAAGATGCGTTCTATCATCCTTGTAGAAATCCGGAGCTTTCAGCTGACAAAAATAAAAGAACTCACGCCGTGCAAGTTCTATCTTAGCTCCTCTGACGATCACTTCATCCATCACGAATCAACTTCTTTAATTCCTCAGTTGTTAGGTCAGCATAAGGGTTGTTTATTTTAACCTCTCCTGATAGCTCCATATTCTGCTTATCCCGCCATTTGTCTGGGCAGCGGTTCTTTAACCAGAAGATCTGCGCGGTGACATCCGGCAACACCTGCTTGGTTGTTGTTTTGGTTTTTATACCATCGGGGCCAACCTCTGTGCATACCTCATCGTATTTGTATCCGATAGCCCGTTTGTACAGGGCGCTCTCGACACGAGCATCTGCGACCTCTTTATTGACTGTTAAGGTCTGCATCAGCTCCTCGTGCTCTTTTTTATACCCGCTGAACGTGCTCTCGGATACGCCTAGATTTTTGGCAATGTCCCGCTCGATTGCACCATCCCGTGCCCACTGTGCAATCAGATCCATCTTAGGCTTAACATGTGTCTCATATTTACCGCGCATCCTATCACCTCCAATAGATTTGTTCTGCGATCGACACTTTTCGACAATTTCGTCGATTTTAGGCAACATTTGTCTGTTATTTTAATTTATATGCTTTATACGGCTTAAATCCGGTGTTATTAGTTATACTCTCAAATTAAAATGACTTTGAGAGGAGGAAAATAATGGAAAGATTATATCCTAAATGCTGCTTAAGCTGTTCTCACAGGCTGGAAGTTTATATCGCCCTGCTGAACACTCTTGAGCAGTTTTTTGATCTTACACCGTACGAGGATGATCGTGTTGACGCTCTTGTCATCCACGGCGTAGCTGTGGAGCTGCTCAAGGAGTGCGGCATCATCAACCAAGGCTACAACCTGTTGGCCAGTGCTCTGACTTATGCGGTGTTAGATCAGACACTGTTGCAAAATCTCAAGGGCCGTCTCTACCCAAAGGTAGCTACTGCTCATCACACTACAGCCACGCGCGTCGAGCGCAACATCCGCACATCAATCGAGGGAGCTTGGACCCGAGGCGATGCCAGTGTGCTATCAAAGTATTTTGGCAACACTATCTTGTCTGCTAAAGGCAAGCCCACCAATCTACAGTTTTTGCTTGTGATGAGTGACATCGTACATAAGCGATGCATCATCCCACGCCATCCCGTCAAATAGGCCTCGTGCCTATTTTTTATTTAGTCCCGCAAGGCGATACGCAGGGCTGTGAGTTTACAGGAAAGTTAGAAAGTAGAGGGGAAAAAGAACATCCTGCCGCATCCGACCAGAAGGAGAAAGAACCGGCCGGAAACCAAAGAAAAAGCACCCCCGCTAAGAGTGCTAACTATGCCTGGCCGCGCCTGGGCCACATGCTTACACAGAGGTGCGGGCGGTACTGTACAGGCTCTGGCGCTGGCAGCTTACAGGATGCGTCCACCCGTCTGCACTGGCCGTAATTACCGATCTCGCGCCGATCCCGTATCGTGGGGACCCTACTATCGGCTCAGACACCCACTGGCATCTTACACGCGTATAGTACCACAAAAGTCAACTATACGCGTATGGAGTTTTTACAAATTTTATTAATCCTGTACTGCAATCCTGGTTTAGACATGTTGACCATGGGCGCTGCAGCCTGATAACTGTACCCCTCCTCATACACTAACCGGATGATCTGTCGGTCCTCCATGCTTAAACTGTCGAGCCAGTCATCCAAGCCTAAAGCAGACCTCGCAGCTCTTAGCTGTTCCAGCTGTGCCTCGATGGATGCCTTTTGCACGCAGAGCTGCTGCCCGGGAGGATGCTTGTTGTCTGTGCCTCTGATGTGCATCTCTCTGGCAGCCTGCTCTGGCCAGTCCTCATGCAGCCAAAGATAAGTCTTGAGATCAAGCAGCCATACTCGTAACTTGCTAATCTCACGGGAGTATGATCCATACACCCGCAGCTTATCCTTTGTCCGTTTAACGTGCTCATCCACCGCTATCCCTCCCTGTCGTCTATTCTGTGCCCTGCGGCTCCCGCAGAAGCTGCTGATCATCCTCATCCACCGTCTTCATCATAAACGCCAGCAGCTTATCAGGATTAGAGCAGATACCCTGCAGCTCACAGCCATCACATCCAAGCTCAGGACGATAGAGGCAGCATGGGCCAATGCGTACAAATTGAGAGCACAGCACCGCAGCGTACTTATCCAGGTTGCGCATCATCGATCACCTCCATATCTGTCCAACAGTAACAAGATCATCCCGACGGCAACAGCGAGCAGCGCGGGGATCATTTTGCCCCCCTAAGCATCGCCATGCGTTCAACGACTTGATGATATGTGCTAAGATCCTGCTTACCATGGATCCATCCTTTTGCATCCCGGATCCTGCCACCAGCCATCTTAATCAACCGCGTCCGCTCTTGCTTAGTTAATCCGTCCCATCCAGCCTTGGTCAGCTGGATTTTGTAGTTTTCGTGGAAGTTCTGCACCTCCAAGACAAAATATGTCTCACTCATCGTTATACCTCCAATCTCTCCACGCGCGCCTTGACCGCATCGATCAAAGCTTGTTGGTTTGCATCCTTAGTCTGCAGCCGTCGCAGGATGTCCTCATCAACGGTACCTTTGCAAATAATGTGATAGATCCGTACAGACTGCTGCTGGCCCTGCCGATGCAGCCGGGCATTAGCCTGCTGGTAGATCTCCAAGTCCCATGTAAGGCCGAACCAGATAACGATATGGCCGCCATCCTGCAGGTTGAGCCCGTGCCCCATACTCGCTGGATGAGCAAGCAGCAATTGGATCTTGCCAGCATTCCAATCCGCGATATCGTCAGCGTTTTTTATCATTCGCGGCTCATAAGCTGCAAAGCGATCTATCAACCTCTGAAAATCATGCTTGAAGTTGTAGAATACCATAACCGGCTGGCCATTAGCCTCCTCGATCAGCTGCTCCAACTCGTCTAGCTTGTGATCGTGGATCGGCTGCCAGCTGTGATCCTCCAAGTAAACTGCACCGTTGCTGAACTGCGTCAGCTTGCCCGCCAAGACGCCCGCATTGGCCGCTAAGAGCGGATTATCACCATCCATGAGTTCGAGGTACTTCTCACGTTCAAAGCGCCTGTAGGCGGCCATCACGGACGTCGGCAGCTGGATCTCTCGGGTCAGATCGATACGATCTGGCAGCTGCAGCCAGTCAGCGGCCGTCATACTCATGCAGACGTCGCTGATCCGATCATAGATTTGCTGCTCAGCGCCGTCGATCGGGATGTAGTCATAGACAACGTAACCGTTGCGCCGACCTGGGACAAAGTATCGCTGCTGATAAGCCCTCATCGTTTTGCCTAATCGCTCGCCACGATCAATCAGGTAAAGTTCAGGCCACAGATCCATCAGGTTGCGCGGCGCCGGCGTACCAGTTAAGCCCACAAAACGCTTAAACAACGGCGACAGCTTTTTTAGGGCTTTGAATCTTTGCGATTTTGGGTTTTTGAAGCTGCTCAGTTCATCCACGACCACCATGTCAAACGGCCAGTGGTTACCGCATTGCTGGATCAGCCAGACAACGTTATCCCGGTTGATGATATAAAGGTCTGCCGGAGTGCTGAGTGCTTCCAATCGTCGTTTTGCGGAGCCAAGCACTTTGCTTATACGCAGATGCTGCAAATGATCCCACTTACTGGACTCCCGGCTCCACGTATCCTCAGCTACTCGCAGCGGCGCGATAACCAAGGCACGACCTTTGGTTACCTCGAAATAGTCATAAATCAGTTGATCGATCACCGTCAGTGTGACCACCGTCTTACCCAGCCCCATGTCCAGGAACAAACCACACCGGGGATGATCTAATGCGTACTGCTCGGCAATTGTCTGGTATTGATGCGGCTTATATCTCATCAGGAAGCTCCCGTCTTTTCAAACATTCGATTAGCTGGTCGATCTCTTCTTTGTTTTTGAGGACATAGGTTTTCATCTCCTGCTGCTTCAATTCCTGAATTCGCCACTTCTGCGTGTCACTCAGCCGGCCACCTTTAGGTCGTTTAAGCTCTACGAAGCAGATCTGACCTTTCAGTATTACCATCCTGTCCGGCATGCCCGACGCATCCGGACAAGTGAGTTTTCTTGCGATCCCGCCTAAACTTTTCACCCGCTTGACTAAATACTCTTCAACCTGCCTTTCAGGTGTAGCATGTGGCTTACTGTTTCTTCTGGCGATGTCCGTCGCCATGCTCATCATCCTCCTTTTTGCCAAAAGGTAACAATTCTCTCGCGTACGCGCGCGAGGGTGTAATGTGTATTAGGTGTACCTATGTGTATATGTGTACTCCTAATTATCATATATATCTACATAGGACAATAATTGTTACCTTTGTTACCTTTTATTGTTTCAGCCTTTTGTATAAGTCTTTTTTGCGGTAACAGGTAGGGGTAACAATCGCCAAAAGTTTGTTACCTTTGTTACCTTTCAGAGGTAACAGTTTTTTGAATTGTTACCTTTGTTACCCTGTTTGTTACCTTACTTTGTTACCCTCTGAAATCCTCTCTGGGGACCGTAAAGTCTGCCAAATTTTACAAGCTTTCCAATGGGTTTCCACCCAGCGATGCCTTTTAGGATGTCGTTGATTTCCCTGGATTGCGCGTTAGATAGGTTTTTAGGATCGCCATCAAAAAGCTCACACCACACCTCTAAAGCACACACTTTTTGACGCTGAACTGTCCCCTCTTTAGGGCTTGTAAATTCGTCACCTCTTAAAAAATTCCGGCGCTGGTACAAGTCCATTTGAGCCCAATTCTCTGGCAAAAGCTGTTCAAGATATTCCACGATGGGTCCCGTTTTTGCATTGAATTCAGTGTGTTCCTGCTGCCTTTTTAAGGCTTCTTTTTCCATTTCTTCATCAAGATAGAGGGATTCATGTCGTTTAAATCGACACTTGGCCTCAGCCCATATTTGCGCAACCTCATCCCGATCAAGGTCGTCAAATACACTCTTTAATCGCGGATATTTGCCCACCTCAATGACCCAGAATCTTCGGTTACCAGTCCGATCTCGCAGGAACTCGCTGTCATTGGTTGTCCCGAAGAATACGCACTGCCGGGGATAACTGACTGTCCTCTTGGCATAGGCCATCCGGTAGGTATCCTCCTGCTTGCTGATGAACTGCTTTACTGCCTCCACGTCGGCTTTACGAGTCGCCGTTAGCTCGGACATCTCCAGTAGCCAAACGCCCTGTAGCGCCTCGTAAGCCTCTTTGCCGCTGACCGTAGTGATCGTATCGCTGTACCACGGATCACCCATCTTTTTGATCAGGGTTGATTTACCGATGCCCTGGATCCCGGTTAGAGTAGCCATGTAATCAAACTTACAGCCTGGCTGATAGATCCGTGCCACCGCTGCGGTAAACGCCTTGCGCGTAACTTGGCGGATGTACTCACAGTCCTCAGCGCCCAGATAATCAATAAACAGTGTATCCAGTCGCGGGATACCATCCCACTCCAATGGATCAAGATAATCTCGGACTGGATGGAATTTATTGGCCTCATGGACTAATGCTAGCGCATCCGCGCATTTACCGGCGCCAGTGATCTTATAGACGGTCTCGATGTAATGCCGCAGCCCGGCGTCGTCTGTATCCGTCCAGGACTTGCTGTCACGTTCTTTTGTCCAGGGTAAGGAGCCAGACACCTCTGGCCGATGGTTAAACTCGTTATAGCCACCCAGATTGGCTAATAGCTTATCTTTACGCATGATCCTTAAAAAGTTATCACTGGTCGGCAGGATATTGCCTTTACGGTCAACATCCAACTCCTTGACCCAGTCCTTATCCTCTGAATCCAGATCAGCGATATCCGCAAAGTCAATGGCAGCCTCCGCCAGGCGATCCTCCTGCAGTGTCTTGCGCGTCTCAGGATCTGCAGCGGCGAAGTCTGTCATCGCCACATAAGATGGTAACTTATTGGCTGGCGTGTCCACCTTAGCGTCATCGTCCAACTCGCCAAACTTGTGGATCCTTACCAGGTCAAACGCATTGCACAGCTTGCCTGATGCCGGATCTGTACCGTGATTGCTGTAGGCAAACTTGTCATCATACAACACCAGCCCCGCTGCCGTAGACCCACCGGCATAGGTGTACCGATTGGGGATGCTGCATGGCAAGTAGACATCATTTAAAAATGTCTCAATAGCCGCATCTATGCTGTATGTGCGGCAAAAGGCACCTATCAATCCCTCCTTAGTCAGAGGATCTCCTTGGCGCTTGGCCTGCTTGTGGACGATCTCCGTGACTCTGGACGACTGCGGCCAAAAGCTCACGTCGTACCAGTCTGGATAATTGGCTAAGACGGCATCAGGATCCAAATAAGGACCATCCTGCTGGTTAAAGATAAACTCTCCATCCTTGCTGGTGCTTGGCCAGTACATCAGTCGGCTTGCCTGATAGGTCGTATCATCAAACTGATCGATGCCAAGCTCCTTGGCCACCCAACGAGCGATCGCCTCGTACTCCTCGGCGCTGACCTCCCGGGCCAGCGGGATGATCAGCCGAACTCGTGGTGACTCAGGCTTATGCTTATGCGTCGAGTAGATGCAGCAGGCATAGTCATTAAGCAGTGTCAGATCATCCCAAAAGCTCGGCAGCGCGTTATCCACGTCAAGAGTAAGGACAGTGCGACAGATTACGGTATCGCTCTTACGCTGCCCCTGTGCGAGCCATCCGCCGACAAACCCGCCGACGTCTTTGATCTCGTCTTGACCAGGCTTTTTGAGCTTGGCGTACTCCGCCATCGTCTCCCGTGTGCGATAAGTCTCTGACAATTTGGCACAGAGGCCACTCCAGCTGATCTCGATATTTTTCCACTTTTTTGCTTTTCGGCTTGCGCCGGTTGCTATTTTCAACATCGCGGATCACTTCTCCCTCGCCCCATGAGGTAATGATTTTTAGAAAAATATGCTCCCTTCAATTCTAAGTTTGACTTGATATATTCATCGAATTCTGGCCAGCGGCTTGGCGCATCGAATGGGTCTATAACTTCAAATACCTGACATATAATCTGTCTTACTGCATTTGCATGGTCGCCGAATTCGCAGGCAACATATTCTCCAGTTTTTTTGTCATGAACATAAGATCCTGAGCTCCTAATTAAGGCTTTTTTGTATTCAACATCTTTGATTTCTATATCTCTACTTTCAAACTTATTCATCTGCCAGACTGCCCATAATTCTAAAATTTCTGGTGTAAGGTTTACTTCGCCGCTCGAGATAGATAGTTCTTCCTCAAAATATTTATCAAGGCTGGACTTCAATTGTTCGCTGTCCATTTCTTGAATCAAATTCCACAGCGGGTAGATATAAACAGACTTATATATCTGATCTTTACCTTCCTTGGTCCTTTTTTCATACTGGCGCGTCAGGTAAAAATTAAGTAACCAACCAAGGTCTACACCAAAATGTAGCATCTCTTTGCTCTTCACTTTTTATCCCTCCTCAATCCTTTAAGTAGTAATCTGACGTATATCCTGCAGCTGTCAGGTAGAGATCAGGCGCCCAGGCAAGCTGCGATCCCATCAACTTGCGGATCACAGCCAGGTGCTGATCGGCGTCTTGCTTAGGTACCTCGACGATCAATTCATCGTGGATATGAAAACAAATCTCGTACCCGGCAGCTGCCACTTTGAGCATGGCCTCCGCCAGACAGTCCCGCGCGATCGCCTGGACAATGTTTTCGACCAATTTACCACCGTATGTATCTTTAACACCCCAAACACGCTTGCCTTGCTCCATGCCCTGATACTGGATCTTACCCTCATCAGTCACACGCGGCTGCAGGTAAGTGAGCCGGCGACCGGAAGGCAGTTGGATAAACAGGTATCCTTTTTCAAACTTAAAGTGGACACCGTGGTGCAGATTAAACTCAGAACGATTTTTCAAACAGACCCGTACTCTGTCATCCACGTCATGCCAAAGCCGCACAATATGAGGATTGGCTTTGCGCCAGGCTTTGACCAGCTTAGGCAAATCCTCCTCAGGTACACCCATCTTGAGAGCGCCCATTGCGATCAGCGCACCAGTACCACCTTGATAGCCAAGCGCTAAAGTAGATACCTTGCCACGCTGCCGTAATGGCTTGTCAATCTGATTAATCGGGATCCCAAACATCTTAGAGGCCGTCTGCTTATAGATGTCACCATCATGCTTAAATACCTCGCAGACCCAGTCCTCCCCCGCCAACCAAGCGATCACCCTCGCCTCGATTGCGCTGTAATCCGCGATCGCAAAGGTATAACCCTCTTTGGCGGTAAAGGTTGTACGGACAAGTTGAGAAAAAATGTCAGACATGGAAGGGTAGAGCATCTCCAGCGTGTCAAAGTCTTTACGCTTAACCAAAGTACGAATGGCATCGATCTCTGGTAAATAGTTTTTAGTCAGATTCTGCACTTGTACCAACCTGCCGGCCCATCTGCCGGTACGGTTAGCACCGTAATACTGCAGCGTGCCATGGATTCGTCCATCAGCAGCTGTGGCGTCTTTTAACATTTGATACTTTTTGACGGATGCCTTGCCAGTCTCTAAACGATTGCTGATCACGGTACGCACAGGATCCAGGATCTCAGTCTCCAGCAATGCCTCCAGAGTCTCCTTACGGATATCCGGGATATCGACTCCCTGCGCTTGGATCCAGGACAGCAGCTGATCTCGACTGTTGGCATTGGCAAGACCGGTGATCTCCGCCGATTGATCTAGCAAATCAGAGGCGTGAGCGTCGTTATACTCCAGCACGGCATCAACCAGATCCATATCGATCCGGATCCCACGATCATTGATCCGCTGATCCTCACGATAAATAAGCAGCTCATTTTGTAGTGGCGGGAACTGCTCTAGGTATTTGCCGATCGCACGCTCCGTCTCTACGTCTTGCTTGCAATACTTACGAAACAAATCCCATTTATCCATGTCGTGACAGGGGTAGTTGCGAGTCCGCTCTCCATTAGCCTTAGTCGGCTTGCATGGCTTACTAAAATAGTTGATCAGCAGCGTGCCAGCTTTGTCCTTTTGCTGCTCTAGCTTAAGCAACGCAGCGACATCGCCCAGGCGGCCAGGCAGACCCAGCTGGGCGGCGTGAGCCATCGTACACCACCACTGCTTTACATCGAGCTGCATGCCCAGGTACTTACCGATGCACACTCGCTCAAATTGTGCGTTATACGCTTTTTTGAGAACTGTCTTATCCGTTAGAGCCTGCAAGACCTCCGCCGGCAACTCCTCACCGCATGCCAGATCGATCAGCTCGACAGGGCCATCATCGAACGCATAAGCGAACAATAATATTTGAAAATCAGGGGCGTCTACATATCTGTAAACGCCCAGTTTGATGTCAATACTGCTGTAGGTCTCAATGTCGATAGACAGCTGACGCATGGTGATCACCTCTAGTCAAAGAGGTCATCGTCATCTACTTCGATATCTGCAAAGGCCTCATCGGCTGATATTGAATTTGCTAGCTTTTCTCCATCTTCCCACTTCATAATTCCATTTAGGGAACAGCCAACACCTGTATTTCCGCTATTTTCATATGGGTAAAAAGTAACACTCGCCTGCACATAACACCCCGAATAAACTTTTTCTTCATCAGATATAGGAGCCTTGCGTTTATCGACCACAAAAGGTCTGTACTTAACTGATGATTTAGCGTTGATATACATAGCGCCAGCATAAGCTTCGTCTTCATCCCTATCAACATCGCCATCGCGTAATGCTAACTCTAATTTTTTCGGACGTTTTCCCCCGCTATAGCACGAATTGATCCCTTTTAGAATAGCTGCCTCCATCGCCTCCTTAACCTTTGCTAGATTTTCTTTATCACTCTTTTTTATAATCAAAGAAGCTGAGTATTTCGGTTCATCTCCTTCTTTGAAGGCGAACGGCTCCCAGATATGTTCATAACTTAATCTCACTGGTCCAATTGTTACTGTAGCTTTTTTTTCTTTTGCTGACATGGTTTTATTCCTCCTCAATTTCCATTTCATCAATTAGTCGTTGTTGCCAGTTATACTCTTTACGTTTGTCTGACTCCGGAGCCAACGTTGGTGCACCGGCTGGCTTAACGACCAGATCGCCGATCAGTTCATTAAATACTTTCTTGCCAAGTGCTTTTTCCATGGCAGTAATCCCAAGCAGTTTCTTTTCAAAGATAATTGCGTCTGCATAGTCTTCTGCCCGTAATTTATTAACCACCTTGTCCTCGTCGACATATTTGCGTATGCTGCGACCTTCAACGAGCTTCCAGCCTGGGATCTGCTCACCGCTCAATATTTGATCCGTGGCGTAGCTGGTGAGTGTATCCATCCAAGACTTAACCTGGCCAAGCTGCTGCAGAATTACGCCGAGCTCTTTTTTGTTTAGCGCCGCAGGATCTGGATGATCCTCGATCAGTTTTTGATTGACTGCCGCTCGGTGCTTGCAGTTTTTGATTGGGCAGAATCTACACCAATCGCCACATGCAAACTCACCCTTGCCCTCATACGCGATATCAGCTGTCGGTTTAACGACCTCGTTGCCCCACTGGATCAGATCCTCCACTGTCATAAAATCACAGCTGTAATGGTCTTTGCGTGGCTGTCGAATCTCGAGCATGATATGGGTGATGTCGTACAGATCCTCGTAGAGATGATAAGCACCCAAGCCGTATAGTCGAAGCTGTGGATTGCCTTGAGCGTTAACCTCAACACCCTGGCCAAACTTCAGATCAATAACGTACATCCGGCTGCCTGCCATAATGATCACGTCGGCTGTACCAAATCCATCCGGCACATATTGGCTAAAATCTACCTTAGATTCCAGGATCAGGGTCGTGTCTGGGTGGATCGCCAGCTCAGCGTTGTAGGTCTCGATAATCCCGTCTATATAAGCCTGCAGCTCTCCACGGATCCGCAAGTCATCGCCCTCATAAATGGGCTCTGGCTGTCCGTCTTTAAACGCCCGCAGACACTGCTCGGCAATTTCATGCGCCCGAGTACCCTCTGCAGCGTAACTGCTGGAAGTCTGTGGATACTGCTCTGCGAGTCTGGCCGAGGGTGGACAGTGCATCCACCGATCTGCCGCTGACGCGCTAAGGACAGCGTGTACCCGTGCTGTGTGATTGATTAACGCGGACATTACAACGCCTCAAGATCTCTTTTAAGAGCAGGAAGATCGATATCCTTAACACCCGACAACTTTTCGCCACCGTATTTTCTAATCAGCGTGTTTGGATCTTTACCTCCAGCACGCTTTTGCGCCGCTAGCGATCTGATCTCGGCTCTCAGTTTGGTATAGTCAATCTCGACCAGCTCTTCATTGGTTGTCCATTGTTCTGCAGGCGCCTCTGTGGTTTCCAGCTCTGGTTCTGCTATCGGTTCCGGGGCCGAAGCCGGCTCTGGCTTAGGCTGCTTTTTTGTCTTCTTTTCAGTTGGTACGGACGTGATTGTCTGCCGAGATAAGCCCTGCAGCAGTGTGTTGACCAGGTCAATCAGCGACTGACCGGCTTCGAGTGTTACTTTTACTTCCATCTTCCATTCCTCCTATTTCTCGTAATCGAGCTGCTTTTGTAAGTGATCGATCTGCGATCTCAGCTCGTCATTTTCTTTTTGCAGTCTAATGTTGTGATCAATCAGATCTGCATTATTTAGAGACAGATCCTCGATGGTATCTTGCAGATCATCAATCTTTTCCATAAGTTCGGACAGGTGTTCGCTATCCATCTGGCAGCCTCCACCATAGAGATAGGTCTCATGCAGCGCCGATAAGATATTGGTCATACTTGCTCCTCCTGAATCTCGAGATGTTCCAATGCGTAGTCAATCATCCGGGTTACCAAATCACCCTTGACCATGTTGACCTCCTCAGCGAGACTGTTGATCCGCTCATAAGTCTCCGGTGGCACCAGCACTGGCTTCCAGGCCGTGCTGCTTTGTTTTTTCTTTGTTTTGACGATGATGAGTTTATCCATTGTTATCTCCTTCCGCCATCAGGTTGATACCCATTCTCAAGCCAGCTTCAAAAGCTATTTTCTCTATAACTGCAGCTATCTCTGTAGTCCCATCGCTTAACTTGGTTTTTGGCGATTCATCCTTGAAATAGGCATCCAATAACTTTTCGTACTTTTCCCAAGCTTGATCATATGCTTCATCACGATTCATATGTTCCAGGCTCCACATGCTGTACAGTTGACGCATAATTGCATTCATTTTTTATTTCCCTTCCGCCAGCTGGATCATCAGCTGGACAATTTGCTCTGTATCCTCAGTCTCAGACCACAGCGATCGCTGTTGCGCTACCGTAGTCAGGCCGTTTGTGTAGTAGTCAGCCATGATCTCCATCATGCGCCGCAGGCCATCCGTGGCCGTGCCGTATTTGCAGTATCGATCACCGCACCGGATGCCGGCTGGATTGTGATTATTGAGCCACGCCGATGAGCTGCCCCAGCCTGTCTCTAGCACAAACACCGCAGCCGCATAGACCGGGTTGATGTTGTACTCCTCTGCCAGATCCAAGAGTGCGACTGGGACCACCCCGGCTGCCTTACCGATCGGCTGCCACTCATGCCAGCTAACGTCCATATCGGATGTATAAGCTGGCTCATCAGGCTGATAAAGCTCGACCACTGTCACCGGCTGGAGTGCGGGTGCCTCGGCCTCAGCTGATGGCAAATTGAGCGTCACGCCGGCTGTCACCGCAGCCGTGATGATCACCAGCGCTGAGCGTTTAAGCCGTCTCACAAGAGCCCCCTGAGCTTTGCGTACTCGATTATTTCTTTCCCGGTGTACACATCCATTAGACAAGACAGACTATCTTTTAAATTTTCAATTTCTTCGCACAGGTTGATTTCATACGCAGCTACTGCAACGTAGGCAAGTGCTTCTTCGTTTGTCATATTTAATCTCCTTTACTATGCTGTTACTGTTATCCACCTCGTTGCAGCGAGAAGTCTGTGGACAACAGCCTTAATCATTGATAAAATAGAGATGATCTCATAGGGTATAAGATCATCTTGGATCCCCGGTTGCAGCCGAGGATTCTTTTTTTATACCTAGGTACTCCTGCAGCTTTGCAGAGCTTATATGATAGGTCCAACCTTTTTCTGACTGCGCCGCAAACCCAAAGGGTACCCGGCCTTGTTGAAGAGCCAACCTTAAGGATTGTGGACTCATCTCGAGCTTTGCGGCCGCCAAGTAAACAGGCACTCTCCCGTCTGGCAGCTCCTCAGCTGTATTCCCAGCCATCACATTCTGCGGAAAAAACCATTCAATTTCTTTTCCCAGAGCATCTGCGATGAGCTCCTGACGGTCTTCTCGTGGAATTGATACACCAGACAGGTACTGGCTCAAACACGCCTTGGAGATACCTGACCGGCGGCTCAGTTCAGCGGCTTTCATATCCGCTTCAATCAAGGCTCGTTCGAGCCTCTTTGCATATGACATTTCATTTCACCTCGCTTTCCTTACAATCCTGCTACTTTTAGCGATAATATCAGCAGTGATATCATGCATACTGCAAGTAATCCAAACAGTATTAACACTAATACAAGCAGGGTACTTACATTTTTAGTGCGACTCTTTCTCTCGATTGCGATATCGTCAGCGAGAATCTTCAATATTCGATTCTGTATGTCGTCGATCGATCTTTTTGGAATTTCTTCCTCTGGTTTCATTCCATTACCTCACAGAAAGCCAGAATTAATAATTTCTGATAGTTCTTCGGATGAGAGCTTGATTGTGCGATCGAGTTCCCATCTTTTTCGTCTAAGATGTTCATTAACAGCGCTATGGATTTTTAGCCACTCATTAGGCGTTAATCCTTCAAGCGCTTTGATTGCGTTCTCTACATTTGATATTTCTGCAGCTCGTGTAACTTCAAAAGTTAATTCAAAACCGTTCACAGCCTCGACCGCGTTTTTCTGATTCTCCAACAATCTGTTAAATTCGTCGAGGTTCTTTATTTTTACTTCTACCTTTTCGTTCATTTACTCACCTCTTTTTTTAATAATTGCGATAACCAAGTGAGGCAGATAAAATCTTTTGCTCAGATATATCCGTAAGAGATTTCCTTTTCTTGCGCAAACCCCAGCGGGCGCATTTACGAAGCCGTGAAAATGTATTTCATCATCATCGCTAAGTCCACTAATTTTTGAGTCATAATAGTACCGATACTTCCTTGATGCTTGTTCTTCAGCTAAGATGGCTAATCCTGAGCTGTGCAGAAGCTTATGCTTGTCTCGTACTCTCTTAAATTCAAAAGGTAGGAGCACACTCGCAACAATACGCATTTAGTTCACCTCTTTCTGCCTACTGACATGCTCTGACCGACAGTCTGACTACTGGAAGTATTTTTTAGTTCTTTCTGAATCCATTCACAAATACAGCTGACAATTTGATCCACTGTCTCACTCATTCACTTACCTCAATTTCTAAACTGATAAACTTTCTTGATATAATTAATCTAGGGGGGAAGATCTGAATCAAAATCTGCAAGATTCTACCGATCAAATAAATGCTCAGTAGTTTGTAAAGGCACCACACTTGGCTTTCGATTTCCAACAATCGATCCTCAGTGCTGCCCTTTTTTAATCTGCTTTTCGTGCTTAACAACAAAGCGACCATAATCCCCATGGCAAGGCACTCAAGCAGCGATAAAATGAACAAAGCCTCACTCATCTATCAACTTCCTTTCTCGGTCATCTTCCTGTTGCTGGCCTGGGAGATCTCTCTGCCTGCGGTTTGAAATCCGGCAAGTTACCTGTCAACATGAACGCCATACCTTTGCCCATGCCGAGCAGTTCCGCTCGTAAGACATCATCAGTCAAATGTTTATCAACATCCTTAAAGATTGGCAGCAAAGACTTTTCCTTTTTAGTCAATGACATCTTATTTACTCCTCCTTCCCTTGACTCTGCATTTTCCCGGGCTTGTCACCGGCTGCGGCTGCATTAAGGGCGCCCCGAAGAGCTATGCTGCTGTCCACAGATCATCGATCACATTCAGTTTACCGGTTGTATCGATCAACCCCTTACAGCAGTACATGACCTCGCCAAGGTCAACTAGGATAAAAAACATTTCTCGTCCAGACGTTTCCTTTATGGCAATGTCATGCATTAGTGGCGGGAATCCAAATTTAGCGGCGAATGCTTCCTGCGCCATTTTCTTAATTTCTGTAATTGTTACGCTCATTTTCTTATCCTCCACTTTCCGCCTAAGCTAATAGTGACTGCTCTATAAATTGGTTCGCGCGTTGTAGCGTTTCAAACCAGTCGATGTAAATATCCTTTTTTTCAGTGGATTTAAATTCGTTTTCTGATTTTTTAACGCACTCTCTTACATCAATTAGATTGGCAGTGACTTTTCCGTAGTCATCGAATGTTGTGATTACTCCGTAATACTTTTTCATTTTTCTATCCTCCGCGTTCGTTTTTCCTCTGACATAACTATAATACCGTTAAACGTAATTGTCAATCACAAATTATCCTTTGACGTAATTTTTTTGTTGTGCTATTATTGAGTCAGTCAGGAGGTATTTAAATGGAAAGAGTTTTAAAAAATCCGGAAGTGAATAAGCGAATACGAGAATTGCGAGAAAACTACCTTGGTATCAAACAAGGTTTCTATGCAGCGGATCTAGGGATATCTCAAGGATCTTTATCAGACGTAGAAAATATGCGCAACAATCCTTCCGATCGCCTTATTCGCGACATTTGTTTACGAGATAATGTTAACAAAGAATGGCTGCTAGAAGGTAAAGAGCCTATCTTCTTGCCTGTTTCCCGCACACAGGAAATCGCAGGTTTTATGGGAGAGGTAATCAATGCTGAAAATGCTGGAAGTTTTAAGCAGCAGCTGATCCATGTCTTGGCGCAGTTGAATGAAGAACAGTGGCAAGTTCTTGCGGATATGTATCAGTTACTGCTAAAAGAGCAAAATGAAAAAAGTTCAGGTGAACAATAATGAACAAAAATATTTTAGATTTACCTACGAGTATATTGGAGACTTTATGGTTTGCTGATGGTCCGCATGCAAATTATGTAGAAAGCAATTTAAACAAAAACTTGTTTGGCCTAAACATACATACTTCAACTTCAAAAGAACCTAGTCTTATCTACACAGAATTACCAATTAAAATAGTTCCGATTAATGCAATCAGTCAAGATCTCGGATACTATCCTACCTTTGAAAGATTATCTGCAGAGCAACGTTATTTATATCTTCGATGGTTAACCGATAGAACAATTTCAGTCAGTAACAGTTTCATTTATCTTTATTATTACGGATTGGAAAGACATTTGTATTTTGGAAACGCAGAATCAGCCATTTTAGAAATCTTTAACCTATGCTTAAATCACAAGTCAACATTAGACTATTATGCTTTAAACGCAATCCTTGCAAGTTCCATTATTATGAATAAGCGTGAGCGTTTGCTATACTTATTCAAAGACAAGGATAGATTCAAGAAATTCAATATTACAAATTTTTATATTTTGTGTAAAAAAGAAATTCTTCCTTATCTTGCGCCAAGAGATCTATTAGCATTGTCTTTAAGAGTTAAGTTAAAAGCTCCGCATGTTGATGAGAAAATATTAATCAAGAGCATAGCTAATACGCTAGAAAAAAAATTTAGCATGTCGAAATTACCTCTTGATATATTTGATTTTAATTCCTTTCCATGTGAACCTATTTGTTTAGCAGCTAATACATCATTAAATCTTCATCAGTACAGTCCAATATTAGCCGCTCCATTAAAATCCGATGATTTTTGTGATTCAGTACGAGATATTTTATATGAATCGTTTGCTTTAACCGTTAATTCATAGAAAAAAGACTAGATTTTCATCTAGCCTTAGTCGCTTTTAGCACGAATTCATAAATAGCTTTCATTAATTCAAAGCACTTAATCGTTCTCAGCATTTCAATTGTTTTGTTTCTATAATCATTGATATCCATCAGCTATCCCTCCTCGTATCCTTGTTGATATGTGGAAGGCCCCGGAGCCTCTGTGTGATTAGATATTACCAGTTACTGGAAATTTATTCAAGCTACTCAACAAGATAGAATCGACTTTTAAATTCTTACCTGTCAATGCTTACGGCTGTTGATAGAATAAAAAATATTTTTTAATCTTATTTGAATTCAATCATTTATCCATTTACATAATGCGTTATCTATGATATAATGTATATGTAAGGAGGAAAGAAACAATGAACTTGGATGATTTAAAAAAACTGAGCGAAGTTTTCGGAAACATCGCCCAGCCGGTTGCCACGGTGATTGCCGCTGTGTTGGTATACAAAGCAAGCACCGCCAAGAAGCCTAAGAAGAAGCGGAGAAAATAAACTCCGCCCCCTCTTGGGGGCTCTATTATTATAACATAAAAAAGGAGGACGACAAAATGAGCAATAGAAATCTAGCACTGTTCCTGCTCGGTCTTACCCTTGCAGCTATTAAACCAATCTGGCCGATCGGTATTGCAATCATGATACTAGCCGGATATAAAAATCGAAAGGAGAACGAAGATGCCTAGAAAACCGAAAGATGGTAAACCATTCGATCAGGTGAAGTACATGCAGGAATGGGCTAAGGAAAACATGGCGACCGTAAACTGCAGATACAAAAAAGAGTTCGTGGTGGAATTTAAGGAAAGCTGCGCCGCCCTTGGAATCAAGCAATCCGATGTCATCCGTAAGGCCATGCAGGAAGTGATCGATCAAGCAAAGAACAAATAAAAAAAGCCCACCGGTTGCAGCCGGCAGGCAAGAAGGATCAGACTGCAATCCGATCCCTCAGCATAGTAAAAATGACTTGAGCCGTCATGCCTTTTACTATGCCTTCATATTATCAAAAAAGGAGGCCAAACGCAATGAAACGTCGTCCAAATGGTACTGGATCCGTCATCAAGCTCTCTGGTAACCGCCGAAAACCCTTTGAGGTTCGCGGGCCGGTAAAAGGATACACGGATAAAGGCTATCCAATCTATGACAGGATCGGATACGCCGAAACCTACGATCAGGGTCTTGAGATGCTGATCGAGTACAACAAGAGTCCTTATGATCCATTAGAGCGCAGTATTACACTCTCTGAGCTATTTAAACGGTGGCAGCAAGACGAGCTGCCTAAATTGGGTAATTGCAATCAGAGAGCATTGAAAGGGGCCTACAGGCATATCAAAGTCTTGGAAATTAAAAACTACTCCAGCATCACCACATATCAGATGCAGCAGACAATAGATAAATGCGGTAAAGGCTATAGCACTCAGGCTGCCATAAAAGCACTCTGGCGGCGATTAGACAGTTATGCATACACACAGGACGTCATCGCAAAAAAACGCTCAGACGAGCTATCTTCGGCTTCTGTCGACCCCAATACCAAAGCACCTTACACAGAGGAAGAGATTAAAATACTGTGGCAACATACCGATGACCCTACTGTCGTTTCAATTTTAATTTTACTTTATACAGGTTACCGGGTTACGGAATATCTAAGTATCCAACGTTCTATGGTTGATTTTGAAAATATGACAATTCAGTACGGGATAAAAACAAGAGCAGGTAAAGAAAGAATTATACCTATTCATAGCAAGATTCAGACGCTTGTTTTAAAACGATTTGAAAAAGGAGATTATCTCTGTGCTGAAACAAAAGCAGAGAGGCTCAGATATGCTGGATTTCATAAGTTATACATGAGAGCGCAGTCAAAATACGGAATGTCTCATACGATTCATGAAACAAGACATACTTTCCGAACACGCCTAGATAACGCCGGAGCAAATACGAAATGTATGGATCTTTTGATGGGACACGCTTCGGGCGATACCGGTCAGCGAGTTTATACACATAAAACTTTAGATCAATTACGTGAAACTATTGAATTACTCAGGTGATGATTTCCTCAAACTAGTGACAAACTAGTGACAAATCAATCTTTTAAACCTTATTTACAAGCGTTGAAGCGATATTATAGCATATTCTACCTCTTTTCGACTGAAAACAAACTGCTTTTCCTGATTTCTTTCACAAGTTGGACAGGCAGAGAAATCGATGTTTGTCAGTTTTTGTCTATAAATGTTAAATTTGTGTTAAAACTTTGTAATGATTCTGTTAAAATAAACATGAAACAAGAGAAAAGAAAAAGAGAAGAAACAGGAGAGAGAGAAAAACAAATGAATATCGTAGCGACGGAAATGATCACGCTGGGAGATATCTCGTGGGACATGATCCTCGGCGGATTTGCGCTGTTTTTGTTTGGCATCAAGTTTATGGGCGACGGATTAAAAAATGTTGCCGGCCATAAGCTCCGTGAATACATCGACAAATATACCTCCAATCCCTTAATGGCGGTGCTGGTCGGGATTGTCGTCACCATTGTCGTTCAGTCTTCTTCCGCGGCGACAGCGATTACCATCGGTTTGGTCCGCGCAGGTTTAATGAAACTCGAACAGGCGGCCGGAGTCGTCGTGGGCGCCAACATTGGAACAACGATGACCGCGTTTCTGATCGGTTTAAAAGTGGAACAGTTCGCCATGTACTTTGTATTCATTGGGGGCATGATCATCTCGTTTGGAAAGAGAAAGAAAACCCGGTATATCGGCGACATTATTTTGGGCTTTGGTTTGATGTTCTACGGCTTGAAAATCATGGGCGATTCGTTAAAAATGCTGAAAGATCTTCCGGCCTTTATCGAATTTGCCAAAGTGATGTCAGAAAAACCGGTACTGGGATTATTAGCCGGAACGGTTCTGACGGGTTTGATTCAAGGCTCTGCGGCAACGATCGGCGTTGTTCAGAAGTTATATGAATCTGGTGCGATGACCTTGAATGCAGCGATGCCGTTTGTCTTCGGCGCCTGTATCGGAACGACGGTTACCGGTGTGTTCGCAGCCATCGGCGGCAGTTTGGCGGCCAAGCGAACCGCAGGTCTGCATACCTTGTTCAATGTCATTGCGGCGACGATCGGCATGCTTTTTCTGCCGTTTTACATCCAGTTTATCAATTGGATCTCAGATTTACTCCTCATTCCGCCGATGATGCAGATCGCGGTCGTGCATATTCTGTTTAAGATCGTCGGCGTTATTGTTTATCTGCCGTTATTGAACGTCATGTGCAACTTTATCAAGAAATTGATTCCCGGCAATGAACCGGAACGGATCGAAATCAATCTTGACGATATGGATGCCGGCATTGCGCATCAAATGCCGACAGCCGCCCTGGCCATTGCCAAGCAGGCGGTTTTGAAAATGAGCACAGTCGTTGACGCGGCTGTCGACAAGGCCCGTGATTTTATGAATACCCGCGGCGGTTCCGATGAAAAAGAACTTGTAAATCAGACTGAAGATTTAATCAATTCGATTGACACCAAGATTACCAGTTATCTGATGAGCGTATCCAAGGAAAATCTGAACGATCGAGATATGCAGGACTTCAATCTTCATCTTCAGGTCATCAAGAATCTGGAGCGCATCGGTGATCTGTCCGTCAACCTCGTTGAGTTCTTTGACATGGTGCATGAAGACAAAAACGATTTCAGTGATGGAGCTAAAAAAGATGTTCTGGAAATGTTTGAATTATTCAAACATATGCTCAATACCTCCATCTCCATTTATCGCGATGAGGATTACGCCTTATATTCCGCTTTGATGGAAGATGAAAATTATATGGACTTATTAGAGTACAAAGCCCGGCAGAAACACTTTGACCGAATGGCCCGCAACGAATGTGCGACCTCTGTCGGCGGTAGTGTTTACTGCGATATCTTGGGAAATCTCGAACGTATGGCAGACCATTGCTGCAACATCGCCCGCTGCTCAATTGAATCCTCTTCCAGCAAGGAAGCTCCTGTCCTTGAACATCATTGATAAAAATAAAGAAGCTGATTTTTCCGGCCCTGCCGAAAAGAATTCGCTTCTTTTCTTTTTCAAATACAATTCAGAATGATCAAAGCGGATCAGACTTTTTCCTTTGTCAAAATCTCAATCCGCTGCGGCATTGTCCATTCCGGATGAAACTGAAACGCAAACATAATCTGTTGGATCAAATGAATATCCTCATCCCAGTCCTCTGCAATTTCTGCCGCGCTCATTCCCTGATGCATTTTCTTCTGTACACTCCGAATCAATTTCGCTAAATATTTCTGCCGTCCTTCCCGCAAACCTTCCTCTTTGCCATCAGCCAGCCCGCTGCGCCGTGCTTGATTCAGCTGCTCCTGCATTTCCATCATTTGAATATTCCGTCGTGTTTCCTCTATGTATTCCATCATTTCAGCAGGAATTGCCATCATTCTATCCACCGCCTTTCTGCATCCTTCATTCATTCTCGTTATAGCATGAATCCATTTTTCCTGGGCCGGGTCACCCGCAAATTTGAATACGGCCATCCATTGTTCATCGGGCCGCAACAATGAAACTTCTTTCTCTTTTAGCTGCAGCGCTCCTTCTATCTCCATAATACTCAGCTGAAAATAATCTGTCAAGTCTATTCCTGTTTTCGCTTTCATCTCAAAAAGATTACCGACATGCCTATCCTGTTGTGCGAAAACTTTGAAATCCGTAATCATGATATTCCAGACTGACATCAGATCATCCGTTTCCTTGCCGCGAATCGACTGACCACTGAACAATCGGGCGGCATAGTAAAGCAGACGCAGTTCTTCTGACTTCGCTTTACGCCGCTGCTGCATTTCAAGGTTAAAATTACGATTTCCGTTTATAGTCCCCACAATATCATAGCGAATCGCTTTCTGCGCAGAGAATACGACAACTTCTTCATTGGGATTTAAGTTCACTTCCCGAATGGGATAGCCAGTCTGCATGGACTGAAGACAACTATGCAAAGCAAGCCGGTTATCCGGATGAGCCATCACATGTTTAAATACCCAGTCCGTAGTCAGGGACAGCCGTTTTGTTTTCTGAGCCCTGACAAATTCAACACAAGGTTTCAGCTTTTGTTTTTGCATACAATCACCTTCACCTTTAATATTGCGGATTTTCTGGAAATTCCTTCCTGATTTCGTCAATTTTTTTGTTTTTTTTGCTTAAAACAGACCGCGGTGTTGAAAATTTTTACAATTTCACCTAGATCTGTACTGCATCAAGAAACAAGAAAGTGATGCAAGCATCACTCTGAAAGTCTATACCTTCAGAGCCCCTCTCTGTTTCTTGCCAGGAGAGTATTCCTGCAGTTCTGTTCCTTCCTCCTCTCTCTTGCTTCACAAGAGGAAGGCTGTGTCGAAGGTTCTTCCCCACAGGCGTCTTCGTTCTCTTTCTGTTTCTTAATTTCATTCCGACGCGAAAGTCAGCGATCTTCTCGTCCCTGCCTTCTTTGTACAGATTAAGAAACAGAATTCGGTTGCTTCTATTCCATTCCCATCCCTCGCCGCGCTATCACATACGCGGCCGCCATATGGACGGTACAGCCCATTCTTTTGCTGTATTTTTCTTTCCCGATCTTGCTTGTATTCGCTGGATTCACCTTCTTTACTCCATATCCCTCTTTCCAGCATCGCCGCACAATCGCTTCTTCGATCTTTCTTGTCGCAAAGTCGGATAACATTTTATTTTGTCTTCGATTTCCATACCGCATCTTGCTTTTTGTCTTCTGGAAATCCAAGTCTTCCATCACTAACGGCTTATGACTCCGTACACATTCTAAGACTATTTCCATGACTGTCTGACCAATCTGATGTTTCCTTTGTTCACTAGTTTTCCCATCCAGAGGCATCTTCACCGTTTTCAATAAAACACAGTTTCCACAACCATCCGTTTCACTTACCGCGATATGATTGACATTGATGTCAATGCCAATGACCCCTTGTTCTGTGTCTTCGCTCTTCGCTTTTTCTTCCATCTCCACGATCGCTTTGATAATAAAATAATCTCCATGATCTTCCAACACATAAGCCACTGCTTTTCCAGGTGTATTGTGCGGCAGTCTCACCGCTCTTTCCAATTCCTCTTTGTGTTGATGAAATTCAATCTTGAGCGGGATCTCCCGTTTCTCACTGCTGCAGCGGTAAATCAAAACTCCCTCTTCGATATGATATTTAAATAAGTTATTTGAGAACTTGCCTTGCCGTCTTCCCTGAATCATCATCGTTCGATTGCGGGCTGATTGATATGCTTTCAGCCAGGTTTCATGTTGCCCTGCATACACCGTCGTTCTTGCCCGAGCTAACTTCTTTCCGCCAAAACAGGTAAACTTCATTTTTCGTTGAAGAGCTTCTAACTTCTGCTTTCTCCGATTCAATCCATAAATCAGATGAGAGCGACGATTCTTGAATCGTTTTCGCTCAGGACGCAGCTGCTGCACTTCAAGCAAGTAATCCGCTTCCGTTTGTTTCCCTTGTTTTGTCTTTCTGAATAATTCTTTTAATTGTCGGTCAATCTTCCGAATGTTGATTTCGACTTCTTTTATTTTTTTCTCGATGGCTTTACATTGAGCCTTCAGTACCTTCTTCTGATTTTCATGGTTGGCAAAATCGTTACTTAAATGTTGTTTCGCTTCTTGAATCGCAGAGAGTGGAAAATAGTCATTGGTATGAAAGGGAATCCCCTGCGACTTCAGACATAACAAATGATAGGCAGTATGCATCATGGCATGATAAAGCTGGATATCCTGGTGCAGAGCGTTCGCTTCTTCCGAGGATAATTCCGAGTAGTAAATACGATTAGAACAGGTGATTGTCTTCATGGAAAGAGAACCTCACTTTCATAGAAAATCAGAAAATGGAATTGCTACTTCATCTGAGTTATTATACTACATTCCTCAAAGTTATGCAACGCGGTTGAGTTTGTTTCATCCTTTTCATTCTTCTCTATATGGCTCTTGGGAAAAAGAAATGATCGAACAGTTTAATTGAATTTTGATCTCTTTTCCCTTGTTTACAAACGCGGTTCATTTAAACCTTTAAAACATATCCACTACGATTTTCTGCGGTTTTTTTTTCAAAAGCAGTTACTGGACCGCATGGAAGCCAAATTGAATTCCCCAGATTTTAAAATCGTAAAAAAGCAATGTTATCGCGATTATCCTGATGGCTTCTATGTTTACTCTCCACCTTCCACTCACAAATCTACTCAAGATTGTGTGGATTATATTGTTCGTTATGTTGGTCGTCCTGTCATGGCTCAAAGTCGGATTGAAGACTATGATGTTGACCTTGACTTTGTCTGGTGGCACTATATCGACCATCAAACCCACGAACGTGTAGATGTGTTTGATTCCACTCTCGTTTTCATGAAAAAGCTCATTCTTCATATTCCTGATGATCATTTCAAAATGGTTCATTACTTAGGCGCCTATACTTCTCGAAAAAAGAAACTTTATCGCTGTATTCAAAAAATGTTACGTAAGCCTCGAGCTTGGATTCGTAAGAAGCTTTCTTCTTATCGAGAATTTCGTAAGGAGTCCACAGGCATTGATCCCTTCCTTTGTTCCTGCGGACACATCATGGAATTGGTTGAATCCTTTTTCCCGGCTGGATTGGAGGTGAAAATCAATGAAACCTGGCAACTCTATGACTGGCACCGTGAACTCGATCCCCTTCAAGTGTACTAAGTGTGGTTTTCTGGATCCGATGGAAATCGATATCGCTGAAGAAGTTTGTGATCTTATTTCTTATCGGGGTATTCCATGTTTCCGCGCCTACTGCATCAAATGCGATTCTGTTATGATCCCTGTCGATGTTTTAGATCAATTCGCTCAGGAATAGTCTATCCTTCCACGCCTCTCTCATTTCTCTTTTCGATGCGACCTTTTAGGTCGTTTTTCTTTTTCATAAGATTCGTTTGAGTTATTCAACTCATTTAAATTTACTGTCCATTTTAATGCAATTTCCTAATAGATAAAAAAGGCCAGCGGAATATTTCCTGCCGACCCTTGAATGAACAATGAGAACTCTAATGATAACGCACCCGGAGCCAGCCGATCAAAGCACAAAGCACAAAGCCTGCACTGATCCAGCCGTAAAGATGGAATAAATCAGTATAGAAGAAATTAGTATAGTAATTCCAGGCCACTCCCTGCAAACGATTGACAACCACGATCAATACTGGAATCTCCAGAAAGGCAATCAATCCAGTCAGTCCACAGCTCTGACCCAGATTGTCCAGAGCGGAAAGCTGCGGCTGCTGCTTTTTCTTCCGGCTGACTTCATACCATGTCAACGCCAGAGCAGCCAAGGTAACTCCTGCGGCAATCCCGCCGATCATCAGTGAACGCTGCCGGCTCAGTGAATCGGAAATCCCGGTTTCAATTTGAATCGGCTGTTTGATCCATGTCATCTCAGGAAACTCCTGGCGCAGCTGATAGATCAGCTCAATCCAATCCGAAGGCTGTTCCGCGAAAAACCACAGCGTCGTCTTTGTTCCCGGCTGATCAGCACTGTTGTAAAACGGTTCCACCTGAACCCTTGCGCTTTGGATCATCGTCATCTGCGGCATTGCTGAATCTTTTCGATTGGCTGTATAATACATCGCCTGAGCTTGATTGAAGCTGATTTCAGGTGTCCCGGAAATCGGAAATAAATCATGCAGCGGATTTTTCATTCCGCCATAATAATAGGCTGAATTCCCATCCGCACTGGATTTCACTTCCATAACCGCCAGTTTGCGCGCATTCAGACGATCTTCTTCTGAATCATCGTTTTCCTGTCCGACCGCAAGCAGCTCCGCCATTCTTTGCCGCTGCTGAGCCTGCTGGCCTTCTGTAAACTTGACTTCGTAACAGGCCGCAGCATATCCGGATACCGCCCATTGCATCCGCGGCATTTGATCCATCATCTGTTTTTGAGCACTGGACTGGAATATTTCAATCGTCGCAATCAAGACCAATGTCAATCCCAGCAGAAAGAGTTTTTTCATGTTGTCCACCTCTTGAGTTTACCCTCAGTATAACGAACCTATGGCAAATATGTCAATGTTCTGCAGAATATTTTCTGAATCTGACGCTCATGTGAAAAGCTAAATTCCGCCCATGCCTTTTCCAAACTGAGAAATCAGCTCTGCCATTTCATGCCTTATCAAAATTACACCAAAATTGCACGAGCCGAAAAAAAAAGCTCGTTTTCAAGAAAACAAGCTATTTTCGCTTCTCAGCCAAAATCAATATGCTGACCTTTAACCTGATAAATTAAATGCTCGCAGATATTCTTTGTATGATCGCCGGAACGCTCGAAGTTGCGCAGCATCGCAACCAACGGTACAAGATGCTTCATTGTCATCCCTTCCTGCAGCGCAGATTCAATCTGTCCAGTCAGCTGCTCAAACTGAGCGTTGATCTGTTCATCCTGCTGCGGAATTTCATAGGCCTGCTGAACATCTTCCTGCTCGTAAGCACGCATCGCATCATCCAGCATGGCTAAAAACCGTTCGCCAATGGCGGTTGCCTGCTCAGCGACAAAGGGCGGCTCCGCCGGGCCCTTTTTAATGACGAACTCCGCAACATTTTTCGCATAATCGCCGATTCGTTCCAGATCGGAAGCAATTTTAATCCCAGCGATCACCTTGCGCAGATCACTTGCTACTGGTGACAGCAGAGCCAGGACAGACTGGGCCTGGTCATTGACTTCCTCTTCCATATGATTGACAAAGTCATCCATCCTAATTAACTGCAGCGCTTTTTCCTTATCGCCGGTGTGGATCACTTCCAGAGCCATCTGATGCATCAGTCTGACTTTGCGGTACATCTCGATGATCAAAGCCTGGAATAAAGCCAGGGATTCATCCATTTTCATTGTCTGTTCCTCCTTAATTAACCGAACCGTCCGCTGATATAATCTTCCGTCCGCTTATCCTTGGGTTTGGAAAAAATCGTAAGCGTCTTATCAGTTTCGACAATTTCTCCCAGCAAGAAGAAAGCCGTATCATCGGATACACGCGAAGCCTGCTGCATTGAATGTGTAACAATGACAATCGTGTACGTCTTTTTCAGCTGTTCGATCAGTTCTTCGATCTTCGCGGTGGCAATCGGATCCAATGCTGAAGTCGGTTCATCCATCAAAATCACTTCCGGTTCCATGGCAATCGCCCGGGCAATGCATAAGCGCTGCTGCTGACCTCCCGAAAGCGCCATCGCTGAGTCATGCAGACGATCCTTGACTTCTTCATAAAGTGCCGCCGATTTCAAAGACCGTTCAACGATCTGATTCAAAAGCTTCTTCTCTTTGACGCCCTGACAGCGCGGTCCATAAGCGATATTGTCATAAATTGACATTGGGAATGGATTGGGTTTCTGAAACACCATCCCTACCTTTGTCCGCAGTTCCACAACATTCATTTTCGGATCATAGATATTCTGTTCCAACAGATGAATTTCACCTGTGATGCGGCAGTTTTCAATCAGATCATTCATCCGGTTCAGGCAGCGCAGAAAGGTGGACTTTCCGCAGCCGGAAGGACCGATCAGCGCCATGACACGATTCCGTCCAATTGTCAGGTTCAGATGTTTCAGCGCCTGATTTTCCCCATAGTACAGATTCAGGTCTTTCACTTCAAAACAAGTTTCCATAACGTCCTTTCCTTTCTAATGCCAGCTTTTCTGAAGTTGGCGGGACAAAAATTTTACCGCTATATTTAAAATCAAGACAAAGATCAAAATCATAATGGATATCGCGCAGGCCAGTTCAAAGTTAGGCTGCTCACCGGACATCACAGACCAAATATGCACCGCCAATGAAGTTCCCTGCTTCAAAAGACCCGGCTTATCGTTGATAAAGGTACCCATTGTATAGATCAGCGCCGCGGATTCTCCGACAACCCGACCAATGCTGAGCAGGATCCCGCTGAGAATTCCCGGCATCGCACAGGGCAGCGTAATCTTGAAGATCGTCTGGGTCTGGCTGGCGCCCAAAGACAGGGAAGCATCGCGCAGTCCCTTCGGTACGACCAGCAGCGCTTCTTCAGTGGAGCGGATAATCGTTGGCAGCAGGATGATCGCCATCGTCAGTGCACCGAGCAGAATATTGGTGGTCTTAGCGCCCATCATGGCGGTGATCGGAAAGAGGACACTGACTCCCATTAAACCGTAAACAATCGACGGCACGCCGGTCAGTGTTTCAATCCCAGTCCGAATGAGCATGTTGATGCGGTTTTTTTTAGCCATTTCACTGAGATAAACAGCACTGGCAATGCCGATCGGCAAAGCGATGAGCAGTGATACAAGAATCAGGTAAGCAGTCGTGATGATCGAACCGCGGATCCCGCCGCCCGGTGTCTTGATAAAAATCGAGGTCAGCTTCACAGCTTGCTGATCCAGCGTTTGAGCAACTTCAGCGGCTGTAGCCGATGCCAGCATGCCGGTGAAGTCTGCCGTTCCGGCAGCCTGTGAAAAATCAATTTTCTCAACCTGCAGTCCAGCGGACAGGGCTACCGGTTTGCCCTGTGCTGCTCCGGCACTGGTATCAAAAGCACTCTGCAGCGGGGAATCAGCCGCAACCGTTTCGATTAGAACCAGCTGTTTTTTCTCATGGGAGAGATAATCGACGAAGCCAATCCCCCATTTTTCACTCCAGGCTACATTTTCATCCAGAACCTGTGGCCGCGGATAAAGGCCAGGCTGATTGACTGTTTCATCAAAAGCGACGATCTTGCTTACAGACCAATAATCATTGCGCAGCAGATCCGTATTCATCAGGGACAGGCCGTTGGCAAAAATATAGTAGAACAACGCCGTTAAAACACCGACGGCCAGCAGACTGCTGAACAGGGTGAGAAATTGCAGAAAGCCGTCGCTGAGCTTCCGCCGGATCAGGTTGGTTTTCAATTCATATTCCCCACTTTCTTTTTAATCAGATTCAGCGTCAGATTGGAAATCAGAATGACCGCCATCAGCACCAGGCCAACGGAGAAACGAATATCGTAATCCAATCCGGTTGTTTCCTTTAAGCCTGCCAGCATCGTTGACGTCAGCGTCCGCGTGATATCAAACAAATTGAAGGTCGGTCCGAAAAGCTTGTTGCCGGCAACCATCGCCACGGCAGTTGCTTCCCCAAATGCCCGGCCAATCCCTAAGATCGCACCGGCAAAGATCCCAGATTTAGCACTGGTCAGCACCACTTTGAAATGGGTCTGCGTCGCTGTTGCCCCTAAGGCCAGTGAGCCCAGCTCCAGATCCCGATCAACGGCTTCAATCGCAGTAATCGAAAGCGAGGTGATCGTCGGAAAGATCATGATGGCCAAAAGCAGAATGACCGCCAGTAAGGAACTGCCGCCGGCCGTACTGACGCCGGAATACGCTGCCAGGGTCTTAACTAAGGTTGTAATCACTCCGGCTGCAAAGACGCCGTAAACGACACTGGGAATCGAGGCCAGCAGCTCAACTACCGTTTTCATGAATGGTTTTATCGGTTTCGGCGCAATTTTGACGATGAACAACGCCGTCAGCACTGAGATCGGAAATGCCAGCAGCAGCGCGCCAAATGCAGAGATCAGCGTATTGATGACGATGAAGCCGACGCCGTAAACACCCTGATCCTGCCGCCACAGTGTCCCGAACAGGAAATCCTTCAGCGACACCGTACCATAAGCATAGTTAGGAAGAAACGGCTGGATTCCCTTCATTAAAATAAAGAATGTGATCAGAACGATGCAGCTGCCGGAAATCAGCGCCGCCAGAAAGAACAGCGTCCGCACAGCGCGGTCAGTTTTCTGTTTGCGAATGGCCTGACCAGGTTTGATCCAATCTCGCAGATTTTCTTCCATAAAATCACCCTTCCTAAAAAAATCAGCCGCTTTCTTCAGCCCGTCCGGCCAACAAAGCGGCTTACATCAGAATGCGTTCAATTCAGCTTATTTTACTTCTTCCCAAGAAGTTGTTGTTCCCGTAAAGATATCATGAACCTGCTGCTGTGTCAGATCCGATACGCTTGTATTGGCCTGATTGACAATCGTGACGACCGCATCGATGCAATACTGACCCGAAGCCATCGCCGCGGAAGTGTCTTCATCTCCGCTCTTGAATGCCCGAGAAGCAAAGCCGATATCCGCACGGTTGGCGCCGTCTTTTTCCGAGCCGAGAACACGCTTGTAGCCATCGCCCGAACCCGTCTGATTCATTGTGAACTGGAAGTTGCCCGCCATCGGCTGGAAGGCTTCCAAAGCAGCTTTCAACGTCTTTTCTACGGATGTGGACCCGCTGGTTGCAATCGAGATCGACGAGTTGTCCTGATTGACAATCGGATGCTTCGCTGCCAGCTCTGCCCAGGCTGTTCCTTTCGTCTTATCGACAACGCCGCCGGCCTTTTCCACTACCAGCATGCCTTCCGTTGAATTCTGCATGAAATCCAGGAAAGCGGCGATCAGTTCTTCTTTTTCTGTGCTTTCATAGTCGCCGGCTGCCCGGGTTGTGAACATAAATGGACGCTGCATGCCATAGGAACCATCCAAGACAGTTGCTTCGCTTGGCTCAACCCCTTCAAAGTTCAGAGGTTTAACACCATTGGCTGCAAAGTCGGTTGACAGGGAAACATAACCGATTCCGTTAGCGTCAGCCCCCACTTTGGTGGCCATATCGCCATTGCTGGAAACTTCAATTGCCGAAGAGGTCAGCTGTTCCGCAAAATCCCCGGCTTTTTCAAACGCTTCGCGGGTACCGGAAGTCGCATCCCGTGTGTAAACATGAATCGTTGCTGCGGAAGCCGATGGTGTAGCTGTCGCGTCACCTGGAGTATCAGAACCTGATGGAGTGCTGCAGCCAGCCAGCATAACCAGCGCTGCAAGCAGGAAAATCGTTAATTTCTTCATTTCATTCATCCTTTCTTGAACAGTTTTCAGTGTACAGCGCTTCAATTAACAGAAAATGAAGATCGTGTTAAGAAACGGTTAAAAAATAACAGAATCCAATAAAATCATAACCGCCAAAAATCAAAGATCCCGCGGCTTCTGACTGAAAGGGGCTGTTACTAATTTTGATGCTTTCAAGTTCTGAGGGATGATTTCCAGCTGGAAAAGGATGAAAATTCATTTCTGCGTCCCGTGCATGAGCAAAAAAAAGCCAGGCGCCTTACGCCTGAACTCTTGTTTTATTTCGATGAATTGACTGAAATGGGTGCGCTTGATGAATGTACTGGATTTTCTGACAGCGAAACAGGCAGGCTGATCTCAAAGCAGGTCCCCCTTCCAACTTCGCTGACAACTTCGATTTCTCCCTGATGGGCAGTTACAATCGCCTTTACAATCGCTAATCCCAACCCGCTGCCGCCGCTGGCCCGCGACCGCGATTCCTCAACGCGGTAAAAACGTTCAAAGATTCGATCCAGATGTTTCGGATCAATCCCGCAGCCGTCATCCCGCACCGTCAACCGCAGCCGGCCATGATGCATTTCCGCTTTCAGCCAAATATGTTCCGGCTGGCTGTGAACCAGTGCATTCATTAACAAATTGGCCAGCGCCTGATGAATTTTCTGTTCATCCAGCCAGAAAAACCCCTGCGTCAGATTCTCCGCTTCAATGCTGACCCCTCGCTGTTCAGCCTGCGGACGGAGTTCCTTGATCAAGCTCTCAAATAACGGCGTCAGTTCACAGGCTGAAGGAGTGAGCGCCAGGGTATTCATCGACAGCCGCGACAGTTTCAAAAGATCCGCCACGATCATTTCCAGCCGCTTCGCTTCTTTCTCAATCTGCAGATGAAAATCCTTCATCGTATCCGGATCATCAAAGGTATCCCGGTTGAGGATTTCAATCATGCCCTTGATCGCGGCAATCGGGGTTTTCAGCTCATGCGAAGCATCGGCGATAAAGCGTTTCTGCATCCGCTCCTTTTCCATTGCCTGAGTGATATCCTGAAATACAAGAAGACAGCCGTTAAACCGGCCATTTTCATGAATCGGTACGGACAGGCACTGAAAATCAATGCCATTTCGATGCAGGTTGCGGACAATCGCATTTTCGCTTAAATATGCTTCTTTAAGAAAAAGCCGAACTTCCACCGCGATCCGTTCATCCCGATAATTGATTTCTGCTTCGCTTTCCTCTGTCAGAAATTGGCTGAAGCCCTCATTATACAATGTCAGATGACCATAGGAATCCATCATTGCCAGCGGAGAAGGAATGTTGGTCAGAATGGTCAGAATCTGCTTCTGTTTCAATGACGCATCCTTGGCTGAACTGCGAACCTGCGTTTTTAATGATTGTTCCTTCGTCCGCATTTTTTCGCGCAGCTGATCCTGGCTGTGCCACAACAGCGCCGCCGCAACCAGGCCCAATAAAACTAAGGCGCTCCACGCTTCCAATAATCCCTGGGCGCAGAACAAGGACAGGCCGGCAACCGTCAGAATCAGGATCAGAATTTCTGAGGTTTTCATTCCTTACCGATCCTCTCAGCCTTCAGCTTCCAGCTTATAGCCGACACCCCGCAGTGAGGAAATCCGCACCCCGCTGCCGGAAAGCTTGCTGCGAAGCTTAAAAATATGAACATCGACAATCCGCGTATCGCCGTCGTAGTCAAAATCCCAGATCTCATTGAGAATGTTGTCGCGCGAGAGAACGATCTGCGGATTGCGCAGCATATACTCCAGCAATTCAAATTCTTTCTTGGTTAAGCTGACCGGCTGGTTGTTGACACGAACCTCCCGGCTGCCCAGATCCATCGTCAAGCCGCCCATTTCCAAAACTCTGCGGCTGGTTTTGACGATCCGCTTGACATGAGCCTGGATTCGGGCCAGCAGCTCACGCGGAGAAAAGGGTTTGGTGATGTAATCGTCGACGCCGGCATCAAAGGCTTCCAGAATATCTTCTTCCTCATCGCGGGCTGTCAGCATCACCATAACGCTGTCAATCCCCTTGCCGCGAAACAGCCGAACCAGTTCAATTCCGCTGATTTCCGGAAGCATCCAGTCGATGATCATGATGTCAAAACTCTGACTCAGCCCTTTCTCTCTGGCACTGACGCCATCGGCACAGCCGATAACCTCATATCCGGCGTTTTTTAAATCGTAGCTGATCAAATGACGGATGCTGTCTTCATCTTCAATTAACAGAATGCGCGGCATGGCTTATTCCCCCTTTTCTCCATAGCGGTCAATAATTTTCTGTACCAGCGGATGACGGACGACGTCATCACTGCTGAGCTGCAGGACGCCGATCTCCTCGATGCCTTTTAACAATCCTACGGCATCCATCAGTCCGCTGCGTTGAGACTTCGGCAGATCCACCTGGGTCAGATCGCCGGTAATGATCATCCGTGACTGAAAGCCCAGCCGGGTTAAAAACATCTTCATCTGCGCCGGCGTTGTGTTCTGCGCCTCATCCAGAATAATCACCGCGTCATCCAGCGTCCGGCCGCGCATATAAGCTAACGGCGCAATCTCAATCGTGCCCTTTTCAATCAGCCGCTCGGTCGTTTCCGCACCAAGAAGATCATGCAGAGCGTCATAAAGCGGCCGCAGATACGGATCCACCTTTTCCTTCAGATCACCCGGCAGAAATCCCAGGCTTTCTCCCGCTTCGACAGCCGGCCGAGTCAGAATGATCTTGTGAATCTCACCCTTTTTCATCATACTGACGGCATAGGCCACGGCTAAATACGTCTTGCCGGTTCCTGCCGGACCCACCGCAAAGACAATCGTTTTCTTCTCCATCGCCTCAATGAAGCTGCGCTGACCTTCAGTTTTCGGCGCAATCGCCTTGCCGCTGTGGGTGCGGGCCAGCACCTTGGATTTTAAATCGCCCAGATCCACCGCCTGCTGCTTGCGCTGCGTGCGGACTAAGTATCGAATTTCCTGCTCGCTGATCTGTTGGGAACGCCGGATCATTTTCAGCATTTCCTGCAGAATTTCCGCCACTGCCTCAGGATGTTCGCAGCGGATCGTAAACTGATTATCTCGGAATACAATGTCCGCACCATACAGTTCACATAAGCAGTTCAGGTTGCGGTCTTCAAAGCCGATCAGTTCCGCGGCTTCCGACGCGCTCAGATGTTCCATTGACAGGACATGAGTCATGGTTTTCCTCCTCGAATTTAAGGTCGTGTCAGATCCTCCAGCAAGGTGTAGTGGATCTTCATCGTTATTGTACCCGCATTCCTGTCAAAAAGTAAAACATTTTCTTTGATAATTTTTTCATCCGCCTGTAACTGCTGTGCAATCTGACCGCGGCAGTCCATTAACAGACGAAAAAACGCCAGCGCATCGTGCAGCGGAAAATCCGGCGCTTCCTGCAGTGTGCTTTCCACGGTATACCACGTATAACCGTAGACCTTTCCCTTAACATACAGCGGCTGCGGCACTTCAAACGCATCTTTCAGCTCATTGTCAATCAACAGATCACCGGGGTGAACAATCTCGTTGATCTTCACTTTCTTTTCGCCATGCTGAACGTCAAAACGGACGACCATTCCCTCTTTTTGAGCATAGATCGGCTCGTTGGTCAGCTGCGGTGTTTCAACATATTCTTTATCCGTAAACTGCAGCTGGATCCGCGAACCGGTGCGGGTCACTTCGGTCCAGCCCAAGCGGTCCTCAAAACTTTCCTTGATCAGAAATTCAATCGTTTCAGCCAGATTCTGATCCGTCGTAAAAAAGGGAACAGCATAGCCATTGTCGGCGAGCTGCTGCTCAATCTGCCGCTGCAGGACAGGATCGGTACCGCTGACATCGACCTGAACGATGCAGTGGGAATAAAAAGTCCACAATGCAATAGACAAAGCCACCGAAAACAGCCGCAGCGGCTGATGAAACTGATGCAGCAAAAAACCGGCAACACCGCTGGTCTTTACCCGCTCTGCCGCTTCAAACAAGCTGAGAATCCGACGCCGGCTGGTTACCGGTGACCAGAAGACCAACCCCTCTGGCGTCTGTTTCAGTTCCATGACCTCAATGTCCTGTCGAAAACACTGATTCAGAAAAAACGTCAGCGGTATTTTCAGCCGCCAGCAGTCCATGCCAAACAGAAAAGGAAGTCTATTCCGCATCGAACTTCACCCGCCTGATCTGTCCGGACAAGATAATTTCATCGGCGCTGAACACCCGGATATGAAGGCCGCTGCCTTCGACGATCATTCTGCCCTGTTTGGACTCGGTAATAATTTGTTCGGGGCTGACGAGGATCAGCCGCTCAAAGTCTTCGATCATGGCCTGTTTTTCACTGACTGTGATCATCGCGCACACTCCTTCCTCTTCTGTAGATTATGCGCGGGACCTCTCAAACATGAAAAAAGCGTCCCCTAAGAACGCTTTTCACCGGACTGTACCCCATCCAGATTATTCTAATTTTATTAATTCATCGTTTCCGGAGCTGAAAGCATGGAAAGTCCGGCCGCCAGTTCTTCACTAAGCTGTTCAGTTAAGATCAAATGCTCCACGCTGACAATTCGAATTCCCAGCCGCTGAGCTAAATCTGCGAGAATAAATTCATACAAGCCATGGTTGACCTGCAGCCGGGCTGGAATGCCGGCAGTCAGAATGAATTGACGCAAACCTTCAACCAGCGCCGTACATAAATCCTCACGCTTGCGAAAATTGAATTCCACATGCGTCTGATGACGATTGGAGCAGACCAGCACCAGCATACGGAAAGCAACGGCACTGCCATGTTCCGCCTCCAATGGATCAATCAGACTGACCACATCCAGCTGTGCTGTTTCGCGGGTATGCTTAAGCTGACTTAGTTTCTCGGCTGCCACTTCATCAATCATGCAGGCTGGACCTTCGATCCGGACAGCTCCGGATTTCGGCGTCAGACGCCAGCTCTGATCGCTCAGCTGAACAGCCTCCAGCCATTCCTCATCCGTCGTTTCCCGTCCTGAATACTGTTTTAACACCTCACTCAGCGCTTCTACAAGCAGACGGGTTTCCTCAATCCAGCGGGAGGAAGGCCGAACTTCCAGAAGTCCGCAATGAATATCATTGATAAAGACCTGCAGGTCCCCCTGCTGAAACAAAGCAACTTCGGCTTCCTCCGCGCTGAAAGGACGCCACATGATCCGTCTTGCGGCCTGCACTGCCATATGATAGGAATCTTCCATCGCCAGCGAATTGCCGACCAGCTGATCCCAGTCATCATCGCAGATTTCTAATACAGTTTCCTCGCCCATCTGCAGCAAGGACAGGCAAACCTGCGCATCGAACAGCGGCAGTTCCAGTTTGACATTCAGCATTTCCCATTGTTTCTCCCGCCATAGTTGGTAGAGACAGGATAAAGCCTGCTTAAACTGCTGAAGTGATCGGCTTGAGCTTTGCATCGTAATATTCCTCCTTGATCTTCTCAGGGTTCCTTTTCGACCCTTTTTCCTTTGTTCCAGAATGACTGAATGACAGTCAGTTCGTTTCTTCTATAATAAAACAGCTGCTTCAAAATGACAAATCTCTTTCTTCTTGAATCCTGATTTTCTGACTTCATCCAACTACGAAAAAAGAAGCTTGCGCTTCTTTACTTTGAACGTCTAGCCTTTCTTGCAGCCTCCGACTTCAGTTTACGACGGACGCCTGGTTTTACATAAAACTCTCTTTTGCGAGCCTCAGCAAGGGTTCCGTTGCGAGAAACCTGACGCTTGAAACGACGTAATGCGTCATCCAATACTTCGTTCTCTTTTAAGACAACTCTTGGCATACTTACCCTCCCTTCTGATGCAAGCAGATATATTATAACCAAACCAATGAAAAAAAGCAACCTTTTCAGAACGATTTAAAGAATGTTTTTCACAAATTTTCATGGCGTATTTCCTACATCTTCGTCCAGCCTTCTCCCAGCTAAAATGACAGCGCTTACATGCTGAAAAATCTGATTCTCTTCGCCGTCGATTCGGGATTCTACTGCCAGTCGGTTGTAAACTTTCCGATGATCGCTTATGATGGAAGAAAAGATGGAGGACAAACCCATGCAGAATATGAACGAACAGAAAACCGGCAGCCTGATCCGCCAGCTGCGCTTAAAGGAAGGCTGGACCCAAAAGGAACTTGGCAGCAAAATCGGGATTTCAGACAAAGCCATCTCAAAATGGGAACGCGGATTATCGTTTCCAGACATCACCCTGCTGCCCCGGCTGGCCGATGTCTTTCATGTCACAGTCGGCGAAATCATCAGCGGTCAGCAGCTGAGTGAGCCGGCGCTTGATCCTGAAGTGTTCGATTCCGTGGTTGCCGATACCCTCGTTTATTCAAAACGCGATACCTTTTCCAAAGGCAAACGCATCTTCTGTCTGATTTTTATCCCGCTGCTTCTGACGGCCATGCTTATATGTGCGATCATTAACCTGGCCGTCAACCATCAGCTCAGCTGGGCTTACTATCCGATCGGCGCGCTGCTCATCGTTCTCAGTCTGACGCTGGCGCTGCTTCTGCCCCACGCTCATCGACTGGAAATCTTGATGGGAACCCTGGAGTTTTCGCTTATGATCTATCTGGCGATGATCGAAAAACTCAGCGGGACTCAAGGCTGGCTGATTTCATTGGCCTTGCCGATCAGTTTAGTCAGTGTCGTCTGCCTATATCTTTTGCTTAAACTGCTGATGATTCTCAAGCGCAAGTGGCAGATTCTGTCCTATTCCATGCTGATTCTGGCACTGGGGCCGCTGCTTTCCATCAATCAGATTCTGCGCCTGAATGGTTTGCGGCATACCCTGATTTCCGACTGGATTCTCTTAGGCTGCCTGCTGGGGGCAGCGTTGCTCTTTTACTTCATTGATCTGGCCACACGGCGATAACAAGTTCGATTTTCCATTCTTAAAGGATCTTACTGGCCACAAAGCAGACAGAAAAGAGGAAGTCACTGACTTCCCCTCCAGCACCGGGATCTTCCCGGTATTTTTTATGCTCAGCCTAAAATAATTGGTTCTTCAAGGCTTAATATCCAACAGCTTCTTGACCGGCCAATAAAGCTACTCCGCTGGAAGTCCCAATGCGATCCGCACCGGCTTCAATCATCGCTTTCAGATCATCAAAACAGCGCACCCCGCCGGCAGCCTTCACCTGGCAAGCATCCCCCACGGTCTGCTTCATCAGGCGGACATCCTCAACAGTGGCCCCGCTTGTCGAAAAGCCGGTTGAGGTCTTCACAAAGTCAGCTCCGGCTTCCATACAAGCCTTGCATGCAAACACCTTTTCTTCATCACTCAGCAGGCAGGTTTCTAAAATTACCTTTAATACGTGTTCGCCCGCCGCTTCCTTGACCATTTTGATATCGTGAACAACACCGTCAAAATCCTGATCCTTGACTTTTCCAATGTTGATGACCATATCAATTTCATCCGCGCCTTTGGCAATGGCATCGCGGCATTCAAAAGCTTTGGCTTCACTGGTCATGGCCCCCAATGGGAAACCGATAACGGTGCAGACTTGAACGTCGCTGCCTTCCAGCTGCTGCTTGCAGAATTCAATCCAGCAAGGATTGACGCAGACTGTCGCAAAATCATGGTCACGGGCTTCGGTGCACAGCTTTTCCAGCTGACTGCGGGTACTGGCAGGTTTTAACAGGGTGTGATCAATGTACTTATTCAACGGTTTCATCTTCCTCTTCCTCCTCCGTTTCAAAATAATATTTATGCAAGGCATCGCGGGCAGCTGCCGGATCACTCATCCACGGCTCCCGTCCAAACTCACGATAAATAAACGTTTCATCGCCTTTGCCTAAAATCAAAATCGTATCCCCGACATTGGCAACTTCGATCGCCTGACGGATCGCGTCGTAACGGCTTTCAATGATAATCCGATTGGTTTTCTCAATTCCGGAAGCAATTTCCTCGGCGATCTGAATCGGATCTTCATCGCGCGGATCATCCTCGGTCAAAATGATCAGATCACAGTATTTATCCGCCAGCTGGCCAAACACCGGACGTTTCTTCGTATCCCGCTTGCCGGCTGACCCAAAAACAGAAATGATCCGTTTTTCCTTTGGCGTAATTGCGGAAGCAAACTTGAAGATCTGTTCCAATCCATCCGGAGTATGAGCGAAATCCACGATGATATTGAAAGGCTGTCCTTCCTCAATACGTTCCATCCGCCCTTCGATCTGCGGAATGGTATTGAGCTGATCCAGGATCTGTTCTAACGGCAGGCCGCCCTCATGCAGCGCCGCGATCACCGCAAGCAGATTATACAGGTTAAACATCGCGACCAGATTGGTCTGGACAGGATATTCCTGTCCCTCATACACCAGCGTAAAAGCGGTTTTATCGGCATTGAGCTGAATATCTTTAGCTTCATAATCGGCCTTTTCCAAGACCCCATAGGTCACAACATGAGCTGGACAATCAGTCACCACCGCCATGCCATGCGGATCATCCTTGTTCGTAATCGCCGTACCCTCGGGTTTCAGCTGGTCAAACAGCCGTTTCTTAGCTTCAAAATAGTTCTCCATCGTACCGTGATAGTCAAGATGGTCATGCGTCAGATTGGTAAAAATCGCGATATCAACATCCACGCTGTCGGTGCGGTGCTGTTCCAAACCGATGCTGCTGATTTCTAATGCGCAGGCTTTCATTTGAGCCTCTGCCATGTCATGCAGCGTTTTCTGCAGCGGAACAATGTCCGGCGTTGTCAAAAGCGGCGGCAGCTTGGTATCCCCGTATTCAATCGAAATCGTACCGATGTAGCCGCAGGCATAGATTGGGTTAAGCAGATTGCGGATCATGCAGGCAATTGAGGATTTTCCATTTGTGCCGGTTACCCCATACACGACCATCTTTTTCGACGGATACCCATAGAAACAGGCAGCAACCTGATTTAAAGCCGCGGTAACGTCACGGACTTTAATATAAATGACATTGGTGTTGTTGCGCTTGATATCCTCGCTGTGAACAATGCACACGGCACCGTTTTTGATCGCGGCGTTGACATATCGGTGACCATCATGGATCATCCCTTTGATGCAGAAGAAAATGGCGTTGGGCAGCACATCGCGGCTGTCCACCATCAGATTTTCAATTTCAATATCCGGAGCGTTGTCAAATAATGCAGATAACTTCATTTTTCCTGACCTCCTTGCGCCTGGGCCACCAGCTGATCCCCGATCATATGCGTACAACAGGCGCGAACCAGCTGACCGCTGGCCCATTGCCCTTCAACCTGAACCGGCAGATATTCGCTGCTGTGACCGAACGAAACACCGTTTTCACAGGTTTCAATCAGCACGTCAACCGCCTTGCCGATCCAGCGGCTTTTGACCTCGTAATAGCTGCTGCGGGAAAATTCGCCGACTTCCTGAGCGCGCTGCTTTTTTATATTTGCCGGAATCTGACCGCTCATCCGCTGCGCCGGTGTACCGGTTTTTGCCGAGAACGGAAAAACGTGGCAGAAACTGAAGCGGATCTGTTTCAAAAACGCCATCGTTGCGGCAAACTCCTCATCACTTTCCTGAGGGAAACCAACGATCAGATCGGTACTGATCGAAATGCCCTCAATCCGGGCGCGAATTTCTTCAACACGCCGCAAAAACTGCTGAGTCGTATACGGTCGGCCCATGCGTTTAAGCGTTGCATCACAGCCCGCCTGCAGCGGTATGTGCAGATGCCGGGCAATCTTCGGCTGTTTTTCCATCAGTTCCAATAGTTCATCGGTAATTTCTGTGATCTCAATCGACGAAATTCGAATTCGCTTTAAAGACTCAATGCTGCCCATTCCGCGGATCAGTTCTGTCAGGCTGGTGTTTCTATCCTTCCCATAACGACCGGTATGTATTCCTGCTAAGACAATTTCCTTATGCTTCTGCGCCAGCCGACGAGCTTCCTGCAGCGCCTCATCCAGCGGCAGCGAGCGTTCCCGACCGCGGGCATAAGGAATGATGCAGTAGGCGCAGAATTGATTGCAGCCATCCTGGACCTTTAAATACGCCCGCGTCTGATGTTCAAATTCATCCAGCGGCAGCATCTCAAACTCCGCCGCCTGCCGCACATCCTGGATCGGTACGATCGGAACCTGACGCTGCTGCAGCGCCTGGTCAATGAGCTGGGGAAGCTTATCCTTGCCGCTGGAGCCAATCAGAAGATCAATCTTCTCCTGTTCGCTCATTTGTTCGGCATGGATCTGAACATAACAGCCTACGGCGCACACCAGAGCGTTCGGATTCTGCCGTCTGGCCTGATGGATCTTCTGCCGGCTCTTGCTGGCGGCGGTATTGGTCACCGCACAAGTAAAAATGATGTAAACGTCAGCCTTCTCCTTAAAGTCCACCGTTTGATAACCACGCTGCCGCAGCGCCTGAGCGGTACTTTCCGACTCGTAGGCGTTAACCTTGCAGCCCAGTGTTGAAATTGCGACTGTCGTCATGAATTTATCCCCTTCCATGATGGATATTATATCAAACTTTTTACCCCCGAGGTAGTCTTTTAACGGCGGTTCTTCGCTGCTTTCAAAGAAAAAGGCCTTACGGCCTGTGAATTCGGGCAATTTTGCTTTTCAGCTTCGGCAGAACATATCCGCTGGCACACAAGGCATCCCGGATCTGAGTTGGATCCTGGCTTAATACCGCGGCCGCTAACGGCGCGCCCTGAGCCGGATCCAGCTTTTGTCCGGTACAGACCAAGGAAAGCGGCAGCTCCGTTTCCGTCCCGTCAAACGCGAAGATTTCCAGACAATGCACCCGACCCTCATATACCGCAAAACCTAGTTCATTCTGAAAGATGACCTGCGGTGAAGCAAAGCCAGCCTCATAAGGCAAGCGTCCGTAGATCAGCGGATCCACAATTTTATCCGCAAAGTTTTTATACATTTTGAAAAACTGCGGCAGTTCCAGGACCGCGGTTTCATGATCGTAAAGCGCATTGATCAGCGGATCAAAAAACGGAATCATGATCAGCTTGCCCTCACTGCTAAACTGTTTCATTTCGGCAATCGCCGCCTGAATTTTCGGCCGGACAAATTCATTGCGTTTGGGATAATCAAGCATATCCCAGATATCCAGCATCTCACGGCGGGTCTGCTCGTACAGTTCTTCAATCTTTTGTTTGTTTTTCAAGCCTTCTTCCAGAATGCTCAACGTGTAGACATCGCGTGCTGTTTTCACCGTTCGATCCAGCTGATACGGTTTAAGCAGGGCATTGATACGTGCGGTTTCCTTGCGGACTTCAGGAAGCTTGAGCAGTTCCTGATCGTTGGCCTTGCGCAGAATTTTAATGATTTTCGGATTCATCGTTTTATGCCTCCATGACAGCCGCTGCCAGACATACCGCGGCAACCGCAGCCGTCTCTGCACGCAGAATTCGTTTGCCTAACGAGCAGCAGCGAAAGCCCTGCGCCTGCAGCTGCGCAATCTCAGCGGGGCTGAATCCGCCTTCCGGACCGATGACGATCGTTATACTGCGTCCTTTTTCCAGCAGCGTGCTGAACAATCCGCCCTGCAGTGCTTCATCTTCATATGCCACGAAGTTTTGTTCGCTGAGATACTGATCCGCCTCACTCAGAGCAATCGGCAGGCAGACCTGCGGAATCTGCGTACGCTTGCATTGCTGACTGGCTTCCTGCACAATCTTCTGCCACCGCTGCTGCTTTTTTTCGACCTTTTCCCCATCCAGCTTTACCACGGTGCGGCTGGATTGAAATGGTACAATTCGGCTGACACCCAGCTCTGTACATTTCTGCAGCAGCCAATCCCAGCGTTCGCCTTTGATCAAACCGGCCACCAAAGTCAATGAAACAGGAAGCTCGCGGTCTTCCTGGATTTGTTCTAAAATCAGAATGCGCCCGTCTGTGTTCAATTGACCGGAAAAAACCTGGCCTTGTCCATCGATCACCCGCAGGATTTCGCCTTCCTTCATCCGCACCACGCGCTGCAGATGATGACGCTGCTGTGCATCCGGTTCAACGAAGTTCTGGACTTCTGCTTTCTGTTGTATAAATATCTGCTGCATGTTATCACCGTGCTTTATTTTACCAGAAAACACACACAAAGGAAATGAAAAACCCGTTTGCGCGGTATAAAGAAAAAGAACAGGTAAGAACACAGCGGGAACCTATGATCATCTTAAGTACACTTTTCGTGCGGCCGCATAAATCAGATGCAAAAATAGCGGGCAGAGAAAGCTATAGGTTCAGCGGTCTGACCAACTTCTTGGCTGCAGTTAAAATTAAAATAAAAGGAACAGTAAAATTATGCCGTTCACTGAGCATAAGTTTACCGTTCCTCTTTTTTGCTGATTATGCTTCATCCCAGTTCGTGTAAGAACCTTTCTGATTCCATTTCCAGCACACTGTTTTTTAAATAAGAAGGACTTTAATTTTTACTGTCTTCCGTCTGTTTTGAACGCGGCAGGATTAAGTTCAGGACAATCCCGACGCTGGCTGACAAGGCTGTACCGGACAGCGTGACCAGCTTGCCTAACGGCAGAACCGCACCGCCTAAGCCGATGACCAGCATCGCCGAGGCAATGATCAGATTACGCTGCTGGCCAAAATCAACCTGATTATCAATCAGAACCCGCAGACCATTGGAAGCAATGACACCGTAGAGAATGATCGACATACCTCCCAATACTGCACTTGGAATTGTAGAGATAAACGCTGAAACAATCGGTACGCAGCTTAAGACAATCGCGATGCAGGCGGCACCGACGGTAACATAGACGGAGGAAACCTTAGTCATTCCGATCACTCCGGTGTTTTCACCATACGTTGTATTTGCCGGACCCCCTAACAGCGCAGAAATCGAAGTCGCAATGCCGTCGCCCATCAGTGTCTTATCCAGCCCCGGCTCCTTTAAAAAGTTGCGGCCGCAGATCTTGCCTAATACTGTATGATCGCCGATATGCTCAGAAATCGTAACCAGCGCCACTGGCAGAATCGCGAAGGTTTCCGGTCCGAAATACAGATGATACTGCTTGAATCCCGGCACCGCAAACGGCAGGATGAACTCCGGCAGCGACAGAAACTGACGGGATTCGATGACTTCCATAACGGGTGTAAAATCCACAATGCCTAACGCCAAGGCAAATAAATAACCGCCCAGGATGCCGCACAGAAACGGAATGATTTTGAAGAAGCCTTTAGCTTTGGTGGAAATGAGCGCCGTAAGAATGAACGTGAAGACGGCGGTCAGCATCACTTTCCAGCTTCCCCCAGCAACAAAACCAGCATTGCTGACAGCGTTGGCAGCTAAGCCCAGGCCGATAACCGCAATCATCGGACCGATGACAATCGGCGGAAGCAGCTTATCAATCCAATCCTTGCCGATAAAGCGAACGATGATGGATACAATGACATAGACCAGACCGATTAAAATCAAACCCGTCTGAGCCGCGCTGACATCTCCGCTCATCGCGGCAACAGCAATCTGAACAGCACTGATGTAAGCAAAAGAAGAACCTAAGTAGACCGGAACTTTAAAACGGGTGATGCAGCTGTAAATAATCGTACCGATTCCGGAAGCAAACAAAGCAACGGAAATCGGGAAGCCGGTTAATACCGGAACCAGGATGGTGGCGCCAAACATCGCAAAGACATGCTGGAAACTCAGCAAAATCCATTGTGCCGGCTGCGGTTTTTCGTTGACGTCGAGGATCATTTCTACTCGCTGTGACATAAATACCCCTTTCCGGGCTTAATAAAAAGCCCTTTTGATTTTTGCAAAAGGACTTTCCCCTAAGTGTAGTTCAGCCTTGCGATCTCTCTGGATCCGCTTAAAAGCCCTATGCGGGTTTTATTATAGCATAAGTCAGATTGGATTTCATTAAATTCGTCGGAAAAGACCCAAACTCCGACAGAAACGTTTTCATTGATCCGATCCTTTAAATAATCGAATTCAATTCAAAACACAAAAGCCAATACTATGGTGAAATTCGACATCAGTGAATCCGTCCATGAATCTCCTGGATCAGACTGAGCTTAATAATTTTCAAGCAGATAATAGAATTCATCGCGGCCATCCTGCTTAGCCTGAGCTCTGAATTTCGCAATATCCCCGCTGTTTAATTCAAAGATGATCATTTCAAAATACTGAATCCGCTGATCGTCATACGCTTTTTGAGCCAGCGGCAGAATTTGATCATGGGATAAACTGTAAACGAGATTGGACATAATTTCGATGTTTTGATTATCATACGCCCGCACAGCATACTCAGCCTTCTGCTGACTTGACAGATCATCGCTGAGGTGCATGAAAATATCGGTCCGGTTATCATTAAAGGCTTGTTCTGTGAGCGTCTTTAGATTCTCAGCACTGGCGTACGAGGACAGGCGGTACAGAATCTCCATACGATTATCCTGATATGCCCGCTTAAGCAGCTCATTGGCCGTTTCCGTTGAGATTTTCCAATTCACACGATCAAACAGATCATTTTGTTTTTCTTCATAAGCCTGAATCGCCAGGGTATTCATTAATGCCTCAGGCAGATCTTCATCAAAGATGAACAGATAGTCCTGAATTCGCTGATCATCCATGACTCGCTGTGCATATTTTTCGATACTTTCCTTTGATAAATCATAGCTTAATTCTCTGAAATAGTCGGGACGATTATCCGCATAGGCCCTTTCAGCCAAGGTCTGCAGCTGCTGCGAAGTCAGCCGGCGCACGATGATCTCAAAGAATTCAAGCTGACTGTCAGCATAAATTCGATCCGCCCATTCTCCCAGCTGCGCCGTTGTTAGATCATATACGGCTTCTTCAAAATAATCAAGGCGGGCATCGGTATAGGCTTTCTCAGCCCAATCTGCCCGCTGCTGAACCGGCAGCGAATAGATTGCCATCTCATAATATTGAATCCGCTCATCATCGTAAGCCTGCTGAGCCAGGGTCTGAATCTGGTTCTGCGGCAGTTTTTTTATCAGCAGATCAAAAGCTTCCTCAATTTGATTCTGATAAGCCTGGGTACAGAATTCAATGATTTCTTCTTCCGATAAGGAATCGGCCAGAACGGCAAAATAATCCATTTCTTTAGAAGCGTAGAAAGTCCGTGCCATCTTCGCTGCCGATTCCACCTCCAGCTTCGCGGCAACCGCCCGGAACTGCGCCATTTTGTCTTCCTTGTGGAAACGCGCGGCCAGCTCCTCTGCCGATTCACTGTAAGGTCCTTCAATGGACGTCAGCAGCGGGGTATTGGAAGCTAAGATACTGTTATTGCGAACCAAACGGGCATGCTGCTCAGCCACAGCCTGACGCACGGCTTCCATCTGTTCCGCATTTTCCATCACTGATTTCATGCTTTCATCAAAGGCCACGCTGACCAAAGAATCTTGATAAGCCCGATTCTTGTCGGTATTCTCTGCTCCGGCCCAGTTCAAGGTGACGATATAGCCTTGTGTATAAACGCTTCCGGAAAAATAGAAAGTTCTTTGATTGCTGGTTGATGTTGTCGTTGTTGCTGTCGTCGCAGCAGAGGGGGCAGGCGCCTTCCAGCTGATCGCTGATCCGCAGAAAATTCCGCTGGCAAACAGCACAGCGCCGGCTGCCATCGAAATAAGTGTTCGGGACGCCGTCGATTTTTTCTCATTCATAATCGCACTTAACCTTTCTTTTAATAAGCTCAGATTCTCATTTAACGTAATTGAAACGATCAGATCCCCATAGGTTCCCTTGTCCTTCAGGGAGTGGATCAAGGTATCTCCATAACACCGTTTCTCCTGTGCTGAAAGCGGCTTTAGGACTTGTTCATCACAGGCCAGTTCACACAGGCTTTCCATATGCTTGCCGATCAGACGGACAAGCGGGTTAAACCAATGCAAGCAAACAGCCAGCTGAACAAGCCATTTAGTAAAGATATCCCCACGCTGATAATGCGTCAGTTCATGCCGCAGAATCATCCGCATTTCCTCTTCATCGCATTCTTCGCTCGTCAGAATAATCTGCGGATAGACAACCCCCGGCAGCATTGGCGAAACAGCTAATTTATTGATCGAGATGGGAATGGTCCGGCGGATACCTTTTTCCTGACGTACTTCGTCAAGAATCTGCAAAGTTTTGGGATTGGAAGCTGGAAAGCTGCCGGCGCGAATAAACCGCAGAAATCCCTGATAACTCGTCATTCGCCGCACCATTAAGACAACCGCGATGCTGAGCCACAACACCCAGGCAGCCTGAACTAAATCGTCAAACCAGGCAGGCGTCTGAAAATGCCAGGAAGTTTGGGTTGAAAAGGATTCTGATGTTGATGACAAGTCTGGCAGCGGCTCATTGTCAATCTGCGGGAATATAGTTTCAGCAGGTTCACGCCATTCCTCCCGATGAGTTTCTGGCTGAGCGACAAACGCCTGCGGCTGCCCTTTCCAGGTTTCAGCGGTAAACAGCGTTCCCATCAGACCAGAAACGGGAGAAACTGGAATTAACAGCCGCAGAATGATAACCAGCCATAATCCATACCGAAAGCGGAAACTGAGATGATTTTTTAATAGTTTTTCCAGGATCAAGACAATACCCGCCATGCATACTGCAGAGATGGAAACAGAAAGAAAACCGATCAGTACCGTATTCATTTCAATTTTCCCTTCCCTTCTTCCCAGAATTTCTCCAATTCTTCCACTTCTTTTTTATCCAGACACTGCTGACCAAACAAGGAGGTCAGCAAAGTGCTGACATTACCTCCGAACACCTGATTCACAAACTGAACTGACTGGGCTTTCAGATATTCAGCTTCACTGACCTGGGCGATATATAGGGCTCCCCGGCCTTCTTTCTGACTGATCAGCATCCCCTTGTCAATCAATCTGGAAATAAAGGTTCTGACGGTTGTCCGCTTCCAGTCCTTTCCAGTTTGATCAATCTGATCCAACAATTCGCTGATCGTGATCACCCCGCCATGATCCCAAATCAACTTCATAATTTCCTTTTCGGAATCTGACATCAATTCCATTTTCGTTCACCCCTTTTTATTACATTGTGTAGTCAATTATTATACTACGCTTTGTAGTCATTTAAAGCAAGCACTTTCAGCATAATTTTAAGCATCTTTATCATTTTTTGTAAAAAGAGAACAGAAAAAGGATCCAAAGGCTTTCCTTGGATCCCACGCATTGTTTCATTTACTTCCAGCGTTCTTCATACCAATTCGGTGTTTTCAAACGTTGATAATCCCCGTTTTCAAACAGGTCATGATAAGGAAATGTCTGGGCTGAAATCAGAGCCTCCTTGCCGAGGGTATGGGTTTGAGGATCTAAGGCCTCCGTTAATCCAAAGTGATCCAGTATCGCAGCAACATTATCATTTTCCAAATCATACTCAGGCACTGCAAAATTAAAATTATAGAATACAACTCCGCCTTGACCCGGGCTTGTATAATGAACCAAGAAGAAGTCTTTTGGATACTGCTGAATGTCAAAATAATCTCGAATGTTCATGGCTTCCAACCAGTTTTTTTCTTCATTCAGCTTCATGGATTCCAGCTGGCTCACATTCGTAATAATGAGCAGCCGCTGAACTTTCCCCGCTTTCACACTGAACTTGACTGAACGATCCGGCTCCGTGTACCAATGATAACTTACTGAAGAACAGCTAGTCAGGATTACGCACAGAACAATCAGGAAGAATCCTAAGCTTAACTTTCTCTGCCGTTTTCTCTTCATCATGCCTTTACTCCTTCTATTTCCTTACGATATACCAGACATCATTTCCTGTAAATCCACATTTTCGATAAAATTTTTCTGGCGAATGTGCGCCATCCAGTTTCCCACTTACCGTTGCAAAACGTGCTTGGTCTTTCAGATTGAGCAGCAGCTGGATCACAAGATCGCGGCCAATTCCCTGCCATCGAGCCTGAGGCAGCACTTGAATCCATTCCAGGCTGATCTCCTGGGTTTCCCTATCCAGTGCAGCAATGCCGCAGGCCAGCGGTAATCCGGTTTGCTTATCCTTTGCCAAAAGCCAGCCTTTAGGATCAAAACTAGCCTGCTTCTGCAGCTGCAACAGCTGCGCTTCGCTGACCTGCAGATCCGCATAAGCTGCATTAATCGTAGCGGCAAAATCGGCAGTCTGCCTCGGCGCGATCAGCAGCTCGGCCTTGGATTGGATACAGGACGGCATCCTGTCCAAGCGATGAAAAAGGCGAAAATAACGAACGGCCTGCCGCCTTTTATCGATATCTATTTTTCCGATTTCTTCCTCATGGATAACTTCAACACCTGCCGGCAGCTCATAATCAAAGCATTTCCAAAAGGGTATTGCAGATGTACGGCATGGATTTTGAAGGTATTCAGTCCTCGTCAGAATCGCTTGTTTTTCTTTCTTCAGCATCATAGCGCGGTCATTGCACAGGTTTATCCTTGAAAGGACAATTTCGGATCTCCGCCTGCATTTTATTTTCATACATCGCCTGATCTGCCAGTGTAAACCAAGTTTCCCAATCTTGAAATTTCAGATCATATTCAGCAAGACCAACACTGACTGAAATCTGATAATCCCTAGCCGCTTCCCCGAATGAAATCCGGGCTATTTCTGAACGAAAGTTCTGAATCACCTGTTGCGCCTGCGCTTCATTGATCCCCCGGAACAGAATCAGGAATTCATCGCCGCCAATTCGGCAAGCCCAGCCATTATGACTTTCAGCACATTCTTTCAACGCTTCTGACAAGGCCAGAATAACCCGATCCCCCACCAAATGACCATAGTTATCATTCACGGTCTTAAACTGGTCAATATCCAGCAAAGCTATCGTCAAGGGTCTTTCTTCTTTCCAGTCGGAAATTTCCCGTTTCAGCTCATGTTCCATAAAACGCTTATTGTAAAGTCCAGTATAGGAATCATGGGTAGACAATTCATTCATCTTATAAATAATTTCTGTCAGCATCACATTGTTCTTTTGATCATGATCCGCAAATAACAAATTATCCGTCACCTCCTTGATCAATTCCAAGGCGTAATGATCTCCTAACTCTTTTAACGGTACAGATTCGATCAAAAAGATCCGATGATCCTGAGTTGTTTCCATTTTTATAATCGACCGATTTTCATCCACAGCTAATCGGGACACACAGTTTCGGCATGCGCAATTACGACTCCATACCTGATAACAATGTTCCCCGGTTGCCATCAGATGCGATTTTTTCCACTCATAAACCTCGTAAGAATCAACATCAACAATCCGATAGTATTCAAATAGAGGATATCTCTGCGTTTGCTTTTGGATAAACTGTTCTGCTTTTTCTAAATCAAACATAGCTTTACTTCCTTTCCGTCATACTGGAATAAATACCAACTTATTTGTTTCCAGCAATCCTTGCACCCAACCAATTTATTCAAAGGAAATCTACGGTTTATGCGATTGACCCTGACTTATTCTTTATTTACAGCTGCACAGACTTTTTCTTGGAGCTGTAAATGGTTGTCTTTCTGTTATTATTATAACATTAATTCTATCGGAACATTAGTGGTTAGCTCTTATTTAACACTATAACCAAAAAAAAGGATGAACGCTTAACACGCTTCATCCACATTTCTTTTCTTAGCTGGCAGAATAAATCTCAAAAACAATTTCAGTTGAAGTCTCAATCTCTGATCCAAATTCCACAGACCAGGATTTAATTGCCCCATTTATACTCTGAGGATTATCCACTTCGCCTGTTACCTTAATAAAGGTTAAATTGTAGAAACCGGCATTATTGAACGAAAACTTTAGATTTTTAACAGATTCATCATAACTTGCTCCCTGGTAAATTGCTGCTGGTCCATCCGGAACCTTAGCCGTTGTAACCGGCTTTGGTCCTTTGGACAGAGTCAAGGTGATCTCTGTTCCTGCTGATACGACTTTTCCAGCATCCACAGACTGACTGACAACTTGTCCTTCAGGAACATCGCTGTAATCCGACTGATAGACTTGCTTAATTGTCACACCGTCGACAGAACAGCTGTTCGTAGAGCATGGAGCCGCACCGCCAACATAGCTCTTAACGGTAACACCTTTTCCTTTGGATACTTTGCAGGTCACAGTCTTGCCAGAAATTGAACATCCAAAGGTATTTCCGGCCGCAATACTGTCGTTAAATTCACTCGCGCCTTCTGAAAAGCTCCATCCCGCACCGGAATTATTGGCATTTTCAATAATTTTCCGAGCTTCCGCAACGGTCTTATTTTCAAAATCACCTGCTGCCGGACTGAATGCACCCAAGGAAACCTTGTACCAGACAGTAGAACCCGCGGCTTTCTTTCCTGTTTCATTTTCGATAATCAATCCAGCAGCCTTATCAGAATAAGCCGTTGAACGTGTGCCCAGGCTTAATCCTAAACCGCTGATATATTTCTTAAAATCATCTTCACTAGAACCTGCTTTATTCTCTACAGTTACTGATTTTCCTTTGGAAATCTGGAAGTTTACTGTCGTTCCCGGAGATAAATACGTTCCTGAATCATAGCCTTGAGAAACAATTGTTCCGACGGCTTCCGTACTTTCTACTTCGCTGTAAGTAAACGTCAGATTGGCTTCCGAATTGTTTACCTTCTTCTTGAAGTTCTCGGCATCTTCCTTTTTCTTGCCAATGAAGGATTCCAATTTAATCTTTCCTAACGAAACTTTGACTTTGACTGTGCTTCCCTGTTTAACATCCCCTTTTTCAGGTGTATTGGAGATAACATAGCCATATTCAATTGAACCGCTGTACGCCTCACTGAATTCTCCGACCAAACCGTTATCATTCAGCCATTTCTTTGCTTCATCCTTGCTCATCTTCGCCAGAGATTTCATCGTCACCGTTTTTCCCAAGGATAAGGTTACTGTAATCTTATCGCCGGTTTTAATTGTTTCTCCAGCTTTCGGATCCTGCGAAATCACTTTGTCTTTAGCGATCTTATCACTAGCTTCTTCTTTCCAGTTGATGGTCACCTTGTTAGCCTTCGCCCAGTTTGTAATCTTCGCCTTTGTATAATCACTGAAGTCCGGAACAATAATCTGTTCGCCTGTTCCATCCTCGCCTTGGGATATCGTAAAGATCAGCATTGTGCTGCGCTTAACAACGGTATCCGTTACATTCACTTTAATGAATTTGCCTTTCTCGATCTTTTCGTCAACAGCATATTCATAAGTTACATCCAATAGTTTGTTCGTTTCCACAAACTTTTCGATTTCTTCTTCCGTCATGTCCTTAAAATCTGGCAGCGTAACTTCGACATCCGGATCCGGACCTTTGGAGAATACAACCGTCAGAACGCTGTCTTTGTTCAGCTTCTGTTCTGAGGCAATACTCTGCGAAATCAGTTTATCCTTCTCTACAGTGTCACTGAATTCGTAATCGATTACCAGCTGACTGTCTGCCAGCTTTTTCTCAGTTGCCCATTGTTTGATTTCTTCAACAGTCTTCCCCGAGAAATCTTCCACCTGAATCGCTTTGCCAGGCAGCGTCAACAAAACGACAACGGCTGCAATTGTTGCAATGGCTAATACGCCGACAGCACTGAGCAGCGCGATCGTCTTTTTATTCGTAAAATCTATATTCATATTGCCCTCCTGTACGCTAACAAGTATAACATAATTTTAAACCCTAAAGAACGGCCTTTGTAGACTTTCTTTGGAAGTTACTGGCTTGAATTCTTACAAATTTTTGAAGTCATGAAAAGATTTTCGTGTTATGATAAAAATCATCACGAGGAGGAATGAATATGGAAACTGAACAACTGATTCAGCCAGTGGCGGCTTCATTGAACATTGAGCCATCCCAGGTACGAAATACATTAAAGTTATTAGAAGAAGGCAATACAGTTCCTTTTATCGCGCGTTACCGTAAAGAAATGACAAAAGGACTGGACGAAGAACAGATTTTATTTATTCAGCAGCAGGTCCAGTATCTAAGTAATTTAGAAAAACGCAAAGAAGACGTGCTGCGGATCATTGAGACCCAAGGCAAGCTGACCGAAGATTTACGGAAGCAGGTTCTGGTCTGCACCAAGCTTTCGCAGGTAGACGATATTTACCGTCCTTATCAACAAAAGCGCAAAACCCGCGCCACCGATGCAGCGGCCAAAGGGCTCACGCCGCTGGCGGATTGGATTGCATCCTGTCCACGTTCGGGTGATCCAGCAGTTCAGGCCGAAAAGTATGTTAACGATCAGGTTCCCACAATTGAAGAAGCATTGCAGGGAGCTAAAGATATTCTGGCAGAACGGATCAGCGATGAAGCAAAACTGCGCTGGAAAATAAAAGAACAGATTGAACGCTATGGGTTTATCCTCTGCAAGGAAAAGAAAAAACATGAGGATGAAAAACAAGTTTACAAAATGTACTATGACTACAAAGAAAAAATCAGTACGCTAGCTAATCACCGCGTCATGGCTATCGACCGAGCCGAAAAGGAAAAGGTCATCACGGTGACGCTGGACTACAACCAGACCTTTCTGATCAACTATGCCATCCGCGGCGTCACGCATGAGCGCATGACCGTCTGCCAGAAGCTGATTGAAGAAGCTGCCGAGGATGGCTTAAAGCGACTGGCGTTTCCCAGCGTTGAACGGGAAGTCCGAAGTGAACTCAGTGAAAAAGCCCAGGCTCAGTCCATTGAAATTTTCTCAATGAATGTTGAGCGGCTGCTTCTTCAGCCGCCGCTGGAAGGCAAGATGATACTGGGTGTCGATCCAGCATTTCGAACCGGCTGCAAGCTGGCAGTGATTGATTCAACCGGAAAAATGCTGAAAATCGATGTTTTCTATCCGCATCCGCCGGTAAACAAAAAAACCGAGGCCAAGGCTAAGCTATTATCTATACTGAAGGATTATCCGATTGAAGTCATCGCGATCGGCAACGGTACCGCCAGCCGTGAAACAGAAAGCTTCATCGCTGACGTTATCCAGAAGGAAAATCTGAATGTTGACTACACGCTCGTTTCCGAAGCAGGTGCCTCAGTCTATTCCGCCAGCGAGTTAGCCCGAAAAGAATTTCCGGATCTGCACGTCGAACAGCGTTCTGCGGTTTCGATTGCCCGGCGGATTCTGGATCCACTTTCGGAACTGATTAAAATCGATCCGAAAAGTATCGGCGTTGGACAGTATCAGCATGATTTGCCGGCCAAAGCTTTGAACGAACGGCTGGATTTTGCCATTTTAAAGAGCGTCAACCGCGTCGGCGTCGATGTCAATACAGCTTCCAGTGAACTTCTGTGTCATGTTTCTGGTCTGACGAAGGCTTCCGCCAATGCGATTGTCACCTACCGCAATGAACACGGACGTTTCTATAATCGCCGGCAGTTGCTGGAGGTTCCAAAATTAGGCGCTAAGTCCTTTCAGCAGGCTGCAGGATTTTTACGCATTCACGATGGCGAAGAGCCGCTTGATCAAACACCGATCCATCCTGAAAGCTATCAAGCCGCGCATCGTTTATGTCAGCTGTTAAGTATTCAGCAGTTAGGCAGCGATGAGTGCCGGGAAAAACTTAGCCAGCTCAATCTTGAAGAAACGGCTGAACAGCTGAATACGGATGTTTATACACTGCAGGATATGATTGAAGCCATATCCCAGCCGCTGCGCGATTACCGTGAGCAGTTTGATGGTCCAATGCTGCGGCACGATGTGCTCACCTTGGAAGATCTGCATCCAGGCGATGAGCTGGAAGGTGTTGTCCGCAACGTAGTCGATTTCGGTGCCTTCGTGGATATCGGTTTGCATGAGGATGGCTTAGTTCACATTTCCAAAATGGTGCAGGGACGGATTTCCCATCCGAGTGAAGTGGTATCAATCGGCGATATTCTCAAAGTCTGGGTCTATGGGATTGATGCTGAACGCCACCGGGTTCAGCTGACTATGATTGATCCTCATCGTTAATTTCATCACACTGTCTTCATCGAGTGGTTTAGAAGCTCGGAAGACAGTTTTTTTCAGCAAAGAAGTTTAATCCTATATTCATTTTTTTTTCTGCTTGACACACTGTTTGATTTCAGATAGTATATAAACAGACCAACCGTCGGTTTATAAGGAGGAGTTATGGCACGGAATAAACATCCGGAACAAACATTAGAGAAAATTGTAGAAACGGCCGCCCAACTATTTGTTGAAAAAGGCTATGAACAAACCAGTATTCAGGATATTCTGGATGTTTCCGGGCTTTCCAAAGGCGGCCTTTATCATCATTTCAAATCCAAAGAACAGATTTTTGGAGCCGTGATGGAAAAACGTATTCTGTACGTCAACAATCTCTTCCATGAATTAATTCGTGATACACAAGGTGAAAATGCCAGAGAAAAACTAAAGAAAATACTTTATAGGCTGGCTATTGACACCAAAACTCATTCACTGGACCAAGCTGTTGCTTCTCACGTTGAGCCTTATCTTATAGTCGGAGGGATGCAGGGATGTGTGCTGCACGATGCACCGATTATTGCAGAATTAATCCAAAAAGGCAATGAAGACGGTTCACTGCAGGTTGATCAGCCTGAACTTTGCGCAGAAATTTTCTCATTTCTGCTTAATTACTGGACAAATCCTGTCATATTCAGCCGAAAACCGGCAGAAACTAAAGCTCGGCTTGACTATCTTCAAACCATGATGAAAAAACTAGGTTTGGATATTTTAGACGACGCGTTGATTGCGGTATTGTTAAAAACAATGCATGTAAACAGCTGTCTGGATCAATCACAACAGAAAAGACCATCTTAAGTAAAAAAGGCTGGATCAACAGCCTATTTCTTAGCTAAAATAAAAACCGACGGTCGGTTTTATATGTTTGCATTTCAAGTTTCTAACCAATTTGACAGCCGCATTATTTTCAATAATCCATGGAGGTAAAACTATGAACCAGGAGAAAAACAGTTCAGCCATCAAGAAAAATTCAAAAATCCCATCAGATTTAACCCGTTCTGTCCTCGATCAGACATGGAAAGCTACAGCCAGAACCACAGCGTTTACACAATCACTGATCGAAAAATCGAAGACTCTGCGTACCCCTTCTCCAGCAGTTGACAGAATCGGAACGAAGATCGGTGGCATCGCCAGTGTCGGGCTGCTTTTCGTGGGATCAGTCCAATTTCTGATTAGCAAACCGTTATGGGGATTGGGAACCGTTTCTTTTGGCATGATTTCCTTACTCTCTAACCGATATCACGCTCATAAAATAAAAGTACTAAAATAATGTAATGTTACTGACATCAGAGATGAAATATTTTATTTCGCAATTATTTCAGTCTCCCTGTCCATTCCAAGCAAGAAAAAATGCAGATTCAGATTGCTCTGTTTCTGCATTTTCTATTTATTCAGAAGGTGTTTCTTCTTCACTGTTTCCCTCACCCGGCGTCGGACTTGGGGTTGGAGCGATCAGCGAGCTTGGACGTGGTACTTCAACCGGCTGGTCCTCAAGCGGCAGATCAGATACCTGAACGGCATTGGTCAAAGGTGTTTCTCCCTTGTCGTCACCGCCATCAATATTCGGACCATTCTGTGTAATACTCAGCACCATTCGATAACGAACCGGTGAGATAAACAGAGCATAACTGCGCTCACCAACAGTGACCGTTTCAATCGCGCGCGAATAAATATCAGTCATCTCAAATATATCACGATATCCTTCTGCACTGATATCCAAATACAGTCGATAATCGCCTTCCGGCAGCTGACTTAAATCTGCAGCGCTGGTAAAGCACGCATTTTTCATGCTGAACTTAGAACCCAACATTTCCGCATAGTCTGCCGAACAAGCCTGATTCTGAGCTTCCAGCGGATAGGATACGCCATTCTCGTCAACCGCAAGCAAAGCATGAGAAGCCTGCGCATCCGCTTTAAACTGTGTATTGTAAATCCACGCCATACCATTGAGATTCAGCCGTCCGCCTTCCAAAGACAGCTTCGTGTAATCAAATGCAGAATTTCGTTTTGTTGGCTTTTTAATCAACGTATAATCCAGATCTGATTTTTCAATGTTAATTTCATAACGGTAATTATACAGCTGATTTTGTACAATCCGCACCTGATATTCATTCAGCATTCGAACTTCAGGCAGGAAGTTATCATCAAAGCTGGTCAAATTCGCATACATCTTAATATCACCATTGCGAATCTGAATTTTTACAGAATAACTGCCTGGAGTTAACGAAGCCAGATCCACCGAGGCGCTGAAATTGATCTTGCTGTAAGTAAATCCATCGTAGAGATTGATTGGATTTGGAGCCAGCAGCGTTGCCGCATCAATTGTCGTGACTTCATTGGTCTCCAAATTGGTCAGAAGCAGCTGATGGGTAACTTCTGAGTCTTCCTTGAAGTCATAACCATTAATGAAAGCTGTACCTTCAATCAATAAGGTATGCTCATCCGCATATTCAAATTTGGAAAGAACCTGACGGACGGTACTCTTCAGATGGTCTTCCGGCTCGCCACCCTCTTCATTACCGCTCAGCGTAACTGTCATAAACAGAACGTTGTCCTTCACACTGAAGGTAAATGTCTTATTTCCGATTTTCTTTGTTTCCGGAGCAGTTTCCAATGCCCCGATATAGAAGCTGTCGTTGTAATCACTCAGCTCGCTGTATTCAGTCCGGATTTCGAAGAAATAACTGCCTTCAGCTAAGGCTGTCAAATCCAGCGCTTCGTTTTTAAAGCTGACCTGTTCCTTCTCAGCAACCGTGCTTGTTAACTCGAACTCCTTGGTATCATAATACTGGTTATAAACTACCAGTTTCTGCGTTACCTTGTTTGAATCTGTGACATAAATTCCCGGACGATAGCCCTGACCGCTTATTGCCATCAGATTCTCCTTCCAAGCCATTGATGTCACTTTCTGAACAGGATCTCCTGTCGGCACTTTCCCGATCTGGCTGTTGTCAAAAATTCCAGCAGACAGCTTGGAAATCTTGGAGCTTTGCAGATAACCGACACTGTTCTGCCAGTTATACGCTTCATAGCCGTTATTCTTATGCGGAAGTAGCGAACCATCGGCGCGGACACCGTTAGTCGTTGGGAAACCTGTCCAGCCATTGTTTTCTGATTGCAGAATAACCGTAAAGTCATTCTGATAAGTCGCCCCGTAACGCGTTGTATATAGCGTCTGTGAATTAGCGTCTGCATAGCGCTTGACAGCCGCGTCATATTGATTGATGACGCCCAGCGAATAAGTTCCGTAATCTGTCAGCGAACCATCGTTACCAGAAACATACTTGTCCACCTGATAGGCCAAGGCCGCTATTTTAAGTCCCCAATACGGGTCAGACGCATATTTGACATTAAAGCCGCTGCCCTTGTTTCCCAAATGAGAGCCAAAGAAACGGGCATCATTGATATCAAGATAACCGCGCAGATTGACTGCCATATGCTGGGTCACTGCCGATTCAATATTTTCATATTTATCAGCACTGCCGCTTGGATTCGAGTCAACCGCATTCCAGCCAAACAAGTTATTTTTATTAATCGCAATCTGTGAACGTCCCCAGCCAGATTCCAAAAGTCCCATACAGAACGCCAGCAGTGCGTTGACGCCGTAGGTTTCCTGAGCATTGACAAAGAACCAGCCGGAATTGACCATTTTTGATTGATTGCTTTTTAACTCATCATAGTTATAGGCAATCTCGGTATAACCGCGGCTGTTAAGAAAACCATTCAGCTGATCACCATTCAGTTTGGTTCGGCTGCGCAGCGGCAAAAACTCATAGTAGTTATAATACTTTGCCGGACTGCCCTCAACTATCACCGGATTCTGAAAATACCGATCGGTATACAGCGCGTGCATATCGTTCGTATAATAAACTGAACCAACATTCATCCAGCTTTCAGCCGGCCCAATTGTCTGAGAGTAATCCTGCGGTGTATCTGATTTTGCCCAATACGACCAGCAATGATAGATCAGTTCCTTATAATTTCCATTTTGAACAACTTCGTAATAGCTCTGTTTCGGACGAACCCAGAACGGCGACTCCCAAGGACTGCCGTCATTGTTGCCGCCCAATAAAATCCGCAGATTGTTCGTCAAGAATTTTGTTGGTATCAAATCGACCTGATCCAGATTGGTGTATCCGTCAAAACCTGTCAAGTTGACCGCAATCCGGCCTGTTCCATTTCCAGTATTGTAAGAATACGTTCCTTTATAGATCATTTCACGATGACTGGTCACATACGTGATTTTCTCATTGGTCGTCGTTGACTGATACTGTGTGATATCCATAGTCGCATACGCCCGCCGTGAACTGCCATCAGCATAACCTCGCCGATAAGAATAACTGGCTGCTACCCCAGAGGTCATCGCAATAATCTTCGTTGGCGATTTGCTGGAGCTGTGCCGTACAACCGCATCATTGCCATGAGCATACATTTCATTTTTAGCCTGAGTGAAATCATTGTAGCAGCCAATCGTGCTGAAGCCGCCGCTGTCTGTTACATAGGCAACTTCAAAATTGCTGCAGCCCATGGGATAGGTTTCGTCCGCTTTCACATTGATTTTTCCGTTTGCCGAGGGATAACCCTGAACCAACGTTACAGCCATTGCCATAGCTAAGGCCATCTTCCAGATTTGTTTCATCGTCTTCCCCCTTCGTTATAAACTGACGGTAATTTCAATCCAGTTTTCCTGTCCCTTGATCTTCAGCTTCAGCTTGCCTTGATAAGTGATTGGTTCTTTGTCCGGATTATAGGTAATGAAGAATAAGACACCACTGTCTTTTTCCTTGATCGTCTTGCCAAGAATGTTGTCATATTTCTCAGAATGGAAATTGGCTGGAAGTGCTTGGAATGTGTTGCCGCTGCCTTCAACTTGATAAACCGCGTCTTCGACTTCTAGCTCATCACCCCAAAGACTGACTGCGTCCAGCCGGAAAACATAAACTTCCGCCGTTGACGGCAACCCGGCGGTTTCCACCGTACCATCCTCAAACGTGCGATACATTTCCTCGCTGGCGATCTGGAAGGCAACCTGAACCTGCATCTGATAAGTCTTGCCGTCAGTGATCACATCTTCTGCGACATAACCCAGCATTTCCCGGGTCCCGCTGGCTTCTTTCAGATTTAATTTAATTGGATCATTGCTTCCAAAATCAATATTGACGGCGGCACTCTGCGCCGACTTGTCCTGGATCGGCACAAAGATATTGGCAACATAACTGTCTTCCTTGGAAACCAATTCGAACCAGACATTCTGCTTGCCGATATAGAGTCCGTTTTTATCCAGCTGATCTAAGTAACTGTCAATTTCATTCAGCTTGATGCCTTCATCGGTCGTGAAATGCTCCAATGAAATATTGATCGGTTCTTGGGCTTTAACCCGGATTTTGGCGATCGCAAACTGAAAGTCCAGTTCGTCAAAGCGATAAACGGTCGCATTCACCAGATCAACTTCAACGGCATCCAAACCTTGTGTTTCCTGCGGCTTTTCCTGTCCGCCCTGTTCAGCCAGCACCGGCTTTTCCGTTTCTTTGGGCAGCTGCGATTCCGAGCGATCTTTTACAATCATTCCGAAATAGATCGCTGCGGCGGCAAAGAGTATCAAAACGATAGCCAAGCCGCCAGCCAGCAGCATCGTCGTTTTATTCTTCATTTTTCTCATAAGTAACATTACCCCAGTCTAATGGTATTCTACCATAAACCGGGGCGCGTTAAAACCTGTTTTTCCTTACCAATATTAACCTTTCATCAAATCAACAAATAAATGCCGGCATAACAAGATCACAGTCAGGATCGTCAGATAGTCTGCAGCCGGCTGGGCCATGAAAATTCCCAGCTGACCCAAAATTGTCGGCAAAATCCAAATAATCGGGATGTAGAACAATCCCTGCCGGGCTATCGACAGGAAGAAGGCTGAACGTTTCTCGCCCAGCGCCTGCAGCAGAACCGCCGCTATATTATACGCTCCCACCACCGGCATGGAGACAGCATAACCATACAGCATCATCCGCCCCATTTCTATGACCGCGCCGTCCCGTGAGAAAATCTGGACGATTTGCGGCGCCAGCGCGATATACAGCACCGCCGCGAAGCAGCCGTACACCGTCACCCAAAGCAAAGCACTCTTTAAAGCCTGACGCAGCCTTGAACGATTTCCGGCACCATAATTATACGCCGCAAACGGCTGGAACCCCTGCGCAAAACCGATGATCGCAAACATGACTAAATTCAGGCACTTCTTGGCAATTCCAATGCCGGCCAAAAAATCCGTACCATACACACTGGCCTGCATTGCCAGGCAGCTGTAGGTGACGCTGGGCAGCGCCTGCCGGGCAAACACCGCTACACCCAGACTGACTATTTCCTGCACCGCCGTCTTATCCAGCATCCACACCCGCGGATTCCAGCGCACAGCCTCAGCTTTAAACATTAACCGCCATAGCAGCATCGCTAACGAAATGCACTGCGCGGCCGCTGTCGCCCACGCTGCCCCGGCAATCCCCAGATTCAGACCCCAGTCAAACATGAAAATCGGATCAAGAATCAAATTTGCAGCAACGCCGGTAAAAATTGCCGCCATCGGGAAATTTACATCCCCTTCGGCCCGCAACAGATGGACAATCGTCAGTTTAACAATCTGGGAGAACGCGAAGACCAGAAGGATCGTCACATACTGTGCCGCATACATCGTCACATCGCCTTCCGCTCCGAACATCCCCAATAACGGCCCCAGAAAAACGATGAACAGAATCGGCAGAACGATTGAAATCAAAACGACCAGCGTCATCGTTGTCTGTACAATCCGGCTGACCTGTTCATGATGTCCCGCGCCTAACTGCCGTGAGATATAGCTGCCGGCACTGACGCCTACCGATTCACCAAAAGCATGCGTCAGCATCATGACCGGCATCGCTACGGTAGTCGCTGCGATCATCGCAGTGTTGTGCAGCTGCCCGATGAAAAACGTATCGGCAATATTATAGATGGTTGTGACCATGGAGGCCAGAATGGAAGGAACCGCTAGACGGATCAACGCTTGCTTAACCGGCATGGAATCGAGAATTAATGATCTGTCGGCATTTTTATTCATCGTCATAATATCATCACCGAATTAATTATCATGCAATCATCAACGAATGTCAAATTTTGTCGTCTCTTTCGTCAACATTTCTCACTTACTAATTTACTATCGTAAACTAATGTGATAAGATGTTCACAGATATCTTATTTTACCAAGGTAAATATTTTATCTAAATAAACTTTTAGGAAAGGAGAACTTATGAGTTACAAAAAAGGAATCTCACGTCGTGATTTTATCAAAGGTGCTGCTGCCAGTGCCTTTGGTGTTGCGGCTGCAGGGCTTTTGGCCGGATGCAGCAGCGAATCCACGACTCCCTCTGCCACACCTGATGCTCCAACCGCTTCTGCCCCAGCCGGACGAATCACCGGTTATTCTGGACCCGGCGACTGGTTAGGTGAAGCTCCGGTCATTACCGATTACGCTGAAGAAATCGATGTCGATGTCGTGGTGGTCGGCGGCGGACATGCCGGCGTACAGGCTGCCTTGGCCGCTGCGGAGTCCGGAATGAAAGTCGCCGTGCTGGAACGGATGGAAGAAGATATGTTCACCTGGTATGGCGAAGATATTGGAGCGTTCAACTCCAAGCTCCAGCAGGAAATTGGTTTTGGCACCTATGATCTGGGCGAGGTCGTCAATGAATTTGTCACCCGCTCCGGCGGACGCTGCTTCCCGGCCATTGTCAAATCGTATGTTCACAATTCAGGACCGACACTGGATCATATGCTGGAGGTCGCCAAAGAAATGGGCGTTGATCCAAAAGCCTACACCTATGATAATACGCCGGATGGCTGGCTGATCATGCAGGCCAATATGGATTATGCCAAAATTCAAGCAGGAAAAGATCTGTACGATTGCCTGCGGTATGACTACCCGATGACTCCAGGCACCAAGACATGGGCGGCGACCGCGCAGTTTATGGGACAGTACAATGATCAGCCAATTCAGGGCGTTGCGGCCAACTCCGTTCTGCCGCTGATCAATCAGGCCTGTATCGACAAAGCTGTACAGCTGGGAGCGCAGTGGTACTATGGTACCGAAGCCGTGGTGCTGCTGCAAAATGAAAGTAAAGAGATCATTGGACTGGCCGGCAAAGCCAGCGATGGCCGCTACATCAAGTACAACACCACCAAAGGTGTCATTCTGTGCGGTGGAGATTACGCAGGCAATGCCGACATGTGCTGGGCGCTGCTCAACGAATATATGGAACGTTTTGAACGCGCCGGCGGCGAACAGCCGGACTTCTTCTCCTTCATGGGCGGACGCAAGGGCGAAGCCGTCAAAATGGGCTGCTGGGCCGGCGGAATGATTGAGCCAGCACCGCGCGGAAGCATGCTTTTGGGTGGTGGACCGAGCGGACCTTGGGGCTGCAATGCGATGCTGTGGCTTAACAGCGAAGGTGAACGTTTCACCAATGAGGGCAATCTCTCCGCTGCGCAGACGGCCTGTGCCCGTCAGCCGGAAGGGACGCTGTGTTTGGTCACCGACAAGAAGTGGCTCAAGTCCGTTTGTGCTTCCGGTCTGGAACATGGCGGGCCGAATGCCGGACGGCCGCAGTATTACATAGATCTGATCAACGATATGGACGCTTTAATCAGCGGACCGGAAGGCGGCACTGTTCGCGGCTGCACCGTTGCGGAGCGAATGGAATCCACGGTCATCAAAGCTGATTCTTTGGAAGAACTGGCGGAGTATCTGGGGTACAGCGGCGAAGCAAAAGAAGCCTTCCTGGCTTCGATTGAAGCTTACAACCAGCTGTGCTATGCCGGAAAAGACACCGATTTTGGTAAAGATGCTTCCTGTATGATTCCGGTGGATGAAGCCCCATTCTACGCTGTCAAGAGCGCTAAGAATGACAAACCGACGCCGATGATGGTGACGATGTCCGGACTGGTTACTGATAAACGACAGAATGTGCTGGACATGAGCGGAAAGAAGATCAAAGGTCTTTACGCAGCCGGCAACTGCCTGGGCGGACGCTATGGATTAGGCTATTCTACGCCTTGCGCAGGCAATTCCATCGGCATGGCGGTAACGCATGGCCGGCTGGCAGGTCAGTTCATCAGCGAAGAATAATGACTTACGACGGATAAGTTTGCTTGTCCGCCGTTTTTTTATAAGAAAAAGCCGCAGGCACAGCGTTCTCTGCTTTGTCTTCGGCTTTTTAATTGTCTTATTAAACTGTCCAATCAGGAATTAAACTGTTTTCGCTGCTTCCATCAAAAGATCTTCATCCCATTCCTGCGGTGTCCAGGCTAGCTCGATGTCGCAACGAACTCCCCGTGGCTGATCCTTGTTCCAGGCCTTGCGGCGGCTGATCGGATAGTCCAGCTGAAACTGATCATCAAACACAACTGAAATCAGATTGCAGGTCTGATATCGTCCGCTGCTCATCCTGCCAACAAGCGTACAGCGAGCGGATTGAGAAGCCAGCTCTGCCAGTTCTTCTGCAGCACCGGCAGTCAGAAAATCAAGAATTACAACGGTTCTGCGCTCTGCGTTAACGGGATGGATCAATTCTTCCTCATCCACTCCCCAATCCGCCTCTGTTTCCAGAATCCATCCCAGACCGGCTTTGGCTTTGAGTTCTTCAATCATTTCGCTGATCATCGGTTCCAGCTGCGGATCTGATTTCATCGCTTCCAGCTGTTTGATGCGCCGGCGGCAGTTCTTCTCAGTATAATGGGTCAGAAGTCCCTGTCCCTCCATCACTTCCGCGATCGACATCGGATGATCAAGGATATATGGCAGCAGACAAAGCATCGAAGATTCCCAACCTTCCTCGCAGCGTCGCAAATCCAGAATCACTTTCTGAGCCTCTGCCAGCGCAGTCTGATGCGCCTCCACCAAAGCTTCCAGGGTTTCGTCAATCCGTTCAATCCGCAATACCGCACAGCCTTCTTCTATCGCAAATGTATTCGTTTTCACAATTTCCCTTTTTGGAAATCGCCGTAATGTCACTTCATGAATCTGGCCGTTTCGCCGCACCGATATCCGATCCGCCATCTTTAAAAAGCCGGTCCAGAGCTGACGTTCCTTTTCTTCCGCGTAAAAGATTTTCTTATTCAGCGTTTCGGTATAAAAGCTCAGCGGCTGACCGTTAATCGCAACAATTTCATCCTTTGGCTGCAGCCGGTCTTCTTCCCTGACCTCGCTGATCGTCAGCACTGCGCCTGTCCGACGGGTGAAAAAGCCATTAGTAAAGGGTTGATAATCAGAATTTGGACGGCGCTGAAAGCGCAGATTGCGGTCTGTCGTCTCTGCCAGATATTGATTGACCTGTCGGAAAAATAAATCCTCATTCAGTGTCTTCTGCATAAACGCCGTGCCTATCGTATGGACGTAAGGCCGCGGATCATGATGATCCTGACACATCACAAAGCCGGCGTAATCTTCTTTTAGAGTATGGACAATTTCCTGAAATAATTGATCATATCGGGGCATAAAACTCCTCCTTTAAACACCGGCTTCATTGTATCACAGTCCGCGGAAGCCAACAAGGTTTACTATAGTAAATTATTTAGGAAGCCGTTTTTCTGCTCTCTGACCTTCTGATTTTTATATTCTAGGTCATCGTGTCTTTTGATCTTCAGCGAAGCTCTTTCGCCAAAGACTCCGAATCCACAAAAAGACACCGCATCAATTCCTGCTTTAACCGCAGAATTTCCTTATTCTTTCTCTGCTTGGAATGGATCAACAGATTGATCTGACAGGTGGTATTCGGTCCGGCAACAGGGATAATCCGATAGCCGACAACTGTTTTTTTGAAATAGGAGAGATTGTTGGAAATACCGATTGTATTCTTATCCTGACAGGCGATCAGGGTCGCGGTTAAATTCACAGTATTCAATACGATATCCGGTTTAAAACCCTGTGCCAGACAGGCCTGCATAAGAATGTCATAATTGCGGAAATAGCGGTTGACCGTAATGATTTTTTGGCCTTGCAAATCCGCGATGGATAACATATCACGCTCGGCCAGCGGATGATGGTCATCCACGATCGCTGCCAGAGATCCCTGAAGCAGCATTGTGGAATCAAAGCGCTGTTCATCAACCGGACCGAAGGTCACCGCAATGTCCAGCTCACCGCTTTCCAGCTTTTCTTCACAATAGGAATCCCAGGCGTCGATCATGATGACATCGCTATGGTTAGTCAGAAATTGATCCAGCCTGCGATGAAAGTCAGGAAACGGAATATCCACACCCATCGCGATGCCGATATGAAACAGCTTATTTTTGCGGCGCTGAATTTGGCCGAGTGAAAGCTGCAGGTTTTCCCATTCACCGACGATCAGTTTTGCGCTCCGGTAAAGTTCCTCTCCATATTCTGTCAGTTTTGCCGCAAAACGATTTTTTTCGAACAGCGGGCAGCCCAGCTCGGTTTCCAAATTTTTTAATGACTTTGAAAGTCCCTGATAGGAAATAAACAGTTCATTGGCCGCCTTGGATAAGCTTTTTGCTTCTGCCACTTTAATAAAATATTTCAACTCGTTAATATTCATAAGTCTATTGTAAATGAAAACGGCGCTCGTTGAAAGCACCGTTTATTGTTATTCCCCGCAGGCTGTGACAGCTGCATTTCTAGCCATGTGAATGGAATTGCCGATCGCCAGACCGCAGCTTGGATAAACATTGGCAAAAACACCGGTTAAAGCAACTTCTCCAGCTGCATACAAACCAGAAATCGGTTTGTTATCCTGATTCAGAACACGGCCCTGAGCGTCGATCACTAGGCCGCCGAAAGTCGCTGCCGCAACTGGATAGCGAGCAAAAGCATAATACGTATCACCTTCTACAGGAATCATCCAGTCCGCAGGCTTTGCAAAGTCTTCATCCGTTCCCTTGGCACACAAATCGTTATAGCGCTCAACAGTAGCTTTCAAAACTGATGGATCCACTTTGATCAGTGTAGCGAGTTCTTCTAAACTTGACGCTTTGACGGCATTTTCCAAAGTGACACCGTATTGAACCGTTGGATATGGTTCAGCGCATACGCCGTCCTTAGTCGCTGTAATATAATAATTCACCGCGCTGTTTTCACGCTTAAAAGCTTCGGCAGAAACCGATTGATAACTGTGTTCGTTAGCCAGCCGCTTCCCCTGCATATCCACAACTAGGCCGGAAGCTGTGCTGCCGGTTTCACCGGTATTGAAATCGACATATTGCAACTGAAGACCGTTGGAATCAAAGATCTGAGCGCCGATTTCACCCGCCATCGTCAATCCATCTCCGGTACTGCTCGCAGCGGAATTGAAGATCGGATTAAACGATGCAAAGCGTGCTGTCATTTCCGGGTTGGAACCATAGCCGCCGGTTGTCAGAATCACCGAATGCGCATGAATCGTTACAGTTTCTCCGCTCTGATTAACAGCCTGAACGCCGATGACTTGACCCTGTTCATCGGTTAAAAGCGCTTCAGCACGAGTTTCCAAAAGCAGTGTGCCGCCCTTTTCCAGCATGGATTTCGTTAACGGCACGGTAATCCCGCCGCCGATCCCGGAAGCGATTTCGTTTTTCGGGCTGGTCAGATGCAGCCGATTAGGCGTCAATGTCGGCTGTGCGGTTGTCACATAAGTGACCTGGACGCCTTGATCAGCCAGATAATCTAAATCTTCCGCAATATGCTCAGCATAGTCCTGAATCATTTCCGCATTCAGCAGCTGATCTTCATCATAGCTCATTAAAAACTGATTGAGATCCTCCGCGCTGTCTTCAACACCATTGGCCTTCTGCGCCGTCGTTCCTGCCGCAAAGATATTCCCTCCGCTTTGAACTGTCGAGCCGCCGGTAATTCCCATCTTTTCGACCAACAGTACGGTTTTGCCTTCATCCAAGGCGGTATTGGCCGCTGTTAATCCGGCAGCTCCACCGCCGATAACTGCGATATCCACTGTATATTCCGCCTCTGTCGGATTTGCCTTCGGTGCCGCTTCACTCATCGCGGTTTCACTCGCTCCGGCCTGGGTCAGACAGTCGCGGACCCCCGCTTTGATCGCGGATGATGTTACGGTCGCTGCCGAGACATTATCCACGTTCAGTGTTTGATGTTCAACGATTCGCTGCGGCAGCACCTCAACCGGTGTCATTACGGAACCATATCCGATCCCATAGGTTTCCGTATGACTGATGATTTTTACCTCCAGGATAGAAGTTGAATCCACAGTTGTTTCCACAGTCATTTCACCATTATGACCGGCGACGACAGCACTGTAGGTACCCTCTGTCATCGCCGTTGTGCTCTCAGTTTCTCCTTTTTTCTTGCCGATGGCCTGCTTCACCGCAGATAAGATGGCTTTGGACGTCATTGTTGCTCCAGCGCAGACATCGACGTCGGCACTGTTGGCTGCGACAATTTTCTCCGGCAGTTCCTCAACTGCCCGAGATCCTACACCTTCAGTTTCATCAGGTGCTACCACTGCCACGGATGTCATCTTGTCGGCTTTGAATGTGACTTTGGCGGTTACCGTTCCGCCGTACCCCTGTGCTGAGCCCTCAAAGGTTTCTTCTTGGACTGAAGAACAGGCCGTGACGGACAGAATCATCAATAAAGCTAAAAGACTGGTTGTTATTTTTTTCATTTTCCTTCCCTCCAAAGACATGATAACATTTTCACATTGCATTCTCCATCAACAGAAAGTTCAATTTTTTTAACCTTTCGATGAACTTGTCCTTCCTTTGTGACGTTCCTCTTAATCTATTCTGCCTTTCATCAGCTATAAAAAAGTATATCCAGTAAGATTGTTTTCATTTAGAGACAAGGACTCTGCCTTTGCATAGAACTTTACCAACAAGAAAGCGATGTAGCTCGCGAAAGCTATATCACGATGAAATGCATCCATTGTGGACATGAGGAAAATATCCCAGATTTTGTATATGGTGAAGAAGCTGACTTTTTAAAAGAGATTGGAGAAAGTGATCCTCCTTGTTTCCAATGTTCCAAATGTCATCGTGATACTTTATATCGTAAAAAATGAATTAATTTACTTAGGTACCCTTTCTAACATCTTAATATTTCTAATCCTTACTTGCTGGTTTTTATTGTGCCTTTTTGGCACTTTTTCTCTTCTCGGCTCTTTAGAGTACTTTCCCAGTTAACAAAAAAAGCAGCCTGTTCACGACTGCTTTCCTCGTTTAGTTGGTTATTCAGTAATCCCGTCCGGATTCTGCTGCTGGAAATACCAGGAATCCTGGCACATTTCATCAATGCCGTACTGGGCACTCCAGCCCAGCAGCTTTTTAGCTTTGACTGTATCCGCATAGCAGGTAGCGATATCGCCTGGCCGGCGCGGCATGATCTTATATGGAATTTCCTTACCGCTGGCTTTGGCAAAGGCATCCTTGACCTGCAGCACAGAATAGCCGTGACCGGTTCCCAGATTGACTGCTTCCACTCCTTTGTTTTTCAGAACATATTCAACAGCCTTGATGTGCCCTAACGCCAGATCGACGACGTGGATGTAGTCGCGCACGCCGGTACCATCGACCGTATTGTAGTCATTGCCCCAAACCCGCAAAAATTCGCGCTTGCCGGTGGCAACCTGAGCGATGTACGGCACAAGGTTGTTCGGAATGCCGTTTGGCGTTTCTCCCAACAGCCCGCTCTTATGCGCGCCGATCGGATTGAAGTAGCGCAGCAGCATGATGCTCCAGTCCGTATCGGAAACGAAGACATCGCTTAAAATCCGTTCGATCATCAGCTTTGTTGAACCGTAAGGATTCGTTGTCGATAACGGAAAATCCTCTGTGATCGGTACCTTATGCGGATCACCGTAGACTGTGGCGCTGGAAGAGAACACGATCTTCTTGCAGTTGTGTTCCTTCATGACCTCACACAGAATCAGCGTGCCGGTTAAGTTGTTGTGATAATAGGTCAAAGGGATCGTTACCGATTCCCCGACCGCTTTCAATCCGGCAAAGTGAATGACCGCTTTGATCTCATTTTCTTCAAAAACCTTTTCCACCGCCGCTTTATCCAGCAAATCATTTTCATAAAAACGCGGCCGCTTTCCGGTGATCTTTTCAATCCGATCCACTACGCCTTTGCAGGAATTGACCAGGTTGTCGATAATGACAACATCATAACCTGCGTTGATCAGTTCCACTGTTGTGTGGCTGCCGATAAAACCGGTGCCGCCTGTGACTAAAATACTCATGCTGATTCCTCCTATTTGTTCTATGTCTTCCTCGCCTTTGAGGAGATGGAGCTAAATAAACAACCGCATTAAATCCTGCCAGGTCACATACACCATTAAAAGCAGAACTAGGGCTACGCCGACCGCTGTAATTCCAGCCTCCAGCTTTTGGTTGAGCGGCTTGCCGATAATCATTTCCACAATCACCAGCAGAATTCGCCCGCCGTCCAAAATCGGCAGCGGAAGCAGATTGAACACGCCGACATTCAGCGATAACAGCGCGATCAATAAAATATAGTTCTGCAGCCCCAGACTGGCCTGCTGCTCCGTGACCTGATAAATGCCGACCGGACCGGACAGATCCTCAAATCCGATGCCCTTGACCAGACGGGTCAGAGCTGTGATGAGTTCCTTGACGGTCTGCCCCATATACTGAGCGCCGTAGTAACCGCTGTTGAGCAGTGTGGTTTTGACCTGCGTTGCCGGGGGGATTTTGATACCGACCAGCCACGATTGCTCCTGCTCGTCATACACTGGTGCTACCGTTTTTTCCAATGTTTCCCCGCCGCGCTTTAACGTATAGGTTACCGGATCGGTATTGTCCATCGAATACGTCAGAATCTCATAAAAGTTGGACGGCTTGACGACCGTACCGTCAGCGAAGACCACTTTCGTAATTACATCGCCTTCCGCAAAACCTGCGGCCTCCGCCGGTGAACCGGCGACCACGCCGCCGACAACCGCTTTGGGAGCAATGTTGTAGCTGCCGTTGATCAAAATGATCGAAGCGAAGATCAGCCAGGCCAGCACGAAGTTCATGATCACTCCGGCAAGCATGATGATGATCTGCTTCCAATGCGATACGCCTTTGATCGTCCGCTCACGCGGCACGCCTTCAAATTCGCTGCCTTCCTCGCCCGCCATCGCAACGTAGCCGCCGATTGGCAAAGCCCGCAGCGTGAATGTCGTTTCCTTGCCTTTATAGGACCATAGCTTAGGTCCCATCCCAATAGAAAATTCACCGCAGTAAACATGGAAACACTTGGCAGCGATCAGATGGCCGCATTCATGGACGATGATGATCACGGACAGCAGGATGATAAAATACAAAATTGCCATTGCTTAGGCTCCTTTCAGATGTGATTTCACAAACTCACGGGCCTGATGATCTGCCTCGAAAATCGCATCCAGGGACGGAGAATCCGTGAAAGCGAGAGTTCGGCAGGCGTCGATCACCAGCTCCTCAATGTCTAAAAATGAAATTTTCCCCTCACGGAATGCAGCGTTGGCTTCCTCGTTGGCGGCATTCATCACCGCCGGCATCGTTCCTTGTTTTCTTCCTGCTTCATAAGCTAACCCAAGCAAGGGATAGCGAGTAAAATCGGCTGGGGCAAAATGCAGTGTTCCGATCGCAGCCAGATCCAGTTGCTGGCTGTTGATTAACGGCAGACGTTCAGGATAGCTTAATGCATACTGAATCGGCAGCCGCATGTCCGCTGTGCCCAACTGGGCGATCACCGCATGATCCTGATATTCAACCAGCGAATGGATCACGCTTTCCTTATGAATCAGCACGTCAATGTGATCAAAATCCACATCAAACAGCCAATGCGCTTCGATGACTTCAAACCCCTTGTTCATCATCGTCGCGCTGTCAATCGTGATCTTGGCTCCCATCGACCAGTTTGGATGCGCTAAAGCCTGCTTCACCGTCACACCCTTTAACTGTTCACGGGTTAAATCCCGGAAGCTGCCGCCGGACGCGGTGATGATCAGACGCTGAAGCTGATCCCTGCGGTTTCCCTGCAGGCATTGGAAGATCGCGGAATGTTCGCTGTCAATCGGCAGCAGTGCTACCTGATGCTGACGGCAGGCCGCATTGACGAACGCTCCGGCAACCACCAGCGTTTCCTTATTGGCCAGCGCGATGTCATGTCCTGCTTCAATCGCCTTAAGCGTTGGCTTTAAGCCGACAAATCCGACTAAAGAGTTGACCAGCACATCGTAGTCATCCCGCTCGCTTAAACGAAGCAGTCCCGCCTCACCCCAAACCCATTCCAGATTTGGAAATTCGCGGGTCAGCGTCAGACAATCCGCTTCCTCCTGAACACAGACCGCTTTTAAGTGCGGCAGCTGTACAATTAGTTTTCGCAGCTGTGCCAGATTGCGCCCGGCACTGATAGAAGTAATTTGAAAAGCCTCCGGATGCGCCGTACAGACGTCCACGGTCTGCACCCCGATCGAACCAGTTACGCCCATTACACAACAACGTTTCATATTACACCACCATCGCTAAAATCAGCGTAAAATACAGCAAATTAAATAACAGACTGTCGATCCGGTCCAAAATCCCGCCGTGTCCCGGCAGAAAAGATCCAAAATCTTTGATACCGACATTTCGTTTAATCAGACTGAACGCCAGATCCCCCAGCTGTCCGACAATCGCCATCGTCGCTGCGCCAAACAGCGCGAGGCCGATCGACAGCTCCGGCAGCATGGTCAGCGCAAAGACAAACGCACCCAGCGTCCCGCACAGCCATCCGCCGATGGCGCCTTCCACCGTTTTCTTCGGGGAAATCCGTTCGATCAGCTTATGCTTACCAAAGAAATAACCGCAGAAATACGCACCTGTATCTGTCAGATAGGTGGCTAAAATCACATACATCATCAGCCATGAATTCTGAGCATAAATCGAAATAATCGAGCGAACCGCCATCGTAAAGATCGTCAGCATCGCAAAAACCAGCGTAATGTCGTTTAGATCCAGCTTGGGATCGGCAATCGCCGCGGCAAACAGCACCACCATCGTTAATGCCAAACCAGCCCCCAAGAACTGCGGACTGATCAAAGCCAAAGCGATCATCACGCCAATCATGGCGATCATGAGTAAATTCTTACGCGGCGTTTTCAGACAATGCGTAATTTCATACGCTCCGGTGACCAGGCAGAACAACATCAACAGATCGATCAGCGTTCCGCCTAAAATCAACGGCGGCAAAACGACCGCGATGATCAGCGCGGCGGTCAGGATACGCTGTTTCACTTGACGCCTCCAAACCGTCTGTCCCGCTGTTTAAACTGATCCAGACATTGCTTTAAAAGCTCTGGCGTGAAATCCGGCCAGGCTTCCTCCACAAAGATCATTTCCGCATACGCAATTTCCCAAAGCATAAAGTTGGAAATCCGATACTCCCCGCTGGTGCGGATCAAAAGATCCAGCGGCGGAAATTGTGCACCCATCAAGTAGTTTCCAAACTCCGCATCGCTGATCGAATCGCTGGCTTTGCCCTCCCGCACATCCTTGGCATAGGCCTGTGCCGCCAATACAATTTCCCGGCGGCCGCCGTAATTCATCGCAAAGTTCAGGATCATACCGGTATTTTCCCGCGTATCATCAATCGCAGCCTGAAGCACTTTTGCCGTATCTTTAGGAATCTGATCCATTTCCCCGATCATCGTGATCCGGATGTTCTTTTCCATCAGTTCCTTTAAAAAGCGTTTAAAGAAGACCGACGGCAGCTTCATCAGATAACTGACTTCTTCCTCCGGACGTTTCCAGTTCTCCGTCGAAAAAGCGAACACCGTCAGCACTTCTACGCCCAGATCATTCGCCGCAATCGCGATGTTGCGCACATTCTCAACGCCCTGGTAATGACCGGCGGTGCGGACCTTGCCCTGTTTTTTCGCCCAACGTCCGTTGCCGTCCATAATAATCGCTACATGTCTAATTTTTTCTTCCATACCGTCGCTCCTTATCAAAGAAGCTCACTTCAAGGTGAGCTTTGCCGTTACACTGTCATGATTTCTTTTTCTTTTTCAGCAGCGACGGCTTCGACCTTCTTAATCATTTCATCCGTCAGCTTCTGAATTTTTTCAAGGCATTCCTTTTCCGCATCTTCGGTCAGCGTTTCGTCTTTTTTTCGCAGCCTCGTTTGCATCCCGACGCAGATTACGGACCGCAATCTTCGCTTCTTCCGACAACTTGGAAACCTTCTTGCATAATTCTTTCCGGGTTTCCTCCGTTAAAGCCGGAACATTGATGCGGATGACGGAACCGTCATTCTGCGGATTCAGACCCAGATCGGACTTATTGATCGCATGCTCAATTGCTTTCAGCGAGCTGGAATCATACGGCTTAACGACCAGCTGACGGCCTTCGACAACCGTAATCGAGCTGATCTGGTTAATCGGCGTCGGACAGCCGTAGTAATCGGCTTCCACTCCGGCAAGCATGCCGGCATTGGCCCGTCCGGTGCGGATGGTTTCCAGATGTTCGCTGAAGGTGTCGATCGCTTTCTGCATTTTAGAGCGGCTGTTATCAAGTATTTCTTTCATCATCGTAAGGTTCCTCCTGTTTATTCTACGATTGTTCCAATGCTTTCGCCCATCACGGCGCGCTTGATATTGCCTTCCTGATTCATGTTGAAGACGATCAGGTCGATGTGATTATCCATACACATCGAAGTCGCGGTCGTATCCATGACCGCCAGGCCTTTTTGGATCAGATCCATATACGTTAACCGGTCATATTTTACCGCGTTTGGATCTAATTTAGGATCTGCGGAATAGACGCCGTCGACGCCGTTTTTGGCCATCAGAATGACGTCCGCTTTGATCTCCGAAGCTCTTAATGCCGCCGTCGTATCCGTTGAGAAGAACGGGCTTCCGGTACCGGCGCCAAAGATCACAACCCGGCCTTTTTCCAGATGCCGGATCGCGCGGCGGGCAATGAACGGCTCCGCGACCTTATTCATTTCAATCGCCGTCTGAACACGGGTCGGAACATTGATCTGTTCCAGCGAGCTTTGAATTGCCAATGCATTGATGACTGTGGCAAGCATGCCCATATAATCGGCCTGAACACGCTCAATTCCCATTTTTTCCGCCATTTTGCCGCGGATGAAGTTGCCGCCGCCGACCACAATCGCAATTTCGACGCCCAGATCCTGAATTTCCTTGATCTGGCTGGCCAGTGATTTCAGAATTTCAGGGTCAAAATTGGTTCCTTGTCCGGACAGAGCTTCTCCGCTGAGTTTGAGCAGGATGCGCTTGTACATAGTTATCTCTCCTTTTTCATCAGAAACGAATTCTGTGACTGCTTCTTTTTCAGACGTTATTTTATCATATTCGCCCGTGTTTTCCTAGGGTCTGACACCAAGTTCATCAAATTTAAAGAATCTGACACCCGCATAAAAGTGTATGTCGTACCGATCAGCTTTCCGACCTTTTTCATCCCGCAAAGTTTCTCACTTTCTTTTATTGTAGGCGATTTCCAACGGATTGAAAAGGACAACGCTGAATTTGTTGACAATCTTTTTAATTTGTCGCCTCCGCTGCCTTCCATTTCATCCGGACTTTGCTTTGAATACGGAAAAGACGGCTGACGCCGCCTTTGATCACTCAGCTTCTTCCAGCCGCCGGATTCCGGAGAACATTGAGATACCGGACTGGAGGGAGAAAACCGAATTCACTTCCCCAGGTTCTTCATTGAAGGCACCCTGATCTTGTCTATCCTGTATCGGCCGATCACCTTCCTCCGGCTTTTTCAGATTGGCCGGAGGTTGATGATCACGCTCCGCTTGTTCATCAGGCTGCGGACGTTCTCCCTGTGGACGGCCGTCTTCAGCCGTACCTGTTTGCGGATTTTCTTCTTTACCAAACGCTCCGCCCTGCGGACGCATTCCCATGCCCAGGGTTGTCTGCGAATAGCCAAGCGCATGGAGTTCATCGGTTGACTGCACAGAAGTGACAAGTCCGCCGAGATCCTCTCCCTTCACGCTTGAAGTCTGCGCCAGCGTATACTCCTGAGCGTCCAGCTGCGGTGAGGAATAGATTAAAATTGTATAAGTATTCGGTGCATTCAGACCGACAGCCGGCTGTCCATCGTTGTCTGCCAACACCAGCCAGTCCGCTGCCGTCAGAGTTTGAGCAAAGCTGAAGACCGCGACATTCTGCGTTGAAGCTTCGTCGATTTCATCAAACATATTGCCCGTTGCCAGCACAGTGCCGCCGTGAATCACAATCCCGTTGTCGGAATCCAGTCCGCTGTCCATGCTTGTTGGATTGGCCGAGGCAAGAACCGTACCGCCGTTGATGACGATCCAGCCATTGGAGTCAATCCCATCGCCTTCTTCGCCAGCTCCGGCATCGCAGCGCACCGTTCCGTCATTGATCGTGATGACGGAAATGCCGTCTTCATTGGCATTAAGACTATCATCCGCGGAATGAATGAACCAGTTTCCGCCGTTAATTGTCATATGCATCGCCGTTTCAATGCCTTCATTGCTGGCCTCAACGTTCAGGATTCCATTGCCTTCCGTTTCACCGTCAAGGTTCATCGAGACTTTGGACTCGATCGCACCGTCGTATTTATGCAGCTTCTTCGTTGTGCCTTCTTGGTATATTTTCGCAACATAGGCACCCTTCACGTAGTTTTCCGTGTTGTCGGCAACGATCAGGTTAAACCCTGCCGCCTGGGTATTCACCTCGCTTTGAGCCTGTTCGTCCGCACACTCATAAGCATGATAGACAATGATCGCCGGGGCGACCGTGCAGGTTATCTCCGCCTGATCCAGAATCAAGGTGACCACAGCAGCGGGATCGTTGTCGGCATCTTCACCCAGATCAACCGCGATCTGTCCTTGACTGAGTGTACCGCTGATCCGATAGGTTCCCGGCTCGCGGATTGTGATCACCGAATGCGCCGCCGCTTCCTCGGCAGGATGTTCATCCGCAGGGCTGCCTTCGCCATACGCTGTCCCCTGATCCGCTTCATAATAGACGATGTCATGGGACAACGTGACCGCACCGGTGCCGGTGATCGCCTGTCCATCTACCCGAATTTCTTGATCGCTAAGTGTAATGGACACGGCCTCTTCAGCGGTCTGGACGGGGGAAGTGGAAGGTGTTGAGGTCGGGGCTGTACTGCACCCGCTCAGAATCAGACACAGGCTGAATAGTGCTGGAAAAGAATGATGTTTCATAATTCACCTCGTTTTTGATGAAGTTAGTATACCCATTTAAAACGAAGTCTGGGTGAACAACATGAGAATTTCACCTGAATTTTCCAAAAAAAGGGATCTTTTGCCAACGCTGTTTTTAAAAGAACTAAAAAAAAGCGACTGATCACTCAATCGCTTTAGGTTATGCTTATTTGCCGATCTGCTTGGCGACTTCTTCCGCAAAGTTTTCTTCGCGTTTTTCCAGACCTTCGCCGACAGCGTAGCGAATGAAGCATTCAACTTCTGTATTCGCAGCCTTAAGAACCTGAGAAACCTTCTGGTTCGGATCTTTGAAGAACGGCTGGTCAACCAGGCACATTTCCTGCAAAGACTTGCTCAGACGGCCTTCAACGATGCCCTGCAGCACTTTTTCCGGCTTGTTGGCCAGGGATTCATCATTCTTCATGATTTCCATCTGAACGACTCTTTCCTTTTCAACAACTTCCGCCGGCATGTGGTTGCGGGAAACATAGCTTGGGCTCATCGAAGCCACCTGCATCGCCATGTCTTTGGCAACCGCCGCGTCATCGCTGTTCTTTAAAACGACGCAGGCGCTGATCTTGCCGCCCATGTGCATATATGTTCCAAAAATGTCGTTGTCTGTCTTTTCCATGATTTCGAAGCGGCGCAGCGTAATCTTTTCACCAATTGTCGCTGTGGCATCAATGAACTTGCTTTCCAGCGTTGCTCCATTGACATTCAGAGCCAGAGCTTCTTCCAGCGTCTTCGGCGCAGCTTTGAGGATCATCTCTGCTGTCGTATTGATCAGGTCTAAGAACTGTTCGTTCTTGGCGACGAAATCGGTTTCCGAGTTGACTTCAATCAAGCAAGCCCGGTTGCCTTCGGCTACGACCCGGGTCAGACCTTCAGCCGCGATCCGGCCGGCCTTTTTCGCCGCTTTGGCGATGCCCTTTTCACGCAGCCAAGTAATGGCCTTTTCCATGTCGCCGTCGCATTCGGTCAGGGCCTTTTTGCAGTCCATCATGCCTGCGCTTGTTCTTTCACGCAGTTCTTTTACTAATGCAGCGGTAATTGCCATGACTATTTTGCCTCCTTTGCAGCTTCTGCCGGTTTTGCTTCAGCAGCTGGTGCAGCTTCAGCAGCCTTGGCAGCTTCAGCATTTTCGCGGCGCGGTGTGAAACGCTTGTTATCGCCATAGCGGTTGTTGCGCGGACGGCGTTCTTCGTTTCTCTGACGACGGCGGCGTTCGTTTTCTTCCGCCTGCTGTTCAACGTTGATGATGACTTCCTTCATCGTGATGTCTTCCGCTTCCTGATCTTCCTGATAAGCATAGCTTAACAGACCGCCCTTGGTTTCAACAATCGCATCCGCCAATACGCCGATGATCAGTTTTACCGAACGAATTGCATCATCATTGGAAGGAATCGGGTAATCGACTTCTTCTGGATTGCAGTTGGTGTCAACCATCGCAAAGACGGGAATGTTCAGCTTCTTCGCTTCAGCAACCGCGTTGTGTTCTTCCTTCGGATCGACAACGAAGATTGCATCCGGCAGTTTCTTCATTTCTTTGATGCCGCCTAAGAAGTTTTCCAGACGAGCTGCTTCCTTGCGGATCTGAGCGACTTCCTTCTTCGGATAAACATTGATCGATCCGGAAGCTTCCATTTCTTCAATTTCCAAAAGCCGCTTGATGCGCTTCTGAATTGTGCGGTAGTTCGTCAGAATGCCGCCCAGCCAACGCTGGTTGACATAGAAAGAACCGGAACGCAGAGCTTCATCCAGAACAACGCTCTGAGCCTGCTTCTTGGTGCCGACAAACAGAACCTTGCCGCCCTTTTCAGCAATCGCCTTCATGGCTTCATAAGCTTCATCCAGCTTCTGCTGTGTCTTGGCTAAATCGATGATGTAAACACCGTTTTTCGCTGTGTAGATATACGGTTTCATCTTCGGATCCCAACGACGGGTCTGGTGTCCGAAATGAACGCCGCTTTCGAGCATTTTACGCATAGATACAACTGACATTTTTAATTTCCTCGCTTTCCGTTATATCCTCCATCACTTCCAACACGGTCACTTGATCGCTCAAGCACGGAGCCGTGAATCCATGATGTGTGTTGTGCACCCGCCCGAAGCGGATGCCATGTATTAATATACCATAAGGCACTTCCGGTTGCAATCCCAAAAGTGCCTTATTGAAGCCTGATTCAGGCATTTATTTGATTTTTTGAACGCTCATGGGAATGCGGATGGGCATCGTCGACCGATTTCTTGAGCCGATCGACGGTGACATGCGTATAAATCTGCGTCGTCGAGAGCGAGCTGTGTCCCAAAAGCTCCTGCACCGTCCTCAGATCCACGCCGTTGTCGAGCAGATGCGTCGCAAACGAGTGCCGCAGCATATGCGGATGCAGCGGCTGATTCAGTCCGGCATCCTGCCCCGCCTGAGCCAGGATCATCTGCACAGCACGCGGGGTGATCGGCGCACCGCGCTGGGAAACAAACACCACTCCATGCTCTTCTTTCAGATACAGCGCCCGCGACTCCTTTAGATATCGGATTAACAGTGTCCGCAGCCGTTTATAAAAGGGAACGATCCGCTGCTTGCCGCCCTTGCCGCTGACGGTCAGAATCCGCTCATCAAGATCCAGCTCATTCAGGGTTAAGGAACAAACTTCACTGACCCGAAGACCGCAGGCGTACATCGTTTCCAGAATCGCGCGGTTGCGCAGCGCTGCCGGATCTTCGCAGTCAAAGGAATCAAACAGCGTCATCATCTGATCAAACGTCAGAAACTCCGGAATCGTTCGGTTCAGCTTGGGGGAATGCAGCCCCCGCGTCGGGTTGACCCGCAGGCCCTGATAGCGGTTAAGATAATGATAGAACGAACGCAGCGTCGACAACATCCGTGAAAAAGAACTGTCGCTGATTTTGCCGCGGGTAATCTTTCCGCTGCGCAAAAGCGAAACATAGTCAAACATCAGTGCTTTATCGACCTGGCCGAAATCCGCAATCTCCTTTTCTGCCAGAAAAGCGGCGAAGCGTTCCAGATCCCGACGATAGCCGTCGGCCGTGGCAGCCGAGCCGCTGCGGCGGGCAACGATGAATTCGATAAACTCATCCACCCGAATCCTCAGCTGAGCCGCTGCCTTTTCCTGCGGGGTTACTTCGTGTCCCATGTCAGCGTGCGGCAAAACTGTTCCAGCTCCTTCAGCGCCTGGATGCCATAGGCTTCCTTGCGTTCACTCTTTTTTACTTTCTGAACTAACGGCATGATGCCGAAATTCGCATTCATCGGCTGAAAATGCTTCGGATCGGCATGGGTAATATAATGCGCCATCGCTCCGATCATGCAGGTTTGCGGAAACGGGATCAGATCCAGTCCCAGAACCAGCCGGGCACATTGAATTCCAGCGTTTAAGCCGCTGGCCGCGGATTCGATATAGCCTTCCACCCCCGTCATCTGACCAGCGAAAAATAAATCCTCACGCACTCGTGTCTGATATGTCGGACGCAGACAGGTTGGGGAATTGATATAGCTGTTGCGGTGCATGACCCCATAGCGTAAGATCACACAGTTTTCCAGCCCCGGAATCATCTGCAGGATGCGTTTTTGTTCCGGCCATTTCAAATGCGTCTGAAAACCGACGACATTGTACATACTAGCGGCGGCATTATCCTGACGCAGCTGCACGACGGCATAAGGCCGGCTGCCATCGGGACGTTCCAGTCCTACCGGCTTCATCGGCCCAAACAACAGCGTTTTCTCCCCGCGCCGTGCCATTTCTTCAAACGGCATGCAGCCCTCAAAGTAAATTTCCTTTTCATGTTCGTGAATCGGCGCGCTTTCCGCATGGATCAGCGCCTCATAAAAAGCTTCAAACTGAGCCTTGTCCATCGGACAGTTGATGTAATCGGCCTCACCCTTGTCATAACGCGACTTGAAATAGGCCTTGGTGAAATCAATGCTATCTTTTTCGATGATCGGTGCGGCCGCATCGTAAAAGTAGAATGATTCCTGATCCAGAAAAGCCTGGATCTGTTGACTCAGCGCGTCGCTGGTCAGCGGTCCGCTGGCGATGATGCAGGGTCCCTCTGGGATCTCCGTCACCTCACGATGCACGACCTCCACCATCGGATGGGCGCTGAGCCTTTCGGTAACCGCCTGCGAAAACGCCTCACGATCCACTGCCAGAGCGCTGCCTGCCGGAACTTTAAACTCGTCGGCAACCTTCATGATCAGCGAATCCAAGCGCCGCATTTCTTCTTTCAGAATCCCGACCGCATTGGTCAGGGCATCCGAACGCAGCGAATTGGAACAGACCAGTTCGGCAAAGCTGCCGGTTTTGTGAGCTGGGGTCATTTTTCCTGGCCGCATCTCAATGAGCGTCACTGGGATATGGCGCTGCGCCAGCTGCCAAGCCGCTTCGCTGCCAGCTAATCCTGCACCCACGACCGTCACTCTATTCGGCATCTTTTTTCTTTCCTTTCCGGCGGAAGGTCGGCTTCTTTTCCCCTTCAATATTTTCAATGTGGCGGCATTTCGGGAAATTGGAACAGCCTAAGAAGTAATTGCCGTAACGGCTTTTCCGCTTAAGCAGCTCCCCACCGCATTCCGGGCAAAGCTTGCCGGTCGGTTCCGGCTTCTCTTTTTCCGGTGCTTCAATTTTACGCGTGTATTTGCATTGCGGATAGTTCAGACAGCTGATGAACTTGCCGAACCGTCCCTGACGGATCACCAGTTCGCCACCACATTCCGGACAAGCTTCGCCGATCTTTTCCGGTTCCATTTTCTCCATGTTCTGATAAGCGTTGTCGACTAACGGCTCAAATTTATCATAAAATTCTTTCAGCGACTGAACATGATCCCGATCGCCCTCGGCAATTTCATCCAGCTCGGTTTCCATGTTCGCTGTATAGCGGACGTTGATGATGTCATTGAAAAATTCTTCCAGCTTCTGCGAGGTCAGCTCCCCCTGTTCGGTCGGGAAGAAAACCTTGGTCTTACTTGTTTCACTGGCCTTTTTCAGTTCGACGTAGCCGCGCTGCTGAATCGTGTCAATGATCATCGAATAGGTTGACGGACGGCCGATTCCCTGTTCTTCCATTTCCTTGATCAGCCGGGCTTCGGAATAACGCAGCGGCGGTTCAGTAAAATGCTGATTGCCGTTGAGCGAAACCGGCGTGCACTTCTGACCTTCGCTTAAGTCCGGAAGCAGCACATCCTTGCTCGATTCATAATCGGAAACCATTTTTAAATAACCCTCAAAGGCTAACTGCGTGCCGCTGGCATTGAAATCATAACCGTTGATTGACAGGACAACGCTGACGGTATTGGACTTGCTTGGAGCCATCAGCGAGGCCACAGCACGGGCATAGATCAGCTTGTACAGTTTGTATTGATCCGGACTCAGATACTTCTTGACCTGTTCCGGCTCATTGTCCAGGCTTGTCGGACGGATCGCCTCGTGGGCGTCTTGGGAATTTTCATCATTTTTGATCTTGTATTTGCCCCAGTATTCCTTGCCGAAACGCTCTGTAATATAGCCCTGGGCAGCTTCGATAAAGACATTGCTCAGACGGGTGGAATCGGTACGCATATACGTGATCAGACCTTCGCTGTGATCTTCCAGTTCTACGCCCTCATACAGCCTCTGCGCCACCTGCATCGTTTTCTTCGCAGAAAAACCCAGCTTGGTTGATGCTTCCTGCTGCAGCGTTGAGGTGATTAACGGCGGCTTGGCTTCCTTTTTACGGACTTGTTTCTTTAACGCGGAAACCGTCATCTCGCCCTGGCAGGCTGCCAGTGCCTGATCGGCTTCCTCCTGATTGTGTATTTCAGCCTTCTTCCCGTTGATCTTCGCCAGGGCGGCGCTGAATTCCTTGCCGTCCTCTTTGAACTTGGCATCCAGCGTCCAGTATTCTACCGGCACAAACGCCTTGATTTCCTTTTCCCGCTCCACGATCAGCTTTAAAGCCACCGACTGCACACGTCCGGCGGACTTGCTGCGAATTTTCGATTTGAGCAGCTTGGACAGCTTAAACCCGATGATCCGGTCCAAAATCCGGCGGGTTTCTTGGGAATGAACAAGATCCATATCAATCTTGCGCGGATGATCAAAGGCCTGAAGCACCGCATCCTTGGTAATTTCATTAAAAACCACACGGTTATCCTGATCGACGTCCAGCTTTAATTCGCTGGCCAAGTGCCAGGAAATAGCCTCACCTTCGCGGTCGGGGTCGGTTGCCAGATAAACTTGATCGGCTTTTTTCGCCTTGGCTTTCAATTCTTTGACGGTCTCTTTTTTATCATCGCTGACCGTATAGGTCGCTTTGAAGTTGTCGTTGATGTCGACGCCCAGACCATCCTTTCCTTTGATGGCCAGATCGCGGATATGTCCCTTGGAGGAAACTACTTCGTAATCCTTCCCCAAGTATTTTTCGATTGTTTTTGATTTTGACGGCGACTCGACAATGACTAAGTTTTTCATCGTCATCCTCCTTACTACTGAGTCCTTCTCAGTTCCAATAACCTATATTGCCATAACTTTGCAGAAATTACAAATAACTTTTCAAAATTTCATCGATTTAACACGGTTTTTACAGGCTTGAGTCCATTGTCCAGGACCTCTTGTGAGCTGAGCGGGCTCCAATAGAATCTCTGCCCCCTGGCTGATCAGCAGATTGCAGCCTTCCCCTTCTTTATTCATTGCGGGGTAAGGCAGACACCAAACTTCCCGATTCAGTTCCAGCGCTTCATTGACTGTCAGCATTGTTCCGCTGTGAAAGCCCGCCTGCATGACAACGATGCGATCGCTTAACGCGGCGATCAGCCGATTGCGCCAGGGAAAATGATGTTTCAGCGGCGGTGTATGCGGCGGATATTCGCTGAGCAGTAAATTAGCCTTAGGCAGTTCCTCATACAAATCCCGATTATACGCCGGATACGGCCGATCCAACCCACATCCGGCAATGCCGATTGTTCCCCGGCACATTCGCAGCGCTGCCCGATGCGCCGCCCCATCGATGCCCAACGCCAAACCGCTGACGATCACCTCGTCCTTCAGTGCCGCGCAGCAGCGTTCCGTCATCGTCAAACCATACCGGCAGGCCTTACGCGAACCGACAATGCCCGTGGCCGGCAAATCTGCCAGGGACAGATCCCCGCGATAAAACAGAATCCAGGGCGGATAGCGAAGCTGGCGGAACAAAGCTGGATATTGAGCATCCGCCCAGGTGACATACTTTTCTGAAATGGCGGGACAAGGCGGCTTTTCTCCCTGCTTTAATCCCAGTGTGATCTTTTCCCATTCTCCCTGATACTTTAACGCTAATCCCAATATTTGCTTCTGCATATCTTCACCTTGCCCCTTCTATAAAGATATACGCAACATTTTAAAAAAGACTGTTTTTTTTACCAACAGTCTTCCTTTTTTACTGGTAAGCACATTTTACTAGGTCCATTCCGGCTTTTCAGCGAAATACGGGTTTGCTTCCTTGCGCCTGAGATTCGTATCCTTTCTTTTCTTTAATGAAATATCTGACTTCATTTTTTGTACTGCTTGATGCAAACTGACGTCTTCGCAGTTCATGCAATACAAAAAATGATCCGCTAATTCAGATCATTTCTGTTCTGTTGTTTTTTAATGCCGCTTAATCCAGATCCAGCGCTAACTGGTTCATTCGGGCAACCGGACCGTAGCTTTTTCGATAAAACGGCAGTACGCCGTATTTCTCCATCGCTTCCAGATGCGCCTTTGTCGGATAGCCTTTATGCTTGGCAAAGCCATACTCCGGATACAGCCGATCATAGCCCAGCATGATATGATCCCGAACGACCTTCGCCAAAATACTGCCGGCGGCAATCGACAGACTCTTCTGATCTCCCTTGATGATCGACAGTGTCGGTTTGGCACAGTTTAACAGCGGCATCGCATCGGTCAGCACGGCTTCCGCGTTGATTTCACGGGCGATTTCCTCCATCGCTTTCTGCGTTGCACGATAGATATTCAGCGCGTCAATTTCCTCAGGCGTCACAATTTTAATTTTGTAGCAGCGGGCTTCTTTCAGAATCAGCGAAAACAACATTTCCCGTTTTTTCTCGCTCAGAGCTTTGGAATCATAAATTTCAGAATTGGCATAGCCGATATCAAACACGGCTCCGGCGACCACCAGCGGTCCGGCAATTGGCCCCCGTCCGGCTTCGTCGATGCCGACGACATGTTTACCTTGATCCCAGAAGCTGCGTTCATATTCCAATCCAGCCTGATGGCTCATATTGGACGCTCCCAGCTGATCGGCCCCAGCTTATCGTTGCGGATTTCGTTGATCACCATGTCGATCGTCCGCGTGAGATCCGCTTCGCCCTGCTTGTTTAAATGTCTTCGGGAAGCAGCGATCTGCGCTAATAAAACGTATGGATCCTCCGCCACTTCACTCAGCGCATAACGATCCTGCAGCTTCTGCGGCTCATGCGCGCTCAGCCATTTCAGCGCGTAGACCACAACGTCTTCCTTGGGCAGAATTTCATCCCGGATCGCGCCTGTCAAAGCAAGATGGAACCCAACGGTCGGATCTTCAAATTTCGGCCACAACACGCCCGGTGTATCGAGCAGCTCTACGTCTTTGTTCAGTTTGACCCACTGCAGCGAACGGGTAACCCCCGGACGATCCGCGGTCTGTGCGATCTTCTTGCCCGCCAGACGGTTGATCATCGTCGATTTTCCGACATTCGGCACCCCGACTACCATCGCCCGAATCGCCCGCGGACGGATGCCGCGGCGAATCATCCGTTCAATTTTTTCCTTCATGACTTCCTTGCAGGCCTGCGTCAGCTTCGGCACGAAAGAGTCATGAAGCAAATCGGCGGCGATGACCAGTGTTGTATCATCTTTCAGTTTTTCAATCCATTGCTGAGTGATCTCGGCTTCGCCTTTATCCTTTTTCGACAATACGATCAAGCGGGGTTTGGTCTGAATGATGTCATCCAGCATCGGATTTTTGGAAGACAAAGGAATGCGGCAGTCCCGCAGCTCGATCACCAAATCGACCAGCTTTAAATTCTCCTGCATTTCCCGTTTGGCTTTGGTCATATGACCGGGAAACCACTGGATTGTCATATCAATGCACTCCTATCTGTTGAAACGGAAACAGCACGACCACATCTTTGGCCTTAATCTGTTCTTTCTTAAATGGCCCGTACCAGCGGGAATCACTGGAATACGGCCGATTGTCACCAAGCATGAAATACTCATCCTCCGCCAACGTTACCGGACCAAAATCCTGCGTAAAGATGCCGTTGGTACTCTGGCTGCGCTTGTAGTCCGCGTCAAAAAAATCTTCTTCTACAATTTCCCCGTTGATTAAAAGCTGATCTTGGCGATATTCAACGGTTTCTCCCGGCAGCCCGATCACCCGTTTTACCAGGTGTTCCTTCTTTTCCGGAACATAAATGATCGCGACGTCAAAACGCTTCAGCCCCTGCATCCGGTAGGTCAGAATATTCGAAAATCCGATGGCGTTGTTGTGCAGCGTCGGATACATGGAATCCCCGTCAACCCGAACCGGCCGAATCAGAAATCGTGTGCACAGGAAAACAACCACGATACTGATCAAAAGCATTTTGACAAATTCCCAGATCTCCTGTCCCCAGTTGATTGGTTCTTTTTTAATCTCATCCATGACTTATCCTCCTTGCGCCCAAAAACTGCGCTGCATAAGAAAAAGCCGGATAGCTCCGGCTTCGACTAGCGAATTTCTTTGATACGAGCCGCTTTGCCGGACAGACCGCGCAGATAGAACAGCTTGCTTCTTCTGACTTTGCCTCGACGGACAACTGTGATCTTGTCGATAATCGGCGAATGCAGCGGGAATGTTCTCTCAACGCCAACGCCGCTGGACATTTTACGAACGGTGAAAGTTTCAGCGATGCCGCTGCCTTTCTTCGCGATAACCAGACCTTCAAAAGCCTGGATACGGGATTTGTCGCCTTCTTTGATTTTGACGTCAACCCGAACTGTGCATCCTGGACGGAATTCCGGAATGTCAGTACGGAGCTGATCTTTTGTAATTTCGTTGACTAAATTCAGATTCATACTTTTTCTCCTTTTCAAATACCTGATATATCCGATGCTCATTCATTCATGGAATCAGCGGAACATGGACGCTATTAAGCTGTATAACTATAACATACCCCTTCTGAAAACGCAATCCTTTTTATTCCAAATCCGGCTTGATTTCAGGACTTTCAAGCTGATTCAGCGCCTTGGCTTCCTCTTCCTCACGGACTTCATCGAGAAGCTTCAGTTCCTCTTTCGTAAACGCGCGGTGCTGAAGCAAATCCGGCCGCACCTGCAGCGTCAGACGCAGGGATTCCTTCAGTCTGAACTTGCGGATATTCTCATGATGGCCGGAAAGCAGAACCTCCGGCACCGGATGACCGTCATAGTCCACCGGCCGGGTATACTGCGGATATTCCAGCAGTCCGTTTTCAAAGGATTCATCAAGATGACTTTCTTCGGTGATCACCCCCGGCACCAAACGGGTCACGGCATCGGTGATCACCATGGAGGCCAGTTCCCCTCCGGTCAGCACATAATCGCCGATACTGATTTCCTCATCTGCATATTCGCGGATTCGGGCGTCAAAGCCTTCGTAATGCCCGCATAAAAGAATCAGGTGTTCCTGTTTCTGCAGCTCGCGGGCCTTGGCCTGAGTGAACTGCTGGCCGGTCGGCGCCATCAAGAGCACCTTGCTGCTTGGCGTCCGGACGCTTTTCAAACAATCAAGCACCGGCTGGCATTTCATAATCATTCCCTGACCGCCGCCGAAAGGATATTCATCGACGCGGTTGTGCTTATCCTCGGTAAACGCCCGGATGTCGATCGCCTCGATTTCCGCCAGGCCTTTCAGCCGGGCCTTTTTAATGATCGACGTTGTTAGAAAGCCTTCAAACATTTCCGGAAACAACGTCAGGATCGTAATTCTCATAACAGTCCCTCAATCAGATCCAGCGTGATGGTCTGCGCCTGCAGATCTACCTGCTTGACGAAAACGTCAATGTAGGGAATTAATGCTTCTTTGCCGTCCGGTTTTTTCAGCCGAATCAGATTCTGCGCCGCCGAGGCTTCCATGCGTACGACTGTTCCTAGTTCATGCCCCTGCGGATCCACTGCCCTCAGGCCTTTCAACTGGAAGAAATAATATTCCCCCTCCTCGAGCGGCGGCAAGGTTTCCTGATCGATGGCCAGTTCACAGCCTTTGTAGCATTCCACTTGATTGATATTGGTCACGCCTTCCAACAGCACCAGCAGCAGTCCCTTGTGTTCCTTGACTGATGCAATTGTGACGATCTGATCTCCCTGAGGCATACAGATGGTCAGCGTCTGTCCCGGCGCGAAGCGTTCCTCAATAAAATCGGTATCCGGAACGACTTTTAATTCTCCGCGAATGCCAAAGGTATTCACGATTTTGCCGATGATCATTTTTTTCATCCCGACTCCTCCTTCTGCTTTGAAAAAAGGATGCAGGGCATCCTTCTTAATAAGACTCAAATTTTACCGAAATCCGGCGGTTTTCGATCCGAGCCGGCACGTTCATCAACTGCCGCAGTGCAGAAGCCATGCTTCCCTGGCGGCCGATCAGACGAGCGATATCCTCGCTCTTGGCATAGACCACTAACAGGATCTCGTTTTCGTTAAGACTTGGCAGCGACTTCACTGATACACTGTCCGGGTCTTCCACCATCGGTTTGACCAGGTTCAGTAAGACTTTCTCCAGATCGAGTTCTGCCATAAGTTACTTCGCGTTTTTTTCTTCGTGCAAACGCTTCATCAGACCTTCGCCGGACAACAGATTGCGAACTGTGTCGGAAGGCTGTGCGCCGTTTCTCAGCCACTTCATTGCCAGATCTGCATCGATCTTGACCGTAGCCGGATTCGTTGTCGGATTGTAGTAGCCGATCGTTTCAATTGAACGTCCATCTCTTGGGAAGCGGGAATCCGCAGCAACTATTCTGTAAAACGGAGCTTTCTTAGCACCCATTCTCTTTAAACGCAGTTTAACAGCCATTTTTCTATACCTCCTGAAAATTACTTACTCATCATATCATAAAAAGAAAGCCTGTCAAGTGTTTTTCCTTTACAGGCTTATTTTTCTGACCGTTTTTTCAGACTACCACTTCCGCCGACGCGGATTAAGCGGAATATTCATGCCTTTTTTCTGTCCCATCAAGGCGTTCATGTTCATCTTGCCGCCTTTTTGCAGCTGGGCCATCTGTTTCATCATCTGCCGGGTTTTCTCAAACTGATTGACCAAAGCATTAACTTCCTGAACGGTAGTGCCGCTGCCGGCCGCAATTCTTTTCTTGCGGGAGGCACGCAGGATTCCTGGATCCTGACGTTCTTCTTTGGTCATCGAGCGAATGATCGCCTTGGAGCGGTTCATCTGCCGCGTGGTCTTTTCATCATCCATCTGCGATGCAAACTGATTGAGTCCTGGAATCATCTTCATGATGCCGCCCAACGATCCCAGCTTCTGAACCTGCTCGACCTGCTGCAGCATATCGTCCAGCGTAAAGGTGCCTTCCATCATCTTGCGGGCGCTCTTTTCGGATTGTTCCAGATCCATTTTTTCCTGTGCCTGCTCGACTAAGGTCATGATATCGCCCATGCCGAGAATTCGATCTGCCATCCGATCAGGATAGAAGACATCCAGGTCTTCCATCTTTTCGCCTAAACCAATAAACTTGACCGGAACCTGGGTAATTGAACGCACTGACAGCACTCCGCCGCCGCGGGAATCGCCATCCAATTTGGTAACGACTAATCCGGTAACATTCAATTTTTCATGGAAAGCCTGGGCTACATTGATGATATCCTGACCGGTCATCGCATCGACGGTTAACAGAATATCATCCGGTTTCGCGATTTCCTTAATCTGAGCCAACTCTTCCATCAGCTCATCGTCGATATGCAGACGGCCGGCGGTATCGATCAAGACGATATCCGCGCCGCTTTCCTTCGCCCGCGCCAGACCCTGACGCACCGTTTCCACAGCCGGGGTTTCAATGCCTAACGAGAAAACCTCCGCACCAACTTCCTTGCCTAAAGTCTGCAGCTGTTCGATCGCGGCCGGACGGATCACGTCCGCGGCAATCAGCATCGGATGCTTATTATATTTCCGCTTCAAAAGCGAGGTAATCTTGCCAACCGAGGTCGTTTTACCCGTACCCTGCAGACCGACCATCATAACGACAGTCATGCCGGATTCCTTAAAGTTCAGCGGTGCTTCCTTTTCACCTAAAAGCGCAACCAGTTCATCATGAACAATCTTGACGACCATCTGAGATGGATTCAGGGAGGTATAGACCTCCTGACCTACCGCTTTATCTTTTACATTGACTAAAAAATCTTTGACGATCTTGTAATTGACGTCTGCTTCCAGCAAAGCCAGCCGAACTTCCCGAAGCATGTCGTCCATGTTTTTTTCTGTCAGTTTCCCCTGGCCGCTGATATTTTTAAACGCTTTATTCAGCCGCTCTGTCAACGATTCAAATGCCATACTTGTTTCTTCCTTTCCTGCAAATTTCTTATCCGAAGTTTATTATATCAAGAAAAGCAAGGCAAAGCACTCTTTTCATTTCTTTTTAAACCAAATTCAGAAAAGAAGGCCTGAAAAACGGCCTTCTTTCGTTCAGTTTAAGCTTGAGTGACAATCTTTTTACGTCCTTTCTTTCTTTCAATCCACGCTCGTTCATTGAACAGAGTACGACAACATCTTTCGATCCGTTAATTGACTTCATGTCCGTGAGGGATACGGATTTCTCTATGTCCACCGCTGCCGTTCGTGTTGTTTTTCGTGATTCCTCTTTCCACCGATCGAAGTGAAAGAATCCTCACTTATGCTTATTAAAATGCAGATGGAATTCAATCCGTTTGCCGATGCCTACAGCCCGGATCGTTCCGCCGTGCATTTCCACGATATCTCTGGCAATCGCCAGCCCCAGACCCGCACCGCCGGTAGAGGCACTGCGTGAAGGATCAGCGCGGTAGAACTTCTCAAACAACATAGGAATCTGATCTTCGCTGAGCTGCGGGCCGATGTTGGCAAACATCAGCTCCACCCCGTCGTTATTCTCCCGCATCGTAATCTCGATATCCGTGCCGCTGTCGCAATACGCCAGCGCATTGCGCAGCAGATTATCGAAAACTCGCGCCAGTTTATCCGCGTCGGCGTTGATCATGACGCCCTCCTGCAGCTGCAGTTTGCATTCTACCTGCCGTTCCTCAAATAACGGATAGAACTCATCGGTCAGCTGCTGAAGCATGATGCTTAAATTGACAGCTTCTTTGTTTAAGGTCTGTTTCTGCAAAGCAAACCGCGTGATATCAAAAAACTCATTGATCAAGCTTTCCAAGCGGTAACTCTTTTCCAGCGCGATCTGCGTATATTTCTCACGCAGTTCCTCGCTGATTTCTTTTTCATCATTCAATAAAGACAGATAACCGATGATTGAAGTCAGCGGTGTTTTTAAATCATGAGCCAGATAGACGACCAGATCATCCCGTTTCTGTTGTTCCTGCTGCTGTGCCTGTTCGCTGCGCAGCGTTTCAAATTTGATTGAATTCAGCTGATTTTCAATTTCCTTAAAATCCGTCGGAAGAACAACCAAGCCTTCATCCTTGTTAAAGACCTGATTGATTGATGTAATCATCTGCTCCAAATAATTGGATGTCTTGCGGATCGTAAAATAAATGACGACCATAATCGTTCCGGAAGCGATGATCAGCAGCAGCGCTTCCTTGTTGCGCACGCAGAATCGATAGAGTCCATTGTCCAGCGAAGAAAGGAAATTCGCAATGAAATCATTCAAAATCCCATCAGCCAGCTTTAATCCGAATAAAAGCAATATGATGGCGCCGATAATCTGCAGGCTTAACTCCAGAAACAGCCGGATCTTAAATCGCCGCAGACTATTTTTCAATTTTATACCCCATTCCCCATACTGTCTTGATAAACTTCGGATTACGTGGCTGTTCATGCATTTTCTCACGAATCCGGCGAATGTGAACCATGACCGTATTGTTGGACTCAAAATACTTTTCCTTCCAGATGTTTTCAAACAGATCCTGCGAACTGATCACCTTGCCGCGGTTTTCGCACAGCATCTGCAGAATCGAAAATTCGGTCGGCGTCAGATTCAGCTTCTCCCCATACAGCGTGCATTCATGGGTGCTGCAGTTTAAGATCAGTCCCTGGAAATCAATAATATTCTCATCCCGTTTCTGGGAATTATAGCGCATATAACGGCGCAGCTGCGCTTTGACTCGGGCGGTCATCTCCACCGGATTAAACGGCTTGGTAATATAATCATCAGCGCCGATGGTCAGACCTGTGATCTTATCAATATCCTCGCCCTTCGCTGTCAGCATGATGACCGGATAATTATAATGGCAGCGGATTTCCTCACACAGATGAAATCCGCTGCAGTCTGGAAGCATGACATCGAGAACCGCAAGATCAAATTTGCAGTCACGAATTAATCTCTTAGCTTCCGTTCCGCTGTACTCAACAGTTGTTTGGAATCCTTCATTTTTCAGATAAACCGAAACCAGCTGAGCGATTTCCGCATCGTCATCCACGATCAGAATTTTCTCATTCATCTTTATCCCTCATTTCGATTTCAAGTATAGCCTATAAACGAATTTCCAACAATCTGCAAATTCTTACAAAGAAATAAACGTCATGCGCTCTGTTCAGCCAGCGGCGGGTTATTGATCGGCTTGACCGAAATAAACGAAACCTTCTCCGCCACCACTTCTGCGTTGTAATACATCGGACCTTCTTTCGGCTCATAGTTGTGCGCCTGCAGCCGTCCCTTAACCGCAACGACAGAACCCGGCCGCAGCAAATCCGCACACGTTTCCGCAACCCCGCGCCACAGGACAACATTGAAAATATCCTGATCGTACTCTCCATTGCTGTTGCGGAATCCCCGATCGACCTCCAGCAGCATCGTTGCGATTTTTGTCCCGGCGGCTGTCAGACGGATCTCAGGAATTTCTTTTACCTTTCCTACCAACACTGTAAAATTTAACATAGCTTTCCTCCTTGCTTTCCCATTATGGCGCGCATCAAAGATTCTGACAAATCGGCAAATTCGACCTTTTTTTATTGGTTAGCTGGACGTAAAGGGGAAAACTTGACAAAAAAAACGGAGAAGTCTAAATTCCCCATTTTTCTAAAATTTCTTTATTTTAATTCTGGCTTACGCCTGAGGCTGTCCTTCATCCGGACTGATTTCAACCACGCTGCGCTGATCAAACGACAGGGATTCAAATGCATCCTGAACCTGCTTCTGATCCAGCTGATCAATGATTTCCAGAGTATCAAAGAAGCTGACGCCATTGAACTGATTGCGGATCATCGCCACGGCAATATCCTCCATGTTATTAAACGTCCGCATCGCTTCGCCAAAATACCGGCGCTTTAACAGCTGCAGCTGCTGATAATCCATTGCCCGTGTTTTCAACGCGTTCAGCTGCTCCTCGACAAACTGCGTAAAGGCCGTGGCATCTTCCGTTTCATTGTAGAACATCATCATCGCGTAGTCCTTGCCCAGATCAATTTCATAGCCGAAATAATCGTTAATGACCTCGTTGTCCAGCCACTTCTGATAATCCGGATTCAGGGAACTGAAATGGGATTCAAGCAGACACCGAATCGCCCACTCCCGACGCACCCGCTCTTTGGCCGAAGTTGTTAACGGCGCAAATTTGTAAGCTACGCTGACCTTGCGAACCGCAACGTCCATCGGGATCACCGTATGACTGGACACGACAGCTTCCGGCTCTTCTTCCAGATAACGACCAACGTCTTTGGCCTCAGCAAATGACTTCGGCTTCTGGTTTTCCTCAATCCATTCCAGCAAGGTCTGAGGATTCTGCGGACCGGCCACGATCAGCGTCATGCGGGAAGGATGATAGTTAAGCTCATAGCAATCCTGAAGCTGCTGCCGGGTTGTCGCATTGACGCTCTGCTCATCCCCACCGATATCGCGGTTAAGCGGATGCTTGTGATACAGCGCTTTAAACGTTTCAAAAAACAAACGGCTGTCCGGCATCTGCAGGTACATCTTCAATTCCTGATTGATGATGCCCTTTTCCTTTTCCACAGATTCATCGGTAATCCGCAGATCCTGAACAAAATCAATCAGCAGGTTCAGCGGTTCCTTTAAATCCCCATGACTGGTCGTAAAGTAATAACAGGTCTCATTATAGGACGTAAACGCATTGACATTCGCTCCCATCCGTGAAAAGTCTTCCATGACATCGCCTTCATCCGATTCAAACAGCTTGTGCTCCAGAAAGTGCGCAATGCCGCTGGGAAAATCAAGATGATTTCCAGCCTTATCGATCTGCCGGTAATCCAATGCTCCATAGGGTGTGGCAAAGACGACTGCCGTGCTGACAAAATCCGGCTTATGCCAGAAAATCAAGTTCAGACCGTTGTCCAGCGTATGGGTATACCACGTTTCATCAAATTGGGCATTAACAATTTTCTTCATGGACATCCTCCTTTTGAATCAATGCGAACACTGCTTTGCACTCCATCTTGGCAAACAGCCTCATGATCGCTTCGCGGTCGACTTGGCGGATCTGATCACTGATCTCTTCCAGTTTCTGAGCCTGACCTAAAAGACAGTTCTGGAATTCTCGGTTGATCATCGACACCGGATCATCTTCGGAAGCAAGAATGGAGTTGATCAGCATTTCCTTCGCGGTATTGAGCATTTCCTCATCGAAATCGCCGTCGGCCATCCGCTTTCGCTGCTGCTCAATCAGTTCTTTGACTTCCTCCAAGTGGGATCCGTCAATACCGGTGCTGACGCTCATCACTCCATCATAGGAAAGAATGCTGGAATAAATGGAATAACATAAACTGCGTTTCTCACGGACTTCCTGGAATAACAGCGAGGTCGGAAGCTGACCGAAAATGCAGCTGCCGGTCCGCAGCGTCCAGTAATCCGGACTGCTTAAAGCAACATGGGTCGGATACATCATGACTAATGTTGTTTGATCAATCGCACGGGTTTCCGATTTCTGCTGCGGTTCTTCCTTCTCTGTCAAATATTCACTCTTCATTTCCAGTTCCCGATCCTTCAATGGAAAGGCATGCTTTAAAAGCCGCGTTACTGTTTCAGCTTCCACTTGACCTTCCACAAAGATATCAATGCGGTCTTCACAAATCATTTTTTCATAAGCTTCGCTGACCTGTTCTAACGTGATCGCTTCCGCTTCTTTTAACGTTGGCAAAACGCTGATCCCTAACGCCTGACCTTCACCTAACAGCTTTGCGCACTGCGCAGCAGCATACGCTGCCGGATTATCGCTGCGGCGCTGAATCATCGCTTTCAGATTGATCATCGCTTCCTTGAACAAAGCCTCAGACAGCTGACCGTCCGTTTTTAACGGATGCAGCAGAAACTCAGAGGCCAGCGCGATCTGCCGCTGCAGCAAATCACCACCAACATATTTTTCATTTAAGGTCTTAATCCTGAACTCTAGAATCTGTCCCTGACCATACGTCGTTGTGCGCGCAGATGCGCTCGCTCCATACAGTCCGTCCAGGCAGCAGGAAACTTCCCGCTTTGTCGGATATTTTTCACACCGGTCCGCCAGCATCAGGGCCAGGACCGTTCTAACCCAGCTGTCCGGGGTTTTCAGCTCATTAAAAAAACGGAATGACAGGATGACGTCCTTGAATTTTCCGGTTTCCAGAATATGAATTTCAACATTTTTGCATAGTGTTTCTGATCTCATCAAACGTTCCTCCTTTGTTACCTAGTATATCCCACTTTCCCGGCAAAAAACAGAAAATCTTTCCTGACGTCGATTTTGCAAATCTGTTCACAAAGCTCCGCCGCCGCTTTTTACCATCCGTTTTTTTCATAACCTTAGCCTATAATCAAATCAGAGAAACTGATCATTGGAATAACAATTTTGCCGCAAACTGAAAAAACCCGTCAAAATCCAACGATTTCATTTTCATCGTTTGAAAATTTTGTTATGATAAACAATAAGCAAAGAAGAAAAGAGGCCAAAGAGATGAAAACAGAACTTTTTCTCAAAGAAAAAGACGACCAGTCCTTATTGGTCGTCGTCGACATGATCAACGGCTTTATCCATACCGGAGCCTTAGCGGATTCCAAAATTGATCAGATCACCCCGGCCGTGCTGGACACGGTAAAAAACTATTTAAACTGGAATTTCCCCGTCCTCGCTTTCCGTGACTGTCACAATGAAGACGCCAAGGAATTTTCCAGCTTTCCGCCGCATTGTTTAAAAAACAGCGAAGAAAGTGAACTGATTGATGAGCTGAAGCCTTTTGCTGATCAATTTATCATTTTGGATAAAAATTCGACCAACGGATTTGTTCAGCCAGATTTTCTGGAAGTGTTCCAGCAGATGACGAATTTGCGTTCAGTCATGATTGTCGGCTGCTGCACGGATATCTGCGTCCTGCAGTTTGCCTTATCGTTAAAAGGATATATTAACCAGAATAATCTTGGCATTGAAGTCCTTGTCCCTAAAAATCAGGTTGCGACCTTTGATGCTCCAGGTCACAGCGCAAAGGATTATGGTCATTGGGCATTGAAACTGATGGCCAATGCCGGGATTCACATACTGGATGAGTTCAGCGAGGAGGAATAACCAATGCAACCAGAAGATTTAATGCTGCTGACTGATTTTTATGAATATACGATGGCTTATGCTTATTTTAAAGAAAACAAACATGAAGAAATCGCTTATTTTGATATGTTCGTCCGAAAAATTCCGGATGGTGGCGGATTTTTGATTTTAAACGGCCTGCATCGGTTCATTGAATTTGTGCAGCATTTCCATTACACCGACGCTCAGATCGATTATCTGCGGCAGACGGGTTATTTTGATGAAGATTTCTTAACGTACCTGAAAAATATGACGATGGACGTAGACGTATGGGCTATTCCTGAAGGAACGCCGGTCTTTGCCAATGAACCGCTAGTTACAATTCGCGGCACATTGATCCAAGCACAGATTCTGGAAACAATTCTGCTTTTGTGCATCAATTATCCGACCTTAACGACAACCAAAGCGTATCGGATTGTCCGTGCCAGCAAAGGCCGGGCTGTCCTGGAATTTGGTTCACGCCGGGCGCACGGCTTTGACGCCGCAACCGAAGGCGCACGCGGAGCCTACATTGCAGGCTGTGCGGGTTCCGCCTGCACGATCGCCGGTCAGAAATATGCCGTACCGGTCAGCGGAACAATTGCCCACAGCTATGTCCAACTGCATGACAGTGAACTGGAGGCTTTCCGGAGTTATGCCCGCGTTTCTCCGGATAACTGCATCTTGCTGGTAGATACCTACGATACGCTGCATTCAGGCATTCCCAATGCGATCAAAGTTGCCCAAGAGGAATTGATTCCCAACGGTCATCGGCTGAAAGGAATTCGGATTGACAGCGGTGATTTGGCTTATCTCTCCAAAAAAGCACGGAAAATGCTGGACGCCGCGGGACTGACAGACTGTAAGATTGTCGTATCCAATTCGCTGGATGAATTTTTGATTGATGATCTGATCATGCAGGATGCTAAGATTGATACCTTTGGTGTCGGTGAAAACATGATTACCGCCAAGTCAACGCCGGTTCTCGGCGGTGTCTACAAAGTGGTCGCTCATGAAAAAGATGGGCAGATCATTCCCAAGATCAAGATCAGCGGCAACGTTGAAAAACTGACGAATCCGGGCTTTAAGAAAATCATTCGTTTCTACGACAAGGAAAATCATCAGGCGATTGCCGATGTCTTAGCGCTGCGGGATGAAGTGATCCCTGAGGATGAATATCTATTGTTTGATCCGCAGGCGCCTTGGAAACAGAAACGCATCAAGGATTATGAAATGCGGGAGCTGCAGGAACAGATTTTCGATCACGGTCAGCTTGTTTATGCGGTGCCGACAACGGAAGAAGTCAAAAACTACTGCATGCAGCAGATGGACACGTTATGGGAAGAAGTCAAACGGCTGCGTTATCCGCACCGTTATTATGTCGACTATTCTCAAAAGCTCTATGATTTGAAACAGGAATTGATCGAGAAGAACACAGTTAAAATCTAAATGCTGCGATCCAAGAGAACCTCTGCGTTCTCTTTTTTTTACTCAGAAATCTATAAAGTTTCTCATATTGTAAGATTTAGGACTAGAGTTTACTGTTTCCTTATTAAATTTTACTAACATGTGTTCCAATTCTTTTCTTATTTAATTACTTCTTAAATTATATTCCTTTAAACAATCCATCCTCGAGTGTATCTTTTCTGATTGTCAATACAAAGTCCTATCATGGGCTCAATATTTGAACTGTTAATACTTATACAATATTTTCTATGAGTATTCTGTTTAATGTAAGTTTTAGGAAGTTTCCAAGAAATATACTTTTTTTATTTCTAAGGTGATTCTAATTAGCTCACGAATTCCTTTGCTATAAATATCATCTTCTATTTTTTTCTCATCCAAGATCTTTAAAATAAAGGTTATTTTCCTTTAACCTATTAGTCACTCTAACACTTTTATCAATCACACTTTACATCAGATGAGTTCAACAAGCATATTACACCTAAATCAAATTTTCTTATAGTAATTCTGGATATCTTCCAGCATCTGTTCTCTTATTCTCTGAAATTCCCATTCTTCCAATTTAGCAAAAAGCGCATGATTCATAGATATTACTCCCAAATCCTTTGAATGATATAAAAATCTTTTTCTCTCAAACTTTTCAAATGGATTGGCCAGCATATTTGCTTTAATCATTTTTTTATTTTTTAACGTCTCTGCGTTATAGGGACAGGATGGTTTATCAACGATCAAGCCATTCGCAATTCTATTATTATAAAATGCAATATAGTCATCTAACACCGCTTCAATATTTGCATCCCCAATGGAATTCATGTTCTTTAAAAAAGAAAGTAAAAATGGCATTTTATAAGAAAGCGAATAGTCTCTCTCTTTCAAAAAATCAAAGAAATCTTTCTTAATCGTTTCTTCTGTATGTTCCGGAATCTCTAGCTCCTGCCTTATGTTTTCTACATCCTCTGGACTAAACAAGTAAACTTGTTTGCTTCCAAAAGGATATGTAACCGTTGGCATAATCTTACCCTTTTTTATCCAGCTTGTAATCGTTCCTGTACTCACATAAAATTCTCTTGCCAGCTGTTCCTGACTGAAATAACTACCATACTTATCTTCGTAATTTGTAATATCAAGTTCTACTATACGCTCTATACGTTCAGTAAGACCGTCGATCTCTATCATATCGCCTTGTGAATAATTTCTGCATATAATATTACCAAACGGAACATACAAAGCATTTTGAAAAATACTATGCATCGAACATGGACGCGCTATTGCGCCATACTCATCCACCACATCGATTATATATACATTTTTCTTTGAATCCGTCTTGCGAAGTCCTCTACCGATCTGTTGCAAATAAAGTACCTTAGACAGTGTCGGTCTTGCCATGACCAAAATACCCAATTCCGGATAATCCCAACCTTCCGAAATCATATTGCATACACACAAAAAACGGATTTTCTTCGCCTTAAAGTCTGCCATTATCTTATCTGCGTTCTTCGTCTTTCCGTTATATGAATTAGCACTAATACCTGACGCATTTAAAAGCTTTTCCATTTCTAAAGTATGCTTCATACTAACACAGAAAATAATGCCTTGTCGATTTGCCGCTTCACCTTCACAGAAGTACTCTTGCAATACATTTATGATCAGCTCGTTTCTTGAAGTGACACGTATATTTTTCTCTAAGTCTGCATTAATATAATCTTTTCCATTAAAACGAACGTGACTCAAATCAATATTTGTCTCGATTCGATACACATTTGCTTGTGCAACAATACCCTCCTCCATAGCCTGAATTAAAGATAAACCTGTCTTATAATTTCCAAAAACACTTTCTAATTTCTTTTTGTCCGGTCTCTGGTCTGTTGCTGTAAGTCCTACCATAAATTTAGGTGTAAAATATTGAATTACACGTTTTAGGACCGGTGCTACTGCATGATGGGCCTCATCAATCACTATGTATGAATACTCCACTGGTGATATTTGTGCATAGTTCCGTACTATGTATGCAAAGGTATTTACTTCAATCTTATCCTTAAATTCACTCAACGAAATTTCTATTCTTTTATGCCAATCCTTCACAATGTTTGTGTTTGGCGCAAGAATGAGTGCTTTAAAATTCTGCCTTTCCTCAGCAAAAACTCGTATATCTTCTTCCACAATTTTGGATTTTCCACTAGCTGTAGGGAAGACAATTAAAAAGGTATTTATTCCTTCCTTTCTCTTTCTTGCCATCTCATGCAAAGTATCTACCTGGTGGTCATACAATTCCACCTTTCGTTCTACCAATAAGCCATTTTCTTGAAATCTAGTGACATCCTCTCCAAAAAACATCCGAATATCATCTTCTATTCGGCTTTCAAACTGGCAATCTTCCGTAGAGAATCGATATAACTTAATACCCCATTGAGCGCATGAATTTTGCTTTTTCAACTGATTTCGATACTTCTCTTTACCGATGATCTGTGGATGATGATAAGTTATACCGTTTTCCTCAACAGCAATTCCGTCATTATTCAATCGAACATAATAATCCAGGAAATAGTTATGCCCATTAGTATCAACTATTCCATATTCCTTCCACAAATATTTCAGCGCATTAATTCCATACACATTTGCAAAGTTTTTCTCAAACAAGAATTCCAGCGGTGACGTATCTGCATTTTCTTCTCGATTCGCCGTACGCACAACAAATTTTATATCCGAATATTCTCTGGCATTACGTAAGGTTTCTTCAATAATTTCTATATCTTCTGCCAGAAATCGAAATACTTTTTCATAATTATACATATAGGAATTCTGCTTATCTGTAATCAAACTATAAGAAAAGATATCCTCTTCCTTTTTACAATTACATATTCCTTCATCTACTATAATTGCATTCCTATCTATAACGTAAAAATAACTTTTACCACCATTCGGATATTCAACTATTTCTTTCGCAGAAAGAGATTTAACCATTTTTCCTCGCCTCGTTTAGGACGTACATCTGATGTAATCCATATTTCTACTATTTCAATTTCTGGTACCTCTTTTATCAAAGCTTCAATACCGTCCTCATTCATATCGATAAAATAACGACCATTTCGTTCACCTTCGAAAGTTCCGTATTTAAATGATGTATAGATTAGTCCATTTAATTTTATAGCCCTTGCCATCTTTCCCATAACATCTACAAGTTCCATTCGTGACAGATGTAAGATAGAAGAACAGGCCCAAATTGCATCATACTTCTCCATCACATCTAGTTCTTGAAAAAGCATGCACTTTACTTCAATCCCTGTGTATACGGATGCGATCTTACATAATTCCTCTGATCCATCAATCGCATCCACGTAGTATCCTTTCTCAAGAAAGTACTTCGTGTCACGACCTGAGCCACAACCAAAGTCTAGTATTGCTGCGCTACTATCGAGCATCTCCAAAAATCTATTTTGTGTTTTTGAAAAATCTACATTAATTGTTCCATCTGTAAATTTCTTTGCATTTATATTGTAATATGATAAGGTTTTTTCTGAATCCATCTTCGTCCCTCACAATTAAAGTTCACTACAGTTCCTTACACTATCTTTTACTTTTTCAACTAGACCTCTTGCATTATTAGCTTTATTCATTTAATTTATTGTCATTTCAGACGAATCAATTTTTTCTGATCGCCTTTTCTGATAATCAGACACGCCTGGTTATGCAGCGGCAAGCCTTCGCAAAACAGAATTTTCTTTCCCTGATAAAGCTGCTGATGGAAAATCACACATGTGTAAGTCTCTTCTCCTCGGATAAACCGCCAGGCACTGACTTCCTCCACTGAACATTTTCCCCGTCCCGGCTGAATGACCTCAGCGCGTTCCAGCCGGAAATCTTCACCGTAAAACAATTCATCCTGAAACAATTGATCCCGCATGATTCCCTGGCTGACAAGAACAGAATGATCCAGCAATTCATTGTAGCGCAGCGAGCACGGTCCTGTCTGTACGGAAAGCGGCAGTCCTTCGTGATGATATTGCAGCTGAGCTTTCGCATGCTTCAGCTGTCTGTCCGCTCCCTCACCGATGACCGTAACCTGCGGATCAAGCTGAATTCGGCTGACTACTTTATGTTCACCGGCACAGAAAATTTCATCGCAGATAAGCCAGCAGCCCTGCGGCAGCATGATCATCTTGCGAATATGCGTCATCTGCGGCTGTTGTGTCAGCACGCCGCCTTCCCAATACAATGCCTGCGGCGTATCACGGACAACCGTGGCCAGCGGACGAAGGAATTTTTGATAGGTCCAGCTGGAATCCGGAACGCTGCCCGGCTGATCATCCAAAACTACTGTATTGTGAGCACTCATGCCCTTGAGTTCAACCCGAACAGGATGATCCTCACGATAAGTAAAACGACCTGGATCAATAACAAATGGGACGCCGCGATGAACCAGGGAATAATGCAGGTTGTCCGAATGACCATGGCCGCTGCCCAGCTCACCGTTAAGCACCATCATCCATTCCGCTTCCGGTCCAAAATCACTGCGCCGCACGACAATGCCGCAGTCCGCTCCCGCATACAGCAGCTGGGTCGGGGTTTGCTTCGGCATCGTCTGCAGTTTGCGCCAGGCCGGCATTCCGCCGTTGACAAGCAAATCGCTGTCGCCTACATCGTTGCCCATCGCCCGAAGCTGTGGATCGTCAAATAAAACAGCACCCCGATTCATGACATCCTCAGCATTGACCCGATCCGAATCGCCAAACGTTTCAATTTGATGATCCGGCATCATCATGTGCATTAATGCGTGCACCATCGCGTGGACTTTATCCTTGATCTGTGAAGAGAGCGGTATCGGATAAAACTGAGCATACTCCAACACCCGCAGCAGGTTGTTGAGGACTTCCACATGATACATGGTCGACTGCTCCCAAAGCATCCCATCCTCACCAATCTGAATCTGCACCTGCGTTTCCAGCTCATCCAGTGCCCAACGATAAATCTCATCGGTTTCCGGATCCTTTCCCATCATAGCGCAGCAGACGATCAACCCGCAGGTCTGAATGCTGCCCCAGTTGCTCAGCGTGTATTTTTCAATATAATTGGCTTTTAAATACGTCATCTGCTGATCCACACTGTCCAGGATCTGCCGCAGCTCTTCTTCGGTCAGTTTTTCCGACACTTCCAATAGCATCGCACATTCCAGCATATTGACGATCCGAATTCCCGTATCCAGCGTTCGGGTTGACAGGCTGTATTCGATATGCGGATGCTGCGCAATCCAGTCCAGCAGGAAATCTTTAGCCTGATCCAGATATCGCGTGTCCTGACTGATCAGCGCGGCTTTTGCCAGAACGGACCAATAATCCATGCGGTTAAGCATAAACGTCCATTCTTCATCTTCATTGAATACCTGGTTCCAGTTCATTATTTCCAGAGTATGCGGGGTCAGGCAGCGTTCCATATCCCATGGATGGTCAAACACAAAGGTGTGCGCGCACAATTCCTTTCCCCGCTGCATCAAGATATCCCGTTCAGGACTTTGACGCAGCAGCTCGGAAACTTGCTTCAATTCCTTCGCCGCCATGATCTGTCGCCATTGTTTTCTAATTTCTTCGATCTGCATAAATTTCCTCTTTCTATCTTCCGGAATCCTTATCCGGACGTCTTCATTATTTTTATTATACCAGAATCCCACAGAGAAAAGAAAATCCGGCTGAATTGTTTCAACCGGATTCTGTTTAACGCTTGCCTGTATCGTAGATTTCGCCCGATGCCTTCGGCCCCACCGACTTGCCGGCAAAAATGACCAGCGCGATGATCGTCAGCACATATGGGAACATACTGAAGAATTCTGTCGGTAATGTCGCCAAAAACGGAATATCCTTGGCATAGAAGCCCAGCGTCTGGGAGAAGCCGAAGAACATGCCGGCGCCCAAGACCCCGAATGGATTCCACTTGCCGAAGATCAGCGCGGCAATTGCGATAAAGCCAAAACCATGAACCGTAACAACGGTAAACTGAACGTCCTGGGTTAGAACCATGACACCGCCGGCTAAGCCCGCCAGCGCCCCGGAAACCAGAACCCCAAAGTAACGCATTCTGCGGACGTTGATGCCCATCGAAGCTGAAGCCTGCGGAAATTCTCCGCATGAACGCATGCGCAGACCAAACGGTGTTTTAAATACAACATACCAGGTTACAAACACCAGGACAATCGTCAGATAGAACGTCGGATGCACCTGCTTGAAAAACATTTCGCCCAACACCGGTATATCCTTCAGCACGGGTACGTCAATCCGTGTAATGCCGCGGATAAAGGCCGGCGTCCGCTGCTGATTGAAGAAAATCTGGCAGAGATAAACCGTGATACCCGCCGCCAGTAAGTTCAAAGCGGTACCGGAAACCGTCTGATCAGCATTCAGATCAATGCTCGCATAGGCATGCAGCAACGAGAACACCATCCCGGCAATCGTGCCGGCGGCCAAACCGATCAGAATCGCCGTTTTGCTGTTGGCGCCGCTTGGATCCAACACGACGACAACCGCCGCGGTGACAAAGGCGCCGACAAGCATGATGCCGTCTAAGGCGATGTTGACAACGCCGCTGCGCTCGCTGAACAGTCCGCCCAGCGCCGCGATAATAATCGGAGCTGAGATCATCAGAGTGATGGTAAACATGTTATAAAATAAACTCATGCCTGTTCACTTCCTTTCTCAGCGTTTTCCTTCTTTTTTGACAATCGGTTCATGATGTAGATAATGCCGTTCTGCATCGCTACCAGCATGATGATCGTGGAAGAGATAATCGTCGCGATATCCTTCGGGATCTGCATCGACTGCATCAGCGGCTGAGCCACTTTCAGCAGGCCAAACAGCAGGCCGGCAAAGAAGATGCCGATCGCATTGCAGCCGCCGACCAGAGCTACCGCAATTCCGTCAAAGCCATAGTTTTCAGCCGTGTTCAGCACACGTCCGTAACCGAAGGTGCCCAAGACCATAATCGCGCCGGCCAATCCGGCCATTACGCCTGAAATCATCATCGCATAGACGACATTGCGCTCCACCTTCATGCCGGCATAGCGTGCCCCCTCCGCATTGAAGCCAGTAGCCCGCAGACTGTAGCCGAACGTTGTTTTCTCGATGATGATATGGTAAACGATCACCGCCAGAAAAACGACGAGAATTCCCCAATGCAGACGCGAATTGTTGGTGATCTGCTTGAGAAAATCCGATTTGATTAACGCCGAGGCCGGCAGATCTACCGTGCGGGTCTGCGTGGATCCCGGCAGCGCCTTTAAGATGTAGTTGCAGAAATACAGCGCCGCGTAGTTCATCATGATCGCCGTGACCACTTCTGAAATATTCCGCTTTACTTTCAGAAAGCCCGGCAAAAATGCCCACAGGGCGCCGGCTGCTCCGCCGGCAATCAGACAGACGATCGCATGCAGCACCGGCGGCAGCGGGACAAGAATCCCAACCACGGTCGCTGCCAGCGCACCGACCATGACCTGCCCTTCCCCACCGATATTGAACAATCCTGTGCGGTAAGCAAAGCCGACCGCCAACCCCGTCAGAATCAGCGGCATCGAGAAAACGATGAACTCGCCGAAATACCGCGGATTAATCGGCCCCGGATTCAGGATATCAAAGCCGCAGAAGCTCTTGATGATCGCTGAGATCAGAAGCACCGGCGATTTGCCGCTGGCGATGACGATAACCATGCCGACTAACAAGCCCAGCAGAACCGCAATCAGCGGAGCTGTCAGTTTTTCTCTTTTCTTCATGCTTCGCCGACCCCCTTTCGGATCGAACCGGACATCATTAAGCCCAGCTCGTTTTCATCTGTTTCCTCTGCTTTAACCCAGCCTGTCAGCTCGCCGTTAAACATGACTGCGATCTGATCAGACAAAGCCAGAATCTCGTCCAGCTCTAATGAAACTAATAGAATTGCCTTGCCGTTATCCCGTTCCTGAACAATCCGTTTATGGATGTACTCAATCGCCCCAACGTCCAATCCGCGGGTCGGCTGAACGACGATCAGCAGTTCAGGACTGCGGTCGATCTCACGGGCAATAATCGCTTTCTGCTGATTGCCGCCGGACATGCTGCGGGTGATCGTTTCCCGTCCCTGGCCGCTGCGGACATCGAACATTTCAATTAATTCATCTGTTTTCTTATCAATAGCCGGAATCTGCAAAAGTCCGTTTTTCGCAAACGGCGCCTGATTGTAGCTGTGGATGACCATGTTTTCTTTCAGCTTGAAATCCAGAATCAGACCATGCTTATGCCGATCTTCTGGAATGTGTCCCATTCCTGCTTCAATCCGGTGTTTAATCGAACTGTGCGTGATGTCTTTGCCGTTGAGCAGCACCTTGCCGTCCTCAGCTTTGGTCAAACCCGTCAGCGCATAGACCAGCTCCGTCTGGCCGTTGCCGTCGATGCCGGCGACGCCGACGATCTCCCCAGCCCGCACCTGCAGGCTGAAATCCTTCACGCCTAAAAGGCCCTTGGAATTCTTAACCTTTAAATGTTCGATTTCCAACACGACTTTACCTGCCTGCTGGGCTTGTTTTTCAACGCCGAAATCGACTTCCCGGCCGACCATCAGCTTTGCCATTTCCTCTTCCGAGGTTTCTGCAACCTGAATTGTACCCATGCATCGGCCGCGCCGCAAAACCGTACAGACATCAGCCACTTCCTTGATTTCTTTCAGTTTATGCGTGATTAAAATAATTGTTTTGCCTTCCTTTGTCAGATTGCGCATGATCTCCATCAGCTCATGAATTTCCTGCGGTGTCAGCACGGCAGTCGGCTCATCAAAAATCAAAATATCCGCGTTGCGGTAAAGCATTTTTAAAATTTCAACCCGCTGCTGCATCCCGACAGAAATATTTTGGATTTTCGCATACGGATCAACATTTAATCCATACATTTCGCTCAGCTGCTGAATCCGCTGGGCCGCCGACTTGATGTCCGTCGTATAAAACTTCGTTTTCGGCTCCATTCCCAAAATGATATTTTCCGTTACCGTAAAGCATTCAACCAATTTAAAATGCTGATGCACCATCCCGATCCCCAGGCTGTTGGCGACATTCGGATCTGTGATCTTGACTTCCTGCCCTCGCACTTTAATCGTGCCCTGGGTTGGCTGATACAGACCGAACAAGATCGACATCAGCGTCGACTTTCCTGCCCCGTTTTCTCCCAAGAGAGCATGAATACTTTTTTCCTCTACTTGAAGAGTGACGTCATCGTTGGCGCGGATGCCTGGAAAATCTTTTGTGATGTTGAGCATCTCTATCGCATAACTCATTATTTTCCCTCCATTAACTATTCAAAATTATAACATAATTCCTCTGACTGTCGCCGTCTTTTTTGCGATTTTCACAAATAAACGTGACATTTGACACCTGCGTGCTCCTGAAAAACATCAGCTTCTCTGCAATTTTTAAAAATATGAAAAAACCGAACTTCTGGGTAAAAGAAATCCGGTTTGTCCAGTCTTCTTTTCATTGATTCTCTGCAATTCTCAAAATTCTGCATAAAATTGCTGAAGTCAATATTATTTTTATCCTCCGGAACTGACTGAAAGAGAGACAACGGATCACAAGCCGGGCCGGCGCGGTATTGAATAATCCTGCCGATCCGCTTCAGCTGTTAGTCAAGGACTTTAAATTACGCCTGCTGATTGCTGTCACCGCTAAAAAATAAACTAGGTATAAGGCGCAGAAACAGAATCCAAAACCACCGAAAAGTCTTAGTACCTGATTTTGCCGCAGCACCGAGATCTCCTCATTCAATCGGAAATTGATCAGCGGTACCGCTGCCGTCAGCAACGCCAGTCCCATCCCGGCCGGAAGTCCTAGATGAAATAAGGTCTGAATGCACATCAAACGATTCAACGATGCCTGGTCTTTGCCCAATGCATGCAGGATTCTCAAGGTACGGGCCTGCCGCTTCAGATCCAAGATCTGTAAGAGCGACAGCATGGAGAAGTAGAGGATCAGAAAGATCAGACAAAGACTGATCTGCATAAAGCCCATGTAGGTCTGCATGGATCTTTCAAACAGGTTTGCCCCGCTGTCCAAAAGCAATAGGCCAAACCCGAATGCCGATGCGGCAAACACCAGGCAGACGCACAGTAGGGCATTGAGATTGGCGCTGGTTTTCGCCCCGGTTGTCAATTCAGCAAGCCAAAGCAGACGATTGCCTTGGATCTGACCTAATTTTCCTGCCGATCTCAGATGAGAAAAATAAGCGTAAAGACTTTGATAGAATGCGATGATGCACACGATCATCGGCAAGGCGATCCAGCCGATGCAAAGGGTCAGCAGTTCTCCCTGTGCTGCCGCGATCCCGATCAAAAAGATCAGAAAAAGTGCAAAACTGCTCACAAAGCAGCGCTGCCAGAACCGCAGATTTTTCCGATGAATCGGATGATTGCGGCGTTTCTGAACGAGCAGCTGACTGATCTGCAGGCTTGCCAGCTGATGGTCAATCCACACTCCCGACAAGAGTTCCGCCAGAAAAAAGTAGGCGCCGGTTTGAAGGATGCTTTTTCCCATCAACAAGAGCCAGGATACATGGGTCCTGATCTGCAGCAGCGGAGAAATGAACAGGCTGAATAGACTGGCGCCGATCAGCGTACCGAGCAGAAAACAGCCGATTCCAATTACGCTCAGCTCGCCCAGATAAAGCCGCCGCAGCTTCCCGCGCTCCATCCCCAGCAGCAGGGTCACAGCCAGTGCTTTTGCCCGCTGGTGAAGCATGAACGTATGAATCGTGTTGATCAGAAAAATTAGTATCAATACGATTAGAACCGGCAGGGACGCAGTCTGAAAACCAGCCTGGATACTGCCGAAAACGGCGATGCAGTTCGCCAGACACAAAATCGCGGCCAGCAGGGTTACCGTCATGACCAAAAGCAGATAGTCTCCGGCACTGCGCTGAATATTGCGCCAGATCAATTTAAGCGTCATGAACTGTCCGCTCTGTGACGTCTGTCAGCGTCTTTAAGATCTCAGTAAAATAAGCCTGTTTGTTTAACGAACCGCGTTCTAGCTCAGTCTGAATGCGGCCATCCTGCATAAACAAAATCCGGTCGCAGTAACTGGCTGACATCACATCATGCGTTGCCATTAACAGTGTCGCACCGTAGTCTCTGCGCAGCATGACCAGCATTTCCAGCAGCTGCCGGGCGCTGCGGCTGTCCAGTGCTCCGGTCGGTTCATCAGCCAAAATCAGGCTGGGATGCGAGGCAATCGCCCGGGCACAGGCACATCGCTGCCGCTGTCCGCCGGAAACCGCGTAGGGAAATTGATCCAAAACTTCGGTAATTTCAAACTTTTCGGCCAGCTCGTCAATCACCTTCGGCGAATGAGCCATAGCGGCTGTCTGGATCGTTAACGCCAGCGCGATGTTTTCACGAAGCGTCAGCGTATCCAGCAGATTGTATTCCTGAAAGATAAACCCCAGGTGAGTGCCGCGGAACTGCGCTAGCTGGGATTCGGTTAAAGCCTGCAGCGGCTGACCGGCGATTTCAATCGTTCCCTCAGATACACGATCCATCGTGGCAATCAGTTTCAGCAGCGTTGTCTTCCCACAGCCGGAGGCACCCATAATCCCGATAAAGCTGCCCTTTTCCACTTCAAAGCTGACATTATCCACCGCCAGGGTTTCCACTTCTTCCTCAGCATAGATTTTTGTGACATGCGAGACGTTTAATACTGGACAGGGATGATTCATCTTCGTTTGCGGCAAAGCTTGATCCTGCCCCAACCACTGACCGATCATATCATAGAGAATCTGATCCGCTTTTGCCTTATATTCTGCATCACTAATTGGCTCTCCCAGCAGCAGCTCGTTCAGCGTAATCTTCAATAAATTACATAATGGCAGCAGCAGCGGGTAGTCCGGCAGAGATTTTCCCGTTTCCCATTTGGAAACGGCTTTATCACTCACTCCCAGCTGCGCTGCAATTTCATTCTGTGTCCAGCCGCCGGCTTTTCTGCACGCGGCAATAAAACGGCCGATCTTGACTTGATCCATTACTTTGACCTCCTCATCTGCCTTTGATTGTAACCGAACAGCAAAAAAAGAACACCTACTGACGGTAGAGTTTACCCAAAAGCTGTACATTTTCTAGTGTCTATTGAATCTCTCAAGCGCTTTTCCCTCTCTGTGTTGATGAGGCTAGCAGTCAAAACTCATCCCTGTTCCTTCAAAAGCATCCTGCTTCATATCAAAATTGGTGCCAATAGTGCCACTAAATGGTGCCAATGGTGTCAGAAAGGGTGTCAACGTTCTCATTCTTGACACCATTTCCGAGGCCAAAATCATAAGAAACCGTATTTTTCTGGGGGAATAACTGGACGAAATCCATCCCCCTATGGACTTAAATCATTATCCGAATCATCTATCTAGTGAAAAGGCGCAAAAAAAGGAGAGCTTGTACTCTCCCTTTCTGCTTTTGCGTACTGCTTATTTCTGCAATGCTTCGTCAACGACGATTTCGCCGGACTTGATTTTCGCTAAAGCCTCTTCCATCGCCTTAACGATTTCATCAGACAGGTTCGGATTTTCCTTCGGGAAGCCGATGCCGTCATTGCTGGCGTCAAAGACCATAGTTCCACCCTGGAACGTGCCGTTTTTAACCTGATCCGCGAAATAGTAAGCCGCTGTATCAACGCGCTTCAATGCGGAAGTCAGGACTGCGGAAGTACCGTCAGACATCAGACCTGCATCATACTGGTCAGAGTCAACACCGATCGCCCAAACGTCTTCACCCGCTTCGCGGCGATCCTTCGCTTCTTTGATCAGACCGTTGCCTGTTGCACCGGCTGCATGGAAAATAACATAAGCACCGTCATTGTACTGCTTCTGAGCTAAGGTCGAGCCTTTGCCTGGATCATCAAATGCATTCGCATAGTCGCTCAGCACTTCAATGCTTGGATCAACGCTGGCAACGCCCTGCTTGTAGCCTGCTTCAAAACGTTCGATAATCGGGTTTTCAACACCGCCGATAAATCCAACTTTCGTCATGCCCGCTTCTTTCGCTTTCATCGCTGCGGCAACGCCTACCAGGTAAGAAGGCTGCTGCTCTTTAAAGATGGCCGAAGCCACATTTGGTTTGTCAACTTCTGTATCGATGATAACAAACTTCTGATCCGGATACAGATCAGCGACTTCCTTCATCGCATCTTCAAACAGGAAGCCCGGAGCTTCGATCAGGTCTTTCTTCTGATCAGCAAAAGTGCTCAGGTTCGGGATGTAATCCGCATCGGCGGAAGACTGCAGGTAACCGTAGCATTCTTCGCCCATGTTATTGTCTTCTGCGAATTGAACTACCCCTTCCCATGTGCCCTGGTTAAAGGACTTGTCATCGATACCGCCTAAGTCAGTAACTAATCCGATGGTAATTGTGCAGCCAGTGTTTCCACCGTCATTGTTTGCGTCAGCATCTGGTGTTGGTGTCGCTGTTGTTCCACCATTGTTGGAACAGCCGGCAACCATCAGCAGCGCTAAAGCAAAGGTCAGCAATTTTTTCATTTTCTTTCCCTCCATTGCTTTATGCAAGCTATGCTTACAGTATAATATTAGACTTTTAAAATGCCATTTGTCAACTTAAGCGGCAGTTTTCTTCAGACAATTCGATCAAATCAAGAAAAAAAACCGGATTGATTCAGAAAATGATGCAATCCGGTTTCACATGTGATTTTTTAATTTTCTTCTTCGTCATCCGAAGTTTCGTTCTTTTTGATGTAAACATCCCTTGGTTTGGAGCCCTGCACCGGACCAATGATGCCGCGTTCTTCCAGAACGTCAATCAGTCTGGCTGCACGATTATATCCGATTCCGAACCTTCTTTGCAGCAGTGAGGTCGACGCCTTCTGCGTTTCAATGACATATTCCCGAACTTCTTCATACAGCGGATCGTCCTGCGCCGACATCACCGCCGTGCTTTCATTGTTGTCCACGCCTTCCAAACGGATAAACGCGTCCTCATAGCGCGGCTTCATCTGCGCGGAAACAAAATCGGTGATGCGCTTGACTTCATCGTCGGTCACATAAACGCCCTGTAACCGCACCGGACTTGGTTCCCCAATCGGGAAATAGAGCATATCACCGTTGCCCAGCAGCCGTTCCGCCCCGACATGATCCAAAATGGTTCGTGAATCAATGCCGCTGGAAACGGAGAAGGCAATCCGGCTTGGAATATTGGCCTTGATAATTCCGGTGATGACATCGGTGGAAGGCCGCTGCGTGGCGACGATCAAATGAATTCCAGCCGCCCGCGCCAGCTGGGTAATCCGCTGAATGCTCATTTCGACTTCCTTGCCGGCGACGGCCATCAAATCAGCCAGCTCGTCGATAATGACGACAATATACGGCATAGGCTGCAGATTCGGCTGCGGCTCTTTCGCCAGTTTTTCATTGTAGCCGGCAATGTTGCGGACCCCAACCTGAGCGAAGACCTCATACCGGTTCTCCATCATCATGACGATGACCTTCAAGGCCCGCGCCGCTTCGGCTCCATCCGAAATCACAGGACCGATCAAATGCGGAATTTCACGGTAAGGCGTAAATTCGACTTTCTTCGGATCGACTAAGAGCAGCTTCACTTCATCCGGCGAAGTCCGCAGCAGCAGTGAAGTAATAATCGTATTCATGCAGACTGACTTGCCGCTGCCGGTGGCCCCGGCGATCAGCAGATGGGGCATCTTGTCCAGCTGACAGAAAATCCCCTTCCCCATCAGATCTTTGCCCAGCGCTAAAAGCAGCTTTTTGTCTTTCTTATCTTCCGGCAGCTGGCGCATCAGCTCCAGCATCTTCACCGGCGTTGTTTCGACATTCGGAATTTCGATGCCGACCGCGTTGCGTCCGGGAATCGGCGCTTCGATGCGGATATCCCGGGCTGCCAGCTCCATTTTCAGGTTATCGGAAATCGCGTTGATCTTCGATACTTTGACGTTGGAATCCGGCCGGATTTCAAACTTAGTGACCGCCGGTCCGATATGCGTCGCGACCAGCTGCGCGTTGATGCCAAAATTGCCCAGAACTTCAATCAGCTTCTTGCCCTTGATCGAAGCGGCGTTCTGGTTCAGTACCGAACGGGATTTTGCCTGAATTTCATCCAGCATCGTCAACGCCGGCAGCGTATAGCCTACCTCCCCAGCCCCGCTGCCAATCGAGACCACCTTCGGCATTTCTTCCGGCGGCGGTACAGGTTTCTCTTTTTCTTCTTTTTTCTTTTCTTTTTTAACGATCGGCGCAGCGGACAGTTCAGCTTCAGCCGGTTCGTCATCCGGCGTTAAGAAAATTGATTTTTTCTTCTTTTTTCCCAGCTCCACACTTCCGATCACCCTGCGGTTTTCGCCGGATTCTTCCAGCTCTTCGATTTCCATCTGGCGCGGTGAACGCTTTGCCTTCGGCTTTTTTTCACGATGCAGCGCGTCCGTGATCGAATGCCACATCGACACATACACTTCCGTCTTGATCATCAGCAGCGCCGCCAAAGCTAGCAGCGCAAAAATCACTAAGACTGTTCCTGTACGTGCAAACAGCAGTGAGCTGAGCGAGTACAGCAGGGCGCCTAAAACTCCGCCCTGGGCAGCGACGGTTGTCGGCGAGCTGAAATGTTCGCCGGTATGCGAAAGATAATCACTGAACACTCGAAATCCGCTCAGCTGGGGATCCTGCGGAATCGCCGACCACAAAATCATCGCGATGAATACGGCAGCGATCGCAATCAGCGTCTTAACGGAGAAAACGGGAAACCTCTGTCCAAACAAGACAGCCAGCCCCCCGAGTAAACACATCCCGTAGACGACTCCGTAATACGTACCAAACAGATACCGTGTGATCGTTGTCAGAAATTGTCCGACGATCCCTAACTGCAGCGCCGCGATCAATGTCACAGTGATCACCGCCAGCGCAATGACATAGCGCAGGATTTCCGAATCCACGGTGCTTTTGGAATTGTTCTTTTTCTTCTTCTGCTTCGTTTTCGCCACGGATCATCATCTCCTATTCCGTGACATTGATTTCGACAATCGCCGGTAAAATCATCGGCCGCTTGCCGGTTTCCTTCAAGACATATTTCACGATCCGGTCTTTCGCTTCCATCCGCACCGCCATATTTTCGTAACGTTTTTCCTTTACCGCATCCTCGACTGTTTTCTCAATAATATTGCCGATCTCCTTGACAATGTGATCCGCGTCTTTCAAATAGATTACGCCGCGGCTTTGGACATCCGGTCCGCCGATCACTTCTTTGGTCTTGTGGTTGACGACAATTCCGACGATGATCGCGCCGTCGGTTGACAAAATTTCCCGATCCCGCAGCACCATGCCGCTGACATCCAAATTTTCATTGCCGTCGATCAGAACATCCTCCAGCGTCAGCTGATCGGCCGTCGACTTCAGAATTCCATTTTCGAACTTGGCGATCTGACCGTTGTCCAGGACAAGAATCTTATCCGCGTGATAGCCCATGTTCAAAGCGATGTTGGCATTGGAAACCAGCTGGCGGTACTCGCCCTTGATCGGCATGTAATACGTCGGCTTAAACAGATACAGCATCATCTTCAGATCTTCAATCGAAGCGTGCATTGAATACACCTTGCGCCGATCCAGCGTCACTACCCGGACGTTTTCCTTATACAGCTCATTTTCCATATTCGTCGCTTCGCGTTCCGTTCCCGGCACAACCGGGGAGGCGATGACCACCGTATCCTGACTGTTCAGCCGCAGCATGGCATCTTCACCCAGAGCCACCTTATGCATCCGTCTGAACACATGATCGCCGGAACCGGAAACAATGACCACGACATCCTTTAAGTCATTGGTAAACTTGGTTTTGGGGATTTCCAAACCAATCGGCATCCGGTAATACCCCATCTTTTCAACCGCTTTTAAAATTGCCCGCAAATCGTCATCATAGAAGATCACCTTGCGGTTGTATTTATTCGCCAGTTCGATAATTTCAATAATGCGGTATAAATTCTGATGATAGGTCGTAATCAGAATGCGCCCCTCGGCATCCTCGAAGGCCGGCTCGACAAATTCAGTAATCCGATGATGCGGAGCTGAATGTCCTTCGCGGTCGGCCCCGACCGATTCGGTCATCAAAGCCAAAACGCCGCGCTTGCCAATCTCCGCCAGAGCCGTAATGTCGCAGGAAAAAGCATCGTTATGAATATCATAATCGACGATGTATTCGCTGGTATAGACAATCGAACCCTGCGGCGTTTCAATCGCCAGGCCAAAGCCATCCGCAATCGACTGCGTCATGCCAAAAGCCCGAACCGCGATGCCGGCAATTTTAAAACTTGAGTTGCGCTTAATGCGATGCACGCGGATATCGCGCAGGCCTTCCTTTTTCAGCATCTCTTCGATCAGCATGGCCGTTAACGGTGTGGAATACACCGGCGCCTTGACATGCCGAAGCAGATTCGGCAGTGCTGCCATGACATCGTCATGCCCGTGAGAAATGAAAATCGCCTGAATTCGATGCTGATTTTCAACTAAATATTTGAAATCCGGAATGATCCGCTCGATCCCTAACTGATCGGTGGATTCCGGATATTTTAAGCCCGCTTCAATGACAAAAATGGATTCGCCGACTTCAACCACATACATGTTTTTGCCGTCTTCATCCAATCCGCCCAAAGCGAACAGACGTACTTGATCCATGAAATTTCCTCCTATGATGTTTTCTTTATTATACCCTGCCAAAAGCTTCCTGACAACTGCGTCAGCCACAGGAAAAACGCTTTCAATTCGTTGAAAAGCGCTTGTCCAAGCCGGTTTAATCGTAAGATGATCCAGTTTTGCAGGGATGGCTTCGTGGGTAAACTATATCATACCGCCGCTTGAATTTCAATCATTTTAACACCGGTGCTGATTCGCTTTCACCCCGCTTTCACCGATTACCCAGTGAAAGTGAAAAACCGACAAACAAAAAGCCGCAGTTCCTTGGTTTAAGCAGCCGGACTGCGGCAAAGGTTAAAACTAAGCAATTTGAGGTTGAGGCTGCTCGACCTTTTCCCCATTGAGCGACCAGGAATGAATTTCCGTGATCCGAACCTGAACCAGATCCCCCGGCTCGGCATGATCTGCGGTAAAGTTAACCAGCTTGTTGGTTTCACTGTAGCCGCTGTAAACCTGATCATTTTTCTTTGACGGACCATCGACGAGCACGGTCACAATCCGGCCGAGATATGGTTCATTATTCTGATGGGCATAATACGCAATTTTTTCATTGAGCTGCTGCAGACGGCGGCTTTTGACCTCAGCGGGGACATTGTCCTGCATCCGTGCAGCCGGGGTGCCTGTCCGCGGGGAATAAATAAACGTAAAGGCTCCATCATACCGGCATTCATCCACCAAGCTCAGCGTCATTTCAAATTGTTCCTCGGACTCATTCGGGAAGCCGACAATGATATCCGTGGTAAACGAACAGCCGGGAATCCGCTCTTTAATCTTATGGAACAGGGTCAAATACTCCTCGCGGGTATAACGGCGCCCCATGATCTTGAGCATCTCGCTGCTGCCGGACTGCACCGGCAAATGAATCGCAGGCATGATGTTGTCATAAGCGGCGATCACCTCAATCATCTCATCGGTAAAGTCCCACGGGTGGCTGGTCGTAAAGCGCACCCGATCCACGCCGATCTCGGCAGTATCGCGCAGCAGCTGCGCGAAGCCGTAACCGCTGGCCCGATCTTTGCCATAGGCATTGACGTTCTGCCCCAGCAGCGTGATCTCCTTATAGCCCTGGGCTTTCAGTTCGCGCACCTCATCCAGAATATCCTGCGGGTCGCGGGACCGTTCCTTGCCGCGGGTATAAGGCACGATGCAGTAGGTACAGAACTTATCGCAGCCGTACATGATGTTCACCCAGGCTTTGTGCTTGCCAAAGCGGCGAACCGGCAGGTTTTCGATCACTTCCCCTTCTTTGGAGAAGATTTCCACCGTTCGTTCATGGCTCATCATCGCCTGCATTAATAACTGCGGAAGCCGGTGCAGATTATGTGTTCCAAAAATCAGATCGACCTGATGGTATTTTTTCAGAATCAGATCGACAATATCTTCTTCCTGGGCCATGCATCCGCAGACCGCGAAGATCAGATCCGGATTTTCCCGCTTCATGCGCTTCAGCGCCCCCAGCTGCCCGATGACCTTATCTTCGGCATTTTTACGGACAGCACAGGTATTGAGCAGGATTAAATCCGCTTCGGCTTCTGCGGAAGCCGGGACAAAACCCATCGCTTCCAGAATTCCCGCGATCGTTTCCGAATCGCGTTCATTGGCCTGACAGCCATAGGTATGAATGAAATAACGCCGCCCGATGCCCAGACTGCGCACCTGCGGATCTAAGGCAAACAGTGAACGTTCAATCGCCGCTTCCTGCGGTGTCCGTATTTGCGCCGCCTTCAGCGACGGCAGCTTCCAGTCTTTTTTCATAGGCCTCTCCTTTTTCATAACGCGTTTTATTATATCAAAAAGAAGGCTTTTTGTCGCCTTCTTTCCGTTGATCTGCTTATTTCAGGATGGAATTACTGCGAAATGGCAGAAACTGGGCAGGTCGAAACGCAGGCACCGCAGTCGATGCATGTTCCTTCGTCAACACCCGCTTTTCCATCGTCCTGTAATGCAATGGCTCCTACCGGGCAAACTCCTGCGCATGCGCCGCAGCCGATGCATGTATCTTTATCTACTTTTGCTGGCATTGTTTCATCCTCCTTTATGCTCCCTATTATATCATGGTTGCTTTTTTTCAACAATAAGTTTTATCGCCGTTCTTGGCTGACCGTCGATCACGATATCCATAAACGCCGGAACACAGAACAGTTCCAAACCGATCGGCGCCACAAAGCCGCGGGCGATCGCGACAGCCTTAATCGCCTGATTAATCGCTCCCGCACCGATCGTATCGACTTCGACCCGATCGTTTTCTTTTAGTAAGTTGGCCAGCGCGCCCGCTACCGAATTCGGGTTGGATTTCGTTGATACTTTTAATATTTCCATAAAATACCCCTTTCTTCTAACAGGATATGTGAGAAAAAAGGGGTTTATGTTAAGGTCTGATCTGAATCCGCTCGATAAAGGAAGCCCGGCCGGTCAAATCATCAATTTCGGCCCAGACACCGCACAGCATCGCTGGACCTTCGGCGACGGTATAGCGTGTTTTGATCTGATACAGCGTGCGCTCGATGACCTCGCGCTTATCGCGGCCCAGGATGCTGTCAAACGCGCCGCACATTCCAACGTCGCTGATATAGGCGCAGCCGCGCATCAGTTGTTCATCGGCCGTCTGCACATGCGTGTGCGTGCCGACAATCATAACGCACCGATCAGCGAATACCTGGGCGAAGGTTTCCTTCTCCCCAGTCGTTTCCGCATGGAAATCCACGAACCACAGATCCGCAGCGTGGCGGTTAAGAATTTCACTCATGCATTCAAACGGACTGCGCGCGACATTGTCCATGAACACCTGCCCGCACAGATTGACCATGCCGACCCGTTTGTCCTGAACCTGGGCAAACCGTACCCCCTCGCCCAGCTCCATTGGTATCAGATTCACTGGGCGAATCAAACGGTCGGCCTCCTGAATAAACATTTTCAGCTCACTTTTGGAAAAGGTATGATTGCCCATCGTAATGTAATCTGCGCCGCAGCTTAGCAGCTGATGGTAAATCTTTTTCGTGATGCCTTTGCCGTGCGCGGCATTCTCACCATTGACGATCGTCAGATCCGGACAGATCTCGGTTTTTAAAGCAGGCAGGTGCTGCTGGAGCATCTGCCTGCCTGGGGAACCGACGATATCGCCGATAAATAAAATTCGCATTATTTCGCTAATTCACTGGCGCGGGTTTCCCGAATGACTGTGACCTTGATCTGTCCAGGATAGGTCAGTTCGGCTTCGATCTTATCTTTAATATCCCGTGCTACGCGATGACACGCCACATCATCAATCTTATCCGGAATGACCATGACGCGGATTTCACGTCCGGCCTGAATGGCATACGTCTTATCAACGCCTTCAAATCCGTTGGCGATCGCTTCCAGCTGTTCCAGCCGGTTGATATAGTTCTCAAAGCTTTCAAACCGAGCGCCTGGCCGAGCTGCGCTTAAGGCATCAGCGGCGGCGACAAGGTTGGAAATCAACGTTGTCGGTTCAACTTCGCCATGATGTGAATGAATCGCATTGATGACAACCGCATTCTCTCCATGCTTTTTAGCGACCTTCACGCCCAATTCAACGTGGCTGCCGTCCATTTCAAAGTCCAGCGCCTTGCCGATATCGTGCAGTAAGCCGGCCCGCTTGGCCAGCGTCTGATTCAAGCCCAGCTCCGCGGCCATCATGCCTGAAAGATAAGCGACTTCCATGCTGTGCTGCAAGACGTTCTGACCATAGCTGTAACGGAACCGCAGACGGCCCAGCAGCTTGACCAGCTCTTTGTCAATCCGGCCGATCTGCAGCTTAAACACCGCATCCTCACCGGTCTTCATAATCGTGTCGTTGAGCTCGTTGGTGACCTTGCGGACAACATCTTCAATCCGTCCCGGCTGAATCCGGCCATCCCGGATCAGCGTTTCCAATGCCTGGCGCGCGATTTCGCGGCGGATTGGATCAAAGCAGGAAACCGTAATCGTCTCCGGCGTATCATCAATGATCAGGTCAACACCAGTCGCCTGTTCAATCGCCTTGATGTTGCGTCCTTCCCGGCCGATGATCCGGCCTTTCATTTCCTCAGAAGGCAGACCGACGACGGAAACCGTCCGTTCGATCGTTTCTTCCTGAGCATAACGCTGAATCGCCAGCGCAATAATATTGCGGGCAGAATCGGCAGCTTTGGAACGGGCTTCATCTTCCCTCTCGCGAATATACACGCTGACTTCTTTATCCATTTTCTTCTCGACGGCATCCATTAATTCTTTCTTGGCGTCGTCGGCGCTCATTGATGCAATGCGTTCCAATTCGACAATCTGATTGTCGATTTTGGCCTGCAGCTGACTTTCCATCTTCTCCAGTACATTCAGTTTATCCGTGATCTGGCTGTTTTTGTTTTCAATCTGCTTTTCTTTCGCCGTTAAGGTTTCATCACGAAAATTCAGGTTATCTTCCCGACGCGTCAGTTTATTTTCTTTATCCTGAAGCTCTTGTTTTCTCTCCTTAACCTCTTTTTCAGCAGCCAGCTTCAGCTCGTACGCCTGCGTACGGCCGTCCAGCACAGCTTGTCTGACTAAGTTCTCAGATTTAATTGTTGCCTCTTCTAACAGCAATTTTGCCTTTTGCTGATCACGATTCAAGCCCAGCCGGGATGTAATCACCATGATGATCACACCGACAGCTAAACCCCCAATACCAGATAAAATGGACAAAACAAGTGGATTGTTCATAACTTATTTCCTCCATTATCAGTTGTTCAGAGTTGTGACTCCTTTATAATAATACCTAATTTTAACCGTTTTCACAATAACAAAGCATGGTTTTTCCAGAATTTCTTTCTTTTTCATCCGCTTTTTCATTCCCTCTTTGATGATTTTCGGCATTAAAAAAGGAAGCCCTTTCACGCCAGAATTCACTTTTATCCCATGGCTAGGCGCTTTTTTTCAATGCTGAAAAAAAGAACAAGCCTAAGCCTGTTCTTGTACCGGAGCCTCTTCCTCATCGCCATGGAAGAGCTTATGTTTGATTTTTCCGGTGATTTCCTCATCCAGCTGCGGATTGGCTTTTAAGAAAGCCCGCACCGCTTCCCGGCCCTGACCGATCTTTTCGCCGTTATAAGAGAACCAGGCGCCGCTCTTGTTGATGATTTCAAACGATTCGCCTAGGCTGACCACTTCGCCGATATGCGAAATGCCCTCACCGTACATAATTTCGATCGCTGCCACTTTGAACGGCGGCGCAACCTTGTTTTTTACGACCTTAACATTGACTTTATTGCCGACGATCTCCGTGCCGCTTTTAATCGCTTCACTGCGGCGGACATCCAGCCGCACGGAAGAATAGAACTTTAAGGCCCGGCCGCCCGGCGTTGTTTCCGGATTGCCGAACATGATGCCAACCTTTTCCCGCAGCTGATTGATAAAGATGGCCGTACACTGGCTGCGGTTCATAACGCCAGCCAGCTTTCGCATTGCCTTTGACATTAACCGCGCCTGCAGACCTACCTGCGAGTCGCCCATTTCCCCATCCAATTCCGCCTGCGGCACCAGCGCCGCAACCGAGTCGATGACGATTAAATCAATCGCACCGCTCTTAATCAGCAGCTCCGTGATTTCCAAAGCCTGTTCGCCGCTGTCGGGCTGTGACAAAATCAAGTCGTCGATCTTCACGCCCAAATTTTTCGCATACATCGGGTCAATCGCATTTTCCGCATCGATAAAGGCAGCCCGGCCGCCGGCCTTCTGGCACTCCGCAATCGCATGCAGCGCCAGCGTCGTTTTACCGGAAGATTCCGGCCCGTAGATTTCAATGATCCGGCCCTTTGGATAACCGCCGATGCCCAAAGCATAGTCAATCGCAATCGAACCGCTGCTGATCGCATCGATATCGACATTCGCCCGGTCGCCCAGCTTCATGATTGAACCTTTGCCGTATTGCTTCTCGATCTGTTTGAGTGTGTCCTGAAGGAGTACGTCTTTATTCTTCTCTTTTTCTGCCATAGCTGTCCCTCCGCTACTTCTTATATACGCAAATTTTTCAAAATTCCTGTTTATTTTACCAAATCTGTCGTAAAATTGTTAAACTACGCTCTGTTACCCGCTCTACGATCTGTTCGCGGACTTCCTGCCGCGTCCCGTTCAGCAAGTCCGTAAAGGTCCAGGTTTGGCCCGGCACATGAATGGCCGTGCAGATCATCCCCGCCGGTTTATTCTCCATCACGTCCGGTCCGGCATTGCCGGTAAACGCCACCGCCATATCGCAGTGCATCAGCTCGGCGCACTGCTCGGCCATCGCTTTCGCTGTCGCTTCGCTGACAACGCCCTCGGCTTCGATAATCGCCGGATCAACATGTACGACATTGGTTTTGACCTCGGTCCAATACGTTACAACCCCGCCCTTAAAGAAAGCGGAAACTCCAGGCACCTCGGTCAGACGGCTGGAAAACAAACCGCCGGTGCAGCTTTCACAGCTGCACAGCGTCCATTGCTTCTGACGGATCAGCTCCGCCAGTTCGGCCATGCTATTTGCTTTCAAAAATATACTCCCTCATCTGGTTGAAGTAAGAAATACCGCTGGCCAGCGATGTAAACGCCGCAAACCACAGCAGGAAATCCGAAACCGGCAGACGATACAGCTCAAACGGCAGATTATTCAGCAGAATCGTAATGATGGAAAGCATCTGAACGACGGTTTTCAGCTTGCCCAGATAACCGGCGGCCATGACGACGCCATTACTGGAGGCAATCATGCGAATTCCGTCTACAATCGTGTCGCGGGCAACCATGATCAGAACCGGCACGACCGGAATCGTTCCCTGCGCCGCAAATAAAACAAACATCGTTGTAACCAGCAGCTTATCCGCAATCGGATCCGCAAACTTACCGAAGGTTGTGACTAAATTGTTTTTGCGTGCCAGATAACCATCCAGAAAATCTGTGAAGCTGGCGATGCAGAACAGCACAAGCATGACGATATTGACAGCCGAGAGAGTTACAAAGCCAAACTGCAGCATCGGAATTTCAATACCAAACTGAGAATAAGGAAAAATCGCGATCAGAATGATGACTGGGATCATAATGATCCGCATCACGGTTAAACGATTAGGTAAATTCATAACTTATTCTCCTTTCAGAATAAAGTTGACTTTCTGGCCGCTGGTCTTCGCGGCAATCTGGGCATCCAGCACGACCGCCTCGCCATTAATTGTAATCGTATTGTTTTTGACAATTCCGAAGTGAATCGTTATTTTTAAATCCTGCGACGCAGTGCGGGTAATTTCCATAACATCCGCCGCATGATAGGTTGTGCTCGCCGGATTATCCGTCGCCACATCATTTTCCAGCACCCGAATCCAGGTATCCTGGGCAAAGGTAACGGCGATCGTAAAGCTTTCCTGCGCCTTCCAGCCGCGCACTTCATACGTTGAAGGATCATTGGCCGCCATGGTGACCGTCAGTGCCGACGGCTGATCTAGGACATCAGGGGTATCGGTCGGCTGCTGCGAGGGCGTCGGCGTAACCTCAACGACCGGAAAGCTGTCCTTCTCCGGCTGCGCTTTAAACCAATTCGGCACTGTTTTAAACAGCACGACGCTTAAGCATATCAGCATGACGGCAATCACCGCCAGCAATGAGACTAAAGAATAATCGATCTTTTTCTTTTCCTTTTTCAGCGTGCCGGAAGCCTTGTTGATTTTCTTTTCAATATTGGACTGCATTTCTTCCCGTTCATGAATTGCTTTTAAGCTCATCGTTTCAGTGAACTGATCCAGATCCTGACTCAACTGATCGCGCAGCGGATCAAAATCCAAATACAGCGCCTGACAATAGAAACGGACAAAATAACGGACATACGACAGATCATCCTTAAAGAACTCCAGATCCCCGTCTTCCAGCGCTTTGAGCTGCGCAACGGAAATCCGCGTTTTATTGCTCATCTCTTCAAGAGTGTAGCCGAGTTCTTCCCGGCGTTTTTTCAATGTAGCACCAATTTCTTTCATTCTGCTGCACCTCTTTTTTCATATCAGAACAATTATAGCAAGTGTTGTTCTAATTGTAAAACATGAACTCGCTGAAAGCGGTCGACAAAGCGTAACGTTTGTCAATCAGCGGCGAAGCAGAGCAGACTTTGCTGAACAAACTCACTATAACACAAAGATGAATTATTTTCAAGTTCATTCTTCTCTGACTTTTTAACGCTTGAATACGATTCATTTTTAGTCGCTGAGACCTTTACGGCCTTTTAATGTAAGGGAGAACGAATTTTACTTTTCTGTTCCAATTTCAAGTTTTAAAAATAGAAAAAGGAGCTGATCACTCAGCTCCCGGCCTTCTATCGTGTAAGCCATGTTCTGTTCCTGTTTCTTATCGAAACAGGCGGCAACCATTTATCTCCGTCCTTCCGGACGGCTTCCTCACCCTTCATTTCAGGCTTGGAAGTTCCCCTACCAAATTTGGGTTTCTCGCTTGCGGGGTTTATCGCGTTCCACTTTCCGGGTTTCCCCGGAAACTCCGTCACTGTGACACTGTTACAGACGTCCGCCATCATCCCCGAAGGGACCTAAGGGTTTCGTCAGCCGTCAGCCTGCCGGCTGCCCGGTCTTATTGATTGGGCCGGCGCAAACACTACAATCATCGCAGATTGTGCGAGCATGGACTTTCCTCTAGCTTTGGTCAAGCCAGCGATTGCCCAGATAGAAGGCTAATCCATCTGTTTATTTTTATAGACTTCCTGTTCCAGACGCGACAAGCGTTTCAGAATATCAACCTGGTTGAACGAGTTCTGACCCGCTTCTTCCAGTACCTTCTGACGGCTTTCCAGTTCAATGATCCGGGCTTTCAGCGAAGCGTTGGTCCGCTCCTGCGTCCGCAGCTTTTCTCCCAGCTCACCGATCACGCGTTCATAGACCTGATAATCCTGAATGACTGAATCGAGAAATTCATCAACCTCCGCCGGGGAATATCCCTTGAAGTCAACATGAAATTCTTTATCTAGGATCGTCTGCGGATCTAAATTCAGCTTGTTTTCCATCGTGTCACAACCTTCCGTCTGCTTTTATTTTCGCAGATCAGGGCTTAAAAAGCAAGTCATATCACAAAACGTTTTTTGACAAAGGAATGTCAGACTTTACGATTTTGTTACGAATCCCGGGTATTTCTAGAAAAACGGCGCAATGTTGTATATAATAATGGAAGGTGATGATATGATCGGTTATCCGAATGGAAAGACTGCCTCCCGTTCATTGAATCCGCAGACAGTGAAACAATCTGCGGGCGGACGCGGCATGTCTTTGGAAAATGATCTGAATAAGACCAACGATTACTACCTGCAGCTGGACAAAGCGGTGATCCACAAGAAGCCGACGCCGATCCAGATCGTGCAGGTCGATTATCCTAAACGCAGCGCCGCCAAAATCACGGAAGCCTACTTCAAGGTTCCTTCCACAACCGATTACAACGGCGTCTACCGCGGCAAAGCGATCGACTTTGAGGCTAAAGAAACGCGGTCTAAGACCGCTTTCCCGTTCTCCCACATCCATCTGCATCAGATCGAACATCTTGAGCGGGTGCTGCGGCAGGGCGCGATCGCCTTCGTCATCGTCCGTTTTATCGCCTTTGATGAAACCTACTTTGTCGAAGCTGAAAAAATGATACAGCAGTACCGCCTTGCCGAACGCAAATCCCTGCCTTATTCCTGGTTTGTTCAGGAAGGGATTCTGATCCCTTATTCGCTGACCCCGCCGGTTCATTATCTGCGGGTGATCGACGAACTATACTTTAAGGAGAAGTGAGCTATGAATACGACCCAGAAACAGCCGCCGAAGAAAAAACCAGCGGCAAAAAAGAAAACGGTAAAAAGAAGAAAGATCAATGCCAAAAACATGGCGACGATCATCGTATCGATCATCGTAGTTTTGGGCTTAATCGGCGGCAGCGCCGGCATGGTGGTTTTAGGCAGCATGCTCAAAGACGCCCCGAAGATTGATATTAACAACTTTGAAAGCAAAGAATCGACGCAGATTCTCGATAAAGACGGCAATCTGATTCAGGACATTGGCCAGCAGATCCGCACCAACGTTTCGTATGACGATATGCCGACGTCGCTGATCGACGCCTTTGTGGCGGTCGAGGACAGCCGTTACTTTGAGCACAACGGTTTTGACCTGCCGCGCTTTACCAAGGCTTTTCTGACCAATCTGAAAACATTGAGCTTTTCTCAGGGCGGATCGACCTTTACGATGCAGCTGGTCAAAAATACATACTTTACCAATGATGAAACCGGCGAAATGGCAGCCCGCAGCAAGCTGGCCGGGGTCAAGCGTAAGGTCCAGGAAATCTTTCTGGCGATGCAGCTGGAAAATCAGACGAATAAAAAGCGCATCTTTGAGCTGTATCTGAACAAGCTGAATTTCGGCGGCTCCGGCAATATCCGCGGCGTTCAGAAAGCGGCGGAATACTATTTCGGCAAGGACGTCAGCGAACTGACGCTCAGCGAGAGCGCGATGCTGGCGGGCGTCATTAACGCCCCGAATGCCTACAACCCGTTTAAAAACCTCGACTATGCGACCGACCGGCGCAACACGGTTCTCAACCTGATGCAGCGCCACGGCTACATTACCAAGCAGGAAGCTGAGCTGGCCAAGTCAATTAAGGTTGAAGATCAGCTGGTTGACAGCTCCGCGAATAAGGGCAGCACCGACGGCGGCACCCAGTATCAGAGCTACGTCGACGCGGTGATCGCCGAAACCAAAGAGCTGACCGGCATGGATCCGACGGTTGTGCCGATGAAAATCTACACCACGATGGATCCGAAAGTTCAGGCTCAGATCGACGATATCCAGGCCGGCAAAACCGATGTTCAGTTCCCGGATGAGCTGATGGAAATTGCGATTGTTTCGATGAATAATCAGACCGGCGAAATCGTCGGCATCGGCGGCGGACGCAATTACGCCGGCGGCGGAAGCCTGCTTTTAAATCATGCAACGGATCAGTTCAAGCAGCCCGGCTCGGCGGTTAAGCCGTTCCTCTCCTATGCGCTGGCCTTTGAGAACCTCGGCTGGTCGACCTCGCATACCGTGACCGATTCGCCGTTCAACTACGCCGGTACGACCAAAGTCGTCAAGAACTTCAACGGACGCTACTATGGCGATATTCCGTTAGAATATGCTGTGGGCAATTCCCTGAATACCCCGGCATTGAAAACACTGCAGCAAGTCATCGACGCGATCGGCAGCAAGAAGGTCGTGCAGTATCTGCAGAACCTCGGTTTCAGCCGTGTCACGCAGGATGAGTTCAACGTCGGCTATGCGATCGGCGGCTCCACCTACGAAGCCAGCGCGGTTGAAATGGCCGGTGCGCATGCCACGATGATCAACGGCGGCAGCTATATCAAACCGCACACGATCACCAAGATTGAGTTTAAAGACGGCACCTCACCGGTGGTTCCGGATTATTCCGGCACACAGGTGATCAGCGCCGAATCCGCCTATTTAGCCTCACATCTGATGTATCAGGCCGTATCCGGTCCGTATTCCAATTACATGCAGCTGTTAAAACGCAGCTATCCGATTTACGGCAAGACCGGTACAACGGACTGGGGCAGCGATGGTCTGAAATTCAATATTCCTCAGGGCGCAGCCAAGGATAAATGGATGATCGCTTCCAGTTCCAAATACACCAACGCCGTCTGGGTTGGTTATGAAAAAGGCGTGAAAGATAAAGATACCTACTTTGATTCCAAGAAAAGCAAGCTGAACATTCCGGGCAACATTTCCAAATTGATGCTCGATGTGCTGCATGAGGGCGAAGAAAACCCACCGGCGATCAGTCAGCCGGACGGCGTTACCTCGATCACCCATATCAAGGGCCTCTACCCATACACCGCTGTGCTGGAGGGCATGGACGGCAGCTTTGTCACCACCGGCCTAATCAAAAAGGAATTCAACAAGCTGGCTGATCCATTGCAGGCTTCCGTTCAGGATATCGGGACCTTTGACGCCAGTCTGAGCGCAGAGGGTAATCTGCATCTGACCTGGGGAGATTACCCGGATCCAAGCAAACTCAACGTTGCCCCTTATACAACCAACCTCGGCATTGAGGTCGGCGGCAAATGGTACGACGCCCCAGACTGCGCTGTCGCCTTTGACTGGACATGGGTCTATGGACCGATTCGCTACAAAGCGCAGGTTTCCATTCAGGACTTCTCGATTGATGTGACCAGCGAACAGGCCAGCTTTGATCAGCAGATTGACGTCAAACCGGGCGATAAGCTGAATGTCTGCGGTTACTACGCTTATGAAAATATGAATTACCGAAGCAATGAGATCTGTAAGGAAATACAGGTTGAAGATAAGGAAATCCAGCTGGCGATTCCGTCCGATAAAGCGACGAAAGCTGAGATCGAAAGCTGGGCGAACACCAACGGCGTCACGGTCAGCTTCACCGAGGTGGCCGACGAAGCGAAGAAAGGCACCAATGAAATTCTTTCCAACGGCACCAAAGTCAACGGCACGACGATGACTTTCATGCAGTCGACGATCGGTCAGGCCCGCTTCGCGGTAACGCTGTACGTCGGATTGTCCTGCGGCAGCAACGCCTCGATCGTCAACGGCGCCTGCGCGTGCAATCAGGGCTTTGAAGGCGATCCGATCAAAGGCTGTACGGCCAAACCGAATCCTACCCCGGAGACGACTCCGCCGACGGATCCCTCTCCGGATACCTCCGAATCTCCTGATCCGACCCCTAGTGAAGATTCACAGGATACCAACAACGAAGAACAAAACTGATTCCGTATTCTTACAAAAATCTTAATTTCGCCAACGGCAGAGGAAATTCAATTTGCTCTGCCGTTTTTATGTTAAAATGAGAACAAGGAGCTGATAACTTGAAAATCGAAGAAGAAATCCAAAAATTGGTCGACGAAGATCAGATTCAGCAGGCTCTGCTGACACTCGACGCCAACGAAGCAAAGATTCATGATAAAGCCTGGTATTACAGCGAACGCGGCTGGATTCTGGGCATGCTGGAACGCTATCAGGAAGCGTTCTGGAGCTTAAGCAAAGCCTCAAGCTTAGGTCAGGACGATGCCGGCCTCCTCTCGCAGCTGGGATGGGTTCTGAACAAGATGGAGATGCATGAATCCGCCCTGGACTATTTGAACCAGGCGGAAAAGAAAGGCCGCGACGACGCCTGGCTGTATCGCGAAAAAGGCTGGACGCTGACCCAGCTGGATAAATATGAAGAAGCGATCGGTTACTTTGAGGAAGCCCTATATTTTGATCAGACCGACGGCTGGTGCCATGCTCAGATCGGATTCTGCTACAATCGGATGGAACAGCCCGATCAGGCTCTGAATGAACTGAAAAAAGCGCTGACCATGAATTACCGCGACCTATGGGTCATGAAGGAATATGCCTGGAGCTGCTCGCGCGTCAACCGGTTGGAGGATGAGCTGGAAGTGCTGCAGGAGCTGATCAAGGAAAATCCAGAAGATCTGTGGCTGCTCAATGAGCTGGGTTTCTGCTGCAACAGTCTTGATCATCCGGATCAGGCGCAGTCCTATCTTGAAAAATCGGTAGCTTTAAACGATCAGGATATCTGGAGTCATTGTGAGCTGGCGCGCTGCTATGCGATGCAGGGCAAACCGGAAACCGCCCTGCCGCACTTTCTTCAAGCCAAAGCGCTGGGTCGGGATGACGCCTGGATTGAGGTTCAGATCGGTTATGTCAAAGAAGACATGAATCTGCCGGAGGAAGCTATCCCGCAGTTTGAGCTGGCCCTGCAGAAAGATCCGGACAACATTGCCGCGCTTTCTCACCTAGCTTACCAGCTTTCCCAGAAAGGCGATTCCAAGCAGGCCCTGCCGCTGCTTGAAAAAGCGTTGAGCCTGGGACGGGATGATGGATGGCTGTATGCTCAGCTGGGCTACGATTATTCTGAAGTCAACGATTATGACAAGGCCGTCCAATACTACGAAAAAGCCGCTCCAATCCATAACGATCCCTTCTGGGTTAAAACCCAGCTGGGCTGGAATTTGGCGGCCGGCGGACATAAGGAAGAAGCGCTTGAGGTCTATTTCAAACTGTTGGAAGAACAGCCTGAAAACGGCTGGGTACTGGCTCAGATCGCCTGGAATCAAGTCCGCATGGATCAGCTGGAATCCGCCCGGGAAAATTATTCCAAGGCTCTTGCGACCGGCATCCATGAAATCTGGATCTGGAGCGACTGTGCCTGGCTGCATCATCGCCTCGGCGCTTACGATCAAGAACTGGAATATTTACAGAAAGCGCAGGAAATGGGCCGCGATGATGATTGGCTGCATTACCGCAAAGCCGATGCTTACAGTCAGCTTGACCGTTATGACGAGGCCTTAAGTGAATTGGATATTGCCGAACAAAAAGGCAAGCAGGACATTGAGCTGTATTCCTTAAGAGCCTGGAACTATGGCCGGCAGCGTAAGAATGAAGCGGCGATGGAACAGCTGAAAAAAGCACAGGAGCTGGGCCGCGACGATCTGTGGATCATCAACGAAATCGGCTGGAATCAAATTCAGCTAGACAACTATGAAGAAGGCCGCCAATTATTTGAGCGGTCAATTGAACAGGATCCGGAAGACGGCTGGGCCCATGCTCAGCTTGGCTACGCCCTGAGTCGGCTCAAACGTTTTGATGAAGCTCTGGCTGAAATGGAAAAAGCAAAACAGCTGAATTTTGAAGAACCCTGGAATCTGCGAGAAACCGCATGGATTCTTTCTCAGCTTAGCCGCTATCAGGAAGAACTGAGCGTTCTGGAAAAGCTGAATCTGCCGGAAACCGAGGATCGCTGGGTATTGGGTGAGGCCGGCTACTGTCTGAATCAGCTGGACCGCAGCGAAGAAGCAATCGGCTACTTGAAGCGTTCAATCAAACTCAAGCCTGACAATGCCTGGACGTATTGTCAGTTAGGCATCTCTTATAAAAATATCGATCAGCTGGAAGAAGCCGAAGCCAGTTTGAAGAAAGGTCTTGATATGGGATATGCCGACAGCTGGCCGCATTATCAGCTGGCCGTCGTTTACAATCGCATGGAAAAGTATGAAGAGGCATTAAAGGAAGTCCCGCTGGGGTTTGATGAAGAGGAAAAGGACTGCAGCGATTATCATTGGATGATGGCCCGCAATCTAGGCCCGATGGGAGAACATCGCGAAGCGATTGCCCATCTGCGCAAAGCGAAGGATCATGACGAAGCCTCGCTCTATGAAGAATTCGGCTGGAATTACAGTGAAATGGAATTATACGATAAAGCTCTGGATTATTTCCAGCGGGCCTATCATCTGCGGCAGGAAAAAAGCGGCTGGCTGTTGGCTCAGCTGGGCTGCACAGAGGATCGTTTAGGCCACCACCCGAAAGCCGAAGCTTATTTAAAGGAAGCCTTCGATAAAGGGTATGATACGCCATGGTTCCATAGTGTTCTGGCTTATCATTATTGGAAAACAGATCAGCGTGAAGAAGCGCTGAAATGGCTGAAAATGGCCAAAGCGGAAGGTCGAGACTCAGAGTGGATGGCACAGGCTCAAAAAGAGCTTGAGAAACCCAAAGGATTTAAATTGTTCAAGGGCAAATAAACGAACTGAAATCCAATTCGTTTTTGACGGCAGCTCAAATAAAATATAACAAAGGCGCATGTTCAGCTGCCGCAAGCAGTCAAACATCCGCCTTTTCTTTATTTCAATTAGATCAAAGCATTCGCCTTCCATCTTACGAACTCATTTTCCCACGGTTCATGCCGCTTTGGCTTTAACCCTTTTTTGCTTTTCTACTTTCTCAGTCTGCTTCTGCTGCGCCTGATATTCGCGGCAGAAGGAAGTAAACGGACAGTCCTGACACTGCGGATTTTTAGCCTTGCAGAAATAACGGCCGAAAAAAATAAACAGATGATGAGCATGCGACCATTCTGACTTCAGCAGCTTGCGCATCAGCTTCTTTTCCACTTCCAGCACAGTATCTTTGGGAGCGGCCAGCCTTAAGCGCTTCGACACCCGCTCGACATGTGTATCGACTGCGATCGCCGGCATACCAAAGCAGACGGACATAATGACATTGGCGCTTTTACGCCCCACTCCCGGAAGACTCATCAGCTCTTCCATCGTCTGCGGCATCACCCCGTCAAACTGTTCAACAACGCCGCGTGCCAGTCCCTGAATACTCTTGGCTTTATTATGATACAGACCAATCCGGTGGATACAGGATTCAATTTCCTCTAATGAAGCGGAAGCCAGCGCTTGGGGCGTCGGAAATTTCTCAAACAGCTGCGGCGTGACTTTGTTGACGGACACGTCTGTGGTCTGCGCTGACAGGACAACAGCCACCGCCAGTTCAAAGGGATTGCGGTGAATCAGCTCGCAATGCGCATCGGGAAACATTTCCGTCAGCTTCGCTAAAATTTCATCCACTTTCATGATTTCTAACCTCCCGGCCATCCGGCCCAATCCAACCCTTCCGCTGCCATTCTGACAAAATTCGCTGCATATAGGCAAAATTCAGTTTCTGATACATGCTGGCTTCTTTCAAAACCTTAACTAAGACCGAAGAATCATAGCGGCTGACCCAAGTCTGCAGCGTCATCAGTTCATTAGAATTCAGCGGCCGGCCAAATTCGCCTTCGAATAAATCAAAGACCGGCTGTTCCATGGCCTTCTGCGATTTCGCTGTATCCGCGTTATAAAGTCCGTCTAAGCTGAAACTGACCGAAGACCGTCCAGCTTTTAATTCCAGATATTTCTTCGCGCACAGGACGCTCAGCGCCTGATCCAGCGCTTCTTTCGTCAGTCCCGTTTTCTTTTCCAATAACGCCGGAGTAATCGGGGTCTGACAAGTATTCAGATATTCAATCATCAAAACAACCAGCCCTTCCGTTTCGGAAAAGCCGAACCATTCATAATGTTCCAGAATCCACTGCAGCCGGTTGATATAGGGCTGCTTCCACCATGCCTTCATCCTCTACCTCTTTTCATACAGCATTAATTTTTCTAAGGTCTCTGCGTCCAGAGCCAGCTCACGGTTGGCATCTTCAAGAATCACAGCCGGCCGGTCTTGTACCCAGCCAAACTGGATCTGGGCCTGCTGGATTCCATTTTGTTCCCCAATCACCAGAGCCTGCGCTGAATCAATCTGCGCTTCTTCAATCTGAGCCTTAATCGTCAGCTGATCATCATACCAAACAAGCCAGCGCTTGGACAAGGAGGTAACACGCGATATATACGTGACTTCATTCAGAGCATAACGACCAACCCATTCCCCCTCCTGGGCCCGCATCGATTCCATTAACTGCCGATGCAGCCGCAGATCCGCACTGCGGTCTTTGATATAGGGACCCTGAACAAAGATTGAACTGCTGATAAAAATGCATAAAAATAAAATAACAATCAAAGCTCCCGAAAGGAGCAGTGACCGGACACGCCTGGAATTCATGGCCTTCACCTCTGTGATCCTTATTATATCAAATTCAGACTGCTGAAACAATGAACTCGACCCGGCTTTAGAGCAAAGGTAAGTTTTTGCTTTGTATTCTTGATTCAGCCTGTCCCTTTTGACCAATTTGCAAAAACGTGTGAAACATGATATGATGATTTGGCATTTGAGGAGCGTGATGATGTGTTAAAGAAACTGATGATCGGATCGATGGGATTCCTTTTTCTCAGCAGTGCAACCTTGTTTTCTTACCGGGCGCTGGAACCCAAAGCCGCAACCGGCATCGAAGAAAGTTATTTAAGCGCCGCGGAACCTTCCGCTATGCTTCGTTCTGTTGAGCCATCCGACGACGCAGCACCGGCCTCAGCCTCTGCTCAGCCAGAATTAGGCCCCGGCACGCACACGATTTATTTCTGCCGTCCGGATAATGATGACTGCGCCTATATCAATGAATATGTTTTTAAGCCTTTAGCGCAGGAACTAAAAACAACTGCACTGAATGCGTTTGAATTTTATGATCTGACAAGTCTGGGTGAGTATTATCCGGCAGCCAAGCTGAAAAGCCAGTGGGGCTTTGAAAGCTTCCCGGCCTTTGTTTCCCTGACAATTGCCGATGACGGTACGCAGACCATCAACAATGTTCTCAGCTGGAACAAAGAAGATCCGATTGATGCTGTGAGTCTGAAGCTCTGGATGATTGACAACGGCGTCTGGACAGGTGAAGTTGAAGAACAGGGTGAATTAATTGAACAGCCTGAGTAAGTCCTGAATTTTCAGGGCTTTTCTTTTACTCTCTACATAGAGTCACTTTTTATTTACTTTTTATATCAGGAAACTATTTTCCCATCATAGCTCTGCCCTTATAATCAACTAGATCAGCTGTTTTTGTTTTTACAGAATAGCACTGATTAAATACATTGAAAACAACCTTAATAAAACAGCTGTGCCGTAAATTCACTTTTTTATGTTTCTATTAGAAACAGCTTTTAAAATTTTTAATTTGCTGCGTCATTTTCAACCTTCTATACTTCTCCAGCCTATAAATTTTGTGTTCAAATATTGATATAATATAAAGTAAAAGATAATGAACACTATTTTAATGCACCATTATGAATTGATAAGTCTTGATAATTATCAATAAAATTGACATTATAATTTATTTGTGATATAATAATCACAAAGAACAAGTAATAGGAAGCATCAAGTCATGATACATTTTTACTGAACCAAGAAATAAGTCTTTTAGATATTCCCTATGCCAAACAGATTCAGTGTCTGGATTAAACTGTAACAGAGTTTATGTTAACATGAACATAGGAATGATGAGCTTATAAGCAAATGACTTATTATACGACTGTTGAAGCAGTCTGTTTTTAATAAGTGGTCATGCGTTGAACAAATACAATTGAAAATTGCTATTTGTTCAACTCTATCCAAAATTTCCTGACACAAGAAAGTTTCCAGCAAATCTTTTTCTTTAATTCTGAAAACTATATCCTTAAATAGATTATCCCTCATTATATATAATCAGTTCTACAACTTCATCAAACTTACGATGCCTGAAACAGTGAAAATTGTGGCGTAAGATTAAGAAGACAATGAAACAAAATACTTAAAGATGTGTAATACGCTTCCCTAGGGTTACTTTAATAACCTATTTGGGAAGCGTCATTTTATTATTGAAAGGAAGGAACAAAATGTTAAATTCAGGAGGCAGAAGTCCGCCCTTTTCAGTTTGCTTTAAACTATAGGGAAGGAGGTGAAATAATGGAATATACTCATTGTCAGGATTGTGGAATAATTATCATAATACCTGTATCCAATGAAAATGTTATCTATATCAATACTCCACAGGAAGTCAGAATCATTAGGGATGAAATGGATGATTCATGTGTGCGTATTGTTATCTGTCCTGGTTTTAAGAAAACCAATAAATACAAATTATCATGAAAACAGGTAAAATCATGAATTGTTATTGCCAAAGATCATTTCATAATAACTTTATAATAAAAAGGGGGTTGCCCCTTATTCAGTATCATCCAAATTTTTTAGTGCGTATTCTATGCACTTAACTACCAGTTTGTTTAAAGAAATATTCTTTTCATTGCAGATGATTTCCATTTCTTCAACAAGCTTTTTGGATATACGAAATGTTCTGTTTACATATTCTTCTTTTTCAATTTTGAAACCCATGATATACACCTCCACATAAACAGTAACGTTTTTTAGCAAAGGGATAAACACCTATTATTCAGTGTAATTTACACTTGAATTATGCGTGCTACAATGATAATGTAAAGATACATATAAGGGAGGAAACTAAATATGGAAAACAATACTAACACTTCTTCATTCTTTCAACGGTATAAACTATTCATCATTCTTGGGTCGGTTATTTTAGTAATTGCATTCATTGCTTATAGAATGAATTACATAGACAGCGAAGACTATGCTTTAAAAGAAGGTGGTCTTGATAAAAATGCCTTTGTTCAGGAACTCAAGGGAAGAGCCGAAGGACTTGGATTAAAGAACGTAAAGATCAATACTACATGGAATGCTAACGACAAAATATATGATGTTATCATAGAGTCTTCAAACTTTGAAAATATGTCTTTTGAAAAAATGTTCTCTGTTGAAGACGGAATGCATGGTCGTGTAATTGGAGAGAATTGGCGTTTACGTTATTTCCTTAGTAATGGAAATAAGTACGATATTAATAGCAGTTCCAATAGAGTTAAGAAAAACGGACAGATTATATATGATGATTATGAAAATTCTTCAACTAAGGAAACGCTTGATATCTATAACAGCATTGAAAACACTTACGATTATACTTCATCAAAATTCACGACAGCTTGGGATTATGCTAAAAAGTTAGCCAAGGCCAGTTTGAAATCTCCAAGCAGTGCTAAATTCCAAAAGTCAAGTGAATTAACTATGACTTGTAAGGGAAAAAGCTGTTCAATATCAGCGTATGTGGACGCTGACAACTCATTCGGTGCCAGTATCAGGACATACTTTGTAGTATCCTTTGATATGGAAGTGAGTGTGAGTGGATTGGCTACCTTTACAAATGCACAGTGCGTATTCCTGGAGTAAACCAATTTAAGCGGATCCTGTCCGCTTTTTTATTTATGCACTGCGTTAAGGATTTAAAATTTTTTATGATCTTGTTTTTTTCCGCGGAATAGTCTAAACTCTTGTTGGATGTGCAACTGGCGGATCAGTGGAATAACCACAGGGAGCACAAGCCGGAATCAGCCGACCGCCTGGGCCGGGAATGCATTTCCCGTCATATTTAGGGAGGAAAATTTATGCAAAAAATCTCACTCAAAGACGATCTTCAACAGAACACCTACCCCGGACGGGGCATCGTACTGGGTAAAACGCCAGACGGACGCAAAGCCGTAGCAGCTTATTTTATCATGGGACGCAGTGAAAACAGCCGTAATCGTATTTTTGTCACGGAGGGTCAGGGCATCCGCACGCAGGCCTACGATCCGTCAAAGCTGGTTGATCCATCCTTAATTATTTATGCTCCGGTTCGTGTCTTGGGCAACAAGACCATCGTCACCAACGGTGATCAGACCGATACGATTTATGCCGGCATGGATCGTCAGCTGACTTTTGAACAAGCGCTGCGCAGCCGGGAATTTGAGCCGGATGGGCCGAACTTTACGCCCCGCATTTCAGGGATTCTGCATATTGAAAGCGGCAAGTTCAACTATGCACTGTCCATCTTAAAGAGCAGCGACGGCGATCCGCAGTCCTGCCACCGCTACACCTTTGCTTACGAAAATCCGCTGGCCGGCGAAGGCCATTTCATCCATACCTACATGCATGACGGTGATCCGCTGCCAAGCTTTGAAGGGGAACCAAAACGGGTGGAAATCCTCGATTCACTGGATGCCATGACAGAACTGTTATGGACAAATCTGAATCCTGACAATAAGGTTTCGCTGTTTGTTCGGATGATCGATCTGGCAAGCGGTGAAACAGAAACTCGGATTGTCAATAAACACGCCTAAGACGTTGCTGACAAGAAGTTGAAATCAAATAATAAGGATGCGCTATGGAGAAATTCTGGAAAACAGAAAAACTCATAACGCATCCTTTTTTATAGACCTCAGGACCCAGAATACAGGTCAGCCTTAACAATAACGAAACTTTCAGTATAGCCTTATTCGCTGATCCTGTTTTACTGTTCCAAACTCAATTCCCGAAGTTTAACAAATTCAGGTTGATTGATTATAACCCATGCTTTTTTCGGAAATGAACAGAAACGCAGTACAGAACAGCTAAGATTCCAACGGCCAAGATCAGATAAACCGGACGGGTAAACGAGATGCTTAACGTCTTGCCGAATACGCTTAAGCCAAACATCATGATCAGCTTCGCCGCGATCAAAGTTTTAATAAATTTTGATTCTTCAAAATCAGACAGGCCGAAAGCAATGTTGATGAAGGAACTGGGTGTAAACGGCATTGCGACTAAAATGAACAGCACCGCGGCATTGCGTCCGGCCACCCAATTCAAGGCTTTTTGAATCGAAGTACTGCGGCTGAACCAAGGCATCAGCCGGTGTTTGACAAGCCGCCGGAAAAACAGAAAGACGATCAGCGAACCTAACGTCGTTCCAATCCAGGAATACAGAAACCCCAGTATCGCACCATGGGCGCTGATATTGATCGTCACAATCGCGACTAACGGCAAGGCTGGAATCAAGGATTCCACCAAGGCCAAACAGATTGGAGCCAAGGGTCCCAGATCTTTAAACGCCGAGAGTGCTTCCACCCAGAACTCAACAGTCATGATCCGTTCCAGCCAGAATCGAAGCGTTTCACTCATAAGCACTCAGCCAGCTTCACAACAACCTTTTCACACCATGCCGCCGAACGGACAGAGGCTTTCTGCGCATATTCTTCAAACGTCATTTCATTGCCTGCTTTTAACGTAATGTCGGACAGCGAACGCACAACGACAAACGGAACGCCATAATGTGCAGAGACCTGCGCGATCGACGCGGCTTCCATTTCCGCACACAGCGCCTCAGGGTATTCCTGTTTGATCCTTGCGACCTGTTGTGCGGTATTGACAAAGCAATCGCCGGAAGCAATCGGACCGATCCAGGCCCGGTCATGCTCTTGAATGACCTGGGAAACAGCCTGAACACACCGTTCATCCGCGGCAAAGCAGCACGGGTTATCCAGGCCGAAGCCATGATTCCACCCTGGCACATCCACATCATGATGCGCAATCCGCGTGGAAATGACGACATCCAGAACCTCCTGATTTTCCATTAATCCGCCGGCTGTGCCGATATTGATCACACCGCTGACATCAAAATGTTCCAGCAGCAGCGTGGTACTCATCGCGGCTAACGTTTTGCCGACGCCGCTTTGCGTGACAACCACCGGAACATCAGCCAGCTTTCCGGTATAAAACGGAATCTTCTGAATTGAGCTGGCTTCGACGTCCTCCATCAAGGCCAGCAGCGCGTCGATTTCAACCTTCATCGCTCCGATAATTGCGATCATGCTTTCTTCCTCCCTGCGTAAAATAATTTTTCACCCGGCTGAATTCCCGGCTGAGTAAAATCCGTCATGATTTCTACTTCAAATCCGGCCGCTTCCATTCGCTGAAGCACAGCCTGCGGATCGAAAACAGTCTGGACGTGATGTTCCTCTTTCAGTCCTTCTGACGTCCAGAAAGCAAAGTGCTGATAAATCCGATCCTCATCACTTAAGATCGTCCATTGATACAGCGTATCTTCCAGCACCCCTTCTTCAATATATTCCTCAGTGAACTCTTCCAATCGCTGAGGCGTATGCATATCAAACAACAAAACGCCATGAGGTTCAAGCAATTCCGCAGCTTGATCCATAAACTGTCCCACCTGATCCAGCGACGTCAGATAATTTAAGCTGTCGCAATAGCACACAATGCCTTCCACTGACAGCGCTGTCTGCATGTTCAGCATGTCCATAACACGAAAAGTTACCGCGTCTGGATGGGGTTTCGCCTGAGCTGCCTGAATCATGGCTGGGGATAAGTCAGTCGCATCGACAGTGTACCCTGCTTCGGCTAAGGCAATCGAAATCTCACCGCTGCCGCAGGCCAGCTCCAGCAATGAACACGGTTCAAGATAGCGCCGGGTATAATCCAGCCAGGCTGCCGTGGCTTCCTCATCCTTGACCAAAGCATCATAATAAGCTGCCAGACTGTCATAGCTCATAGCTCGACCTCAATCCGCGGCAGATCACCCCACAGCTTTTCCAGATTATACACCTGCCGTTCTTCGCCGACAAAGACGTGCAGGACAACCTCATACAGATCGACTAACAGCCATCGGCTGCCCTGTCCGCCTTCGACATTGCGGACCGCGAATCCGGCCTTTTCGGCTTCCTCAATCACATGATCGACGATGGAATCAGCCATTCGTTCATTTTTGGCCGAAGCGATCACAAAGTAATCGGTAAACGGGCTGTGACCGCGGAAATCCAGCACGGAAATCGCTTCCGCCAAGCGCTGATCTGCGGCCTTGACCACCAACTGCAGTAATTCAGACATTCAATCCCTCCTTGCGTAAATACATTTTCTGTTCCTGCTGAACCAGATGGAAACCCTGATCCAGATCTTTCATGCATACCGCCAACTGACGGCGGATATCATAACCGCGGCCAGGATCAATTTTATCCGCGATGTAAATAATTTTTGCCAGATCACTGCGGCAGTCTCCGGTTGTATGTTCCCTGACGGCTTCGATGATTTCACGATCATAAAGATACAGCCGGGTTTTCAGCCAGGTTGCCCCAATATACTGATGCCAGATCTTCCAGGACTGATCCAGAGCCTGCGGCCAGTAGACTTCAATCCAGCTGCGCGCAGTTTCCTCATCCAAGCCCTTGGCGATATCATGCAGCATCCCCGCAATATAGGCTTTGCACGGATTCACGCCGTGAGCTTTGGCCAGTTTTACCGCCAGCTCGCTCACTGAAACGCAGTGCTGATAGCGGCGCGGATGGCAATAGGCCTTGGCTATCTCCTCCACGTACAGCCCGCTGTCATGAATGATCCGCCGCACTGACTTCGGCACGTCTTTCAAGGCTCCCTGCCGGACAGCCGTCGAGGAAGCGGAATGAGCGAAATTTTCTACATAGAGAAAACCCGGCTGCTTAACGGCGATTCCCTGTCGGCTGAATACCGCAAACTGGACAAGCTGACGCAGCTGATCAACGTCCTTCCAATGATCAAGATTGGCGTACTGATCATCGCCGATGATCCATACGAAATCTGCGTCAGGAACCTGTTTCTTCAACGTCCTGACGGTGTTGATAGTATACGAAGGGGTCGGCAGGTCTTTTTCAACCAGGCAGATCTTCATCCGCCGATAGGGCTGCAGCGCCTTCTCCATCATCGCCACACGCAGTTCAAAGGATGTCAGCACCCGGTCCTTCAACGGGGTTTTCAATGACGGAACAAACCAGACCTGATCCAATCTCAGCTGCTTCAAAGCCGTCTTGGCGATCGCCAGATGACCGTTATGGATTGGATCAAAGGTTCCGCCCAACAGTCCGATTTTCATCGCGGCAGCTCGATTCTGCGGTGCTCGCGGCTTTCGCGGTACAGCACAATCGTTCTTCCGATGATCTGCACAACCTCGGCATGCGTGCCGCTGGACAGATCCAGAGCGATCTGCCGGACATCCTCTGAGCAGGTCTTTAAAATATTGAGCTTGACTAATTCATGAGCTTCCAGCGAATCAGACAGCGTGTTGATCAAATTGTGCGAGACACCGTCTTTGCCGACCTGAAAGAGCGGCCGCAGCGAATTCGCCATCGAGCGCAGCGTACTTTTCTGTTTATTGGTTAACATCTATATCATTGCCTTTCTTTGTTTAATTTCGATTTCCTGAGGATGGGTGACGACGATCTGATCGTAATTTCCGCTCAGCGACATCCAGCCGATCCCCGGAATCACAATATCTTCTTTCTCGCCTAACGGCGTCAGTAGAGTTCGTTTCCACTGGTTCACCGGTGCGGTTGTCGGCACCGGCTGCAGCAGTTCACCATAATGCTTCTGCCACAACTCATCCGCCTTATCCACCCGCCCGCGGTGCAGCTCCAGCAGATTGCTGCAGTAGAACACCGCCGAAGCCGGTTTGGCATTCAGAATATCCATCCGGCATAATCCGCCGACCGCAAAGCTTTGATTCCCGCGCAGCTGAAAGCCGACCGGTTTAACCGCTTTAGACGGCAGCACGGTTTTCAGATCGTTTTCCGCTAAATGCAGCAGCATGGAATTGCGCGGCGTCAGCCCCGGCGTATCGTAAACCGTGACGCCGTCAATGACTATCGGATTGAAATCCAGCGTCGTTCCGGGATAACGCGAACTGGTCAGCTGCGGTTTGTCAATTAACGCATTGAGCAGCGTACTCTTGCCGGCGTTGGCCATCCCCATCACCACGACATCCTTGCCGTGTGCCCAATGCAGGGCATGCAGCACCTCTTCCGTGCCGCCGGGGATATTTTTGCCGGTCACGACCAGCCCTTGAACATGGATATCCAACGCCTTTAAGCGCCCGTATATAAACCGAGCCAGCTTCTCATTGCCGACCGTTTCCGGAAGCAGATCGCGCTTGGTCCCGACGACGATCACATCCTTGCCGAACAGATGACGATTCATGCCGTCCAAGAGACTCGCTTCCAGATCAAACAGATCGACAACCCACAGCACCAGGGCGTCCATCGTATGGATCTGAGCCAGAATTCGATCAGGATCAATGCCCTCCCGCATCGAAAACTGCAGATCATCATAATGCGTCAGGCGGAAGCAGCGCTGGCACAGCTTACTGCCAACCTTCGGCGTATAGCCGGCCACCCCCGGCTGATCATGCTGCAGTACGGCGCCGCAGCCCTGACATTTTTCACTCATCATATTCTCCCCTTTTTAAGATTCCAGCCTGTTCCAAACACCGGTAAACCTGGTTTTCAACCAGCCGATTCAACTTTGTCCAGGTGATATCCCGGCTGACCAGCGGTGTTGTTAAGATCGTCACAAAATGCATTCGATTGCCGCCGAGAATATCCGTCAGCAGCTGATCGCCGATCACCGCACACTGCTCCGGCTGCAATCCGGTGTCGCGCAGAACTTTTTTATACATCCGCTTCAGCGGCTTTGTTGAGAAATAATAATACGGTACGTCCAGACTGGAAGCAAACAGACTCACACGGTCTTTATTATTATTCGACATGACCACCGCCTGAATGCCATGATCTTTCAGTTTTTGAACAAATGCTTGGGCTTGAACGCCGGCTGTCTGTTCATCATGGGCAGCCAGCGTGTTGTCGATATCTAAAATCAAAAGCCGGATCTTCCGGCTGATCAGCCAGTTCAGATCCAGATCTTCAAAGCTTTTCAGATAGAGCGCAGGCGTGAAGTATTTCAGCAGCATACGGTTCCTCCTTATCTTAATGATTATATCAGATTCCTTCCTACAAAGAAACGAAAAAGACGTCAACGATCATGGTCTTTTGTCTAACTTTTACAGCCTTCCTATCCCCCTTAGCAAAGCAAGGAATGGATCTGATTTCAAAATTGATCCAATAGCGTGCAACGATTTAGCTCGTTTTTCTGAAAAGATAAAAAGATCCCGTGCAGAAATTCTGCATCAGGATCTGAACGGTTCTAAATAATCAACAGCTTATTTGCCCAGCACCTTGCGGCAGCGCGGGCACAGTCCTTCTTCGTCCGCCTGTTCGGAAAGGTTCCAGCAGCGCGGGCAGACAGTGCCTTCGGCCGGTACGATTTCAACCTGGCAGACTTCATAGGATTTCAGCTCATCAATCGAGAAGCTGACTTTGGAAACAATCAGCCACTGATGGAACTGATCCCCGCACAGCTCGGCGATCAATGCCCGATCCTCGTCACTGACATTGACCAGCACTTCAGCCTCCAGCGACTTGCCGATGACCTTAGCCGCACGGGCTTCCTCCAGTGCTTTGAAGATATCGGAGCGGATCAGCATCAGCCGCGCAACCTTGGCCTTCAAGGCTTCGGCGTCCTCCACCGCAAACATTTCGGCAAACTTGCCCAGATGGATGCTTTCGGCTTCACCCTGGAAGAAATCGTTGACCTCTTCCGCGGTATGGACTAAGATCGGTGCCCACAGCCGGACTAACACATCGACGGCATGGTACAGCACCGTCTGAACCTGACGGCGGCGTGGTGAATCCTTCTGCTCGATATACAGAATATCCTTGGTAAAGTCGAGATAGTACGCGGAGAATTCATTGGTCATCAGATTGGTCAGCAGCGTTGTGACATCTGAGAACCGATATTCTTGATAAGCTAGCTGACACTTCTCATTGACGTCGTTCAGCAGCGCCAGCATGTACTGATCCAGCTTCGGCAGTTCATTGACGGCAACCAGATCCGCACGGGTAAAATCTTCCTCGTTGTTGATATTGGCTAACAGGAAGCGGAATGTGTTTCTGACCTTGCGGTAGTTTTCACTGATCTGCTTCAGGATCTCTTCAGACATGCTGCAGTCCGCCTGATAGTCAACGCTGGCCGCCCACAGCCGCAGGATATCCGCGCCATATTTCTTGGTGATTTCCCCCGGAGCGACGGCGTTCCACTGCGACTTGCTCATCTTGACGCCTTTGCCGTCCATGACAAAGCCATGGCTTAACACCTGTTTGTACGGCGCCTGTCCATGTACGGCGGTGCCGACGATCAGCGACGAGTTAAACCAGCCGCGGTACTGATCGCTGCCTTCAAAATACAGATCAGCCGGATAGCCCAGACCGCGTTCGATCATCGCTCCGGTATGCGAGGAACCGGAATCAAACCAGACGTCCATCGTGTCCGTTTCCTTTGTAAATTCTCCCTGCGGGGAAGCCGGGTTGGCATAACCTTCCGGAAGCAGTTCTTTCGCATCCTTCTCAAACCAGATGTTGCTTCCATATTCGCGGAACAGGTTGGCAACATGCTCAAAGACCGCTTTTTCCATGATCGGTGAACCATCTTCGTTGTAGAAAATTGGAATTGGCACACCCCACGCACGCTGGCGGGAAATACACCAGTCACCGCGGTCAGCGATCATGTTGTGCATCCGCTGCTGGCCCCACTTCGGAATCCAGTCCACGTTGTCAATCTGATTTAAAAGTTCCGTGCGGATCTTGTCGATCGAGGCAAACCACTGGGTTGTCGCCCGGAAGATGATCGGCTTTTTCGTCCGCCAGTCATGCGGATAGGAGTGCGTGATCCACTCCAGCTTCAATAACGCGCCTAGTTCGTCCAGACGGTTAGCCACGGTCTTGTTGGCATCGTCGACATACTGACCTTTCAGCCAATCTCCGGCATCCTCCATCATGCAGCCGTGTTCATCGACATTGCAATACGCCGGTAGTCCATATTTCTGTCCGACGAAGAAGTCGTCGGCACCAAAACCCGGAGCGGTATGGACGCATCCCGTACCGGCATCGGCGGTAACGTGATCGCCCAGGATGATCAAGGATTCGCGGTCATACAGCGGGTGCTGGCAGGTGATCATTTCCAGCTCACGTCCCTTAAACGTCTTTAAGATTTCCTTTTTCTCCAAACCAAACTTCGCCCAGAGCATATCGACCAATTCTTCCAGCACGATCAGCTTGCCTTTTTCACTGTCGACTAACGCATAGGTCAACTCTGGGTTCAAACAGATTGCCAGATTGGCCGGAATCGTCCACGGCGTTGTCGTCCAGATTACAAACGAGGTATCGCTGTCCAGGATCCCCTTGCCATCCTTGACCGCAAACTTGACGAAGATCGTCGGAGACTTGACATCCTTATATTCAATTTCTGCTTCGGCTAACGCTGATTCGCTGGACGGTGACCAATAGACCGGCTTTAAGCCTTTATAGATCAGACCATCCATGGCCATCTGACCGAAAATCTGAATCTGATGCGCTTCAAATTCTTTCTTTAACGTGATGTAGGGGTGGTCGTAATCGCCAACGACGCCCAAGGATAAAAATCCAGCCTTCTGCCGTTCTACCTGCTCCAAAGCATAGTCGTAACACAGCTTGCGGAAGGCGGACAGTTCCATCTTCTTGCGATCATAACCCAGCTTGGTAATCGCGGTTTCAATCGGCAGACCGTGCGTATCCCAGCCTGGAATAAACGGTACTTTATAGCCGGCCATGTAATGGGAACGAACGATAACATCCTTTAAAATCTTGTTCAACGCATGACCTAAATGAATGTCGCCGTTGGCATAGGGTGGCCCATCATGCAGCACAAAAGGCTCGCAACCTTCCCGTTTTTCCAGCATTTTTTCATAGATTGCCTGTTCTTTCCAGCGGTTCTGATAGCCCGGTTCCTTGGTCGGCAGCTTGCCTCTCATCTCGAACTTCGTATTCGGCATCAGCAGTGTGTTTTTGTAATCCATATCCTTCTACCTCCTAAAACAATAAAAAAGCGCCCTTGCAAAAAGGACGCACGATGCGCGGTACCACCTTCGTTCACCGCTGATTTGCACCAGCGATGCGCTTTTCTCATAACGCCGAGCCGCGGTCTTTTCTACTCGAATTCAAAAAGACAGCTCACAGGTGATGTCCAGTTCCAGCCGGGGTTCTGCGTTTCACCATCCCGCAGACTCTCTGCACTCCCGCTTGTGTGGAAACGGCGCGTCCTGCATCAAAGCTTTTCGTGATTCAGCCATTCCGATTTCGGAACCGGCGGAATTTCAAACTGGTCCAGCATGCCCATCAGCGAGCTCAGCTGTTCCTGCATATCCCCTTTCATCTCCGTCGCCTCCGACGCGATCCGTGAGAGGTCGTTGAGAATGATCCGGGCGGTTGTCAGCGCTTCACTCACAATCGCATCCGCGTTGTTCTGCGCGGTTTCGATGATCGTGTTGGCTTCCTTGAGGGCCAGGCGGGCGATATCATCCGCCGCCTTTTCCTTCACGGTTAATTCACTGACCAGGGTTTGATAACGCTGACGGATCACCGCCAGCTGTTCGTTGGCCGACTGAATCTGACGGCTGGTCAGATCCAGCTGTTTTTTCAGAGAATCTATTTCCTGGACGTACCGGTCAACCGCATTATCGACGGCGAAGCGGTCATATCCGTTTTTCATCAGTCGGAATTTCGGTGTTCCCGGTTCCAAAGAAATCCCCCTCTCTAAACGTATTTTTCAAATTCGGCAACGATCCGGTCGCTGCGGGTCTGTCCGCGCTGGCCTTTCAGCACAAAACGCCCGTACCCGCACACGGAAATCGTGTCTTCATTATGACACAGAAAGTCGCATTCATCAAGAATTTTATGATTCACGGAAACCTTCTGCGCCCGGATTAACTCCTGCGCCTTAGCCCGCGACATCCGGCACAGCCCGCCGATCACACAGTCTAACCGCAAGGCGGTCACGATCACCGTCAGCGTCTGTTTTTCAACGGCCGGCTCATACCGCATTGAGGATCGCTGCAGCTGAATTGACAGGCGATGAATCCGCGTCAGGTTCATGCAGACATAATCCGCCAGGTCTTCACTGGTATAAATCACAATCCGCCCCGGCTCGACCCACAGATCGCCAAACTGCGAACGATCCAGATCCAGATTCATCAGAGCTCCCAGAACATCCGGATGTTTCAGCTGCACAAATTTATCCGAAATCCGGGCGGTCAGACAGACAATATCGCTGCTTAAGTCCGCTTCCTCAGGCGCTAGAATCAACTTTTTCCGCTCTGTCCCCAAGCAGCCGCCGTCCCATCTGTACGCCAGATCCCAAGGCAGAAACGGGGTCAGAAAAGCCTGTTGGGCAGGCGAAAGAAAACAGGAGCGCACCGGCTTGCGGCGCGTCCTGCACTGATCCATCCAGTCTTCCAGCCGGGCCTGCAGCGCGGCGTCATCCGACTTTGAAAAATGCGCGTTCCGCACTATTCCTCATCGCTGTCCAGGCTGATCTCACCGTGGACGGCGATGGATTTCGGCGTGCACAGAATGACGTTGTGACCGATTTTCTGAATCGTTCCGTCTAAAGCAAAGACAACGCCTGTCAAAAAGTCAATTGTACGCTGCGCATATTCCCGCTGCAGCCGATGCAGATTGACAACGGCAGCCCGTCTTTCCTTTAAATGCTTTGCGACTTCCTCAGCCTCGTCAAATGAACGCGGCTCAAATAAAACCATTTTCGTATCCGAAGCGATCTTGGTTACACCTTTAGTCTGCGGCTGTTCATATTTGACGGGTGCGGCAATCTCGTCTTCTTCTACTTCCAGTTCTTCCTCATCGTAATCATCGTCGACTGGAGCGATGAAATTCTTCATTTTATCCAATACTCCCATGGTTTGCACCTTCCTTTAATTCTTGTTCATTATATCATAAATCTGCGCATGGGAATACCGAGTTCACAGAATTGAAAGGATTTCAATGCCCTTTTTCCATCAAAGTTTGCGGAAAGTCATGAAAGTGCCCGCTGCTTTTCCAGCTCTTTCCAGTTTATTGTTCTTTGGCTTTTCCGCTCTTGCTTCGCGGATGAATCAGAATCACATCTTCGCCGACGCTCACCACCTGATCCAGTCCGACGATGATGCGGGCCGGAGGAAACAAAAACGCGAAGACAGAGCGGAGCCAGCTGGAATTTTTCCCGACAAGAAATGACTGAACCTGGTAGTTGGTCAGCGACACATCCAAATCCTCGACGCGGCCGATCAGGGTGCCGTCCTGAACATTGACGACCTGTTTGTCCTGCAGTTCACTGAATTTCATTTTTATCACCTGATTCCAGTGTATGCCGCTGTCGAATTTTTGTGCTTCGCTATCGAATTTTTATAGCTTTTGTCAGAAATTCTTTTTCAAACACTGCAGCGCGCTTTTTTCTAAGCGGGATACCTGCGCCTGCGAGATGCCTAATTCAGAGGCGATTTCGGTCTGTGTCTGGCCTTGGTAATAACGCTTATTGATGATCTGCGCTTCTTTATCACTTAAATGCTTCATGCTTTCACGCAGAGCGATCAGGCTGGAGAGCTTGCCAATTTCATCGTGATCATCCTTGATCTGATCCAACAGATATAAGGTATCGCCGTCATCATTATAGATCGGCTCAAAGATGCTGACGACGCTCTGCAAAGATTCCAGGCTTTCCGCAATCTCCTTTTCCCTGACGCCCATGATCTCAGCCAGCTCGGCTAAGGAGGGTTCGCGTTGGTAGGTATGAATGAAGGTTTCCTTTTCTTTCAGCACCTTGTACGCCAGATCCTTTAAATGCCGGGAAACCCGGATCATCTGATTATCCCGCAGATAGCGTTTGATCTCGCCGATGATCATCGGGACGGCATAGGTTGAAAAGCGAACCTCGTGGGATAAATCAAAGTTGTCAATCGCCTTGATTAATCCAATACAGCCGATCTGAAACAGATCATCCATGTTTTCCGTGCGGTGCGCAAAGCGCTGAACGATGGACAGTACAAGCTTCAAATTGCCGTTGATCAGCTTCTCTTTCGCCGACAGATCACCACTCTGCAGCTGGATGAACAGCTCCGTCATCTGCTGACTCTTTAAAACCGGCAGCGCCGAAGTATTGACACCGCAGATATCTACTTTATATTTACCCATTGACCCGGACCCTCCTGATGTGCGTAATGGAAGTCTTCCCGCGGCGACATCGAATATTCCCGCATTCCTTTGGCACTCTTTGGAAGAATAGGGATGGTCAATCCGTGTAAAATTTTGTACAATAGATCACAGAACAGATTCAGGAGGGAAACCATGACATTGACTATCAGACAAGCGCAGCCTCAAGACTGCGCTACAATCGGCCGGTTTATCCGGTTGATTGCCGAATATGAAAAAATGAGCGACGACGTGATCTGGGATGATGCTACGCTCTATGACCAGCTGTTTGTGGAGCACCGGGCCGAAGTTCTCTTGGGCTATGAGGGGGAAGAGGTTGTCGGCTTTGCCTTATATTTCCATAACTTCTCAACCTTTGTCGGACGCAAAGGTCTATATCTGGAAGATTTATATGTCCTGCAGGAAAAACGCGGCCGAGGCTATGGCAAAGCTTTCTTTAAGCGGCTGGCTGAAATCGCTGTCGAACGGCACTGCGGCCGGATGGAATGGGTATGCTTGAACTGGAACACGCCTTCAATCAATTTCTACAAAAGCTTAGGTGCCGAAGGTTTAACCGAATGGACAACCTGGCGCTTGAGTGAAGACAAGATCCATCAGCTGGCAGGCCTTTAAGTTCTCTGCGCAGCGAAAAAACTAACTTTCGTTTCAGACTCAGCTAAAAAGCTGAACATCAAGGTTGAGGTTCAGCTTTTTTTTGTTTAAAATTATACCTTTTTTGTTTTTCTGAGGAACTGCTAGGGCTGCAGCACAATGAGTTCCGCATGGATCTGGCGATCCTGAATCGTCAGAACCATCATCGTCAGTTCCAGGCGAAACCGCCGCCGGCCGCAGCTGCCGGGATTCAGCCAACGCGTACTGCCTTGGATCTGATCCTCCGCCCGATGCGAGTGACCATAAATTTTCAAGTCAGCCGCAACGCAGTCCAGCGATTGACGGATATGCGCCATCGCGACATGCAGTCCTTCACAGTCAAAGATCTCGACCGTGGGCAGCCGCTCAAAAAACGGATCGTCATCATTATTGCCTTGAACACTGCGCAGTGGTTTCAGCGCATTCAAGGCTTCCCAGATCTCAGGCTCGCAGAAATCCCCCGCATGCCAGATTTCATCACATGTTTTTAAAATGTTGATCACCTCTGGCCGCAATACGTTATGAGTATCAGAAATCAAACCTACGCGCATGTTAAACACCTGCCTTTTGTCTTTTATTCTACACCAAAGTCAGAAAAATGTTTCTCTCACCCACACGATTTTTGAGCGAACTAGAAAAAAACCGCAGTTCCATCTGCTGCCGATGCAGATTTCTGCGTTTTTTTACCTTTTCTATTCCGTGACGGTATCCTTCTTTTTGTTGGCCTTGATGACCTTCAGCCGCGAGAATTCCTCACGGTCTTTTTCTTCCAGCGACTCGGTGATGAATTTCACAGTCGCCTCCAGATTAGGGATACTGATGTTCTTTAATGCATTGGCCCGTTTCTGCGTCTTGCGGATGGCGTTGGCCAGCCGATACACGCTGTTGTCCACCTCAGCAAGAATGATCGTCAGTTCCTTGACGCGGTGAAACTGCAGGTACGCTTCATCGACCCGGGAGTTCGTGCCTTCAAAGCCGTACTCCATTTTCGTTTCCGAAGGTTCAATGCTGACTGAAGGCACCTCGACGCCCATGACGGAACGGTAGGTGACATGCACCCCGGTTTCCACATGCACGCTGGCGGCGATATCGGAAATAATTCCCGTTGATACGTTAGCCTGCTGCAAAAGATAATACGCAGTCTCATAACTCTGCGTAATTTCATCACGCAGCATCTTAACCTTATCGACAAGCTGCATCATTTCCCGAATCAGGACATTGCGCTTGCGGTCCAGCAGATCATAGCCCATCCGAGCCAGAGCCAGCGATTTCTTGGACGCGATCAGGTTGCCTTTGGTCGGAAACACTTTGTTTTCCATACGCTTACTCCTGTCCGTTGAGGTTCAGCATCCGTGCCGCGCGTTTCGGATCATAGTTTTCTTTAATGACTTCCGGATCCAGCCGATCCAGCGCTTCCATCGGCAGCGTAGACAACAACGCCCAGCCCAGATTCAGCGTTTCATTGATTGAACGCTTGGAATCAAAGCCCTGGCCGACGAAGATTTTTTCAAACAATCGGCCGAAGGCCATATACTTCTTATCCATATCTGACAGTTCATCCTCGCCGATAACCGAAGCTAACGAACGCGCGTCCTGCACCTTCGCGTAGCAGGCGAACAGCTGGTTGGAAACATCCGCGTGATCCTTGCGGGTAAAGCCATCGCCGATTCCGTCTTTCATCAGACGCGACAGCGAAGCCAGCACACCGATCGGCGGATAGATGCCGGTTTGATGCAGCGAACGATCCAGAACGATCTGACCTTCCGTGATATATCCGGTTAAATCCGGAATCGGATGCGTGATGTCATCGTTAGGCATCGTTAGGATCGGGATCTGCGTTACAGAGCCTTCAACGCCCTCGACAATGCCCGCTCTTTCGTACAGCGAAGCCAGATCGGAGTACAGATAACCCGGATATCCCTTACGGCCTGGAATCTCACCCTTAGAACTGGAAACCTCACGCAGGGCTTCGCAATAGGAAGTCATGTCCGTCAGGATGACCAGAATATGCATATTCTTTTCAAACGCCAGATATTCCGCTGCCGTTAAAGCACAGCGCGGAGTCAGCGTCCGTTCGATAATCGGATCATTGGACAGGTTGATAAACATGACAACCTTTTCCATGACACCGGTTTCCTCAAAGCTGCGCTTGAAATAATCGGCGACGTCATTTTTGACGCCCATCGCTCCGAACACGATGCCGAAGTTCTTGCCGTCACCCTCCGCCAGCTGAGCCTGTCGGACAATCTGAACCGCCAGCTTGTCATGCGGCATGCCGGAGCCGGAAAAAATCGGCAGCTTCTGTCCGCGGATCAGCGTGTTTAACCCGTCGATTGCGGAAATTCCGGTGTTGATATAATTGCGCGGATATTTCCGGGCCACCGGATTCAGCGGCTGACCGTTGATATCCAGCCGTTTTTCAGCATAAACTTCGCCTAAGCCGTCGATCGGTTCACCGGCACCGTTGAAAATCCGGCCCAGAATTTCCTGGGAAACGGCCAGTTCCATCGGATGACCTAACAACCGAGTCTTGTTATTGGTCTTGGATAAGCCGGTTGTTCCTTCAAAAACCTGAATGATGGCCCGCCGGCCCTCAATCTGCACGACGCGGCCGCTGCGGACAGAGCCGTCTGCCAGCTCAATTTCAACCATTTCTTCATTGCTGATGTCATCGACATTGTCCAGGGCAACAAGAGAACCGTTGATTTCATTCAAACCCATTAATTGAACGCTCATCTGTTTTCTCCTCCTATTCCACCTGGGCCAGAGCCTGATCGATCATCTCAAAATAACCATCTAAAAGCTCCAGCTGATCATTCGGCACGTCATATTTAATTTTGACGACCTTGTCGATAATCCCCGTCTGCGCGATCAGCGAGACCGGAATCCGCCGCGCTACCAGTTTTTTGGCCTGCGCGTTGAGATACGAAATAATTTTCAGCATTTTAAACTGTTTTTCAAACGGCACGTACGTATCGGCCGGATGATAGGCATTCTGCTGCAGATAGCCGACACGGATCACCTTGGCGATCTCCATCGTCAGTTTCTGATCTTCCGGAAGCACATCGGAGCCGATCAGCTTGACGATCTCCATCAGCTGATTCTCTTCATGCAGAATCGCCCGGATTTCCTGACGCAGCGCATTGAATTCCCGGTCGACGTTCTTGTCGTACCAGCGCTCTAAATCGTCGAGATATTCGGAATAGCTGTCATTCCAGTTGATCGCCGGATAGTGCCGAGCATACGCCAGCGATTTATCCAGCGCCCAGAAGCAGCGCACAAAACGTTTTGTATTCTGCGTGACCGGCTCGGAGAAGTCTGCGCCCTGCGGCGAAACCGCGCCGATGATCGTTACGGAACCTTCCGCACCGTTTAACGTTTCAATATAGCCTGCGCGTTCATAGAACTGCGAAATTCGCGACGGCAGATACGCTGGGAAGCCTTCTTCCGCCGGCATTTCTTCCAGACGCCCGGAAATTTCACGCAGCGCTTCCGCCCAGCGGCTGGTGGAGTCAGCCATGATCGCGACATGATAGCCCATATCACGGTAATATTCAGCCAGCGTGATGCCGGTATAAATGCTCGCTTCACGCGCCGCGACCGGCATGTTGGACGTGTTGGCAATCAGCACCGTCCGCGCTAAAAGCGGCTTGTTGCTCTTCGGGTCAATCAGGTCTGTGAACTCTTCCAGCACCTGCGTCATTTCGTTGCCGCGTTCACCGCAGCCAACATAAACGATAATATCCGCGTCACACCATTTTGCCAGCTGATGCTGCGTCATCGTCTTGCCGGAACCAAAGCCGCCTGGAATCGCAGCTGCCCCGCCCTTGGCAATCGGAAACAGCGTGTCGATCACGCGCTGTCCGGTAATCAAAGGCCGGGTAATCGGTTTGCGCAGTCCAACTGGGCGCGGATTGCGGATCGGCCATTTCTGAACTAAGCTCAGCGCATGTTCCGCGCCCTGATCATCGCGAATCCGCACGATTTCATCGCTGATATGAAATTGTCCGTTTTCCGCAACGTAAACAACCTCGCCTTCCGGAAGCATCGGACTGAGCATGCAGCGATGCTCGATCAGCTCCGTTTCCGGGCAGGTCGCATAAATCTGTCCCGGGCACAGCCGATCGTGCAGTTTGACCTGGATCGTCACATCCCACAGCTTTTCTTCATCCAGCGGAGAAACCGTTGTTCCCGCCGCAATGAATGCCCCTTCTGTTTCCATCAATTCTTTTAACGGACGTTCGATGCCGTCGAAGATATTTTTCAGAATTCCCGGCCCCAGCGTCGCAGACAACAGAGATCCGGAAGGCCGGACCGGTTCTCCCGGTTTCAGCCCTGTGGTGGATTCGTACACCTGAATCGTGGTGTACTGTTCATCAATACCGATGACTTCCCCCATCATTTCCTTATTGCCGACAAAGACCATTTCCTGCATGGAAAAGTCTTTGGAATCCTTGACGGTGACAACCGGTCCGTTGATTGAATAGATCAAATTGTTATTCAATGTCTTCACCTCGGTTTTCGTCATATTACAATGTGAATCCGGAATTGTTCTGGAACCACTCTTTCTGATTTCTTAATGCATTGTCCAGCGTTTCGTCGATCTCAAAGCCTTCCGACGGACACATAAACCGCCATCCGCCAAATTCCAGATAGACCGTTTCCACAGCCTGCGGATATCCCCGGCGTTTTAAAATTTCACGCATCAGCGCCGCGTCCTGCTCACGCACGATAAACGTTCCCGTCTTGCGGATCAGGGAAGCGTGCTTATCCAGCTTCTTTTCCATAAAATCCGCATACGCCTCGGATGCGGCAAACGCCTTCAGTTCGTCTGCGACATGGTTGAACAGCTCGGACGCCATCGCCTGACGCTGCGCCAACAGATCCCGCTTGATCTTCAGCTTGGCTTGGGAGGTCTTTGTGGCTTGGAGCAGTTCCAGCTCGCTGATTTCTTTTTCTTCATAATGCCCGGTTTCCTTTTGCAGCGATTCGGAAAAGAAATGAATCTCCTCATCCTGCAGCTGCTGCACCTCAGACTGAATCTGACGGGTAACCATTCCGGCCTGATCCTGGATATCCTCCTGAATCGCCGTGAGCGCTTCTGTATTCTCTGCCATTGTTTTCACCTCACAATTTGATGCCGATCGCTTCGCTGATGTAGCGGTCGATCGTCTCTCCGATTTTGGCTGACCCGTGACGATCTGGAATTTCGACCAGCAGTGGCTTGGACAGCCGCAGCTTGTAATCGGATACCACGTCCGGGCAGGTGTTGACGATCTTCGTGGTCATCAGTACGATCGCGATTTCCGGATTGCTGATCGCCTTGTCCAAAGCGGCCAGCACCTCATCCCGTTCGTGAACCACGACGCCTTCGACCCCGGCTAAGCGCATGCCCATCTGGGTATCAATATTGTCACTGATCAAATAAAGTTTCATGACAATCCCCGGCTTACAGTTTGTTGATGATCAGAATGGAAATCAGAAGGCCGTAGATCGCAACGCCTTCACCCAAGGCGACGAAGATGATCGCTTTACCAAAGTTTTCCGAATTCTCTGAAATGGCCCCGATCGCTGCCGGTGCCGCTGAAGCGACGGCCCAGCCGGCGCCGATAGCAGAACAGCCGGTCGCCAAAGCGGCCGCGATGAAGCCCATCCCCTGAGCCAGTGTCCCCGTGATGGAATTAGCAGCCGCGGTGCCTTCCGCCAAAGCATGGACCCCGCCGAACTGGAACAGAACCGCTAAGACAAAGACGCCGCCGAAGACACAGATCTGAGCGATCAGCTTGGTTTTCAGGTTTTCCGCCGAAGCGCCTTTTTTGTAGATGAAGAACAGCGGTGCGATCACCAGGATCACGGCGATCAAAGGCAGCAGCATTTCAAGTAATGTTAACATGGTTTATTTTCCTCCTTATGCATTTTCCGATGAAATCATCGTAAATTTCTTTCCGTTGCCGACAAAATAACGGCTGAACATTTCATAATATTCCAGACGTAATGTCTGAATGCCGACGATCAGTCCCTCTAAGCCCATGACAAACAAGTTGCCCAGCACAAAGACGACCGGTCCGGCGTTGCCGGTCATTTTGACCAGCGTCATGACGACCAGCATCATGCCGGCATGGCTCAGAACGAAACCGCCGACACGCAGGTAAGAGAGCGAATTGGTGACAAAGCTCAGGATGATTTCCAGCACTTCAAACACTTCTTCCAGTGCAAAGTTGCCCCATCCCTGATGCGGCGTCAGACCTTCGCCCTTCATTAAGCCGTTGAGCGGTTCCTTTAAGAAGAACAGCACGACCGGCACCCCGATGAACAGAATCATCAACGGCTTGCTTCCCGGATTAAACGGCAGCATTTTCGGCATGAACATGCCGATTAAAAACAGAATAATGTAGCCATAGAAGACAAACCCGGCAACGCCATTCTGAGAGAACAGCGCCTCGGCCATCTGCTTGCGCTTGACATTGAGATAAATGTTGAGAATCATCGTCATTAAGATCAGAACTGCACCGATCGCAACCGCGCCGATCAACAAGGGCATCGTTGCGCTGGCATCCATGACCTCAAACAGCTTCTCACGAACCCCAAACAGGCTCTGATGAACCGGATTGAGCAGTGTTTCCACGCCGAAGACCGAACCGAACAGGAAACCGAAGATCATGGAGGTCAAACCTGCCCGGCCGACGATCCCGGCCAGCCGGTTGTGCTTCCATTTTTCTAGCAGCAGACCACCGATCAATAACAGCGCACCCTGACCGAGATCGCCGAACATGATGCCAAACAACAGACAGAACGTCACGGCGACAAACGGCGTCGGATCCAGATCCTGATAATTCGGCAGGCCATACATTTCGACAAACATTTCAAACGGGCGGAACAGCCAAGCATTGTGCAGCATCGTCGGCGGCACCAGCTGCGGCGCCGTTTCCGGCTGGGCTAAATCCACCCTGACGTTCAGACCGTCGAATAATCTGACAAACTGATCCGCACTGTTGGCTGGAACAAAACCGGCCAGCTGGTAATCGTCCTGCACCTGCATCACATACCGATACAGCTTGCGGATCTCGCTGGTATAAGCACAATAGGAATAAACTTCGGTGAGCTTTTCCTTATACTGTTCCAGGATTTTCTTCCCGTCAATCCGCGGGATCGGAATTTCCTCGATGAACAGGCTTTCCATGCATTTTCGGACTTCTTTGACAAAGGTGTTGGACGTTGCATACAGAATCCAGACATACTGGCCGCTTTTATGCAGTTCCTCCACGACGAAGTTTGGCTTTTCAATCAAACTCAGCTTTTTAAAGCTTTCGGCCGGCAGCCGGCCCATTCCAAACGAAATATACTGGCACTCATGCATCGCCTCAAATCCATAGCTCCGCACTTTTTCCAAAGCGATCTCATCGTTGTCCGTCAAGGTCATCAGCTCGTGCGTATCCGCGATCATCGCGAACTGTTCGTTGACTTCCTTGATAAACGCTTCAATTTCCGCTTCATCATAACTGCGGCTGACGGGTCCGGCTTTCAGCTCAAACCCAACGCTATGGCCAATATTTTTCAGCTGGTTCAGATATTCGTTATAGACGTTTTCATCGTTCAGCGGCTTTCCGCCGTTGTCGTCATTGATCAGATGCGCCGCCGGTTCCGGATGGAATTCAGCGTAGGACACGCAGCGTTTCAGCACGTCCTGAAACTGATCTGCATTGGCATGCACCGTCGCCAGCTTCATTTTTACGATTGACATAAGCTCCCCCTTTCTTCTTAATAAATCAACAGCCGGTTAATCTTATCCGCCGGGATTCCATAGCGGACACCCTCGATAATATCAACGACGTTTTGAATTTCTGTTTCTGACAAAACCAGATAGGCGATCAGCACAATGTCCGGATTGGTCGAAAACATCATGTGCCGCTTATTCAGGTTGTAATTGATCGACTGCGCGTGATATTCAATATACGCAAAATTAGAGGAATCCAAATAGTTGTGGTAAGCGGAACGTGCCAGCCGTTCCATAAACTCCTCCGCATTGCAGTGATCGATCATCTCTTCCAATTCGCGTTTTGGAATCCGCAGATAAACCGGATTGATGACTTTTTTGATCTGCGCCGGCGTCGCGTTAAAATATCGTTTTGAACGGTAAATTCGCGTGATGTTGTCCAATTCGATCTGCGTCAGGAAAATTTCCTTAATCTCTTTTTTCACTTTTCCGCTGAATTCCTGATCGACGATCTTCATGACCTGATCATAGAAGTATTTCCGCAGAACGCTTTCACAGGCGGTATAATCAAAGTCTTCCATGTTGGTTACGGAAAACGGCCGGATCAGATCGGCATACGGCGTTTTGTCCAACACTTCCAGCAAAGCGCCGAAGTCATGAACCTGAGCCAGCGCCCGGATATCGAACGACGTACTCTTTTCGATATACAGCGGCAGCTCGCCGATCATCTTGTAGTTATCCTCATCATTAAAAGCGCGGATGCAGGCCATAATCTGCTCGACCTCGCTCATCATGATGCCGTAGTGATAAAACTTATCTCCACTGGTACTGGCATACCGTAAAAGCCGGGACAGCCGGGTTCCCAGATCGCGCCGAATCAGCATTTCCAGCTGACCGCGGTGCAGTCCGGTTTCACTGTACCCTTCCAGCGCTTCCTGAAATAACGTTTCATTCTTAAGGTAAGAAGCGATTTCCGGAATTGATTTCTTCTGCAGCAGCTGCTGATAATCCGAAGCCGTCAGCCGTTTTCCAAACATCGCTTTGGCTTTGGTCGCCATCGCTGCATTCGATGTGGTTCCCATGGCACCCCTCCTTTTTTACTGGATCATTGTCCAATCCGCCTAAATTTCCAGACAGCGGCGAACCAGCTCTTTCTGCCATTCCTCTTTTTTCTCCAGATAATGGGCCTGAAGCCGCTTCAGCTCCTGCTCATACTCTTTCAGATTTTCGGATTCCACCTGACTGATCTGATAATCCAGTTCAGCTTTTTTGGCGTCGACACGCTGGTGAACTTCCTTCCACGCTTCCTCGCTGAGCTGTTTCTCGGTATCAGCGATTTTCCGCTTCAACTCAAACTTCATGCGATGCGCTTCTTCCACGGCTTCCCGTGTCTTCTGATCCGTTTGAATCAGATCCAGGATTACAGATTCCATAGCAAGACCTCCCCTCCCTATTCTAAAGCACGCCATTTAGTATATTCCTTTCAAAATCAATTTTCAATCATGGAAAATTTGAATCTTTAAATTTTACTGCATTGAGTTAAAATAGCACCAATATTGAGAATGATATTCTTAAAAAGTGAAATGAAATATGACAATTTTGTGAAATTAGTTTCGTCTTCCCAACAGGATTTGATATAATACACAGCGAGGTAACCTATGAAAAAAAATCTTAAACCGTACTTGATCTGCATGATCGCAGCGATCGTGTTCAGCGCCGGATGCGCGCTCTTTTCCAACAATCCGCTGCTGACCTTTATCGACGTTCTGTCGATCCTCAGTCTGGTCTTCATCGTAGTGGGACTGCTGGAATTCTTGATCCACGGCGGATATTTTGACTTTCTGTCGTATTCGTTTTCGTCAGCGAAGAACCTGTTGTCGCGCCATTCGCAGCCAACCGGATCCCAGCGGTATTTCGATTATGTTCAAAAACAAAAAGAACGGCGGGGAACAAGCTCACATTTCGTTTTAAAATTGGCTGTCCTGCTTTTGGCACTCAGCATTTTACTGACGATCTTCTACGAGGTTCTGTAAACGTTCTGACATTTGCCGCGCTGCGGCTTTTTCTTTTTCAAGAAGTCGAAGAAAGCTCACGAGGAAAGAAAGCCTCAGAAAACAGCGTTCTCCTATTCACGCTCAAAATTAGAATTGAGTTTGCGCAGAAGTGCTGCGCCGACCCCCTCTTTCTCGACCAAAACACGAAAAAAGCCCTTTGCTAAGGGCTTTAACTGCTTATGGCGGAGAAAGAGGGAGTCGAACCCCCGCAGGCTTTCACCTCTGCCAGTTTTCGAAACTGGTCCCTTCGGCCACTTGGGTATTTCTCCGTATGCTTATCTATTATACATAATTCTTTTCAAAAAATCGAGTCCTAAATGCAAAGAAATGAAAAAAATTCATATCCCACCTGGAAGATAAACGGGGAAAGAGGCCTTCACCGGATACGGCAAAGATCTTTCCCCGCAGTTTTCAACATCGTTATGCTAATAAAACCATTCGCAGTGCATTGAGGAAATATTCCGGCTGATCGATCATCGTATTATGACCGGCGTTAGGAATTAACATCAGCTGCTTGCGAACCGCTTCAATTTTCGCAAAATACTCTTCGGCGATCGGATACGGCGTCTGCCAGTCGTGATCTCCCAACAGATAATACACCGGTACTGCGTAATGGCTGTCCAAAGCTTCCAGATTAAAATCCATTAGCTCTTTTAATAACGGCAGCTGGATTTGAAAATCCATTTTAAAATAGACCGGAAGCTCATTCAAACTGACATCCGGGGTCGTCGCCATCTGCCACAAATCCTTCAGTGTAATCGGTGAGGCTAAGCAATACTTGCGCTGCAGGCGGCGCACTGTCATCATTTTATCCATCATTTCCTGACCGAACTCTGCCGTAGGATATGGGGTCAAGGCCAGCAGCGTCTGGACATCATGATCCGCCCCTGCGATCCGGGCTTTCTGCAGAACCTTCTGATATCCCAGTTCTTCATTGCGCCGCATATTGACCACCTGACCGACGCCGACATACGCTCTGACCCGATCCGGATATTGACGGGCAAACATCGAACCTAAAACGCTGCCCCAGGAATGGCCCAAAATGAAAATTTTATCCTGATAATACTTGGCGCGCAGATAATCGCAGATTTCACGGGTATCCTCAATCAGCTGCTCCAAAGTTACAGTTGCAGCCAGCTCGGTCTGCTTGTCAGCGTTGATCTGCAAGGTCTTGCCGCACAGCCGCTGATCCCAGTTGACAACGGTAAAATATTTCTCCCAGTCCCGCTGAGCCAGATAGCGCGTCGGGATCGCCGATTCGCCTGGTCCGCCATGCAGAACCAGCAGCACAGGCAGCTCGTCATTTTCCGTGCGATGCACCAGATATTGCTGAATGCCGTTGATCATCCGGTATTCCTTCAATTCCATACCGGTTTCTGAATTCAGCTGCTGACGGCGCTGATTCGCACCGCGCTGCACGGCAAAGGCCGTCCCGGCTGCCGCCGCAGCGCCCAGAGTTGTCAACAGGCATTTTGTACTGAGTTTCATGCATGAACTCCTCCTTTACTGAATAACACGTTCAACACTGACTACACTGTTCACCTTTTTCAGATTCGCAATCAGTGTTTTTAAATGATCATAATCATCAACCAGCAGCATAATTTTTGTCGATACCGTTAATTCTTCCTGATTGACTGAAGAATTAATGTTCTGCAGCGAAGCTTTGCATTGGGAGATCACAGTCATGAGATCAGTCAGCAGGAAATTGCGGTCATGACTGTAAATCTGAATTGTCGCTTCATATTTGCGCGGTTCACGGCGGTCGTCCCACTCCACGTCGATCAGCCGTGATTTCTCATGAGCGACATTGGGACAGTCGCGGCGGTGAACCTTGACGCCGTTGCCTTTGGAAATATACCCAACAATTTCATCTCCCGGAATCGGACTGCAGCAGCCGGCCAGCGAAATCATCATCGATTCAATGCCCGGCACGATAATCCCTGATTTGCTCGGCGCTTTGCGGGCCGGCGCAAACGATCGGCTGACCGTTTCATTATCCAAAATAATCGGTTTTTTCTGATTGGTCAGCTTCTCAATCACGCTGATGACTGAGATTGACTTCACCGCAATCCCATACATCAGATCGGTATACGAACTGACTTGGAAAACCGGCAGGACCGCATCGATTTTCTTGCGTTCAAAATAATCCTTCTCCGGATAGCCGCGTTTTTTCAGCTCATCCCGGATAATCTGTTCGCCGCGTTCGACATATTCCGCTTTCTTTTCCACTTCTTTCTTCTGCAGAAAACCGCGGATCTTATTCTTCGCATGGTTGGTTTTGACAAATTTCAGCCAGTCCTCACTCGGTCCGGCTGACTGCTTGGACGTCTTGATCTGCACGACATCGCCGGTCTTTAACGGCGTGTTGAGCGGTACGAGCGTTTCGTTGACCATCGCACCGACTGTGGAATGGCCAACTTCGGTATGCACGCGATAGGCAAAGTCAATCGGAGTTGAGCCGTTGGGCAGCTCAATGACCCGACCTTTCGGCGTCATGACATAGACATTGGCTTCAAAGATATCCTTCTGCAGGGTATCCATGTATTCGTTGGGATCATCGCTTAACAGATCGCCGGTGAGCGCAGACAGATCGCGGAACCACGACAGCTTCTGTTCAATTTCCCGCTGTTCCTTATGCGGATCATACTTTGTGCCTTCCTTGTACCGCCAATGGGCAGCGATGCCCATTTCCGCGATGCTGTCCATTTCCTCAGTGCGGATCTGGATTTCAAAAATCCGCCCCTCATCGCCCACAATCGTGGTGTGCAGCGACTGGTACATGTTGGATTTCGGAACGGCGATATAGTCTTTCAGACGACCGGGAATCGGGCGATACGCCGCGTGGATATAGCCGAGAATCTCATAACAGTTGAGCTTGGTCTTTGTGACGATCCGGATCGCCAACAGATCCAGAATTTCCTCAAAGCGTTTATTTTTGGTCTTCATCTTTTTGTAGATGCTGTAAAGATGCTTGCTGCGGCCAAAAATCCGGAACTCAATCTGCTTCTCCTGCAGCATTTGGGAAATGTCGCGGATCATATGCTTGACCTGTTCATCGCGCATCGCCTTTTTCTCTTCGACCAGATGGGCGATCTCGTAATACTTTTCGCGATCCAGATAATAGAAACTGAGGTCTTCCAATTCATTTTTAATTTCACTGATACCCAAGCGGTGCGCGATCGGAGCATACACCTGCAGTGTTTCCGCCGCGATCTTCTTCTGTTTTTCCGGCGGCATGTATTCCAGCGTACGCATATTATGCAGCCGGTCGACAAGCTTGATGACAATCACGCGGATATCATTGGCCATCGCAATAAAGATCTTACGGTGATTGGCTGCCTGATATTCCTTTTCATCTTTGAATTTCAGTTTTCCGATCTTGGTGACCCCTTCCACCAGCATCGTAATTTCCTCATCAAAGTCAGCACTCATCTGTTCCGGCGCCACGCCGCAGTCCTCAAGCACATCGTGCATCAGTCCGGCGCAGATCGTCCGCGGCCCCACCTTCATCGTCGCCAGAATATAACCGACCTGCGCGGCGTGAATCATATACGGCTCGCCGCTGCGGCGCAGCTGTCCCTCATGATGCGACTGAGCATAGCGGTAGGCCTTCTCAATCAATGCCAGGCTTTCCGGCTCCTGAATATATGTTTTGACCTCACGCATCAGCGCCTCCAGCGTGATTTCCGTATTCCCTTTATTCACAACCCTATCCCCCCTTTTTGAGAAAAACCGAAGAGAATCCTCTTCGGCTTATTCGTAGGACATCAACGTAAAGACTTCGTAGCCGTCCAGCGCTTCGCGTCCTTTCAGGCCTTCCAGCTCAATCAGAAACGCGCAGCCGACAACCACGCCGCCCAGCTCCTCAATCATTTTGATCGTAGCCTGGACGGTGCCGCCAGTAGCCAGAAGATCATCGACGATCAGGACCTTCTGTCCCGGTGTGATGGCGTCCTTATGCATGTGCAGCTCATTGGATCCGTATTCCAGATCGTAGCGGTAGCTGATCGTTTCACGCGGCAGCTTCCCCGGCTTGCGGACCGGCACAAAGCCGATATGCAGATTCGCAGCCACCGGGCAACCGAAGATAAATCCGCGGGATTCCGGACCCGCGATCACTTCCGCGCCAACCTGTTCGGCAAACTTCTGAATTTCCGCTGTCGCCTGGTGGAACGCTTCACCATCACGCATTAACGGTGTAATGTCGCGGAACAGCACGCCTGGCTGCGGAAAATCAGGAATTGATGCAATATATTTTTTGAAGTCCATGGATTGATGCCTCCTATAATACCGTTATTATAACAAATTTTTAACAAATTGAATCTATTTATTCAACAGTTTCCACAAGAATTGAACACTTTTCCCGACCGCGGAAACGATTGATCTGCAGCTGACCGATCCAGCTGACAGGATGCGGATTGTCCAAATCCCGATTGAAACTGATCGCATCGATCAGATCGGAGCCGTTGGTCGTCTGCCATTTCGGATAGATTTCCTTCATTTTGGCATACTGCAGAATCGTTAAGCCGCTGACCTCAAAGGTAACCGGCTCAAACTGCTGGCCAAACGGCGCCAGCTGATCCAGCTCATGCAGCGCCGTCAAACTGATCTGCTGAGCGCTGACCGGCAGTACCTGCAGCACCGGTTCTTCCAGCGGGATCGCCAAAGTCTCCATCTTGGCCAGGATCGCCTGCCGCAGCGGTTCCAGCTGATCCGCCGCCAATTCCACCCCGGCGGCCTGGGCATGGCCGCCAAACTGAATCAGATAGCCGCGCAGATCTTCAAAAAAGCTCTGAATATCCAAACCCGGCACGCTGCGCACCGAGCCCTTGTATCCCTGAGTGCTGGGCGCCAAGACCAGTGTCGGCCGATGGGTTTCATTCATGATCCTGCCCGCGACCAGTCCGACGATGCCCTCATGGAACTGATCGTCGGCAATGACATGAAAAGCGTCTTCCGAGCGGATTCGCTCCATTGCCGTCTTGGTCATCTTATCGCTCATCTGCCGGCGCTTCTGATTGATCTGACGGATCTGCACCGCCGCCGCTTCAATCTGACCCGGATCCTCAAGCAGCAGATAACGCACAATATTGTTGATATTGCACAGCTCCGCCAGCCGGCCGGCGGCATTGAGCTTAGGGACGATCTGATAAGCGACTTCCTTTTCCGTCCACACTTCGCACTTCTTCTCATTCAGTGCTTCAATCGCTGTAAACTGTCGCTCATTGAGATATTTCAGACCCAGCCGCACCAGAATCCGGTTTTCTTCCCACAGCGGCATCATATCGGCAATCGTAGCGATCGCCGCCAGCATGATCGGCCGTTTGCGGGCTCCGGTCATCGCCATCGACAGCTGCAGGGCAATTCCCGCTCCGCAGCAATACTGCCAGGGCTTGCCCATCTGCGTCGGATGCAGCAGCGTCAGACATTCAGGCTCCTGCTGGATCACGTGGTGATCGGTAACGATGACCTCAATGCCCAGCTGCTTCGCCAGCGTTAACGCCGCATGCGCCGCTACGCCGTTGTCCACGGTCAGAATCAGGGAATAGCCTTTTTCCTTGGCCAGCTGCACGGTCTGTGCAGATAAACCATAGCCTTCATTCAGCCGATGCGGAATATAAAAGCCGTTGACAATTCCCGCCCGATCCAAGGCTTCCTTCATAATCGCTGTTGCGCACAAGCCATCAGCATCGTAATCGCCGGCAATCAAGACTTTTTCATGGCGCTGACGGGCCGTATCCAAGCGTTTTAAGATTTGCGTGAGTTCAGGACTGGAACAGGGATGCAGCGTCAGATCCGTATTTAAAACCTGCCGAATCTGATCGTCGTCACAGCCGCGGCAGGCCAGCACCTTGGCGCACAGCTCACTGACGCCATAATCCTGCTGAATTCGTTTTTCTTCACCATGGGTTTCCATTCGTTCTATTTTCATGTTTTTTCACCTGTGTTTTATTCTATCACAGAACGTTCTGCCTGTCTGGGCAGGCGCTCTTACTAAAGCACAAAAGGCGGCCTGCGCCGCCTTCTTGAAGCTTAATCGTTGATTCCCGGAATCGTCAGTTCGTCAAGTTTCTCTTTCTTGGCTTTTTTCTTTTTCTTTTCCTTCGGCTTGACATGCGTGCGGATATAGTACCACATCTGCGGAGCAATGAAGATCGAGGAGAAGGTGCCGGCAATCAAGCCGACAAACATCGCGAAGTTAAAGGTTACAATCGCACCCGATCCCATCAAAAGCAGCGCGATGATCGGCAACAAGGTTGTGATTGAAGAGAAGACCGAACGCACCAATGTTTTATCCAGCGAATCGTTGACAATCGCCTTGTAGTCCTCGCTCACTAACTTCGGCTTGCGGCTTTCAGCCACGGATTCCCGAACGCGGTCGAAGACGACGATGGAGTTGTTGATCGAATAACCGATGATCGCCAGAATAACCGAGATCAGTTCAATGTTGATCTCCATGCGGAAGATCGCAAAGATGGCCAGAACAATCGCTACGTCATGAATCAGCGCCACGATGCAGCTGACGGCATAATCCCATTTAAAGCGAATCGTGATGTAAATCAGCATGACCACCCAGGCAAGCAAGGACAGGGAAATTGCATTTTTTACAAGTTCGCGGCCGACAACCGGCGTTACGACGTTGTCATTCGGTTCAATTCCATATTTTTGCGTCAGCGTTTCCTTGATGGACGTCAGCTGATCCTGCTCCAAGGCCTGATTTAAGGTCACATAGACGACTTTATCACCGGATGCCTGAACGCGGCTTGGCTTATAGCCCAGCGCTTCAAAATCACTGCGGACTTCGTTGGTATTCAGGACCTCATTGGAGGTCACGGTAATTTTGGTTCCGCTGGAGAAGTCAATGCCCAGGTTCAGCGCGCCCTTGCCGCCAAATCCGTTGACACAGATCATGACGATGGCCGCCGCTAAGATAATCAGGCTGGCGGTAATGAAATATTTGGCCTTGCCGACAAAATCAATTTTCTTAAACGGACCGAAATAGAACTGTTCCTGACGCTTTGATACGTTGGGAATGTTGGACTGCTTGACGCCGAACCATGTTTTCTTGTTATCCAGGAAACCAGACTTCACGATCTGATTGATCAGGAAGCGGGAAACATAGACATTCAGCACCATCGTGCAGAAGACGGTGACCATCAGCATCGTCGCAAAGCCCTTGACCGCGCCGGTGCCGAAAATATACATGATCAAAGCCGCTAAGAGCGTAGTGAACTGAGCGTCAAAGATCGTCGCAAACGACGTTGACTGGCCTTCTTTGACCGCGTTCTGAACCGAACGTCCGGCGTACAGTTCATCTTTAATCCGCTCCATCGTAATAATATTCGCATCCACCGTCATGCCGACGCCCAAAACTAACGCCGCAATACCCGGCAGCGTGAAGACGCCGCCCATGCCGCCGTAAATCGCGAAAACCGCAAAGATATACAGCGCCAGCATGATGTCGGCAATCAAACCTGCAAACCGGTAAACCACCAGCATGAAGACCATGACTAATGCCACGCCGACGATGCCTGCGGTTGCCGTTTTGTTAAACGCGCCGATGCCGTAATCCGCGCTGACGACGTTGGAATAAATTTCCGTCATTTTGACCGGCAGACTGCCGGAATTAATCAGTTCTGCCAGCTCACGCGCTTCTCCCTCGGTGAAGCCGCCGCTGATGACGCAGTCGCCGGAAATCGCCGATTTGACCTGCGCGGCACTGATATATTTGGCTTCGCCGCCGGCCTGCGCCACAGCGGCTTCCTTGACATACGAATCGCCTTCTTCATAATCCAGCCAGACGATCATAATGTTGTTGCCTGTCCCCATTTCCGAAACCTTCTGTGTGATTTCGCTGAACTTGGCCTGATCGGCAATTTTCAGACTGACGACGGGCGCACCGTTTTCATACCCTAATGAAGCTCCGCCTTCTTTGATGATGCTCGCATCGGAAAGCAGATTGTCGTTGACGTCTCTGAACGTCAAGTTTGCGGTGGAGGAAATGACCCGCCGGGCTTCCTCCTGATCCTTGACCCCCGCTAGCTGCACGCGGATGCGGTCATTGCCTTCAATTAAAATCTGCGGTTCACTGACGCCTAAGACGTTGATCCGCTTACTGACGCTTTCTGCCACAGCCGACATGGCCGGCAGGTCTTTGCCTTCCTGCAGCGGACTGATCTGATAGACGATCTCAAAGCCGCCCTGTAAATCCAGGCCCAAGGTCGTGTTCTTCGCAACATCCTGCGCAAAGATGCCGATCATCGCAAAGATGGCAACAACAGTCACGATGAAGACCGTTAAACGACTTGTTCTTGTCCCCTTTTTCATACGTTTCTTCCTCCTATTAAATCGCTAAACTCTGATAATTCTTGATGATACCCTTCAATGATCGCCTGTTTTGATAAAAAACGGACGATCTGATCTGCCGATAAAGATAATATATCATTTACAGCTTCATGTAAAGTCTTCGGGTGATTTCGTTTCCACACCAGCTTCAACATGACATCCTCAAGATTTTTATAGTTTAGGCCGGGAAGCTGTTCACGCTGCAGCTGCTGCAGCTTCAGCATCAGAGTGAGCTGAATCTGCTTATTTTTCAGATCCAGGGATTCCATCTGAACTCTCCCCTTTCTTAATCATACTTATTTATTATAAATCATACTTTATAAAAAGTGGAGGAAAAAGTAATGAAAAAAGAAATCATTCGATCAACCGTTCATCTTCTTACCCTTTCATTGATCGCAAAAATCCTTTCCTTTTTTGTTCGGATCGCCTGTGCGCGCGTACTCAGCGCCGAAGCGATGAATTATTACAGTCTGACCATGCCGACCACGGTTTTCCTGATTACCCTGGGGCAGATGGGCTTGCCCAGCGCCGTCAGCAAGATTGTCGCTTCCCGTCGGGATTACACGCCGGTCTTAAAAGCCTCGGTGCTGCTTTCTGTGATCAACAACCTGCTTCTGACCGTTTTTTTCATGTTAGTGATCCCGCTGTTAGCCGCGGTCGTCTTAAAGCAGCAGGTGCTGATCCCGGTTCTGAGGGCTGTTGTGCCGATCATTCCGTTAGTCAGTATCTCCGGTTTGCTGAAAGGATATTTTATGGGAAGGCAGGAAATCATTCCGCCTACGGCCTGTCAGATCAGTGAGGAAATAACGCGGATTCTCTTTTTGATCGGCTGCTTTACGCTGGCGCCGACCACCGATCCGGTCAAAATGGCCTCGATTGCCGTCTTTTCGATGTCGGTCGGCGAGATCGGCAGCATCGTTCATTTATGCATCGCGCTCAAACGCAAAAAAAGGGTGCTGCACCATGTCAGCACCTTAACGGGTTCTCTGCATTGGGATACTGTCAACGAACTGCTCAGCCTGTCGCTGCCGATGACCGGCAGCCGGCTGATTGGCTCGCTCACCAGCTTTTTGGAACCGATGTGTTTAGTCCTGTTTGCCGATGTTCTGCTCCAGCAGCAGCTCATTACCACTTATGGCCAGCTCAACGGCTACATCATGCCGCTTTTGACGCTGCCCAGCTTTGCGACGATCGCCTTAAGCAACTGGCTGCTGCCCTCTTTCACCTACCAAGCCAGCCGGCACCGCATGGATCACGCCCGCCGGCAGTTCTTTCAGATCGGCTTATGCTGCTTATTCATCGGCTGTGCGAGCGGACTGACGTTATTCTGCTTTGCCGAACCGATCTGTCAGCTGCTTTACCATCAGACTCAGATGGTTCCGCTTCTGCGTTCGCTGACTCTGCCGTTTATCCTGTATTCGATTCAGCCCTGCCTCAGCAGCGTGCTGCATGCTTTAGGCCGCAGTCAGAAAGCGATGATCGATACGACCTGCGGCTGTCTGACGCGCTTAGCCTGCGTCAGCTTCCTGACGATTCCCTTAGGTACCCAGGCCGTCGGCATTGCCTTAGTCAGCGGCATGCTCGTGACGACCGTGCTGCATCTGGGCCGGGTTCTGCGTTGTCTTTTTCAGGACGAAAAAGCCGTTCTTCTGCCAGAGGCATAAGAAGACCTCTGAAGGATCCGCTACCCCTTCGGTCTCTAGCTGTTCGCGCAGCCAGGCTTCATCCTTGCCGATGGCTTCCAGCACCTGTTTCTGCACAATGCCGTCGGAAATCAGCGGATCTTTCCACTTCAGTTTACTGGCATCTTTTTTCAGGATGGTCAGCGTACCGCTGTTTTCCAGAATCGCAAACTGAACTTCCTCGGGAGTGGAAACATCCTTATCCCGCAGCTGATACATTAAATCATCAATCGTATAACGCTGCTTCTTCATCTCCATCTGGTCGATCATGCCGTTATAGATGATTAAGCTCGGTTTGCCTTCAAAAAAATCACGCCATTTTTTCTTTTTCAGACACGCCCAGGCAATGATGATCTGCAGCACCGTCAGCGTCAGAATAGCAATCAGTGCCTTCCAAATACTCTGATCCGGTTCGGAGATGGACAAAGCATACACTTCTGACATGACGAAGTAGATGACGATATCCAAGACGCTCAGCTCGCCGACTTCCCGCTTGCCCATCACCCGCAGTGAGATGATGATGATCAGATAGAAAAAAATACATTTTGAAACGAGTTCAACATATTCCACTTTGAATTCCTCCTGTTGACATAATTCAGCACAACCAGCGTAAGATGAGAGTGAGGTGACATCATGAAACACTTGCTTGACCCCTATCTCAGACTGGCCGCCGTCTTCCTTGGCGGTTCCCTATTAGTTTCGTTCTTCTTCAGTGTTTTATACTATTTTAACTGGATGGGAACACCGATTTATCAAATTGGCTGTCTTTTATGCGGCGTTCTGCTGTATGCCGTGTGCGGAATCCTATTTGCCCAGAAGGCCAAGCGCAAGGTGCTTCTGCAGGCGCTGGCACTGGTGCTGGTCTTAGTGATTCTGGGTGTATTGCTGATGGAACAGAAGAGCTGGACCGCGCTTGGGTCGCTGGCGGCCAAGGCCATCTGCTTTCTGGCCGGCTGCCTTGTCATGATCGGCAAACATAATTAAGCCCAGCCTTGAATATACGGTAAAACCATTTCCTGATCGGCCTTCCACTCATCCTCATTTCCAAAAAATAACCCTGAGGCTGATTTTCAGGGTTTTCTCATGGGAATTACGCTGCGGCTACTAAAAAAAGGAAACATCGTTTGATCTTTCCTTTTTCTCATTCGCGCTGATGGATGATGGCAGCCCTATTCGTCGCTGATCATCATGTTTAAAATGACCTGATCGGTAATCCGCATGCCGTCCCGGCTCAGTTTGCCGACTGCGTCGATCGTCTGTTCAATGTCATGTTTGATGATTCCGGTGTCTTCTTCAAAGGCGATGTAATTCAGCGCCATCTGATGCGCGATCACCCCGCAGCTCAGTGCTGAAGCAATCTTGCTGGCACACGAAGGCTTAGCGCCGTCGCAGATCATCCCGGAGATCGTTCCGGCTAAATTGGTAATTGTCATTTCGATCTGCCGCAGATTGCCCCCGGCCAGCCACGTGATCGCACTGAAAGCGCCGCACGCCGCGCTGACAGCTCCGCAATAGGCAGATAAACGCCCGATGCCGGTCTTGAGATGGACGGTGATCAGATTGCTTAAGGCCAGCGCCTGAAACATTCTTTCCTCACTGACGTCTTTTTCTCTGGCATAAACAACGACCGGCACCGAACAGGTCATGCCCTGATTGCCGCTGCCGGAATTGACGACGACCGGCAGATTGCAGCCGCTCATCCGCGCGTCGGAGCCGCTGGCGGCATAGGCGATCACCTTGGTAAACAGATCGTTGGGATTGTTCTGCATCATGATGCGGCCGACCTGCGAACCAAACGGATTCTTCAAGCCTTCCTCAGCAATCGCCATGTTGCATTCCACCTGTTTTTTTAACAGCGGAAGGATGTCTGTGAGATCTTCCGTTTCCACATAATGGACAATCGATTCGACGCTTAACTTACTGCGGTCAATCGTGCTTGAGGACTGATTGGAACAGTCGTCCTTGTCCAGCAGCACTTCGCCGTTTTTTATAATCTTCGTAATGTTGGTGTGCTCGCGCTGGATCTGCAGCTGCACACAGTTGTCCGCTTGTTCTAAAATTGCCCAGATCTGCAAGTTTTCTTCACCCTCGATCAGCTCCACCCGGCACAGATCGCTGTGCAGCAGCTCTTTTACCCGGGCGACATCCTGCGCTGTACTGCCGGCGATGACCTGCAGCCCCTTCGATGCATCCCCGCAGACAACGCCCATTAACGCTGCCGTTTTGATGCCTTTGAGGTTAACTGTGTTGGGAACGACAACGCCCTTTACATTTTTGACGATGTTGCCGGAACAGCGCACTGTCATTTTTTCCGGAAAGGCTCCCAGCACTTCCTTCGCCTTCGCGCAGGCGTAGGCAATCGCAATCGGTTCCGTGCAGCCCAGCGCCGGAATCAGCTCTTCTTTTAATATCGGATAAACAAGCTCTTTAATACTTTCAGGCATGGATAATTCCTCCTAATTTCACGCTTTCTTTTGCCGTGTCCGTCTTGGTCCTGTTCAGACTCACTGATCCTCGCTGAAATTCAGGATTTCCACGACGTTTTTCTTTAATTTCATTATAGCGTGTTCACGCCGGAAATTCATCCAGAAATTCCAGATCTCCATCATTTTATCCGCTGCCTTTCCAAGGGATGCCGCAGCGTTCTTTCCGCCGAAAGAGCAAAAAAAGCCGGACTGCAGATCCGGCCGCGCGGCTTTTTTAAATTGGAATTTAGGCTTGATTCTGAATTTGTTCCCGCGCCTTCTGGATATCCTTTTCAATCAGCCTGCGCATTGTCTCCGGCACATCCGCCGCCGCGGTTTTGTTTAAGGCTTCAAGGATTGGCTGCTTCAAGCCTGGCTGACCTTCTGCCATCGTTGGCAGAGCCTGAATGCATTGACGGCGGGTGATCGGTTTGACATCCTGAAGCAGACCGAAACAGGCCGGCAGTGCCTGAACTGCTTTTTCTTCGCTCACCCAGCTCAAGTTGGCGGCGATCAAAAGCAGCCCGCGGGTCCGGATATACGATTGTTCACTTCCAAGCAGCTGCAGGAAGTATTCAAAATAGAGGGATGCATCCGCACTCACTTCGCTGATTTTCAACAGTTCCTTCAGCGCCGAATAGGCAAGCGAATGATCCTGGTTTGTCAGAAGGGCGATATTGGCTTTGATCGAATCCATGGGATCACCTCTTCCTTATTAGTACACCGGACGTTCATCGTTGTCAACTGAATATAAACCGCAGCGGATGCTGAAACGCAGACGATTTTCAGATTTATTCGTTCAGCAGCGGTTCGATGTGATCGCGAATAAAATCAATCCGGTCTTTGACCCGCGGTACAAAGGTCGAAGCAATCGCAACGACGCAGTTTTTCTGCGGATTGACATACAAGGCGTTGCCGCCGTCGCCCAGCGCTGCGAAAGCGTGTTCGTGTTCGTTGATAACCCACCACAAATAACCGTAGTCCAACCCCATCTTTTCCCATCGGATTTGTTTGCGGGTACTTTCTTTCAATTCCGCTGCCGGGATAAGCGTCCGCCCTTGAAACTGACCGTCATTTAAGCAGCATTGACCAATCGCGGCCATTTCCCGCGGCGACAGCGTCAATCCCCAGCCGGCGGTATTGACCCCCTTAGGCCCCATGGCCCAGCCGCTCAGCGTCGTCGTCTGATTGAACGCCATCTGTTCTTCTTTAGTCGCAAACGTCAGACTCTTTTCAACTCGGATGCCTAACGGCTGAAATAAATTCTCCTGCGCATAATCCAGTACCGACCGACCCGTGGCCCGAGTTAAAATTCCTGTCAGAATATCCGGACCGATGATCGGCGCGTAGCGGAATTCACCCAGCTGTCCCAAACCACCAATCTGATTCAATGAAAAGCTGACCCAGTCATCGCTGGTAAAATATCGAGTATAGGGATTAAAGCGAAACCGATAAGGAACAGACATCGTCAGACAATGCCGAAGCGTCACCTGCTTAAGCAGCTCATGGCCTTTGCGGATCGGATACTCAGGGAAGTAATCGAGGATTTTCTGATCCACGCTTTGAATTTCACCGCGGTCAAGCGCAATCGAGATCAACAAGGAAACAATACTTTTGGTGATGGAAAAGATGTGAAACCGATTCTCGGATGTAAAGTTGTGATAGTATTCCTCGATTTGACATTGACCGTTTTGCAGGACTACCATTCCGGCAATATTGGGATATTCGTTTCTGACAAGTTCATTCAAAGCCTTCATTTTCTGGGAATCCATCGTTCTCTCCTCTTTTCATTTTGTTTTTCGTGACTGGGTAATAGACTTCGGTAATCAGGGTTTCCGGATGGTCTTGAGGATCGGATAAATAAACTTCAAACAACGGACCTGAGTTGTGATAACCCTGAACCTGGGCCGTATGGATCAGCCGGGCATACACTGCCGCAAAATCCGCCTGAATGCCGCTGACAACTGTCTTTAGGCAAAGTCCGGGCTGAAAAAGCCGGGTTTCAGGAGTTGTTTCCGCTACCGGAACCGCAAACTCTGTATCCAGACCTTCATCTGAAAACTGCGCGTCGTGAAACAGGACCATCGGTGCCCAGCTCATCGTTAAGCCCTGTGTCCGAAGCTTTTCTAACAAGGTTCCAAAGCCCTGTTTATAGGCTTGGGGAAAGGCTTGTTCCTGAACCATCAGCCGCCAGGATAAAAGCTCGCTGTCGGCAACTTCCGTCAGCTGAACCGGAATTTCATCGTCATTGGCAAACAGCGAATGGCCGTCATGGAGATTTTGGATATCCCTGTCTAACTGCTGCAGCTGCTGCGTGAGCTGTTCCGCCTGCCGCCGCAGCTCCTGTTTTTTCTCGGTCAGGGCCGCGGTTAGATCCTCCGGCTTACCGCTTAACGTGACAACGAGCAGCTTAATTTCTTCCAGCGTGAAGCTGTACGCCTTGAGATGATTGATCAGCCGCATCGTTTCAAGCTGATCGGCAGCGTAAAAACGATACCCTGTCGTCGGATTTACGAGTCTGGGCTGAAGCAAACCGATGGCTTCATAATAGCGCAGGGTTTTCGGCGATACGCGGCAGATTTTAGAAAATTCGCCGATCGTCAACATCACTTTTCCTCCTTTCAAGATCTCTGAATTCAGGATACACCTTGTCCTTAGGGCAAAGTCAAGGCGCTGAAACAGGAAATTTTAACAAAAAGCAGCGCCTAAAAATCAGCGCTGCGGATGAGCTTGGGTTGCTTGTTCTGTTCTCAATAGAATGATGAAAGTCTAACGCTTGTCAATCAGGCCTCTTCAGCTAGATATTTGCCTGTCAGATAGCCAAAGGTCAGACAGGTTGCACCCAGATTATGGCCAGGGAAATGCGTGGAATAACAGTTGCAGTACATATCGCCGACCATTGAGCCGACGCAGTATAAGCCTTCGATCACTTCATTTTCGGCGTTCATGACCTGCATGTGATCGTTGCAGCGGATTCCTCCTACCGTGGATAAAAACCATGGCGTACATTGGATGCCGTAGAAAGGTCCGGTTTTGATCGGCAGCAGCAGTTCCTTCCGTTTGTAGAATTCTTCGTCTACGCCCTGCTCGCAGTATCCGTTATAGCGTTCGATTGTCGCAAGTGTGGTTTCTTTCGGCAATCCCAGCTTCTCCACCAGTTCCTCCAGCGTGTCGGCTTTGACCATTTTCACGTCGATGGAACCGGAGCCGTTCATTTCAATCGTGCCGGAGCTGGCAACGATTTCATCCCAATACTCGATGACTTCCTGTTCATTTTCAAAAACCTTCGGCCCGTCGACATAACGATGGTTCTGCCACTGCGGTTCAGAGGCATAGGCACGATCCCAAATCGCATAGGCATGATGTCCCTTTTCATGCATCAAGGATAATCCGCCGTGGGAGATTACGTTGTCCTCGTTGGTGTAGCGGACACCGTCGCTGTTGACCATCAGACCCTGGAAAGCCCGAACCTGACGGGTGATGCTGCGCCATTGGAAACAGAAAATCATCGGCGTCGGCGTTTCACTTTTATCCACGGCAGCCCCTGCCCAATAACTCATTTTATGTCCGGAGCCTTCCCAGATTCCGCCCCGTCCAGCCTGCAGCGCCCACGGAATATATTTTTCCAGCATTTCTGCATCCGCACCAAAATCCCCAGTCGCCATGACGACGCCTTTGCGTGCGATATACTTCACGTATTCATTGTCCGCATTGGTGCAGATCACGCCGATGACCCGCCCCTTTTCTTTGACCAGCTGCTTTGCGGCGTTTTCATAGCGCATATCCACCCCGGCCTGAGCGCAGTAGGCGGCCATGTTGTCGCAGACGTCCTGCTGCGGGTTATCATCCGGTCCTTTGCCATTGGGTCCGCCTAAAAATTCATGCGTTCCCGGGAATTCTCCGTTGACATCTTCCGGATCCGAATACCAGTGCTCCATAACCGGTGTCAGATCATGTCCTCCGACCTGGCTCGCTGAGGTCATGTGATCGATCAGCCAGTCCATCGCCTCACCGCTGCGCTTGGCGTGCAGCATCCACTTGCTGCCGTCAATACGGTATGAATGGTAGCCCATCATGCGCTTATAAATCTTGCTGATTTCTTCCTCGCTCAGCGCATATCCCTTTTCCCGGGTCAGCTTAGAATTGATCGCGAAAATAGAACCGCCGCGGCCGATGACCTGACGCATCCGTTCAATTAGAACAACCTCTGCTCCGGCTTCACGAGCAGACAGGGCGCAGCACAACCCGCTGAATCCCCCGCCGACAACAACGATATCACTTTCTACTGTCGCTTTAATCTGATCGTCCGGGATCGGATCCGGCGCCGTTTCCCAGGCAAACTGCGTCGTTGGGGCTATGGCCTCAGGACAAGGCGAAGCGGACGGTGCGGTCTGACTTTCACATCCAGTCAAAAGTCCTGCGGCGGCAAAGCCGACAGCACTGGCAGCAGCTCCTTTCAGGAAATCCCGGCGTGAAATGCCGCTGGTTATTTTGTGGTTTTGATTCATGACTTCATTTCCTCCTCTTGTGATTCCATTATCACAAGCCTTTTCAGATTCGCCAATCATCTCTTATTTGATCTTTTTTCAACCAAGAGTTTCCACTGTGTTTTTATTTTCACAATCTATGCTATAATAGGCACAAATGAAAACAGGCTGAAATGATCAAGCGGGGGATTGAATTATGGATTTTCGAACTTTGAGCTATTTTGTTGAAGTGTGCCGGCAGGCTTCTTTCGCTAAAGCGGCTAAGGCTGCCTATATTTCACCGCAGGGTCTGCACAAAGCCATCCGGCTTTTGGAACAGGAATTAAAAACACCGCTGTTTGTCAAAACGGACAGTGGCCGTCAGCTGACGCCGGCGGGTGAATGTTTATATGAATTTGCCGTGCGGACGCTGGAGGAGTATAACGATACGTTGGAAAAACTGGAAGATCTCACCCGGCCAAAAACCAATCAGCTGCGGATCGGCTTTTCCTATGGTACAATCGGTTCCCTGGGCATCAATACCCTTGTCGAATTCCGGCAGCATCATCCGCACATCGAGATTCTTCATGAGGACTTGCCGGATCTGCGCTGTGAACAGAAGCTGCTTGAAAAACAGCTGGATCTCGCCGTCACCGTAGCGCCTTTTGATCAGGCTCATTTTCATACCCAGCCCCTGTTCAGCGAACCGTTTCATTTCTGGATTAACCGCCAAAATCCCTTATCCCATAGAGCTCAGATCACATTCCACGATCTGCGGGATCAAAGACTCATGATGGTGGGCAAGGAATTTAAATCTTATGCCTTTTTAATTCAGGGCTGCCGCCGCCTGGGATTTCGTCCCAATGTCGTGCTGACAACTTCCGAAATGGAGCTGCTCCGACAGTTTGTCTGCGATAATCATGGGATAGCGCTGACCGTCGAACATGAAACCCGGCTGCCGGCCTCGGAAGTTTTTACCAGCGTTCCATTTGCCGATCAGGTTTGGAGCTACGGTGTTTCTTGGTTAAAAAACCATAAGCTGACCGAAGCGGAAAAAACGCTGATCGGTTATTTCCAGACCTGCGCTCAGGTGCTTGAAGCTTCTGCGCTTCCCTCTTCCATTTCTGTTTAACTCAATCCGGACAGCATGTCCGTTTTTTATTGGCATGAACCATCGGGGATGATCATGAATTCCCTGCTGAAATGCTTTTTGACAGCTTATTCCAGAATCTGCCGGATCATGTTGGGGTTATTCAGAAACCGGCGGTATAAATTAACGGTCTGCGACTGATCATAGCTCACTGCTACCAGCTCATCATCCTGGATTTCCAGAATCTCGGCATGCGGACAGGCCAGCAGGATCGGCGAATGCGTGGCGATGACCAGCTGAGAATCTTCCTGAATCAGATCATTCATTATCGCCAGCATTGCAAATTGACCCGTCGGCGAGAGCGCCGATTCCGGTTCGTCGAAAATATAAAAGCCGCGGCCGAACAGCCGGCTGCGCAGCAACGTCAGATAGCTTTCACCATGGGACATTTTATGCAGTGAAACTCCGCCGTAGCTGTTGAGCATACGGCTGTCCTCAGCGGCGATGTTCTCAATTTCAGAGGCTACATTGTAAAAGCTTTCCGCCCGGAAGAAAAAACCATCCCGACAATGCCGGACACCTTTGACCAGCGTCAGCGCTTCATGCAGAGAGGAATGTGTTTCCCGCGTGGCAAACTGGAAATTGCGCGTTCCTCCTTCGGGATTAAAGCCCATTCCGACCGCAATCGCTTCGATTAACGTGGACTTCCCTGTACCGTTATCCCCGGTGATAAACGTTAAAGGCTGATGGAGCGTCAGGGCCTGAAAGTGTTTGAAAAGCGGAATCGTCAGCGGATATTCTGCAGGATGATCCTTTGCGTCTTCATGAAGGCGGATCTGGCGCAGATAGAATTCATGTTCTTCCAACATTTTCGACTCACCTCTTATCTTTATTGTAGCAGACCCTTGGTAAAAGAGAAGTTAAAAATAAAGGCAGGCTGTGAGCAGTTGGCTAGATTCAGGCTGCAGGCACAGAAACGGCGCTTTCAATGAGGATCCGTCAACGGAAGCCAGACATGATTGGATGGCTGCCCTTGACAAAACACGATCTTCGTTTTATTATTAAATCAGTTTTAAAAAGTATTTTAAATTTAAAGGAGGCGCACTTATGGCTGATGCCGCAACGCTTAAACAGCTCAATCTGCAGAAAATTCGGAATGCTTTTCTGGTGGGAGAGCCTTTCAGCAAGACCGAACTGGCTGAAAAAACCGGATTGAGCTTTCCAACGGTTGGCAAAATCATTGATGAGATGGTCAATTCACACCAGCTGCAGATTGTCGGCATGCGGAATTCCTCCGGCGGCCGATGCAGCCGGATTTATCAATACAATTCCGATTTTCGCAATGCGATTGCCCTGATTCTGGAAGGACAGCGGCTAGATTGGTTTGTTCTGGACAGTCTGGGGATGACGAAAAACCAGGGAAGAATTGAAATCGAATCCGATTTGGATCTGTTTGATACCCTCGCCGGTCTGCTTCTGCAGGCCCGCCGTCAGGAACCCTCGCTGTGCTGCTTCTGTTTGGGCATCGCCGCCAACACCAACGGCGAAACCGTTCAGCAGAGCTTTGAATATCCGCAGCTCAAGGGTGTTAATCTGTTAAAAGAGCTGGAGTGTGTCAGCGGCTTAAAGGGTTCCTTAGGCAACGACATGTGGATTTCGGCGGAAGGCTGCTGGCAGCGCTGCCGGATGAACGATCAGACGACGCTGATCAGTTTCTATTTGGGCAGCTGCGGTTTCGGCTCAAGCTTTGTTATCGGCGGAAAAACGCTCAAGGGCGCGCATCAGGTTGCCGGTGAAATTGAACTGCTGCCCTGGATCCGCAAGGAAGGCTTGAACATGAACGCCTGGCCGGAAACTTTGCCGAAGGCGATCCTGCACTGCATTCTGACCTATGCGATTATTACCGATCCGGATTTCATTCAGCTTTATACGCATCCGTTTTTTATCCAGCATTTCGATGAAATTCAGACCCAGTTAAACACCTGTTTTACCGGTGTCCAGCCGCCGGTCTTACTGCTTTCCGATGATTTCCGGGCAGATTATGAGATCGGCCTGAGCCGCAGAGCCATGCAGCTGATGAACACCATGGAGAGCTCGTTATGAAAACCTACACCCATTTGGTCTTTGATATTGACGGCACGCTGCTGAATACGGAAATGGCGGTGCTGCATTCCCTGCAATGGGCCTTGCAGCAGCATGGAATTGCGCGGTCAGTTGAGCAGCTTCGGTTTGCCCTGGGCATTCCCGGGAAGGATGCGTTAGTGCGTTTCGATCTGGATCATCCTGAACAAGTGCTGCGGCAATGGGATGCGAAGTATATCGAATATCTTCAGGAAGTGACGATCTTTGACGGAATTGTGCCGCTGCTTCAAACGCTGCGGAAGCATCGCGTTGCCTGCGGCGTCATCACTTCCAAAACCCAAATTGAGCTGGCCCAGGATTTTCAGGTGTTAGGCCTGCAGCCGTATTTTGATGTCATCATCACTGCCGATGATACGCAGAAGCATAAACCGGATGGCGAGCCGATGCGGATGTATCTGAAACGCAGCGGGGCTGAAGCCGCAGAAACGATTTATATCGGAGATGCGGATTACGATCTGCAATGTGCCCATCATGCCGGCTGTGACAGTGCTCTGGCTGTTTGGGGCCGAAGCGATCGTCCCTCCACGCAGCCGACCTGGACGCTGTATCAGGTCAGCGATGTTCTGAAGCTGGCCGGACTGGATTGGGATTGTTTGGACCGGACTTCCAATCAATAAACTTATTCCGAAACAGAGGATGGATCTGACTGAATCCATAAGCAGTCCTCCCGATCTGTCCGTCTGTTCGTAAAAAGCCCTGGGTGCTTACCCCAGGACTTTTTTTGTTAGAATTACGGTTATCTTTGTCTTTTGGAGGATCTGAAATTTCCACCCGCATTGACCGGACAGTCAGTTGGAAGACTGAACGGATTTCCACCATTCACGGACAATTTCGACCGCGTTGGTCGCGGCACCCTTGCGCAGCTGATCGCCGCAGCACCACAAGGCGATTCCCTTTTCACAAGTCAAATCCCTGCGCAGCCGGCCGACTTCGACTAAATCCTGATCCGTACAGCGCAGCGGAGTCGGATAAGGCTGTTCGTTAAGCACAACCCCTTCGGCTTCTTCCAGGGCCTGACGTACTTCATCAAGACTGAGGAAGGCTTCAGTTTCCAGGTAAATCGATTCGGAATGACACCGCAGCACCGGAACCCGCACGCAGGTACAGCTGACGCGCAATTCTGGATCATGAAGGATTTTCTGACCTTCATCATTCAGCTTCATTTCCTCCGAGCTGTAACCCGCTTCGTTAAATCCGCCGATCTGCGGGATGAGATTATACGCGATCTGCGCTGGAAACGTTTCGACGGTTGCGGCTTTCCCGGCTTCGAGTTCCGTGATCTGCCGCTTTAGTTCAGCCAGCCCTGCCGCTCCGGCTCCGGAAACAGCTTGGTAGGTCGAGACCATCATCCGTGTGATCCGGGACCGCCGATAAATTGGAGCCACGGCCATCAAAGCCAGAATCGTCGCACAGTTGGGGTTGGCTATAATCCCCTGATGTCTTTGAATATCCTGCGGATTGATCTGCGGAATGACTAACGGCACTTCAGGATCCAAGCGGAACGCACTGCTGTTGTCGACAAACACAGCGCCGGCTTTCACGATCCAAGGCGCCCAGCGTTTGGCCAGATCATTCTCGACCGCGCCCAACACGACATCCATTCCCTCAAAGCTTGTTTCTGTTACCGCTTCAAGGGTCAGCGGCTGACCTTTAAACAACAGCGTCTGACCCGCGCTGCGCGGACTGGCCAACAGCCGGACTTCACCGATTTCCCAATCCGTTTGTTCTTCCAAGACCTGAAGCATTGTGCGGCCAACCGCACCCGTGGCTCCCAAGATCGCTATTCGACATGCTTTCATTCCTGCTTCCTCCCTCGCTTCGGCGCAAACGCCGCATACAGAACCTGGATCGCGCGGTCAAAGTCTTCATTTTCCACGCCGACGATGATGTTGATTTCATCCGAACCCTGTGCAATCATCCGAATGTTGATCTGATGAGCGCCCAGCGTTTGAAACAGCTGACCGGAAATTCCGCACTGCAGCGCCATATTGCGTCCCACGACCGCGATCAGACTTAGATTGCTTACAACCTTGATATCATCGCATTCACATACCTGCTTCAGCTGAGCTGCGATTTCATACAAACTATCGGCCACTGCCGCACTGGAAACAACGATTGAGAAATTATCGATCCCTGAAGGAACATGCTCAACGCTGATCCGATACTTTTCCAGCACTTCCAGCGCCCGCTTCAGCAAGCCGACTTCATTGGACGCATTGTGACGGTACATCGTGATGACAGTGAAGTCTTTTTTCCCGGCGATGCCGGTGACAAAACGGGAGCGATCCTCCTGTTGTGGATCGACGTGATCGACGATCTGCGTGCCGGGATTTTCCGGCTGATTCGTATTGCGGATCACGATTGGAATGTTCGCGTCCTTCACCGGATAGATCGCATCCTCATGCAGCACATTGGCTCCCATATAGGATAATTCGCGAAGTTCACTGTAGGTAATTCGCTCAATCTGAACCGGATGTTCGATAATCCGCGGATCCGCCATCAGAATTCCGCTGACATCCGTCCAGTTTTCATACAGCCGAGCAGACAGCGCTGAGGCTAAAAGACTGCCGGTGATATCCGAACCGCCGCGTGCCATAACCTTGATTTTGCCATTGGGCAAAGCCCCGTAAAAGCCGGGAATGACAAACTTTTCCGTTTGCTGGATCTGCGCCTGGATCAGCTGACGGGTGAGGTTGTGATCAATCTTGCCGTCATAGCCAAACCGGATCACCTCGGCCGCATCGACAAACGGCCAGCCCAGATAAGCAGCCATCAGCTTGGACGTCAGCCATTCCCCACGTGATACCAGCTCATCCTGACTGATGCCCTGACGCATCTTCTCCCTGAGCTCAGCTAAAGGCTGCTCCAGATCCACAGTTACTTGCAATTCATCACGGATTTCATAAAACCGCTGGCGAATTAATTCAAAGAGCGGATCGCAGGAAACCGAATACTGCAGATGGGCATGACACAAATAAAGCAGATCCGTGATTTTATTATCCTTTTTCCATCGCCGGCCCGCCGCGCTGCAGACAACAATCTGACGCTCCGGATCCGTTTCCACAATGGCTTTGACCTTTTTAAACTGCTGGGCATCGGCCAGGGAAGAACCTCCAAATTTTGCAACGATCATCTTGCTTCCTCCTCGATCCGAGCAGCAAACAGCTGCGGATCCTGGGCGCGGGCCTGCGCGATCAGCGCTTTTAGCCTATTGTTCGCTGTCGGAACCGTCCACAGCTGCGTCCGCCCTCCGCTGCGGCGGATTTCCTGGGTCAGCTCGGCAAACAAGCCGGCGGTTTCGGCTTGGGTTCCGATATAATATCGAACAGCCTCCGGATTTTCGCAAAGATTGGTTTCCTGCAGCGTCAGCGGTGAAACCGGATGATCATTCAGAATCTCCAACAGGTCGGTCAGCACGGCGTGAGCGGTCGGCGGACCTCCTGCCCCCTGTCCGATCAAAGTCAATTCGCCCAGATTGACGGTGCGCAGAACCCCGGCATTCAGATTATCGCGAATCTGTGCCAACGGGGCGTTGAAAGGCAGCAGCACCGGCTCAATCCCTGCCTGCATGCCTGAGGATCCTTGCTTTAACGTAGAGATCAGCCGGCAGCGTTTATCTTTAGCCAGAAAGGCCTCAATATCCTGCGCGCACAATCCCTGCAGCCCCTGCACCGCAAACTGATCCCGATGCAGCAGCACGCCGAAGGCACAGCCGGCGCTGATCATCAGCTTGCGCGCCAGATCTTCTCCTTCCAAATCTGCGCTTGGATCCGCTTCTGCATACCCGAGCTGCTGCGCCTGGGCAATCCCCTCCGCCAGCGACAGCCGATCCCGCTCCATGTGGTCAAGAATATAATTGGTTGTCCCGTTAAAGATGCCTTCGATCGAAAGCAACGGATCAGTTTGCTTCAAAGCTGTAAGCGTGCGCAGCCAGGGGATGCCTCCGGCAACACAGGCATCATAGCGAAACTGAACTTTGTGCTTTTCAGCCAAAGCTAACAACTGCGAAAAATAAGCTGAGACCATCGCCTTGTTGGAGGTCACAACGGATTTTCCGGCCTGCATGGCCTGACTGCAATAGTTCCATGCCGCCTCAGCTCCCGGAATCATTTCCACTACGACGTCAATTTCCGGATTTTCCAGGATCACAGCATAATCATACGTCATTTCCGGACAGGCCCGCGGATGCGGCTTACGAATCAGAATGGCTGCGGTCTGGATCGCATCATCCGGATGCTGCTTAAGCTGATCCATCAGGCTGCGGGCAACAGTTCCCCAGCCGAGCATTGCGATTTTCAAATGAATTCCCCCTTGTATGTATTTAAAATAAATACACTTGTTTTTCATTGAAAGACATTGTATCATAGAACTGTTAAAAAATTCAAGAGGTGGTAGTATGAAAAAATCATTGCGCAGTACGCGCAGTTCACAAATTCAAACGGATTTTTGGACCGCTGTCCAAAACGGCATCGCCGAAGATGGCGGGCTGTATATCCCCGAAGACTGGCAAAACAAACAACTCAATGTTGAAACTCTGCCGGACAGTTACTTGCAGATTGCCCACGCTGTCTTATCCTGTTTTACCGATGAACTGGATCCGCAGACCCTCACATCTTTTCTGCATCAGGCCTATGACGGCCGCTTCGAAGCTGAAGACGTCGTTGCCTTAAAACCGCTAGGTTCGGATTATCTGCTGGAACTGTATCATGGTCCGACGGCGGCCTTTAAGGATATCGCGTTGTCGCTGCTGCCGTTATTTTTAAACGAAGCCGCAGCTCGTCAGGAAAATCCGGCGCAAACATTGATTTTAGCAGCGACTTCCGGGGATACCGGCAAAGCGGCGCTGGAAGGCTTCAAAGACCGCAGCGGCTGCGAACTGCTTGTCTTTTACCCTGATCAGCGGGTCAGTGAAATTCAGCAGCGGCAGATGCTGACCAGTGAAGGCAAAAATGTCGGCGTCTGTGCTGTCCGCGGGGATTTTGACGACGCCCAAAGTGCTGTGAAGCGATGCTTCGCCGATCCGCAGCTCAGCGCTGAGCTGCAAGCTCATCATATCCGGCTTTCCAGCGCTAACTCCATCAATATCGGACGGCTAGTTCCGCAGATTGTTTATTATTTCTGGGCCTACCGAAAACTGCGCAGACAAGGCGTGCTAAGAAACGGTCAACACCTGAATTTCAGTGTTCCGACTGGTAATTTCGGCGATATTCTGGCTGGCTATTATGCCAAACAGATGGGCCTGCCTGTCGGCAAGCTGATCGTCGCCAGCAATGCCAACAACGTCCTGACTGAATTTTTTACGACCGGCCGTTATGATTGTCGGCGAAAACTCGTCAAAACGACGTCGCCGTCCATGGACATTCTGATCTCCAGCAATCTGGAACGCTTACTGGCGCATGAATCAGCCCCGGATGACGGCTCAGTCAGTCTGTATATGGAACAACTGAAACAAAACGGCTGGTATCAGATTGAACCAAGCCTGTTAACGAAGCTGCAGCGTCAATTCGCCTGCGGCGACTGCCTGGATGATCAGGCAGCGGAAACGATCCGCAAGGTGTACGCCCAGACCGCTCAGATTCTTGATCCCCACACCGCCGTCGGCGTGCATGTTTTGCGGCAGCTGCGGCAAAAAGGCGAGGTTCAGGATCCCTGCGTCATTCTGGCAACCGCTTCGTGCTATAAATTCAGCAGGGATGTCCACGAAGCGCTGTTTGGACATTGTGATTTAGATGAATGGTCAGCCATGGAACAGCTCTCCGCCCGCACCGGCCTTCCAATTCCAACCGCTTTGCAGGGCCTGCGTGAAAAAAACATCCGGCATACCGACAAAATTGAAAAAGACGCGATTGTCGATTATGTCCGGCAGAAAGTGCAGGTTGTGAAGCATGATTAAAGTCATCGTTCCGGCCACCACGGCCAATCTTGGACCGGGATTTGATACACTGGGCCTGGCTTTGGATTTGGAAGCTAGTTTTACCTTTACTTTGGCGGATCAGTTTGCGATTACCGGCTGTCCTGAACGCTTCTGCAATGCCGACAACTTGGTTCAGCGCGCCTATTGCCGGCTGTTCCAAAAACTGAATGAAGAACCCCTGCCGGTGCGGATTACGATTGACTCACCGATCCCGCCCAGCCGAGGTTTAGGTTCTTCCTCCGCCTGCATTATCGCCGGTCTGTGCGGAGCCAATGCCCTGCTGAATGAACCGGTGTCGGCCTTGGATCTATTGCGGCTGGCCTGTGAACTGGAAGGTCATCCTGACAATGTCACCCCCGCACTGCTGGGCGGACTCAAAGCCGCCATCGTCGATCAGGACTGCCTTTTGACCGCCGATTTCACCGTCAGCGACCGGCTGCATTGGGCGGCGTTGGTTCCGGACTATGAGCTGGAAACCCAGCGTGCCCGGCAAGCGCTGCCGGCTGCCATTCCGCACGCTCAGGCTGCCGGAGCTTTGGGCAAACTGGCCTTTTTGTTAAAGGGCTTGGAAACCGCGGACAGCGCCTTATTGGAAGCCGCCATGAATGAACCGCTGCACGAACCCTACCGCATTCCATTGATTCCTGAATATGATGAAGTCCGGCAGCTGTGTCGGGATCAAGGGGCCGCTGCCGTCATGATCAGCGGGTCCGGGCCGACGCTCTTAGCGATATTTCTCGACACGCTTCCGGAAGCCGCATTATCCCTAAAGCTGAAAACGCTCAGCCATCATTGGCAGTTGCTGCCATGCCGGGTCCAGCAGGAGGGTACCCGCATTGAAATGAAGGAGGACTTTCATGAGTGAACAATATTTGATCGTCAATACAAAAATTTTGCCGGACTTCTATGAAAAAGTCGTCGCTGCCCGCGATCTGGTTGAGCAGCACAAAGTCAAAGGCGTCAGTGAAGCCGTCCAGCGAGTCGGCATCAGCCGCAGCACCTATTATAAATACAAAGACTCCATCTTTTCCTTCTCGGAAAATGCGCGCGGCCGCAAAGCGGTTCTGAGCATGATTCTGACGCATCAGCAGGGAGTTTTAAGCGAGGTTCTCAACGAGCTCGCTGCTCAGCATACCAGCGTTCTGACAATCAACCAGTCGATCCCTATCCACGATCATGCCTCCGTCAGCCTCTCCCTGGATATCTCGGATCTGGATTGTTCCATTGACGAAGTCCTGCGCAGCTTAAAGGAGAAAAAAGGCGTCACCAATGTCCGACTGATCGATTTGGAATAAACTGAGCTGGACTTACAAGTCAATGACAACTTCGCTCCTCAGATCAATTAGGTATACTATATAAAGCAAAAAAACGCTGTGCTTCCTGTATTCCGGACTTCACTCAGCGTTTTTCTTTATCTCTGTTTTCTCAGCCATTGTTTGCGGGCATCATTATGAAAATGCCTGGATTAAATTGATGATCATGTTGCCCAATCCATGCAGAAATACGCCTGGTAAAATTGAACCCTGAAACGTTTTTTCAGAAAGCAAGCCCAGCACCAGGCCGCCAAGCAGGGTCGTCGTAAAAATAATCATTCCGGAAAGCCACGTGACGTTTGAGGCTAACAGGACATGCAGAGTACCGAAAATAACACCCTGAAGGAGAACACCTCGATAAACACCGAAACGACTAACCAGCCGTTTGTTCAGAAAGCCCCGAAACAGAAATTCTTCCAAAAACCCGGTCTGTATGAAACTGATGATCAAAATCGGAAGGATTGCCGCACTCCCCATTCCAGCATACAGACTGGCCGAGGGTTGGGTATACTGCGTAAGATACGGCAGATGAGTCATCCCCCAGATCAAGCCGTACATTCCAATCATGAACGCAGCCTGCCTTGTTTTCTTCGGCCGGATCAAACCAAAATACAGAGTAAACTTTGCCTGTTTACGGCCTTTAAACCACCACCATACAACGGGAACCAGACCCAATACCACCCCTGCCAGCAAGCAGCTGCGCAGCGCATCCAAAATAAGCATTCTATTCTCCTAATCCGTTTGATTTGCCGGTTAACTGCATTAAACCCTTAAGCTGCAAAGTTTCCAGCATCCGGCGATCAAGCTTCTATTTATAATCATTCTACCAGGTTCTATCGCTAAAAACGAGAACAACAGGAATTCTTTACTTATGTTATTCTGACCGCGTCTTTTGTGATAGAATAAAAGTCCATAATGCATCATCAGGGAGGGATATAGAATGACACGCGGAATTATCTTATTCGGTTCTTCCGGTTCCGGGAAAACAACCTTAGGCCGAAAACTAGCTCAGGAATTAGGTTATCCTTATTTTGATATCGACGATTATCTCTGGCGGAAAGACACGCCCATTCCCTTTACATGTATGTATTCCCGTCAGGAAAAAGCCGAACGTTTAATGCATGACATTTCTCAATTCGATCATTTCGTCATGGCCGGTTCCATGGACAGCTTCAACGCCCCCTTTGTACCGCTGTTTGACTTAGCCGTCCATGTCGATGCCGACGCTGCGCTGCGCCGTCAGCGGCTGCACCAGCGGGAATGGGAAGCTTTTGGAGAACGGATTCTGCCTGGCGGCGACATGTTTGATTCCCATCAGCGTTTTCTGGCGGATTCAGATCGTTATGAAACAGACGGATCTCCCTGCCGCAGCCGGCATCTGAAGTGGGCTGCCAGTCTGCCCTGCCGTGTCCTGTATCTTGACGGCGGCCGACCCTTAGCGAAGAATCTCGCTTTGATCCTGGACGCATATCAGCAGCTTCCTGTCCACGCTTGTTCAGTCAAAATTTACAAATAAAAAAATTGCCGGAAAGGAATCGTTATGATCCAATCTGGCAATTTCTTTTTATCAATCCTATGCAAGAGTCACAGAACAACTGATCAAACGTTTATTCTGATGAATTATTCGTGCTCCAGTGCCAACGTCTTCGTTGTGATATCGCAGACTTCCGCTGGTCCGTAATACTGGATTGCGCCCGGATAAACAAAGCTTGTTTCTACTGCCCATTCTTCACGGTGGGCTTCAAAGAATTTGAACGGCTTGCCATCCAGTTCAACAAGTGCCTTTTTAATAACCGGCTTGTCTTCACCATGTCTTCTTTCGATGTTCATCATCTTAGTAATCGGCATGCCGCCGGCTGTCCATTCGCTGGCCGGATTGGACAGGTTGGAGATTTTTGACAGATAACCGTTATAGCCATACTGGATCAGCATGAACGCATTATAGCCTAACGAATAACAGTAATCTGAATCAAAGTTCGACGGGAATGCACATCTTCCTTCATAACCTAAGAAATGATGCAGGGCGCTGAATTTTCCCTTGTAGGTTCCAGCTTTCTTTCTCTCATCTAATTTATCCTTGACCAAGGCCGAGAATAATTTTTCAGATTCGATCAGTGAAACCTGAACGTTGCCATGCGGATCGCGTTCCAGGAACAGCTGCTGCTGAATGTTTTCAGGAAGAATCGCAAAGACACCCATCGATTCTTTAGTCAGTCCCTTTTCGATGAACGCATACTTCTCACTCCAAGTCGCAAGCGCATTGAATGCATCCGCTTTGCTTCCTGCAAGCAGTTCGTTGATTTCCTGAATTAACGCTGAGAATTCCGGTACAAATTCAACAACGCCTTCCGGAATGATCGCGACACCGAAGTTCATTCCCTTCGCCGCACGCTTTTCGACAGAATCCGCAATGTAATCCGCAATCTGGGAAAGCGACATTTTCTTAGCCGAAACTTCTTCTGAGATCAGGCAGATATTCGGTTGAGTTTCAAGTGCGCATTCCAAAGCAACATGCGAAGCGGAACGGCCCATGACCTTAATGAAATGCCAATATTTCTTCGCTGAATTCGCATCTCTTTCAATGTTTCCGATAATCTCGCTGTACGTCTTGGTCGCGGTATCAAAGCCGAATGAGCATTCAATATCTTCATTCTTCAAATCGCCGTCAATGGTTTTCGGGCACCCAATCACCTGAACACCGGTATCATGCGCCGCAAAGTATTCCGCCAGAACCGCTGCATTGGTATTGGAATCATCTCCGCCGATGATGACAATGGCCGTAATTCCGTGCTTTTTGCAGACATCCGCAACAATTGCAAACTGTTCATTGGTTTCCAGTTTTGTTCTTCCGGAACCGATGATATCAAAACCGCCGGTATTGCGGAACTGATTGATGTAAGCATCATCGAAAATCAAATAATCATCTTCAATCAAACCGATCGGACCGTTTTTAAAGCCATACAGAACGTTTTCCGTATTCGCTGCCTTTAAAGCATCATATAAACCGCAGATGACGTTATGTCCGCCAGGTGCCTGACCGCCGGAAAGAATGACGCCGACCACTTGCTTCTTGGCTTCTGCCGTGTTCTCACCCTGTACGAATGTGATTTCCTTTTTGCCGTATGTGTTCGGAAATAAGCGTTTGATTACTTCCTGATCGGCTGCGCTCTGAGTTTCTTCCCCTTCCTGAACTCCAATATTGGCAATACCATGCCGTAACATACCTGGGAGTTTCGGTGAATACTCATATCTAGCAGATTGTAGCGATGAAATTTTCATAATTAATCTCCTTCTCATTTTAGATACACGTAAATTTTAAGATATTTGATCTGAAAAGTAAACCAGTATTAGCGACTTCCAGCAGACAAAAATACCAAAAGAAATAAAGTGTTTAAGAAAAGCAGGAAGAAAGCTGAATTGAAATTCAAAAAAAGAAATGAAAACCTACCTTCGCTCAGAACTCATCGACAGAAGAAGGCTGTTCTTAGCAGCCTATTGAATAGGGGTATCCGATTTCCAAACAGATTTATCCGCTGCATTACAGGAAATTCGGTAAGTCATCTCTTGTTCCGATTCTGTTCTGCTTTCTTTTTTTATTTTTTTGTTGAAATCAGAAAAAGTTTATGCTATTATTACAAAGCAATCGAAAAATTGGCCCGTTGGTGAAGTGGCTTAACACAGCGCCCTTTCACGGCGTCATTCACGAGTTCGAATCTCGTACGGGTCACCATTTTTAGGGGTGTGGTTCAATGGTAGAACAGAGGTCTCCAAAACCTTTGATGGGAGTTCGATTCTCTCCACCCCTGCCACTATAACGTGAAAGCCTTTAACAAAAGGCTTTTTTTTTGTGTTTTGAAAAATCTATGCATTATATGCGCATTAAATATGCATTATATTTTTTCCATCTTTGCTGACTTGTTTATTTTTCTTTCCTAATCACTTCTTTCAAGATCATTTCTTTCTTTTTATTTTTTTCAGTATTTTTTAACAGGTACTTCTCAACGCTCTCCACTTCATTTCTTTTCGTCATGAAGTCTTCATTTATTTCGTCTGCACACGCATTGTTTTCTGGCGCGGTTGCCGATATAATTATGCTGTGGCTGAACACGAACAAAAGAAAGGAGTCGTATGAAGATCAAACTTCATACATGAAACAAATGACTAAAAAAAGAAAAGCGAAAAAATCCGGGATCTCCGCCGGAGCGCTGAGCGGTATCATCCTGGTCATGGTCTTAGCTGGTGCTGGGATAACCGGAACTTTAGCGCTCAATTCGATCTATCGCGGACCTTACAAAGCGTATACGCAGCATTTGCTGGAAACCATGGAGGAAGGCAGTCTGCAGTATAAAGCCGCTGGGCTGTTCTATTCCCAGGCTGAGCTGGAAGCGATCCGCAATCCGCAGCTGGCAGATGAAGAGGATAAACCAACCGCTTCAGAAAGTGCGGATAAGGACGCCATTGAAATTATTGATCTGAAGGGAACTACTTTTGAAGGTAAATTGATGATCGTTCACGATCCTTCACGCGTCTTCGTTGCCTGCAATCCGAATATGGATTCCGGAGCACCGGGGTATTCCGTTGAAAAGTACATTCAAGATAACAACGCGATTGCTGGAATCAATGCCGGGGGCTTTGAAGATGCCGGCGGCAACGGCAACGGCGGGACAGCTTATGGTATTGTCATTCATGATGGAAAGCTGATCAGCGGCAGACCTAACGAATTTACACCGGTTATCGGCATCAACAATGCCAACCAGTTAGTCGTTGGTGATATGACTGCCCAGCAGGCGCTGGATTATGATATCCGCGATGCGGTTACCTTTGGTCCCGTCTTCATTAAGAACTGGGACGTCGTCTTTGAAACCGGGCGGCATCCGGGACTTAATCCGCGCACAGTCATTGGACAGCGTTATGACGGCGCCTTTCTGCTGATGGTTCTGGATGGCCGCCAGCCGAGCAGCTTTGGCTCAACCTATCAGGATATCATTGACATCATGCAGCAGTATGATGCTGTTAACGCCGCCAATCTGGACGGCGGTAATTCTACTGTCATGGTTTATGATGGCGAAACACTGAATACCACCGTATCGATTAAAGGCGACCGCCGCGTGCCAACCGCCTTTATCGTGAAATAGGAGAAATTGCTATGAGTAAAAAACAAGGAATTCCCACCGGAACAGCCATGGCCATGATCGGGCTGATCCTGGTGATTGTAATCGGCGCTTCCGCTGGTGTACTCACCTTAGTCAATGCCAAGATGAGCGCTTATGAAAAAACGATGCCTAACGCCGCTTTGGAAGCTTACATGAAGAAAATCGAAAAACAGGATTATTCGGAATTATATGAACAGTTTCAGACACGAACCGGCAGCTTAAGCAGCGAAGCCGACTTCAATGCGACGATGAATACGATCTACGGAAATGTTGACTTCCAGGATCTCAGCTATGTCAAGGATGATAAAACGGCTGAAGGTCATGAAGGTACCTACGGTGTCTATTCTGACGGCAAAAAGGTTTCGACGCTGAATCTGCGCAAAGAGAACGATGCCTGGCAGGTAGAAACGATCATGCAGAGTTCCGGCAATCTAAGCTATCTGATTGATGCCCCGGCAGCCGCTCAGGTGAAAGTCAATGGCATTTTATTAGGCAGCGATTATGTAAAAGAAACACAGGTTCCAGCCGGCACCTTTGATCGCTATAAGACCAGCTCTGCCGCGCCTTCCGTGACACGTTATGAAATCAGCGAATTGATGTCGGAGCCGGAAATCTCAGCCGATGGCTACAAAGTAGTTAAAGACGCCTATGAAGAACGTTTCTATGTTGGAAGCGAAGCCGCCGGTGAAGTCAAAAACGCAGGTGAGAAGACGATGATTGCCATCGCTGAAGCCGCAGCACGTTATGCAACCGGCGACGGCAGTTTGGGAACATTAACTGGCTACTTTTTGACCGGCAGCGAATTTGCCACTAAAATCCGTACCATGGACAACCAATGGTATACTAGTCATGCCGGTGTTAAATTTGAAAACTCAGAGGTCATTGATCTGATCCAGATCGATGATGACGACTTAGTTGGCAAAGTGATTTTCGATTATACCGTATTGAGCAATACCTATGGAAACCGTACTTATCACTGTGGTTATCAAATTGTCCTGACGCGCAGCTCGGGCAACTGGAAAGCCGTTGACCTGGTCGTAAACAACGATCTTAACCCGGCCAACAACTAATCGGATAAAAGACTCAAAAAGCGACAAATGTCGCTTTTTTTGATGTCTGAGGTGTGGTACATTATAAGTGATGAAAGCCCTTTACAAAGGAGGAACAAGTATGATTGATTATACAGAAGGCTCAGGCAGACAATACCACATTGGTGTTGCGAAAGGCGAGGTCGGCCGTTATGTTTTGCTGCCGGGTGATCCAAAACGTTGTGCTAAGATCGCAGCCCACTTCGACAATCCAGTATTGATTGCAGATTCACGCGAATTTGTTACCTATACCGGCGAATTGGATGGGGTAAAGGTCAGTGTCACCTCAACCGGAATCGGCGGAGCTTCGGCTTCGATTGCGATGGAAGAACTGCATGTCTGCGGTGCAGACACCTTCATCCGCGTGGGTACCTGCGGCGGCATGGATCTGGATGTAAAAGGCGGCGATCTGGTGATCGCTACCGGAGCTGTCCGTTTTGAAGGGACAAGCAAAGAATATGCGCCAATTGAATACCCCGCTGTTGCTGATTTTCAGATCGTCAACGCTCTGGCTCACAGTGCAGAAAAGCTCAGCCTGCCTTATCATGTCGGCGTTGTCCAATGCAAGGATGCCTTTTATGGTCAGCACAAACCGGAAGAATTGCCGAACCATGAAGAACTGCTGCGCAAATGGGATGCCTGGGTTCGGATGGGCTGCTTAGCCAGCGAAATGGAATCAGCGGCCTTATTTATTGTCGGCGGTTATCTGCGCTGCCGGGTCGGTTCTGTTTTCCTGACCGTTGCCAATCAGCAGCGGGAGAAAGCCGGTTTAGAAAACATTCAGCATCATGACACCGAAGCGCCTATCCGGGCCGCGATTGAAGCGCTTCGCGAGCTGATCAAAGCTGATCAAAAACGCTAAGTGCAAATAACCTAAAGAATAATCTTTGAGTTCAGACAGAAAAAAAATCCAGCTAAGAAGCACTCAGCAATGCTTCCGAGACTGGATTTTTTAAATTTTAAACTTTTCCTTTTTTTTCATCCTTTTTCTGCGAAAGCAGCTTGCTGCATGAAATCAAGATGTCTTTGTCTGTGTCTGTCTGGCGCTTTATAAAAGACTATGATTTTTTTCAATAAGTATTTTGCGTGATGTGTATGCACTCAAACAAAATTTACCGCTATTGTAAATATATTTTTTCACCAATGCAAATTACTAATAATACAGCTTAAACTAGTCCGAGAAATTGTAATTTATTGTTTAATAATTAATGACAAATAATCACGAAATTTTTTAATTTCATCCCTAACCAACGTTAGTGAAAGAAAATTTTCTGTAAGTCCATCATTCCAAAAGAATATTTTCCATTCAAGATAAATATCTTGTATTTCATATCCTGGGCGAACATAAGTATATTTAGGATCATTTCTTAAATCTGTCTGCGGATATAATATAAAATTAAAGTCAGGTTCAAAAAACTCAATCTCATTTATCTTTGAATTTTTTTATCTAGGAGTTCAGTTAATGCAGTTTCCAGAGCTTCTACCTCACAGCACAAGAACACTTCATCATTTTCTTTATGATAATTCAGAAACTCACCTGATGAAAACGAAAAATCGCATTTACACCATTCACTATCCCAATTATCCTTGGATGATTGCTTATATCCATTAATCTGCAATTTGATGTTTATGCCACTCGCATCAATATCGAACCACATATTATCATCTCTTCCTGTAAGTTTTTATTTTACAATCTGTTTAGCTCCCACGATAAATTTGAAGTTAATTAATACTATGTTTCTTCAAATAATCCTGCTAAAAATTAGGATAAAACATTAGATACCTCATTTCTTTTACTTTCTAATTTTCTTCCAATCATGTCAAGTACTCCAAATATAATGAGACTGACAAGTACTGTCCCCAATACTAATGGCTTTACGCTTTCAGTTAAATCTCCAAAAAGCAACATCAGCATAAACTCTGCTCCACCTAAAAGTGTAGAAACTTGAATAATCCTAATCATATATTTCATGCTTATTTCTCTCCTTTCATCGCTGAATTAATTTTAACAACTCCTGATTTATCGGTTTGCACCTTCTTACCCAAAGACGAATGCTGCCAATCAACTACTATTTCCTATTAAGCGGATTGTTTAAGCGTCAGAATCCGTGTTTTCAGTTCTTCTTTGACTTCCAGCTCAGATGCCTGTTCCAAGACGATCAACAATTCAGGGGCAATTCCCTTAAGTGAGGTCTGCGCTAATTTTACCCAGCTCTCAAGCGTATCCAGCGCATAAGTACGGCAGCTGATCACCGGACACAACAAAGCGCAGCGGATAAACTCGACACCTTTACCCGGGTACAGCTTCAGTGACTGCAGTACAGCTGCCAGGGCATGATAATCCTGATAATCCTTACCTAAACCTAGAACATCGGATGGGCCGCTGGCCATCGTATCTAATGGCAAACAGTCTGCATACAGCGCCAGAATCTCGTCACAGGCATTTTCCGATGCCATCAACAGACGAGCTGCCATGCAGTGCTCAACTGGATTCTGCTTCAGCCAGGTCATTGCCTTTTCTTCATACGGAATACTCAGCTTCAATGCTTCCTCGAACCCTTTTCCCTGTTCCATCGCCGCGCTGACGGTCACATAACAAGCTGATGACTTCAAAAGCTCCAAACATTGTTTTTTAATCTCCGGCATTTTAACCTGTTCGCCGTCAATATACTGAGCTATGGCGATCAAATTCTGAACCGTAGCCAATGTCATTGGAAAATGTTCTGTTTGTGCCAGATAACCGGCAAATAAAGTTTCACGATCCTCAATTTCAGAAATTCCGGCAACCGGACCTTCTGCCATCAAGCCGTCCATCATCAAAGTGATGCCTGACCAATCTTCCGCCGACAGATCTTCACGCTGAATTTGTTCGATCAAATCACACTTTTTTGCGACGGTCAACGCTGAATATGCCGGAGCAACACTGTTCTCACAGCCATGATCCAGCAGCCACTTCTTGATCAGCCGATTCGCCGGATCAATCTGGTTAACGCAGTGAATTCTGCCCCAGCCGTGAACCTTCTGCATCAAATCAAAAATCTCATCATTGCCGCGGGTCCAGCTGCGCATGATGAACAGACAGTACAGCGTAAACTCATTGCATAAGGCAAGCGCCCGAATCACTTTTTTCAGTGCTTCCTGTTTATCGGTATTGAGCAGCTCCATAATTGCCAATCCCAGCTTAACGAGTTCCGGATTGGTCGATGTCATGATACTGCGGATTGCAAATCCCGAAAGCTTTCCTGGATCCAGCTGATCATGATTTTCATATATCCATTTGTGCAGAGCATCGATGACTTCAATTACACTGTGCTGTTCCAAGGCCGCAGTCAGCTGCGCCTTTCCCGTTTCTTCCTGTCCCTGGCTAATGAGCAGCAGCGCCTGACAGACAGGTTCGATATCCACGGTCTTTGGCTGGGTATGATATAATTTAATGCCATCCATCGCACCGTCAGCAAAGATCAACTTATTCTGCACCTTTTCTTTTGGCAGCGAAAAATCCTTCGGCAATGTGCCCTCGGGCGTTAATGCCTCAGCGATCATTTGAAATAAAGCCTTTTCCGGCTGGTTTTCACTCATATATTAATCTCCTTTAAATTCCTATCACAAAGCGACTGTTCGCGCTTCTTCTGTATTATTGTACCATAGTTTACCAGCTCTGTCTTTTGCGTCCGTTACAAACCTGATGAATAATCTGCTTTTATAATCACAGTGAAATTAGCGATAATGCCTATTCTCACCTTAAGTTTATATTTCCGATAAAAAGAAATCTTGCTTTCATTGAATTTAGCAAAGTAAAAGAGAGCATCCGCGATCCTCTCTCTATACAATCTATCCAATTAGCTGCGCTGACGGCTTTTAATGCATTTCACAGATTCAAAAGCACCGGTCGCTGCCCAACCTAAGCACAACCCGCTGATCGCCTTCACCAGCATTCCCTGTCCCACTGAAAAATCAGGGATGATCAATCCTAGCAAGACACCCATGAGAGCGCCGATCAAAGGAATCCAGGTGCTGTTCATTCGCGGCAATAATGTTTTGAGCAATTCTGCACAAACATAAACACAGCCAGCAATTAATATTCCATTACCTAATAATAATTGATGCATCAGTTCCATCATTTCATCCATGTTTCCATCCCTCTTTCAATTCAGCATATGAAAAAATCGAAGGAATTATCCCTCGATCAACCGTTTCTCTTGATCATTTGGAAACAAAGGTGAATTAAAGAATTCAGCCAGCGTAATACCTACTGCATCGCAGATCAGGCGAATAGTCTGTAAGGTTACTGTTTTCTCACGCTTTGTCTTCAGCATACTAATCGTTGATTTATTTACACCTGCCATTTCAGCCAGTTTGCTGGTACTTTTGATATTGAACGTATTTTGAATTTCTTTGATTCGCAGATATACAGCGTAATTTAAATCAATAAAATGTTCATTTTCACGCATAGCTGACCTCTTCTATCTTCGTTGATTTTATTATAACGATCGTAATTTTTACATATAAGGCTAGCAATCAACTATTTTGACCGTTTATTAAAATGAACATTTTTGATATAATGTGGAAAAATGGGTTATTGGAAGTGATAAAATAACTGAGAAATAGACAAAGAAAACTAACAAACCGAACAGACAAGATTCAAAAACAAAGAAATAGGAATTAAAAACTAAGGGCCCTTAGTTTACTTATTTAATTGGGACCAAAAACACTGAAGCCATAAGTTGCCATTACAGGAGTTACTGTTGGAACAGCAGCCATCAATGGCAGAATCAGCATCAGACTAACTAAAATCTTCTTCATCTTCTCTGTCCTTTCTTCAGGACAAACGTTTGTCTGTAATAATTATAGAATTCAAAGGGGTATTCTACAACGAAAGCCCTTTTGAAAATTTGGCATAGAAAAGCCATAAAAAAAAGCAAAAATTCAGATATTTTGACTCTTTTTTACGAAAGAAGGTTATAAATACAATGAACACTGATGAAATTAAACTAAAAGCAGCTTTAATAAGAAAAAGACGAATAGAGTTAAACTGGAAACAAGAAGCCTTTGCAAAGTCACTGCCTATGGCAAATTCTTCATTTAGTGAAATGGAAAGAGGTCTGCGACCTATAACGGAGGAATTATACAAAACTATTCTAAATAAATTAGAATTACCTTCTTTAAACAAAGATTGGATAGAAGACCAGAAAACTCTAATGAGCTTAATAAAAGAAAAACTATATTTCTGTGATTATGAAACTGCTTCTTCATTATTCAAAAAATTACAGCGACAAGAAAAGTTACTTAATAATTCTATTCTGTTTTTGGAATATAATTTAACTTGTTTTATATATAATATCACTTATAATAATTGCAAAGAAATAAAAACAGACAAGTATTTAAAAAAATACAAAGATTGCTTAGATTATGCTCAAATTTATCAGTTTATTTTATATCAAGGAATATTGGAGAAAAACCTACATCATCCAGCAAAAGCATTAACTTATTTTCAAACCCTTTTTGATTATCCTTACTCTGTAAATTATTTCCAAGATTTATTATATTATCAATCATCAATTTGCTTAATCCAAATAGGGCATTTAGCATTAGCCCATAAATACAATAATAAAGCTGAGATGCTTTTCAAAGAGAATAATAACTTTAAACGCGTAGCATTTTCACAAATGCATGAGGCAATAATATATGCCCATGAAAATCATCCTACAGAAGCAGGAAAAATATATGAAACGTTATTAAAAACTTATTCAAAGTATTTAACAGATCAAGATATCAATATTATCTTAAGTAATGCTGGGAATAATTATGTTAGTGCAGCTCAATACGAAAAAGCTCAGAATATTTACAAGCAGTTACGATCAGGCTGGCAAACTATTCCTGAAATATTTTATGGTATAGCTTGGACATTATTGCATACAGATCAGTCAGAAGAATTAGATAAGTTTTTGATCTATTGCAAACAATATGAAAAAAACAAATTTATTGGAGATATGCTACAGATTATTGATATGCAGAGAACCCCCAATAAGGAGAAAGAAATTGAGTCTAAACTCAAAGCTTGTGAGAAATACTTAAATCGAGAAGGTAGTTCTGAAGGAATGATCTTTGTTTACGAACAGCTTATTCAGTATTATGAAACTCGCTCTATCGTAAAACAAGTCAAGTACCTAAAGAAATTAAATGAGCTGAATAAAAGAGGGATGCAGTATGATCAATGATGAAGAATTAAGAATGCAAATGGAAAATGATTTACGAAGACTCAAGGAAAAACTGAAAGAAACCCCTGATGATCCTCTGCCGCTTATGGCTCTGCGAATGAAATATCCGTTTAATTCCAGCAGTGATTCGCTTAAATCCTTGTTGCTCCATGATGATTATGATCTGCAAACTTTATCTTCACTGCTTTTGGCTGAATATCATTCCTGGAATCGTAAGCATCAAAAATAAAGAAAGCTGCAGCCCTGAGGGAATCACCTCAAATGCTGCAGCTTTTTCATATTTATTTAATCGCCTGACGGACAAATCCTTCGTTGTTTTTCAGCCGTTCTTCCGCTTCTTCCTTAGTGCAGCCTGTCAGAATCATGACAATTGCGACCTTTGGATAGTTGCCGGAAACTTCGTACATCTTCGCCGCTGTTTCATAATCACAGTCAGTAGCCATCATGATGATGCGCTTTGAACGTTCTACCAGTTTCAGGTTCGTAGCTTTAACATCCACCATCAAGTTGCCGTAAACCTTGCCGTAGCCCACCATGGAAGCGGTTGACAACATGTTCAGAATTAATTTCTGGCATGTGCCGGATTTCAAACGGGTCGAGCCGGTTAAAACTTCCGGTCCCGCATCAACTTCAATCGCAACATCTGCATGCTTGCCTACTTCACTGCCTTTGTTGCAAGCAACGGAAACCGCTGTTGCTCCAATGGAACGCGCATAATCCAAACCGCCGATGACATACGGGGTTCTGCCGCTGGCTGCAATTCCGCAGACAACGTCTTTTTCTGTCAGTTTCTGATCGACCAGATCCTGCTTTCCTAATTCAGCATCATCCTCAGCACCTTCTACCGCTGTCAAGAAGGCCCCTGGACCGCCGGCTAATAAACCGACAACCTCATAAGTCGTACCAAAGGTCGGCATGCATTCCGCAGAATCGATAACACCTAAGCGGCCAGAAGTTCCAGCGCCCATGTAAATCAAACGTCCGCCGCTGCGCAGCGCTTTGATGATCGCCTGAACCGCTTTTTCAATTTCCGGAATCGCTTCCCGAACCGCTTCAGGAACCTTGTGATCCTCTTCATTCATGATTTCTAATAATTCGTGGGTAGAAAGCGTATCAAGATTCATCGTTTTCTCGTTACGGCGTTCTGTTGTTAAATGGTTTAATTTTACTTCAGACATGATGTTTTCTCCTTTTTTTCCTCAAGATTATTATAGCGTTTAGACAGGGATTGGACAAGTCCGGATTTCTATCCCTCTAAACATTCTTCCCAGCGCTGCATTAAATGTTCAATCTCATTATGCAGATCATCAATCTGTTCATCCAGTTCGTTCATCTTCTGATAATCATGATAATATTCGGGATCAAAGCGTTTTTCACGCAGACCTTCCAGCTGTTCTTCCTTCTCTGCAATTTGTTTTTCCAGCTTGGCTGCTTCACGGGCATTGGGATTGCGCTTGGGCGTCTGACGCTGCACTTCGACATCTTTTTTTGGTGCCTGTTCCTTTTCCTTCTGCTGCTGATCCTCATCAAACTGCTCATAACCAAAGGGATAATAAACCGCATTGCCCTGCATATCAAGATGCAGGATTGCCGTCGCAATTTTTGAAATGAAGTAACGGTCATGCGAAACAAACAAAATTGTTCCGGTATAGCCGTTCAGCGCTTCTTCAAGGGCTTCCTTCCCAACGATATCAAGATGGTTGGTCGGTTCATCCAGCACCAGGAAATTGGCCTGACGCAGCATTAATTTAGCTAAGGACAATCTGACTTTCTCGCCTCCGGAAAGAACATCCACAGTCTTGAAAACATCGTCGCTGGTAAACAGGAACCGTCCCAGGACCGTGCGGATCTGCGTTCGGTCCAAATCTGGATAATCATCCCACAATTCTTCTAATACGGTCTTCCCGGAAGAAAACTGCGCTAACTGCTGATCAAAATAGCCGGTTTCTATTTGATGCCCATATAGGTAATCTCCGCCTAAAGCCGGCAGATCCCCAACCAGCGTTTTCATGAGTGTACTCTTACCGCAGCCATTTGGACCGAGTACCGCGATTCGCTGGCCGGATAAAATTTCCAGGGAAATCTCACATAACGGACGATCATAGCCCACCTTAAGATCCTTGATTTCCAACACTGTTTTTCCGCCTTTTAACCGCGGTACAAAATGGGCGGAAAAACTCTTTGTATCACTTTTCTGAGGCGCATCGATCTTTTCCATGCGCTCCAGTGCTTTGATCTTTGACTGTGCCATCGCGGCTTTGGTCGCCTTGTAGCGGAAGCGCTCGATCAAACCTTCCAGGCGCTCAATTTCCTTCTGTTGGCGGTTATACATCTGCTGCTGGCGAATTAAGTCCTGCTGCTTCTGATTTTGAAAGCTTGTGTAGTTGCCGGTGTAATGCTTCATTGAACCATATTCCAGCTCATAGACTTCTTCTGCGATATGATCTAAGAACATCCGATCATGAGATACCAGCACAACTGCCCGGCTGTACCGCTTCAAATAGCCCTCCAGCCATTCAATGGTTTCAAGATCCAAATGGTTTGTCGGTTCGTCCAGCAGCAGAATATCCGGTTTGCTTAAAAGCAGCTTAACAAACGCCAACCGTGTTTTCTGACCACCGGAGAATGTATTGATCGTCCGATCCAGCATTTCTTCCTGAAAGCCGAACTTTGTAAAGACAGTCATCAGCTCTGACTGCCAGGTATAGCCGCCTGCCATTTCAAACTGCGTTTCCAGCTGCGCGTACCGATCCAGCACAGCCTCACTGTAATCCGTAGCCATCCGCTCAGTCAACTCATCCAACTGTGTTTTCATCTTCTGCAGCGGTTCGAATACTTGTTCAAGATCCGCGCGGACAGTTCGTGTTTCATCCGGAAACGTTGTCTGCGCCAGATAACCGATTTGAATGCCGGAGGTACTGTGAATTTCACCCTTGTCCAGTTCCAGCTCACCGGTCATAATTTTTAAAAGTGTTGACTTCCCACAGCCATTGCGGCCGACCACTGCGATTTTTTCAGTGCCGCGGATCTCAAACTGAATATCTTCAAAGACAGTTTCCGTGCCAAAGGATTTACTTCCGCGGCTGATTTGATAGAGCATGCTTTCACTCCCCTTCTTCAAATTCCATTTCCATCTTTCGGTATTCCTTATTCCTCAGTTGGGATGCGCATTGCTTTGGCTAATCCCGCCGCGGTGGCTTCCGCAATCGCATCCAGCTCATTCTGCCAAGCCGCTACATCTGCTTCATTGCTTAAAAACAGATACTGTATGGTCAGGGCCTGCATGCCATAACGATTCTCTGCCGCAAAGGCTTGATTCTGACGGGAGGCTTCCGAAAACGTACCAGCTCCCAATATTCTTCCGCCGGATTCCCGGATGATTTTCTGCCCATCATAAGCCGTTCCATCTTCCCCGGTACTTGTCCCGCTGGCCGATCCAGTTGCTTCGCGGGCATATGTGAGCGAGGTATTCTCGACAATCGATTTCAGTACCGTCGAAGCCATGCGATTGGAGGAAAAAGACGAATATACGATATCCGTTCCGCGCAGGTTAACGTTGGTTGCGCTTTTCATTTCAATGTTAATGTAATAACGGGCATGCTTGGAATACGCTCGTTCTAAACGGCCGTCCTCGCCATAACTGTTGACGATTTCATCCAGATCCCGAGTTAACTCCACTTTCAGACCTAACTTTTCAAGCTGATCTTTTAATTTTACAGCGATTCGGTAATTCTCTTCATACGCCTGCAGCCCATGACCATGGACGCCTTTGTCCGTATATCCATTGTCCCGATGCATCGCGCCGGGATCAATCATCACATCAATCCAGTCTTCCGGCTGGGTTTCAGTGCTGACTTGGACAAACACATAGTTCTTTGCCAGAAATGGTTCTTCTTCCGGATTGTCAAAAAGATTCTGATCTGCAATCAGCTCAATTTTTTTATTGGTTGTCGTTCGCGTGACCGTATAGAAAGTATCGTGGAGCTTTTCCGCGCTGATCAGTTGTTTTTCTTTCAGATCCTGCATGATGAAAACCTGATAAAAGCCTTCATCCAGATCCTCTAACGGGATCTGACCATCCGCATTTTTTTCCATCATGTAGACAAAGTCCAGCCCGCTGCATACATTGCGCAGAATGACCGTTTTGCCGGCAAACAAATCCTGACCGTTGCGGTCATAGCGTTCATGATATAAATTGAGCGTTTCTCCATAGTAAAGATAGTCGCCTAATGACAGCAGCTGAGATTCATCTGTAATCTGACTTTCAAACAGCTGCCGTGTTTTCTGATTGCTCAGTCCGCAGACCCCATACGTGTCCACTTGTTTTTTCTGCCGTTGATTCATCAGCCACTGACCGCCATAAGCGATCAGACAGCAGGCGATAAAGAGAAGGAGGAATGATTTCCAGCGCAGTTTGGAGCCGCGCGGGACATAGCTTGGTTCCACTGTCATGGTTTCCAATACTCCTTATAACCGAATATCAACGATATGCTTCGGCTTCTGTTCCTCCTCGGGAGGCAACGTCATATAGCTCGGTGCGATCGCCGTGCATAAGTATTCATGCGGATGATGAGCGATCGGCAGCTGCGTATCCTCAAACGGCACATACTGAACAGGATAGATATCATCATAATCAAAAATAAACGGCTTTAATGGGCTCTTAAACGTCCATGTCAGATCAAATCCGATCTTCTTGCTTCCTTCATTGAGCTTTCCATACATACGCGCATTGGACACAAACCAACGCTTGAGAAATACCGGATTCATGCCGAGGTTATCAAATAAAATGATAAACGGCATAATCAGCTGATTCAGCATCCGCAGCGGCAGATCCATCGTTTTGCTTGCGGAGCAGTAGTCATAGACGAAAACATCAATAAAAATGCCGTCGCATTCCGTACAGCGGTTCGCCAGCAGCGTATTCACTTCTTTCAAATACGTGCCTTTTTTGCGGATCTTCATCCCCGGAATCAACGGATTATAACGCTTGTCAGTATCGAAGCACTGAAACGTGTATTCCTGCGGCAGATCCTGCTTTAAAGCAATGATAAAACGTTTGTAATCTTCATACAGCATGGCAATATCTGCATCGTCATCCCAGGGAATAAACCCCTGGTGACGAACTGCACCTAAAGCGCTGCCGCCGTTGAGGAAATACGGTATGTTGTATTTCTGACAAATGCCGTCGATCATTTTCAGCATCTCTAAAAGTACCTTATGGACATCGGCAACCGTGATCTCATTGCCGTTTTCATCAGTTTTTAATACATATTTTTTCATATCATCACATCCTACGCTCTATTATAAGAGAATTACAGAACAACCTCAAGTTTTTTTGGTATCCGCCCCAATAAAGCCGCTTTTTCAACCATTTCCGCAAACTATCCCGCAAAATCTGAAGCCGCAGAACAAGTTCGCATCTTTTAGCAATAGATTTGTACTCTGGATCGGTTTCTGTCTTTTATTCTTATGTCGCTTCCGTTGTTTTATTCAAAGAGACGGATATCGTTGTATAAAATTTATTTTCATTGACCTTGTGATCGAGTTTGGCTCATGCTTAAATTAAGAAATAGTGAGTTTATCTTTGGACAAGCGATCGCTGAGCGGATTTTAAACTGACATCCATTGAACTGACCGAAACAGGAGAGTGAACTCCGATTATCCGGCAGACAAGGATAAAAAAAGAGTCAAAAATCATAACTTGAGATGACTTTCAACTCTTTCTGTTTTACGCATGAATTAAAACAACAAGTTTTTCGGTGTCCGGGCAAAGGGAATGACATCGCGAATGTTCTGCATTCCCGTGACATACATGATGAAGCGTTCAAAGCCCAGACCGAATCCGGCGTGCTGACATCCGCCATACCGGCGCAGATCAAGATACCACTGCAGACCTTCCTCATGGACGCCCATTTCCTTCATTCGATTCTGCAGGACGTCCAGCCGTTCCTCACGCTGAGAGCCACCGACCAGCTCACCCACCGCAGGGACTAACAAATCGCAGGCCGCCACGGTTTTTCCATCCGCGTTGATCCGCATATAGAAGGCTTTGATATCCTTCGGATAGTCGATCAAGAAGACCGGTCCTTTGACTACCTCTTCACATAAATAACGTTCATGCTCTGTATTCAGATCCATTCCCCAAGAAACTGGATTTTCAAATTTCTTCGTCGCTTTTAACAGATGATCAATCGCTTCCGTATACGGCATCCGGACAAACTCACTGTTCAAAACATGATTCAGCCGATCCAGCAGCGTATTGTCGATAAACTGATTGAAGAATTTCATCTCTTCCGGACAGTTATCCATAACATACTGAATACAGTATTTAATCATATCTTCAATTAAATCCATATCATCTTCCAAATCCGCAAACGCGATTTCCGGTTCTACCATCCAGAATTCCGAAGCATGCGTTGTCGTGTTGGAGTTTTCAGCCCGGAAGGTCGGTCCGAAGGTGTAAACGTCGCGGAATGCCATCGCAAACGCCTCTGCCTGCAGCTGTCCGGAAACAGTGAGGTTGGCTTTCTTGCCGAAGAAATCTTCTTCATAATTGCCGTCCTCGCGCGTAGTCACCGTGAAAACCTCACCTGCACCTTCGGCATCATTGCCGGTAATGATCGGTGCGTTCACATAAACGAAGCCCTGATCCTGAAAGAATTCATGAATCGCCATAGCCAGTACGGAACGGACGCGGAATACTGCGTTGAATGTGTTGCTGCGCGGACGCAGATGGCCGATTTCACGCAGGTACTCAAACGAATGACGCTTTTTCTGAAGTGGATAGGAATTGTCGCAGGCGCCTTCTAAAATCACTTCCGTGACCTGCAGCTCAAAAGGCTGCTTGGCCTGCGGCGTCAGCACAACCTTTCCGGTTACGGTTAAAGCCGTGCCTGTCAAATATTTGGATACATCCTGAAAATTGGCCAAATCGGAAGAATAGACCAGCTGAGCGTTGCGGAAATAGGTGCCGTCGTTCAGCTCAATAAAGCCGATCGAGCCGTTGTTGCGGTTAGTTCTGACCCATCCCTGCAGCTGGGCATACTCGATTTGATCGGTTTCCATTGTGCTGCCGGAACAAGCCATCTCATAGAGTTCTCTGACGGTCATGAATGTAAGCATACTTTTCTCCTTTTGTTTTATAAAAAAAACGTTCCTCACTTAAGGAACGTCAATCAACGTGGTGCCATCCTCATTCGCTCAAAGGTTAAAAAACACTGAGCCTCAGGGTGCGTTAACGCCGCCGACGGGATCGTCTACTGTCAGTTCTCCGATCCGGCTCCCAGAGTGTTCCGCATTCCCTGACTGAACTCCGGCTTTCACCCTGCCCGGCTCGCTGTGCTTCAGTATGAGGATCGTTCTCTTTTCGCTGCCTTCTACTTTTTCATGTTGTTGGTTTCAAAAACCAGTTCCTGAATCGTTGAAACGACATCAATCGGCTTAACCAGAACGCCCTTAGGAACCTGGAAATGCTCATGTGAGAAATCAACAATACCAGTAATGCCGCATTCGATCAAACGATCTGCAGCATCTTGAACATTGGATGAAACACACAGGATCGCAATCCGGCATCCTTCCGGAATCTTATCCTTCATTTCATCGACGTGGTAAACCGGAATCGGTGTCTTTCCGACAGACTCCGGACGGATGTCAAAGGCACATACAATCTCGCCGACAACATGGTTCCAGCGATTGTAATTCATTAAAGCTTTCCCAAGGTTGCCTGCTCCGACAAGAATAATCTTCTCATCGAATCCCATGCCCAACTGTTCGTTGAATATTTCAATCAGGCGGTCAACGTCATAGCCATAGCCTTGCTTCCCTAACGATCCTAAAAATGAGAAATCTCGGCGGATCGTCGTGGACTCAATAGCCACATATTCCGAAAGCTCCTTGGACATGATCCGGGTTACGCCGGAATTCTTAAGTTTGCGCAAAGCTTTCAGATAGATCGGATAACGCTGCAGTGTAGCCTTAGGGACTGACTTTGTTGGCATACTATCAACCCCTTCTGCATTATTCTAGCACACTTGTTTTAAATTGTGAATGATTTAATGAATTGAACTTGTTTCAATTTCCATGGATGGGTTCGCAGCGATGTCCAGCGACCCGGTTAAACCGTGTGTATAGGCGGTCCAGCCGGCCGCTCCAATCATCGCAGCATTGTCTGTACAGCACCATAACGGCGGGATCGTCAGATGCACATCCGGAGTTTCTAAAATCATTTCTGAGATTTTTTCACGCAGCCGGGAATTGGCCGCAACTCCGCCGGCCAGAACAACCTGCTTCGGTTTGAATTCCTTCACCGCGGCCATCGTCTTTTTTAATAGAGTATCCAGCGCAGCTTCCTGGAAAGCATAGGACAAGTCTTCTTTATTCAATTCCTCGCCTTTTTTGCCTTCCCGGTCAATCAGCTGCAGCACCGCCGATTTCAGCCCGCTGAATGAAAAATCGAGTGGTTTCTCTGTTTTGGGTTTCGGCAATGTGTAATGCGGATGTCCCTGCTTGGCCATTTTGTCAATCACCGGACCGCCTGGATAACCTGTTCCCATAACCCGGGAAACTTTGTCATAAGCTTCGCCGATCGCATCATCCTGCGTTGTGCCGAGAATTTCAAACGACCATTCCTCTTTCATCCAGACCAGTTCGGTATGCCCGCCGGAGACAACCAGTGCGATCATTGGAAAACGCAGCTCATCCACAAAGCGGTTCGCGTAAATATGACCGATAATATGATGCAGCGGGATCAGCGGTTTATCATAATACCAGGCCAGCGTTTTGGCTGCCTGGACACCGACATGCAGCGAACCCACCAGCCCGGGTCCCTGGGTAACCGCAATCGCCAGAATATCATCCATTGTGACTTCTGCCTGGGACAGAGCTTCTTCAATCACGACGGAAATATTTTCAACATGGATTCGTGATGCAACTTCCGGGACAACCCCGCCGTATTTTTTATGGACATTAATCTGCGAAGAAACAATATTGGAACAGATCTTAGAGCCGTCCTCAACCACCGCTGCGGCTGTCTCATCACAGCTGGACTCAATCGCCAGGATTAAATTTCGTTTCATAAACTTCCTCCTATTGGTTTCATCATCAAATAAGCGTCCTCATGGTTGTCCTGATAATAGCCCTTCCGGATATTGATGATTTCAAAACCATATTTTTTATAACATGTCAAAGCTGGAATGTTGCTCACTCGCACTTCAAGTGAAATCACTTCGCAGCCCTGTTCAGCGGCCACCCCCAGCATGTGATCCATCAGCTGCGAGGCCCAATGCTGCCGACGATACGGAAGATCGACGCCAATCGTTGTAATCTGAGCCTGATCAAAGGTCGTCCAGACACCCGCATAGCCTACGATCGTCCCCGTTTCATTCTCAGCGACGAACAGATGGGAATAGGGGTTTTCTTTGAGCTCATACTCATAGCTTTCCCGCGGCCAGGGCGAACTAAACAGGCGCAGCTCCATTTCACAGACAATTTCCAAATCGTCCAGCGTCATTTTCCGAATCATGCTTTTTTTACCAGATAATCGTCAGCCGATTTGAGATATTCCGGCACTAATAAATGGACGTTCTCGACTCTCTGCCATTGTGAGCGAGTCGTCAGGAAGGCCTGCGCAAGGTCCGGGTAACAATCTTCCAACCCTAACAAAGAACAGTCGCCGACCAGTTCCAATCCATCGGCATTGTCAATACGGGCTTGAATTTCGCTGAGGGAAAGGACTTCTTCTTTTCCGCTCAGCCGGCCGTTTTCAATCATTCCAAAATAAGCCCGCTGGCTGCGGGCATCCAGCAGCACAGCTGCCTTTGTCTTACCGGCGCCGATCAGTTCCAGCGTTGGAAGTGCATACAGCGGCAAGTTCGCAGTCGAACACAAGACCTTTGCCACCGTCATCGCGATTCGTACCCCAGTATAGCTGCCAGGACCTTTCGTCACAACGACCTGGTCAATCGCCTTGGGTGACAGACCACATTCCGCAAGCAGTTCTGTCAGCTGCGGAAAAATCATTTCTGACTGTCGCTTCCAAGAAGACAGACAGCGCTTGCCAATCAGCTCATCCTCTTGAATCAAAGCCAGCACTAAAAACTTACTGCTCGTATCCATACATAATGTAATCATTTTAACGCCTCCATCAATGCCGCGTATTTTTCATTCTCAGTTTCCAAAACAATTCGCCGGCGATCTTCGCCTAAACGATGCAGCGTAATCCGCAGCGGTTCGGTTTGTTCAAGATCTTCCATATATTCCGGCCATTCAATGACGGTCAAACCTTCACCATCAATCATTTCTTCAAAGCCCAGCTCCTGATGCGTGCCTTCCAGACGATAGGCATCAAAATGATACAGCGGCAAGCGGCCTTGATAAATCTTTAATATCGTAAAGGTTGGACTGCTGACGGTACGGGTGATTCCCAATCCGCGGGCAATTCCCTGAGTCAGCGTTGTCTTGCCAGCACCCAGATCTCCGCTCATGGTCCATACCATATTGGGCTCAGATAAACTTCCCATTTTCTCACCGAGATTTTTGGTTTCCTGCGGTGTTTCCGTTATCAATTCAAGCTTCATTTGTTCACATCCTTTCCTCTGTGTCACATGGAAAATATTATAGCACAGATTTAAAGCGGGGGAGAAAGAAAACCATGCAGACATTCAAAACGACATCCATTTTACTTTTTTCATTCTTCGTTTCGTTCAATTCCACCTCATTCTCAAAAGAAATGGAGATCCTGAATTCAACATTTTCCTTTTTTCCCTGAACCTGTTCTGGTCACTTTTCATGATGACTTTCGCGATGGAAGAAATAAACGGTACTGATCAAAAACCAAAGCTACAGTCAATCAGGAAACAAAAAAAGGCTCCCTAGGAAGGGAACCGAAGAACCTGGCAACGAGCTGCCTTCACTATGGCAGGCATAGCTATTCTCGCCGCGGAAATGCTTAACTTCTGTGTTCGGGATGGGAACAGGTGTGACCATTTCGCTATCGTCACCAGATCGTTTCAGGATTATTCCCTGAAAACCAAATAACAGTTGCTTCTAGAAAGTCTTGCTCTTTCTTACTTCGTTATGAACGTTTGTTTTTTCCTCATGTGATTAAATCCTCGACCGATTAGTATCAGTCAACTCCACACATCACTGTGCTTCCATCTCTGACCTATCTACCTCGTCGTCTTCAAGGGGTCTTACTTTCTCTAGGAAATGGGAAATCTCATCTCGGAGTCGGTTTCACGCTTAGATGCCTTCAGCGTTTATCCGTTCCCCACTTAGCTACCCAGCTATGCATCTGGCGATACAACTGGTGCACCAGCGGTGGGTCCATCCCGGTCCTCTCGTACTAAGGACAGCTCTCCTCAAATTTCCTACGCCCACAACAGATAGGGACCGAACTGTCTCACGACGTTCTGAACCCAGCTCGCGTACCGCTTTAATGGGCGGACAGCCCAACCCTTGGAACCGAATTCAGCTCCAGGATGCGATGAGCCGACATCGAGGTGCCAAACCTCGCCGTCGATGTGAACTCTTGGGCGAGATCAGCCTGTTATCCCCAGGGTAGCTTTTATCCGTTAAGCGACGGCCATTCCATTCTGCACCGCCGGATCACTAATCCCGACTTTCGTCCCTGCTCGACTTGTCTGTCTTGCAGTCAAGCACCCTTCTGCATTTGCGCTCGTCGATTGATTTCCAACCAATCTGAGGGTACCTTTGGGCGCCTCCGTTACTCTTTAGGAGGCGACCGCCCCAGTCAAACTGCCCACCTGACACTGTCCCTTACCCGGCTTACGGATATAGGTTAGAATTTCAATCAACTAAGAGTGGTATCCCAACGTCGACTCCATTGAAACTGACGTCCCAACTTCTTCGTCTCCCACCTATCCTGTACATACTTGATCAAAACTCAATATCAGGCTACAGTAAAGCTCCATGGGGTCTTTCCGTCTAGTTGCGGGTAACCTGCATCTTCACAGGTACTAAGATTTCACCGAGTCTGCTGCCGAGACAGCGCCCAAATCATTACGCCTTTCGTGCGGGTCAGAACTTACCTGACAAGGAATTTCGCTACCTTAGGACCGTTATAGTTACGGCCGCCGTTCACTGGGGCTTCAATTCAATGCTTCGTGTTGCCACTAACACATCCTCTTAACCTTCCAGCACCGGGCAGGCGTCACCCCCTATACTTCGTCTTGCGACTTTGCAGAGAGCTGTGTTTTAGTTAAACAGTTGCTTGGGCCTCTTCACTGCGGCTCTTTCGAGCGCCCCTTCTTGCGAACGTACGGGGCTATTTTGCCGAGTTCCTTGGCAACAGTTCTCTCGCTCACCTTAGGCTTCTCGCCTTGACCACCTGTGTCGGTTTTGGTACGGGCCGCTCATTGATTTGCGCTAGAAGCTTTTCTTGAAAGCTGGCATCGCCGTCTTCGCTACTAGGTCGCCCGTTCGCTCCTCATCACGCCTTCAGATTGACAGCCGGATTTGCCTGACTGCCTCCTACCTCGCTTGATCCGGAATCCATTTACCGGTCCGGTTAGCCTTCTTTGTCACTCCATCACTCAATGCGCGGGTACAGGAATATCAACCTGTTTTCCATCGACTACGCTTTTCAGCCTCGCCTTAGGTCCCGACTTACCCAGGGCGGACGAACCTTCCCCTGGAATCCTTGGTCTATCGGTGTGCAGGATTCTCACCTGCATCTCGCTACTCACACCGGCATTCTCACTTCCATGCGCTCCACCGCTCCTTCCGGTACGGCTTCGACGCCCATGGAACGCTCCCCTACCCAATGACCGAAGTCATTGCCATAGTTTCGGTATACTGCTTAGCCCCGGTTAATTTTCGGCGCAGGGTCACTCGACTAGTGAGCTGTTACGCACTCTTTCAAGGGTGGCTGCTTCTAAGCCAACCTCCTAGTTGTCTGTGCATCCCCACATCCTTTTCCACTTAGCAGTAATTTTGGGACCTTAACTGATGATCTGGGCTGTTTCCCTTTTGACCATGGACCTTATCACCCACAGTCTGACTGCCGAAGATGACATAATGGCATTCGGAGTTTGATTTCATTCAGTACACCTTGACGGCGCCATCATGAATTCAGTGCTCTACCTCCACTACCCTTACTTCGACGCTAGCCCTAAAGCTATTTCGGGGAGAACCAGCTATCGCCGTGTTCGATTGGAATTTCTCCGCTAGCCACAACTCATCCGCCAACTTTTCAACGGGGGTCGGTTCGGTCCTCCAGTTGGTTTCACCCAACCTTCAACCTGGTCATGGCTAGATCACTACGGCTTCGGGTCTATCTCATCGTACTCTCGCCCTCTTCAGACTCGCTTTCGCTTCGGCTCCGTGTCTTCCACTTAACCTTGCACGATAACATAACTCGCCGGTTCATTCTACAAAAGGCACGACATCACCCCTTAACGGGCTCTGTCTTCTTGTAAGCATATGGTTTCAGGTTCTATTTCACTCCGCTCCCGCGGTTCTTTTCACCTTTCCCTCACGGTACTGGTTCACTATCGGTCATGTAGGAGTATTTAGCCTTTCCGGATGGTCCCGGATGCTTCCGACAAGGTTCCACGTGCCTCGCCGTACTCAGGATTCCACTAGGTCGTCTTCCAATTTCGATTACGGGGCTTGCACCCTCTTTGGCGGACCTTTCAATGTCCTTCTTCTATCGGTCAACGTACCACGTTGTGGTCCTACTACCCCAGCCCTAAGGCTGGTTTGGGCTCTTCCCCGTTCGCTCGCCGCTACTGAGGGAATCATTCTTATTTTCTTTTCCTCCAGGTACTAAGATGTTTCAATTCCCTGGGTTCTCTCCTCATGAGCTATGTATTCACTCATGGGTAACGCGACATTACTCGCGCTGGGTTTCCCCATTCGGAGACCGACGGATCGATGTGTGCTTACCACTCCCCGTCGCGTTTCGCCGTTAGCTGCGTCCTTCTTCTGCTCTACATGCCTAGGCATCCACCATACGCCCTTATTCATTTAATCACGCGTTCCTGTCTTGACTGCGAGTCGTCCAGTTACGCTTTTCTTTCTTAAGAACTGTTCAACGTTCAACTTCAAATATCTTGTTCTGATTTTTGAAATCTTTTCAACTTTTCAGAAAGATCATGTCTTTCTATCTGTTTTCTGTTATTCGGTTTTCAAAGAACAATCACTGGACTGAGAAATCTTTCGATCTCTCAAAACTAAACAGGCTTACTTTTTCACAAAATCCAACTTTTCTCGTCTTTCTCCTTAGAAAGGAGGTGATCCATCCCCACGTTCCCGTAGGGATACCTTGTTACGACTTAACCCCAATCATCAGCCCTACCTTCGACGGCTCCCTCCCTTACGGGTTAGGCCACCGGCTTCGGGTATTGCCAACTCTCATGGTTTGACGGGCGGTGTGTACAAGGCCCGAGAACGTATTCACCGCGGCATGCTGATCCGCGATTACTAGCGATTCCGGCTTCATGAAGTCGGGTTGCAGACTTCAATCCGAACTGAGACGGACTTTCTGAGGTTTGCTCCACATTGCTGTCTTGCTTCTCGTTGTATCCGCCATTGTAGTACGTGTGTAGCCCAGGTCATAAGGGGCATGATGATTTGACGTCATCCCCACCTTCCTCCGGTTTGTCACCGGCAGTCTCTCTAGAGTCCTCAACTTAATGTTAGTAACTAAAGACAAGGGTTGCGCTCGTTGCGGGACTTAACCCAACATCTCACGACACGAGCTGACGACAACCATGCACCACCTGTATTCAGGATAACCTCCAGCATATCTCTATGCCTTTGCCTGATATGTCAAGACCTGGTAAGGTTCTTCGCGTTGCGTCGAATTAAACCACATACTCCACCGCTTGTGCGGGCCCCCGTCAATTCCTTTGAGTTTCACACTTGCGTGCATACTCCCCAGGCGGAGAACTTATTGCGTTAACTGCAGCACTGAGTTTCCCCAACACTTAGTTCTCATCGTTTACGGCGTGGACTACTAGGGTATCTAATCCTATTTGCTCCCCACGCTTTCGTGCATGAGCGTCAGTTACAGGCCAGGCAACCGCCTTCGCCACTGGTGTTCCTCCATATATCTACGCATTTTACCGCTACACATGGAATTCCATTGCCCTCTCCTGTACTCTAGTCTGACAGTTTCTAAGGCTGTATGGGGTTAAGCCCCACGCTTTCACCTTAAACTTTTCAAACCGCCTGCGCACCCTTTACGCCCAATAATTCCGGATAACGCTCGCCACCTACGTATTACCGCGGCTGCTGGCACGTAGTTAGCCGTGGCTTTCTGGTAAAGTACCGTCACTCCCATAGCATTCCCTCTATGAGCCGTTCTTCCTTCACAACAGAGCTTTACAACCCGAAGGCCTTCTTCACTCACGCGGCGTTGCTCGGTCAGGCTTTCGCCCATTGCCGAAAATTCCCTACTGCTGCCTCCCGTAGGAGTTTGGGCCGTGTCTCAGTCCCAATGTGGCCGGTCACCCTCTCAGGTCGGCTACGTATCATCGCCTAGGTGGGCCGTTACCTCACCTACTAGCTAATACGCCATAAGCTCATCCATCCGTGTTGTATCCCAACTTTAATTAGTCCCTGATGCCAGAAACTAACCTATCCGGTATTAGCAGTCGTTTCCAACTGTTATCCCAGGCCGATGGGCAGATTGCTTATGTATTACTCACCCGTTCGCCACTCCTCGTAAAGAAGCAAGCTCCTTTACAAAGCGTTCGACTTGCATGTATTAGGCACGCCGCCAGCGTTCATCCTGAGCCAGGATCAAACTCTCCATTTGTTCGAGTTTGTTTAGCTCGTTTATCTTCTCTGTCCTAAGACAGATTCTTTATGAATTGACGTTGTATTTTGTGCTTTTCTTCCTGTTTAGTTTTCAAAGATCGACGCGCTTGACTCTCACCGAGTCAGCTTAGTTAGTATATCCCGAATCTTTACTTTTGGCAAGTCTTTTTTTCACTTTTTTTTAGTTTTTTCCAATCACATCATTTTCGCCTTATTTTAAAGCCTTATTTAGGATTCTGCCTAACTACTATCCAACACCTTTCCCAGTTTTAATCATTTTATACATCAAGTTTAAATTATTTCTTCGATAGCCCTGTCATCCCCCGTTCTTTTCTATATCGATATAGCCGTCTTCAATGAACAAAGAAGCTTTGATTCAGTTCTTACTGAGTCAAAGCTTCTCGCTTCCGGAACTTTGCAGCGTTGTATGCAGCAGTTCCAGATATTCGTGGTACAGACACTCAATCTCTTTTTGATTGAATGGTGATTCTTTCTTTTTAATCTTTCCGATCAGCACATCCATCTCTTTTTCTACGGCATGCTTCAGCGGTTCGCTGTATCCCATTTCACGGCCATGCTGAACATATTCGTCTTCATCCAAAATCTCAATTCGTCCATCTGGAAACAACTTGACATCCAAATCATAATCAATATTCTTAATTGCTTCTCCATCATATAAACTAGGCGAAGCAAGATTACAATAATAATAGATACCGGTTTTCCGAATCATTGTAATCACATTGTACCAGTGATCAGGATAGAAGAAGCAGATTGCAGGTTCCCGTGTAAACCAACGGCGTCCATCGGCTTCCGTGACCCAAGTTTTGTTAGTCACGGCAATCACCCGGCGTACACCCGCTTCAATAACGAATCCCTTAGCCCATGTCCGATGCAGCGAACCATCATGCTTGAAACTCTGAATGTAGACTTGCGATCCCACCTCAGGCAGCATGTTGATTCACCTCGTTTCTTCTTTTTACAAAAATCTTTTTTATTATACCTCTTTTTAGTCTGGACGAAAAGAGGGGAATCCAGTCGGATCCGTCAGTACAAACCGCCTGAGAACCAACACCAATTCACGCATAAAACATTTTGCATTGCCCATACTCTGAGAAGAAAGGAGGCTGGATGATGAAAACACCGCCGAAAATGCTTTCCCCGAAAGATTGCTCCTACTTGGCAGATCTGCTGGAAACGCTGCTGACTACAGCCAAGAAAGCGGAGGATTACAGCCAAAAGATTGAAGACCAGCAAGTCAGCGACTTTGCCGCTCACTACTACGAGACCTTAAAAAGTCAATATTCCATTCTGACCGATGAACTGAAAGGAAGTGTCAACGAATGAGCAGCCAGGAAGTCATGAATCCGAAGTCCGAAATTTTACCGGACGAGAAACGCTTTAACGACCGCGACCGGCTGAATGATCTGTTGATATCCATCAAGCATATCACATACATGTATTCTTTAGCCTGTCAGGAAGCCAGCAACAACGACCTGTATACAAAAGTGTTCGGTCTGTTTCAGGAAAGCAGCCAGTTGCAGCGGAAAACATACGATCTGATGTTTGAAAAGGGCTGGTATAAGCTGGAAAAAGAACAGGCCCAGAAAATTGATACCAAGCACCAAACCTTTAAATCGGAAGAAAGTCAGTTAAACTAAGTTCATTTTTGTTTTCTCCCTTATTGAAATAAAAGAAAACCCGCAGGCTTAAGCGATGTCCGAAGACAGGCTTCTCTCTGCGGGGATTTTTTGTTAGAAAACGGCTGATTGCTGAGTTTTTCTGATCTAATCGAAAATAGGACTTTTTATTTCTTGTTCATCGCCGGTTTGAGGCGAGGCATGACTAACGGCAGCAGCACCAGGCACAGAATCGCTGTTGGGATCATATAGGTCGCATTGTAAAGAAATGACGGCCAATAATCCAAACCCCAAACCCAGGTTCCGGACAGCGTGCTGGAAAGCAGCCGGATCAGATTAGTAATCAGAACTCCGGAATAAAACCATTTATAATTCGGAAACAGGCTTGCCAGTCCGTAAACGGAAAAGGCGATGAAGTAGTCGAGCAGAAAGCCGAGCAGGTCCGGTGTATACATCGGTCCGGTAACATACTGCAGCAGAATCGAAAGAACGGAAACGACCGTCCCTTTCTGCCAGCCTAAATGGTAACTGGCCATTAAAAGCGGAATGACCGATACGCCCAGTGAACCGCCGTTGGGCATCTGTAAAATTCCGAGGGTGTTGACAGCGACGTCAAGTACGATGAATAATGCAGCGTACAGCGCCATGTAGACGAGATCTTTGGTTGTCCATTTCATAAAAAAACACCTCCAAGTGTGAGGCGTAAGGAAAAATCAGTAAACTCCCTACGCTAGTTTTACCTAGATCAGGTGATAAGGGTTTGTTCCATCGTTGGATCTCAGCATTTGCTCCCCTGTTCACGGTAAACATTATAGCACATTCTGCACGGAAACGTTCCTTTTTTCTGCCGATTCCTGTAAAATATAAAAAACGGAGGAATCATGATGGAAGAAAACTTAACAATGAATCTGGAGTCTTTGCTTGACAATGCCAAAGCGCTATGTGCGCAAGAGACCGACCGAATCTGCTGCCTGGCCAATCTCAGCGCGCTGATCATGCAGAGTCTGCCGAACTTGAACTGGGCGGGATTCTATCTGATGAAAGAAAACGAACTGATCTTAGGACCTTTTCAGGGAAAACCTGCCTGTACGCATATCGCCTTGGGCAAAGGGGTCTGCGGCACTGCCGCTTTGCAAGGAGAATGTTTAGTCGTGCCGGATGTCCATCAGTTCCCTGGTCACATTGCCTGCGATGGGGCCAGCCGCAGCGAAATTGTCGTCCCCATCCGCCTTCACGGTCAAGTGGTTGCTGTCTTGGATCTGGATGCCCCGATCCCCAACCGGTTCGGCTTGCAGGAAGAAACAATACTGCGGGAATTAGGCGCGTGGCTAAGCTCCTTATTTGAATTGGATTAAGAAAATGCCGGCTGGGTTTCAGCGCTTGTCAATAGAACGATAAAAAACAATACAAAGCAAAAAGCAACGGGTCACTTTTGTCCTCGCTGCTTTTTATTTCATCTTTTTTTATTTTTTCTGACTTACTATTTACCGACCCCGCCGACAGAACGACGGTCTTTACTTGCTAAAATAAGCTTGGCTGCAGATAACGGGCATAAGGATGATCTTTGACAAAATAGCGGACGGCCTCATCGATCGCCGCATCGGCTTTAAACAGCTTCAGATCAGCCATTCCCACCTTTCCCTTTTTTACAAAGCCCTTTTCTTCCAGGCGTTTGCCCACTTTATTGAAGATTTCACTGTCGATATCTAAATCCAGATACTTCTTCCACATCCGTTTGCCTTCCAGCTCCACCGCTGCACCGCGCAAAATAACCGGTCGGATCTCGCTGCGGTATTCCGCTAAATGCAGAGCTGTGCAGCGTTGATAGTCCACGCCCATTAACAGCACTGAGCCTTTCAGCTCATACAGCCGGGCGGCCGGTGATTCTTCGGACAACGGAAAATGCAGCGACTGGTGATTGCAAAGCAGTTTGGCATATTTGCCCCAGGCAACATAGGCACAGTTGGGATGATGAGAGATGACAATCCCATCCCGACGGCGTAAATTTTCAACGACTGCTCCCATCGCCCGGGTGTCGGTTTCCTTTTTATTAAAAGCCGGCATCTGTTCCCGGACCGTTTTGATCAAATGCCGTTCAATCGGCGGGTTTTCCCAGGCCGAGGGTTCTGTATTATCTGAGCATTGCAGCGCCATCAAAAGCGTTCCGGAATAACCGACGGCCTCGATCAGCGCATTGACAACCGTCTGGGCGCCGCCGCAGACATAACCAAAAGCGCTCAGCGACGCATGAACTTCTAGGATCATGCCGGCACTGACGCCAATTTCTTTAAGCTGTTCTAAAATTTCCTTCTGCGAGATCAGCTGCGATATCGCTTTTTGTGGTGTTTTCATCCGGCCCGACGCTCCTTCGTTGACTTGCTTTTTTATTATATCACGTTCCTGCCTATTTTATAAAGAGGGCAGCCGAACAAAAAGGAAGCCCTTACGAACTTCCCCGTATCCTCAAATCTCTTTTTCACAAGCCTTGCTCAAATCACAACACAGTTAAAATATCCGCGGTCCATTTCAGCCTGAGCCAGCCGTTCTGCTTCCGCTAACGGCGTAATCGTGCGGCCGCAGAACTGCAGTCCTTCCTCACAAACGCCAAAAGGCCGGTAGCGCAGCAATTTATAACGGATTTTCCCCTGAAGCAATTCATTGACCGCCCGCACCGTCCGCGCGTTTTGTTCCGGAAACTGCGGCAGCAGTACGGTCCGAACTTCCTCCAGCTTTCCGCTATCCCGCAGCAGAATCAAATTATCCAGCACCTGCCGATTCGACGCGCCGGTCAGCTGGCGATGGAAAGGTTCATCATAAGCTTTTATATCCAGCATCACGCCATCGCACAGCGCCAACAATTCAGGATATTTTTCAAACGCGAAGACCCCGTTGGAATCGATCAGACAGGTTTTCCCCGCCGCCTTCACTTGGCGAAACAAATCCGTGAGAAAATCGGCATAGAGCATGCATTCTCCACCGCTGACCGTAATCCCCTGAACAAACGGGAAGGTTTCCGCAATCTGCTCAAACAATTGATCGGGAGTAAGCTCACTGACTTTGCAGGAAGCATGATGGGGGCAAACATGAATGCATTGATCACAGCCGACACAGCGGGTTTCATCCCAATGAACTTGGCCATCCCGAATTGTTAAGGCAGCGGCAGGACAGCCGGGTACACACTTCCCGCAATGGTCACAGAGACGCCAGGTTTCGGGATTATGACAATAGGCGCAGTGCAGCGGGCATCCCTGGAAAAAAATTGCACAGCGATTGCCCGGACCATCCACATTGGAAAACGGAATAATCCGGTTGATCAGCGCCTTCATCGCTCCAGCTTTTCTACCCGCCGGTCCAGAGCCTTTGCCTTATCCCGCGCGCCCTGGCCGAAGATGCTGACATTATTGAGCGACTGCTTATGCTGATCAAGCTTCGCCAGTTCACTTTTCTTAACCAGATAACCGGTGACCCGCACGACGTCATTGTTTTCCAGATAGCCGGAGAAATAGCGCATGCCGCTCTGCATCGCGCCTTTGATAATGTCGCCCAGCGCCTCCGGCGTATTCAGCCAGGTTTCTTCAAATTTAAAGATATCGCCAATGCCGGTCGGGAAAAAGCCATGCATCCGAGCTGCGTGCTGGATTTGCTTCAGCATGCCCGGTTCTGCCCCCACCGGAATCCGTGCTCCCGGGGAGTTCTCACGGCCGTCGGAATCAATGCCGACCTGGGCGTGAAGCCGGAAATGATGATCGGTGCAGTCGCAGTAAGCCGAAGTATAACCGGCAACCAAATCGCTTAAGCGCTGCAGAATCGCTGCGCCCAGATCGTCGGCTTGCGGATTGTTGCCGTAGCCATGCTTCGGATCATCGATGTGCAGCAGATGATTGACACATTCTGCCAACCCGACCATGCCGAACATGCCGGTAAAGTTTTCGAGCTTGACAAAGCCTTCAGTGACTAAGAAATTGGCTTTAAAGAAAGCGCTTGTCTCGACTAAAAAGTGAATCCGGTCTTCCATCATTTCCAGCATAATCTGCGTATAATGCGGCAGCACATGATCCAGGAAATCCTGCGGATCTTTGGCCTTCAGCGAGCATTCGTACAGCCGGATCCGCGGCAAAGTAAATCCGCCGCCGCCAATCTTCAATCCATTGTAGCAGGAGGCGATGGCATAGTCTTCACCCCACTCGCGCGTAAACATCCGATGATTGGCAAATGAAGGCTTAGCGGTTTTCAGCATGCACAAAGCACAGCGCTTAAGAAAATCATCCGGGGTCAGTTCCGGATCATATTTCAGCGTCAAATTCGGCATCGCACACTGCATTTCCTCTGTCAGCTCTAAAATCAGCTCGCCGGTTAAGGTCGCAGACGGACCCAGATCGGCATGCACGAAGGAATCCGTCAGCGTACGGTCAATGTGCAGCAGAAACATCTTCAGAATCTGTTTTGCCCGCTGCGGTGTTTCCTTGACGACAAAGGGTTCGAGCAGCTGATCGAGATTGCCCAGATAGACCGGGAACGAAGTGATTGAAGGAACATGGTGATACATGATCAATAACGCCTGAGTGGCTTCCAATAGATCCGTCGGCGGGGTTAAGCCGAGAAATGATGATCCGCATTCCATCAATCGAGTATAATCCGGACAGATATACCGCGGCCGATAAGGAGCCAGACCTTCACCCAAATCGCAGAATATGCCTTCGCTTTGTCCCTGAAGATATTCAGGACTGCGTTTTAGCGTGTCGTCCATATTTTCCGCCAGACGGGCTAAAGCGAGCAGCTGTTGTTGATAAGTCAGTGTTTCATCACGAATAATATTCAATACGTCTTCCATGTTTTTTCTCCTTTTTCTTTCTTCATCGAGATTGTGGATTTCGCAAGCGGAGTACACCGCTGTTTTTGAAAGAGAAGGTTAAATCTGTGTCAGATCCTGCCATTGGCAATGCAGCCGCGCCCGCCAGTGATCCAAGATCGCGGGTTTTAGCCGGGGACTGACGGACAGCGGATCGCTTAAGGTCAGCGCCGCAGCGCCGGCGGCCCGTTCCGCCGCCGTTTGGAGCGGAACGCCCTGACGGCGGCAGCTCAGATAAACGGCAAAGAAGCAGTCACCGGCACCAGTGGTATTGACCGGTACGATGGAATCCAGGCTCATTAACAGCCGCTGCTGTCCCACAGCCAGCGCCGTTCCCTGAGCACCTAAGGAAAGCACGGTTTCCTTGATCCCCTGAGCGGCAAACCAATCCAGAGCCGACCGGATCTGCGCCGGTGTTTCAATTGTGAATCCGCACAATCGTTCGGCTTCTGCCCGATTGGGCTTGAAATACGTCAGCTTGGGCAGAATGCAGCGGGCTTTTTCACTTTTAGACGCACTGAGCGGATCCATGGCCAGCAAACAGTGAGCCTGCCCGCCAATCCATTTGATCAGTTCGGGATCAAGATTGGTATCCCAAATCAAGACATCCTCGGGATCCAGCGAATCAAGCACTGGCTGCAGAATTGCAGGATTCAGCTGGTTCAGAATGCCCATGTCAGCCACCGCGCAATGCAGGTCATGACGGGGATCCAAGATGGCAAGAAACGCCGATGTGCGCTGCCCCTTCAGAAGCTGAACCGCACGCATATCGATGCCGCACTGCCGCCCCTGTTCAAGAATCCAATGACCGAAACTGTCATCCCCAACAGCACTGACTAAACTCACCGTTTCTTGCAAGCGGGCTAAGTTTTCGGCGATATTGCGGCCGACCCCGCCCAGCATTGTCTGGATTGTTCCTGGATTGGAATCGTGCAGCCGCAGCGGCTGATCCGCACTTCCGATCAAATCGACATTGGCTCCGCCGATGACGACAAACCGACTCATTTCTGCAGGCTGCGGTTGTGTTCTTCCTGCATCTGCCGCAATTCCTGTTCCTGCAGTGCGACAGCTTTTTCCGCAACAATTTTCTGAGCAAAGGCGCCGGACGCCATTTTTAACGCCAGATTATCAAACGGAATTTGTTCCGGCTGTGCCTGCAGCGCCAGCTGCGGGTCAATTTCCGCCGCTGCCCTTTTGAGTTCATATTCCTGCTGCATGCAGAACAGATTGTAGGCATTGCGGGTTCCGCTCAAATGGGCCTGATACAGAATCCCGACGCGCACCTCCTTGATCGTCACCACCTGTTTCAAGATCGTGATCGCGACCAGATAAGCCAGATGCACGCGATTGTATTGCTTCTTATGCGGTGCGGGAATCAGATTCAGCTTTACATAGTTGTTGACCATCGCCGGCGTGATGATCTTTTCATGATTCTGGCCTAAAAGCAAATCCAGATACCGATCCATCAACGTCATGACCTGATCCATATACAAATCAATATCCGGCAGTTCCTCCCACCGGGGCAGATGGACAGCGTTGAGCTGCTGCGCCCATTCCTTCATTTCTTGTTCTGATTGTTTCATTTTATAACCTCGCTTTGATCTTCCGGTCTCAGTTTCATTCTGATAAAATCTGAAATAAAAACGGAACGCGGAAATTTCCAAGCAGCCCATCGCACTCCATTAGCGGAATCGGGATGCTGTGGATTTTCAACGTCTTTATTTTATCATAGAACAGGGGTGTGCTGCTGACAAATTTCGTTGTTTTCCTGCTTAGTTTCATAGACTTTCCCGAGGGAGTTCACTATAATATATCCGTTATAGTAAGAATAAAGCGAGGAAATCAACCATGAAGAACCCGGTTTTAATGTTGGGCGGCCTGTGTCTGGACCGGTATTGCCTGTTATCGCAATTTCCTGTCAAGGGGCAGGACACGCTGATTCAGGATACTTTTGAACGGATTGGCGGCTGTCCGATCAATGCCGCATTTACGTTAAAAAAATTCGGACTGGATCCGATTTTATATTCAGCGGTCGGGGCTGAATCCATTGAAAAGGTCCGCGCCTTTTTTCAGCGCAACGCATTGCAGAGCGAGGGGTTGTTTGTCATTGAAGATCAGAAGACCGGATTCTGCATGATCCTGCTGGATGATCAGAAGGAACGGACGTTCATGACTTATCGCGGCTGTGAAGGAACATTCAGGGCCGACCGAGTGCCTGATCTGGCATATTCGGCGTGCTGCCTGACCGGCTTGTATTTGATCTATGGTTCTGACAGTGAAAATGCACTTGCCTACCTGCAGCAGTTCTGCCGGCAGGGCCGAGAGTTATTCTTCGATCCGGGGCCGTTGTGCGATCAGATCGATCCGCAGCTGCTTGAAAAAGCAATGCGGCTGTGCACGCATCTGAAAGTGAATCAAGAAGAACAGGAGCTGCTCAAACAGACGCTGGGCAAACCGCTGAGTGCTTATTTCCAGGACCGCTGCCAGGCTATTGTCGTGACCTGTGGTGCGAAGGGTGCTCAGCTGATCACTCCGCACAGGACGGCTCATTTTCCCGCGTTGCCAATTCAGCTGGCCGATTCCAACGGCGCCGGCGATGCTTTTTTTGCGGGTTATGCCGCTTCCGTGCTGCAGGGAAAACCATTGGATGAGTGCATGCAGATCGCTTCAGCCTGCGGCGCGCTGACCGCGATGACGCTGGGACCGCATGCTGAGGGAGGCTTAAAGGAAATCCTGCAGCTGGCTGATTCCGCAAAGTCAGCCTGTTAATCACTTTTTCGCATGAAATACTGTCCACTGAACGGCTTTTCTGGTAAAATAAAAACGGAAGAATTGATTGATAGGAAAAAGGAGAGATGAAGATGAGCAACGAGCTTTCCCATACGATTAAGCTCAGAATTCAGGCGCTGGCCAAAGAACGGGGAATGTCCTTATACCAGCTGTCCCAAATCAGCGGGATGACACAGTCGACAGTCAATAATCTGATGAATCGGGAGACGAGTTCTCCGACGATTGCCACGATTAAGCGGCTGTGTGATGGATTGGGCATCACCTTGGCAGAGTTTTTCGATACCGATGATTTTACCGGCTTGAAGACTAAACCAACGCCAAAGGAAAAGAAATAAAGAATGAAAAAAGCTGCTTCCTCATTCGGATGGAAACAGCTTTTTATTTGGTTTTGACGCTCTTTGCTTACAGCTCGCGGCCGATAACCTGGGCAATCGCGCGACCTTTTTCAATCAGCGAAGCAAACTTCGCCGGCTTCAATGACTGTGCCCCATCGCTCCACGCGCATTCCGGGCAGGAATGGACTTCGATGATCAGACCATCCGCGCCCGCCGCGATGGCTGCCAGCGACATCGCTTCGACTAGCTTCCAGTCTCCAGTCGCATGCGAAGGGTCGATGATAATCGGCAGATGCGTCCGTTCCTTGATGATCGGTACAACGCTCAGATCCAACGTGTTGCGGGTGTATTTCTCAAAGGTCCGGATCCCGCGTTCGCACAGGATCACGTTCTTATTGCCGCCGGCCATGATGTATTCCGCCGCCATGATCCATTCCTCAATCGTGTTCGCCAACCCGCGCTTTAACAGCACCGGCTTATCGACTTTTCCCAGTGCTTTTAACAGATCGAAGTTCTGCATGTTGCGCGCCCCAACCTGAATCAGATCGACATGCTCGACAAATTCATCAATCTTATCCGCACTCATCAATTCGCTGACAATCGGCAGACCGGTCTTTTCCCGGGCTTTGACCATCGCCAGAATACCTTCAGTCCCCATCCCCTGAAACGCATATGGCGAGGTTCTCGGCTTGTATGCCCCACCCCGCAGCATCACGCCGCCGGCAGCTTTGACCTCTTGAGCGATATCACAGATGATCTGTTCACCCTCAACCGAACAGGGGCCGCCGATGACCACGATTTTTTCATGACCGCCGACCTTTATGCCGCTGACGTCGATGATGGAATCTTCCGGGTGAAACAAACGATTGGCTTTCTTATATGGCGCCTGAACCCGCGTTACTTCTTTTACACAGGTAAAGCTTTTCAGCCAGTCGACGTCCAGTGCCGTCGTATCGCCGACCAAGCCTAAGACGATATAATTCGCTCCTTCGCTGAAATTGAGTTCCAGGCCTTTTTTCTCCAGCTGATTCATCAGCCGCTGCAGTTCGTTGCGGTCACAGTCTTTTTTTACGGTTAAAATCATACGTTTTCTCCTCTTCTTCCGTTAAAAAATAAAAAACATCAAACTCACTTTGATGTTTTGTTGAACCAATATAACGCGAAAATTCCAAAGAATCTTTGGTTACATTGGTCTATCGATAATAATAATAATAAGAGTGGTTCAATTTGATCTTTAACATGGAATATCACTCCTCGCAATTAGTTTACATGACTTTCAGACTGAAAGCAATACCTTTCACTCATATTTTCAAAAGATTTACATCAAACTGACGCAAAGCTTTTTCAGCAGGATTCAGTTCTCCTGGGCATCAGGCGCCCCCATGATCTGACCCACTCTGCAATTTGAAAGACTGACTATAAAAATCTCGATCCTTTTGGTAAAATGAAAACATATTGAAGAGAGGATCATCGCTCATGGAATTTTACCAAAAGCTGCAGGAGCTTAGAAAACAAAAAAATTTAACGCAGGAAGAACTCTCTGAAATCCTGTTTGTTTCGCGGACAGCGATTTCAAAATGGGAATCAGGACGCGGCTATCCAAGCATTGAATCATTAAAAGCGATAGCTGAATTTTTCGGTATCACGATCGATGAGCTGCTTTCCAATCGGGAACTGATTTCTATTGCGGAGAAAGACAGTCATCAAAAAACGCAGCATATGCGTGATTTAATGTTGGGGTTGATCGATTGTTCGGCGGGCATGTTGCTTTTTATTCCGCTGTTTGGACAGCAGGACGGCGATATAATTCGACAGGTGTCTTTGTTATCCTTGCAGGACACCCCATTGTTTATCAAAACTGCATTCCTTGCAATTATTTTTTTTATCGTTGCCTGCGGCATTGCCGAATTAGCCTTACAAAACTGCTCCTTTCCTCTTTGGACAAAAGCAAAGACAAGCTTATCGATGATCTTGACTTCCCTGAGTGTTGTTATCTTTATTGCAACCCTTGAACCTTATGCCGCCTTTTTTACCTTTGTTCAGCTGGTCATCAAGGAGATTTTACTATTAAAACGTCCATGACACGAAACGTGTCAGCGAGGTGACGTTCAAGTTCTTTCATTTTCTGTCCTCTAAAGCTAGAGTGTGATCAGGCGAAAGCCAAATACAAAGGAGCAAAAAATGAAAGAAGAAAAGAAAAAAATTCAAACTTATTTTAGCATCACTTTAGGTCTGCTGGTTTTATCCCTCGTCTACACCCTGTCGATCATGTTGATCGATGTGCGTCCCATCGGACCGCAAGGTTCAGTTGTCGGTTTTGCAGGAATGAATCAATATTTCCATACGCTGTTGGGTACGAATATGGGCTTGTATGATATAACCGACTGGCTGAGTATCCCTGTCCTGCTTATTGTGCCGGGCTTTGCCATTACAGGACTCGTCCAGCTTCTAAAAATAAAAAGTCTGCGGCGTGTAGACAGCAGCATTCTGATCTTAGGCGGGTTTTATGTTCTTGTATTTTCAGTATATCTCTTTTTTGAGTTTTTCGTTGTCAATTATAGACCTGTTTTAATCGAAGGTGTTTTAGAAGCCTCTTATCCATCCTCGACGACAATGTTGATGATGTGCATTATCCCTACGGCGATTCTACAGTTTCAGCGCTTGATTTCACATAAAAATTTAAGATCCATAATCAATGTTTTGTGTGGTATCTATGCAGGATTAATGGTCATCGGACGAATTTTATCGGGTGTGCATTGGATCACTGACATTCTAGGCGGAATCTTGTTGAGTATCACCTTAGTGATGCTGTACTATTCGGCAGACCAATGGATAAACAGCAAAGCCCATCAAAACGATAAACAGTGATATCCATGATATTATAAAACGGAGAATGTAGGTTCTCCGTTAGTTTTAAGATCAGTTCTGTCAGCGGTATTCTTTTACTTTCCCCTGATGATTTACAAAAATCAGGGAAATATGAAGCCGGCTTTTCATATAGTCGCTCAGTTGTTTCCATTCCTGTTTGGAAGAGATCTTGGATTCCATCAGAATTGAATACTTAGCAATATCGGGATCCATTCGTTTAATCAGCGAATACATTTTGGAATTAAATGTCTGCTTCTTTCCGCGCTTTTCATAATCCACTTCAATCAGCCATTTTCCTTCCGGTGTATCGACAAGATAAGCGTCTTCCAGTTCTTCATAAGTCAGCTTTTTCTTATCCAGCCAATTCTGCAGGGACTGCGTCATGTACGCTTTGTTAAACTTGGCCTCCATCTTTCCTGTCTTCGGATTGCGCTTAAGACCTGGGGTTTTCTTTAACGTAGAACCCGTTTTACGGCCGCGCTTTTTCGGGACATAGGCACTTTCGCGTGTTTCAAGGTCATTCAGGTAATAACGAATCTTCATCTTGGTACTGACGTTTTTCTTCCCGGTCGGCGCAACGATCATCTCGTCTCCGCTGAGCATGCACTGACGCATTGCGCTGCAGCAGGTAATCAGCGTCGCATTGCCTTCATTTAGCTTACCCATCAATTCTTTTGCTGAGCATTCCAAATAAGCATCACCGGCCTGAACCGCTTCCGTTTTCAGGTTGTCAATCAGCGATTTGTAATCTGCAATTTTAGCTCCCATTCCATTACTCCTTTAATTATAATTAACGCCAGATAAATTATATCAGTTACCGAATTAATTGGAAATAACAAATTACAATAATTGTTATTTTTTTACATAGAGAAAAGACTAAAAAAGTGACAGTCGTCACTTTTTTAGTTTCTGATGCCCGCTTCAAAAACCTTAGGCCAAATCCAAATCCGGTTTTATCGAAGAATCCAACGGTTTTTAATCCTTTAAGCTTTCAGAAATAAATACTATTTTGTCGTCTGACTTGTTTTATTCCTTTCATCTTCATCAAACCGAATAAAAAATTCATGTAAAGACAGTCCCAAAGCGCTCGCCAGCGCAAAGCAATCCTGCAGTGTCGCTTCCTCCTCCCTGCTTTTCAGCCGTGTCAGCCAATCAGAAGACTGCCGAGCCTTGCAGCACAGCTCAGCTTCATCCATACCAGTCTGACGCATGACCTCCTCCAGCAGTTTGATCGTCCAGTCTTTCTCTGTGATGTTTTTCTTGTGCATTTGTAAACCCTACCTTTCTTTGGAATTTTATCTTCCTATTATTAATATTGCGGAAAATTACAAAGTTCCTCTCAAAATGGTTAAAAAAGTTTAAAATTTTGTATTTTTACCAAGAAAATGATGCCGGATGATTCTTGCGTCCAGGTCCAGCAGAGGTGTACTCACGTCCGATAACCGAGATGACTTCTTATCAGACCGACATTTATTCAGATCTTTTAATTCAGTAGGCTGCGATGCCGCGGCACGCCAATCGCTGAACGGCTCTCAGCTTAAGTTTGACAGACTGAATGAAAAAGCAGCGCTTCCCTGCGTCACAGAAATAATCATTCTTTCATTTGCGTAATTATACGCGGTTTCTGCAGCTTGCACAACGTTTCCAAATGGGTTTTGATCTTTTCGTTTTTCGCTGATCTATGGATTAAACAGAAAAGAGTCATTTCTTCTTTTGCCTTTCTTTCTTTTTCAAGTCCTGAAAAAGATAGCTAACGAAAAAACCGCACACGAAAGATGTGCGGTTCAGGCAGACTTATTTCAGATGGCTGTCCATCCAGTTCAGCGTTTCAGAATACGAACGTTCGCGATGCGAAGGCTTGCCGAAATGATTCAGACCATGGTGATCGCCGTCAAAGCAGACGACACGGGTTTCAACACCCTTATCCATTAAGGCCGTCACCATCTGTAAGCCATCTGAGAGATGGCAGCGGAAATCGGCCAGCGGCTGAATAAACAGGGTCGGTGTTACAGCATTGCAGGCGTATTTAAGCGGAGAGCGATCCCAATAGGTCTGCGTCTTTTCAAAGATCGAGCCGCCCATCTGATCGGGAACAAATTCCATACTGATATCGGACACGCCATACATCGACACCCAGTTCACCACAGAGCATTGGCTGGATGCTGCTTTAAACCGGTCCGTATGCCCGATGATCCAGTTGGTCATATACCCGCCGTAGGAAATTCCCGTCACACCCATTCGCTGCGGATCGATTTGCGGATAGCGCTTAAGCACTTCATCGGTAAAGTTCATGATGTCCTCGTAATCGACTGTACCGTGCTTTTCACGGATTTCTGCAAATTCGTTGCCGCGGCCGTCAGAACCGATCGGATTGCAGAAGAAGACGAAATATCCTGCCGAGGCCCAGGTCTGCATATCGATGCCGAAGGTTCCATGATACGCCCCCTTCGGTCCGCCGTGAATCGTCAGAATTGCCGGATAGGTTTTATTGGGATCAAAATCAGCCGGCTTCATGATCCAGCCGTCAACTTCCCAATCGTGACTGGCAATTGTCAGCGGTTCGCATTCGCTGACCGCTTTTTCCTTCAGGAAACTACGGTTGAAATCACTGATGCAAGAGGCTTGCCCAGTTTTTAAATCAAACGTCCAGACTTCGTCAAAATCAAGTCCCTGCTTGCCGCTGATGACGGCCTGATCGCCAAAGATATCGAAGCTGCCGATATCGCCGATCCAGTCCGTCATTTTTTTCAGTTCATTTTCCGCGGTAAAGCAGAACAGATTATTGGAAATCCGGTCACTGCCGTTGATCCACAGCGCGCCTTCTTTTGGCTTGGACGTATAATAGGACAGATCTGCCTCAGCCAGCAGCGCCAAGCTGCCAGTCTGCGGATCCAGCTGATAGAAGTTTGGATGTTCGTTCTGTCCCCAGGTTTCACCCTTAGCGGCGCAGAAGAACACGCGGCTGCCGTCCGTCGCCACATTCTGAGAGCGGTTGCCAAAGCCTTCATTGGCGTAGACCTGACGGTTTTCGCCGGAATCAAGATCGTAGCACCAGACATCCTTCTGCAATTTTGTGCGCAATGTATATTCACAGCCGGAGTAATAGATTTTCCGGCCGATCACAGCGCTGGCTTCCACCTGAAACAGCGGGGCACTGCACGGGGTCAGCTCGTCTTTCTTCTCGTCGTAAACAAATAAACGGGTGCGCAGCTTACTGGTAAAACCCGGAGTTCCATTAGACCAGAACGGCGTTTCATCGAGCACATGAAATTCTGCATTCTTTTTCTTATCCTCAGTGACCTGTTTGCGTTCCTCGGCATTCATTTTATAATAGTCCGGCAGTGTCGCATCGCAGCGGGCGGTAACCAGATATAAACCTTCATCCAGTTTTTCCAGCTTGCCAGCTTGAATCGGCAGTGTAAAGGCTTTGACCGCTTCGCCGCCGTTCAGACTCAGACGATAGGCTCCGGTCAATTCTTCCCCAGCCTCAGCCCGCTTCTGGTCTGAAGGATCCCGCAAGGATAAGAACATCAGAGTTTCTTCATCATCCCATAAATAGCTGCTTTCCTTACCGAAACTGGTCAGCTGCCGGAATTCCCCGCCCTGAGAGCGAGCCCAGATCGTAAAATCATAGCCATCCTGATCATTGCAGGATTTGACGACGACGGCAATGTGCTGTCCGTCCGGAGAAAATGTCACATCGCTTAAGCCGCGGAGTTTTCTAAAGTCGTTCAATTCAAATTTTTCCATTTGTGTATCTCCTTCTGATCCTCAGTTTACAATGGGATGAAAGCGATGTCAAATCTTATCAGGCGACTTTCATTTTTATTCATTCAATTTTCAAAAAGGAGGATGAATCGGAGGATGCAGTCTTAAAAAACAATCCGTCAGTTCAGGATCAAATTGGTTCCCGCGGCCCTGTTCAATTTGTGACAGCACTTCCGACAGCGGCATAGGCGCGTGATAAGGACGTCGGCAGATCATCGCATCATAGGCATCAGCCAAAGCCAGCACCCGCGCTTCCTCACAGATCTCCGCTGCTTTTAAACCGTAGGGATAGCCTTTTCCGTCCCAGCGTTCATGGTGCTGCAGAACCATGGGAGCCAGATCATTGAGGATGGGGGTCTGGCGAATCAGGCGTGCTCCTTCGGCAGGATGCTTCCGCATTTGCTGCCACTGCCAATCGTCCAGGCGTCCCGGCTTCAGCAAAACGGCATCGGAAATCGCCAGTTTGCCTAAATCATGCATCAATGCGCCTTCCTTCAGCTTCTGACAACGAGCTTCAGACCAGGCTAATTCAGCTGCCATTTCACAGGCTAGCCGGCTCACCCGCAGACTGTGAGAGCTGGTTTCTTTGTCGCGAGCGCGCAAGGCTGACAGATAGGCTGTGATGACGGCTTCCCGCTGCGATGGATCATTCTTCATCCGATCTCCTCCCTTCTTTCTTTGCAGTATGGACAGAGTCATTCCACCCTAAACAAGAAAAAACGCAGGCTCAGGCAATATCATCCTTTCTTTCCCCTGCTTGGGATTAGGACCGGGATCTGATTCTCCTTCACGATCAAAACAAAAAAAGATACGCGCCAGAGAAAGGGAGGTAGATCTGACTGCATATCTTCAAGATGACATCTTTATTTTACCACACGTTCCTTTGTTTTCGAGGCAATGTTTTTCCTGAATGAAAAGGAAAAAAGCGCATGGAAACCGGTATTTTGCTGATCTAATCCCTCCACTTCCAAGTCATTTCCCTAAAGGACGTGCATTGATCGCTCAACAACCTATCCTTGCCACGCTATGTCAGATTCGGCTGCGGCCTGTTTGTCCCATGGAAAACAACCTTGCTGATATAACAAAAAGCGGCCGCCGCCGCTTTTTCGATTCTCAATTTCAGTTCAGTCAGTTATTTCTGATGAGCCAGAACCATTTTTTCCAGTTTTTCCAAACCGGTCTGCAGCTGAGCACGCGGACTGGCCAGATTTAAGCGCTCAAAGCCCAAGTAGTTCTCACCGAAGAATTTGCCTTCCGACAAATAAACGTGCCCTTCCTCAATGCAGGTCTGATTCAGTTTTTCCCATTCGATGCCGCAGTCACGCATATCAAGCCAGAAGAAATACGTTCCTTCCGGTTTCCGGGTCTTGATCATCGGCAGCCGTGTACGGAAGAATTCATCGGCATAATCCCGGTTCGCCTTGATGTAGGCCAATAATTGATCCATCCAGTCCTCCGAAAATTGATACGCAGCTTTCATTGCTTCCAGGGCAAAGATATTGATGCTGGCGATGCCGACATTGGCCGCTTCCGCCTTGAATTCCTTAAACAGCTCCGGATTTTTAATAATCACGCCGGAAATTTTCAAGCCGGCCAGATTGAACGACTTGGTGCAGGAAACACAGGCAATCGTATTCTGACGAGTGTATTCATTGATGTTGATGATCGGCATAAACTGACCGTCAAACACAAAATCGGCATGAATTTCATCGGAAATGATTTTCAGCTGATGCTTTTCACAGAAGGCAGCAACCTGCTCCAATTCCGCCTTTGTATACACCCGGCCGGTTGGATTCTGCGGATTGCATAGGATGAAGATTTTCGTCTTCTCATCGATGCGTTTTTCCATATCCTCAAAATCCAGGGTATAATATCCAGCTTCTTCGTGCATCGGACACAGAATGGGAATCCGCCGGTTGGACAGCGTCTTATCGACAAACGGCTCATAAGCCGGGGTTGGAATCAGGATCTTATCGCCTTCCTGACTGAATAGCCGGATCGCCGCGGACACAGAATACATGACACCGGTCGACATCATCATCATTGCTGGATCTGCTCCGTATTGATAGCGGCGGTTAAACCAGTCCGCCATGACCTGCGCATAGATCGGACCACGTTCCGTATATCCATAGGCCGGACATTCCATCCGTTTTTTCAAAGCCTGCTGAATCGGATCGGAAACCGCAAAATCCATATCCGCAATCCACAGCGGCGTGACATCCGGTATATCCAACGTTTCCTGAACAACATACCATTTCGTTGCATCGGTATGGCTGCGGTCGGTCACCTGATCAAAATTATATTTCATTTTTTTCACCTCTACTTCATCAGTTTAGCATAATTTATTCAATATTCATAGATTGTAAGTGAGTTTTTAAGTCATCAATGCCTCAGCACCCTTGTCAAAGAAAAAGGAGAATGCACCTCATTCTCCCATCAGGCTAGTCAGCTCATTCAGCGTCTGATCCAACTGAGCTTCCTCAAACTGACCACTTTTTAACAACATGTAGCCTTTCATCAATGCAATATTCATTTGTTCTGCCTGCTCGTCTGAGAAACTTTTCAAATCCAACTGATTCGCCCTGCGCAGCACTTCGGCCAGCTTTTCCGCTTTGGCGAATAACTGATGTTCCTTTCTCACTTCACAAAACAGTGTTTCCAGCGTCCATTGCCGGTTGTGTTCCGTCACAAACATCTTGATCGGATCAAAATGCCAGTGCGCTTCTTCACCCGCCTTTAAAAGCTGCTTCATTTCCTCATCGCTCAGCTCATTCATCAGCATAAATGACAACGCGAAACGCGTGCAGTCCTGATTGCTGGATGGCTGCTGCATCAGGATTTCGTCAACGGTCATTTTCAGCATGCCGTCATCCAGTAAACCCAGCTCTACATCCATGGCCGCCGTAATCGTTTCCAAAATATGCTGATCAACATCGTCGATGTTATAACAATATATCGCTTTTTTCATATCTTCATGCCTCCAGTGGTTTGTATTATACCCGAAGCTGGAAAGAATATCCAATCCCAAACCCGAAATTTTAATTTTTTACCAAAGAAAGCACTTTCGTTTCCCACTCTCCGCGCATCCTTTCCGCCGACAGAATTCAGCGCTGAAAGACCCAGTTTCCTTCAACCATCGTCCGCTGACATTGCCAGTTCTTATCAAACAACGCCAGATCGGCATCCATACCTGCCGCCAACCGTCCTTTATGATCACTGACCTGCGCCAGCGCTGCCGGATTGACGCAGGCCATCTGCACCAGCTCGCACGGCGTACAGCCGCACATCTGTTCCATCATCCGCACCGCGTCGTTCATGCCGATCGCCGAACCCGCACGTCTTCCGGTTTCCACAACCCTGACATGCTGCCCCTGCTTGCGGCAATGCAGTCCGCTGAACTGGAAATCCCCGTCCGGCATGCCCTTGCCCAGCATGGCATCAGTAATCAGCACGAGCCGTTGAGCGCCCATGTGCTTCCACGTCATTCGGACAACTTCCGGATCGACATGAAATCCATCCGCAATCAGCTCGGCCTTCATTCCTTCTTCCAGAAAGGCACCGGTCACCGTTCCCGGATCGCGGTGCAGATGCTGGCTCATCGCATTGTATAGATGCGTAAATCCGGCCGCCCCGGCCAGACTCGCCCGGTGCACATCATGGCTTGTGGCGGCGGTATGTCCGACCATCACCGTCATGCCTGATCTGACAGCGGCCTGGATAAAGGACTCCATGCCCTGCCGTTCCGGGGCCACCGTCATGATCTTTAACCGGCCCGCTGCGGCTTGCAGCATTTCCTGCAGCTCCTTCAGCGATGGATCGCGCAGATAGCGCTCATCCATCAAAGCTTTATAATCCGGACTTAAATATGGACCCTCCGAATGGATGCCCAGCATCGCCGCGCCCGGCAGTGACTTCACCTGCGCCAAGCCGGACAGAATTTCCAGCAGCTGGGCATGGGAAACCACTGTCAGCGACGCCATAAACGCTGTGCATCCGTCTTCTGCAACATTGCGGCTGACGGCTTCGGCGGCTTCCGCTTTCCCGCTGATCAGATCTTCACCCGCTGCCCCATGAATATGAATATCGATCCATCCGGGTGTCAGCATCCCGCCCTGAGCATCGATCACCTCGCAGTCTTCCTGCATCATCGCTGAACATTCCGATTCCTCAAATAACGCGATAATCTGACCGTTTTCCACCAGCACGCCGCCGCAGGCAATTTCACGGCAGCCATCCGCAATCACATGCGCATCATGAATCAGCGTTTTCACAACGATCCGCCTTCTTCCAGAAACTTCCGGGCTTCTTCCATGATCTTAATTGAGGAAGAAGTACCAAAACGCGTAGCTCCGGCTTTTTTCATTTCCAGCAGCGTTTCCAACGAGCGAATGCCGCCGGCCGCTTTGACCTGCACGCCCTCTCCCGCTTCATGCTTCATAATAAAGACATCCTTAGCCGTCGCGCCAGCTGGGCCGAAACCGGTCGAAGTCTTGATGAAATCCGGTTTCACCTCACGGGCGATCCGCGCCAAACGCATGATTTCTTCTTCGGTCAGATAACAGGTTTCAAAGATGACCTTGCAGATCTTCTCATATTGATGACATAAGCGAGTGATCCGATCCATTTCCTTGCGCACCAGATCCCAGTTGCCGCTTTTTAATTCCGTCAGATTGACGACATAATCAATCTCATCCGCACCCTGACGGATTGCATGTTCCGTTTCCAGCAGCTTGACGTTCAGCTCAGTCTGGCCTAACGGAAAGCTGACCGCTGCCCCAACATGCACGCCGCTGCCCTTTAAAGCATGATGACACAGCGTAACCTGACAAGAATTGACCGCGATCATCTTGAAGTGATAATCCATGCATTCCTGACAGACCTCCAGCACCTTCTGCTTTGTCGCATCCGGTTTGAGAATCGTATGATCAATCATTCCCGCTAATTCGCGCAGCTGCACTTCCAACTTTTCTTCCATTTTCTTGTTCCTCGCTTCCTCTTGTTGCGTTTTCTTTCTGTCTTCATTATAGCGAAGCGCTTTCATGAATGCCAGTATTATTCATCGATTCTGCCAAATTTAAGAATAAAAAATCCCATCTTCCAACCTTGGAAAACGGGATCTTGGATTAATGTTTCTGAGTAATATACTCCTGAACGTTATTGGTTCTAAAGAGGCAGTTGAGATCCTGGTCCACCACGACCAGTGTCGGTGCCTGCATGATCGCAAACTGTTCGCTGAGCTGCGCCTGTTCCTGAGCGTCGATCAGCTCGTAGGCAATCCCGGCTTTTTCCAGCATCCGGCCTGCCATTTTGCAGTTCGGGCAGGTCTTGGTCGTAAACAACAGTACCCGGCCTTCCGCCGAGGCTGACGGCATCGCCTTCACTTCCCGGTTTTCCGATTGTGCCGGTGCTTCCTTCAGCGCCTGACGGCCTTTTAAAACCGAGTGCCCCATGTCATAAACCTTGCGTTCCTTGTATTCCTGCGTCTTGCCGGCGTTCCAGTTCTGCACTGGTCGGTAATAACCGGTAATCCGGCTGTAAACTTCTGTCGTCCGGCCGCAGATCGGGCAGGTATATTGTTCTCCGGCAAGATAGCCATGGTCTTTGCAGATCGAATAGGTTGGCGATAAGGTATAATACGGCAGCTTATAATTCTGGGAAATTTTGCGGACCAGGGAAGCTGCGGCTTTCCAATCCGGCAGTTTTTCACCCAGGAAAGCGTGGAAGACCGTACCGGAAGTATACAGCGTCTGCAGTTCATCCTGAACATCCAACGCTTCAAAGATATCTTCGGTGTAGCCGACCGGCAAATGCGAACTGTTGGTATAATACGGCGTATTGCCTTCTTCCGTTGCGGTAATGATATCCGGATACAGCTCCTTGTCATGCTTCGCTAAGCGGTAGGTTGTCGATTCCGCCGGCGTCGCTTCCAGGTTATACAGATCGCCATATTCTTCTTGGTAAACCACTAACCGCTGACGCATGTGATTCAGGACCTCCTGAGCAAAGGCCTGGGTTTCCGGATGCGTCAGATCCGCCTTGAGCCAAGCAGCATTCAGTCCGACTTCATTCATGCCGATCAGACCAATCGTCGAGAAATGATTATCGAAGGAGCCGAGGTAACGGCGGGTATACGGATACAGGCCTTCGTTCAGCAACTTCGTGATGATCTGCCGCTTGACTTTTAACGAACGGGCAGAAATATCCATTAAGCGATCCAGGCGGGCATAGAAATCGTCCTGATCTTTTGCCAGATAGGCAATCCGCGGCAGATTGATCGTTACGACGCCGACCGAGCCGGTACTTTCCCCGCTGCCGAAGAATCCACCGGACTTGCGCCGTAGTTCACGCAGATCTAACCGCAGCCGGCAGCACATGCTGCGGACATCGCTGGGCTGCATGTCGCTGTTGACATAGTTGGAGAAATACGGCGTTCCATATTTTGAGGTCATCTCAAACAAAAGCTGATTGTTTTCTGTATCGGACCAGTCAAAGTCCTTGGTAATGGAATATGTTGGAATCGGATATTGGAAGCCGCGGCCATTGGCATCGCCTTCAATCATGACTTCGATGAACGCCTTATTGACCATATCCATTTCTTTCTGACAGTCACCATAGGTGAAATCCTGCGGCTGACCGCCGATAATCGCCGGCTGATGCGCTAAATCCGAAGGCACAACCCAATCCAGGGTAATGTTGGAAAACGGCGCCTGCGTACCCCAGCGGCTCGGTGTATTCACGCCATAGACAAACGATTCCACACACTTTTTCACTTCATCATAGCTCAGTTGATCAACTTTGACAAACGGTGCGAGATACGTATCAAAAGAAGAGAAAGCCTGCGCACCGGCCCATTCGTTCTGCATGATGCCCAAAAAGTTGACCATCTGGTTGCACAGCGACGCCAGATGCTTAGCTGGTTTGGAGGTGATCTTGCCCGGTACCCCGCCTAAGCCTTCCAGAATCAGCTGCTTCAGCGACCAGCCGGCACAGTAGCCGGTTAACATGGACAGATCATGCAGATGAATATCCCCGCTGCGGTGGGCATTGGCAATTTCCTCATCATAGATTTCCGAAAGCCAGTAGTTGGCGGTGATCGCACCGCTGTTGTTCAAAATCAGTCCGCCGACCGAATAGGTCACCGTTGAATTTTCCTTCACGCGCCAGTCTGTGGCTTTCACATAGCTGTCGACCAGATCTTTATAATCGAGGATTGTTGATTTCATATTGCGGATTTTTTCCCGCTGCTTCCGATACAGAATGTACGCTTTAGCGACATCGGAATACCCGGACTGAATCAGAATGGATTCTACGCTGTCCTGAATATCTTCTACCTGAATCAAATCATTTTTGATTTTGCCTTCAAAATCTGCGGTTACCCGCAGCGCCAGCATGTCGATGACACTGGGATGGTACTGTTTCTGCTGGGCCTCAAAAGCTTTGGTGATCGCCACTGAAATCTTGCTGATGTCAAATTCCGTTATCATTCCGTCGCGTTTTACTACTTTATACATACTTCTCTACCCTTTCTTCCAACTACAATCCCCGGAGCTCGGTGTCCGGCACCCACGGAAGCAGAATCTCGCGGAACGCTTCCATTTCTTCTTTTGTGCAGGCATGCAGACCTTGCTGAATCACCCGCTCACTGTCGACAAACTGCTGCAGGACAAGCCTGCGCGCGCCCTGAATCCATTCGCCCAGCCGCCGCATGTCATCCTCCGTATGCAGTTCCTTGACCACGGTTGTTCTGAATTCATAAGGAATTCGATCCTGCAACAGCAGGGCAACGCTTTTTTCAATCGCCCCCAGATCCAGTTTCACCAAGCCGACCGTTTCCGCGTAACGTTCGCGGCAGTTTTTCAAATCCATCGCCACATAGTCGATCAGCCCAACATCAATCAAATGTTGAAGCTGTTCTGGAAAACTGCCGTTCGTATCCAGCTTTACCGGATAGCCCAATTCCTTGATCTTTCTTAAAAAGTCTTCGATCCCAGGCTGAAGCAGCGGTTCGCCGCCGCTGATACAAATTCCCTCAAGCGTTCCCTGCCGGCGCTGTAAAAAATCAAACAGTTCTTCTTTGGGTATCTGCGCCATGTTTTCTGCCAGGAATACGAGATCCGAATTCTGACAGAACGGACAGCGGAAATTACATCCGCCAGTAAACAGCGTGCTGGCAATCTTTCCCGGATAATCAAGCAGCGTCATCTTCTGAATTCCAAAAATTCCGACACGTTCAGACGCCTGTTCCTCTTCCGCCAAAAATTCCAGTGCATTGGCTACGGCTTTACTCTGCAGGCTTTCAAACAGTGCCGCTTCTTTCTCGCTCATGTTTTTCGTGATTTGATCCCACCATTGCTGACGGATCAGATAGATCTGCGCAATGATCTGTTTTGCTTTGGCCGTTGTTCGCAGCGTCCGCACCCGCTTATCATTGGGATTGACTTCAATCGTCACATACCCGACTTCTTCTAAGCGTTGAACCCCCTTGGTCACCGTTCCTTTGTCATAGCAGCCCAGCTGAGCCAGGCCATTCATCGTAATTCCTTCGTTTTCATAGATGAAGATTAAAAACGGAAGCTGACCGGATCCCAAATGATAAGCATCCAGCACTTTATCATAATATTTTTGCGAACACCGATATAAAATGGACGAATCTGTAAGCAGACGTCCTGTCTTCCCCATAACTTCACCTCGATTAGTTGGAAACTCAACTATTAAGATGATAGCACTTCTAACCAGCACCATCAAGCCCTGTAACCATGAATTTTTTATCCAATATTCCACTGAGTCAACTCAAGGGAACTAAGTCCTTTATTCAAGCCATTTCCATTGGTTAGCCCCTGCTAAGTTGAAATTATTTTCATTTTTTTCTTGCCAAGTCCTTTTTCCAATTCTGGTCTTCTTTCACAATGACGGTTATTTCAAAGGCAAAAAAAGCTGAGCATTCACTCAGCCTTTCTTGTTTGATCGTATTTGAGAATTACGCCTGGGTCTGTTCCTCGTCCTCCTCATTCTCATGCAATCTTCTGCCTAAGTACAGCGTTACGGCATTGATCAGGAAGAAGACAACCATCAACAGCGTCCACTTGTCAACTAAGATCATTGGCAGCCGCATGTTTTCGGTCAGAACGAAGACGATAACCGAGATGACAGCCGTTAAGCCAGAGATCCACTTGTAGATTCTCTTGCGCTTCAGTTGTTCCGGATCTTCTTCATTCATCGCCGCGCTCTGATTCTGATCTTCCTCGTCGTCATCTTTCTGATGCTTCGCGAAAATCAAGAACAGTGCTGCTAACAAACCGAGCAAACTAGCGATCAAGTTGATCAGAGCCCAAGAACCCTTATGGCCGACTTCCGGCTGTTCTGGTTCTTCGATCTCTTCAATTTCCGGTGTTGGGGTTGGTGTCACAGTTCCACCCTGTTCAGGTGTTTCCGGTTCAACAATGACTTCTTCTTCAGCACCTGGACCCGGATTCACTGGGCCTGGACCTGGAACTTCTGGACCTGGACCTGGAACAAATGGAGCTAAGCAAGCCTGAGCTGCTTCATCCCATGTCGTTCCTTCCGGACAGCCTGGATTCGGTTCATCCGGATCTGGATCAGTAGGGTTAGCAGTGAAGTTCGCTACAAATTCCATATTACCAATGACCTCAACATCATTTGCAGGAATTGGATTATTCCAAGCTGTGAAATGATAGCCATCGTTTGCTACAGGTGTTGGAATTGCTTTCACAGCATCACCGAAGTGTGTGCCGATTAAAACGTCTTCAATCGTGATATCACCTGTATTCAGAGATCCGTTAGCTCCTGCTCGGAAGATAATTGTTGCCCAATCGGCTTCATTCTTCTCATACTGTGCGGTGTAAGTCAGATTACTTTCGATTGTTTCCGCAAACGCTGCGTCCCATCCATTCGCTGTCCAACCGTGGTTGGCATTGATTGTTGGAGCGGTAATGCCTGCGTCTTCCCATGTCGTACCAGTCAGAATATCTGTATAGCTTGTTTTGCCATCCAGGGTTCCGTTAGTGCCTGGTAAGAATGTTACAGTAACCCAATCCGCTGCATCCTTCTCATACTGTGCGGTGTAAGTCAGATTACTTTCGATTGTTTCCGCAAACGCTGCGTCCCATCCATTCGCTGTCCAACCGTGGTTGGCATTGATTGTCGGAACGGTAATGCCTGCGTCTTCCCATGTCGTACCAGTCAGAATATCTGTATAGCTCGTTGTGCCTTCCAGTGTTCCGTTAGTGCCTGGTAAGAAGTTTACAGTGACCCAATCCGCTGCATCCTTCTCATACTGTGCTGTATAAGTCAGATTACTTTCGATTGTTTCCGCAAACGCTGCGTCCCATCCATTCGCTGTCCAACCGTGGTTGGCATTGATTGTCGGAGCGGTAATGCCTGCGTCTGCCCATGTCGTACCAGTCAGAATATCTGTATAGCTCGTTGTGCCTTCCAGTGTTCCGTTAGTGCCTGGCAAGAATGTTACAGTGACCCAATCCGCTGCATCCTTCTCATACTGTGCTGTATAAGTCAGATTACTTTCGATTGTTTCCGCAAACGCTGCGTCCCATCCATTCGCTGTCCAACCGTGGTTGGCATTGATTGTCGGAACGGTAATGCCTGCGTCTTCCCATGTCGTACCAGTCAGAATATCTGTATAGCTCGTTGTGCCTTCCAGTGTTCCGTGTTCACCTGGTAAGAAGCTTACAGTGACCCAATCCGCTGCATCCTTCTCATACTGTGCTGTATAAGTCAGATTACTTTCGATTGTTTCCGCAAACGCTGCGTCCCATCCATTCGCTGTCCAACCGTGGTTGGCATTGATTGTCGGAACGGTAATGCCTGCGTCTTCCCATGTCGTACCAGTCAGAATATCTGTATAGCTCGTTGTGCCTTCCAGTGTTCCGTTAGTGCCTGGTAAGAAGTTTACAGTGACCCAATCCGCTGCATCCTTCTCATACTGTGCTGTATAAGTCAGATTACTTTCGATTGTTTCCGCAAACGCTGCGTCCCATCCATTCGCTGTCCAACCGTGGTTGGCATTGATTGTCGGAGCGGTAATGCCTGCGTCTGCCCATGTCGTACCAGTCAGAATATCTGTATAGCTCGTTGTGCCTTCCAGTGTTCCGTTAGTGCCTGGCAAGAATGTTACAGTGACCCAATCCGCTGCATCCTTCTCATACTGTGCTGTATAAGTCAGATTACTTTCGATTGTTTCCGCAAACGCTGCGTCCCATCCATTCGCTGTCCAACCGTGGTTGGCATTGATTGTCGGAGCGGTAATGCCTGCGTCTTCCCATGTCGTACCAGTCAGAATATCTGCATAGCTCGTTGTGCCTTCCAGTGTTCCGTGTTCACCTGGTAAGAAGCTTACAGTGACCCAATCCGCTGCATCCTTCTCATACTGTGCTGTATAAGTCAGATTACTTTCGATTGTTTCCGCAAACGCTGCGTCCCATCCATTCGCTGTCCAACCGTGGTTGGCATTGATTGTTGGAACGGTAATGCCTGCGTCTTCCCATGTCGTACCAGTCAGAATATCTGTATAGCTCGTTGTGCCTTCCAGTGTTCCGTGTTCACCTGGCAAGAATGTTACAGTAACCCAATCCGCTGCATCTTTCTCATACTGTGCTGTATAAGTCAGATTACTTTCGATTGTTTCCGCAAACGCTGCGTCCCATCCATTCGCTGTCCAACCGTGGTTGGCATTGATTGTCGGAGCGGTAATGCCTGCGTCTTCCCATGTCGTACCAGTCAGAATATCTGCATAGCTCGTTGTGCCTTCCAGTGTTCCGTGTTCACCTGGTAAGAAGCTTACAGTGACCCAATCCGCTGCATCCTTCTCATACTGTGCTGTATAAGTCAGATTACTTTCGATTGTTTCCGCAAACGCTGCGTCCCATCCATTCGCTGTCCAACCGTGGTTGGCATTGATTGTTGGAACGGTAATGCCTGCGTCTTCCCATGTCGTACCAGTCAGAATATCTGTATAGCTCGTTGTGCCTTCCAGTGTTCCGTGTTCACCTGGCAAGAATGTTACAGTAACCCAATCCGCTGCATCTTTCTCATACTGTGCTGTATAAGTCAGATTACTTTCGATTGTTTCCGCAAACGCTGCGTCCCATCCATTCGCTGTCCAACCGTGGTTGGCATTGATTGTCGGAACGGTAATGCCTGCGTCTTCCCATGTCGTACCAGTCAGAATATCTGTATAGCTCGTTGTGCCTTCCAGTGTTCCGTGTTCACCTGGTAAGAAGTTTACAGTGACCCATTGATCTTCATCTTTTACAAAGTTTGCTACAAAGGTTCTAGCAATATACCGATTATCCACTTTAGCAAATTGATCGATTACATCTTTTGTTAAAGTTTCATTCGTACTTACTTCTGTTCCGTTACATGTCCAGTTGACAAATTTATAGCCTGGATTAGCTGAAGCAGAAGACCCTTTAGGAATACCTGTTTCAGGATTAATTACATCCTTATTCCAAGTAACTGCTCCCATCGCTTCATCAGAGGAAGCATAGGTTAAAATTACTGAATCTTTTAACTGCCACGTTGCATATAAAGTAACACTTGTATTTAAGGTAATGGAATTACCCGGTTGATACATTGTTCCTTTACCATCTGATCTTGTATTCCATCCTATAAAATCATATCCGGATCTCGCCAAGGTTCCTTTGTCCTGAACTTCTAAAGTACCACCAACTGTAGTTTCCTGACTATCTGGCCACAAACCACTAGTATAACCATTAGGTTCATAGTTAAGGAATACAGATTGTCTATCGCGAACAACGCCGTCTATATGCCAATAACCATCATTATTTTGTTGCTTAATGACATACCATTCTACATACTGAGTCTTAGAATTCCAGTATTGATTTGAGGCGTTTTTTTCGGTTTACATAGGTGTAAAAGCCTTCCTGCAAAGCATTCGCTACGTTTTCAACACCCGCTACAGTATGAGCTGGATTAAAATAATCCAACAAATTGACATTAGCTAGATCTTTATTATCAGCAAGATAAATATAATTTGCATACTGTATTGATGGTTCCGCAGGTACAATACCATCTTTCCTAATTGCAATCTTAATATTTCCCCAAACAGATCCACTAATCTGTGCCCATACAGCATATAATGTAGTATTTTTTTCAGGCACTTCGTAACTATCATTTAATGGATAAGTTGGTGCAATCGGAACATCTGTTTTTTCATATACAGAACTCGCATCTCTAGAAGTAGACCAACCTAACAAAATATAATTCGTTCGTGTAATCCCACTTCCATCAGGCAATGTTACAATACTTCCACTATTGGCAGAAATGTTTGAAGGTTTTGTCCCTGTTCCACCATTAAGATCGAAATTAATAGTAACATTATTGGTTACCGTTATTTCTTTGGTAGCTGTAAGACCGTTACTTGATTTTGCGGTGATAATAACTTTACCTGGCGTCCAGCCAGTTACAACTCCATTGTTCACACTAGCAATGTAACTATTGCCAGTTGACCAGGTTATCGAATTTTCAGCTTCCGCAGGTGTTAAAACAGCATTTAGTTTAATCTGTTTACCTACGTTCACAACATCGTCACCAGTAATTTCTATATCCGTTGCTTCAACGACACTCTGATATACAAATTTAAGGTTTTTAATCGCGTTATTAACGATACTCTGATCTGAAGTGGAATCTTTACCTATCCAATTTTTAGAAACTTGAATTTTTGGGGATTTGTTTCGGGATTTAATGTAACTATAATCACCACTATATCCTTGATTCTGAATTTCAACATATTGATATGTTTTCCCTTCATAGATCAAGGTTTGATTACTCGGTGCTAAGTCAGTTATTAAAGTCCAAGTATTCGGAATACTGATATTCTCAGTGCCCAAGGAATTCCCATTTTCATCAACTCGCTCAACATTTAAGTTTTTTCCATCGCTTGTTGTGTTTATGGGCATGATATTCAAATCAGAAATTCGAGTTGCATCAACTAACGCAAAAGTTGCAATTTCATTTTCAAATTTTTGAATTTCATAACCTTCGGCAATCGCGTATTCGATAGTAACCGTGGCTTTTCCTTCCTCAAAGCTATCCTGATTGATAATCATTTTCTGAGAGATGACGTTCAATCCTTCTTTTTGGATAGCAGCTGAAGAATAATCATAACGACCTTCTACAAAAGAATCGCTCGATAATTCAACAATTCCCGTTTGATCGCTGTACTGAACACCTTCATATTCTAAATAGTGTTCAATACTTAATTCATATGCGGTTTCCGGGGTTTGAGTGACTTCTGGTGTCACCGTTGGAGTCTCAGTTGGTTCCGTGACTTCCGGTGTTTCCGTAACCTCAGGTTCCTCACTAACCTCTGGTGTAGTTTCTGGAGTCACTGTGGGCTCCGGAGTTTTTTCTGTCTCTTCAGGCTCATTGACCTGCGTTGTGGTTGGGTGAGCCGAAATGTTTAAAGATTGACTTGTTTCCTGAACTTCAATCGTGTCGTTAAACGCGGTTCCATCCAGATCCATTGAATCAATTTCATAACCATCGTTGGCTCTGACGGTCAGGGTTCCTGGTGCGACTGATTTGGCTGCGGATACTGTCTGACCATTGACAGTAACGCTTACAGTTAAATTTACGCTATCACTCGCATCAGCCCCGTTGGTGCTTGATTCAATACTGACTACAGAATCGACATCAAAGCTTTCCGCTACAACGCGAATCGGCATATCCGTAAAACAGGACATCGTCATCGCTAAGACGGTCAGCCATTTTAAAACTTTGTCAAACCTGCTTGTAATCTTCATCCTCGTTCCTCCTCTCTATTTTGATCATTTTTCCATTAACGCCGACCTTCTGATTTCCTGCAATCCATTCGATTTCAGTTTCGTCGTTAATGACCGTAATGATAGCGTCTTTGTGGATTCCCGGCTCAAATTCAGTAGGCTCTGCTTTCTTCAGGACAATCGCAGTTCCCTTTTTTACTTTTAAGCCAGCTTCATCCTTGTTGTATTTGATCTTGGAATGCTTGGGGTTTTTATAACCCCAGGTAATGGTGTAACTGCCATCGCCGTTGTAATCAACATGGTTGACAAACAAGCTGAGATTTTGGTTCTTAGACATCACAGCCGCTGCAATCACGACAACACCGGCAGCTAAGAAAGCAAAGAGCATCACAGAATCCTGATTTCTGCGGGCAGCCTGCGGCGTGGACTCATCTTCAATTTGTTCTGTTTCCGGTTCGGGTGTGGGCGAATCCGCCAAAACTCCGGTCGGACACAGGAGCAGCATGGCTGTTATAAAACTGAAAATTAACCATTTCCGCATATACATTACCTCCAAGACACCCTTATCCTATCAATCAGTGGTTATAAATCGGTTAGATTTCCAGGTTTTGACGGGGAAAGTTTCAATATTTTTTAAAGTTGGATCGCTTTTTTGTTTCTAAAAAAGGCTGGCGTAAAAAAGCACAAACAAAAAGGGTTGCGGAAGCTCTTTTTGCACGGTATAACTACGTTATAAATAAAAAAAGAAAAGAAGGTGACACAATGAAGGGAATGCTGGGAGCTGATTTGGGAGGTTCTGCGATCAAGCTGATCTTTCAGCGTAATGATGGAACGCTGCAGACACAGACCCGGTCAAAGGCAATCCGCACGGAACACGAACTAACCGAGGTGATTACAGCTTTTCTAAAGCAGGCAGACATTGCCGCTGAGGACATTGAAAGAATTGCCCTGACTGGGGTTGGAAGTTCCTTTATCCACGCTGCAATTTTAGGGAAGACGCCCAAGTTTATCGACGAGATCCAAGCCATCGGAATCGGGGCGCAGAAACTTTCACAAAAACAGGATATCCTTGCGGTCAGTATGGGGACCGGAACTGCCTTTGTCCGCGCAGATAACCATCGGATCTGTCACATTGGCGGCACCGGCGTAGGTGGAGGAACACTGGCCGGTTTGGCGCTGCGGTTAACAAAAACAACAGAAATCGATGCCTTTGCCCAGCTGGCTTTGCACGGCAAACTGGAAAATGTTGATCTGAAAGTCGGGGATCTGACTCAAAAAGAAATAAAAACACTGCCCTCAGACCTGACGGCAGCGAATTTCGGGCAGTTAAACATTTGGGGCAGTCCGGCAGATCAGGCCGCGGGTGTGATCAATATGATTCTCGAAACAATTGGTGTGATGGCGATTCTGGCACTGCGTTTGGAAAATACAAAAACGATCGTTCTGACCGGCATGCTGACAAAATTACCTCAGGCCCGATCTGTATTTGAACGGATGAGTCAGCTGTATGCTGTTGATTTTCTCATTCCTCCCAATGCCCCCTATGCCGCTGCCTTGGGAGCCATCCTGGTCAGTGAAGGCTTGGATCGTAAAGATTGAAAATTGTTACAGACGAAAGAGCGGAATTTTTGCTTTTTCGTCTTTCTTTTTTCTGAAACTTCGCGCAAAGGAGTTCTCTCATGTTAGAATGAAACTACTTGTTTGAAAGGAGAATGAACAAATGGATTTTAAGCAGTTAATCGACGAAATCCCGGCCTATGATCATTTCATGACCGTGGATGAAATGGATGCCAGCACCTTGAAACTGGCAGAAGAATATCCAGATTTAGTGACGGTGACGCAGGAGGGAACCTCTCGGGGCGGTCATCCGATCTATTGTCTGAAGATTGGCGATGGTCCGAAAAATGCCTTTATGTTCGGCTGTCCGCATCCAAATGAACCGATGGGCGCGATGATGCTGGAATATTTCTCACGCCGCTTATGTGAGGATGAAGCGCTGCGTAAAGAATTAGGTTATACGTGGTATCTGATCAAAAGCATTGACGTTGACGGAACCAAATTAAATGAAGGCTGGTTCAAAGGACCGTTTACGATCACCAATTACGCCAAAAACTTCTTCCGTCCAGTCGGCTCTGAACAGGCAGAATGGACATTCCCGTTTGTTTACAAAAATTACAGCTGGACAACGCCAATCCCGGAAACTCAGGTATTAATGAATATCATCGATCGGGTCAAACCGGAATTCATGTATTCCCTGCACAATGCCGGCTTCGGCGGTGCGTATTGGTACGTTTCCGGAAATGAGCCAAGCATGTGGGATCGCTTCTACAAAGCGGCGGAAAAACAGAATGTTCCGCTGAATTTGGGTGAACCGGAAATGGTTTATGTCACGCAGTATGCCCCGGCCTGCTACAAAATGACAGGCTCCAAGGATTCTTACGACTATTATGAGAAAAGCATGGAACATCCAGAAGCGATGATGAGCTGCGGCACCAGCTCCGATGATTATGCTTCCCAATATGGGACTTACACATTGGTTGCCGAGCTGCCCTATTTCTTCTCACGCAAAATTGTTTCCGATAAAATCATGCCGTTTACCCGGGCGGAAGCTGCGATTCAGGGTGAACAGGTCAACCATGATCAGATTGAAGAGATCGGCAAGATTTTAGAGCCAGTTAAGCCTTGGTTTACCGAGGATAATCCATTCCCGAAAATCGTTCTGCTGTCTGTGGATAAAAACGAGGCTTCCACTCAGGCTCAGATTGATTATTATAAAAATACGGAAGCCTACCAGCAGCCCTGCAAGGAATCGGAAGCCTTTGACTGTCTGGATATCACCCGTTTCTACACCTTGTTAAGCTGGGGGTTAAGTGTACGGGCAATCCATTATGCGATGGAACATACCGATATTGATCCGCAGCTGGCAAAGACGGCTTTGGACAAGGCTCAGGCAGGGTTTGACCGCTTGGCTGCCGCGCTGGAAAACGACATCGACTATTCCGTTGTTCCGATTCGCAGTCTGATCGGCGTGCAGTTGGAAAGCGGCATGATCGTCGCCGATCTCATCCGTTCTAAATAAGATCAAGAAAGTGATGCAAGCATCACTCTGAAAGTCTAATCTTTCAGAGCCCCTCTCTGTTTCTTGCCAGGAGAGTATTCCTGCAGATCTGTTCCTTCCTCCTCTCTCTTGCTTCACAAGAGGAAGGCTGTGTCGAAGGTTCTTCCCTACAGGCGTCTTCGTTCTCTTTCTGTTTCCTAATTTCATTCCGGCGCGAAAGTCAGCGATCTTCTTGTCCCTGCCTTCTTTGCACAGATTAAGAAACAGAAATCTGTCGCTTCTATTCCATTCCCATCCCTCGCCGCGCTATCACATACGCGGCTGCCATATGCACTGTACAGCCCATTCTTGGGCTGTATTTTTCTTTCCCGATCTTGCTTGTATTCGCAGGATTCACCTTCTTTACTCCATATCCCTCTTTCCAGCATCGCCGCACAATCGCTTCTTCGATCTTGCTTGTCGCAAAGTCGGATAATATTTTATTTTGTCTTCGATTTCCATACCGCATCTTATTTTTTGTCTTCTGAAAATCCAAATCTTCCATCACTAACGGTTTATGACTCCGCACACATTCCAAGACTACTTCCTTGGCTGTCTGACCAATCTGATGTTTCCTTTGTTCACTGGTTTTCCCATCCAACGGCATTTTCACCGTTTTCAATAAAACACAGTTTCCACAACCATCCGTTTCACTTACCGCGATATGATTGACATTGATGTCTATGCCAATGACCCCTTGTTCTGTGTCTTCGCTCTTTGCTTTCTCTTCCATCTCCACGATCGCTTTGATAATAAAATAAGCGCCATGATCTTCCAACACATAAGCCACTGCTTTTCCAGGTGTATTATGCGGCAATCTTACCACTCTTTCCAACTCTTCTTTGTGTTGATGAAACTCAATCTTAAGCGGGATCTCTCGTTTCTCACTGCTGCAGCGGTAAATCAAAACTCCCTCTTCGATATGATATTGGAATAAGTTATTTGAGAATTTTCCTTGCCTTCTTCCCCGTATCATCATCGTTCGATTGCGGGCTGATTGATATGCTTTCAGCCAAGTTTCATGTTGCCCTGCATACACTGTCGTTCTTGCCCTAGCTAACTTCTTCCCACCAAAACAAGTAAACTTCATTCTTCGTTGAAGAGCTTCTAACTTCTGCTTTCTCCGATTCAAGCCATACATCAGATGAGAACGTCGATTCTTTAATCGTTTCCGCTCAGGACGCAGCTGTTGCACTTCAAGCAAGTAATCCGCTTCCGTTTGTTTCCCTTGTTTTGTCTTTCTGAATAATTCTTTTAATTGTTGGTCAATTTTCCGAATGTTGATTTCGACTTCTTTTATTTTTTTCTCGATGACCTTACATTGAGCCTTCAGCACCTTCTTCTGATTTTCATGGTTGGCAAAATCGTTGCTTAAATGTTGTTGTGCTTCTTGAATCGCAGAGAGTGGAAAATAGTCATTCGTATGAAAGCGGCGTTTCATTTCTTTTCCCAGACTATCATCAAAGGAAAAGGGAATCCCCTGTGATTTCAGACATAACAAATGATAGGCAGTGTGCATCATGGCATGATAAAGCTGGATATCCTGGTGCAGAGCGTTTGCTTCTTCCAAGGATAATTCAGAATAATAAACACGATCCGAACAGGTGATTGTCTTCATCCAAGAGAACCTCACTTTCATAGAAAATCAGAAAATGGAATCACTACTTCTTCTGAGTTATTATACAACATTCCTCAAAGCTATACAACGCGTTTGAGTTTGTTTCATCCTTTTCATTCTTCTCTATATGGCTCTTGGGAAAAAGAAATGATCGAACAGTTTAATTGAATTCAGATCTCTTTTCCCTTGTTTACAAACGCGGTTCGTTTCAACCTTTAAAACCTATCCGCTAAGTTTCTTCGCGTCCAAAATTTCATCCGAGTTAAACTATTCAATTGCGGTCCTTTCTCATGCAAATCTCTAATAGAATAGAACTCAAAAAGGCAAAAGAAAGAGTGGCGTCATAAAATAGAAATCTGATAAGATAGAGGTGGGGAGTACCATGAAATCCACACTATCCAAGAAGGAAACAATCTTAGCTCTTGGTCATTGTGACACTTACTTTCCAGGTCCCAATCCCATTTCCATCGCTAAAATCTTTGCTGAAAATCGATGGCGGCTGCTTGTTGATTATGAACTTTATTGAAAAGGGATCCGTCCCGCAATCATGAAAGCAGTTAACTCGATTATTCTCTGTGAATATCATGATCTCGGCCACTCTCTTTACGAATGTCCTCATTGTGAAAACTTCACTTTTGTTTGGCATACTTGTTAATCTCGTTTTTGTAATCAGTGGGGTATAAAATATGCTCGCCTGCTTTCAGACTCGATTCTATCTAAAGTTTTTGATTGTCCCCATCGTCATGGCGTTTTCACGGTTCCTGAACCCCTTCGTCCTTATTTTCAAAAAGATCGTTCTTTACTGGACGAACTCTTCAAAGCCGTGGAAGAGACTCTTCATTATGTCATTCGCAAAGCCGGAAGAAAAAACGAAGAATTGATTCCTTGTGCCGTATTAACCCTTCATACTTTTGGCAGGCCTTTGAATTGGATCCCACATATTCACGTTCTTCTCGCCGAAGGCGGTGTTCGTAAAAGCGGTTCGTTTCAACCTTTAAAACATATCCACTACGATTTTCTGCGGTTTTCTTTTCAAAAGCAGTTGCTTGACCGCATGGAAGCCAAATTGAATTCCCCCGATTTTAAAATCGTAAAAAAGCAATGTTATCGAGATTATCCTGATGGCTTCTATGTTTACTCTCCACCTTCCACTCACAAATCCACTCAAGATTGTGTAGATTATATCGTTCGTTATGTTGGTCGTCCTGTCATGGCTCAAAGTCGGATTGAAGACTATGATGTTGACCTTGACTTTGTCTGGTGGCACTATATCGACCATCAAACCCATGAACGTGTAGATGTGTTTGATTCCACTCTCGTTTTCATGAAAAAGCTCATTCTTCATATTCCTGATGATCATTTCAAAATGGTTCGTTACTTAGGCGCCTATACTTCCCGAAAAAAGAAACTTTATCGCTGTATTCAAAAAATGTTACGTAAGCCTCGAGCTTGGATTCGTAAGAAGCTTTCTTCTTATCGTGAATTCCGTAAGGAGTCCACAGGCATTGATCCTTTCCTTTGTTCCTGCGGACACATTATGGAATTGGTTGAATCCTTTTTTCCGGCTGGATTGGAGGCGAAAATCAATGAAACCTGGCAACTGCACCGTGAACTCGATCCCCTTCAAGGGTACTAAGTGTGGTTTTCTGGATCCGATGGAAATCGATCGCTGAAGAAGTTTGTGATCTTATTTCTTATCGGGGTATTCAATACTTCCGCGCCTACTGTATCCAATGTGATTCTGTCATGATCCCTGTCGATGTCTTAGGCCAATTCGCTCAGGAATAATCTATCCTTCCACTCCTATCCCATTTCTCTTTTCGTTGCGACCTTTTAGGTCATTTTTCTTTTTCATAAGATTCGTTTGAGTTATTTAACTCATTTGAACCTACCGCCCATTTTGATGCAATTTCCTAATAGATGAAAAAAGGAAAATCGCCGGATTTTCCTTTTCTTATATCTATTTTTAGTTTTATTCGTCAATTCCTTTGCGGCGATAGACGAGATTGAACGCCAAGGCACAGAGTCCGACCCAGACGATCATCACAGCCAGGCTCATGGCCCCTTCCAGACTGACTAACGGCAAACCTGATGCCTGGCGCATAACCAGATCGATAAATGCGGTTGTCGGCAAAAACTGAGCGATGGCATGAATCGTCGAGTTCATCGTTGAGAAGATTGCCGGCAGCATAACCAGAATCATAAATGGTGCAGACAAGGTTCCGGTTGACATTTGGTCTTTGCACAGCAGGCCGATCATGGCTCCCATAAACAACAGACTGAGCGAAGCCAGGGTCCCGCCAATCAGATACACCGCAAAGAAATCCATGGATCCTTTTAAAAGGAAGAAATCTACAATTGCGACAATCGTCATTAAAAATAAGGCAATCAGCGATTTGCTTAACAGAAATTCTTCGGCCGACACATCCGAAAGCATTAAAGTGCGCAGCGTGTTCTTTTCTTTTTCTTCCGCGACCATCATGCTTAACAGACTGATTGGGGTCATTGCCAGGTTCATGATCTGACAGATCACGATGAAGTATACAGTTGCCTCACGATCTTTAGTCATGGGAAGAATATAACCATACATGACGGCAAACACAACCGGTAAGATCAGCATGATCAGTGTATTCTTATTGATCAGCGTCATTTTCAGATCCTTGCGCAATAAGGCAGTCATGACATGACTTCTGAGCTTCATCGTAAATCCCTCCCCGTCAGCTGCAAAAAGATTGTCTTGAGATCCGGCTCCTGCGAATGGATCGTTAACAGCTGACCTTCTTGTTTTAAGGCTTCACGCAGCGCTTCCGCGTCCTTGCGCACGCGCACACAGGTTCCGTCCTTGTAGCGCAGTTCCACCGCATCTTCGGCATATTTTAACCGCAAAGCGGAAGGCGTGCCTTCTTCTACGATATGCCCTTCATTTAAGAAAGCGACGTGATCGCATAATTCCTGAGCTTCTTCCATATTGTGTGTCGTCAGAAAAATCGTTGTTCCCTGGCTGTTCATCTGCCGGATCAGCGCATGCACATCCTCGCTGGTCGAGGGATCCAGGTTCGCTGTCGGCTCATCCAAAAACAACAGCTTGGGCTGGTGCAGGATTGCCCGCGCAAACATCAGCCGCTGCTTCATGCCGCGGGAAAGCTTCTCCGCCTTCTTATTCTGGTGTTCGGCCAAGCCCAGCTGTTCAAGCACCTGCTGAATCCGAGTATCGGTTGTTTGGGAAATCCGGGCAAACAGCTTTAAGTTTTCTCTCACTGTCATCTTTTCATAAAATCCGCTGTTGTCCGTCAAGACGCCAATCTGGGAATACAGATCATTACGTCCGGGGACCACCGGCTTGCCTAAAACAGTTAATTCACCTGACTGCGGCTTGAGCTGTCCGGTCAGCAGTTTGATCGTCGTCGTTTTGCCGGCCCCGGAAGGTCCGAGAAAGCCATAAATTTCTCCTTGCTGCACGACGCAGTTCAATTGATTCAGCGCCGTCTTGCCTTGAAAGGTTTTGGTCAGATTGGCGATGCGAATACATTCGTCCATCGTAGGTTCCTCCTTTAAATATCGGCTTTGATTATATCGGCAACAACAGCGTCTGACAATGAAATATCGACCAGCGGAGCACTGAGAATGTTCAATGGAGTCCTGAAGCGGTTAAAGATTCCACAGCCGCTTCAAATCATCGACACGTCCTTTGCTTAACGGAATGTCAACATCCGGTTGCGTCTTCAGCTTTAAGCCGTAGGAATTGCGCGTCCAGCGGATCAATTCCTTCACCTTTTCCATATTGACTAAATACGAACGATGACAACGGAAAAAACCATAGGCCGCGAGCCGGTCCTCCAGCTCTTCCATGGTTGAGGGCGTGATAAATTCGCTGCCGTGGACAACGATTCGGCATTTGCCTCCGACGCTTTCCGCGTAATCGATCTCCTGAGGGTCAAAAACAAGAATTTTATCTTCCAGCTTTACGGGAATTTTACCGCAGGCATGCGGCTGAAACGCATCGGCTTCATTCTCCAGTTTAACCAGACTGCCTTGATCCAGCGTGTAGCCGACGCCAGGAAGCAGATACAGCAGCTTCAATGAAACGGTGGTCGTGATAATCTTGGTTGAAACAGCTTGTTCCAGCCAGGCTAAAATCACCGCGCGGCTGCTTTCGTCTAGGTTTAAAAGTGGTTCTTCGATCCAGAGAACCGGCGCCTGATGCAGAATCTCCCGGGCGATGGCTAAACGGCGGCGTTGGGAATAGTCTAGTTTTTCAATCGGCGTCCGTGCCAGGGCTGACAGCCGCATCGTTTCCATCACGGATTGAATCGGCAACGCCGATCGGAACAGGCTGGCAAAAAAGCGCAGATATTCCGCTGTCTTCATGTCCTCATAAAAGGCCTCCTGACGCCGCACGATGCCTAACGGACTCACCGCAAGCAGACAATCCCGAATCTGATCGCTGCCTTGATTGTCGCATTCGATATGAATTAAGTGCTCCCCGCTTTCAAGCAGCCGCTGTTTCCACGCTTCGTTCATCCGTTTTCCCGCCTTTCTGATTGTCTTATTTTACATCACATTCAGCCTGGCAAAAATGAAATCTTTCTTAAATCGTGACCTGAAAATGGGAGAGGCCCTTCTTCATTGAAGAAGTATCCGGCGGCAGACTTACGGACTGTCTATCTCCCCTGTGCTGCTTAACCCAAAAGAAAAGACGAACGTTGAATGAGTTCGTCAGTTCTGTCTTTCATCGTTCACAACAGCGCAGAGGAAAAGTGTTCATTCCCTTTCGCTGTCTGTCCTACTTTATTCGCTTTTCAGCGTTATCGGACGGCGGTTTTCATAAGCGTTTTTTATTGCCTGAATGAAATCACCGTGTGGATCCTTCAGGGAAATCGTAGCTCCTGTACGGACATCTTCCAGCATCTGCTTTTCCTCATCCGTCAAAGCCTTAAACTTGGCCTTGTCTTCCTCACTCTTGGCTTCTGCCTGCAGCGGACGGCCGTTGGCATCGGTATACTTGGCAAACCAGTCCTCAACTTCCGCAATCGTCTTGCCGACAAACAGCTGTTCAAAGACATCGGCTTCACTCGCCCAGGTCCCGCTGTTAAGCTTATAGCTGTCGCCGCGTTCCCGCTTTGTTTTCCAGGTTTCAAATTCAGCTAAATACTGATCTTCACTGTCGACGGTTTTGCCTTCAATTTTGCCGTCATGATTTTCATCGTTGTTATAGCCGCCCTGGCCCGGGAACCCCGAGAACTGCGGCATATCCGCGCCATCGTAGTTCGGCGTTGCGACTTCCAGTTCATCCAGTCTTAATGCTGTGATCCGTCCTTCGCCATCAAACAGTGCGCTGGCTACTACAGTATTGAAGCTGTAAACCGGCACTTCCTGATCATCCTTGCCCGGTCCGACGCGGCCGTTGGAAGCCAATCCCAACCCTTCTGCCGCGGCTTCTTTGACTTCCAGCGGCTGACGCATTGCATAAGCTTTTTCCAGCGCTGCGATGAAATCGCCGTGCGGATCTTTCAGAGAAATCGTAGCTCCGGTGCGGACATCTTCCAGCATCTGCTTTTCTTCCTCATTTAAGGCATTAAACTTGGCCTTGTCTTCATCGCTCTTGGCTTCTGCCTGCAATGGCCGGCCATTGGCGTCGGTATATTTAGCGAACCAGTCTTTGACTTCAGCGACGGTTTTGCCTGTAAACAGCTGTTCAAAAACATTCATCTCACTGGCCCAGGTGCCGCTGTTGAGCTTATAGCTGTCGCCGCGTTCCCGTTTTGTTTTCCAGGTCTCAAATTCGGCCAGATACTGATCTTCACTGTCAGCCGTTTTGCCTTCAATTTTGCCATCGTGGTTCTCATCATTATTATATCCACCTTGGCCTGGGAACCCCGAGAACTGCGGCATATCCGCTCCGTCATAATTCGGCGTCGCCACTTCCAATTCATCAAAATTCAAATCCAGAATTTGACCCTTCTGATCAAACAGTGCGCTCAGCACGACTTCATTAAAGCTGTAAACCGGCACTTCCTGATCGTCTTTGCCCGGCCCTAAGCGGCCATTGGAAACCATCGCCAGCCCCTGATAGAGATCCGCCGCGGCGATGTCCTTCTTCGGCTCTTCCTTTTCAGCCTTTTCTAAATAAGGATAAGCCTGCGGATCCAGTGCATTGTTGACCGCATCCTTAATTCCCTGACTGGTAAAAGTCGCCCCGCTGACATTATCCACGTCTGCGGAATTGGCTTTGACAATGGCAGCTGGAAGCTGTTCAATCGCTTTGGAGCCGATGCCCTGGGTTTCTTCATCGCCAACGGCTTTGACCTCTGTGATCTTGCCGTCTTTGCGGGTCAGCGTTACTGTTATCAATCCGCCGAAGCCATTGCCTTTCCCTTCCAGTGTTTCCGTTTTCGTTTCAGAACTGCTGCAGGCCGCTGCGGAAAGCATCAGCAGAGCAGCGATCAGAACCATCGTCAACTTTTTCATAAATTTTCCTCCCTATGATGATTTCAGCATACCACCCGTCCCCGCTTCCGGACAGTCCTTTGCTTCACCGAGTATGGATTAGGGCAGAATCATTATCGATAAACACTAGTTTCTTCTGCTTTATACATTTTCTTACGGAGAAAGCGTTTTCAAATGTCAAGCTGGAAAGATTGAAGTAAAAAAGGAAGCAGAGCCTGGCATTTTTGATAAAGATGCGAACAAAGACAAAGAACCGTCGATTCAATTCGCTTTTCTTCCGACATTGTTTTATGATTAGTTCAGAAGCTCTCGGCCATTTATAACAGTCTGTTTAAAAGGGGGAAATGAAATTGAAGAAACAACTTCAGCTTTCACGCACAACTTTGCTGCTCGCGGCAATCTTTTTATTGATCAATGGGTTAGGGGGAGCCTGGATCTGGCATCGGGAAGTACGCTGGATTGAAAATACTTTATCGGACCATGGCGAACACGCCGAAATCCAGCTTAACGAGGTTATGGCAGACTACACCCATTCCTTCCAGCTGTTTGTATGTCTTTTGGATCAGCTGATTCAGGCGCATCCCGATCCGGATGAAATCTGGAATGAATTAAAAGGAATGGATTCCACGTTAGCCCAAATCGAACAGGAAACCTTCGACGGCGTATATATGGTATATCAGGATCGTTATCTGTACAGTTGGGATACCCCTTATGCTGAATATGAAAGTACAGGCTATCAGCCGCAGGCGCGGCCTTGGTATCAAAATGCGGTGAAGGGACAGGGAGCAGTCGTCTTCACTCCGCCCTATATGAGTTATGCCAATCATTACATTCTGTCAACAATCTCACAGCTGCAGCCAGATCAGGAAACCGTCTTTGCCTATGACATCAAAATGGGCAATATCCAGCAATTAGTTCATCAGCTGCGGCAGTTTGATCAGGAACAGCTGATGATTTTTGATAACAACGGTACGATTATCGGTTCTGACCAGGAAGCGTATTTGGGCAGCGTTTTAAGCGGTGAGACGGCGGCAGCTGAAAAAGCGCTGAGACAGGCGGAAGAAGCCAGGGATAAAATCACTGAGCAGGGGCAGGCAAAGCAGAAAGCCCAGGAAGAAGCGGAGGCAGCAGCGATCTTCCTGCAGTTTCTTCAGACCAACAGCCCTGCCGTCAAACAGCTTTTGGATCAGCCGGCACAGGTGCTGCCTGTCAAAATTGATCAACGCCATTATTATGGAACGATGCAGACAGGTGAGTCCTATCACGTCCTGCTTTTGGTTCCGCTCACTTCCCTGCTTGCCCAAAGCGTGCAGGTCTGGCTGCTTCCGCTGCTGAGCATTGAACTGATTTTGGTCTACGGTTTAAGCCGGATCCGCAAGGAGCTGCATACCCGCGAGCTGCGGCAGGCCTATATTGAATTGGGACAAACCCAAAAGCGGTTGGAAATCGCCTTGAAAGCAGCCCAGAAAGCAGCGGCGATTGATGATTTAACCGGTATGATGAACGTCAAATCTTTTTGCCAAAATGTTACGGAACAGATTCAGCACATGCAGGAAAACGATCATGGGATTTTAATTTTCCTGGACGGCGATCACTTCAAGACGATCAATGATACCTATGGACATCAGGTCGGTGATGAGGTTATCAAACTGGCTTCCCAGATGATCATCGGACGTATCCGTACGATTGACTTGGCATCGCGGCTGCATGGCGATGAATTCGCAATCTTTGTTTCCAACACTCAGGATTACCAGGTAGCCCGAAAAATTGTTGAGGATATCAACACAACCTTGCTTGCCGAATCGGCGCGCCGGCATATGCCGAATATCACCCTGTCCGCCGGAGCGGTCATCGCTACATGCAAAAGCAGCTATCCCCTTCTGGCAAAACAAGCTGATCAAGCGTTATATGAAGCAAAAGCGACGCATAACGGTGGTTTTGCCCACGCCTGATCTGACCACTCAGACCTAGAACAGTGCAGCCCGATTTTCGGGCTGTATTTTCTTTTTCCGCAGATCGGCCGCATTGACTTTTTAAACAGCCTGACCTTCGCTCCCCTTCTTCCTGTTCCCGTTTTCCAAAACCTGTTTTGACAGCATCATATTTCATTTTCATTGAAGAAGCTGAACCTTATTTTTATCTTCTGAGGATTCCTCCGTTTCTCTTTCTGGCCGCTTTCCGCTTCCGCGTTTCCAACAAAAAAGCGAGCAGAGAAGAAGAGCCTTCCCTGCTGCGCTTGTCCGCTTTAGATCAAAAGCAGATAACCGCTTTCTGCGGGTTTGAGTTGTTCGTCGGTCAGCGTATCCCCGACAACGTTGAGATCCTTGTCCAGAAGCATGATCCGCCGGCCTTCCGGAACGCTCAATGTCCCGTCAAACGGCTGATCCAAGCGGAAAGTCTGCGGCTGATCCGCAAAAGCCTGCCCCTGGTAAGCCGGCAGCGTATCCGTGCGCTGGTAACGATAGGAAGCCACTTCGCACAGCTCGGCCTCCCCCTGTGTAAAGAAGTAAGGATCAATCAAATCACGGCTGCCGTTGCAGGGGGTGCGCAGAAAACCACGCCCGCGATTTTCCCCAGCTGGAATAAAGCTGCCGTCAAATCCGCCGCTGTACACATCGCTGCCCTGACGGCCGCTGAACGAAGCGACAAGAATGCCTTCAAAGTCCGGCAAGGCTTCCAGACTGAAACCCGTCATGATCTCTCCGATGACTAAATCCTCCGGCGTTGGATTCACAACAACATAGCGATGATTTAAGCGCTGCTTCCAGGTTTCACTTAACGGGGCAAACGCTTTTGCCTTCATCGCCACCGGATAGCATACGCCGTTCATCTCGCTCATCAAATATTCATCGCCTTGAGCTTCGGCAAAGAAATAACTGACCTTTTCATTGGCAATCCAGCACTGGCCATCGTAGCGCAGATAGGATTCCCATGGGTAAGGCTGACCTTTTAACGGGGTATCCTGGAAGTGGGCAATCGCCCCCTGCATGGCCACGGTTGCAATCGCGCTGGGCATCAGATAGACGCCGCTGTACGCTGTCATTGCTTCCGCCGGAATTGGCTGCGCCCGCTTATAGATTGAAATCCCTTTATGCTGTAAGAGCCATTGCGCCAGAATGTGCAGCGCTGCCTGGGTCACATCGATCTTGCAGTCATGCGTTTCACTGATCGCCAGCACCGCTTTGTATTGGGGAATGACGATCAGCTGGGACGTAAACTGGAAGCTGTTGCCGCCCTTGCGCAGCACGCCTTCCCCCAGATCAAAATCAGGATCACTGAAGCAGACCGTATCCCAGCCTAAACCATAGGCCGGACTCTTCTGATCCTGGGCTAAGAAGGAAACACCCTGCGGCTTAGCCATTTCCTGCTTGCTGGCTTCGGAGAGAATCGGATTCTCGGATAAAAACAGCTGGCCGAATTTGCACAGGTCGATCATCGATGTCGTCAATCCCCCAGCGCCTTCCACCAATAACAATTCAGCGGGTTTGGCTTTTTCATGAACTAACGGAAAATCCGGATTGCGGTCCTCAATCGTCCGCGTGGAATCCGCCTGAATCGGACCGGTGATGTTTTCCCGCAGAAAATCACTGTACCGCTGTCCGCTGACACGGGCGACGACGATCTCAGCCAGGGTGAACCCGTCGTTGCAGTAAACCGAATATTCCCCCGGTTTGGCTTTGAGATGACTGTTCGCCAGATAGTTCAGCACTTCTTCATCATAGTCGCGTTCCGTTAAAGCCGTTACAGAAAAGCCTTTCCACTGAGTTCCCGGCAGACCGCTGGCATGGTTTAACAGATGCCGCACGGTGATCTTTTTATAATCTTCATCCAGCATTGTAAATTCCGGCACGTACTCCACGACCGGTGTATCCAAGTCGATCAATCCGCGCTGAACCAGCACCATCACTGCCGCCGTACAATAGATTTTGGAAACCGATGCCACATTGTAGGTACAACGCTCATCCGCCTTGATTTGTTGAGGCTGATCCTGCCAGCCTAATGCATCGGCCGCAACCAGTTCGCCATCTACCTGTAGGGCATAGGACACAGACGTATAATCCTTGGCCAGCGTCATTTTTAAAAAGTCTGAGGTTCTCTTACTCCATTCGCAATCCATATCTTCCACTCCTTATTTTTGTTCATTATACCGCACATCATAAAGAAAAAACACAGGGAAAGGCGGATTCCCGCGATTCCTTGTGTCCCGGATTCTAAAAATAATTGAGCTTGATCGCGGATATCCAGATTCCGCTTACCCCAAGGCGATGTCCAGAATCATCATGATCAGAAAGCCGACCATAAACCCGATCGTGCCGATGTGAGTATGTTCCCCCAGATGGGCTTCCGGAATCAGTTCCTCCACGACGACAAAGATCATCGCACCGGCCGCAAAGGAAAGCAGCCACGGCATTAAACCGGCGATCTGCGAGGCTGCCAAAACAGTCAGAATTCCGAAGATCGGTTCAACGATTCCGGATAAACTGCCGTACAGAAATGCTTTAAACCGGCTGAAGCCCTCTTGTCTGAGCGGTAGGGAAATCGCTGCGCCTTCCGGAAAATTTTGAATCCCGATGCCAATCGCCAGCGCCATCGCCGCTGACATCAAAGCTGGATCCTGATGCTGAGCGGCCATCGCAAAAGCCAGGCCGACCGCCATGCCCTCGGGAATGTTGTGCAGCGTCACCGCCGAGACCAGCAGCGTTGTCTTTTTCCAGTTGCTGCTCAAGCCCTCCGGCTGTTTCTGTTCCAGATGCAGATGCGGAAGCAGATGATCCAGGGCAAACAGAAAGACGCCGCCGGCCACAAAGCCGATCGCTGCCGGAACCCAACCGATCAACCCCATCGCTTCCGCCTCGCTGATCGCCGGAATTAATAACGACCAAACCGAAGCTGCCACCATGACCCCGGCGGCAAAGCCAAGAAAGCTTTTTTGGATATTCCCTTTGATTTCATTTTTAAAGAAGAAGACGACGGCTGCGCCGGCAGAAGTTAACAGAAAGGTAAAGCCGGTGCCCAAAGCCGCGTAAGCTACTGCGTTCATAAGTGATCCTCCTGATTGTTAGTTTCATTTAACTTTATAAACTTATTGTAGAGTAGGGAGCGATGAAAGTCAATTTGGACGCTTCTTTTGGCTTCAATTCTTTCATCTTTCTTTCAGAGCGAAGGGTTTTCTTCCCACGTGATTCTTAAATGTGGTATCCTATTGAAAACAGAGTAAACTAAAGGAGCGATACCATGACCTCTGCCAAAACCCAACAATATCACGCTGTGGATGTGATGAAATTTGTCTGCGCCTTTCTCGTCATCGTTGTCCACACTTACCCCTTTTATGAAGTCTGGCCGGATTTAGGTTTTGTCACAAGCAATATATTAGGAAGAATCGTCATTCCGTTTTTCTTTATCTCGGCCGGTTATTTCATGCAGATCGGGCGCTGTCATAAGGATGAAAATTACTTCCGCAGTTATATTAAGCGGCTGATCAAGCTGTATCTGATCTGGAGTGTGATTTATATTCCGTTTGGGATGCACAAGCTGGGCAATATGATGGAAATCAGCGGAGCTTTGTGGCTGGCAGCCTTGCCGATCGCTTTGTTCAATATCGGAACCTACTTTCATCTGTGGTATATGTCAGCGCTGATTTTTGCGATGGTTTTCTGTCATCTGTTTTTAAAGAAATTTTCAATGAAGGCTTTGTTGATCCTGGGCGGTCTCTTATTTTTAATCGGATTGGTTGAAACCTATCATGGCTTAATCACCAACGAAATTCTGCTGCAGTCGGTCAACACCTACTTTTTACTGATGTTTACGACCCGCAACGGTTTGTTTTTCGGCGTGCTGTTTGTCGCGATGGGCATGGCCCTGGCTGATCTGAACCAGACGAAGACCCTTCGCCATCCCTTTATCAAAGCGGCTGTAGCCTTCGTTTTATTAGTCGCAGAAGCCTTCACTGTCCGGCATTTTCACTGGGCTTTGGATTACAACATGTACTTGATGACGGTTCCGTTTATCTTGTATTGGTTTGCCGGACTGCTGCAAACGCAGTTAAACTGGAAGCTGAATTTCAAAGCGCTGCGTGAAGCCAGCACCGTGATTTATTTCTGTCATGCGATGTTTTTGGAATTGGGTGAAATCTTACTGGGTTCTTTGTATTTAAACAACGGCGCCGTACGGTTTTTCTTTGTCTTTCCGCTGACGATGATCCTGACGGTCATCATCCGCAAATGGCTGCCCTTTCTGAAATGAGCCGTTCCTTACAAAAGTGTTCGTTGAATCGATACTTTTTTCTATGACAATTTCTCGCTTTTATACTATAATGATACACGAACCTATTAAAAAGCTTGATCTGAGCCAAATTATAAACTTTCCTCAGATCAATTAATCTAAAATACCAGCAGATAGAAAGGTGGGATTGGGTGGCAAAGCGCAAGCGAAACCGCACGCGGAAAATCAAACCCTTTACGATTTTACAGAAAACCTATATGATCGCCGCGGTTTTCATTCTCGTCGGTCTGATGACCGTCTACGGTGCAGCGATGATCGTGCTGAAAGGCCCTTCGGTCACCGTCAGCAACCTGCTTACGAGCACGATGATGGAGACCCGGACGTTAAAAAGTGTTGCCCGGCTGTTTTTTTCGGAAGAGGAAATGGAAACGATCATGAACCGCAACTCTGTCAGTGATACCGATGAAATCACGGATTCCGAAACGGATTTTGTCATTGACGAAAGCAAAAAAGATAAAATCGAGATTATTGATATCAAAGGTCCGACGTATGAGGGAAAATTGATGATCGTCTACGATCCGTCGCGCATCCATCTGGCCGTCAATTCGGATTTGGGCAATGCCAACGAAGGCTACTTCGTCGAAGAATACGTCAAGGCCAACGATGCCATCGGCGGCATCAATGCCGGGGGCTTCGATGATCCCAACGGTCAGGGAACCGGCGGAATTCCTTACGGCATCGTCATTCAGGATGGCGAGCTGGTCAGCGGCGGACTGGATGATTACAATTCCGTCATCGGATTTAATGAACAGAATAAGCTGATCGTCGGCAACATGACCGGACGGCAGGCGCTCGAGTACGGCCTGCGCGATGCGGTGACGTTCAAGCCGATCTTTATCGTCAACTATGTTCCGGTTGAAGTCACAGGCACCGGCGGCGGGGTCAATCCGCGCACGGTGATCGGCCAGCGGGAAGACGGAGCTGTGCTGCTGCTGGTCATCGACGGACGGCAGACAACGAGTCTGGGAGCTTCATATTCTGACTGCATTGACATCATGACGCAATACGGAGCGATGAACGCCGCGAATCTTGACGGCGGGTCTTCGTCGGTCATGGTCTATGACGGCAAGATTATCAACAACGTGGTTTCCATGAACGGCGACCGCAAGGTTCCGACCGCCTTTATCGTGAAATAACAGGAGGGCCTGCATGAGCAACAACGAAGAACAAAAAAAACCGGCCGCGGCGAAAAAGCAGAAGCCGGCAGACAGCGGGACTTCCAAACGTCCTGCCCGTACTGCCAAAGCGGATCAGCCGGTGAAAAAGAAGAAGAAAAAGACGGAAGCGGTGCTGCATCACAGCCCGGAAGGACATACCGGCGGCAAACAGGAAACTACCGATCTGTGGCATCTATCCGTCGAGCGTATTCGCGAGGCTTCCGAGCGGGAGAGAAGGAAGATCAATTCTTCCAATCAGCAGTTTCTCTATTTTTTGCTTAAACTGTTTCTAGTCCTAATGATCTTGGGCAGCGCCGTTCTGTTTCTGACCTGGAAAGTGCTGGAAAATTACGAGAAGAGTACACCGAACGGAGCGATGAGCAGTTACGTGCATCTGCTTCAGGCGGAAAATTACGATAAAATCTATGAGAAATCTACGATTATCTTTACTCAGTTCAATGAAAAAGAACCGTACATCGAATATCTGAAATCCATCTACGAAGGCGTCGATTTGAAAAAAGCGGTGTTCTCAAAAAAAGCTTATTCCAACGATACATTTTTATATTATGACATGATGGTGGACCGGCAGAAAATCGCAACGCTGGAACTGATCTACAACGAAGATGAAAAACAATGGAATGTCCGGACGGTAACGGATGCGCGCAACTTCTACATTGAAGTCTTTGGCGATGCCCAGGTCTATGTCAACGGAATCCGCCTGAATGAAAACTACATCACCGAACGCAATGTCAGCTCGGAAGCGTATTCCAACCTCTTCGATCTGAACCAGGCACCGCTGGTCACCCGTTATCACATTGACAATCTGGTCGGAATTCCCACGGTCACCACGCAGGATGACGCTCAGTACAGCGTCGTCAAGGATGCGCTGCAGGACTGCTTCTATATTGCCGATCGGCCAGGCGGAGCCATGGAAGAGGTCATGCGGACGCGGATCCGTGATACGGCCATGACCTATGCGAAATATATCTCAGAAGATACGCGCTTCTCTGACCTGCAGCAGTATTTATACCGCCGCACGGATTATTACAAAGCGATTTCCAGCTTTGTGAACCGCTACTTCTCGACGCATGATTCCTATCGTTTTGACAACATGCACATCAGTGATTTGATCAGCTATGGGGAAGAAGTCGGCTTTACCGGAACGATTTCGTTTGATTATGTCGTGACGATCGAAGGTGAGAAATCCCAAACCTATTCCAATACCTACCAGATGACCTTCCTCAACGTCAGCGGCAAATGGCTTTGCAGCAACCTGGTGATTGCCAACCAAAGTCAGCCGGTAACTGAGGAGATCGAAGCGGAAACGGAATAATCCCAACAAAAGTCAGCCGGGGAATCCCGGTTTTCTTTTTGGTTTTTTTACGCAAAATAAAAAAGCGGACAGTGCCGCTTTCTTATCAACTGAATTTGTTGAACTAAACTTATTTAATGATTTCGCCCATTGCGGAACCAGAGATGGCTGCGGCATTGGCTTCATCCGTATCAATATGCATCGCTAAAGCATATTTCTCAGAAACGCGGACAACCGTATCGCCGAAGGTCAGGCTGCGGCCATCCGTATCAATCTTCACAGAAACAATCTGGCCGTTTGTGACGCCAAACTTTTCCGCATCCGCCGGTGTCATGTGAACATGCCGTTTCGCAGCGATGACACCTTTCGTGATTTCAATGGAACCGGCTGGACCGATGATCGTTACACCCTGTGTTCCTTCAATATCGCCGGACTCCCGGATCATGGCTTTTACGCCCACCGTACGGGCATCCGTCAAAGACAGCTCAACCTGGGTTTCAGGACGGGTTGGTCCCAGAACGGACAGCTTCATTTCGCCGCGTTCTCCCTTGATTGTTACCTTTTCATTCGAAGCGAACTGACCTGGCTGGGACAGCTCTTTCTTTACAGTTAATTTGTATCCTGGACCGAACAAAGCTTCAACGTCGGCATCGCTCAAATGGATGTGACGGGCAGAAACTTCAACTAATACTTTTTCTTCTGACATAATTTTACTCCCTCTTTCTTTCATGTTCATTATAGTCAATTTCATAAGCTTCGGCAATGGAATTGATTATTTTTTGGTCAAAATTTCGCCGATGATTAATCCATTGGCCGCCGCTTGGGACAGCGACCGGGTAAAGCCTGCGCCATCGCCCAAAGCATAGATTCCCGGGCAGTCTTTGATTTCAAAGTTGACACAGTCCGGGCGGGCGGAATAATACTTGCATTCCACGCCGTACAGCAGCGTATCATAGTTAGCGGTCCCCGGCGCCACCTTATCCAGAGCGTGCAGCGTTTCAATGATATTGTCCAGCTGACGCTTCGGCATGCACAGGCTTAAATCACCTGGCACAGCGTTGAGGGTCGGACGGACCGTCGACTGCTTCAGCCGCTTTTCATCCGTCCGCCGGCCGCTTTCCAGATCGCCTAAGCGCTGAACAAGCACGCTGCCGCCGGAAATCTTATTTGCCAGCGAAGCGACGTAACGGGCATAATCAATCGGATCGTTAAACGGTTCGGTGAAGCGGATCGTGCAGAGCAGCGCAAAGTTGGAATTGTCAGTCTTGCGTTCCAGTTCCTTATAGGCGTGGCCATTAACCGTCAAAACTCCGTCGGTATTCTCAGTCACGACTAGGCCGCGCTCGTTAAAACAGAACATCCGCGTCGTATCCCCATAGGCTTTTGACCGGTACAGAATTTTAGGCTCATAGATTTTCTTGGAGAAATGCTCCCATACCATCGCCGGCAATTCAACCCGCACGCCGATATCGACCTGATTATTGGCGCAGGCCACGCCGTTGCGCTTGCACCAATCGAGAAAAACCCGGCTGCCGGCGCGGCCGACCGCAAAGACGATTTTCTCTCCCTTGACACTGTACTGTTGCCCGCGATGCGTAAAAAAGACTTCGTGCGTCTGCTTATTCACATCCGTGACCGTACACAGCGTTTCAATCTGGACGCGCTGCTTTAAGTCATCGACCAGATTCTGCATCGTTTTTAAGTTGGCGTCTGTTCCCAAATGCTTTAACTGTGCCTGCTGCATATGCAGATCGTAGCGCAGGCAGAGCTGTTTCAGCTCATCATTGGGCACAAAACGTTCCTTTTGCGCCCCAAAGTGCATCAGCACCTGATCTGCCTGTTCGATATAATCCATGACTTTGGCGGGTTCCATAAATTCCGGCAGCCATCCGCCGTATTCGGTGGAAATGATATACTTGCCGTCCGAGAATGCCCCCGCGCCGGCAATTCCCTCCATGACTGCGCATGGCTCACATTTCAAACATTTTTCGGCCTTGCCTGAAATGATCGGACACTGGCGGTGTTCCAAATCCAGTCCTCGTTCCAGAAGCAGAACCGACGCTTTTGGATCCCGTTCGGCAATGCGGTAAGCGCACATTAATCCGCCAATGCCGCCGCCGATGATCACGACATCATATTTGTTGTTACAATTCAAACCCTGATTCCTGCCTTTCTGTATTGACCTTTTCCCGCTCTCCATTTTAGCACAAAAAAGCAGGATTCCCAACGTTTGTATGATATAATAGGAAAAATTGGAGGAAAGAAAATGATTCTTGAAAAACAGCTGAAAGGAACACGCGCTAAGCGTCCGGTGATCATCTTCCTGCATGGCTTTGGTAGAAAACGGACAGGTGAGCTGGAGGCTTTCCAACAAGCGTTTGAGAATGATTATGAGATCATCATGCCGGAGCTTTTTGATCCAGAGGACCAGAAGGATTCCAATGGGATTTTATGGGCGAACCGGGCCCTGCATGTCGTTGAAAAAGAATTGCTCAAACAGCGCCGGGTCATTCTGGGCGGGTTCTCAATGGGCGGTGTCATCGCCAGCTGGATCGCGTCGATGCTTCCGGTGGAGAAGCTGATTCTGATCGCACCGGCCTTCGATCTGATCAATCTGAAGAATACCGGCAATATTCTGACCTCGCTGATCACTCACTTCACCCATCTGGAATCACCGCAGGAAATCGCCAATTTTAATGGTCTGCCGGCAAACTTTTTTCAGACGCTGATCGACGTTGTCGTACAGTTTCGGCCCTATGCTTCCCGCTTATCCTGTCCCGTGCTCTTGATTCATGGTTCCCAAGACGGCATCGTTTCACCGCAAAGCTCAAAGATTGCCTTCTCCCGCATGCCTTCCGCTCAAAAACAGATGTTTGTGATTGAAAACGGACATCACGTCATGTTTGAAGATGAAGGTGTCTGTCCGGAAGTTCTGGCTTTGATCCAATTGTATCTGAACGATCAGATCGTCATCCGGAATGAGGAAGTCTTGGAAGAACAACCAGCCCAAGAAGAAAAATCAGAATGAACCTGAAATCTGATCATTCAAACGTGAGCGTCGTCTTCGTTTGCTGAAATCAGATTTTTTTCTGTTTTAATTTATTGCGAAATTATTACAATTCAATGACAAATTTCACACAATCTTCATAAATTTAAATTATACTTCTTCCCATGAGGTGAATGGAAATGAAATTTGATCGATCTTTTTGGCTGCGGATTCTGCCTTGGGGACTGTTTGGCGCGGCCTTGATTTTCTTGGCTGTTCAGGGTTTTTCCCCGGAAGAAGCAGCTGGCTGTGCCGTAAGTATCAGTGCCGACGGCACTCATATCGGAGATTTGTTAACAACGAGTGATTTGGAAATTCAGATCAACGGTTTGCCGCTGACCATGGACCTTTCCGAAACGGCGCCGCTGGTTGCACCGTTGTCCTTGAGCCGGGAAACAGCCAATATTCTGACCTGGACTTCCAGTGACAGAAATCTGCAGATCAGCTGGAATGGTCAGAAGCTGACCTCTCCCGCCGCGATTGAAGTGGAAGCCCTCAGTCCGCAGCAATCCTCCGTTCTGACGATCCGCAAAGGCAATTGTCAGCGCAATGTCACCGTGCAGCTGCTTCCAGACAGTTTCCCGACAGTGCAGTTTACGGGTCACAGCACAAGTGCCGGTGATTATTATGGGGATCTGATGAATGATGACGGGGATTCTTATATCTTTAAAATGGATAACGACGGACAGCTGTTGTATTACTACCGCGGTTTTTATAATAAGAGCGGTTCGGTAATGAATTTCCAAAAGCATGAATTAGACGGTGTCGTCACTTATTCCTTCTTTGAACCTTCGGCCGATATTTCCGATCATTTGTTGTATATGGGCGTACAGTATGGTCACATCAATCTTCTCGATGATCAGTATCAGCTGATTCAGCAGATAGAACTCTTGCCTTCTGAACATCTGCCCGCAGGCGGGATGTGTGAGAACCACGAGTTTCTGATGCTCGGTGAAAACCATTATCTGCTTACCGGTTCTGTCGATCAGAACCTATGGGTTTCCAGTGAACAGCGTTATGTTCGGGTAAAAGCAGCCTTGATCCAGGAAATTCTAAACGGTGAGGTCATCTTTGAATGGTGCAGCAGCGATCATCCGGCCTTGTTGAGACAGTCGGTAGAAAACAATGATTATACCAATACCAATGATACCTATTACGCTGCGGATTATGCGCATATCAACAGTCTGTGCGTAGATCCGAATGACGGCAATCTGATCGCCTCCTTCCGTAATCTGGATGCAGTCTTAAAGATTGATCGGCAAAGCGGGGAAATTATCTGGACACTGGGCGGTTTGGGGGATGATTTCGGGCTGGAGGAAGAGCAGCTTTTCTCCCGTCAGCATTATGCCAAGCTGACGGATGAGGGAACTTTGCTTCTGTTTGATAATGGCAATGCCCAGGAACAGACGCGGATTCTGGAATTTCAGTTAAACGAGAAAAATCAATCGGTGATCACATGGAAGGAAATGATGGTCGATGGAAAATATTCCTTTGCGACCGGCTCGGTGATGAAAACCGAAGCTAACACCTACGTCATCGGCTGGGGCACGGGCAGCGTACATTCGCTGATGAGTGAGATTGACTTTGACACCCGCGAAGTTGTGGCGGAGATGATTCCGGCCTATGGTCAATATAGCTACCGTGTGGTGAAGTTCCAGTAATGGACTGAGATAAGCGAAACAGAAAAGACGGGAATGCGTTGCCGGAAGGAGATTCCGGAACTGATTCCCGTCTTTTTGATGTGATCATGATCTAATTTTGAGATGGAGCTTCGATTACTTCAGGCTCAGAAACAGCGTCTTCAGCCGGCGGATAGGCTTCCAGCAGCCGCTGCAGTTCCTTTTCTGTCAGCGGGGTGGCAGAACCATGCCGGACGTCTTCATTGGGCAAAGTATATTCCGATTCATCCAGCCAGCGCAGATCACTGTTTTCTCCCAGCGTTGAAAACTGAGCGACGTGGAAGGTTCCATAAGGATAATAGTCTTCATACAGGTAGAAGGAATCTTCTCCATTCACCGGGAACACAAACGGGCCTTCCATAAACCGCAGCGGAAACAGGAATTTTTGATCATAGGCTTCGCCGAACAAGTTGGATAACACATCTGTGGAAGCGTAATAAATGGTCTGCGCGGCTTTGCGTTCATCTTTGTAAAACAGCCAGTACTTTCCCTGCGCCTGCAGGACAGTTCCGTCGATCACCGTATAGCCTGGCTTAAAGAAATTGCCCGGATAACTGTAATGCTCAAAATCCTGCGTCGCAACATAATACAATGCACTCTCATCCTTTTCCGTCGGATCCGAAAAATAGATGTAATATAAGTCCTGTTCGGGATCATAGCTCATTTCCGGCGCCCAGGCGCGGGTTCCGCTCATCTTAAGGAATGGATCCCATAATGAAACGGAAACAAGCTGATGATCGGTAAATGTCACCAGATCAGTACTGCGCCAGAGATAGATATCCGGATTGTCAAAGCCTTCGGTAGCCAGTACCACAAAATCACCGGATTTATCCCGTCCGATAAACGGATCGCGGATACGGCCGTTGCCCAATTCAGACGTCAGCACCGGCTGACCTTGATTGAGATCTGTCCAATGCAGGCCATCACGGCTGTAAGCCAATTTGCCACGCTCCTCACCCAGCTCTCCGTTAAAATAAGAAAGCACATAGCCGGTAAACTCGTCCAGCACCACAATGTCGCGTTCGATGGTTGCGCTGAGTTGTTCCTGATGGAGGGTTACCCGCAGCCTTGCCTTTACTTTCTCGGCTGCCTCTGTTTTGATGATCCGATTCTCCTGCAGCTCGATTCCGCCGCTCAGTACCGTCCATTCCAGTTCAGATCCGTTGGCCGCCGTGACAGGCAGCACATCATGCTCATTCATCAAGGTCTGAAAATCGTTGTTGACCGCGATTTGATCACGCTTTAACCGCGTTTTTGGGGAATCCGCGAGTACCTGAAAGACAAAATCCTTGGTAAAGGTCTGTCCCTGATGCTCCACACGGGCAGTAATCGTCACCGTCTGATCCCCCTGAGCCGTTGTCGGTTGAGTCAGTTTGCCCTGATCCGTAATAAATTCCGGCTTATCGCTGGTCCAGCTGAAATACAAATCCCGATACGGATTTTCACCAAACCAGAGATTACCTGTTAAATCATCCATATTGCTGAAATGGAAGGTATCCAGTACGGCTTTCGGATAGAACCGGTCAAATTCAGTGGCCACTTCCTCCGCCGTCCAGGCTTGATTGATAATCTGAAAATCCTGGAACGACCCTTCCGCCTGCGGGTCATTGTAAATCAGACTCTTGCCTAGGATCAGCTCCTCGCTGCGCAGCTGTTTGACCTGCTTGGCGACATGGCCAGATGCGGTTTGCTGCCCATTGAGATATAAGGTCACCATATTGCCTTCCTGTGTCAATACGATGTGATTATAAATTCCTGTTTCTACCGTGGCTTCCTGATCTGAAATGACACGGTAAGCTTGATTTCCGGATTGGATGGAATAGTTCAGTCCGCAGCGATCTCCGGTGGGATTGCCGGAGGTCGCCAGCTGCATCACATGCCGGTCGTCCCGACCCATCGAAAGTAAGGTGGTCCATTCAAAATTGGCTTCCGGTTTAAACCAGAAAGAAATTGTAAAGCTCTTGGAATTACGCAGAATCTTGGACTGCATGCGATGTTCGGTATCTTTGTCAAGACGATAGGCCTGAGCGTCAATGCCTTCCTCACTGAATAAAGCCGGATCCTTGGGGGCATAGGTTTCCATTTGATCCTGAATCAACGTCGTGCGGCAGCCGCATAACAATCCCGCAAGCAGGCAAAAGCCGCACAGCCACTGAATGATTTTTTTCATGCCTGCACCTCTTTACTCTGATTCATCTTGTGCCGGATTAAACGCCATCCGCGCTGAATCAGCTTGCGGAAGGAAGCATAGGAGAACCAGTAAACAATCGTAAACACCACAAACACAATCATACCCAGAACGACGCAGCCGATCAGAAAATGCAGAGTTGATGAGGTGACAAACGCCTGCTGCGTCTGCCAACCAGCATAGGCTGCCGCTCCGATCAGGATCGCCACTGCCAGGCGGGAGAACACCATCTTATAGTAACGCAGCGGATTTAACCGGAATACTTTTTTATAAACCAAAACCGGATTATACAAGAAATCCACGGTCCAGTTGGTCAGCATCGTCGCGGCCAAAACCCCCGCAATCCCCAAAGGCTGAATCAAGGCGATCGACAGCACAACCTTGGAAATTGCCAGCAGGTAAGCGTTGTTTTTGGCATCCTTAAACAGGCCGTTGGCATCACGGCAGATGATGATCGGCTCGCGCATCGTCATGTAGAAAATATTGATCGCAAATAAGAAGGCGATCAGGAGAGTCACCGAATATTCCGGCCGCATCTTCATCCAGATCAGTACGAATCGGCCGATCACCACAAAGATACAGACGCCGATGATCGAAGCGATGTAAACCGCAAAGTTGAAAAACTCAGTAAACACGCTGTAGGAATCTGCACCGGAGTCGTTGAACAGATTGCCGAAGCTGTTGATCGGCGAAGTGATCGCGGAATTGATAATCTTCGATACCGATTCCGTCAGATAACTGTACGAACCATAAACGCTGGTCATCGTATAACCCATGAAAAAGGTGATGACCAGATTATCGGTATTGTTGGTAGCCAACGTCGATAAACGCTGAATAATCGTATATTTTGCGTTCTTCTGAAAGGCATCATCATAGGCCAGCTGCTTGTTTTCCTTCAGCCACGGATAGTTTTTCAAGGCGATCCGGCGGGCGATGAAATTGGCGATGAACACCTGCAGACCTTCGATGAGGAAGATATAAACATACGGCAGCTTCAGCAGGATGACCCCGACCATCAAGACCATCCGCAAAATCGCAATCGTCTGAATCCAGATATTGATTTTGTACTCCTTTTGATCGGCGATGATGACAAAATTTGGTCCCATCAGAAAGTAAGACAGACCAAAAGGAACACAAAGGATCAAAAACATCGTGACCGTTTCACCATAGCCCAACGGGGACTGGGCAAACATCGGGAATAACAGCGCTGTAAGCGCACCGACGATCAGCACCGCCATGCCGGTAAAGCGGAATACCTTGACCGCACCGTTATAAATCGACAGCACTTTGCCGCGGTCATCTTCGGCCAGCGGCTTAAACAACAGCTGGCGGAAAGCCAGCGAATAGCTCAGCTCAAAGACGTTCAGAAAGGTGATCACATTCATGATCGTCAGCTGCAGGCCGTTGAGGTCGCTGCCGTACAGATCGATGAACATCCGTACCTTGATAAATCCGAAAATCGGAAGAGCCACGCTGGTGATCAGACTCACCAAGAAATTGTAAAATGAATATTTTGTGCGCATAAGCTCCTCCTTTCTTAATGAATCACTCGCTTATAGAACGGCAGCGTCAGACTGCCGAAGGTTTTTAAAAACAGCTGATCCTTCCATCCCAGATTTTGGATGTACGGATTCTTTTTCCAGTCAGGATAAAACTGATGCATGACGGCGTCGCTCATCGTTTTCAGTTCTTTGGTTAACGGCGAGCGCAGAAAGCGAAACATGCCGTACAGCCGCAGATGCTCAATATGTAAATATTCCAGTTCATCGTGATATTGTTCGCTGCATCCCATCGCTGCGAACTGATCACGGACCTGCTTCATCACCGGAAAGATTTCCTTCAGCCGCTCACTTTGGGTCACCGACATAATTGAGCCTTCGCGCTGGCGGTAATGAATCCGCGCGGCATGTTGGATCCCAATCTTCTGACATTGGGCGAAAATCGGCATCGTCACCGGGATATCCTCATACCAGGTCCCGATTGGATAGCGAAACTGCTGCTTCGTGAAGAAATCAGCGCGATAGAGTTTGTTCCAGGCAAACATCGGCGACAGAAAGGCTTGTTTGATCGGACTGTCAAAGGCATGCGGATTCAGGCCTGGCATGATCCAGGACGGCTGTCCGTTTTCATAAAAGTATTCGATGTCGCTGACCACTACATCCGCGCCCTGTTTCATCACGTCTGCCATTTGGGCATAATAATCCGGATCCGCCCAGTCGTCGCTGTCTAAGAAAGCAATCCACTCGCCTTCCGCTTTGTCCATCGCAAAGTTGCGGGCATCGGACAGGCCGCCGTTAGGCTTATTCAGCTGCGCAAACAGGCCAGGAAAACGCCGGACATAGTCGGCGATGATCTGGGGTGAGGTATCGGTCGAGCCGTCATTCACCACCAGAACCTGTAAATTCGGATAGGTTTGGGCTGCCAGCGAATCCAGACATTCCGGCAAATATTTTTCCACGTTGTAAACGGGAACAATGACAGTTATTTTCGGTTCCACAGCGATCCTCCTGTTTCATGCAATAAGTATATCATAAACCACTCCCGGCAGTTCGTTTTTTTTCGTATGTGAAGCAAGCTGACGAAAGCCATCAGACCGCCTGCCGCGCTCACTGCCAATCCCAGCGTCAACCCCCGCGGCCAGAAATGCAGGGTGATTTCATGGGTCCCCGCCGTCAGCGGCAATGCAATAAACGTGTTTTGAAAGACTGTGATCGGCACTGACTTGCCGTCGATTTCAGCCTTCCAGCCTTTGACAAACGGGATCGTTGTCAGCAGCTTCTGCCCTGCTTCAGCCTCAACCTGCATCGTGATCGTTGAACCGCGGATCTCGATGGCTTTCGCGCCTTGTTTCTGAACCTGCGCCGTCCAGTTCGCCAGCGCCGACAGATCGAGCGAGAATACCTCAGCCTTGCTCAACCGCAGTAATTCATCGCGGACGACCAGCTGAACGAGAATATCCTCACCGGGAGCATACGCGCCAAGGTACTGAGCACCGGCATTGTAGCCGGTATGATCATCTCGCCCGTAGTTCTGATTGATCCACAGCTGATACCACGTTTCATCCGTTTCATAGGGCAGCTGCAGGTAGAGCGGATCTTCCCCGTTCAGGGACTGTGTGTAAATCGCAATTGAAGTTTCCGCATCAGGACGCCGAGCCACGACTAACGGCGAACTGCTCAATTCATCGCCATCCCAGACAAACAAATCAGGATCCTTCAGCGGAGTGAAGATCGGCTCTGCGCCGCACAGCCGCGCCAGTTCATTCTGTGCTAAAATTGTCGTCGTCTGCGGAATCAGGGCATCACCATGATCTTCAATCACAAACCCCAGCGGCAGCGCATACGGATTTTCGAGAATTTCAAAGGTGGATGTTTCAGCGATTTTCGAGTAGTGATCGGCCTGCGTCTGAACATGAATTTCGCCTTTTTCCCGCAAGAGATAACGAAGGCCGAGAAACGCGTCGAGAAACAGCGTCGTGCCCTGGTAAGTGCTGCCAAACATCCGATGGCTGACGCCGTAGTGTTCAAGGAAATCGCTGACTTTTTTATCATAGGTCGACGAATAGTGAGAAATACCCGGATAGTTATAGCCCAAACCTTCATTCTGGTTGCGCATCGACAGATTTTCGATGCGATAGCCGGACACAGGCTCAAAACTAGCTAAAGCTTCCTGCACCTCGCTCTGATAATCCAGAACTTCCTGAGCTGAAGCATATCCATCATAGACGTTATCGTGATCCAAAGAACGGAAGGCCGCCGTACAGGACAGTGCCAATTCCCCGACTACAACTACCGCCAAAACTTTCTGGAATCCATAAACAAGCAGTGCTGTGATCACCATAAGAAGTCCTGCCACGGCCAGTTTCACCGGCAGCGTTATCGTCGTATTGCAGGCTAACAGAATCAGACTGAGCGCGCTGCCCCAAAGCAGCGACCACTGATCCCGGCTTTCCCAAACCTGTGCCGCTGTTGCAATCAGCCAAAAGACGATCACAAAGCTGAATCGAGATGGAAAACCATAGGGCATGGAAAGAAAATGCCACAGTTTATATAACGGTGTAATCAGCACTGAGGCGGCAAACAACAGCAGCATCAGGGCATCCACAACTTTTTTCCGCTTTGATCGGGATCGTTGAAAAAACGAAGAGAGCACTAGAATCAGACAAAGCAGTCCGGCATAATCAAACGTGATTTCCTGCCCCAACGTAACTGCCGGGACAAACGGAAAGGCATTGTTCAGCCCAATCAAGCGCTCCACACTGAATGAAGGCAAAACCTGCGCTGGCTGAACAAGGCGGTTATTGATCACAGAGAGAAAGCTTGGAATTAACAGCCAGCCATTGCAGGCTAAACCGATTCCCATCCCCAAAATGCCTTTTTTCAGCACGGTTAAAAAGGGAATCGTCGGTTTCTCGCTGAAATAGCGCGCCAAAACAAACAGGCAGGCAAACATCAGTCCCATCAGCGCGGTGTAATAATTGGAAAAGACGCTGACCGCCACCGCCAAGGTAAACAGCTTCGCCGATTTCCCCTGCAGAATCCGCTCAGCTCCCCATAGCAAGACCGGCAGCCAAACTAAACCATCCAGCCACATCACGCATTGAGAATAGGCGATCGCCGTCCCGCTGAAGGCATAACCCAGCGCAAGCAGACCGTGAATGCGGCGCTGACCAAAGCGTTGATCGAGATAGATCAGCATAGTCATGCAGCACAAACTCAGTTTGATCAGTGTTACCCCGCTGATGGACAGCAGAATAGCCTCTTGAGGCAGCAGGGCAAAAAGCAGCTGCAGAGGACTGGAACAGTAATAGGAAAAAATCGGAATGAAGCTGCTGCCCATCCCCGCAGCCGATGCATAAGTCAGGCTGTTTTGTCCGGTGACAATGGTATGCAGATACTTGAAGTATTCCACA